>JAYUOK010000101.1:0-2602 GCA_043760925.1 Bdellovibrio sp. | reverse complement strand
AAAGTGACGGCCCTGTATTTTCAAATTTGAAAGAGGCCATCAACTGCAGCTTAGTCATCGCAAAAAGTGGCGATACTGTTTTGCTGAGTCCAGGCGGTACTAGTTTTGATGAATTTAAAAACTTCGAACAACGGGGAGAGTTTTTCAAGAAAACGGTCATCGAACATTTTATTCGTTAAAATGTGATACGCTGGTTTGATTTAATTTCACAACATGCACCTGAGAAAAAACTCTACCGCTAGGAACTTCTTGCACCAAAACTTCTTGCGCCCCGACTGGAACATTAAACATAATAAAACCACCGCCACTAACGGGAGTATTCGAAGCTTCTCCCGATCGATCAAAATAGACTATTTGCTTCAGATCATAGCTTTCAGAAATTAAAAAAAGTTCAAATTTTTCTAAATCAGGCACGAATCCGACGATTGTTCCCGTGTCAGGCTGATCATTTATTTGTTGTTGGCTTTGCAAATTTGAAAGCCAGCTTTCACGAATTAAAGGAATGTGAACGTGATCTTTTCTGGAATCTTGAATGTAATTGATGGGCATGAAATCTTGCTTGGCTCTGACGATAAAATCAGACAGCCCCAGTTGGTTGTGTGTTCTGTACGAAGCAGTGCCGGCAACTGTTTCGACGATGTCAGCGTAATCTGGAATGACAATGTCGCTATCCTGGGGTTCACCAGAAAAGGCATCATAAGTTCGGAATAAAACGGAACGCGCAGCCGTTGAGGAAACAATGTGTTGATACGAAATATGTCCTTCTTCAGCAATAAAAAGCTGCTGACCAATTACAGTTCCATTTTTCAAGGCCACCACAGGGTAGGTGCCGGGCTCTAACCCAACAAACAGGAAATATCCGTTCTCAGATGTGCTTTCTAACTTTAAATTTGGAATCATATATTCATCCAGATAGATTGCTTTCAATCCGGGCTGACTTTCAATTTCGACCGTGACGCCCGCGCTGGCTGCATTACTTAATCTGGTTTGACCAATCAAAACCGGAGCTGTTTTCGATTTGAATTCCACTTTCAGCTGGTCGGAAATGTAATTCAAAGCACCAGATAACCATTTTTTAGTAAACAGGGGAATTTCAATTTCATCGCCTGCTTGTCTAATGGTAATCATACTTTGATGAATCTTTTTTTGATCTTCAATAATTGAAATAGTCGAAGAATTTCTTGAAATATTTTGAAACTGCTCTTTTGGGTTTTCTAACTGCAACTGTTTCGAAAAAAGTGATGCGACAATGGATGACGTTTCTTTCGACGGAGATAATGCTGGTACTGCTGCTGCAGACTGCTGGCCAACTTGTTTTCTGGATGTCGAGTTAGACCTTCCGTTGCTGTTGTTTGCAAGGTCTCTAGTTGGCGAGCCTCCGCCGTAGGCTGGTTTGCTGTTTGCAGAATTTCCACCAAAGTTTCCGGTGTTTGCAGCAATTCCTTGTGGACGACCAACGCGAATAAACGGGCCTTCAAAATAATTTCCCTGACTTTGCAGATTGATAATTTTTTGCTGATCTTCCCCGATTAGTATTCCATTTTTATCTTTGATCTGAGCAATCAGTGTGCCCTGAGGATTTTCAATATCGATTGAGTAAGAACCCGCTTGCAAATCAATTCGGCCAAGTTCTCGAACTTGGCCCTCTTCAATTCTTTTGATCTCAACGACATGATCGACAACTCCAACGCCATCTTTGACTTCAAACTTTCCCCGGATAGTACCCCATTTTTTTACCGATGAACTTCTTGGTTGTTCAGAAGTCTGAGAAATAGATTTGACGATGTTTTCGATGCGTTCCGAATCATCTTTTTCGACAGCGGATATTTGGAATCCAAAATCGCTTTTAGTGCCAATTTCCTGTTGTGCCAAAACCATTTCTGAAATAACTACCGGCTTGATTGATAATTTTAGACTTTCAGTACTCATGTATGTCGTTGCTGTCGTTATCATTTCTAGAGGTGCTGCATTTTTGTCCAAGGCATGTTGATACAAATGAAATGCCGGTGTTTTTCTGGCCTGAGTAATCACCAATGGCTTTGCAAACGTGACAACTCTGCTTTTTTCCAAACGTGCGGAATATAAAAACAAAATAGAAATCACAATAGTAAGAGCCGAGAAAAACGATGGCAAATTCACTCCTTGAATATGCAAGCTTTAACCAATCATTGATTATGCTTTTCAAAAAAGACTAACAGTCTATAGGATACTTAGAAAGGGTTCTCGACGTCAAACTCCTGAGAGTTCCCGCGACTTTGGTTAAGCACAGTGCGCAGTTCGTTGAGGCGCTTTTGACTAAGACCATCGTCCAGCCCCTGATCAATGAATTGCTTTGTTTCAGGATCTTTTCGTTCACGGCGCACTTCCACTATCACTTCAAAGGGTCTACGCACCCCAAGAACGCTTGTCTTCGTAAAATAACGAACACTGACCTTTGTCGGGTCATCGATGAAGTTAAATTTTTTATCGTGATAATGAGAAAACAGTTCGCGTCCATTTTGACTAATTTGGCGAACGTCACCAAAAACAGTGACTATGGCTCGACGATGCTCTGCTGCTGATAATGTTGATTCTTCGATGACATGTCGACTTGTTTGACAAC
>JAYUOK010000100.1:0-2620 GCA_043760925.1 Bdellovibrio sp. | reverse complement strand
AAAGGCCTTTGGCCTTTTTTACGGTTTCCCAGAAAAGCGGATTTTCAATCTGGGAAAGAGTTTCCTCCTGCGCTTTAACGAGGCTCAGGTGCGCCCGGAAACAGTCTTTTTTTTCGATGAAGGTGAATTTCCAGCTGTGTTTCTCGGATTCAAAAAGCCCGCCGACGAAGCCCTTGGTTTCAAGCTGCACTTTTTCATTGCCGACCAAACAGAGATCTTTGAGGTCTTCCCACTCGCCGATGGTCAAGGGCTCACCTTTAACTTCATTCCAGTCCTGGCCTGATTTAGACAGGATTTTATCACCCAGAATAAACGAGACCTCGTGGCCGTTTTTGAATACCGTCTGATCGAGCAGATTTTCAATCATAATGTATCCTTCACTGAAGAATTAATCACTTCTTCGATTGTGGTCAGGCCCCTGGCCAATTTAAGCAGCGCGCTCCGACGCAGGGTTTTAAGCCCGGCTGCACGGCAAATATTTCTGAGCTCAACCGAACTGGCTTTGTTAAGAATGGCATCTTTCACTTTTTCAGTGATTGGCATTAATTCGTAAATAGCAAGACGGCCTTTGATACCCGTGTTATTGCAGGCATTACAGCCCTTACCCTTGCATAATTGATAATTCGGGATATCGTCCACTTCCACACCGATTGCAGTCAGGGCCGAATCCGGAACTTTGATGATCTCTTTGCAGGATTCACAGTTTTTTCCGAGAAGACGCTGTGCCACCACCAAATTCAGCGTCGACGTAATCAGGTAGGACGGAACGCCCATTTCGGTAAGCCGGGTTATAGTTGTGGGGGCATCGTTCGTATGTAGAGTACTCACGACCATATGGCCCGTAGACGCCGCCTTGAAGGCAATTTCGGCCGTTTCGAGATCGCGAATCTCTCCCACCATGATAATGTCCGGATCTTGCCGGAGAAAGGCCCGCAGGGCAGTCGAGAAATTCAGATCAATATCAGAATTCATCTGAACCTGATTGATACCCTCTAAATTAAACTCGATAGGGTCTTCCGCTGTACTGATGTTCACATCAATTTTATTCAGTTCCGAAAGTGCGGAGTAAATCGTGGTGGTTTTACCCGAACCGGTCGGGCCCGTGATCAACACCATGCCTTGCGGCTGATTAATCATGTCTTTGAACATTCTGAGGTCGTCCTCTTCAAAGCCCAGCTTCGTCATGTCGAGCTGAAGGTTGGATTTATCGAGAAGACGCATAACTATTTTTTCGCCCCACATGGTCGGCACCGAGCTCACGCGAAAATCCATTTCGCGGTTCTCGCGGTTCAGGATGATTTTCAAACGGCCATCCTGGGGTTTACGTTTTTCGGCGATATCCATTTTTGAAATAATTTTGATCCGCGAACTGATCGCCGGACCGGAAGAGGCCGGAGGTGATGCGGCTTCGATCAGGTTTCCGTCGATGCGAAAGCGGACGCGGTAACGTTTTTCGTAGATTTCAAAATGAATGTCGGAAGCTCTGCGCCGGATGGACTCCAGCAATATTCCATTGACGAATTTGACCACCGGCGCATCATCCAAGGCACTGCTGCCAACATCGACCGTGGTGTTTTTTGTTAAAACATTTATTTCATTTTCGGCTTCGTCGCCTTTTGCAACGAGATCCTTTGTGGATAACGAATAATATTTGGAAATTGCCTGCATGATCGTCGACTCTGTTGCGACAACCGGCTGCACTTTACATTTGGTTAAATAGCGTAAATCATCACGAACCTGAAGATTGCTGGGGTCTGCAAAGGCCACCACCAGCGTGGTGCCGGCTTTTGAAAGCGGAATAATACAATGTTTTTCGCAGAAATCCCGGTTGACCAATGTGGTAATCGCCTGATCAATATCGAACTGCGAAACGTCTACCCCCGGCAACACAAATTGCTTTTCAAGGGCCCGCAGGATCTGGGTATCTTTAAGCATTCCCATCGCAACCAGAGTTGGCCCCAGCCGGTTCTTAGTCCGTTGAATTTCGGTCAACGCAGATTGCAGTTGATCGGGCCGTAACATACCTTGTTTTACTAAAATTTCGGCCAGCTTACTCGGTAGCATGTATTTATTTTAGTTAGTGTGACGTTTTTTGTAACTAGACTTAGGGTGAGATTTTCAATAATTCTTTCAGGTATTCATATTTATGCTCGAGCACCTCAACTTCATCAATTACGAAAATCTCGGCTTTCTTTGCCTCTTCCACCAGACTTGCATCATTAATTGAATTGCAATCTATAAAAACCGCACCCTCAGAAAGATAATTAAAATAAATCAGAAGATCGTACGCAAACTCATTTTTTTCTTTAGGAAAATTAGAAATCATCAGAAATGCATTCTGATCAGCGGACGTAATGTCATCGATTGCAACTATTTTCATTTTCAGATTAAAGACAAACGATTTAATTCCGACTTCCAGATTTTTAAGTTCGCTTGCGTCTGAATTTATCGGCGCCACTATTATTTCAACAAAACCACTGAGCGCCAATTTGGTAACCACACTGAAAATAAAATGATAATCGCCGATCACAATTACCGGAAGCTGCGAATTGACCCGATCAACATTTTTTTTCAGGATGCGGATAATCGTGTCGGCCAATATATTGTAAGGTTTATAAAT
>JAYUOK010000099.1:0-2636 GCA_043760925.1 Bdellovibrio sp. | reverse complement strand
AAAACTCCTCAATCCGCACCGGCTTAAGCTCTATGATATACGCGAGCGGATTAAGAAATGTCTAACATCTTTTTAGAAGTTACCTGACTTAGCGGCCAGACCGTCACGGTCCAAAATAATGATTTCCTTACCGTTTAAATCGATCAGACCTTCGGCCTTAAATTCTGTCAGATGCCGCGACAACGATTCATTAATTGTACTGGCCAACTGCGCAAACTCGTTACGAGTTAATTTCAAATTCAAAGATGTTCCGCCGCGCGGTGAAGGCACTCCGAACCGGTCACTCAAGACGACCAACTGGTAAGCGATACGCTCTTGGACTGAAGCCAAATAATGCAACTGGCTGGTAATTTCATAAGATTTTATGTCTGAAACGGCTTGCTCTAAAACCGCTTTCACAATCGGATGGCTGACGGACATAAGCTTCATGACTGATTCGCGCGCGTAAATCCACACGGTCGTTTTTCGCACGGCTTTGGCAAACGCCTGATTCGGCTGACCGAAAACTAAAGATTTGTAGCCGAAAACTTCGCCCGGCGAAACCAACTTCGTGACGTATTCCGGCGAAGTGGTGCGACCTCGGTTGCGATCCCGATGCACGAAAAGCTTCACACATCCGGACTTCATTAGGTAAAGTCCTTTCGGAGCGTCGCCTTCTTTGAACAACGTTTCTCCTTCTTCAAACGAGATCACCTCGTAAGGAAGCTCCTGAAGTGGAAATCGGTTGGGGTTACTTGATTCTGAATCTTCGATCTCGAAGTTATTTCCTGCTGCTAATTTCACAGTCTCTGTTGAGTTCGACATATTTATACCTTTCTTGGTTGGATAGGCCTATCCGTAGGCGGGCTCGTTTGTGAGAGGTATGTTTCCGTAAGCTCCACCTATGTTCACACTTTACTGAACAATCTGGGTGTTTACAATGGATAAACCAAACTTCGTTACCACTCATAGACAGAATTTATCTTGACTCAAAATGAACCTGAACATAAAAAGTAGAAATTAAATAATCTTAATAGATTCAATGACTTACTGCTTAATTTTTTCAGTCGAATCAGGAGAAACGCCCCAATGAAAATTTTATTTTCTTCAAAATGCATAATTTCTTTTTTTACGCTAGCAGCCATCTTTGCTCCGGCTTCCGGCTTTGCTGCTTTAAAAATTGGGCTTGTTTTAGACAAAGGCGGCAAAGACGACAAATCTTTCAATACGTCTGCTTATCTGGGCGCCAAAAAAGCAGAAAAAGATTTAGGCATCGAATTAAAATATGTCGAAGCCACCGATAATAATTCACTAGAAACCTTACACCGTCATTTTGCTCAGAAAAAATATGACCTTGTCATAGGTATCGGTTTTGCTCAGACAGACGCCGTTAAAAAAGTTGCTGCCTTATTTCCACAGATTCAATTTGCAATCGTCGACGGAGAAGTAACTGCACCCAATGTGCGATCACTGCTGTTCGAAGAGCACGAAGGATCTTTCATGATGGGCGCCATGGCTGCAATGAAATCAAAAACCAATACGATTGGCTTTATCGGCGGTATGGACATTCCGTTAATTCGCCGTTTTCAAAAAGGTTATGAAGCCGGTGCAAAATTTATTAATCCAAAAATCAATATTTTGAACAACTACATCGGTGTCACCGGTGAAGCCTGGAACAATCCCGCGAAAGCAAAAGAGATGGCCTTGTCGCAAATCGGACAAAAAGCAGATGTCTTGTTTCACGCAGCTGGCGCTTCGGGTGCTGGACTTTTCGATGCAGCTGCCGAAAAGAAAGTTTTTGCTATCGGCGTTGATTCAAACCAAAACGGAATAAAGCCCGGAGTCGTTTTGACCAGCATGTTAAAACGCGTTGATGTTGCCGTTTTTGAAACTATAAAATCAGTTGCTGAAAAGAAATTTCAAGCTGGTATTGTTCGCTTTGGCCTAAAGGATTCAGGCATCGACTGGGCCATCGATGCAAACAACGACAAACTTTGGAGTTCGGTTGAATTAGAAAAACTGATTGAAATTAAAAAGAAAATTATTTCAGGGAAAATTGCTGTGCCTGATTATTACAAAACCAAATAAGATTATTGATGACTCAAATTGATTTTCGCAACATTTCAAAATCTTATGGTGATGTTCAAGCTTGCCGTGGTATTTCGTTTCAAGTTCAAAAAAATACCATTCATGCTTTGGTCGGAGAAAACGGTGCCGGCAAATCAACGTTGATGAAAATTTTGGGTGGGCTAGAACAACCGACCTCTGGCAAACTGTTTCTGCGCGATAAAATCTATAAACCCATGACTGCAAAAGATGCTTTTCTTGCGCGAATTGGGTTTGTTCAGCAGCACTTTTTACTGGCTGAAAATTTAACTGTTCTAGATCATTTAATTTTAAATGAATCGGCTGCAAAAATTTTTTCTAGAGTTAATACAAAGGATTTACTTAAAAAGGTTCAAACTTTTGCTGAAAAATTTAAATGGTCCGTGAACCTGCAGGCTAAAATTTCACAATTATCTGTTGGCGATCACCAACGCATTGAAATTATCAAATCCTTGCTGGCTGACCCCGAAATAATTATTTTTGATGAACCCACTGCAGTCTTAGCCCCGCAAGAAATTTTAGAATTTCAAAAATTTTTGAAACAACTGCAG
>JAYUOK010000098.1:0-2646 GCA_043760925.1 Bdellovibrio sp. | reverse complement strand
CTTTTGTAACCTCTTCGTGTGTTACAGCTTTAATAACTTCAGGACCTGTGACGAACATGTAACTGGTATTTTCAACCATGAAAACAAAATCGGTAATTGATGGAGAATAAACGGCACCGCCAGCGCAGGGGCCCATGATAGCTGTAATCTGCGGAATCACGCCAGACGCCAAAACATTTCTTGAAAAAATATCAGCGTAGCCGCCAAGGGATTCAATACCCTCTTGAATGCGCGCTCCCCCAGAATCGTTGATAGAAATAAATGGAGCTCCATTTTTCAAAGCCAGATCCATCACTTTACAGATTTTATTTGCTTGCGTGCGCGACATCGAACCACCGGTCACCGTGAAATCTTGCGACGACACGTAAACTAATTTTCCGTTGATACGACCGTAACCTGTAATGATACCGTCACCCAGGGGCTTACTTTTTTCCATTCCAAAATTGGTGCACCGATGGGTTACGAAGCGATCCATTTCTACAAAACTTCCAGGATCTAACAAAACATCAACGCGTTCTCTGGCAGAAAGTCTTCCGCCTTTTTTATGCTTAGCTAATTTTTCTGGGCCGCCTCCAGATAAGGCGCTATCATTTCTTTTTTCTAATTCATCAATTTTTTTCTGCATCATTTCAGTCATGAAAACTCCTGTTTAGGGATAAGCTCTGCCATATAAACGCGGGAATGCGCCGGTTTCACGAACGTGCGGCAATCCACAAATCCAAGTCACAGCGCGCTCTAGGCCAAGTCCAAACCCTGAACTTGGAACACTTCCGTAACGGCGAATATCTAAATACCATTCAAAATCTTTTTGATCCAATTTATGCTCTTTGATTCTTTGAATCAGCGTTTCAACGCTTTCTTCCCGCTGACCGCCACCGATAACTTCGCCGTAACCCTCGGTGGCCAGCATATCGCAGCCCATCGCAAAACCTTTGTCATTCGGATCTTCTTTCATATAGAAGGCTTTTATGGCTTGCGGATAATGATGTACGAAAACGGGCTTATCAAATTGTGAAGAAATAATTGTTTCGTCAGGCGCACCAAAATCGTCGCCCATAACGAATTCAGGATTTTGTTTTTTAATAATCTCAACGGCCTCTTTGTAATGAAGTCGTGGGAATTTTCCTTTGATAACTTCTAACTTAGAAATATCGCGTTCTAAAACTTTCAATTCTTCAGCACGATTCTTTAATACACGCTGGACAATATATTCAGTAAATTCTTCAGCTAAATCCATGTTGTCGTACATGTCGTTAAAAGCGACCTCAGGCTCGATCATCCAAAATTCAATCAAGTGTCTGCGTGTTTTTGACTTTTCAGCGCGAAAGGTCGGACCGAAACAATAAACTTTTCCAAAAGCTCTAGCAGTGGCCTCCATATAAAGCTGACCCGACTGCGATAAATACATTTTTTCATCGAAAAATTTTGTTTCAAATAAGTTGGATGTCCCTTCGCAGGCTGCTGGCGTAAATATCGGCGCATCCGTTAAAGTGAAGCCGCGACCATCAAAGAAGTCACGAATCGCCGAAATAATTTCATGGCGAACACGTAAGATGGCATGCTGTCGCTTAGACCGAATCCATAAGTGCCGATTTTCCATCAAAAAATCAGTTCCATGCTCTTTTGGTGAAATAGGATAATTTTCAGACTTACCAATAATTTCGAAATTTTTTACACCCATCTCGAAAACATTTTGTTGCTTTGGATGTTGTCTTATTGTGCCAGTTATTTTCAATGAACATTCTTGAGTCAACTGATCAAAGTTGGTAAAAACTTCGGGACCGCAGTCAGCTGCAAAAAAAACACACGAAATCATCCCGGTGCCATCGCGCAGTTCTAAAAATTTAACTTTGCCTGAAGATCTAGTTTGGTAGGCCCATCCTTTAAGCTCGATCGTTTGGCCTACATGGTCTTTTAAATCACTGATATAAATACGCATCATTTGACTCCCGAAACGCTGGTGTTCTAAGAGTATGAATTCTAGCGATGTCTTATCGGATCAACAAGTGATTAGTCTTTCGAGAGGGCGCGTTGAGTGAATTCGCTGTCGGATAGGCCAGAATTGACCTTCACCTGCGATAACAGCAAGTCGGTGCCTCTTTTATTTTCAAGATTTTTTATTATAATTTTTTGGGCCCTAAATACACCGCCAAAGGCTTTGTAATTTTGGAAATCGATGCGCTTTATAACAACCCCTTTTAAGCCAAAGTATTCAATGCGCAGCGGAAGAAACTGCTTTTGATCCATCCAAAGAACGGCTTTGCTGTAATCGGTTTTGTTGGACTTAGATTTCACTTCAATCAAAGCGACATCAACTAAGCCAACTTTCATTTTTTTTAAAAGTTGAGCTTCCGACGACTGCACTGTTGATAAGTCTAAATCCTGGGGGCTAAGTTCTGAGCCCATGACGCCCTCTTGTTTGTTTTTTGAAACAAAGCGGCGAACTTGTTTAGAACTTGGCAAGTAAAGCCATTGATGCTGAGAATGTTGTTCGGAATCCTTTTCGATAACAGTTAGTAAGCCAGCCCCTTTTTGATCGACTGGTTTTTGAATTTTTACCAAGACAAAATTTTTCTTGTCCGAAAATTTTCGTTTTATTAACAGCTGTCTCTCTTTTTTGGAACCATCGGTCTCTATGATATTCAT
>JAYUOK010000097.1:0-2647 GCA_043760925.1 Bdellovibrio sp. | reverse complement strand
ACAGTCATCCTAACTGGTGTAATGCTGGCTAACTGTTGATTTCAATAATAATCTGTGAGTAATCTATTCGCTAATCGAGGTTTAAATGTCTAAGGGGTCCAACGTGAATTTTGAGCGGGACTCCATCACTGAAGGGTTGAGCCCATCCGATGCGGCTAACCTTCTTTTTCGTGTCAAAATGAATATCCTTCAAGTTTGGGAGTCGCAATGCCGTGAAAAGGTAATTGCAGCACAACTTCAAAGCCGCCCTGCTTTTTTAAATGATATTCCCAAATTCATAGATCAATTGATTTTAACCATAAGCCCTGACTTCAAAACCGACGACGAAGAAAATTCCAAAGTCGCGCGCGAACATGGCGAAGAACGATCCGATTTGAGTGCTTACAATCTTGATCAACTTATTCATGAATATCAGATACTTCGAACGACTTTAATAGCGACCCTAGAAGCTGAAGCCGCTTTAAGTGTTGAGGTCCGCAAACTCATTCACGAATTCATAGATCAGGGAATAAGAAAGGCCGCAGCACGGTACGCCGAGATTCAACTTAAGAATCAGAAAAATCAGCAGCAAGAAAACCAGCAAATCACTGAGCACGAACGTGCAAGGCTTTCAGAAGTGTTTGCGCAAACTCCCGGTGCTGTGGCCGTGCTCGAAGGACCTGATCATATATTTTCGATGGCAAACCCAGCCTACGTGTCTCAGTTTTTTGGAGGACGAAAAGATCTTATAGGTAAATCGGTTCGTGCGGCTGTTCCTGAAGCTGTCGATCAGGGTTTTGATAAATTGTTGGATCATGTTTATCAAACCGGAGAGGCCTACATTGGAACGGAAATGCCGATTGATCTTCTTCAACCGGATGGAAAAATGAGAAAGTTTCACCTTAATTTCGTTTATCAACCGCTCCGTGATCGTTTAGGGATAATAACAGGAATTGTGGCAGTAATTGCCGATGTCACAGATCAAGTCATCACGCGAATAAAATTGCAAGAAGGTGACGCGCTTCTTTTAAAAAATCAAGAACTGCTTTCCAACGCAGTTCGAGTCGCTAAAGTTGGATTTTACGATTGGGATATTCAAAAAAATTCAATCACCTTTAGTGATCAGATGCGAAATGACTGGGGGGTCGAATTTAATTGTTCTTTTGAAGAATTATTCTCCAGAGTTCACGCTGACGACCAGGAAAAGATCAGACAGCTGATTGAAAAATCTATGAAGGATCGATGTTCTTATTTTGCCGAGTACCGCGTGGTGCGGCCAGATGGTCGAATAATCTGGATTGAGGCTCAAGGAGTTATAGATTATTCCGCCGAGGGCACTCCGATTCGTTTTCATGGGACTTCAATCGATATTACCGCGCGTAAGTCCATTCAATTCCAACTTGAATTTGAAACGCATAAGCTTGAGACCATTTTCAAGGAATCACCAGCTGCTATGTCCCTATGGCAGGGCTCAGAGTTAATATTTGAAAAAGTAAATTTGAATTACCTATCCATGTTCGAGGGGCGTGACTTTCTAGGTAAGTCGTTTCTTGACGCCTTACCCGAAATGAAAGATCAGCCATTTAATGATATGTTAAAGAAGGTGTTTGAAACTGGCGAACCAGTTGTTGGACGTGAAATGTTAGTTAAAATTATTCGAAAAAAAGATGGTCCACTGGAAGATAGATATTTCGATTTTACTTATGTCCGAGTTGATGATCCGAATGGAAAACCTTATGGCGTTTACAATCATGCTGTTGACGTCACGGACCGAGTCGTCGGTCGCATGCAACTTCAGGTTGCAAAAAGCGACGCCGAAAAGGCAAACCAAACGAAGTCTTCTTTTCTTGCGAACATGTCTCATGAAATACGTACGCCATTGGGTGCGATACTGGGTTTCACGGATCTGCTAAAAGATAGCGAATTGTCTTTGGAAGAGCGTAGCCAATTTCTTGATACGATTTCTCGAAATGGAAAAGCTTTGGCAAAAATCATTGATGACATTCTCGATTTGGCGAAAGTCGAATCCGGCAAACTCGACGTAGAAAAGATGGACTTTTCTCTTTTTGACCTGATCGATGATGTTGTGGATGTTTTTCGAGAAAGCACTCGTTTTAAAAATATATATCTTCGCGCCCATCTCGATAGAAAAATACCCGATCGAGTTTTTTCAGACCCAATGCGTATTCGGCAGATTTTATTAAATATAGTCGGTAATGCCGTGAAGTTCACAGCAAATGGTGGCGTGACCATTGAGGTTCGTGCCGATGAAACCACGGGCGAAAAAACTCTATTTAATATTTTGGTGAAAGATACCGGTGTCGGTTTAACGAATGAACAGAAAGAACGTCTTTTTCAGCCTTTCATGCAAGCGGATAACAGCACAACCAGAAAATACGGCGGGACGGGCTTAGGTCTTACTTTATCTAAACGCCTGGCCAACGCACTTGGCGGGGATATTTTCATTGAGGCTAATCAAACATCCCTTACTGGTTGTACTTTTGGATTCACATTCGTTGCCTCTATTCCGAAGCCAGTTCCGACAAAAGTTAAAATTAAAGACGATACTCTAAAAATGAAAGATGAAAAGATTCAACCGCTTTTCGGCATTCACGTGCTGTTGGCTGACGATTCCCATGACAATCAAATTCTTGTGGGGTTAGTACTT
>JAYUOK010000096.1:0-2655 GCA_043760925.1 Bdellovibrio sp. | reverse complement strand
AGCATCGCCACTTACAAGCTTATCACGACTAGCATCCAGGGAAGAATTAAGTCCCTGAAAAATTTTATTGTTCTTTTTTACGACCTGCATATATTCGGTTAGGTCCATCGCGCGTGCCGAACCTGCAAGAAATACCGTAAGCAATATAAAGTTTTTAAAATTTGGATTCATGTCATAGCCCCTTCAATAAATATTTTTGCAATTTGACTTTTTAGTTTCACCGAATCTTTTGCGAGCGCCGAGAATTCTTTTGCCATAGGTGTTGGACAATCTTGTATTTCAAAAAATCCCCAAATACCTTCCGACATCAGCGAGAAAAATAAGGCAGGATTTATATCTTTTCGGACGATGCCAGCTTTTTGTGCCTGCTGTATAGTTTCAATAAAACTTTGCACTAACGGATAGAAAATTTCTTGATGTATTTCTTTTGAATGCTGCAATTTCATTAATTTTTCACGAGCAAATATTTGAGAAACTTCTGGGTACTTTGTCCGAAAATATATGATGGATTCAACAACAGCTTCAACTTCTTGTCGAAAAAGTTTTTCAGTCATGGGCTGATCTTTAAGAGTTCCCGCGCGCCCAAGCACATGCTCGCTAATTTCTAGAGCACAGCTTCGCATCACTTCGCGGTAAAGGCCTTCCTTGCCGCCGAAATAGTAAGAAATTGAAGAAATATTTGAGTTCGAAACTTTGGCAATTTCGCGGGTGCTGCATTTATCTAGACCTAACTTTGCGAACAGTTTTGCCGCTACAGAAAGGATGCAATGTCTTGAATCTTGTTGGACTTCGGCCATGCTGAAATAAACCTCGAAGGTTGAACCTAGAACTTGCAGAAGCCTCTGTCATTGAAATTAAATCAATCGTTTGATTTTTTAATGGCATAAATTGTCACAAAAGTAACAGAAATGCTGAATTATTTCACATCCCCAAAAACAAGATCTTAAATTTTGTGCGCTCCGCCACATTTAATTGGAAATTAAAATTGATCCCAGTATGTTATTTGAGTCTGAGGGGATTTTTGTGAAATTATTTTTGAGCTTCGTTTTTTTATTTTTTTGGCAGGGCTTCACAAGTTTTGCATCTGCAGCACAGCCCGCAATAACAAACACAGAACCCGAAACCATCGAGAAAAATTTTGTTCGCATCGACATTTTGAATTCTAAATTAAAAAGCAAATCTTTGATCAATTGGATTTACCTGAACCGTCCGCAAGAAAAAGAAGTTATTTCTTACAATCGCATTCATCACTTCGGTCGTTGGATTAACGACCGAGACGATAAAGGCTGCTACAACACGCGCGCGAAAGTTTTAATTCGTGATTCCGTAGTGCCGGTTGTATTTAAATCTGACGACCGCTGCAACGTAGCCACAGGCAAATGGCTGGACCCCTACACAAAAACAATACTGACGGATGCAATGGTCGAAGTTCAGGTGGACCATCTTGTCCCACTAAAAAATGCTTATGTCTCGGGTGCCCATAGCTGGCCTTATAAAAAACGATGCCTGTACGCAAACTATTTGGGTTCAGACTATCATCTAAAGCCCATCGACAACAATGAAAACGCAAAAAAACGCGATGATTCTCCGGCTGGCTACATACCATCAAATAAAAAATACCGCTGCACTTACATTAAAAATTGGCTGAAAGTGAAATCGCTGTGGAATCTGGAAATGTCGCTGACTGAGGCCAGCGCCATTAAGAAAATAATTTTTGAAGAAAGCTGTAACATGCAAAATTTAAAAATCTCCATGGATGAAATAAAACAGCACAAGTTATTCATCAAAAAAAATCAAGATTTATGTCCCAGCGTTGCACCTGAAGTCGAGTAATCATAAAAAATTATTTGATCAAGTGTTTTTTAAAAAACTCGATCATATTTCCGATTTCTAAAATTTGATTTTCTTTCTTACTAGAACCGTGTCCTTCATCGGCAAAAACAATAAGCTGACTGGGTATATTTTTCTTATCCAAGACTTTTTGCACTTGCACGGCCTCACCGACTGGGACACGTGGGTCGTTGGCTCCTTGAATGATCATCAGCGGAGACTTGACGTTACTCACGTACGAAATCGGCGACAGTTTCATCAGGGCTTCTTTGTCTTTTTCAGGATCACCATATTCAGAAATTCGCAAAGCTCTGCGGTATGGTGCCGTATTGTTTAGAAACGAAACCAAATTACTCATTCCAACCAAAGCCACGCCGGCCTCAAAAGCTCCTGCGAATCGGGTCATTGCCAAAAGCGTTGAATAACCGCCGTAACTCCAACCCATGACGCCAACTGATGGGGACTCGCCGTTTGTTTTTTTCCAATTCTTTTTAATCCAGATGGACGCGTCTTCAATATCGCCCACAACATTTTCACGAAGTGGTCCATTATCGAGATCGATCCACTTTTTACCGTAACCGTCACTGCCGCGAACATTGGGTTCAACGAAAATGAAACCTTCGTTTACAAAAGCTTGTGCCATGGTGCTAAAGCCGGGTTGGCTTTGTCCTTCGGGACCACCGTGAAAATGAACCACCACCGGACAATCTGTTGTTTTTTTCTGGGCTGTCATTTTGCAATTTTCTGGAAACCGAACGAACATAGGAATTTTAACTTGGTCTTTTGTTTCATACTGCAGCAATTCAGAAACAGCAAATTTTGATA
>JAYUOK010000095.1:0-2669 GCA_043760925.1 Bdellovibrio sp. | reverse complement strand
AAGATATGTAAAACGGCACGGCCGATTTCATGAAAGTCTCTGAGTTTGAAAAGTTTTTTACCCAGAATGTATGGTCAGCAGTCACAGCTATCAGTGTTTTTTCTTTTAATTTCGAATCATTATCGAACTCGCCCAAAAAATCGGCCAATGCATCCGATGAATAGCGAAAGGCATGAAACCTTTTTTCTGCTAATTTTTTATCTAAAAGTTTTTCTTTCTCGGGGAAAGAGTCGATTATCAGCTGCGGATATTTGGAATGACTTGGTAATTCGTAGGGAGGATGATTCGTCGTTGTCATGACCACCAGCATCTGCGGGGAAGTTGCTTCTTCGAGCAATAGTTTTACATATTTAAATACGTCTTCGTCGTACAATCCCCAGTCATGCCGTTCTTGAACTGCCGAGTTGTTCGCAGCAAGTTTTTTTTCAATATCCACTTCGCCCAAGACTTCTTGATAACCCTGAGCCAGCGCAAATTTATTCATGTCTCTCCAGCCGGGATTTCCTCCATAAATAAAACGAGTTTGGTACCCCTGAGTTCGGTAAACCAAAGCGGGCGACGTCGAAAACTGCGTCTGTAAATAATCACTTTCGGTTAAAAAAGGGCTAATCGTTCTGTGCGGAAGGCCAGCCAGTAAACAGCTGAGAGAACCCGTGGTGGCCTGAGTCGTCGACAAAAACTGAGTATTTATAAGACCTTTTGCAAAATAAGATTTCATTTTCCCGACAAGATCAAACGAGGTTTGGTCAAATTGCAAACCATACTGTCCCCAACTTTCCATAACAATAAGTACAACGTGAGGCTTCACCGCATGCTTTAAGTTAAGTGATGTCGAAAAATTCATTTTGGAAAAACGGTTTTCTCCGGCTGCAATTGGTTTTTCGAAATAATCTGCGAAAGCTTGGTCTTCTAAACCCAAGTAGCCAAATTCTTTAAGATTGGCAAACCAAGTGGACGTGCCCATTTTGATTTGTTCGCGCTTCAAACGAATGGCACGGGTAAAGGCGTGCGCTGTTCCGTAACTTAAAGTATTCAAAAAGGGCACGCTGGATACGACCGTATCATGATCACCGAGTGGAAATAAACCAAAGGTACCCCGAGCACCAATAAAAAGTAGAATAAGCACCAAAACACGGGTAACGACCACTAAAAGTTTATTTTTCAGAGTGCTGGTGATATTAGAACGACTGCTGCCGGCGAAGTTTTTTTTAATCAGATAACTGAAAAAAACATAAAACAAAAAAGTTAAAAATAAAATCGGCAGTACTGGATAATTTTTCCAGAATGTTTTTAGCAGCGCCCAGGTGTCGTCTTCGAAAATGCCGAACATCAACACATTCATGCGGTCATTGTAAAACGAAAAAAAACCAATATCGATCAGTAAAAGAAATGACCAGTACGTTAAAATTATTTTCCACAAAAAAAGTGCATAGGTTTTTGGAACTGCAAGACTAACAAGCCAAAACAAAAGCGTGATATAACAAACGGCGCTTAGATCAAAGCGAAACCCCAGAATAAATGCTTTCGCAATTTCGATGTACGGAGCCTGTGATGACAGTGTTAGCAATTCTGTAGGGGCCAAAAGAATAAAAAACAACAGTCGAACAAAAAATCCCAACAGAGTGGCAAAGAAGACAACATGAAGCCATGATTTCAAAGATTGCATTGTTGTAGAGGTTGCCTTAATTACGCAATCTGTGCAATAAAAAGGCTTATGAATGAAAATACGCGCTTAACTCAGACAGTCCAAAAAGGCGGTTGTGCTGCAAAAGTACCTGCTCTTGAACTTCGGCAAATTTTAGCTCAAGTCAAATTTCCAAAAAATTCTGTTGATGTTTTGATCGATGGCTCGTTAATGGACGACGCTGCAATTATTAAAATCAACGAAGAGCTTGCCTTGGTGCAAACCTTAGATTTTTTTACTCCCATCGTAGATACGCCCTATTTATTTGGTCAAATAGCAGCAGCAAACGCACTAAGTGATGTGTATGCAATGGGCGGAAAGCCCACGACAGCAATGGCTGTGTTGGCGTTTCCGTTAACGACAATGTCACAAAAAACCATTGCAGATGTGTTGCAAGGTGCAAGTGATAAGATTGCTGAAGCCGGCGCATGTTTCGTGGGTGGTCATTCCATCGACGACGATACTTTGAAATTTGGGCTTTCAGTAACTGGCTATGTACATCCGCAAAAAGTTTGGTCCAATGCAAAAGCTAAAAGCGGCGATGTTTTAATTTTAACTAAGGCTTTGGGAACGGGTACGGCGACTGCAGCGCTAAAACGTAGCGAAGTGACAGAGGCCGAAATAGCAGATGAACTGAAATCAATGGCGCAGCTGAATTCAGTTCTTCATTTACTAAACGAAAACGAATTAGCAGCAATTCATGCGGCGACGGACGTCACGGGTTTTGGTCTACTTGGCCACGCTTTACAGATGGCTCGTGCTAGTCAGAAATCAATTCATCTTCAGTTTTCCAAAATACCAAGATTTTCAAGAACATTAAATTTTCTTGAAGCCGGCTTTTTGACGAAAGCTCATCGATCTAACAAAGACTACGTATCTACTGAAATAGAATTTGGAACTTTAACCCCAATTGAACAGAATCTGTTATTTGACCCGCAGACGAGCGGCGGACTTTTGTTAGCTGTTGATCCGTTGAAGGCCGAGC
>JAYUOK010000094.1:0-187407 GCA_043760925.1 Bdellovibrio sp. | reverse complement strand
GCTTACGGAATGCATAATTTTAACAATTATCGTCTAAGAGTAAAAGCCTATTGCGGCTAACAGAAACTCCAGGTGCCCCTACCTTTGGAGGAGAACCTGAAGAAATAGACAAAGACTACTGGGCTACGGTTACAACTAAGTGGAAGAATGAACAGGCTGACGTTGAATCAAAGCTAGCGAGTCTCCGTGAGGTCAACACCAGTTATATCGAACACGGAATGAAACTCATGGAACTGGCTCAGCAAGCACCTATGCTGTTCCAACATATGACGACAGAAGAAAAACGTGAAATGGTGAATTTGGTTCTCTCGAACCCGAAGATTAAAAATGGAAGTGTTGAATATGACTTGAGAAAACCATTTTCTATGTTCAGTGAAGTCACTGATTTAGAAAAATGGCGGAGAGAACGGGACTCGAACCCGCGGCCTTCCGCGTGACAGGCGGACGTTATAACCAACTTAACTACCTCTCCGTAGTGAAGACACTTGTGGGAAAGAAGTTAAGGCCGTTAGCAGTTAATTTCAACTAGAAAGTCGTGTTTGCTTACAATTGAAGCACGAAAAGAGCTGACCGGGGCTTCTGGCCTTGCTACCCTATCGTTTCAGACAATCCAAAAACATGAACAAAGGAATGATGATGAAAATCGTAATGATCGCATTAACTTTTTTAAGCACGGTTGCTTTTGCAGAGACCACAACTTTAACTGTTGAAGGAATGCACTGCTCGGGCTGCAAACACGGAATTTCTAAGAACGTTTGCGATAACGAATCTATAAAAGCGACGACTGAAAAATGCGAAGTTAAATTAACAAATTTAAAAAAACAAACTGGCACCGTCACGTTGACGGCGAAGAAAGATCAAAAAGTTGATATCGCTGAAGTAAAAAAAATGATCACAACTGCTGGTGAAGAATTTAAAGTAACAAAAGAACAGACGAAGTAATTCGCATAAAGGTTGTTTTAAGATGGCTTACGAAAAAGTAGAGAATTTATTATGGCTTGATATGGAAATGTCAGGTCTTGAAGTAGAAAAAGAAGTCATCATCGAAGTTGCGTGCATCGTAACGGATATGAATTTTCGCGAACTTGATAGTTTTGAAACCGTCGTGAAACAACCGAAAAGTTTTTTAGATAACATGGATTCTTGGAATACTGAGCATCACGGAAAATCGGGCCTCACCGCGAAAGTAGCGACCGGAATGGACCCTGAATTGGTCGAAATGAAATTAATCGACATTATTAATAAACACTTTCCGGAATCACAGAAAGATTTAAAAAAACGCCCGATGCTGGCGGGAAATTCGATCATGCAAGATCGCTTATTCATTGATAAGTATTTTAAAAAATTATCTGCGCGTCTTCATTACCGGATGGTTGACGTTAGTTCGTGGAAAGTAATTTGTAATAATAAATTCAACATTGAATATAAAAAACAAAATTCACATCGTGCTTTAGATGATATTCGCGAAAGCATGGGCGAACTTCGGTTTTACTTAGATTATTTGCAGAAATAGCTACTTAAAGCTAAAATGATCCGCCGAAACCGTAAGACAGCGCTAAGTAAACGATCGAGTTATCTTCATTTACAATTGAGACGTTTGAATCATAGCCGTTTGGTTTTAAAGCCGCACCCGCATTCGTATGCCCAATTGAGATAACCCAGTCTTTTGCAAACTTGTACCCGATATCTTGAGAAAATTCATACGCATTACGCACATCACCTGCGTAGGGAACGCGAACTTGATTAGCGTATGCAAGGCTAAAAGTGAATTGATCAAGCTCATAAGAGAGAGAAATAATTTGATTGGAAGAATTCTTGTTTAAGATGACCCCATTCACATTTGTTTCATGCTCATAAAAATTTTGTCCGATTGATAAAGTTAATCCTAAACTTAATCCGGTTAGATTCGTATTTTTACCAGCCGCAAATCCTAATGTGATCGAACCAATCAAGGCCGTTTGCAATTGGTCAACATTCTTCGCCTTCTTTGATAGTGGAATGATCGCCGTCAAAGCGGGCGTCAAACCAATCACCGAATGGTCTGGATCGTTTTTCAATTTTATTCCGGTGTATGCGTAAGTTAAGTTTGAATCATTCAAGATCGTAGAGTCTTCTTCAATCGGACTTAAAACTTGTGTGACCGAAAGCTTCGTAGAAAAAGCACCGGCCGGACTAGCAAACCCGAACTCGGTTAGATAATCCATTCCCTCATACTTTGAACCATTTTTTAAGTCGTAAAGACTGTTGCTTCGAACCACTTGCAATCCGCCCGAGAATGAATACAACGGTGCCGCCACGGCCTCAGTCGCCTTTCCGACGACTGGGCGCCTAATGCCGGGCTTTGTTCGCCGTATATCCGTACCAGGCGTTTGCGTCGGCTGGGCCACCGCAGTGATTACCACCGCGGTCGAAATTAAAAATGTAAGGCCCAGCTTTGCAAAGTTCATTAGTATTCCGTCATCGTTCGTAAAACGTCTAGAATCATGTCGGTCTGAGTTGAAAGTTCTTCGTAGTTGAAGAAATCTTCAGTCAACGCGGTTTTTGGTTTCGCGTCTTCAACTTTTCTGTAAGCCTCAATACGATCAAGTACAATCTTTTGGTTCAAGTGATAATTACTATCGTAAACCAAATCAGCAACCTTATCGTACATGTGAGGTACACGCGCTTTACCGTCGACCATTGCGACTCGCTTCGCAGGATCAAGACCTTTTAAATCTTCAACCATCGAGCCAACTCCTTTAGAAGGAGTTCCACCATCACCGCTTCGATCTTTGTACTGTGCGAACGCATCACGTACGGCAGCAACTTCTTTTGCGAAAACTTTTTTCCAGTGAATACGGTATTTGTCGATGTTCTTTTCATCCTGCGATCGTGACACAACGTTTTCAGGAACTTCGTCTTCAATCAACTGATAAAAGAACTCAATAAACTTTCCGTGTTCGATTCTTTGACCATCGGCATCTAGAATATTTTTAGAAAATTCAAGTAAAGCTGTGAAAGTATTGTTATCAAGTGGAGACGCCTCTTCCATTCGCTTTGGTAGAGTTTCTAACATTTGCAATAGCTTCTTCGCTTCGGTGCCTTCCGTCGACATGATTGCGTAATAAGTTGTGCCATCTAAACCGGCTACTTTGTATTTAGCCTTATCTAAGATTTCTTTTTTATCTGTGTATCTAACGGCAAACTTTTTCTTTCTTTGTTTCGACGCCATCGTTTTGTCTGGCACATCTAAACCATAAAATATCGAGCCTACCATATTGTCGATAAATTTCTTTTCATATTTGAACTTTTCGAAAAAGAACCCTTCCGGTAATTTAATATTTTTATTCGTTGCCGTTACTTTCGCAGCCGGCACACCTTTAGACAAACGCTCCGCAACATAAGCTAATGTTGTTTCACGGAATTTTGGTTCATCTAAAAAGTTCGGTAGAAACTGCTTGTCTACAGAGCTCATTGACAATGGAGCCCGTACCGCAAGAATTTCAACCGCGATCATTTTCTCGGGCATAAGGCCAATAATGTCTGGCGCAACCGGTAGTGGATTTCCCATCCAGTCGGCTTTAGTTTTACTCATCTTAACTTTCATATCTAAGCGCACGTCTTCAAGCTCGTATCCTGATTCGCTTTCAGGAGTAAATGAATACTTTTTAGTTATATAATCTTTCACGACTGGATCTAAACAACCTGCCGGAACAAATTTATTAACGGCCATGACAATTCGACGAACGTCTGCAAATTCAACTGATGCGATACTTCCATTTCGAGTACCGATGCAATACTTCGGCGGCAATGTCGCGATTTGCATCGAGAATTGAAATATCTTATTTGCAGCACGGCGATACTGGTCAAAACGGCAGTCGTCAGAAGCCGGATTTTCTTTCATGTTACAAAGGCTTGATTTTTCAGCGATTGCTTTTTCTAATTTTTCTGAATCAAAAGTCTCTAGGTATTCGCTACCGATTCCTAAGTGGTCACTTAACTTAAATCTCCACTCATCATACATTTTCTTAAGTGGAATCCAAAATCTTCGTACACGGTAGTTTGTAATATTTGATGGATCGTACCACTCGCGGCCGCGATTCAACCGGTAATTAAGATCAGCAATCGAAGCGTTATACTCCGCAATCAAATTGGTCACGATTTCTTCTGGAGTCGTGCCCGCGTCGAAACGCGCACACATCGGGTCTGTGCCCACGGCAACGTCTTCATCCGTGCAAAATAGATATTTTTTTGCCGCGACGTTGTTGGCTTTAACATTTTGATCAATCGTTTTATTTACATCTAACTTTAATATCTTGCCGTCTGCGGTCTCAACCGAGTCGCCATAGCCATAACGAATCGCCGCTATGTCGTAGCGACCTACTTTAGTTAATCGATCTTCATTGAATGCACTGTATTCCATAACTGAAGAAGAATTCACGCGATCTTTTGTTCCTGATTCCGCCGTCGTCAGAAAATTCATAGCATCAACTGATCCATAGAAATTGTGTCTTAAACCGAAATTATGTCCCATTTCGTGTAAAAGTGTTCCCATCATTTTGCCTGGTACCATTTTTTCTGCGCAATCTTTCACAATTTGGTTTTCGTTTTCAGCACGCCCGCCTGCCTTCATTGCATCGACAACGGTCGATAACTCAGGACACATTTCATCGATCTCTTTATTTACGTTTTTTCCAGTAATACTAATATCACGCTCGCGACCGAAGAAGCGATTCGGCTTTTTAGATTTCTTATCGTTTTTATCGGCTTCAGCGTAGACGACAGGCTTCATCTCTAACTTATTTAGCGAATTCAACACTGGCATTTTTTTGAAAGGAAATGGACCATCTCCATCATCTCGTAAAACAAATTTATCATTTTTCTGCGCAACTGAATTCGGAATAATACCGGCCGAATAAACTGACATTGAACTTGTCTTACCAGATTTGAACAATAGATAGTCCCGGATGTAGTCGACTAACGATGAAGCGATTGTAGAAATATGCATGTTCGTTGTTGAAGCAATGATTTCACCCGTGAGTGCATCTGTAATCATCGGTCCATAGCCATACAAATTTGAACCTTGGGTCGAGCGAAATAGATTGATCTGATTGTAACGTAGGTCACCCAGGCGAACTCGTTTTTCAGTATCCGCGGTAATCTTTAAAGGAACGCCGGCTTTACGGAAAGCTTCAGTCCATTCGTCAGCGGCTTTAGCGGCATACGGAATTAATTTTTCATCTGAGCCTTCGGTAAAGTAAAATACCACTTCGCCATTTTTCACGTTGTAACGATTAATGAATTCGTTCGTACCATAGTCTTCTGATAAATACTTTTTGTAATTGTCGATTTCGTGTTTCTGTGTCTTGAAAAAACCAAATTTTTCAAAGTCTTCTTTAAGAAGCCTTTTTGGCGTGTAGTTTCGATTTCCTTTATCCCGTAAAAATGAAAATTTAAATCGCATATTATAGTTTGGATCAAATAAAGTATAGCTCATGTAATCTGTATCAACTTCTAAATCCACAAGTCGGAAAACACCTGGGCCAAGTAACATTGTTTCGGATTTAGCAAAATCAACTTTCATAAATGAACGCTGATTCCATTCAATTGAATTATTCTCTTCTTCTTCCATAGCAAAGCTGCTAGTTCCAGTTGGCTTAGCTCGGTACTCTTTCCACTCAATTGGAATATTGAATAATACCAATTGTTTAATCTCATCGTTTTGATTAATTTCTTTGTCCCGATTAACGCTGATAATTCTAAGCTGACTTTGATTTGTCATGAATTTTACTTTGGTTAACATATTCTCAGCTCGGTCTTCTTCTAAAAGCTGAGTTCCGATCATGCCATCGTTTGGAGCCGCAAGAATTGTTTGGCTTACATACCATTCTGATTTGCCATCGGCGCCTTGAAAGTACTCTTTAGTGAATAGATCTAACTTCTCTTGTAATTTATAAAGAGTGCGCGCGTTCTTATCAATTTTAAAAAATCGGCTGTTTGCTTTGTCGTTAACCGACATCTCGGTCACTTTATTTGTTTTTGCACCATTCTGTTCGATGTTTTCAGCGTTGAAGAAACCTTTAATTGGGTAACCTACGATCGCGACTGCTAAGCGACCGTCAGCTAATTTAATTGCACCAGCGGCTTCTTTTGGATGAATTAAGGCCTTATCAGCAACCTTCATAACCACCAAAAAATTCTGGTTAATCATGTATTTGATTTTGTAGCCTTCTTTTTTATTCGGAAGCGCAATGAATGGAGCGTCTCCTAGCAAGTCAGCCTTGGTTTCAACCTTAACGGCACCCATTAAAGAAATCGGAGAATTCTTTTTAATGGTCACCGATTCACTTTTTGAAACCGCAGGGTTTTCTTTATAATCCGTAAGCTTTTCAAGCGTTTCAACGTCGAACTCGGCACCGTCAAACTGAGATACCTCAAGCAAGTCTTTACCTTGTCCTTGAACAAAGCTTTCTTCTCGCTTTTTCGGACAACCCATAAAGGCCAAAATCATAAGTACCGATAGAATTAAACGCATACACACTCCTTGATATAATCTAGAAGTTGCAAATAGAAGGCTCGTATCGTTCTGAGACAGTCGTGCAAATGTTTGAAATTCTTGGGGAATTAAATGCTTGTTTTGACGCAATAAAGTCACTGACTAGAAATTTGCGCGTTTGACCGAAGCAGGCCAACCACTGTCAATTCGTTAGACAGCTTCAAGGGTCTTTCTTCTTTTTGTGGATCAAGTGATTTCATCATAGATATCTGAACTCGCACCTACTCTCATCCGAGCCGAAATTCGGAAGCGCTAGGCAGTAAAATATTCGCTCAAGTGGTCATGGCGAGTCGACTAGTACTTCTTTATTTTGAAATAGATACCGGTCACGCAGCCGCAGAATTTAAAAAAACCTCATAATTGCAGTGGTGACCGATACCCCTCTCTTTACAGAAATCACCAAAAACGAAGGTCTATTGGGATTTTTCGTGAATCATTGCACAGGCATCCTGCCTACCGAAAGCGCGAACGGCTAGTCTGCGCTTTCGGACTCTCACTTCTGAAAATCCATGACGCAATTTTTAGCCCAGGACTTAAACCAATCAAAGCTGGTCCGGACGGCCAGCTTTCACGGGATCAAAAGGGCAGTAGCCCTTTTCTGCCTGGAAGGCACTTTACACTTATCCACAAAAACCCACAAGAATGTTCCCAGCTTCACGAACCCCCACAAATAAAAAAAGCCCCACCAAATGGCAGGGCTTTCTTCATAAAACCTGTACTTAAAAAACTAGTAACGGTAGTGATCTGGCTTGAATGGTCCGGTCTCATCCAAGTGCAAGTAATTAGCTTGCTTGCCAGAAAGCTTCGTTAAATTAACTCCAAGCTGTCCTAAGTGAAGAGCGGCCACTTTTTCGTCTAAGTGTTTCGGTAAGCGGTAAATCGCAATTTGCGCATACTTATCACGATTTAAGAATAATTCGAGTTGCGCTAAAACTTGGTTCGTAAAAGAAGCACTCATCACAAACGACGGATGCCCCGTTGCGCAGCCTAAATTGACTAAGCGGCCTTTTGCCAGAACCACAATTTCTTTACCGTTCTTCAAAGTGTGAACATCAACCTGAGGTTTTACTTCGCGCTGCTTTGAATTTTTATTCAACCATGCCATATCGATTTCGATATCGAAGTGGCCGATGTTGCAAACAATCGCGTTGTCTTTCATTTTCATGAAATGCTTTTCAGTGATGATATCGCAGCAGCCCGTTGCCGTTACAAAAATATCTGCAATCGGAGCGGCTTCTTCCATCGTCACAACTTGAAAACCTTCCATCGCCGCTTGTAGAGCACAAATCGGATCAACTTCAGTCACCAATACACGAGCGCCTAAACCTTTAACCGAAAAAGCTGAACCTTTTCCAACGTCTCCGTATCCCGCAACAACAACGATTTTACCCGCCATCATGACATCTGTCGCGCGCTTGATACCATCTGCTAATGATTCGCGGCAGCCGTACAAGTTATCAAATTTTGATTTTGTTACGGAGTCATTTACGTTAATTGCTGGAAGTTTTAATTTCTTGTTCTTCAACATGACTTCTAAATTATGAACGCCCGTTGTTGTTTCTTCAGAAAGACCGATGATCTTTTTAAGTTCTTTTGCAAAACGTGGCTCGTGCATCATGTTTGTTAAATCACCGCCGTCATCAAGAATCAGGTTGTAACTTTTGTCTCCCCAGCCGGTGATGGTTTGCTCGATACACCAGTTAAAATCTTCTTCGTTCAAGCCCTTCCATGCAAATACCGGAACGCCAGCTGCGGCCATCGCAACCGCGGCTTGGTCTTGCGTCGAAAAGATATTACAAGATGACCAGCGAACTTCAGCACCTAAGTAAATTAAAGTTTCAATTAATACGGCGGTTTGAATTGTCATATGTAGACAACCCGCAATGCGCGCGCCTTTTAGCGGCTGCTGCTTACCGAATTCTTTTCGTAAAGCCATTAAGCCTGGCATTTCTTTTTCCGCGATTTTAATTTCTTCGCGACCCCAACGTGCAAGCTCTGCGAATACTTTCGGATTTTCCATCGCTTCTTTAACAACGGCGTAATCACGGACCGGAGTTTTAGCGGTCGCCTTGGCTTTCGTAACCACAGCTTTTGCTTTTGTAACTGGAGCTAGCTTATTCAGCTTATTCTTCTTTGCCATTTTGTCAGTCCCTTGCGTTTGGTTTCTCATGTTCTATTCCTTAGCTTTCTCTTAGTTATATAAGAGTTAATATTTCGTAACCAGTATCTGTTAATAAAAGTGTATGCTCAAATTGCGCCGATAATTTTCCATCGACTGTTTCGTAGTACTTGATTGAAGAACCATGAATTGATTTCTCAATGAAGTCCTCAGTGCCTTCGTTCACCATCGGCTCGACCGTGAAACAAGTCCAAGGGCGAAGTTTTTCGCCTTTTCCTTTTTTACCGAACGCCGGCACAAACGGGTCTGAGTGAAACACGCGACCAATTCCATGCCCGCCAATTTCTTTGACTGTCGTGTAGCCTTTGCGGGTCACGTACTTATTGGTCTCAAAACCAATATCGCCCGTCCAACCCGTAGGTGTAACGGCTTCAATCCCCACCATCATGGCTTCATAAGCGGCGGTTACTAAGTTTTTAGCGTTATCGGAAACTTGGCCGATCATGAAGGTTTTTGAATTGTCTCCGAAAAAGCCGTCTTTTTTAACGGTGACGTCCAGATTCAGAATGTCGCCCTCTTTGATCACATAGTCCCCAGGAAGGCCATGACAGACCACTTCGTTCACCGAGATGCAAGTTGCCTTCGGATAGCCGTGGTAACCCACGCAAGCCGAAATACCGCCAATGGTTTTTGTGTAGTCATCTGCAATCGAGTCAATTTCAAGAGTGGTCATGCCGGGTTTGATCAGATTGCCGGTATATTGCAGAACCTGCGCAGCCATCTTGCACGCGATTCGCATTTTTTTGATTTCGTCTTTATCTAATGGCTTTTGCGACATCCTCGCATCTTAAATGAAAAAACCCCTGAAGGCTACTACAAGGTAGTGGGCATTCAGGGGTTCTATAAGTTAATAGTTTTAACTTATTGGCTAGGCTTTGATACCTAGCCGTCGGCGACTAGCCTTTTAAGTGCTTAGAAACAAGTTTTGTCATTTCGAACATAGAAACCTGTTTTTTTCCAAAGATCGGCATTAACTTGTCGTCAGCATTGATGTTGCGACGGTTCTTAGAATCTTGAAGACCGTTCTTCTTGATGTAAGCCCATAATTTTTTAACAACTTCAGTACGCGCTAGTGGAGTAGCACCAACAACCATTGCTAAAGTTGCAGAAGGAGTTAAAGCCTTCATGAACGCAGCATTTGGCTTACGCTTAGTAGCAGCTTTTTTAGGAGCGGCTTTTTTAGCTGGAGCGGCTTTTTTAGCTGGAGCAGCTTTCTTTGCAGCGGCTTTTTTAGAAGCAGCTTTCTTTGTAGTTTTTTTTGCTTTTGCCATGTGTATATCCTCCGATAAGGTTGGCTTTGTTATAAATCTTTAGTCTCAAGACTAAAATCCAATGAACACAGTCTAAGGCCAAGTTTTTCTGTTTGTCCAATAGAAAAATACAAAATAATTCATTTTTATTCATTTTCCCCTCTAGAGAGTTCAAGTTTTCCTGTTAAGGACATCATTTTCTAGAGGAGAATCACAATTTATTCGATTAAAGCCCGGCGCTAAATGCAGGTTTTCCCCTCGAGAAACCAGTATTTCCCCTCTAGAAAAGCTGAATTTTCACCAATCCCTCTCTGAAAATCAGGTCCGGCGTCTTGTTTTTCCCAGCCTAGCCTTGTCTTAAAATGGGACCGTCCGATAAGAATGCATGCTTAACCAAAGATCATTTTCAGAAATATTCAATGAAATACACTCTGAAAATCAACCATCCACTACGAATTCTGACTCGGTGGAAAAGATCACGGCCGGATGGGAAAGCCTTTTAGAACCTTCAAACTTAGCTTTTTTAATGGGCCGAATTACACCGCTAACTGCTCCGTCACCACGAAGTGCGCGCGCTTACCCCGCACCGAAGCGTCCCGATCATTTACTCAATGACGAACAAAAAACTGCCTTTGAAGCTTTAAGTTCGGTCTCGAACCAACTTAAACTGAACTTCAATTTACGCGAACTTCGCTCGGCTTACCGGGCGGCGGTGCTTAAAACGCATCCTGACCAAGGTGGAACCGCCGAAACTTTTCAACTTATTAAAAATAGCTATCATATCCTATTCGCCTTCGTTACAAATGAGGCATGAGCCGAATCCTTCTTTGCACTCTGAACTCCACCTACCAGCACTCCTCTTTTGGGCTCCGATATTTGTATGCAAATCTAGGTGAACTGCAATCACAGACTACGTTATTAGAATGGACGATTAAAGAAAACCCGCGCACCATCGTTGAAAAGATTCTTGAGCTGAAGCCGCAGATTGTGGGTTTTAGTCTATATATATGGAACACCGATGAGACTTTAAAAGTATTGATGACCTTAAAAAAGGTTGCCCCTGAAATTGTTATTGTTTTGGGCGGGCCCGAAATTTCTTACGAGACCGAACAACAGCCTCATCTTAAATGGTGCGACTATGTTATTAAAGGTGAAGCCGATTTCTTATTTCGAAATCTATGTGAAAATCTGATTCTGCGGGGTGAAACTCCGCAAACTAAGCCCGCTACTCAGATCATCGCAGCTGAATTACCTGATATAAAACAAATCAAAATGCCGTACTCACTTTATTCGGAAGACGATATCAAAAATCGGGTGATTTACGTTGAAGCGTCGCGCGGCTGCCCCTATAAATGTGAGTACTGTCTTTCTTCATTGGACAAGTCCGTCCGAAATTTCGATCTGCCAACTTTTTTGGCCGAAATGAAAGAGTTGATGAGTCGCGGTGCTCGCACGTTTAAGTTTGTTGATCGCACATTTAATCTATCACCGACCACCTCGACCCAAATTCTTGAATTTTTCTTAGACCAGATTGAAAGTGCAAAATTGGAACTTTTCTTACATTTTGAACTTGTGCCCGACCGTCTACCAATTGAAATTCGCGAATTGATCAAACGCTTTCCCGAGGGCAGCCTACAGTTCGAAGTGGGAATCCAGACTCTGAACCCCAGCGTCGCGCAAAACGTCTCTAGAAAAAATGATCTTACAAAAGTAGCCGAAAATTTTAGCTACTTGCGGACACATACCCATGTTCACACCCATGCCGACCTGATTGTCGGTCTTCCGGGAGAATCTTTAGAAAGTTTTGCCAGCGGCTTCGACCAGCTAGCTAAGATGGGTCCCGATGAGATACAAGTGGGAATTTTAAAGCGCCTGAAAGGCACTCCTATTGCCCGTCACGAAAAAACTTTCAATATGATTTATTCTGACACTACACCTTTCCAAATTTTAACAACTTCAACGATGGATTATATCACGCTGCAAAAGATGAATCGCTTCGCAAAGTTTTGGGACCTGTACGCCAATAGCGGTGAATTCAAAAATTTTATGAATTGGTTCAAAACCTCTTTAACTGAGGGCGAATCTTTCTTCTGGCGCTTTTTTGAATTTTCAGAATTTTTATCGAAGCATTTTAGCGAAACTCATAGTATCTCTTTGATGAACTTAGCCGAAAAAGCATGGTTATTTTTAAAATCGCAAAACGTGAGCGAACAAATAGCCGCAGAAATTATCGAGAAAGATTTCTGCTACGGCTCTAAACGTCGCGACTTACCGCCATTCTTAAAACTGGCTAACCAGCTAAAGTTGGCTGACCAGCTAAAAGTGCCCGATGCCGCCCGAAGAAGTTCGCTCACCCAGCGGCAGCAAAAGCATCTTAACTAACGCTACAATTGGCTTTGGCTTTGCTTTATTAAACTTGCCCTAACCCGTTTCGATTGAAAGAGGATCTGCATGCTGTCTTTGAAATTATTTACCCGATTGTCGAATTGTTTAACATTACTTCTAGTGATGGGCCTATTCACAACAGCCAAAGCGCAGATCATTTCAACGACGGCCCAAGAGGTGATGTTTTATTACATCGCCCACTTTGAAGTGCCAATGCATACTGAGGAAACAACCGATGAAGAACGCGCCCTGCAGCACGCTTCGCATCTTTTTGGATTATTCCAGACTTCAAAAATGATTCATGATTTCAAAGTGCCAGCCTATTTAGTCGCAGGAATCGGCGCCCCAAGTTCGCAAATGAAAATCAACATCATTTCGGCCGAGATGAAAAACGGTAAATATTATTATACTTATGAAAATTCCGGTAAGATGATTCTTCATAATAATGCCGCAAAGCTTGCACTTAAAAACGGGTACATGGATATTCCGTTACCGGTAGACCCTTACGCGATTTACAACGTGAATTGCACCGACGAACATTACAATAGTTTTGGTGACTACTGGTATTTCTATAATCCGTTCAAAAAAGACTGCGAGTATTTAAGCGAGATGCCAATGTCAGAAATGGTGCGTATCACGATTTCCCCTACTTTTGCGAAAAAGATAGATCGAACCCCAAAGCTACCGATGTTACGTGGTAACAATAAAAATGGTTCATTATTTTTAATTTACGCAATTCACGGTTACGAAACCAAACCCGGCCGAGAAGATGCGGGACAAATCAATTACAAAGAATTTAATAGCTATTTAAAGTTGAATGGCTTTGTTGAAGATCGCACGAAAAAAAGTTCTCTGAATCCAATGAATATTTATACGAAAGAAATTAAACTTGAAAATGGCCAGCGCGTTCATGTCGAGGTTCGCCACCTGTTAACGGCCACTGATATAGATTCGAATTCAAGAGTATTCGCAAAGTTTTTTAAAGAAGCCGTTGAAACGGCAGACGTCATTCTTTACGGCGGTCATTCGGGCCTAGGTGGCAACTTAGACCTAGTTCAATTACAAGAAAAAGCCGGCGCATTTAATTTTAATAAAGATAAAAAACAGATTTTCTTTTTTGACTCTTGCTCAAGCTATTCTTATTACTTAGAATCGTTTGCGGCCGAAAAAACAAAAGCTAAAATTGACGTATTAAGTTACGGACTATCAAGCTATTTTCATACTTCAAACGTCGTATGGGCAGCCCTGATGAACCGCCTATTAGCTCCTGAAACTAAGGATGTAACCTGGAAAGAAATTCTATCTGACATGGAAGAAGTTCTTGAAGGCGAATCTTACCTACTAAACGTCGGCGGCATTTAACCGCCAACTCTTGTTAAATTACGCTTCGATCATTCTGAAGCGCATGCGCTTCGGAGTTCCGTCATCGCCCATTCGCTTTTTACGGTCTTCTTCATACTCTGAGAAACTTCCTGGGTAGAAGAATACTTTCGAATCACCTTCGAATGCCAAAGTATGCGTACAAACGCGATCTAAAAACCAGCGATCATGCGAAATGACGATGGCACTGCCACCGAATTCGTTCAACGCCTCTTCCAGCGCACGCATCGTGTTCACATCAAGATCATTCGTCGGCTCATCTAGTAATAATAAATTGGCGCCTTCTTTTAAAATCTTGGCTAAGTTCACGCGGTTTCGTTCTCCACCCGAAAGTGTTCCCACTTTTTTCGATTGGTCACTGCCCGAGAAGTTAAACCAGCTGACGTATTGGCGGGCATTGATTTCGCGGCCACCTAGTTGGATCACATCGCTGTTACCAGAAAGCTCTTCGTAAATTGTTTTGTTCGGATCCAAAGTTTCACGCGACTGATCCACGTAAGCAATTTTTACGGTCTCGCCGACTTTGAACGTTCCTGTATCTGGCTTATCTTTTCCGGTGATCATTCTGAATAACGTTGTTTTACCAACACCATTCGGGCCGATGATTCCCACAATGGCTCCGCGAGGAATCGTGAAATCAACATTATCTAAAAGCATTTTCTTACCGAAGCTTTTCGATACGCCTTGCGCTTCGATGACGATTTCACCTAAGCGAGGTCCCGGTGGAATGTAAATGCTCATCTCTTGTAATTTTTCGGCCGTTGGCTCTTTCAACATACTTTCGTAAGCTGCAATACGCGCCTTACCTTTTGACTGACGAGCTTTTGCGCCCTGACGGATCCAATCTAATTCACGTTGTAGGGTGTTCAAACGTTTTGTTTGCTGACCGGCTTCGTGTTTTTGGCGTTTATCTTTTTGTTCTAACCACGACGTGTAATTCCCTTTCCAAGGTATTCCTTCACCGCGGTCTAATTCTAAAATCCAACCCGCGACGTTATCTAAGAAGTATCTATCATGCGTAACCGCGATAACGGTTCCAGGAAATTTTGATAAGTATTGCTCAAGCCAAGCAACTGATTCCGCATCCAAGTGATTCGTCGGCTCGTCGAGTAATAAGATATCTGGATTACTCATAATCAAACGGGTTAAAGCGACCCGACGTTTTTCTCCACCGGATAAATTTTTAACTATCAAGTCTGCGTCTGGAACCTGAAGAGCGATCATCGCTTGTTCAATTTTCTGATCAACTTCCCAACCGCCTAAGGCTTCAATTTTTTCTTGAAGCTCACCCTGGTGATCAATCATCTTCGTCATTTCATCGGGATCTAAATCGGGGTCTGCAAATTTATCATTTAAAGCGTTATACTCTTTCATAAGCTTTGGTAATTCGCCCATGCCTGAAAAAATATTTTCTTTAACGGTCGCTTCTTCATCTAAGTGTGGTTCTTGTTCTAAATAACCCACCTTCATTTTTTTTGCGGGAAAAGCTTCGCCGATAAATTCGTTATCAACGCCCGCCATGATTCTAAGCAAAGAAGATTTTCCTGAACCGTTGAGGCCCAATACGCCAATTTTTGCGCCGTAAAAATATGATAAGTAAATATCTTTTAAGACAAACCGATTCGGGGGATAAACTTTAGAGACACCCTTCATCGTATAGATAATATCTTGAGACATGCTTTGAACCTCTTTATTTTCTTGTCAGTTAAGAGCCAGGACACTAGCATAATGGGTATTAATGAGCAACTTGTCCGGCAGCAAAAGAAAATCTAAAAAACCCAATGAAAATGGGCAGCCTCCAAAACCGGAAACGGCATCGCCTGATGCTCCTGCGGCGGCAAATTCAGCAGGCAATGCGGCGGCCAACTCTAAAGTAAAACGATGGTCTTTCATTCAGAATGATCTTGAGAAGGCACTGGATACCTGGGAAGAGCTTGAAAAAACCCAAGCCACGATGAGCCCAGAAGAAGAGCAACTTGAAAAGATTAAAACAATTATCGGTCAGCTGAAGGATAAATTGAATCAGTTTTAGATCGCCAATCGGGCTTAACTATAAACTTCAATCGTTACGATTTGATTTCACTCGCTTTGACAATTTCTGAAGGAGCTTTAGCTTTTATTTCTAAAGCATGTAAACCTTTAGCAAATTCTTCCTTTAACAGATTCATCACCATACGCTGACGATCAATTCGAAACTCACCTTCAAACAGTGGGCTGACGATCGTCAGTTTATAATGCGTGTCGCCTGTGAAACCAGCGCCGCCTAAGTGCTCGACATGCCCGGCATGCTTGGCGCTATCATTTTTAAGTTCAATCTGCGCAGGCTTAAGCTGCTGCATGATCTCTAAAATTCGTTCATCTCTGGTTTTCATAAATTACTTTTTCTTTGTGAACTGGGCAACTTGCGATTTTGCGATCTCGAGTCCCATTTTTGCGAGCGTGAAAACGCCTTTTTCTTCAAGCTTCTTTTCAACTTGCTTGGCTTTTTGCAATGCTTGACTAGCCAAAGCATCGGCCAAGGGATGAGGTAAACCAATATCGGTGAACTTTCCTTCGTTCTTCCAATCGGTCGCAACCTTTTCGACCACATCGAAAGCTTTGGGCGCTTGCGCCCGCAAAACTTCGCTGAACGGAAACTCAATTGTTACTTTTTCAGAGTTTTTCGTCTTTTTTGAATCGTCTTCATCGTTTTGATCGTCGGTCTTGTCGTCTGGGGTATTTTCATTGTCTTGAATCATATTAACCTCTATAAGCTTAGACTATCATGATTCAATTCTTAGAGGAAAACCATTTTTTTATCGTTCTAAATAAACCACCGGGCATGAGCGTGCACAATCAATCACCTTCTTTAGTCGAAGAATTGAACGCCATGAAAAAACCAATTCACTTCGTCAGTCGATTAGATCAAGAGACTTCAGGCCTCATGGTGATCGCCAAAGATCCTGAACTGCACGAAGTGTTGGCCGAAGCGCTGCAAAATGGCTTAAAACAGTACCGAGCCCTGCTGCGTAGCCCATGGAAGAAAGATGAAAAATCTCAGACTTGGAGCTGGCCGCTGACCGACCAGGCCGAAGGTTGGAAAAATCCGCAAGGCATCACTGCGAAGCGAGTTGAGTGCGAAACTAAAATTGAAGTCGTACGTACTAATCAATACTTTACCGAAATTACGGCGACCCTTACCACGGGCCGGCAACACCAAATTAGAAAACATGCGGCCTTAGCAAAGCATCCCGTCGTGGGAGATAAGCGTTACAACGAATCAAAATATAACGAGCAAATTACCAAGTTTTACAAAACGACTCGCATGCATTTGCACGCGGAAAAAGTGAAATTTGAATTTAAAGGTAAGCAATACGAATTTAAGAATCACCACAATCTAGATGTATTTTTCAAAAACCCGGATAAAGTTTAGTTATTCTTAAGAGACTTTTTTCAGAAGTTATTTCGTTACTTTTTTCATATTTGACTCTTCTAACCGCACCACGAAACTGCGCAGTAAAGCTTTAAGCCATACTGGATGTTCACCTAGAACTTTTAAGAAGTCGTCACCGTTAATTTCGATTAATTCACAGTCTGTTACTGCGATCACCGTTGCTAAATGCACTTTCAAAGTTCCTAGGTAAGCCATTTCCCCAATGAATTCGCCGGGCTGAATCTCTCCGACGGTTTTCACTTCCCGTCCTGAAGACTTCATCACAACCATTTGACCAGATTTTAATATAAAGATGTAGGGCTGTATGGTGCCTTCGGTAATTAAAACTTCGCCGGCTGGTAAAGATTTGATTTTATACATGAAAGCTCTCCTTAGGTTCTTGGCCCTTTGGTATTAGGTTGATTTAATTTTTTTAAAAAATCACTAACTAAAGATTCTCGCACTTCACCTGTAACAGGGCGCGCCCCATGTTCGTAATTAACATATAACGCTTCATTGGCTTCACGCAAGAATCGTGAAGCAAAGACCGGCTTGATAACGCCCATTTTTTTACGTTGGCGGCAATAGGTTAACACCAGCTGCTTTTTGGCCCGGGTAATTCCGACGTAAAAAAGTCTGCGCTCTTCATCAAGGTCCCCGCCCAAGCGCTTATGCGGAATAAGGTCTTCCTCAATTCCGGCTAATATCACGGCCGGAAATTCAAGGCCTTTGCTGGCGTGAAAGGTCATTAATTGAACTTGATTTTTTTTATCGTCATCGCCGGTATCATCCCGTAAAATCATGGCGTCGATAAAATCTTTTAAGGTTTCAATAACCGGCTCACGCTTGTTAATGAAAGATTCTAAAATGCGGCCAACAATTTCAATCACTTGCCATTTTTTTTCAAACATCAAACCTTCGGTCGACATTTTTGAAAGATGGTCGCGGTAACCTGATTCTCGAACTAATTTTTCAAAACGCTCGGAATATGTTTTACCTAAAGTTTCGTCGTCAAGTAAACGCTGCGGGAAGACCCATAACCAGCGTAAGAATGCCTCAATGGTCTCGCCCTGTTTTTCATTGATTCCGGTATCGCGCCAATTTTTGCACGCGGTTTGCAAATCTTGATTATTGGCTTCTGCATAGGCAGACAATTTTTCTAAAGTTTGATCACCAATTCCGCGCGGTGGTGTATTGATGATTCTTCTTAAACTGACTTCATCAGGCCACATGGATTGTTTGATGTAAGCTAACCAGTCTTTCGCCTCTTTACGGTCAAAGATTGAGGTTCCGCCCGAGATCGCGTATGGAACTTGCGCGCGACGAAGCGAACTTTCAATGAAGCCACCTTGGGTGTTTGATCGGTACAGGATGGCGATATCAGAAAATTCAAGACCTTGCGCCACAAAATTTTTAATTTCGCGAACGACAAAGTCAGCTTCTTCGTCTTCATTTTCTAACACAAAAACTTCGGGCTTATCGCTTTGAATATCTGATTTTGTGGATTTTAAAATTTTACCGTGTCGCTTTTTATTTTTGGCGATGACTTCATTTCCTAAATCTAAGATGGTTGAAGTCGACCGGTAATTGCGCTCAAGCTTAATCACTTCACAGTTTTTAAATTCCGACGGAAAATTTAAAATATTTGAAATCTCGGCGCCCCGCCATCCGTAAATAGATTGGTCATCATCACCTACGACCGTTAAATTTTGATGAAATTCCGACAAAGAACGAATCAACTTCATTTGCTCTAAATTCGTATCTTGAAATTCATCAACCATGACTTGGGAAAACTGATTTTGTAAATCTTCTAGAACCTCGGGAAAATTTTTAAACATTTTCAAGGGCTCAAGTAAAAGACCTTCAAAATCGGTTACACCTAAAACTTTAAGCCGTGCTTCGTACTTCGGGGTCAGCACTTCGGCCAGTTCGTGATATTCATCTAAGTATCCGACCGGTATTTTTTTGCCCGCGCGTAATAAATTAATGAGGTTCATTAGTTTATCGGCATCGAACTTCTCTTTGGTTGAATTCTTAACTTCTTTTAGAAGTTCTTTGATCACAGCTTGCGAATCAGATTGGTCGAGCACGCCGAAATGAGAACTAAGCCCCATTTTCTTATAATTCTTGCGAAGCAGCTGCAGCCCAAATGAGTGAAAGGTTCCCGCCCAAAGCCCCTTCGCCCGATCACCAACTTTAGATTGCACCCGGTGTTTCAGCTCGCGAGCCGACTTATTGGTAAACGTAAGCACAGCGATCTCGTTTGCTTTGGCGATTCGCTCGTCAATGAGACGACCGGTGCGCGAGACCAGGACCGTGGTTTTACCTGAGCCTGCACCCGCTAAAATAAGTAAGGGCCCCGTATCATGAGAAACGGCTGCGCACTGTTCAGGATTTAAACCGGTCAACCAACTCATCTAGATGTAAATCTAAACTTTATTATGCATCAGGGTTTTTACTTCGTCTGAAAACATCACGTCAACGCGATCTGGTTGAACTGTTTTCACGAAGCCCGGACCAAACTTAGTGTGTTCGATTTTTTGATCCATTTGAAATTTAGTTTTAATGCTGAACGGAATTCCTTTTTCGGCACCGCGGTTTAACATCAGTGAATTGTATTCATCTGCATGAGAATTTTTTCTTGCGCGTGGAACTTTAGCTGCGCCTGCAACTTTTGCTTTCTTAGCCATTGAGCCTTCTTTCGGTACGGTATAGGTTTTTTTACTGTGACAGACTTCGCATTCAATTTTCGCTGAAGTTGAAGAGGTGTGAGTTAATACAATGTGGTAACGATCGACATCGCACTTCTTACAGAAAGTGTGAAATGATTTGGCTACGGGTGGTAATACAGCTTGGGTCATAAAACGGTCCTTGTTAATATGGTTGTTTAATATGTTCTTTAAATTTATAAATTGTTAACGGGTCTCGTAATCCGCGATGCGCAATTTCGCCGGCGCTTAAATAAAAAGGCCCTTCGCTATTCTGAATTTTTTCTTGCATATGAATCATCGACTCTTCGTTATTGGGCTCAATCGTTAAATGCGTTGGTCCGTAACGTTCTAAAAACCCCAGATCAGGTTCTTTCGTAAAAAATTTCTCCCAGCTTTCGACATTCACTGAACAACGGTATGTCATCGTCTTTGCGTGTGTATGCAGTGGAGCGTAGGCCCCAATCATTTCCATATGGCCATAGTGCGAATGCAGTTTGAGCGCGGGGCTGCCCCACTGGGTCATTCCCGAACACTGGTTCACATTCGCATACCAAAGAGCAAATGCTTTCGATAGAAAACCCATCGCATAGTATTGTTCTGGTTTTGGTAAAAGAGAATTCACCGAACACAGGTCATACGCGACCCACTCACCTTTATGCATCGTCGGAATAATAATAAATAACGATAGTGGGCACCACTCTTCGTCTTCTGAGTAATTTAATAATTCTAGAATTTTTTTCGGCAAGCTCGCCGTGCGCGCAGCATAACCCGCAATAAAACCTGGCATCGCGGCGCAATCATAAAAAACCCAGCGCGGAATTGCTAGGTCTTGATGACCGAATGCTTTCCACTCAATTTGGTAAATCGCATTGGCAAATGCTAGATTTTTTACATCCAGCGGATTTTTGTAAATGGGCTCTTGCGTGAACCAATCTAATTTGTGTCGTGTCCCCGGCTGATCAATCTTATTTTCAGGACGCACAAACACATACGGCCGAATATCTTCCGAATTCAACCAAGTGGCGCGCGCTAAAAGAGTTTCTTTGCTCGATTGCATTAACCTAAGGGCCCAATCATCGTTTCAGGCTTTACAACTTGATCAAATTTTTCTGCCGTTAGTAAGCCAAGCTTTACGGCCTCTTCTTTTAATGTTGTTCCGTTTTTATGAGCTGTCTTCGCAATTTTTGCGGCGTTATCATAACCGATGTGCGGATTAAGTGCGGTCACTAACATTAATGAATTATCTAAATGTTTTTTAATCTGCTGAGTATTCGCGGTAATACCTACAACACAATGATCCGTAAAACTTTCGCACGCGTCGGCAATTAAGCGGACTGAGTTCAAACAATTAAATACGATCAACGGTTTAAAAACATTTAATTCAAAGTGTCCGGTGGCGCCACCAATGTTCACGGCAACATCGTTTCCTAAAACTTGCGCGCAGACCATCGTCATCGCTTCACTTTGTGTTGGGTTTACCTTGCCAGGCATGATTGAAGAACCTGGCTCGTTCTCTGGTAAATTAAGTTCACCAAAGCCGCAGCGTGGTCCGCTGCCAAGCAAGCGTATATCGTTGGCAATTTTCATCAGGGACACAGCGATTGTTTTCAATGCGCCATGCACTTCAACTAAAGCATCATGCGAAGCTAAAGCTTCAAACTTATTCGGTGCGGTCACGAAAGGAATTTTCGTTTCTTTTGCGATCGATGCCGCCGCTAACACTGGAAAATCTTTATGGGTATTGAGTCCCGTGCCGACGGCCGTTCCGCCCAATGCTAATTCGTGCAAATGCGGTAAAGTGTTTTTCACTCGTTGAATTGAATTTTTAAGCTGAGTTGCATAACCAGAAAATTCTTGACCCAATGTTAATGGCGTTGCATCCATCAAATGCGTGCGACCAATTTTTACGATTGATTTAAATTCATTTGATTTTTCTTCAAGGGCTGCTTGTAGTTTTGCTAACATGGGTATTAAGCGATTGTGAATGCGCTCAGCAACGGCAATATGCATCGCGGTGGGGAAAGTATCATTTGAACTTTGCCCTTTGTTCACATCATCATTCGGGTGAATGTCTTTCGATGGAAGTGGTAAACCCATCATTACCATCGCGCGATTAGCGATGACTTCGTTGGTGTTCATATTCGTTTGCGTACCCGAACCGGTTTGCCAAACGACCAGCGGAAAATGTTCGTCTAAGGTTCCTTGAATCACTTCGTCGGCCGCTTTCACGATCATGATTGTTTTTTTCTTATCTAAAAGTCCTAATTCAGAATTCGTTAAAGCCGCGCACTTTTTTAAAACTCCTAATGCCCGGATCATTTCCCGAGGGAAGCGGTCTCCGCCAATTTTAAAATTTTCTGTCGATCTTTGCGTTTGAGCTCCCCATAATGCTTTGGCCGGAACTTGCACATCACCCATGGTGTCTTTTTCAATTCTAAATTCTGTGACGTCTGACATATTTCTCCATCTTGCTTCAACAATTGCTCGTTCGTATTTAATTAAACTTTATTTAAGTTTTTTATACTCTTATCGCCACGGACAACTTGACCGACGCTGGCCTGATCCGTTGGGTAAATGACAAGTTCTTGTATGTTAACATGCGCGGGTCGCTCGACACACCATAAAATAGTTTCGGCAATATCGTTGGCCGAAAGCGGCATCATATCATCGTAAACGGCCTCGGCTTTTTGCTGATTTCCTAAGCGAACAAGACTAAATTCGGTGTGAACCATGCCGGGTTCAATGTTGGTGACCCTGACACCCGTTCCCTTTAAGTCCATGCGTAGGCCTTCGCTGATGGCCCGGACGGCAAATTTACTGGCGCAATAGACGGCTCCGCCCTCGTAAACCAATCTACCTGCAACTGAACCTAAATTAACGATGTGTCCGTGATTCTTGATGAGCATGGGCAAAACTTCTCGGGTTACATTCAAAAGACCTTTCACGTTTGTGTCGATCATAAAATCTGAATCCGTCATTTTTGAATTTTGGAAAAGTTCGATCCCCTTTGCCAGTCCTGCGTTATTAATTAAATGTTTTACTTGAATATTTTTTTGCGCTTTTAAGCTTGCCGCGAGTCTTTTAATATCGATTGGTTTTTGCACATCCACTTTGAAAATTAACACGATCGGAGCGCCTAATTCTAAGCACTCTTTCTGAATTTTTTTAAGGCGATCTAACCTGCGTGCCGTTAATATGAGGCCGTGCTTTTTCTGCGCCATCAGTAGCGCGGTGGCTTTGCCTATTCCGGCCGATGCTCCCGTAATTAAAGTAGCTGGTAAAGTCTCTGGTAATTTCACTGGCAAAGTCGACGAAGCGGATGGCCTTTTTTTTGCTTTTTTCATTCGGTAATCTTAGCAAAAAGGTGTTCTTTGCGGCACCTAAATTTACCCTTTGACGCACAAATGACTTCGCTGGCAATGTCATGAATCGAATGATAAAAAAATATTGGCTGATGAAATCTGAACCTGACGTCTACTCAATTGATCATTTGCAAAAAGATCAAACCACCTGGTGGGAAGGCGTCCGAAATTATTTAGCCCGCAATTACATGATGAAAGAGATGCAAATCGGCGACTTGGTTTTATTTTATCACTCGAACGCTGAACCACCAGGTATTGCCGGATTAGGCGAAATTTCTTCCGCCGCGATACCCGATCAAAGTCAGTTTGATAAAAAATCAAGTGTCTACGCCCCAAAAGCAAGTTTAGAAAAACCGATTTGGTTTTGTACGAAAGTCATGTTTAAGGAAAAATTCAAAAACTTTATTTCGCTTGAACAAATCAAAAATGAAAAAAAGCTGCAGAAAATGCTCGTCGTCCAAAAAGGTTCAAGGCTTTCAATACAGCCCGTGCAAAAAAGCGAATTTGATTTTATTTGTAGCTGGGCGCAGAAGAAATAGATTCGCTACTGCGGTAAAAATTTTTGGATATGCGTGGCGCGCGTTATATCCTCACCACGACATTCACTTTCAGCGCATTGCTTGGCAATGTAACAGCCATCGATACGATCAAAATCTTGCTCACCGCGCGAGAGCACACCCATGATCAGGTGAGTTTTTTCATCGAAAATAGCCGCGCCCGAATTTCCTGAAAAAGTATCAATGGTGGCCACAAAATATTCCGACGGAGCTACGCTTCGAACTTTTCCGCCAAATGTAAATTTGGTCGGAACTCCCATCGGATGCCCAATTGCGAATAATTGATCGCTCATCTTAGGTTCGCTATTCGCTAGCTTCAACGGCGCGCGATCCATGACGGCGCGGTTCAAACGTACAATTGCAAAGTCAGCTTTTCCGACTTCATACTTCGAATGAATCACTTCTAAACATGAATACACGTTCGTTTTAGCCACGCGAGGCGATTTTATTGTTGCATTTGTTACTGCATAATCAAAAACGAAGCGCACTGATTCACAATCCGCCATCTTATTCATGCAATGCCCGGCGGTTAAAATAAGATCTGGTGCAATTAAAGTTCCAGAGCAAAAAGCACTGTTTGATTGTTGAATAAATTTTTCGGAAGGACAAAAATTTATTTCGGGCATATCTTTGAATTCGAAATTGTCATTCGACTCCGCAAGTTCATTACGATCAATCAGTGCAACAGTTGAACGGGCTAACTGAATAAATTTTTTATCATGCATTTCGTAATGGTCTTTGCGGCCGTCCTCACCATACAAAACCGCATTTATGTTTGCGTTTTTAATAGCGGGTTTTTCCTTAGCAGGATGGCAGGCGACTAAAAGGACTAAAGCAATTAGAAATATAATTCGAATCATCATCTTGTCTCCAGCGATGAATATACTTCAGATGCCACCCGCTGACCTACAACTGTTAGGGTCAATGTAAAAACGAAAGAATGGTTTAAACTAGATCTAGATTTGAATCGAATTATAACGTATATTTGCCCAATGAACCGCCCCCAGGCTCCCCGATTATTTTTAGCTCCTATGGAAGGCGTTACCGACTGGGCCATGCGTGACCTCTTAACGAATTTGGGCGGTATAGATCATTGTGTTACCGAGTTTTTACGCATCACCGAGCATCTGATGCCCGAGACTGTTTTCTATAAAAATTGCCCTGAACTTAAAACCAAATCAAAAACCCGCGCGGGCACACCCGTCTTCGTGCAACTTCTGGGTGGTCAAGCAAACCCTCTTGCCGAAAATGCCGCACGCGCCGCCGAATTGGGCGCGCTAGGAATTGATCTGAACTTCGGATGCCCGGCTCCGACCGTGAACCGTCACGACGGAGGAGCCACGCTACTCAAATCAACGGACCGAATTTACAATATCGTTAAAACCGTCCGCGCCGCCGTCCCAAAAGGGGTACCGGTTACCGCGAAAATTCGCTTGGGCTTTGATGACCCATCGGCCTGTTTAGCTAACACACAAGCCATCGAAGCCGCGGGTGCAGAATGGGTCACCGTGCATTGTCGAACTAAAACCGATGGCTACAAACCGCCCGCGTACTGGGAATGGATTGCAAGAATAAAAGAGGTCACCAAACTTCGCATCATCACCAACGGCGAAATTTGGACCCCGGAAGATTTTAAGAATTGCCACGCAACCGCACAAACAAACGACTACATGATCGGACGCGGCGCTTTACGCGACCCTTACATCTTTAATAAAATTAAAGCTGGTTTTACGGAGGCAACTGTTTTGAAGACAACGTTTCTTGAAGTCAAAATATTAATTCCTTCATTCTACGAATCAAGCTCTGCCTATGTGAATGATCACTTTGCCGTTGCGCGCACCAAGGGGTGGATGAAGCAATTGTGCTTGTCGATTCCCGAGTTCAAAGATATTTTTGAAGAGGTGAAAGTTTTAACGAAGCCACAGGAATTCAGATCAAGGCTAAATGAGTTGCTGTGACTGCAATTTTGGCTTTGATGAAGCGCCAGCACTTAACTGAAAAGGAAATAGCATGAAACAAACTGCGAAGATTAAGATGATCAAAAAAAATCCCTGCCCTTATTGCGACCGTGCTCAGAATTTCTTTGAGGGTCGCGGCTTGCAAGTTGAAATCGTTGATCTAACGAATAACATGGGCGAGCTTCAAAAATTAAAAACTGAAACGGGCTGGGCAACGGTGCCGATGATTTTTATCAATGATAAATTAATTGGTGGCTACAACGACCTAAAAGCCCTCGAAGACGAAGGTAAATTAGACTCAATGGTGATGGGTTAGATTAATCGATCATTCCGTAAGAGAATGTTGCAGAATAAGCATTCTCGTTTTCACCACGCAGCCGTTTTTGCAGAGTTACTAAATATCGATTCTGGCCTGGGGCTAAACGATTCGCTCTATGCAAAAGCTTAAGTTCTGCATCTGAATCACCCATTTTATTGTAAATTGATGCAAGATTATAGTTGGCCGTTGCCGAATCTGGGTTTCGCATCGTTCGGTCATAGGCAGCTTTAAATCTTTCTTCAATGGGTAAAGACATTTCACTTACGAATTGGTATTCATGTAGTTTTTCGTCGCTTGGCCGTTCAGCTAAAGTTCGCGCTAAAATTTCATTAAATTCTTGAGTCACTTTTCCTTGCGAATTGCCTTCTAAAATCGGAAAAATTTCGGCAAGAAAGAAAGCGTCTTGAGCTTGCGGATCTTGTGGGTTTCGTAAATACAATTCGCCCCCCATCTCTTTGAGGGCTATTAAATTCTTAGTGCCCGAAGTTGTCATCTCAGCCATAAAGCGCATCATTATTTGTTTTTCGGTCAGCTGATTGACCGGAACCTTTTCAGTTAGAATGGCCAAGCTTCGAATCCGAACAAAAAACAAGGCTTGCGTACATTGCTTTTCTTCGTAATTGTTTAAGCAAGCTTGATCGATATTACTTTGCATTTCAGGGGTAACTCCTAATTCAGCAAGGCCTAAACATTGTTTGAAGCTCGAATTCTTTCGATAATGATTAGCAAATTCTGTCAAACTAAGACTTGCCGATTCTGCGAATGTATTTACACACTTAGAATCAATATTGTTATGAAGCGATTTTTTTAGGTCGACCTTGCTATCGATTGGTCCATTGAGTTTTTCTTGAACATCATAGATTTTCGAATCAAAAGCGCGCTTCGTTTCTTTTTGTTTGGTATCGATTTGCACACGAGGCCGGGTGTCGTAAGCATTTTTAAACCATATCGTTGTAAGTATTCCACAAATAATTGTTACGCCTACAAAAATCATGACGAATTTTTTACCGTTCATTCCATTATTCATTATTGCCTCAATTCAGTTCGTGGATACATTGATTGCTCATCTTTAAAGAACTGAACAATCGCAATTTTTAAATCATTTAAATTCTGACATCGACTGCACATCGCCATCAGCGTATGGCCAAATTCAAGCCAGACATGCGTCGTACGGATGTAGAATTGCATTTTACGAAGAGTGATCGACTCGGACGCCCCGGCATCTTGCATAAAACTTTCTTCGCTGTAGTCGATTAACTTTAAAAGCGCGCGACCGTATTCGGCACCTTCTTCAGTTGGGGTTTTGGGTGCTTGTTGATTTGCAAAAGCCGCAGGAGTTTCAAAGCCAAGCTTTTCGCCTAATTGCCACATCATCCAGGGGCGCGCAGCCAAAGCTCGCCCGGCCATGACCTTATCGGCTTTTGTTTCGTTCATCATTGAAATCACATCATCCACGGTTTGAATGTCTCCGTTCCCAATGATGGGAACGTTCACGGCTTTTTTAAGTTCAGTGATTTGCGACCAATCGGACTGCCCTCGGCGTTTTTGTTCGGCGGTGCGCGGGTGCAGCGTAATCCAGTCGGCACCGCTATCGACTAATTTCTGAACGAAGGTAATTAATTGTGGAATCGATTTTTCACTACCAACTGCGCGAAGCTTAACTGATATCGGCACGGTCGAATATTTTTTCGTCATCTCAACAACTTGGGCGGCATAATTCATGTCTCCCATTAAAGAGACTCCGTAATTATGCTTCAAAGCTTTTTGCACGGGGCAGCCCATGTTGATATCGATGCCACTGGCACCCCATTCATTCACAAGCCTTTGCACCGCTTTTTGAATCGGAATTTCTTCGTTGCCAAGAATTTGCGGAACTAAGTTTGTTTCTTCGGGTCGTCGTAAAGTCTCGGGCGTGGTTTTTAGATTCTCACCCGGCACGCGGCGTGAGTTCAACATTTCAGTGGGCCAATGAGTTGATGCGTTTTGTGGCATATAATCACTCATCAAACGGCGAAGGGCCACGTGGGTTAGTCCCACCATTGGTGCCAGGCAAAGCGGAAAATTAAGATCTGTTACGTTACGCACAAGCGTTCTTTTACACTTTATTTTTCGAAATTTAAAGAGTTACTATGACGTATGCCAATTCATACAAAAACCGTCGGAATTTTAGGAGGCGGACAATTAGCCCGCATGCTTGCGCTAAAAGCCCGCCAAATGGGACTAAAAACGGTGGTTTTAGCAGAAAAGCGTTCAGACCCCGCGGTCAGCTCGGCCAACCGCTGGATTCAAGGCGATATTAACTCTGAGCAAGATGTGCGGTTACTGATTCGTAATAGCGACTTTATTACTTTTGAAAGCGAGTTTATTCCGGCTTCGCTGTTACGGAAAAGCCTTAAACAAATTCCGGGTAAGAAGATCTATCCATCTTTGAAATGTTTAAGTCATATCCAGGATCGTTTGAAACAAAAAGAATGGCTACACGATTATCACTTACCGACCTTAGAACATATTAAAATTAATTCTAAAGATGATATTGATTTAGCTTTTCAGATTTACAATCATAAAATTGTTTTTAAGCGTCGCATGGGTGGTTACGACGGTTACGGCACTTACGTTGTAAAAAATAAATTAGACCTTGATGCGTTTAAAATCGAATTTAAGGGTCTTGAGTCTCAATTTATTATTGAGCCATTCGTAGAATTTAAATCTGAAAAATCTTTAATATTTGCGCGCTCAAGCAAGGGACAAATTAAAATTTTGCCGATGGTTAAATCTGTGCAAAAAAATAATCAGTGCGATTATGTGATGGGCCCCACGCATCACCCGATGCAAAGAAAGATAACGGCTAAGATTATTCAATTTCTGACGGATATCGATTACGTCGGGGTCATCGCTTTTGAACTTTTTAATTTGGGTAGCAAACTTGTGATTAACGAAGTTGCCCCACGCGTTCACAACACCGGCCACTTTTCGCAAGATGCATTGAACGTAGATCAGTTTGAATTACACTTACGTTGCATACTTGGAATGGATTTACCGAATATAGAAATTAAACAGCCTGCTTTTGTGATGGTTAATCTTTTGGGGACTTCGGTCCGAAACCCAACGATCGCAAAATTTCCAACGGGGGCTTTACACTGGTACGATAAGACTGAGAATCGGCCCCGCAGAAAAATGGGACACATCAATTATATTGGTAATCAAAAAAATGATCTTTTACAAAAAGCTTTGCTTGAACGAAAAGGAATTCGCATTTGAAAAAGCCAACAACTGCAAAATCGAAACGACCTCAGGTTTTTGGTAACAAGCAACCTACCGTTGCAATTATCATGGGAAGCTTAACCGATTACAAAACCATGAAAAAAGCTGAAGAGGCTTTAAGTGAATTCAAAATTTCATTTGTTACAAAAATTGTATCCGCTCACCGAACGCCTGAAGACATGGTGCAATTTGCAAAGACCGCGCACCAAAACGGAATTCGCGTGATCATTGCCGGTGCCGGTGCGGCCGCCCATTTACCGGGAATGGTTGCAAGCTTAACGCCTTTACCCGTGATCGGGGTACCCGTCATCGTAAATGGTTTAAATGGTTTAGATGCTTTATTAGCGATTGTGCAGATGCCGCGCGGAGTTCCCGTGGCGACAATGGCGATTGATAACGCGTACAATGCGGGGCTTTTCGCCGCGCGGATTTTATCAACAGATTCAGATAAAATTCTAAAGAAGACTTTAGCTTTTCAAAAAACTCAAAAAGCTAAAGTGCGAATGATGAATAAGACCTTAAAGCGAAAGTAATTTGCATTCAATTACGAAAGTACGACCGTCGATACCATGATCGCTACTAATAGGGCGCTTAAAAAGATATTTACAGTATAATTTTTTTTCATTTTTTTTCCTTTATTTTGGACCTTTATTTTGGACCTTTGTTATGGACCTTTGTTATGGACCTTTGGTTATGCCACTTCATAGCACGAAATTATTTTGCTCTGCGAACTTTCTTGAGTGGTTGAAATCTCTTCCCGTACAAATAATTGACACTCGGCGCAGTCTTTTCATTGTTTAAAAGCAATCCAAGCCAGAGTGACAATTTTTGTGATATCATAAAAAAGATTACATATGAAAAAAATGAAATTGCATAACTTCTTATTCTTTTTATTCTTATATTCACTTGGCTTACTTTTCATAAGTTGCGTGCCGAATATTCCTAATACAAATACTCAATCTTTTTCTTACGACTACACTGAAAATGGCTGTCCGACCGGTAACCAAACTTTTCGTTCTCGCGAAGAAATGTGTGACGGATTGAAAAGCGATACGCGAAATAATTATTGCGCGCAGACTTTAAGGTATCAGCGTTTCCAGGAAGATTGCCCAGACCGCTCTTGGTTCTAACCTTTTTTATTCAGGCTTCACTCGATTATCGACTAAATCTTTAACCACGTTTGGGTCGGCCAAGGTACTGATGTCGCCCAAGCTATCGATTTGATTCTCGGCGATTTTTCTTAAAATTCTACGCATGATTTTACCTGACCTAGTTTTCGGTAAGCTCGGGGCCCATTGAATAATATCTGGTGTGGCGATGGGGCCGATGATTTTACGAACTAGCTTGATCAATTCAGTCTTTAAATTTTCGCTAGGCTGATTCGCGTTTTTCAAGGTGATGAACGCGTAAATGCCCTGCCCTTTTATATCATGCGGATACCCTACGACCGCGGCTTCCGCGACGCTTTCGTGTTCAACAAAAGCAGATTCAATTTCGGCTGTTCCTAATCGATGTCCAGATACATTGATCACATCATCAACCCGACCGGTGATCCAATAAAAATCGTCTTCATCGCGTCGGCAACCATCACCGGTAAAATAATATCCTGGGTAAGTTGAAAAATAAGTTTCTTCGAACCTTGCGTGATCGCGGTAGACCGTTCGCATCTGCCCTGGCCACGAATCTTTTAGCGCTAAGACGCCTTCACCGGCTCCGTGAATGACTTTTCCTTCGACGGTCAGTAGCTCGACATGAATGCCTGGTAACGGCCAGGTGGCTGAACCCGGTTTTAAATCTTCAGGTTTGGTTCGTCCGTTTTCTTCTGACGTAGCCGAGATTAAAATTCCGCCTGTTTCGGTTTGCCACCAAGTATCGACTATGGGGCACCGTTTATCGCCAACAACTTCGTGATACCAGTTCCACGCTTCGGGGTTGATGGGCTCTCCGACTGAGCCTAAAAGGCGTAATGACCGACGCGAAGATTTCTTTACAGCAGCATCACCTTCGCGCATCAGGGCGCGAATTGCGGTCGGTGCCGTGTAAAAAATTTGAACTTGATGCTTATCGATGACTTCCCAAAATCTTGATACCGTTGGGTAATTGGGAACTCCTTCGAAAATAAGTGTGGTTGCGCCATTCGCCAGTGGCCCGTACACGATGTAACTGTGTCCGGTGATCCAACCTACATCTGCCGTGCACCAATAAATTTCGCCTGGCTTATAACCGAAAACTTTTTCGTGGGTGTAACTAGCAAAAGTTAAATACCCGCCCGTGGTGTGCAGAACTCCTTTTGGTTTTCCGGTTGAGCCCGAAGTATACAAAATAAAAAGTGGATCTTCCGCGTTCATCACTTCGGGTTCGCAGACGATCGATGCGGTTTTGATCTCTTCATGGTACCAAAGGTCTAATTTCGAATTCCAAGCGATTTGCTGCTTGGTTCGCTGAACGACCAAAACGTTTTGAATCGTGTTCTTATTTTTCTTTGCTAGCTTTTCAAGTGCTGCGTCGACGTTTTTTTTAAGTTCGATTTTTTTACCGGCCCGTAAACCTTCATCTGCGGTGATGATGAATACGCTTTCACAGTCTTCGATTCGGTCCGCAATTGAGTCCGGAGAAAATCCCGCGAACACGACACAATGAACGGCCCCGATTCGCGCACAAGCTAACATGGCGTAGACGGCTTCGACAATCATTGGTAAGTAGATGACGACTCGGTCGCCTTTTTTAACGTTATGTTTCTTTAGAACGTTTGCAAATCGATTTACGGAATCAGAAAGCTCTTGATAGGAAATTTTTTTTGAACTCTCTGCCGGGTCATCTGCTTCCCAAATTAGTGCCGTGGCTTTTGCCATGGCCGGCAAGTGGCGGTCGATGCAATTGACACTGGCGTTAAGCTTTCCGTCTTCATACCATTTGATTGAAACTGGTTTTTTGAAGGTCGAATTTTTAATAATCGTTGGGTTTTTTATCCACGTGATTCGCTTCGAGATTTCTTGCCAGTCAGCCTGATTATTTTCCATAACTAGATAGTAAGAATGTAGACAGTCATTTGTAAACAATTCACCTCAAAATAACTCAAATTTTCGTTTCGGCGGATTTGTGCTATACCCATCTGCGGGTGGGGATCAAAATATGCACAAAAAAATAGTACTTAGTTATATTACTTTGATTGCTTTCGTAATCTTAGCGGCCTGTTCGCCAAAAGCCAGCGCGCCGCCCAGCCCGCCGCCGTTACCGCCGATTGGTGGTCAAGAGACTGTTAGAACTGAACAGAAAATAAACGTCGTCACTCAGCAGAAGCTTGATTCCGTTATAAAAGTGGGAAAGCGCGCCGTCGAGTGGCTGAATGTCGTTAATCAAAACCGAGATTTACAAACAAGACTGAACCTTGCTGATCGAAATACAAAAAACCCGGTCCCGCCAGAAGCTCCTAAAGTGACATCGATTAAACTAATGCAAGAAAAGTTTGCCGAAAGAATTAATGCACTACCTGCCGAGATGAAATTAGTTCTGTTGGAAGAAAAAGCTTTGGTGGAAACTCCGCCAGTAACTGACGAAGTTTTCATTACAATGATTCGCGAATTAAACAGTTCTTATCAGGGCGCGGTTCGTTGGTTAGGCCAAGAAGCCTATTTTGAAAATTGGTATGCTGATCAAGACGTTCGCGACATTCGCGGTTACTACTTCTTCATGAAAGACCCCGCTGCGGTAGAGGCACTCACTCGATTTTCTACGCTTGATGAAGCCACAAAAACGAAATACATCGATTGGCTGGTCGGAATGTGTCACAACGCCTTGTTAACGAAGGCGAATTGCTTAGCCGAATTGAATCATTATATAAAGTCAGAAACAGTTCCAAACTTTCATAAGCGCTATCTGAAATTAGCGAAAGAGACTTACGATAGTTTTTTTACGCTGAAAAAAGTAAGAAGCGAATTAAAATGGAATTCAGACCGTACTTTATTAACTCAAGATTTCATTTTACCAACCCTTGAAAAAATAGCGGTGTGGCTAAAAACAAATATCGAAGAAGAATGGAAAATGGATGGGTTTCAATTACTCGTTCAGTTTATTCCGAAAAATGGGACGGCCCCTTTCGTGAAATTTGAAAAAGGCGTAACACCAAACGTATCTGGCGAAACATGGAACGTCATCACGATGGACCCTGATTATTCGCTAGATGATTATAATACCCAATGGACAATCCGACATGAATTCGGCCACATACTAGGATTTCCAGATTGCTACCTAGAATTCTACGATCGCGCCAAAGAAGAAATGATCTACTACACAATCGAAACCGATAACCTCATGTGCGCCTGGGGCGGAAAACTAAAACCCATGCATTTGGAAGAGCTTAAACGCGTCTACAAGTAATAACTGACGTAGCGCGTTTCAAAAAGGGAACTGTTACCAAGAGGGGAATAAAAAAAAGGGAGGCCTGATGGTCTCCCTTTTTAGTTTCGTTCTTGCGAATGAAATTTGGTTTTAGTTTACGTCTTTGAAATCGGCGTCGATGACGTCGTCGCCTTTTTTGTTTTCGGCTTTGGTACCTGCGCCATTATCTTGGTGACCGTCGCCTCCGCCATTTGCTGAAGCACCTTCAGCACCCGGTTGTGCGCCCGTTGCTTTGTAGATTTCTTCGGTCATTTTGTGTGAAACGGTTTGTAATTTATCAAATGCGGCTTTTAGCTCGGGTTGCGCGGCGGTTTTATTTTCTAAAACTTTTTTCGCATCGGCTACGGCGGTTTTTGCATTTTCTAAATCGGCTGCCGCAACTTTTGAACCTGATTCAGTCATTAACTTTTCAGTTTGATAAACTAAATTGTCCAAGTTATTACGAGCTTGCACGGCTTCTGCTTTTTCTTTATCCGCTTCGGCTTGCAATTCAGCTTCTTTCACTAATTTTTTAATTTCTTCTTCGCTTAATCCCGACTGCGCCGTGATCTTGATGTTTTGCGATTTACCTGAAGCCACATCTTTTGCTGATACGCTTAAGATACCGTTCGCATCCATATCAAAAGTCACTTCGATTTGCGGAACTCCGCGTGGAGACGCCGGTAGGCCGCTTAATTCAAAACGTCCTAATGACTTATTGTCAGTCGACATTTTTCGCTCGCCTTGAAGAACGTGAATATCAACGCCCGGCTGATTGTCCGCTGCCGTCGAAAACACTTGCGTCTTTTTCGAAGGGATCGTCGTGTTACGCTCGATCAACGGAGTCATAATTCCGCCCATCGTTTCGATACCAAGCGAAAGTGGAGTTACGTCTAATAATAATACGTCTTTAACATCACCCGCTAAGACTCCACCTTGAACTGCTGCACCGATAGCTACCACTTCATCTGGATTGACCGTACGATTTGGTTCTTTACCGAAATATTCTTTTACCGCGCGTTGAATCGCAGGGATACGAGTTGATCCACCGACTAATACGATTTCATCGATATCAGAAAGTTTGTAGCCCGAGTCAGCTAAAGCTTTCTTACAAGGTTCAATCGAGCGCTTTACTAAAGCTTCAGTCATTTGTTCAAACTTAGATCTAGATAATTTAATTTGTAAATGCTTCGGACCTGACTGATCGGCCGTAATGAACGGAAGATTAATATCAGATTCTTGTGCTGTTGATAATTCGATCTTCGCTTTTTCTGCCGCTTCTTTCAAACGCTGTAAAGCCATTTTGTCATTCTTAAGATCGATCGCTTGGTCTTTTTTAAATTCAGTGATCAACCATTCTAAGATCACAACGTCAAAGTTATCTCCACCTAAGTGAGTGTCGCCGTTTGTTGATTTAACTTCAACAACGCCTTCGCCCACTTCAAGAATAGAAACGTCGAATGTACCACCACCGAAATCGTAGATTACGATTTTTTGATCTTTCTTTTTATCTAATCCATACGCCAATGCCGCTGCTGTTGGCTCGTTGATAATACGACGAACATTAAGGCCCGCAATTTTACCGGCGTCTTTCGTTGCTTGTCGTTGAGCATCGTTAAAGTAAGCTGGAACTGTAATCACGGCGTCTGTCACTTCTTGACCTAAATAATCTTCAGCAACTTTTTTAAGTTTAGATAAAACAGCCGCGCCCACTTCTTCTGGAGAAACTGTTTTATCGCCTTGAATTTTAAATGCGCAATCTGCACCGTTGTTTTTTCCAACAACGTTGTATGGAACTAATTTAATTTCTTCAGTTACTTCCTCGAACTTACGACCGATGAAACGCTTTGATGAATATATTGTATTTTCTGGATTCGTCACTGCTTGACGTTTTGCGATCTGGCCGACTAAACGCTCGCCATCTTTCGTGTAAGCCACAACGGAAGGAGTTGTACGTGCGCCTTCTTCATTTACTAAAACTTTCGGCTCGCCACCCTCCATAATAGATACGCATGAATTTGTGGTTCCTAAGTCGATACCAATAATTTTTCCCATTTTTCACTCCTGTTAATTCTGATCTGTAAATTTCTGATCTATAAATTTAAGCTAAATATAAGCTAAGTTGTTCACGCTTGAATGTGAGATCAAACCTGAAGTCGTCAAGCCTAGCTGCTTGAATTCGATGGAATTTTCTCAATTTAGGACTTAAAGAAGCCCTTCTTTTTGGCAGCGACATTCGTCTTAGTCACCTCTGCTAGCTGTCTGATCAGTTTTTCCTCATCTTCAGTCAGCTTTTTAGGGAATTCGACATTCAGGGTAAAATATAGATCACCCCGGCGAGAGCCCCTTAAAGACGGTAATCCTTGGCTTAGAATCTTCACCCGGTCGCCAGGTTTTGATCCGCGGGGGATATCGACTTTGACGTCGCCTTCTAAACCATCCGTCGTGATTTCTCCACCGACAAGAAATTGAATATATGAAACATCTAAATCTGCGAAAAGATGATCGCCTTCACGCTCGAATACCTCGTGTTCGTTAACCCGAATCTCGACGTATAAATCTCCGTTTGGCCCGCCCCGGTAACCGCCTTCGCCTTCATTGGTAATGCGAAGCCTGGTTCCGTTATCAACCCCTGCTGGAATCGTAACTTTAATCTTTCTAGAAACTTTATTTCGGCCGCGGCCTTCACATTTTAAACAAGGCTTATCAATATTTTCGCCGCTGCCATGACATTTATGACATGTCGACGCCATCGTGAAAAAACCTTGCTGTCGAACAACTTGGCCCGTGCCCGCACAAACTTTACAAGTGACCGGCGCACTGCCTTTTTCGGCGCCAGAACCATTACAATCTGAACAATTGGCTTCGGTTTCAAATTCAATTTGCTGCTCTTTTGTTTGCAGAACATCTTTCATTTCGATTTCGGTCACGTAACGAAGATCTGCACCTTTGCGCGGAGAATTTCTAGCGCGCCCCGATCGCTGCTGACCGCCGAAGCCGCCACCACCGCCAAAAATATCTCCGAAGACATCTCCGAACTGAGAAAATATATCATTCATATCATTAAACTGACCGCCACCGCCGCGCCCACCTTGAAATGCTTGGTGACCAAAGCGATCATACTGCGCGCGTTTTTCTGCGTTACTTAAAACTTCATAAGCCTCGGCCGCTTCTTTGAATTTATCTTCAGCCGCTTTATCGCCCGGATTACGGTCAGGATGAAATTGCATCGCCAGCTTTCGATACGATTTTTTAATCGTATCGCCGTCTGCAGATTTTTCGACTTCTAAAATTTCATAGTAATCACGTTTTGTTGACATGGGTTATCAATATGAAGGTTTTTAAAAAAAGGTCAAGGCGCTAATGATTTGTTAAGCAGCAGATTTGCTATTTGCTTAATTTTTCGTTTAATTTTTTGCGGAGTCTATCGACTAGCTTAGGCTCTTGACTGGTTTGAATCATTTGATCCAAAATTTGTGCGGCGAATTCTTCCTCTCCACCCTCTACTGCTAATCTACCTGCTAAAACTTTAACCCATGGTGGAGCGCCATTTGCCGCGGCCGCATGATAGAGTTGAGCTGCTTTCAATTTGTTATTTTCTTCAAACAAAACATGATATCCGGCAGCATAGCTCAACCTCCAGTCGCCTGGAAACTGTGAAGTTCCTTTTTCGAAAATTTTCGATGCTCCGTCAATGTCAGAAATTAAGACAGATAACGAAATGGCACCAAAGAAATAAGCATCACGAAATTTATTATCTAGTTCAGTCGTTAAATCAATAATTTGAAATAGCCACGATTCATCCCTGCACGAATTTTTATTCAGTGGTTGATCGCAATAGTCAAAGTCTTGTAAGGCACGAAGCCAGAATGAATCCGCAATTTGAATATTGAACCCGGCGGCCATGTTTTGCAAGATTTGTGGAGGCGGAATATAGTTGGTCACATTTATCGGCAGAGGCTTCGGCAACTGCCATTGAATAAAAAACAAAAGGGCTAACCCTAAGATCAGCCCTTTTGTTGAAAAAAGAAAATATGCTAGCACAATTTTAAACTACCAAACACCGCTAATTGGGTTTCGTATAACTTTACCTTGATCAATCGTCCACTCATCACATCGAGTTACACTAGCTGCGCTGCCGCCAGTCGTGCATGCTGCAGAGTTAGGTGATCCCCACGCAACTGCAATAAAACTGGTTGCCGTCGGAGTGCGAGCAGCTACTGGCGTCAGCGGCGTAAAGCCAACTCCACCTGGTGCTGCCAAAGCTGGCGACACCCATCCCGAACCAGTGGGGAATCGCGCGGAAGCGACGCTTCGAGCCGTTTCCTCTGCAGGAGCACTTGTCGTAGGATAACCTGCCGTTGGACATGCACCAGGGAAACCAAGGTCATAACGTAATGTGTTTCCTTCGATTCCGAAACCTGCGTTTGCTAAGTCACAAGTGAACGAACTCCATTCAATTTGAAATGATTTTTCCGCCGTAAATAAAGTACCCAGTGCAGATTTCGCTTCACTCTGACGAGTCTTCGCTTGGAATTTAGAATATTGTGGAATTCCAATTGCTGATAAAATTCCGATGATCGCGACGACCACCATTAATTCAATTAACGAGAAACCGCTTTGATTCGAAAGTCTTTTCATATTAATCCCCATTTTTTACGTTCTGTTTTATATAATTTTAGATCCCGATTAGTTTAGCATTTTTTTGTGCGAGTGCAACATGATCTTACAAAGTTGATTTTTGTTATTTCATTTTGAGATTTAGTCTACACTTGAGACATGAGTACGAAACGTTTTGAGAACCCCGACCTAGATCTAGAAATAGAAGTTGAAGAGCCGAAGTTATATAAAGTTCTTCTACATAATGATGATTACACACCAATGGATTTTGTTATGTTTGTGTTAAAAAAATTTTTTGGTAAATCAGAATCTGATTCGCACAAAATAACTTTAGATGTACACCATAAGGGTGTGGGCTTAGCCGGAATATTTTCTTTTGAAGTGGCTGAAAGCAAAGTGGCGCAAGTGAATCAGTTTTCGAAAACGAATCAGCACCCGCTTAAAACGTCTTACGAAGAAGAAAGTTGAGGCCCGTATGCTTTCAAAAGAATTAGATAAGCGCTTTGGCAAAGCGATCGATTTAGCCGCAAAAAAAAATCACGAATTTGTTACGCTTGAACATTTTCTTTACTGTTTAGTTGAAGCCCCGATGATCGTCGAGATCTTAGAAAATTTAGGGACCTCGCCGACTGAAGTAAAAAAAGAACTTGATGTTTACATTAACAAGAATCCAACAATTTCTGAAGATCAGAAAGATGTCTTCGATGAAAAAGAAAGTTGGAAGCCAGACCTTTCGGCTTCGATTCACCGCGTTTTTGAACGCGCTGCTTTACAACTTCATGGCGCCGGAAAAAATCAAATTCACGAAGGTCACGTCTTGGTTTCAGTTTTTGAAGAGAAGAAATCTTTTGCAGTATTCTGTTTAGAAAAGTGCGGCGTTAGTCAGTTTGATGTGATTTCATTTATTAGCCATCATTTATCATCGGGCCCGACCGAAGGTTTAAAAAAAGATTCTGATTCAGACGGCGATCAAGCGTCGGGCGGGAAAACAAAAAGTTCGGCATTAGATGATTTTGCTTTGAATTTGAATGAATACGTTTTATCCGGTCGAAAAGATCCCTTGGTCGGCCGCGAAGATTTGATTCAGAAGATGATTCAAACACTAGGTCGACGCACGAAAAACAATCCATTGCTGATCGGAGATTCGGGCGTTGGTAAAACGGCAGTCGCCGAAGGCTTAGCTGAAAAGATTGTAACACGTGATGTGCCTGATTTTTTAAAAGATAAAATTATCTATTCGTTAGATTTAGGTTCGTTACTTGCGGGTGCAAAATACCGCGGTGATTTCGAGGGCCGCCTTAAAAATATTTTAAAAGAAGTAAAAGAGCGTAACAACGTCATACTTTTTATCGACGAAATTCATACCATCGTCGGCGCCGGATCAACTTCAGGTGGCTCGATGGATGCCTCTAACTTATTAAAACCCGCTTTAACCAAGGGTGATTTGACCTGTATCGGTGCTACGACATTTCAAGAATACCGACAGCATTTTGAAAAAGATAAAGCATTAGCACGCCGATTTCAAAGACTGGATGTCAGTGAGCCTTCAGTGGATGATGCATTAAAAATCATTACCGGAATAAAAAAGAAATTCGAAGACTTCCATTTAGTTACTTATTCCGAAGAAGCATTAAAAGCTTGCGTTGATTTATCGCAGAAATACTTAGCCAATGCAAAACTTCCCGATAAGGCGATCGACCTAATGGATGAAGTCGCCAGTTTCATCAAATTAAAAAAGAAAAACGCCGTCATCGACGCAAAAGACGTCATGGAAGTTGTTAGCCGCCTTTCTGGTGTCCCCGCCACTGAAATGTCGAGTGATGATCTACGCAGTTTAAAAGACTTAGATAAAAAATTAAAAGCCGTTGTGTTCGGGCAAGACGAAGCGATCGAGCATCTAGTGCGGGCGATTAAATTTGCGCGAAGCGGGCTTGATCAAAAAGATAAGCCGTGGGGATCATTTTTGTTTGCTGGGCCGACGGGTGTTGGAAAAACCGAAGTCTGTAAGCAGCTATCGCGTATTCTGGGGATTCACTTTCAACGTTTTGATATGAGTGAATACATGGAGAAGCATTCGATCTCTAGACTTGTGGGCGCGCCTCCGGGCTACGTCGGCTTCGAACAAGGTGGTCAGTTAACTGAAGTCATTAGTAAAAACTCATATTCGCTGGTGCTGTTAGATGAAATTGAAAAAGCCCATAGCGATATTTACAATATCCTCCTGCAAGTCATGGACGGCGGAAGATTAACGGACGGAAATGGCCGCACCGTTGATTTTAAAAATACATTGATCGTGATGACTACGAATGCGGGCGCACAAGATGTTGCAAAAGGGACCATTGGCTTATCAAAACCAGATCGTACCGGAGTGAGTAAAGATGCGATTAAGAAAACATTCTCTCCGGAGTTTATCAACCGGCTTGATCAAGTGGTGTATTTTAATTCACTCACTTTCGATTTGATTCTTCAAGTTGTCGAAAAATTTCTTTCTGAGCTTAGAATGACTTTAGCCAATAAAAAAGTAGAGCTTAAATATGACGATGCCGTGGTGAAATGGTTAGGCGAAAAAGGCTACGACGTAGTATATGGAGCACGACCTATATCGCGTAAAATCGATGAATCCATCAAATCTCAGCTGGTGGACGAGCTTTTATTTGGCAAGCTGAAGAACGGTGGTAAAGTCTTTATTACCGTTGAAAACGACAAACTTCAGTTTGAATTCAAAACGGCGCCTGCAACACCGGCTAAAAAAGAGCCGGTTAAAACGTAATGGGGAATGCTCATGAGCAATAGAAAATATTCGACTTTGCTGATTGCGATTTTATTTTTATCACAATCATGTCAATCACAAAGTATTCAAGGATCTGCCTCGAGCGATAGCTCGGTCAAAATTGGGAGCGATAGCTCGGGCAAATCTGGTTTAGCTATTTTTGATGCGGGCACAAGTCTAATTGGCATGAGCTGCGAAAAGTTAATTGAAAAAGCAGGCGATGAGAAGTTCGCATTGAATGGGCTAGCCGGAATTCGCGCGCATAAAAACTGTAAGAACTATAAATTTGATTTTAAAGAGCTATCAGATATCGAACGCCGAATTTATGCAGAAGAAATTGAAGAGTCTGATCCGACTAAACCGGTGAGCAATTACCGGATGACCATCGCCGATTTCAAAAAGAATTTAAAAGTGGCCCGTCAGCCCGCAGATAAAATGAAAGCGTTCAAACAACTGCGTGCAAAGCAAAAAAGCGCAGGCCTTCGCACCGAGTTTCTAAAAACAACCGCCGAAATGTTCAATTGGACAAAAAACGAATTTAAAAAAAGTAAAAAAGATACTGACGCCGCGAACCGCTTCTATGAAGCGACCCAATTATTCGCCCGCACCTACTGGACTGAAGATCGCCACGTTCAGGCCGATCAGATCCTGACGGATACCCTGCGCTTGTTAAAAGGAGTGATTTCAGTTGCCGAAATTTATTTTATACAAGGTCGGATGGCTGAAGAGGATAACGATCATGAATTAGCCGTATCGAATTACGATCTAGTCATTGAAGACATTAAAAAATACAGTCCAAAAACCATTTCATTTACCCCCGACCGCATTCAGTGGTTAAAATCTTGGATCCTATACAAAAATAAAAAATGGGCGGAAGCCGAAAAATCATTTGAAGCCCTTTACAACTCGACAACCGACAATAGCGAGAAATCAAGAGCCCTGTTTTATCAATCCCGCTGCTTCAAAGAATTAGATCGCAAAGACGATGCTAAAAAGAATTTAGAAAAAATAATTCAGGATGATTTTTTTGGATATTACGGCTTGGTTTCGTATCATGAGCTTGGACGCAAAATGCCCGCCCTTTCGAAAATCAAGGTTGAAAAGAAATTTGCATTCGATTTAGAGTTGGCATTTTTATCAACGCACGAAAAAGAGATTTTTCAAGAGCTGATCAAGTACCAAGAGGTCGATTTAGCCGAGCGCGCCGTACCGATTCTAGCAAAGGGCCTTGAGCGCCACGTGAATCTTGGACTTTACTTAGCCGAAAATGGAAAACGTTATTTACCTTTATTTGCCGCTTTTGCAAAACTAACCAACGAAGGAAAAATCGAGGTTCTGCTAAAATATCCAGAGTTAGTGTTTCCGCAACCTTACCCTGATCAAGTCAAAGCGATGGCCGAAAAAACTCAGCTACCGTCATCCCTGATCTATTCGATTATGAAACAAGAATCTGCGTTCAATGCCCGTACACGCAGCCACGCGGACGCGATGGGTTTAATGCAGATGATCCCGCGCTTAGCTAAGCAACTTTCAAAAAAATTCGAAATTCCGTATGCAAAACCAGAAGATTTGTATAATCCTCATGTCAATATTCAACTGGGTAGTTATGAGTTGATGGAGCAAGTGCGAAAGCAAGATGGTCAATTAACTTACGTGGCGGCCGCCTACAATGCGGGCCCGAACGCACTTCGGGGTTGGTTAAAGACTCGGAATGCCAGCGACACGCTAGAATTTATTGAAGAAATCCCTTATGAAGAAACCCGTACTTACGTAAAATTAATTGCCCGTAATAAGTTATTTTACGAGCGAATCTCAAAACGAGATGAAGAGCACCCCTTCCCGATCGAATTTTTGAACTTAAGTGTCGCAAAACAAAACACTTCAAGCCTGTTAAGAACTGCAAATTAATTTACAGATCTGGTTTTTGTTATCCGAAAAGTGATACATGAAGAAGATCAATCTGACCTTAGCGACGGCCTCCGTATTTGGACTATTTTGCGTAGCCGTATTTTTCTATCAAAATGAAATGGGACTTGATTCACAACTTCGTGAAACTCAGTCCACATCTAAAAAATTAAAAAAGATAATTGAAGGTCGTGATCTTGAGTTGGGTAACGTAAAAGACCAAACCACAAAAGTGATCGACGAGCCTTCGGCATTGTTCAATGACCCGGCGATTAAGCAAGCCTGGGGTTTAAAAAAGTCAGATGCGGCCCGCGCTTGGTCAGTCACGCAAGGAAGTAAATTAACGATCGTGGCCGTGATTGATACCGGAATCGATATTCATCATGAAGATTTGAAAAGTAATTTATGGGTCAACCCGGGCGAGTCCGGAAAAGATGTACAAGGCCGGGACAAAAGTGCCAACGGAGTCGATGACGACCGCAATGGCTTTATCGATGACGTTCACGGTTGGAACTTTGTTGCGAACAATAATAAATTAGATGATAACCACGGTCACGGAACGCATATCTCTGGTATCATCGGCGCTGCCGCCGGAAACCAAAAAGGGATCAGCGGTATTTCTCCGCAAGTCAGCATCATGAGCCTCAAGTATTTTGATCCTAAAGTTCCAAATACCGACAACTTAAAAAATACAATTTCAGCAATTAAGTATGCAATTCAGATGGGCGCTCACATTATTAATTATTCAGGCGGCGGGACAGATTACTCGCAAGAAGAACACGATGCAGTTGCCATCGCCGATAAAAAAGGAATACTTTTCGTTGCCGCAGCCGGAAACGAAAGATCAAACTCAGATCAGCACCACTATTACCCTGCTGATTATAAGTTAAAAAATATTATTTCTGTTACGGCCATTGACCCGACCACCGAAGTTCTAGCTTCTTCGAACTACGGGGTTGATACGGTTGATATCGCCGCCCCCGGACAAAATATTCTTTCGTGCCTACCACACAATTCTTACGGACTGATGACTGGCACTTCGCAAGCTACGGCCTTTGTGACAGGTGCTGCCGCACTCGTCATGTCGCATAAGTCTCAATACTTTAAAGCCGAAGAGATTAAAAATTACGTGCTATCAACTGGTGATACCTCATCGTCGTTGATCGCTAAGACCCGCACGGCCCGGCAGCTTAATTTATTTAAGTCGCTTACGATATTAGGTGGCGAAACGGCCATTTCAGGCACCAGCACTCCGAACGTAAATCGAAAATTTTTGTCGAATGGTAAACTAAAAGATGATAATTCGGCCTCTGCTGATCCGAATTTGCAAAGATCAGGCAATATGTCACAACTCATGGATTTAGTTAAAAAAATTGAACCCGACGCCAGAAAAAAACCAACGCTTCGAATTGGTTCTGAATTACCTGAAGATCCTAATTAATCGAATTTGAATAACGGAATAACGGAAAATCGAAGGCATCAGCTACAGCTTGATGCCTTTTTTTCGTTGCGACGAAGCAACGCCAAGTCCGAATGAAAGTATTGTGATCGCCACAACAAGCCCGGTTAAATTAGGAAATGTGGGCCGAATTTTATTATAGATAAGTAAAATAGTTCCAATCACGCCAACCGCGATAAAAACAATTTGAAGAACTGAGTATTCGTCTTTTTCAGTATTTTCTTTTTCAAACGGTGCGCGCAATTGTTGTTCAAGGCGCAGTTCAATTTGCTTCATATACTTTTCGCAAGCCGAATCGAACCCAATGGTTTTTTGCAAATCCGAGTATTTCTGAAAGGCAAAGTTAAGGGCTAATTTTTTTTGGCAGCAATTTAAAAAATCTTGGTGAAGTTGATCGTTATTAAAGTCATGTACGGCCTTTTGCCAAACTTGATTCAGTTCAAACAATGCCGGGCTTTGTACTTTTTGAATAGCTTCATATTTCGACGCAAAAACTCCGCATGATGGACACTCGTCTGATTTTTGCGGCTTTAAATGTGCGCATTTTGGACAATGATTAAAAACGATTTGCCCCAAATCCTTCGTCAAATAAAGTCCGACGGCGTTTATTTCATGAGTTAATTGAAACGACTTTTCGCAAGCTTCACAGTCAAATTCGGGCAATGCTCCGGTAAAAACATCTTGGTTTGTTCTATAAAGCTTCTGACAATGTGGGCAGCGAAAACGGATGCCTTCATCAGAAATTTGATTTTGAGCTGGTACGGCCTCGCGGGATTCGATAGACGAGCTTAAACCTGGGTCTGCACCCGCTTCGATTTGCTGATCGCTCTGTTTGTTCGCATGCCGACTGACATGTGTTGTCTCTAAATTCATCTGCGTCTTCCCCCGAATAACAGATTATGCTATCAATAATAGGATGTCGAAAATTTTTAGATTTTTCAAGCTTATTCCACCACCTTTTTTACTATCTATTTTGAGCGGTATTTTGATTGGTACTTCTTACATTCCATTCTCGGGATGGTTTTTACTGTTCTGCTACGCCCCGCTTTGGATTGCGGTTGATCAATCCATCAATGAAAAATTATCTTACAGAAAAATATTTTTTCTAGGTTGGATCACGCAATTTATTTTAACTTTAATCGGGTTTAACTGGCTTTACTATGTCGCCAGTGAATTCGGCCATTTACCTTGGTTTGTCTGTGTACTGGTTCTTATTTTGTTCTCAGCCTTGATGCATCTTTATATTCCGTTTTCGTTAGTGCTAGCAACGTGGCTGATTCGACGATTTAATTTGTCGTCGAGCCTCACCCGATTTGTGCTCATGGCCTTGGTTCTTGCAATGCTTGAGCGTATTTGGCCTAGCATATTCGAGTGGAATTTGGCTTATACGCTGTTATGGATTAATCTTCCAATTTATCAGTGGGCCGATACCGTGGGCTTCTGGGGATTATCTACTTGGATTTTATTTCTGCAAGCGTTCGTTACCTGGGCGATCGTTTCGTGGAAGTCTCAGCGCGAACGCTCGATGATTACAGTGCTTTCGGTTTTATTAATCATCGCGCTGTTTTCTGGTCTAGGTTTGTTGAAGCAAAAATCATGGTCTGTCACAAATCAGAAAGTTCAGTTCGGAATTGTTCAAGGCAATATCGGAAACCTTGATAAAATCATTGCTGAAAAACAAACAAGATATCATGCGCACATTCTTGAAACTTACGCTGAACTTGCCGAGCAGCATTATCAAAAATTTCCACAAACGGAAGTGATGATTTGGCCAGAAACCGCCATGCCATTTGCGTTGAATCAAGCCTACCACGGGCTAGATACGCAGAGACGCTTACTTAACTTGGTGAAGAAATGGGATCGCCCATTGATTACCGGTGCGTACGCCGTTGATTCAGAAAAAAAAGATCACCTTGGTTATCAATTAACAAGTAATGCCGTATTTTACATCGGCACAAACGAAATGCTTTTAGCCGAACCATACAGTAAGAGTGATCTGCTGGTGTTTGGCGAGTACATGCCTTTTGGAGAGCAGCTTCCGTTTTTATATCAGATTTTTCCATTCGTCGGGGTTTACAAACGCGGCGCCGGCCCCACTGTTACAGATGTCGTACTTAAAAATAAAACGATTAAGTTAGGCGCACAGATTTGCTACGAATCGTTGAATCCGGGATTTTCTCGTGGTTTGGCGAAAGCAGGTTCTGAAATGATGTTTAACGTTACAAATGATTCTTGGTTTGGCTGGTGGGCCGAGCCCTTTCAGCACAACATCATGACGTTAGCCCGCGCAGTTGAAGTTAGAAGGCCACTGGTGCGATCGACCAACACGGGAATTTCAACCGTGATTTTAGCAAACGGGCAAGTTTTAGAAAGTTCGAAAATAAATACGGCGTGGACAAGTAATTATGAAATACCGTATTTAACAAATCCTTCGTTAAGTTTTTATACGAAGTATGGGTATCTTGACTGGATATTATGGTGCTCTTTATTGATTGGCTTCATTTATTATTCATACCGAAAAGGAAAACATGTTCACGATTAAAAATTTGGACTGGTTTGAAATTTTAGAAAAATTGAAATCTTTTGCGACCAGCGAAAATGCACGTAATTTAATTTCTGAGATGGCGCCGCTAAAATCTTCGTCTGAAGCCGAGAAAAGTTTCAACGAGATCGAATCAGCCCATGCCGTTGTCTTAAGTGGCATACGTCCCCATATGCAAAGCTTAGATCTTTTTGAACTGTGGGTCAGCCGCCTTCGTAAAAAAGCCGTTTTAAAAACTTTAGAACTTAAAGATATTCGCCACTTTTGTTTTGAAGTCGTGGCTTTGTCTGAAGCCTTAAAAGATGCCAACTCAAACTGGGCAAAAGAGCAACATCAAGGTCTTATGAAAGCCGAAGAGCCTTTATCAGCAATTGATAATTTGATGACTCCATCAGGCGATATTCGCATGGACGCATCTGAAACATTGTTTCGTCTGTTTAAAGAAAAAGAAAACATCGCCCGCCAAATTCAGAACCAGATGGACCGACTGGTGCATGACCATAAAATGGAAAACATGTTGCAAGAAAAATATGTCACGACCCGTGAAGGTCGTTGGGTGATTCCGGTCAAGGGTGGAATGCAACATTTTGTACCAGGCGTGATCCATGGAAGTTCACAAACAAAACAGACCGTGTTTATGGAGCCCGAAACGGTCATTCCAATGAATAATCGACTTCGTCAAATTGAAGTCGAGATCGAAGACGAAATTGAACGCCTGCTTTATGAAATTTCAAGTTATATGTCGACGCAGGTTTCCGAATTCGACCGCACTAAAAAAATTCTTGAAAATTGCGACGTGATTTTTTCGAAAGCTCAGCTTTCAGGATTACTCGATGCGCAGAGTTGCCGATTTAACGAAGATCGTATTGAATTAAAAGATTTAGCGCATCCGTTATTGAAACTGTCAGGTCGTCCAATGGTCAGTAATTCGGTGACGATGAATCCCGATAAATGTATTTTAATTCTTTCAGGCCCTAATGCGGGCGGAAAGACTGTTTTACTGAAATCAATCGGCTTAGCCGCGCAAATGGCGCGTTGCGGATTACCTATTTGTTGCTCGGCAGGCTCGACGCTTCCATTTTTTAAAGAAATCGTGACCGGAATTGGAGATTCGCAAAGTGTCGATGAAGATCTAAGTACTTTTGCCGCTCATTTAAAAATTTTAGATCAAGCTTCACATTTAAAAGGCCAAGAGAATTTAATTTTGATTGATGAAATCTGCGGATCAACCGATCCCGAAGAAGGCAGCGCACTCGCACGGGCTTTCATCGAAAAATATGCAATGAACCAAACTTACGGAATTATCACTTCACATTTAAGTCCGCTTAAAATGGGTTGGAAGCCCACAGATCACATTCTTAATGGAAGTCTAGAGTACGATGTAAAAAGCGGCCGCCCAACTTACCAGTTTTTATCGGGAATTCCGGGTGAGTCTTTAGCCATTCAAACGGCCCGCCGAGTTGGCGTATCGAAAGATATCGTTGATGCCGCCGTTGAAAATTTATCACCCACCGCTCGCGCCCGACAAAATCAAATGTCAGAACTTGAATCACTTAAGCACGATATTGGCCTTCTTCAAGAAAGTTTAAAACAGCAAACAAAAGCGGCTACTAAGCTTAAAAATGAATATGAACAAAAACTTGAACAATTCGAAAAAGAAAAAGAAAATAAACTTTCAAAAGAATTGAAAAAAGCTTCAACCAAAGTCGATGAAGCAATAGCAACGGTCCAAGCCGCTAGCGTTTTTGAAAAACACAGACAGCTTCAAGAAATTAAGTTTAATTTACCCGAAATCGTGAAAGCGAAACCCATTACAACTGCAAGTACTGGTTCACTTCAATCTGCAGAAGATTTCGCCCAGAAGTTTCAACCGGGAAGTAAAATATTTGTTCCGACTTTAAATCAAGACGGTGTGGTTCAATCAACTCCGAACTCAAAAGGCGAAGTGTGGATCTTATCGCATTCGATTCGGCTGCAACTTCATTGGAGCGATTTAAAACCGCCGCAAAAATCTTCAAACCCCACCGCCTCACTTGCGCGAAGAAGCGGCCAAATTCAAGTTACTATTTTAGATGCGGATCGAACCCTTGATGTGCGCGGCAAAACTGTGGACGAAGCTTTGTCTGAACTTGAAATCAGTTTAGACTTAGCAACGACCCAGAATGAAGACCGACTTAAGGTTATCCACGGGCATGGCACTGAAACCCTTAAGAAATCGGTACGCACTTATCTATCAAGGTCGGTGTACGTTAAAAAATGGAAAGCAGGCACGCCTGAATCCGGCGGTGATGGCGTGACTTGGGTCGAACTGGGACAGCTGTAAACCGTCCTGTAAAATGTTTCTACAGACGACGCGTTCACCGTAACAGCGTCTTACAGTGACTCATTTGATATTTTTATTAGACCATTTCGATACAGCCTTATCGATTACCTGAAGTTAGATAATTATTCTCAGAATGAGTTATGGCAGGCCCTTTGCTTTATTAGTATGGCATCAGGGGGCTTTATGAAATTATCAAACCAAAAACTACAAACCACTCTACGAATCGCACTTTGCATCATGGCGATCGCACTGGTCTCATCATGTAGCCCGAAAAAAGCGGAGCCCATGTTAACCAATCAGAATTCAAATTCAATTTTAATCACGGCGAACAAAGCATTGGCTTATTGCAATCGAACAAACGATACAAACTTCAATTTTAACACAGCCGTTGCTAAAAACTCATCGGGTCAGTATGTGTCCGACATGATTAAGCTTAAAATGAATTTTATATCTGCGACCGCAACCGCATCAGGAAATACAATACAGTTTTTTAAATGGAGAGTGAATGGATCAACAGCTGACCTTGATTCAAATGCACTTTCTTTTTACGTTTACAATTACAGCAACGGACAAGCGACTAGCGGCGCGATCAAGTCACTTGCCGCAAGCCAAATCAATCAAACAACCGGCCTTTACATTCAACTCAATGACCCAAGCGAAAGTTATCAAGTTATTAAAGCCGTGGTTTACAATGCAGAAGGCGCTGTGGTTGCGCAGGTGAATACTTTGATCCCGGCATTCTACGCTAGCCCTGAAGATTATAAGTTAAACGCTGACGGTTCACCGCGCGCGCAGAACTTACAGCAGTTGCACCCACTATTTGGCGGAACGGCAACCGATGCCGAACAAACTCTGGCGAAGCATTGCTTCTAAATTTAGCTGGCTTTGTCTAATGACTAGATTCAGTCGCGACTTCTTCGGCCTCAAGGTTTTCACCTTGGCGATAGCGGTCCACAAGCGTTATATCATTCGTCGGAAATGAAAATAATAAAGAATTCACCTGTGATTCAGTATCTTCTTCGGTCACGACAATATAATGCAAATCTTCAACCCCTAGGTCTTCAAACTCTTTAATGAAAGTCACCAGCACATGCCCTTCGGTATCGACCTTGCGCCAAATTTCATCTGGTGAATCAATGGTGGACTCTCGGCACTCTGCATATTCTTTGTATTTATCGGTTGATAGATCTTTTTCGCCGCGAATTTTTAACATGGATTCAAGTAGGCCAATCGCTAAGTAGTCACCTTCAAGCAGGGAATCCCCTTCAATGGCCGCAAATTGAATGGCTTCTAACTTGCGATGAAATATAATTTCATTCTGCCGAAATGCTTCAAGCATTTTCAAATCTTTGGTTGGAAAATGAAAAAATACGAAGGTTGGGAAGTTGTCTTCGGTATTGATATAAACAACAGCCACGTAATAAAATAACTGCTGCTTCGTTTCAAAATTTCGTATCATTGTATGGACGACGAGGTCCTCAAAAGTTGAATCATCAACCCAAATTTCGTCCGGATCATCTAAAGTTTCTTCTAAAAGTGATTCATGCTCAATTTGCTCACTGAGTTCAAAATCACTTTTTGCATCATGATATTTCTGAAATTTATTTTCGTATTCCTTAATTGCTACCGAGAAATAACCGAATAAAGTTTTATCATTTTCGAATATCAATCCTTGTTTCTCATCGATAATGATGAGCTCTTTTTCTTGAACTTTTTTAGTGGCTTTATGAGCCTGCGCTTTTCGTTTCGTAGGAGCCGATTTGCGCATTTTAATTTTGATCGTTTTACGCTTACGATCCGTCTTGATATTTTTGTTTAATTTGCTAGCAACTTTAGTCACGTATTACTCCTATGCCTAAATACTAGATGAAAACTGCAAAAGTAGCACGACTCAATCTTAATGACTGGTTTTGTCATTCTTGGCGACATCATTGCAAAAACTGTTCAGCGAGTTAGGCTTACAAATAGGAATGGAGAATTTTTGTCAAAAGTAGAAGTCTTCTTAGATGAAACCCAGGTCAATAATCTGAAGTCAATTTTGACTCAATCAGAGCATGGTATTCATATACTTTTTGAAAATTCCTTGATTGCTGAAGTTTTTAAACAGCCTTATTCAGAAGATCAATTTTTCGAAGTCGAAAATCTTAAAAAAATCCAAGACGACTTAATCAAATTATTGCAGTTTAAGACTCTGAACGACAAACGTGATTTTATCGCGTCGCTCGACCATGATCGCAAGCATCGAATCGTCAGAGCTTACTTTTACATTATTGAAAATAATTTACGTACAAATCAAAAACGTCCGCACTGAGCATTTTCTGGCACTAGAAAATTTAACTTTTATCGTTAAACCTTTAGTCACTTTTATATAAATCCCCTCTGAAAAAATGACTTTGAAAATTTTCGTCAAACTTCTGGCATCCTATTTTGACAATCTTTTCACATTCTTCGATTTTTTTTAATCTTTCGTGAATACTAAGGTTAACCACAAGGAGATCACGATGATCTTGAATACGAAGTCGCCGCTTTTAAAATTATCTATGACCGCATTGTTCTTAACCGGCTGCGGAATTAGAACTTCAGAGCCAAAAGCTGAAGTCATTCATCAAGAAAATCTAAGTAGTGGCTTCAGCTCTTTGGCCGTGAATGTGAATCAGTACCCTTCTAATAAGATTATTTGTGATCCTTTATCCGGGGGCAATACAACGCAAACGAATTACGAAAAAGGAATTGTGGCTAGCCTTTACTATTTGACGACAGGTATGCCGATCATGAAGAAATCAACTGACTATGCTCAGTTTGCCCACAAATCAGATCAAAATATCTTTCTATCTGATATGAATGTTCCGACCCGCATGTTCACCGAGGGATTTGCGACTTCAACTGGAACTTTTTTGAAGAATGATCAAGAACAAAAGTTAATCGAATACTTTGGCCTCAAGATGAATACAAACTTAGTGTTATCTGCAGCTGATACAGCCGGAAACTACGAACTAGCTTTGTTATCCGACGATGGAACAACTCTCAAACTAAAATCAGGCACCGATGAAATTGCTGATGAAGTACTAATTGATAACGACGGTGACCACCCGACTAAAATGGGTTGCTCAAGTCGCGTCGTCCGAATGCGCCACAACGTGATGCTTCCAATCGAAGTAACTTACTATCAGGGCCCTCGTTACCATATTTCAAATGTGCTTATCTGGAGAAAAGCCACGACGGCCGGCCAAGATTCACTCTGTAACCAGTTAGGAAATGATAAATTCTTTAATCCAAATAAAAATTCTGAACCACAGCAAGCGTTTCGTGATTTAGAAGCACGCGGTTGGAAAGTTTTAACTCCGGATAACTTTATGGTGAGCCGTACGACGAATCAATATAACCCTTGCGTGAAAGGATCAGATCCTATCATCACCGAACTTGCCATGGGCGAAGTTATATTAACCGATGCAAGCTTAAGCTGGAAAACAGATATCTTAGCGACTTCGCACGTGCAGTTAACAAACATGACGACTGGTGAGGTCACAATCACACAATCGGATAACGTGCTTAGAACGACCCATGACCTTAAGTTATCCGGTTTGCAATCAGGTACGACTTACAAAGCCCAAGCCGTCAGCGTGTCGGAAGACCTAGGCCGAACGACCAGTACCGAACTGACTTTTACGACTCAATAAAAAATCACGGTGCACCGATAAGGCTGATAGCATGAAAGCGATCAGCCTTTTTATTATGACCAGTTTATTGATGACCGAATTAATCTACGCCGATTACCGCGTCTTCGTTCTTCATCTGATCAATGAAAAAACAAATGTAATCCGTCAAATTCAAACCACCCTTGACCCTGAACAATATGAAACCATTTACCCACTGCAAATCGATGAAAAACTGACTTACGTCCAGACTTGGCGCTGCCGAGGACGTACCGATTTTTTCAAGCCTCATTGCGATGCCCCTTCGCCTGCGGGCGCCTCTGAACCTACTAAGGCCCAGAATTAATCTTTTTTCATTCAGCCTGAATCTCGTTTTGCTACACTTAACGTATGGCAGATCCAATTCAAAGTAAGAAAAGTTATCTTCGGCAGGTTCAACAAGAACAAGCGCAGAAAAAAAAAGAACTGATGACTCAGCAGAAAGATGATATGCGTTCGTTACGCCAATATTATTCTGAAGAGAGTCAGAAATTAAATGAAGAGTCTGCTGCGGCCGTTAACCACATCAAAGCAAAAGGTGGAGATCAAAGTCGCGAAAGTCGTATAGAGCGAATGCAGAAAGCTACAGCCGAAAAAAAATCCCGACAAAAAGAAGCTGATGAAGCCCGGGCTGACCGGCCCAACACAACCCGTTCTCCGGCCTCTCGCGCTGCGGAAGAGGGCGAACAATATAATGTTGATCAAAAAACTTTGTATAACCGTAAAGCGCAAAAATCAACGATCTTACAAAACTATGAAACTAAAGAATCAGATGATTTTTACCGGGTGCAAAATCGCGGTAGCCGAGTCTCTGAAAATAACAACGGTTACGTGATCGAGGCTTATGCCCCCGAACACGAAAAAGATAATCTAAAGGTTTCTATCCAACGCAACAAGGCTGTCGTCTCTGGCCAACGCAAGTTTGCGGATGAAGCGCAAGACGGCGATAAAACAATGCGAACAAATAATTTTCAGACATTTCGCGAAGAATTTAAATTAGGCCGACCCGTTTCGAGCGACGGTATTACCCGTGAGCGAATCGGAGACTATGTGCGGTTTTCAATTCCGAAGCTTGAGGCAGTTGATTCTCCAGACGAAGAATCATAAATAGTAGAAAATGATACTAAATTAATCAGCAAAGTGATGAAAGATTTCTTTCATCACGAAATGACGTCGCTGAATCATCACTTCAAGCTGGTTCAATTGCGTACTCACTTGCTCAAGTAAATTCACACGAACTGAAGTCTGATCTGCCATCTCGTTGTAAACGACCACATCATTGAACTCAATTGGCGCAACTTCCGTGATATGAAGGTTTGTTTCTAATATTGTATTTTCAGTGTTTTCATTTTTCGTTTTCATAACTCACCACTTTTTTGCATTTCAATCATCAATAAACCGACCAATAATCTCATCTTATCTAAAAAACTTATCGAGTATTCACATCTTAGTATTCACAGCTGACGGCTTCTTTATCGGCCGCATCTAACTGAACCCGATTGTCGAATGGCCTCAGATGCGTGGCCATGACCGTCGTTCCTTCGCGATGCTTGAGACCTAAAAGATGTCCCATCTCGTGAAGTATAAGGGCTTCGAAACTGTAACCATCACTTGCGGATTTCCCATCTTTTTTAAGGCGATAGGAGCCGACTAACACTTGTGAATTTTGATCATAGTAACTGAAGTCTGAAGCGTTGATACGAATATCAGCTTCTTGAATTTCGTCACCAGCCCAGTAAACCGATGTACGACCTTGCTCAGATGATTTATCTGACTCCCATTCCGGAAGAAAGTAAATAGCATTTTTATCGTCACGAGGCGAAGATCCAATTTGTGAAGAATCTTCAGAGATTTCGAATACTTTTCGATTTGCAAAACTATCCCACGTCGCAGCAGCGCGATAAATTGCGGGTTTTAAACTAGCGGGTACGGTGTCATGAATATAAACTTTGACGGGTTTTTTCGTTTTCCAAGAAATTCTTTGGCCATAGACATTTTGAACAAAGCCGCAATCGTTCTGACGTTTCGGAGAACAAGAAGTCGCAAGCATTGCGACAATTATTCCTAAACTCATTAAAATGAAGTGCGCACGTTTATTCATCTACAAATCTATATTTCAAAAGCGTGACCAGCAATTTCATTTCAAATCGAAATGATTCACTTATAGCGAGCCATATTGATGCACTTGTTCTCTAACGACTATTCGCGCCACAACGCTGTCTAAGGAATTGTTATATGTGGCATTAGGGCAAGCTAAGAGGTAAATCGCACCGGTCCGGCACGCTCATATCCAAATTACAGGTTCCATGATGGCACCGAAATTTGTATCTATTTGAAACTACTCATTTTTCAAACTTGGCAAGGCAGTTGCTATGTATCATTCCAAGACAGGGGCACAGCGGCCCGCCGAATACGGCACTTCTTCACTCCTCCACATTCGTGGAACTCTATGAGTGAAACCCATCCCATCACAAACTTCCTTCGCTGGAAGGGGCAAAAACCCCGGCCTCCAGCTGCGCGGAAAAAAATAAAGTGAAATGATCTGTTACCGATTTAGAACCCAGCATGTCACATGTGCATCTTAAGCCTCAATTCGCCTCAAGGCCTTGACCCAAATCCCAAGTCTTACCAAGATAAGAACAAATCAATTTCTGTCTATGACAGAGGAGGCTTCGTGAAGAATATTATTTTGGCTGTGTCCTTATTACTAACTGCAGGAACATTCACATTAGGATGCGCGGCTAATCCCAACAAAGCAGAAAAAATTGATACGAAAATTGATGGCGCCGATCAAATCAGTGGCGACACTGAACTGGGAATTAAAGATGGAAACATGGTCGTGCAAAAAAAAGTGATGATGGCCGAAGAACTTCGCAAGCTACAATATGAAGTTTACGAACTTGAAGACCGCGTTTACGGAAACCGCAAGTACGGGTCGTTAGGTCTTTACGGCGTACTACGTGACTGCAAATTGCAACTAGCCGAACCAAAAAATGGTGGAGACGGAAAATTAATGTGGACCGAGCCCATCGACCGCGTCACTGACAAAGAAGATGATTTTAAAATGGGAATCGACGAAAAGAAGAAGTTAGTCGGAGTCTCTGAAGAATTTCTGACCGAAAGAATCAACCGCTTCCGCGGCTACCGCACCCTACTTAACAAACGACAAGACGAATACGAAGAAAAAGTTGCCATCTGCAAATCAGATCTAAACGGCCGCTTAAACCGAAATAAATAATTTAAAAGAGGAAAATATGAAATCAACTTTTCTGATCTTACTTAGCTTTTTATCTTTATCTGTTTTCGCGCAACCACTCACTCACACGCAAATCACTTTAACCAAAAACAGTGCCGATCAAAACGGCCTCAATTATCTAGCGGCTCCGCTAGCTCGATGGTGCCAAGATACGAACACAGTCGTTGAGTTCGGTTCATTTGAGGCCGCCGCGTACGTTGAAGCTTTAGAAAATGGACTTTATCTTTGTGATGGAAAATTTGTGACTGGACCTTTTCAATCTCCGGTTCAGATTTTTGCAATCTCAGATTGCAAAGCCCAGAACGCGGATGATTTGAAAAATAAGTGTCAGTAGCTTGATTTAGTTCGTAAATACTTTTCGCGCTTCAACCAATAGTTTCCGCAGATCAGATTGAACTTCGCCATTCTTATCATGGGTGATGGTTCGATCTAGATCTGAAATTCTTTCGAGCGATTCTTCGCCCGTAAACTTTATCTCGCGAGTCAGGCTTGCGTAAATAGATTCAAAAGATTCATGGTATAGTTCAAATAAGAAAATACTAACACTGACGGCGTATTTAACGTGACCTGACTCTAACATTTGAATTGAGCGAGCTTCAAACAGTGATAATTGGGATTCAAGTTTTTTCCAACGATTTTCGGCCGCTGCAATGTTTGAATCAGATTGTTGGTCAATTCTGTTAAACGCAGCATTTCGGCCATTGAAACCAAAAAAAGCATAAAGGTGGGTCATGTCATGTTCTAGAAAATTACTTGGGACGTAACGAGTTCGATCGACTTCAAGTGTGACTTCACTTAGGCCGAAGATGAATATTCTTTTACGAAGCAAATGGTAGATGTCAATTTCGTTGAGCGATTCAAATGTTAAAATAATTTTTAATTCAGGCTGTGCGGCCAAAGTTTCTTTTAAAGTTGTCACCTTTTGATTAATATCACGATCAGCGTACTTGTCGCGGGAAGAATTTAATTGCAGGTTTAAACTGATGTATTCGTAGCGCTCCTGCCCTAGGACATGCGGGCTTGTGCTGGCACCGGTCCGTTGCGATTGAAATGCTTTATCACCTAAATTAAATAATAAGGATGAACGGATTGAAATTTCGAGTAGCTCAAAGAAATCGACATCTTTTTCGGACGTTTTAATTTTTTCTTGAAACGAATCTATTTTTTTCTCGAGTTTTACTTTAAAACTTTGAAATTTGGGAATATCTAGTTCTGGAAGCAGACGCACTTCAATTACATTTTTTTGAATTTTATTTAGTACTTCAGTCGCATAAGCCGTTGAAACTCGGCCACTGTGATAACCCGTTCCCACTTGAATAAGTCTTTTGACTCGATGACTTTGTGCTAAAAATTGCTTTCGCGCATCCGACCCACGGTAAGAGTTCGGGTTATTTGCAAACAGGTCTAGACAAGACATAGCCGCAAAACTGCCTACATGTGTAAACGTTATTACAATCATGACGTAGATGAAACGCATTATAAAGCCCACATGACCTCCGCACATTTTATAAAGCAATTTGGCCGCCATTCGAGTGTCTTTAATTGAGACATAAAATTCAGGGCTCGAAGTTCATATGCTTTCGTAGCTGGCCTTCGGCCATGTGTTCGGAAAACATCAACGCCTTACGACTACATCAACGCCTTACGATCACATCAACGCCTTTGGGTCCCGACGATGCCTAGGGTCCCAAGAAAATCAGAAAATTTTTAATCATCGCATTAATTTTTGAAAATTATATTCATTGCTTGACGAGGTTTTTAGCTCTCGAGCTTCGTCTATATTCAATTTATTTCACACGAACTAAATATTTTTCAATTTCTTCATCATAGTAGTTTGCGACAGCTAATAGAGAGTTTAAAATTGATTTTATTTTCGACTCGTGAACTACAGAAATTTTAAACTAAAAAACCTATACTAAGTTATTTTTTGTAAAGAATAACTCATTACTAACAATTCGGAGGCAAGCATGAAATCACAAACCCAAGAACGAACTCGAATGCATATTGAAGCACAAGCGCCAACACTAACTGACGTGAAAACACAGACGCAGGCACCAATGAAAACACAGACTCAAACTCAAACGCGAGCAAAACCAGATCAAAGCCATCTTCACGAAAAACTTTTACAGCTCGTTAAACTTGAGCGGCGTATTAATTCAAAGGTGCTAGACCTGCTACAGGAAGTTGAAAATACGAAGTTATACTTAGCTTGGGGTTATTCGAATTCATTTGAATATTTAGTTCGGGGATTAAATTACTCTGAAGCTCTAGCTTACCAAAGAAAAGCAGCCTTAAAAATATGTGAAGCTATTCCAGAAGTTAAGCGGAGTTTAGATTCAGGCCGTATTTCATTAACGACATTAGCCCGTGCAAATAAAGTTTTAAATACGAAAAGCATTTCAGAAAAAAGAAGTTTAATCAGCGAACTTGAAAATAAACCAACTCGGGAAGTTGATAAAATTCTAGCCCGCGAATGGCCACAAGAAATCAAAACTCCAGGCCCTGCGAAGCGTTGCGTTAAAAATTCTATGGTTAGAATGACATTTGATTTTTCCGAGGAAGAATTCGATAACTTAGAAAGACTGAAAGCGCTCAAATCACATCAAGTAATTGATTTGAAAAATTTGATTACTTTATTAGTTGATAAAGAGCTTGAGAAATACCACCGGACTTCTAAAATTTCTTCGAGTTCTACGAACCCACGACAGATTAAAGTCTCGCTAAAAAATTATTTACTTCAAAAAGCAAACTACCGTTGCCAACACCCTAACTGTGAACAAAATCACTTTTTACAGATTGATCACATTAAATCCGTCAGTCAGGGCGGCGGAAATAAAATTGAAAATCTGCAGGTTTTGTGTCAGGCCCATAATCAGTACAAATACCGGATGCAACATTGATTACGCGGATGTAGGAATCGCATCGTCGGTAGGAATAAAGTGCATTTCCGCACTGGAGTGAATGGCTTGAGTCGCAGCCTAAGCCAGCAAGAAAAGTTTAATACGGAAATCAAGGCTTAAAGCGATCTACATGTTTCACGGATTGCCAAGCCCCAATAACTCGCATTATTTGAAAAAATTCTCCGCCAACGTCCCTAAGTTCTTTATTATGGAACAAACCGTTGGTTGAGAACCTTTTTACAGACCCTTTCATTGGGACGTAAAACGTCATTTGTAAAAAGCTTTTGGATCGGATGCATTCCAGCTTCAAACAAGTCAATTCCCGATGGACCCTGTTAGATGAAAATTCAGCTAGCGCGCACTCTAGTAATATTCGCACCGAATATGGTTTGGACCGAGTTCGGCAGTTTTGCGCAACTCTTGGAATTGAATTAGTTATTGAGTAGAATTTAGAAGCGAATAAATTAATGAAGCGAGTTTCGGTGCAGGCGCTCGCGAATATCAACCACTCGCTCGACGCTAAACGTATAAGGTTTTCCGCACATTTGACAGATGATTTCGGGTTCTTCTTCCTTATCAATCATATCTTGTAAATCAGCTTCACCCAAAATTTCTAAAGCTGCAATCACGCGATCTTCTGAACACGGGCAGTGATATTGAATTTCGTAATCATGCTCCAGTAGAGTAAATGGAATTCCTTCCATGTAGGGCTTTACTAAATCAGCAGGTGAGCCCCCATCGCGTAAGATTTGCGAAATACTCGGTTTATTATGATCCGCATTTTTTTGTAAAAGCTCGACGACAGATTCTTCGACCCCGGGCATGACTTCAATGATGGTTCCGCCCGCCTTAACGACTTTTCCATTTTGATCCAAATAAATTCCTAATCCAACGATGGATCTAATTTGGTGCGATTGATGAAGATAATGGGCGATGTCGTCGCCGATTTCTCCGCTGATCATCTCAACGGTTCCACTGAAGGGTTGTTTTTGAAAAGGCTGATGCCGAGCCACCGTTAAAGTTCCGTGCCCTAATGCATCGGCTACTTTCAAACCACCCTCGTAAGTCGGCGGTTGGTATTGTGGATTCGGTGTGTACGCGCGAACGTGACCTTCAAAATCGGCTTCGGCGTAAATACTTTTAAGCGCCCCGTTACCGCGAAACAAAAGACCCACTTGTTGTTTGTCTTTCAATTGACTGGCTAATAAAAGCGCCCCGACCATGGCTTTACCTACGCCCGCCGTTGCGATCGGAAACGAATTATGCAATTTCTGCATCTCTTGCACGACTTCGGTTGCGTCAACAGAGGCGATCCGAATTGTAAAATCATCTGAAACGAAACGTTGCACTTTTGCCATGAAGTTAAATTAACAAATCAGTTGGGAGGACTCAACTATTAAGGTAATCTATCGACCTATGAAATTTGTTTTGTTTCGCCATGCTCAAAAAGGTTTAGCCCCGTATGCAGATCCCGAACTTACGGCTGAGGGCTTTTCTCAGGCCGAAGCGATTGGCGGCCTCATTAAACAGAATCTGCTGCCGAAACCGACTCATGCTTGGGTTTCGCCGCGCATTCGAACGGGCCAAACTTTACGACCGACTTGCGATGAATATTCCGTGCAGATTCAAGTCACCGATCTTCTTGATCTACGACATAGTGATGAGACAACGATCGAATTCAGAAATCGAATTCAAGAGTTTTTGAAAATGATTGATGCTAGTACCGCTACGAATGAAACGCACTTTGCCTGTACTCACTACGATTGGATCGAAGAAGCAATGACTTTAATAAATGCAGATAAAGACTTGAGTTCATTTGAATTTTCTCATTGGCCTCCGGCGCAGTTTATTGTTTTCGATACTGAAAATGACATCTGGAAATTTATTCGTAAAGCGGCGCCTCCACGTATGACCGGAGCATTTTCTTGAAAACAAATTTGATTCGAAACATATGGGCCGTGGGCAGAAACTATGCAGATCACGCAAAAGAAATGAAAGCGGATTTGCCCAAGACGCCCATGATTTTTTTAAAAGCGGGAACGTCGATCGAGACTGGCTCGAAAATTTCTCTACCAAACTGGTCAAATGATGTGCATTACGAACTTGAGCTCGCGTTTTGGATTGATGAAAAAATAGGATTCAGCCACGTCACTTTAGCTCTAGATCTAACGGCTCGCGATGCCCAAGCCGAAGCAAAAGCCAAAGGCACGCCGTGGACATTGGCCAAATCTTTCACGGGATCTTGCCCGTTAGGCTCATGGGTTAGTTTAGATGAAATCAATTCGGTCCAAAGCCTGCAATTTGAACTAAAGAAAAATAACCAGATCGTTCAATCAGGCCGCGCGGAAGATATGATTTTTAGCCCTTCCACACTGCTCGAGTACGTTAAAATACACTTTCCTGTTGTTCAAAGTGACATTGTACTATCGGGCACCCCGGCGGGCGTGGGCTCACTACAGTCAGGCGACATTCTGCAGGCCACTTTACAGAGTGAAAAACGTACGATTTTATCTTGCCATTGGGACGTTGAATAATAGAAACTTCCCTCCACTTGGGGAGTCATTCATGAACGAGCAGAATACACAGTCAAAAGTAATCCATTTAGGCGAAGAAATTTTAAAACGAATGGAGTCGCAATCAAAAGCTTCATTGTTTTCAAAAGATTTTTGGTACGGATCGATCATGGACTGGAGTATGAAAAACGAAAAGTTTAAAACAAACATGTTTCGTTTTGTCGACGTGCTACCCGCTTTAAAATCAGGTGACGATGTTGCCACCCACTTAAAAGAATATTTTTCGGAAGGTGGTAAATCTGAATTACCAGCCGTTTTTAATATGGGACTGGGTTTAGGTTCTTTGGCTCCGGGTTTAATGGCCGGCGCAATTAAAAAAAATGTCACTTCAATGGCGAAAATGTTTATCACGGGCGAAAATCCGCAAGACGCTTTAGCCGTGTTAAAAAAAGCCCGTAAAAATAATATGACTTTTACCGTTGATATTTTAGGTGAAGCCACGCTTTCTGAAAAAGAAGCGATGGATTATCAACGCCGTTATTTGGAACTCATCGAATGGCTGGCAAAAGATGCGGCTAAATGGGATGAAAATCCGCAACTTGATCGCGATGCCGATGGAGCCATTCCAAAAATAAACGTGTCGGTTAAAATGACCGCCCTGTATTCGCAAATCAATGATAAAGCCTGGGAAGAAACAAAAACGATCGTAAAGGATAGACTACGTCCCCTCTTCAAACGCGGAATGGAATTAGGCGTATTCATCAACCTAGATATGGAACACTACGGGGTAAAGCATTTAACCGTCGAAGTTTACAAAGAATTAATTTCTGAACCTGAACTAAAAAATTACCGCTTCTTTGGTTGCGTGGTGCAAGCTTACTTACGTGACTCTTTTCAAGATGTGAAAGAATTAACTGAATTTGCACGTCAACGTGGAACTCCATTCACCATTCGTTTAGTGAAAGGCGCTTACTGGGATTCTGAAACGATCGAAGCCCAGCAACGCGATTGGCCCGTTCCTGTTTACACCGTCAAAGCTGAAAGCGACGCAAACTATGAAGCTTGCGCGCATTACTTACTTGAAAATTATAAACACATTCGCGTGGCGCTGGCTTCGCACAACGTACGATCATTGGCTTCAGCGCTAGTGAAGGCCGAACAACTTGGCTTACCGAAAAACTCTTTCGAAATTCAAATGCTTTACGGAATGGCCGAGCCTATTAAAAAAACTTTTTCTGAAATGGGCTACCGCGTCCGTGAATATGCTCCGGTCGGAGAATTAATTCCCGGAATGGCTTACTTGGTCCGTCGTCTTTTAGAAAACACTTCGAATGAATCTTGGCTTCGTGGAAAGTTTGCCGAAAGTAAAACTTCGGCCGAGCTTTTAAAAGATCCGTCGGTTGGACTTGTCCCGACCAGCGCTATTCTAGCAAAGAAACAAAATGTGTTTCACAACGAGCCTCTACTAGATTTCGCAATCGCAGACGTTCGCGAGCAAACCAAAAAAGCAATCGATGATCTGAATAAACAATTACCCAAGGTCGTTCAGCCATTGATCGATGGCAAAACAATTTCGTGCGAAAAACTTTTTAGTCGTGTTAGCCCCTCGAATATTTCTAAAACAGTGGCCACCGTTCACATGGCCAATATTGAAATGGCCGAAACGGCCATCCAGGGCGCGCAAAAAGCATTTGCCACTTGGAAAAAAGTTTCCGCAAACGATCGCGCGGCTGTTTTAGATAAAGCCGCTGACATCATGGCGCAGACAAAATACAAATTAATGGCCACGCAAATTCTAGAAGTCGGAAAACCTTGGGCCGAAGCCGACGGCGATGTCGCCGAAGCGATCGATTTTTTACGCTACTACGCAAGACACATGCGTGAATTACAAAAACCCCTTCGCGTCGGCCACGCGCCGGGTGAAATCAGCCAGTACATTTATAAACCCCGCGGTGTCGTTACCGTGATTGCACCATGGAATTTTCCGTTAGCGATTCTTTGCGGACAAGTCGCAGCAGCGCTTGTGACCGGAAATACGGTCGTTATGAAACCGGCCGAACAAAGTTCATTGGTCGCAGCGGGCCTAATGGAAATTTTTAATCAAGCTGGTGTCCCAAGTGGCGCGGTTCAATTTTTACCGGGCTACGGCGAAGAAGTGGGCGACTACTTAGTTAAACATAAATTAACAACGACCATCGCATTCACGGGCTCAAAGCAAGTGGGCTTATTAATCGCTAAGAACGCCGCAGTCGTGCAACCAGGTCAACAACACGTTAAGCGTTGCATTATCGAAATGGGAGGCAAGAATGGCCTGATTATCGATAATGATGCCGATCTTGATGAAGCAGTTGATTCAGTTCTTTACTCGGCCTTTGGTTTTGCAGGTCAAAAATGTTCTGCAGCGTCTCGGGTCATTGTACTTGAAGACGTTTACGATCGTTTTGTCGAACGCTTAGTTGAAGCCGCAGGGTCTTTAGAAATGGCATCAGCCGAAAACCCAAAAGCTTACTTGGGCCCGGTCGTTGATGAAGAGGCTTACAATCGATTAATTAACGTGATCAACGAAGCCAGCCAAAAATATAAAATATTATTTAAAGGCCAAGCTCCTACCGGTGGCTACTTCGTACCAATTACCATTATTGAAAGTGCTGATCCACAGAGTGATGTTGCCCAGAATGAATTTTTTGGTCCGGTGATGACGGTGATCAAAGCTAAAAATTTAGGTCACGCCATCGATATCGGGAATTCAACCGAATACGCACTGACTGGCGGAGTCTTCTCAAGATCGCCGGCCAATATCGAACGCGTTAAGAATGAATTAGAAGTCGGAAATTTATATATCAATCGCGGTATTACCGGGGCCATGGTTGATCGCCATCCATTTGGTGGTTTTAAAATGTCGGGCATCGGTTCAAAAACTGGTGGGCCTGATTATTTGAAGCAGTTTACAGAACCAATTGTGGTGACTGAAAATACCATGCGCCGAGGATTTGCGCCGGAAGAGATTGAAACTCAGGGGATGTAACCATCCCCTTGTTCTGTTTTTCAATAGTCAGATTAAAACTTGTAGAGAAACGCAACCGAAGTTGAATCGCCTGTTGGTAAAATCATAGCCGACACATTGCTGCTAACTGGCGCTGCACCCGTCCATACATCAATCGTTTCCCAAATTCGAAATCCAAGATAGGTTGCATATCCAAGTCCAATCATAGTTTTTTCCGACTGCGTACAATCATTTTCCGCACGCGAAGATTTTTCATCTGCGCAACGACGAGCTGCCGGCGCGATTATCGCTAGACCCGCAACTTCACCAACCGTGAAAATCCATCCTTTATCAGCGTAACGGTTGTTACCTTGAATTCCGTGACCGATACCAAATCCAAATACGCTTCCAATAACTCCGCCTACAATATAACGAGGAGTTGATACTTCAACTTTGCCATCCGTATTACGAGTCTCAGGTTTTACATCACGGACGCGATCTTGTGCCGAGGCTACGAAGCTAAAAAGACAGATGCAAAGAATTGAAATTAAAAGACTGATTTTTTTCACGAAGAACTCCTTGTTAGTGAGTCTACGTTCGCGAAGAACTGACTATTCCGTCAATTCATTTTCAGAAATCACACCTGTTTTGATAAAGTAATTTTTAAGCTTTTGCTCAGTCAAATAAAATGTTCCAAGCACCAGACCAAATAAAGCGCCACCAATATGCGCCGAGACCGCAACGGATGATTGAATTCCTGCGGGATCCCACAAGGCTGCTACAAAGTCAGTCATCAGATAAATCGGAAAAATAAAAAAGGCTGGTAAGTAGATGACTCCGTAACCTTGCGGAACGGGGGCGATCAAATAACTCCATGGCATCAAATGATTTTTTTGGATCACCAGCAAAAAGGCCATCAAAGAAGTGGCCGAAGCGCTGGCACCCACCATCGCCATACTGCCCGCTCCATCGAAAACTAAAAATGCTAAACCGCCCGCAAAGCCACCCAATAAATAAACTGACACAAGCCAAAATGCGCCAACTTTTAATTCAAGATACGAAATAATTAAAAATATAAATACTAAATTACTCATTAAATGCATCAGCGAGGCGTGCGTAAATTGATACGTAATCCAAGCCCAGGCCGAAGTTTCAATGGCGCCTAAGCCCAACTGATATTGCGACGAAGACCGATATTCATCTTGAAACTGTACAAGCATGGCCCGGTTCAATTCAATTTGAACGGCATCTCCTTTAAATGGAAACGTGCTGACCCTTTTCCAAAAGCGGTCATCACGAAGCGATTGCATCAGAATTGTTGATTCTTTCGTATAAAGTTTTTCGACCGGGTCAAGGGTTTGCAAATACATTTCACTTAGCGAGTAGGCAAAGTTTTTATCTTTTAATTTGTCGTTTAAAGATTCGCTGGGCCACTTCGAAAAAAATAGGTTTGAGTAAATAAATACCACGACATTAATTAAAGCAATCATCCACGCCAGAGTGATCGTTGGTCTTTTCAATAAATCTTGAAAAATTCCGGGTACCATCATAAATCATCAACCAATTCGTCGGCGAATTCTAAATCGTAAATTTGGTCAGCTGAGGCTGGCTGTCGACCGTCGCCTGATTGTTTTTCATTGAGCATTTCACTGAGTAAATATTTTTTCATCAGCCGGTGCGTATCGTACTTACGAAGCTTAACAAAATGCGCGACCGCCTCAGTGTCTTTATTTAAGATGAGACTGAATTCATATTTTAGGGTGTCAGCCAAAAGGCTTCGATCTTTTTTAAGACTTGCATAGATTTCTTCAAATTCACCCGTTAGAAAAGAATTTGCTAATCGACAACCCATACTGGCTTCTGCTTCCAAAGACTCTTCTTTACCTTCGCAAGCTTGCGCTAAATATTTGGCTTCGGTTTCTTTATTTTCTTCGGTAAGTGATTTGGCAAAATAGGCTAAGCTCGTATCAGATTCTTTTTGTTTCCATAAAACGAAGTCGGCTTCTTGGTCTAGGCAATGATTCGAAAGCTGGCCAACTATATTCATCGCGATCGCTAAAGGTAGTCTTTGCGAAACCTGAACGTCTTTTAGTTCGCTGCAAAAGTAATTTTTCTTTTCTAATTCTTTTAAACTTGCGATGCCGTGGACGATACTTTCGTATTTGATCCAGACGACCGAGCCCAGTAGAAATCCAACAAATAAAATCAGTGTCGCAAGTAGTGAACGCCAGTAACGGCTTTCGTTTTCAAAACTGAAAATTTCGGGGTTCGATTTTAAACTGACAATTTGGCAATCAGCTAAGCGATCATAAAACGTCTGTCGTTTCGGATGTGAAAGCATCGCGATCCACGGTATGCCAAAAAAGAATGGCGTCGTCCAAAAGCCCGCCTGCCGCAATAAAGCTCGCCAGAATATCAAATGATTTGGGCCTTCAAAGATAATATAAATTTTAACGTAGTATTGCCCAGGGGTGGCTTTCCAAAAGTAAATAAAAGCCGCTTGCATCGCGCTGAATAGAAAGATGAGCGAAAAAATCACGATTCCCAAAAGTGCATACTGTTCAGGTGAATCGGGATTCGCGCGCCAAAAAGAAATCGCATCTTTAAAAAACAGGTAGATAAAAAAACTAACGAATGGAGATAATATTAAATAATCAATCAGGAATGAAAAAAATCGATCTAATAAAGGCGGCTGTAATAGATTCGGTTGTTTCTGCGAAGGCGTATTTTCATTCTGAATATCTTGATAAACCATACTGATTTATCGGTCTATTTTCAAAAAATACTAAGATGTCTGAGATAATATTACTGAATTTCGATATTCAAAACTCGACCTTTGTCGTCGCGTTCAATCTTCATTGATCCAACTGATTGACCCTGTTTGTTTTTTAAATCAACGGCTTCATGCGTGGCATCGATTTGCGATTTAGAATAAGTATCGAAAGATTTTAAAAGAGTCGCGTAGTCTTTCATAAAATCATCGGTCTGCAACTGGATGGGCGCTTGATTTTGCAGAAGTGATATTTTTTGGATTTTGCCTTGATCTAATTTAGCTTCATAGCGGCCCTCAAAAACCTCAAACAAGAGGCGGTCATGCATATTTGGTTTTGTGCCTAATAATTTTTTTGAATTTTGATCTTTAGAAACTGTTTGAGCTAATTCTTGTTCCCACTTGATTTGATTGGGTTCAAAGCGCTCGCCAAAAGCAGCGACATTACGGTCTTGGCTGGATTTCGCATTTTTAATTAACGTCTCGTTAACAAAAACCGCACCAGCCACCACTGCACACATCGATAGAATCGTAATATTTTTTTGAGTCATAAGATAAGTATGACAGAGAAGTCCGTAAAAAACGAGACGGCTCGATTTACGTCGAGCCGCAGCGTATAGAAAATAATTTTAAATCGATCGTATTGCGACTAAGCCGCAACTTTACGACGACGAGCCTGTGAAGGATCAATGTGGTACTGCTTTACTTTGCGGTAAAGAGTTGCGCGTCCAATACCTAAAGCTTTTGCCGCTTCAGTTAAGTTACCTTTGTATTGGTTAATCGCTGATTCGATGGCCTTAGCTTCTAAGTCTTCCATCTTTTGAACTTTACCTTCCGGCTGCATGCCCGGGAAGTTAACAAGATTATTCATTGGTTCAGAAGTAAGAGGGCTCATACCCATTGAAAGGGCCGGAACTCCATTAACAAGTTGTGAACGGAAAAATGGATTATCTAATCCTTCTCTCCACTGCTGACCGACATAGTTATAAAAACTAACGTCTTGGCCTTCGCAAGATTTTTTAACTTGTTCGATAACTTCTGGGTTTTCACTAACGATATAAACAAATGAACGAGCCATGGGGCTTCCTCCTGGAATAGTTAAATGAATCAAACGACTCACAATGAATGTATCGGTTTGAAATGAAAAAAGATGAGGGGGCTAGACAAAAAAAGTAAAAATAGTTTTATTTTTAGATCAACGTCTTGTTGTGATACGTTTAAAACGAATAAGTCCAACCTAAGCCCTGAAGGTCCGAACTAAAAATCGGGTAAACCTGACTTTGCACTGTCTCACCCGCTTGGATCGCCTTGGTCGAATAATCACTGGCCCGTCCCATTATATACCCCAAGAACGCACCCGCCACGACGTCACTGCTCCAATGGGCATCTTGTGACATTCGCGACAATCCGACGAACGTAGCCACTGGGTAAGCCACGACGGCCGCCTTCCAACCATATGTATAAGCAAGGCTTGTTGCCGTCACAAATGAAGTGCTCGTGTGACCGGAAGGCAGTGAAGCTCGACTTGCGCTATCGCCGGGCCGCTGCCGATTCAAAATTAATTTTAAACTTCTTGTAAAAATTGAACCCCAGATCAGCGCCCGCCCATGCTGAACCCAGTGATCCGGGTTACTATCAAAAAAGTACTGCGCACCGACGATGAAAACTCCCGCCGCCCCTGTGCCAAGATGGTCACCGGTTTCGGCGTCTTTCTTAGAAATCTTTTGATAGTTACGCCATTCACTGCGGTGACGATCGTCGTGCGGATTCGTTAACAAAGTTGATGAAATTCCGGCCGCCAGCAAAGTCAGTGAAGTTCGGTCACTGGCACGTTCTAAATATGGATGAATATGTTTCTGAGGAAAGCTAGCTTCAGACGCGAAGGCTGAAGCTAAAGTTGAAAAAAGAATTTGAAAAAGTAGAATCCAAAAATAAAAAAAGCGCATAAAAAATTATGCGCTTTTTTCAAAGTCATTGTCTATAGTTAACAGAACTATCTGCGCCCTGATTTAATTTTAATTTGTAACTTTGAGATTAAATGGACGGCCATTTTTTCTTGAACCTTGCACATTTTAAGTTCGTCACGACGATATGATCTTTGTGACGGAGTTAAAGTCCCGGTCTCAAGTTCCATTTCATAATCAAGCTTGCTTGAGCGGATGCCTTCAAGTTCTTTAGTTTGCTGTTTGAAAAGTTTTGTGACTCCACTGACCGGAGCTACTTCAATCCACTCTTCTTTTTGACGGTACCACGAAACCATACGCAAAAAGCGGGCTTTGTTCTTCGCTAACGTAAATTGTGGAAACGTTGTTTCATTTAATTCTAGAATATTATCAACGGCATCAAAGTCGAAATCATTTTCTTCTTCGAAATTGAAGCCATTCATTTGAGCTAGTTTTTCAAGTTCAATGGCAGCTTCAGCTTCTTCACGAGCGCGCGCCGAGGCACCCGATTCATTATCATCACCATCGTCATCCGCATCAAGTGCGTCTTCGCGGAGGTCTTTTTCTTCAACCTTTTGTTTTGTCGTTTCTTGTGATGTTGTCGTTCCTAAAGCTGATGTCTCAGTACCTGGCATAGAATTCCCCCGTATGTGTTCGAATGAGGAACCTTATACCCCACTTACTTCAATGTCGCAATATGTCAAACGTCATTTTGTCGACAATCATGTAATTTTGTTAATGAAGCGAGCTCAGCTCAACTGCAGCATACTGAGTCCAAATTGCAGTGAATTATTTAGCTTCGATGAAATCTTCAGCGTCTTCGATCACTTCTTGAATAAGCGTCGCATCTTCTTTCGGGCTCGCGTTTACCTTTTTAAGTCCAAGCTGATCTAAATTGGCGTTACTAATTGATCGAAGCATATCTACGAAATAGTTTCTAAACCAATCTTGTTCAGGAGTTAAATCTAAGCCCATCTGAGACCGATCGTATTTTCCTAACTGAAAATTAAATTTCTCGGCCGGCGTCACATAGAATCTAAATTTGTCATTTTGGCTTTGAGCATTGAAATGTCTTAGCCAATCTCCAATCGGTTTTGGATGATCAAAAATAGAATCGATCGATACCCATCCTAAATCGTGGGTATAGACAATCGTTGCGACGTGATACTCCCAAGTAATTTTATTTTCTAACATGTTTCCGGCCACCCAAACTTTTCGAATGGATTCTTTTTGTACGCCCATTTTTAACAGCATCAGGTGTGCGTAAGCCGCACGTCCGAAACAGTAGCCAATAGCCCCGCCACGTTCATAGCCTTGATCAGCAGGGTAACCCACAACTTCATGATTTCTAGAGACCTGGATGAGCTGTTTAGCTTGTGCTGAAGAGATGCCCGAAGCCCGGCGGCCTGTCGCCGGCGGTACGTACTTTTCAAGCTTTCTTAGCGTCTGTAAATTAACATTTGATATATGGTGTGATGACAGTCGTTTGATTTCTTTTGCATAAATAGTGCGAAGAGAAGTTTTTAATTTTTTAAATGGTCGCTCAGTTGCAAATAGCGATTCGCATTGGAAACTAGCGGCCCCCGCTGTCAAAGAATACGACATCAGGCTCAAAATCAGTATTTTTAACAATTGTTTCATACGTCCAACCTCAATATTAACCAATTGGTTACCTACGAAGGTCTTAAAGCAATTTTAATTCCATCTAGCTATGTTATGGGGTTTTGTTTAGCGGCAGCAGGCCTAAGTCTGACAGCTTCTCTTCACGCACGCTTTTAAGAAGATGCACAAAGTAATTTCGGTACCAGTCTTTTTCAGCCTCTAGATTGAGTCCTAGCTGGCCGGGATTATATTTACCAACACCCATCGAAAATTTCTGCGGGGATGTCACGTAAAAGCGCATGCGTTTATTTATATTCATCGCAGACATATTTTGCATCCATTGGACCGCCGGCATGGCGTGGCCGAAGTAAGGATCAATGGCAATCCAACCCTGCTCGGGTGTATAGGTTAATGTAGCGACGTGAAAATCCCAAGTTACTTCTGGAGTTTTCGCCTTACCAATCGCCCAAACTTTTAAAATAGATTCTTTTTGCAAACCTAATTTTAAAAGCATCAAGTGCGCATACATAGCCCGACCGAAGCAGTATCCGATGCGAATATCGACGGGCTCATACTTATGTGCCTGCTCGGGGCTTACGACCGGATGAAACTTCATCACTTGCCACAGTTGCTGAGTCTGCGAAAAACTAATCTTTGCAGCCCGAGTGCTTCTTTTCGTCGGACGATACTGGTTTAACTTTTTAACGAGGGTCAAATTACGAGAGTGAATTTCTTCAACAGTTAGGTACTTAGTTTCCTTAACATATTCATCCCAAAGTTCTTCGTTGTATTTCGCAAAGGGAGTACTCGTTCCATCATTAAAGATCTCATCAGCTAAAACACAATCAATTGAAACGAAGAATAAGAATATAAATATGAAATGTCGCACGTAAGTCCTCACTTCGATCGTTACTGAACTGGTAACCTTTTTTAAATTTCGAAGTGATATTTAGCGTTACGCTAGTTTTGAGTCAATCCACAGATACTTTTTTATTTGGTCCGTTCGATGTCAAGTAGAGCCTTTTTGACTTTCAGACCACCGGCGTAACCACCTAATTTGCCATTCGCCGCTATGACACGGTGGCAAGGTACAATGATACTAAGAGGGTTACGACCGTTCGCAGTTCCAACGGCGCGAAAGGCTTTACTTTTCAGCAAGCCTGCAATTTCTTTATAGGAATTAGTTTTACCATATGGAATTTGACTCAGCTGATTCCAAACCCGTTTTTGAAATTCAGTGCCTTCGATATCGTACGTCAGGTCAAAACTTTCGCGCTTCCCTAAAAAATATTCATTGAGTTGTTTTATCGCTAAACGAATAACCTTCAGTTCAGCAGACGATCCAATCAGAGACTTCAGCATTGGAGCTGGCTGTTTCTTCCAGAATAAACCGCACAATCCTTTTTCACTTGCGACCAAATAAAGTGGTCCCACGATCGTTTCCATTTTCCATTGTGCTTTAACCATAACAACCCCTTACTATGAGCTTCTAGGGCTCAACCTAGCGTATTTGCTAGGTTGAGACTATTCATTTTTCTATGAATGAGACGCGTAACTTTTATGCGATTCGATTGGGTTCGACAAATTTTTAAAATGAAATAAATCCTGGTGAAGTTGAGGCGGTCTTGTCTTTGCAATTTAATATTGGCAGTACCAACATTGACGAGGGGGTCAAATGAAAGCAAACAAAAATATTTACTTACTGATGGTTCTGTTTGTTATATCGGCTGTAAATATTTATTTTTACTAAGTTAGAATTTACGGGTTAAAGAAAAGCGCCTCGCATTTGTTTTTTTGCAAATGCTGAGTTACCGCTACTTTAACCCCTTGCCAAGTATTTGCTTTTCTTCCGGTTTGTTTCTGAATGGTTTTACTGACCGTATCTAAAACAACTTCATCTATCCAGCGGTCGCTGACTTGACCCTTATCTAAACTTCGAACCATTGCATAAAATTGCGAAGCAACTAAATAATCTTGAATACTCTGGATCAAATTATTTTTATTGCCCTTCAAATTTTCGGGTAAAAATGTTTTTGGAATAAAACTAGTATCTTTACCCGCTAACGTTCGTAGATTTTCGTTAATATGAAAACTACCTAGATCGCGATAATAAAATTTACCACTAAGCTTTCCGTTAACAATTTCTACTAAAACATTTTGCTCGTGTGGGGCGCCAATGAAGCCTTCAGTGAAACCTAAGAATAGCGACTGCCTTGTTAAAGGTTCAATTAATTGCTGAAATATAAAATCTTTAGCCTTTAGAGTTGATTTATTAATCATGGTTTGCAGCAGGCTTTGACCATTCTGTTTTGAGTACAATGCAAAAAGTGGAACTAGCTTTGCACCCTCGGCCATCTGTGGAATTTCGCGAATCGAATAACCGAACTGGTAATTTTTTAAGTAAACACTTACGGGTTCGTCAATAAAGTAAATTCCTTGGCTTGCGTAAACATCTTTGCTAGTGCGCTGAATAGCAAGCGAAGTCACCGTCGCGCGCTCGATTTGCGAACGTGATAGCATTCTTGAAATAGCCCCGATTTCTGAATCCAGACTGACTTTAAGGCCATAGACCTCTTTTTTAGCTCCGGTCGCTTGCCAAGCAAGAATGGATCGGTACGAACTTGTTGGTGTTGCGACCCAGCCACCTTCATTTACGGCTGATTGTAGGTGTGGCCAGAATGCGTTGACTGATTGGGGATGAGTAAAAAATCTGATCAAACCAGTTTTTTGATTCATATATACAGCTGAATCAATTTTTTTGGTTTTTAGTAAGACGACCGAATCTGCTTCTATTAAAAACGTTGGTAGATTAAATACCGCTTGGTTTTCTGGCCTGTAAGCTGGTGAAAGCATGATGTTTTGTCGGATTGAATCGAATTCTTTTAAATTTTCAGTGCGATCATTGAACTTTTGTTCGTGCTGAATAAACTGGTTTAAGTATTCTTGATTCTTATTCAGTTGAGCTTTCTCCAACGGGTTGGCCGCGATAGCAAAAGCTGCACTCATTAATCCGATGGTAAAAAAGAGTATTGGAATAATATTTCTCATTCAGCTGAACCGAAAATTTCTTCTAGCCTTAATGGTCTTTGGTTCGCATCTTGGAACTGAAATTCGACGACTCCTCGAAATCTTTCCAAAACTGATCTCGACTTTAAACTTGCGGCGTCCGGGAATACATAAACATTATCAGATGCATCAGTCTCTGCATCAACCACCTTTGTTTGCTTAATCATTTTTTTTATTTCCGCGAAAGTTTTTCCGGTTCTAATTCCATCGATGATATGTAACAAAGCCGTCGATTTTTCATTTGTAAAAGTTTCAGCTAGATTATTCGGAGCAACATAAGTCATTTTTTTCTCGCTCAAGGCACTGGCGAAACTAGCGAAGCAACTAATTGAGAAGCAAGTTGAGTTTACATATACTAGCTCGGCCGCTTTGCGTATTTTGACCAATGGAATTAATGCTTCGGGACTCAGCAAAAAACCTTCGCTGGGTGAAGTATTTTCTTCGGAGATGTAAATATAAACTTTTTCTTCTCCCAACCGCGAAATTCTGACGCCTTCAAGAACCATGGCCGCCGGCGAGAATCTGCCCGAGCCGTTATCTTCCTTTAAAATATAATCAATGGTGCCATTTACGATGAGTGCAGGAAATTCTGTACTAAATGAATCTAATCGATACGGTCGGGCGAATTTAAATCCACGGGTTTTGTAGTAGGCCTGATACTCAGCGGCAAGGGCATCGCGGTCCCGCATGTCTTGACCTATAAAAATCGCGCCGACTAGCTTTTTATCTGCCCACATGGCGGAAGAATTGAATTCGCGGGTTGGTTTTAAGAAAGCCCTCAATTCGGTGGGCCTAAGGTTAATTGATAAATTTTTAACTTTTCTAGACGTGTTTATTTCTAATTTGTTTTTACCAATTTTGAAATTGTGACCAAGCTCATAGAAAAAACCCCCGGCCGCTTCATGCTCACGTGTGCCCCCAAGATGGACCGGAATACTCTCAGTTGAATGAACAATTAATCGAAAATCAGAAGCGCTTGTAAAAATCATTTTTTCGTAGGGCAAGCCGGCCATCTTTAGAATGAGTTGTCTAACGTAAAGGTCCCCCTGTGATTCATCATGAAAATTCTTTAAACGACTGAATGTGTAGTTTGAAACTTCGCGGTAGATGCTTTCAACATAAGTCGCATTTTTAGCCGACTTTTCAATTTGAGCCATTTTTAGCATTACTTTTAAATTAAATCGAGCAATACGCGGGCTTAACAACGCCATATAACTCTGCTGGACTTCATTTATGACCGATAAAAACTGCTGACCAGCAGCAGTACTAAAATCAAAATGCGAAAATGAAACAGAAAGATTTTCTAAGTCTTTAAATACCAACTCTTGGATGTAGCGGGCGGGACCATCGACCCCACCCGTATGCCGTTGGGTTCTGAAGGTCTCGCGGGCGAAATAAATTGCAATGATTAATTGTCGCGCTTCAGAGGATTTTATAAACTTATTTTTAACCTGCACGTCATTAAAATCATGAATCTTCAACTGTTCAAGTTCCAATAAATCTTTGGATTGAATCTTAATTTTATTTTGGTTTGCAGATGAAGTCCAAATATCTAAAGGGTGCTGAATTCGAATGCTTTCTTCGCTAAACAATTGTTCACATTTGCTTCCCGCGTGGGATGGGCCTATTAAAAACAATTGTGCTAGAATAAATATAATAAACGGCTTCATAAATTTCCAATCTGTGAAAACAGCTGCGAACATGTTTTAATTTGAGTACGGCGCGGTGCTTTATGCACCAACACGGTAATTTCGCGGCCCTGACTTGAAATATTAACTTTTCCATCGCCATCTTTGGGTAATCCGCGGCCCCATGGAGTATCGGTTACGAAAGTTGATTTTGGGCCCACGTCCGTAATAATTCGAAGGTCGACAATATTATCATTTAGTCTAGATAGTGGCGTATATTCTTGAAAAATAAATTGATCTGTTTCATTTAATATTTTTTGTTTTATATTTTCAATTTCGAACTTATGAATTTTGGGACCAACCCAAACGGCGTCGCCGCCACGCCCGTCTACTTTCTTGATCACGTATTTATGAAGCTGGCTAAAAACCTCATCAAAAAGTTTGTTATTAAGTGTTCCATCCGAATTTGTAAACTTTTGCGTACGAATATTTCGTATAATTGGTTCTTGTTTTAAATAAAGTCGAATGAGGTCTTCGACGTAGACGTAAAACTCTTTATCGCCGATAAAATCCAAGCCTGGTGAGTTATTTAAATCAACCAAACCCTCAAAATGCAACTTAGTTAAATTGTTTGCCATTTTGGCCGTGCGTAAAGCAGAAGTAATCTGACCTATTAAAGACATTTTAGTTAAGGTTTTGTGAATTTTTTGATAGTTGATTTCTTTTGCCTGTATCTGTTCTTGTAATTCAGCTACTCCGAATAAATCCATAATCAGTGCTTTTTCTATATCTTCCACTGACTGTTTCAACTTGGTGGGCGCCGTCGATCCAATGGTGTAGGGTAAGTTTCTAATTAATTGAGTCACCTTGGCATTGTTAACATGTTGCCGAGTTAATTCTTTTTTCAAGAGCTCAAAACTGTCTTTAGCGCGTAACACAGTGTCAATTCCTGACAGGGCCGTTTTTATATATAATTTTTTTCGATTTTCAATATTTGAAGGATCAAGCCAGTAAAGCTCGCCGTTTAGTACGACCATCCCAATTTTTTGTTTTTTTACATTTGGGTCTTTCGTGTCAATTAGGTATGCACCAGTTGAATCAGTTTGCATTTGCATACGCGAATTCGGTGTAATCGTTTGGATTCCGTGTTCAAGAAAATGTTTGCGGATGCGTTTGTCTTCATTATCTGGATACGGCGGCGTCATATAAACTACTGCGATACCACTTTTTTCTGCCGCCCGCTTATTGTAACGATCAGCTAATCTTTTGTAAAATTCTTGGCCATCTCGGAACTTGGCATCGTCTTTAAGCTGGGGAAATCTAAATAAAGTGTAGTCTTGTGCTAAATGCAAATCTCCTAACCCGCCAACCCAGCCTGGATTATCCTCGATGATTCGAAATTTGCCGTATTGATCACGGATGATATCGGGGCCATAGATAAATGAAATGCTTTTGGGGTCCACTTTCCCTTGGAAATCTTTTTCGGTGTGTCGGTTTAAAATTTTTTCAATAACGGATGCGGGAATAACTCCGTCTGAAATATATTTTTTAACGCCCGAGTAGTGATCAACTAAAAAAGCTCTCAGTGCATCTGCACGCTGACGGACGCCGGCCTTCAACACTTTATCATACTCATCGGCCTCAATAATCCTTGGCATCGCATCAAGCATATTGTCGCCTTCAAAAGCTTTTTTTGAATCCACCAAAAACTTTGCCTTTTCTTGATCCGTCATCAAAGTCCAAAGTTCATAAGCAGTTGCATAAGCAGGGCGAACTTTATTTTGCGAATCCATGATTTCGTTATAAAAATTTTCTTTGCTGGGGTTTGCACCGTTCGGATCCGCTTGAGCAACTGCTACAAACAAATTCAGGATAACAAATATAAATATTTTGGCATGTAAGAGTGTACTCATTCCTTACTAAATATGCGAAACTAGGACCGGATTAAATTCACCAGAATGCTTTAGCACCTTCCGTAGATCGGTTTTACGAAAATTGGCTTACCACCTGAATAACCTTTGGTGTCTCGTTTTGAGAATTTTATTGAGCCGTTTTGCTGGGCTCTAGCCACACCAAAGGCTAGGTTAGTAAAGTTAAATTCAACCCAATTTGTTCCATACCGACCGTCAGAATGCTGATGGTTGAAAACCACTTTTAATACCCATAGACTGTAGAAAATAAAGAGGTTTACATGCTGAAGAAGTTTATACAGGTTTCTCAAGTCTTTTTGACGTCTTCATTAATGATCAGTTGCACGACTTCCCAAGAAAGTTTGCGCAACCCGAGTTCTGCGGGCGACTATCAAAACCTGTACCTACAGAAATTAGAAACGGATTTAATTAAAGAAAGAATTAACTATTTAACGGCCGTTAAAGCTGCAACTTCGAAAAATGCGAATGCGGAATTCGATTTTCCAATGCCGGATGCAAATGACGAGCGAATTGCAAAGCTAAAGCAGCAATTAAGCTCCCGCAACCAAGATCCGCCCGTACCCGTCATTGCCGATCAGTCACTTAATCTTTTAGGCGCACCGAAGTTTGATCGCATAAACCGTCGTTGGCGCAAAAATCACCAGACATTTTTACTTCATAATTTGAATCGTTTTAAAGAGCCCGTAGTACGCCGTTATGAAATGAGTGAGGCTTACGAGACCGATCTTATTCTCAAAAATCAATACCATTCATGGTTTAACAAAACACCAGTTGATAGAGAGAATTCACCTCAGTATTTCCTAAAAGCTGAATTTTCTTGCGAAGGAAAATTTAAGTGGAATGGAAAAGAGCGTTCTGCCGGACACGTTGAAAAATTTCATTGGCATGATACCGTCCAATCACAGAGCAAGACTTACGCGACATTAAACCCAGATTCAAAAGATTGTACTTTACGTTTTGACGATCTTTCGAAGCCTCTTGCTGCAACGGTTACCTTTAAACCAAGTACAGATTCAGTTCTTGAAAAAGTTTCGGGCATTTACGAAACTTGCGTTCATTACGATGCAAGCGAATTGCCCGGACCAGAAAAGTTTTTCTATAGCGCACAAAACGCCCGCTTAAGTTGTGCAACACCAGTGGGAGTATTTAAATCTTTACCTCGCGCTGTGCAAACCATGGAAGCTAAAATGGAAGCCTTAACTGGCCAGCCCGTACCAAAAGCTTTTTGGGCCAACGATGGATCAAAATTGAATACTTCGAAAGCGCCAAAATACGATGCGATTTTTGTTTCGTATTTAATTTTCCGCGATGACTTTTTCGGAGCGATGATCGGTGAATTACTTGAAATCCATGCATCGCGTGGTACGCACGTTTATATCATGACGGCTAAGGTCAGTAATAGCGAAGCTGACTCAACAATGTTTTTAAACATGATGGCAAAGTATCCAAATATTCATATTCAAGAATATGCATATGCAAAACGCGACGGCTTGGGAATGAAAGATACCATCAATGAATTGCACCGTGTACTGCATGCGAAAATGTTCATTACATACTCGAAAGAAAATCCATCTTTGAACCGCGCTTGGCTTGGCGGACGTAATTTAGGTGACGCCTACGCGTTTCCCAAAAATGATAAGGGCGAATTTGAATACACGAATGAAAAATCTTACGCAGTATTTAATGATTACGAAGCTGAAATTAAAGATCCACATTTTATCAATCAGCTTGTTGCTCAGTACGCCGCACTTTGGAATCAAGATAAAGAAAGCCAATACATTCGTGACAGCGTTTTAAACGTGAACTCAAAACAGCGCTTAACCGTTGCAGATCTTCCCGTAAATAATTCAGCAGTTCGTCACATCGTCGGCGTACCCTACGCTGATGAAATGAATCTTGAATCATTTATTGTTGGCTTGATCGACTCCGCTGAAAAAGAAGTAAAAATTGCGACTCCGTACTTAAACCCCACGAAAAAAATAACTGAAGCCATGTTTCGCGCCACTGATCGCGGAGTCAAGGTAACCGTATTAACGCTTCTTAATCTTAAGGGCGACACCGCAGACTTCATTTTAGGAGACGTCAATCAAAAGAGTGCCAATTCTTTGATTAACAAAGTTGATATCTTTGCTTACCGTGGCGGCGGAATCATGCACGCTAAAATTATAATGGTTGATAAAAAATTAACTTTTTTCGGAGCTGTGAATTTGAACAAGCGTAGTTTTTACCATGATATCGAAAATGGCGCGTTGACGCTTGGGACTCAGTTCAACACGGAAGTAGACGAGATCTTCAATAAGTTTATGCAAGGGGCAGTTCGAATTGAAAAAGCCGAAAAAATTACGATTTGGAAACGTATATTTATCAAAGTGTTTGATAAAGAATTTTAGTCGATAGTTATTTACTTTAAATATAAAGGGACGCACCATTTTGGTTCGTCCCTTTTTTTGTTTTTTTGGAGGTTTCAAATCGCGTTTTTACTTTATGATAAAAATACAAAAGTTGGAGAAATCACCGATTGGGTTGTGACTGCCGGCGAAGCCAAGACAAAAAACATTCTAGGTAAAACGGTCACCTTACCAGTAGGTAAAGACACTTGTTGTTTCACTTCACCAAAACCAATCAATCGAAAGACAACGCTAACCGTCGTCGAAGACCGTAAAAAAGAATATCATCTAGAGATCATTTCCGTGAAGGGTTCAACGTTTGTAACGGCAGCTATTGGTTCTATTAAAAACTTCAAGAATTGAAAGCGGGCTCAACTCCCGGAATTGTTAATTGGCCTAAAGTTACCTCTGAAACCTTGCCTTTCAAGTGAAAATTAATGAAGATTTATTTAAATGAAATGAGAGGTCATACATGATTGAACTTTATCACAAAACAGCTTGTCCATACTGCGCAAAAGTCCGCAAGTTCATCGATGAAAAAGGTTTTGGTTCAAAAATCCAATATCATGAAACTGAAACCGAACCGGGTGCTAAAGCAAACCTTGAATCATTAACTCAAAAAACCCAAGTGCCCTGCTTAGTAGTTGCTGGAAAGCCCATGCTTGAAAGCGATGCGATCATCCAGTGGCTTGATAAGAATTTACACTAGAAGTTTGGCGCGCAGTCCGCGGCGCGCTTTTTCGGTTTTACGCGGCGTGTTTCAAAAAGGGAACTGTTACCTTAGGGCTATTTCCCGATTTTTGATAAGATATGTGCCTTCGAATTTTGGAAATCTCGAATGATTTCGAATTTTTTAATTTTCATCTCAAAAATCTTATCTGATGCTCCTAGAACGTCAGGTGAGTTCTTGACCCCTCGGACATATTCGGAATGAGTTAACTTAAAGTATTTGTCAGCCCGCGCGATATTTTGTTCGGCATCGTGAACTTGATCATGCAAAAGCTGCAGTTTTGCAAATTCATTTTTTAGATGTACTTCAGTTTCTCTTTTTTGCATATTTGCAATTGTCTGCAGAGCTTCCGCCTCTTTCAATAATGCCGCAGACTCACGGCGACCTTCCCACCCATCCGCTAAATTCATTGATACCCTAACTCCTAAAACTGTTTCGGTACGATCCTTGGGGTCAACAAACTCTTTTTCGCGCTCATTGTACTGATTGTACGCGGCAAATGCGTCCAGCTTCGGCCACCAACTGCGATTCACATTTTTGGCAGCCAGCTGGCTGGCCTCTGCTTTAAGTTTGTTTTCTTTGTACAAATACTTGTGATCTTTATCAGAATGTTTTAAAAGTGGGTCAATTTCATGCTCGTGTGCGATAACGTCGGGAAACGCTAATTCTGAGCTTTCAGGAATATTAAGAATGATCATCATCTCATTTTTATCTTCAATGAGCTCGAACTGGGCTTCGCTTAATTCTCGTTTTAATTCAACTGCCTTCATTTCGAATTCAACCCGATCAGATTCGGTTGCGACTCCATTTCGAACCCGGCGGTCCGCCGAACCTAAATTTTGACCATTGATTTTAATTGTTGATTCTAAAAGTTTTAATTTTTCTTGAGTGAAAAGTATATCCCAAAATAAATTTCTCACTTTTTGAAGCTCTTCGGATGTAACTCGCTGTTGCTCAACCGTTTTCTTTTCTAAGTTAAGGTCTCGCAATTTCGATTCATTTGAATCGCGTCCGGCATTGTAAATATTTAAATTGAGCTCGGCACCGTAAAGTGGCTGAGTCTTTTCAACTCCGCGACCGACTTTGAAATTTTCTTGCGCGGCTTGTAAGCTTAGTGAAGGTAAAAACGAACGAGTTAAATAACCCGTTCGGCTTTTAGCGGCTTCGGTTTCCACCTTAGACGCTGCAATTCTTGCGCTTCGAGTTTCTAGCATTTTTTGCAGACCGCCATAGGTCATTTCAATTCTTTCAGTGGCGAACGTGACGGTCGCAGCTGAGATGATAAATCCGAATGTAAAAAGCCTATGACTAGTTTTCATATTCAAATTCCTATTTTTTTGGTTCGATCGTGAACTTCATTTTGTCGTCGTGACCGGTCGTTGGATCTTTCACTGCAACATGCAAAATATACCGGTGTGAGCTTTTTGCATCGAAGGTGCCTTCATAATGATTTTCTTGCGCCGTCAAATTGACCTCTTCAATTTTCTTTGTACGCGGCACTTCAGTTTTAGCCGTAACGATGAAGCCTTTCACCGATTTTGGGCTTAACTTTTTATCATGCAAGTATATTTTTATATCTTTACCTTTTACTAGAACTTCTACGAAAGTTTCTTCGAGTGCCTTCATCGAGCCTCGATTTGGGGCTTTCACTGCGACGGGCGCATCATGGTCTTCACCTTCATGGGCGTAAGCTCCTTGAAAAGTGGTTGCGATCATGATGGCGATTAATAACTTTGCTTTTTTCATATAATCTCCTTGGTTAAACTGTTTCTGTTTTTTCATCTTTAGTAATATAATCTTCTGCCGATTTACGACCAAAACGGTAGAATAAAGTTGGGGTCACGATGATATCAAGTAGTGTGGAACTGATAAGTCCCCCGACGATCACAACGGCCACCGGATGCAAAACCTCACTACCCGGCTGCCCCTTTGCAAATACCAGCGGTAGTAGCGCCAGAGAAGCCACGAATGCTGTCATCATCACGGGAACTAGACGCTCTTGTGATCCGCGTATGATCATTTCTTTTGTGAACGCCTCGCCTTCATATTTCATTAAGTGAAGGTAGTGTGAAATCATCATGATACCGTTTCGCGAAGCAACGCCACATAAAGTGATAAAACCTACAAGACTAGCCACGGTAATACTACGATCAGTAAAAAATAAAAGTATAATTCCGCCGATAAATGCCAAGGGAATCGTGGCCATAATCTGCGCCGTAATCGCCTTTGACCTAAAGTGACTCCATAAAACAAATGCGATTCCAAATAAAGAGATCAAACCAAATAGTAAAATTTTACGGGTAGCCGCTTGCTGACTTTCGAATTGGCCGCCGTAAACGACATAGTAGCCTTCGGGAAGTTTTACTTTAGCTTTTACTTTTTCTTGAATCTCTTGAATCAAACTTCCTAAGTCTCTTCCGCTTACATTTCCGCTGATAACAATTCGGCGCTGCGAATTCTCTCGGTTAATTTCATTTGGGCCTGTTGTTTCGTAGACGTCGGCGACATCTTTCAATAAAACCTTACGCCCATCCGGCATTACTTTTAAGACGGTATTCTCCATTTGTTCAAAAGATCCGCGCGAGGCATCATCGAATTGAAAAAAAACATCATAAAGTCTTGTCTCTTCGATCACTTGCGCGACTGTTTCACCGTTAAATGCGGCCTCTAGAAGTTTTGTGATTTCGCCCGCGCTTAGACCAAATTTTGCGGCGTCCTCGCGTATGACTTGAATTTTAATTTGCGGTATTAAGCCTTGTTGTTCGATACGAAGATCGACAAGACCTTTTACATCCTTAATGGCTGCTTCTAGTTCAGCTGACTTTTCGGTTAAGGTATCTAAATCAGGCCCGAAAATCTTAATGGCGATCGCCGCACTGACGCCGGATAACATGTGATCGATTAAATGCGATATTGGTTGCCCTACATTAACGCCAACATTAGGGATTTTTTCTTTAAGTTCGCCGCGTATTTGATTAAGGACTTCTTCACGTGGCCGTCCGCCATCTTTGAAATCAACATCGATTTCACTGACGTTCACTCCGGCCGCATGTTCATCAAGCTCGGCCCGTCCAGTTCTTCTTGAGACAGATTTTATTTCGGGAGTACCTAACATGATAGCTTCGGCCTGCGCCCCGATTTTATTTGATTCAGTTAAACTGATACCCGGTGTAGCTACGATAGCAACCATCGCCGTGCCTTCGTTAAACTTGGGTAAAAAATCTCGGCCCATCAAAGGGGCTAAACTTGCGGCGATTAATAGTAAAACGACGCTTCCGCCTAAAACAAATTTTGATCTTGGCAATGCCCAGTCTAAAACACGACGGTCCAATTTTTTTAAATAAGTAACAAATTTAGTATCATGATGTTTTTCAAATTTATCTTTAAGAAAATAAGAACAAAGCACCGGAGTTAAAGTCAGCGACACAACCAGCGATGCGATTAAAGCTGTTAAATACGCAACCCCTAATGGCGCAAACAATCGCCCTTCCAGACCCGTCAAGTTAAACAACGGTAAAAAAACCAGTGCGATAATAACCGTAGCTAGAACAATTGAATTTCTAATTTCACTTGATGCCTCATAGATCACTTTAAGTCTTGAAAGCGGATTTAAGCTTTGCGCATTTTCGCGAAGGCGTCGAAAAACATTTTCAACGTCGACAATCGAGTCATCGACCAACTCACCGATGGCAATTGCTAGGCCCCCTAATGTCATGGTGTTCACGGTTAGGCCAAAAATCTTAAATACAATTGCCGTCACTAAAAATGACACCGGAATGGCAGTCAGCGTGATAACCGACATTCTAAGATTAGCTAAAAATATAAAAAGAATAATAAAAACAAGAACGGTTCCAAATTTTAACTTTCCTTGAATCCCATCAATCGAAGCTTGAATAAAGTTCGATTGCTTAAATACATTCGGATTAACGATAACCCCTTTAGGAAGTGAAGGTTGAATTTCTTCAATGGCAAGACCAATTGCTTCAGTAATTTTAACGGTGTCGGCACCCGGTTGCTTTTGTATTGTCATAACCACTGATGGTTTACCGTTGAAACTGCCGTCTCCCCTTTTTAATCGAGGCGCCTCTTTAACTTCAGCAATATCTCCAATCAATACCGGTCGACCAAAATGAAGACCCACTAAGGTTTTTTTGATATCATCAAGTCCATTGACCACACCAATATTTCTAACTAAAAATTCGCTGCCATCTTTTTCTAAAAATCCACCCGTTGTATTTTGGCTGATCTGCGCAAGTTCTTTATCAACTTGATCTATCGAAAGTTGTAATCCATTTAATTTTTCCGCAGATACTAATATTTGGTATTGCTTCAGACCGCCACCAATAATAATGACTTGCGAAACCCCTTGAATGGTCATAAGCCTTGGACGAAGAACCCATTCGGCGATGTTACGCAGTTCCATCGGATCAATTTCGGCAGATTCTGCTGTCACCGCTATCTGTTGAATCTGACCCATGAGCGAGCCAATAGGCCCCATGATTGGCGTAATATCCGCAGGCAATCGCTCTTTAGCTAAATTCAATTTTTCTTGCACCAATTGACGGTTGCGATAAATATCCGTGCCCCAATCAAATTCAACGTAGACGGCCGAAAGACCAATTCCCGACTGCGATCTAATTCTTTCAACCCCGGGAAGTCCGTTTAGGTATGATTCAATTGGAAGAGTGACTCTGGTTTCAACCTCTTCCGGTGCCATCCCGTGAGATTCAGTCATAATCGTCACTGTAGGTTTTGTGATGTCTGGAAAAACGTCGATTGGTAAATTTCTAACTGTCAGCGCACCATAAACAACCAGCATTGCCGTAAGGGCAACGACCAGTAGTCGATGATTTAGTGCAAATCGGATTATCGCATTAAGCAAGTGAAGCTCCTCTTAAATGAAAACCTTTATTTTAAATACACAACTTCGTATGAGGAAGGCAAATTAGCATGCAAGTTTAAATGCGCGGAGGTTGGTAAGGGCCATCTAGAAAAGGTGGCGCTTTCAATATATTTATTCTATCAAAAAATTTAATTGTTGCAGAGTGGGAAACAATCATCACGCCAGATTGAGTTTGCATGAATACTGACTGGTGACAACACTGTAGCTCGTGAGTTTTACAGTGGTCATGATCGTTTTCGTGATCGGCGCTATCATCGATGTGCTGCGCTTGAATATGGCTTTGCTCGCTAACTTTTCTATCATTACAAGAATCAGAACGCATATCTGCAAGACTTTGTGTTGCAAAGCCCACTGAGAAAAAAGTAATCATGACTATAGATAAAAATAAGCGCATCCCTACGGCAAGATAGAATCTAGGTAAAATGTTGTCAAATCGTTTATGACCATTGATCATCTGAACATTCTTCCTTTCATTTGCATGCCTCGCTTGTACCAGTTTGTGCAATCTTACTAACTCTACAGTTATACGTAAGTAGAAAGAAATTTGTGACAACAGCTCTTAAAATACTAGGGCTGCCGAAGCAGCCCTAGGCTTATTCATTCCATAAATAAAACAACTCAGGACTAAAAAAGCTGCAAAACAATTATATTTGTTATGCTATAACAGTTCAGGCATACGGATGAATTTTTAGGCAGCTTTCTGTGCATTTATTTAGTGCGCATGTTTTTCTACGAAATCACCTTCTTGAAACGCGATTCCAGCATCAAATTTAATCGTGGAATAGTTATCATTCATTAATCCTGTAACCACACCGTGACCTTTAGATACCTTCTCGCACTTCTGTTCTGCAACTAATCTAGCTTTTGTGCAATTGTTCCCATAAAGCTCAACGTGATCACCGACAGCCACTTCATTGCTTTTTAAACCCACGTGCGCAGTCGTATCATTAATTTTCATGGCGACGACTCCACGGTGAACTTTGCTTGCACATGAAGAAAGAACTAGAGCCCCTACAACTATAAAAACTGCTGACTTAATCATAATTTTCTCCTTCGAAAATTGTTTTTTCTAATAACCGTAAACTTTTCTTCGCTTATAATCCCAAATCATCATGATTCCATTTCTTTATGCAGCTTCCATAAAGTAGCAAATGTGACCAACTGGCTACTGAAATCGTTATATCAGTTAGATTGATCCCAATTATGCCCCCAATAAATGCCAAAAGGATGATGACCATGACTTACCTTTAACTTCTTCGGAAATGATTTAAATATTAGCAATATTAGAAAATAATCTGGATCATCATTTGCAAAAGTCAGTACTGCATTTCGTTTTACATTACATAGATGATTGAGTTGGTTTTTAGCAATCAAAACTGATTGTCAAAATGCACCAGTGTCGAATGTGAAGTGCCAAGTTGCTACTTAAGAACAACTTAAGAAATTGAAATTTAAAATAACTGCACGAGCAGTAATAACAACGTAACAGGGAGAATCATATGAATCGGTATAACAGTCTACTTTCGGCCATTGCTGCATTAGCAATCGCCTTTGCTGGGTCACAGGCATTAGCATGGCATCCAGAAACAGTTAAAGAGTTGGCGCACGAAGCAGAATACACTGCAAGACAAACACATCGTGCTGCTGAAGCTGCGTTACATCATGGCAACCGAGCCGAAATGATGGCTGTGCAAGCGCTTCATGACCTTGAAAATGCGGCAACCCATTTACATCGATTACTAGAATCAAACAACTCTTCGTCGGTACACACCGAGCGAGATTTTCATAACCTTGGAATGGCTTACAATCGCGCAAGTCGCAGATTGCATCGCGCACATTTCACTAATGATGTTATGAATAACTTCTTCGATTTCGAAGATGCATTCCGTGCCTTGGAAGATGAATATTACGAACAAGGACATGACGATGATCGCGGTGGCCATTAAGACCTCAATTCTTTCATTAAATTAATTTATGAAATAAGCTGGCCGACGAACATTTGCTTGTCGGCCTGGCGGTAAAGAAATACCAAGCTCAGCGTTAATAACAGACGCGCTTTGTGTAAAACTTCCACGAAACGACATACCTTACCCGGGTACCCTTAGAGCGCTTGACTGATACCCCAACGGGGTATAGCTATGGGTCTAGGGGGCTTAAGTGAATGCTAATTTGCATCTATCAAAAAAAGTAAAAGAAACGCTAGCTAAGGCTCAGCAATCGCATAACCATACGTCCGAACTGCGACGGCTAAGTCGTATCAAAGGGCAAGTCGAAGGGATTGAGCGAATGATTTTAGAGCGCCGCTATTGTCCGGACATTGTCGTGCAAATTAAAGCCATACGATCTGCGCTTCGTAGCTTAGAAGCCAACATCGTTGAGGGCCATATGCGGCACTGTGTAACGGCCGCATTTAAAAGCCGTGATCCAGAAGTCGTTCAAGAAAAGTTAGAAGAAATTTTGTTGCTTATGAAGGGGCAAGGTTAATTTCAGGTTAAGAGTTAATTGTAAAGTAAAAATATTTATAAAGACAAAAACAAAAGGAGAATTTATGAAAGCAGTTTTAGCAATCGTTAGTACGTTGGTGTTTACAGGTTCAGTTATGGCACAGGCCACAGTTTCAAGCGCAAAGGCAATCGAATTGTCTGCTCACCGCGTGGATCGTTTAGTCGCATTAGCTAAAATCGATGCTTCATTTCAGAAAAAATTAAGCAAAATCGAAGTAACAGTTGTTCAGAACCAAGCGCCCGTCGCTTTCAAAACTGTTGTTACGCAAAGTCAGCCCGCACAAGGAAAGCCAATGCAGCTTGAAATTTCACTTGATGCAAACGGTAAGGCGTTAGCTCATAAGCTAATTTCTGGTGGCGCTGCAGGCCCTGATTTAGGTTTTACTGGCAAAAGTGCCGGCGAGTTGGCTGAAAACGCTCTTCACTATGTATTAGATAATGCAGTTAACGGAAAAATCGCTCTATTTGATAAATCCGCAACTAACTTCACTTTAACTAAAGTGACTTATAAGGGTGAAACCGTTGCTCTTGGACAATTGCGCTCGTCAGCAACGACTGAAAAATTAAACGTTTATATTAAATTAGATGGAAAATTTCTTGCTGCTGAAGTTGTACCTTAATTATTTGTAGTTTTATTAGAAGAAGGAAATGATGAAACTCCATAAGCTTATTTTTTTCATATTGGGATTAAGTTTTACGGGGTGCAATTACGGCATCCTGTACGGCGCCCCAAAAAAATTGAACGAAAAGTTTAGCTTACCTGAAAACCAGGTATCGACACTTTCTTATGGAGTCATTGCTGCAAAAGTTTTTAATACCAGATGTGTATCCTGTCACGGCACATCTGGTAACATTAATTTAGAATCTTACCCAGAAGTCGTGAAAAATATCGACCTTATTAGAAGATCTGTTTTTGAAACTAAAACGATGCCCAAAAAAGAAAGCCTTACTCAAGAGGAATTATCTTTTCTTTGGAACTGGATCCAGATTGGCGCCCCTGAACAAGCGCCGAACGGAAGCACGCCACCCCCTGTTGAAGTCGAACCTATGACCGCTACCTACGAATCGATTAATAAACATGTACTTCAGGTCTCGTGTAAGGATTGTCATAACCCAACCGGAACGGGAAAAAGAATTCCCTTGGACTTAAAGTCATTACTAGATTCTCCGCTTGAATTAATTATTCCAGGAAATCCTGATGAGTCAGGCTTGATTTTGGCCCTTGAGCGAGCCGATGACAAACGGATGCCGCCTGCTGATGAAGGATATTCAGCACTTAATGATGAAACCATCGCACTTATTCGAAAATGGATCGAGAATGGCGCAAAAGATTAAATTTTATTAGAAAGATTAAAAAATGAAATTACCGAACTCGATTTACCTATTTATGCTTACGATATTACTAACATTAAATTCTAACGCTCAGTCTATACTTTGCGAGGGCATGACCAACGATGAAAATGCCAGCGAAAATGTAAAATTTGAACTTGAAATCAAAAAAGATAAAACACCCGCGTTCAAAGATTTTGGACCATTCTATAAATCGACGTTAAAATTCTTTTACTCAACGGGAAGAATTTTTAATGGTGCGGATATATCTGATAAAGTGTCACAACGACCAAATCGAGTTGTCTTTACTGGCTCTCTACCAGATAAAAGAAATCTGACTTTAAATTTTAATGCGAATGGCGACCTTGAAGGTGGTGTCGTTAACTACGATTCTAAGATAATGAATCAACCGGTTCTGTGTACGCAATCTGGTCTAAAAGTTTCACCCGGAGCCTGTTCGGCAAATCAAGATTATAATAAAGCGTTATTGAATGCGATTAAAAACTCGAATGATATGGCCCAAATAGAAAACGCAATTGAATGCGGCGCCGACGTGAACAAAGCTGATCGCAAGGGCTGCACTCCCGTTATGTTTGCTGTAGATCCTACTTGTAGCGAAAACAATTCAATTTCGTATTCTTCTACTTTTAGAAAGACTGCATTACTGATCGATACACTTGCTGCTAATGGTGCTTTCGTAAATGTCGCAGATAATAAAGGCGAAACACCTTTAATTAAGGCCGCAAAACTAAATGTTCCTGATGTTTACGATACATTTATTTCTTTGGAAGCTGAATTCGATGCGCAAGATGAATTAGGAAATACGGCTTTGATGTATGCCGTTCAATTCGGTACTGCATGGTCTGTTGAACAATTGATGGAAGGCAATCCTGATCGTGGCCTTAAGAATAAATCCGGCCGAACCGCTTTTGATATTGCCAAACGACTTTCAAAAACAGAAATAATGGATCTAGTAAGAATCGCCGATGTAAGTATCGAGATTGAAGGATCGGATGATGGCACTTGCAGTCCTCTACAAATTAATTTGAAGCAGGGCCAAGTGGTTGATTTAACTTTAAAGGCAACGGATAAAATGTTTAAGCTTGATTCGCAACCATTGGGGCTAGATTTGATGGCCGATCGAAACAGTATCGATAAAAGAACATTCGCAGCTGATACGGCAGGTACTTTTAAATTTACCTGCGGTTTTCACGGGGCTGGCACTCCATCGGAAGGAATAATTACTGTTCAGTAGTTGTTCTACGACTGGCGTAAGTAAAGTAATCGTCATTGTAATGAAATTCAATGGAACATTCAGATGTTTTCTTAGTGCACAGGTTTGCTCTCGTCTGGACACTACTCAATAAACTTCAGGAGCTCGTCGGCAATTCGATCGGGATTTTTTAGAAGTACATTGTGATTGCCGTCGATGACGACTAACTTGACGTTGTCTCTTCGAGGTAACCGATCCAATGCTTTTTCTTTTGTATATTCATCTCGGTTGCTCGCTAAGCTGTCCGGCAGCTCTTGTAATTGCCGGTGGCAGGTCAGGTTCGAAAACTCTGATTAAAGGGTAACTGATCGAGGGAACTAGCTCATGCAGCTTACAAACAAGCTTTCCCCAAGTTTTGCTAAACGTCATTGTCACCATCAGCTGCGATGATGCTTCCCCAATTGCTTTTTTCAAAGATTCTTCATCTGTTTTCATCGGAGCATTGATAAGAATTAACCTCTCAACTTGCTCAGGGTGCGTAATTGCATAGTTGAAAGCCAAAAATGTTCCCATTGAATGGCCAACGACCACTAACCGCATTTTATCATTTTTCGACTTTTTTATTACGTCTTCAATTTTATAGAAAAGATCAGCGTCCGTAAATTTCTCATTTGATTCGTGCTCTGCGTGCCCAGTGGATCGCCACATTGCACACCCTAAAAATCCCAAATAGACTAGTGAAGAAAAGATAAATAAAGAATAAGTCTTACTCTTCATTAAAACCATGCGTGCGGTCCTGTGTTTCGGAATGCTAAAGTCGATAAACAAAGTATAACCGGTGTTAAAAACATCATCTGTAAAACCGGTAAAGCAGACACTTCAAGTAAAGGAATAATCGGATTGATATCCGTATATGCCCAACGATTTGTTGCCAACGCACACTTCTCAACGCCAATAGCCAAAGTGAAAGCGATTAATTCTAAATATAACAACATTTTTAAATAAGGAAATTCTGACAAAAAGCTTCGACTTAAGCTTTTTATAAAAAACGCGCCCCCAAGTATAAAAAACGTTATCAAAACATCACCTAGCGTTGCCATAACCATTGCTGATGGAGTGGCCTGGGTGGCTCGATGGGTAAAAAAGAGTCCACACTGAAACCATTCCCAGCCAAAATGAAGAATAAATGAAAGCACACTGATCAGCAGAACGAATTTAATGTAAAAGTATTTTTTCATAATTTACCTATCGATACTTTTGATAACATCGATATTTTAATCAAACTACGAGAAAATTTCCAGGGTAAATCGCTGGGGCATTAGAGGCAGCGAAAGTCCTTAAGTGCCGCGATTAAAAAACACAGTTACTATATCTAACTGCAATGATTTCATCTTCATGCAATACCCATTTTGGAAATCCGCTGTGGCACAACAGTCGCATTAGATTTTGCCGTCGTAAACTAAAAACCCATTCTTAGGAGAACATATGGAAGCGAATCAGAATCAAAAATTGCAAGAAAAAAACTCAGAAATTAAATCTCAGCCAGCTAGTCGATCAACTGATCAAGATTCATCAATGAAAGATTGCGTTGATATCTGTTATGACTGTTCAACAAGGTGCCTACAGTTAATTCCATACTGTTTAAAGCAAGGTGAAGAGCATGCTGAAGCCTCTCACATTCTTCTTTTACAAAACTGCGCAGAAATTTGTCGTGCGTCTGCAAATCTTATGATTTCAAACTCCTCTTTTGCTGCTGCACTTTGCAAGTTATGTTCAGATATTTGTAATCAGTGCGCAGATGATTGTGAAAAATTTGATGACGAAGAAATGAAGAAGTGTGCATTGATGTGTCGCCAGTGTGCCAACAGCTGCCAGTCTATGTCGAAGATGTCGTAACTTTTAAAACTGATGATAAGGGTGGCTAAGGCATTTTGGCTTACTCCATTGAACGAAACAGCTGTAATGGACTTGCAGCTGTTTCGTTTTTATAACCAAACAATATAAATCAAACGAATTAGTCTAAACTTCCGTCAATGTAGCTAATCACCCCGTTTGCTGATTGTATTTTTTCTGTAACCGGCGGTGACCTCATTTTTATGTGCGGCAAATGCGCCTAATACTTCATTCTTTTCAGTCTTAGGCACTTTGAAATGATCAAGGGTTCTTCCAAGCTCGGCTGCGACCTCATCGAATTCCTCAGGTGAAATATTAAGATCGCGATGTGCTGCTTCCAAACCTAATTTTTCTTTTCCTGGCTTTGTCGCAACAAATTTCATTGGGCCACCTGTAGCTTCTGCGACCCAAGTTGTGCGCATGTATTTAAGACCAGGTAATCTAGTTAAATTTTTCGTATGCCACTCTTTTAAAGCGGGATTCTTAGAATTTTGTCCGACGATAGGGTTTCTAACAACTGCGTCGCTAAAGTGATCAACGACCGCTGCAATGCTAAAAATGCCGCCCAATCGCTCGTAAAGACTTTGCTTTGCAACGGTAGCTTTGCCCGTACTTGTTTGAGCGAATCCTGAGCTCGCTGCAAAAAAGATTGAAATTACAGTTATACTTACAACTTTTTTTAAGAATGATTTATTTAGACTCATATGTTTCTCCTTTTTTTTATTTAATATTAAACTGCACTATCCATACCACAATCACGAATTTTCACACGCAACAGGCTTAATTTGTAATAACCAAGCATAGCAGGCGTTACGGTGACATTACTTTGTAACATTGCAATGATTACCGTGCGAACTAATTTCTAATTCTTCATGAGGGATAAGGCTTCAGATCGTGAATTCGCATCACCCGTAAAACCCCCAATCGTAGCTTTCGTTGTCGTCGTACTTTTTTGTTTTTGTACTGCGCTTATCATCATGCAGAAGTGAGAAGCTTCGATAAAAACCATGACACCTTTTGGACGAAGTAGCCTTTCATTATCTTTTGTACTTTTGCTTGTGCAATACGACTGACCGTACTCTATTTCAATGGAGTGATTCACAAAGATTAAAAGTTTTTCAGAACAGTAAAAATAGTCTCATCTAGCGAGTCACGAATGTTGGGATTGTTTGTCGTCAACAAACGGAAAAATGACCCGATTTACTCATTTTTTGAATCCCTAACTACCATGGTGATACTAGCGGAAGGCTCGACAAATGCAGCAAAGTAATGTGCAACAATTAATAGAATTTAGAAAGCTAACTAACTTCCAAGGAGTATGACATGTTTAATCTATTCGAGAAATCAGACTCTCAAATCCAGGATGATGTAAAAAAAGAATTTCAATGGGACCCAAGTGTCTCTGATTCAAACATTGCAGTTACCGTTAATGATGGGATCGTTACTTTACGCGGAAGCGTCCCACATTATTTTGAAAAAAGTAATGCCGAACAAGTCGCGCAGCGCGTGGGCGGCGTCCGAGCCGTTGCTGATGAAATCGAGGTTAACATTTCAGGTGTACATAAAAGAACAGATGAAGAGATCGCTAAAGCAGCCCTAACAGCAATGGACTGGAATTATCAAGTGCCAGAGAGTGTTAAGGTATCAGTTGATAACGGCTGGGTTACGCTCCGCGGAGAAACATCATGGGCGTTTCAACGGACTGCTGCATCGAATGTAATTAAACCGTTAAAAGGAGTACGTGGAGTTACAAATGAAGTGACGATCAAAACTCAAGTGCAGTCGTCTGACGTAAAAACTCGGATCGAAGACGCCCTTAAGCGCTCAGCGGAACGCGAAGGTCGCAAGATCAACGTTGCGGTTCATGGAAGCAGTGTAACCCTCTCTGGAAACGTGCACTCCAATTATGAAATTGGTGATGCCGGCCTAGCTGCGTGGAATGCGCCTGGGGTACGTAAAGTGGAAAACAATTTAAAACTTACGCACTAGTTAGAATTTTACTTATTGCAGATGATTCAAGGAAGGACGTCTGCAAATTTAATTTACAATTGCTCCATCGATCAGAGTTCGACTTTTTCGCAACGCTTTTATGAGAAGATCTTTTGAAATTGGCTTCGAAACAAAGTCTGTAAATCCAATATGAAGTGCCTTTTCTTTTTCTTCCTTAAAGGTGTGTGCGGTAAGCGCAATAATTGGTTGAAGGTAACCACTTTTACGAAGAATGCTTGTGGCCTCATACCCATCCATTTCAGGCATTTGAATGTCCATCAGAATTGCATCGAATCTTCTGGAATTTGCTTTTGCTACGGCTTCTATCCCATTACCCACAAAACTAAGTTCAATGCCAGTGCCTTTAAGAAAATATTTGATAAGAAGTTGATTGTCCTGAGAATCCTCCGCGACGAGCACTTTCATGTTTTCGGTGGAATAGCGGGTTGAAACGTTTGAATTTACTGCATCAGAATACTTGCGTGAAGGATTCACTATCGGATAAAATGGCAGATTGAGTTCGAATGTACTTCCTTCTCCCGGATTACTTTTTAAAAGGATAAGATCGCCACCGAGGAGACGTGAAAGCTTTCGAGATAAATCAAGTCCCAATCCAGTTCCGCCAAATTTTCTGTTTAGACTTGCATTCGCTTGCGAAAATGGTTGGAAAAGTTTTTTCTGTTCCTCTGCTTCGATACCGAGACCGGTGTCAGTCATCGCCATTGTGAATGCTGACTTTGACGGATTAGATGTGACTTCGATTGTAATTCCACCACGGTTCGTAAACTTAATGGCATTACCCAACATGTTAATTAAAATTTGACGAAACAGTCGAGGATCAGAACTCATTAAGAACTGCAAATTCTTTTCAATACTGAGACAAATCGTGAGTTCTTTAGCCTGAGCTGTGGGTTTAAGAAGCTTTATGACTTCAGAGATCAAATCGATGAAATTAAATTCAACTACTTCTATTTCAAAATTTCCATCTTCAACTCTAGATAGATCCAATATATCATTAATTACGCGTAATAAATGGTCACCGTTTCTTTTGATAATTTCTAAAAATTGAGAATTCTCCTCTACGGAATGCTGGGAGTCTTTAGCCAACTCAGTAAATCCTAACATGGCCGTTAAGGGGGTGCGGATTTCGTGGCTCATGTGTGCTAAGAATCGACTCTTAGCCAGGTTGGCGGACTCCGCTGATTCCTTTTCGATTTTCGCAATTTCAACTCCCTTAATTCGCATCAAATTCTCTGCGTTTTTTATAGAGTACCGAATCGAACGCTCCAGAATTTCTGCGGTTAATTGATTTTTCTTAAGAAAGTCGGCCGCGCCCTCTTCCATTGCTGATAAATCAACTTTACGATCATTAATCCCCGTTAATAAAATCATTGGACGAACAAAATTGAATTGTTTTAGTTCCTTCAAAATATCAAGGCCAGTATTTGCTCCAAGATTGTAATCAATCAAATAGACATCGGCCTCTTGCTTTTTAATTTCTAGTATAGCCTTGGCGAAGTCCGAAACCCAAAGCGTATTGTAGAGTCCCTTTTCCACGTCACTTAGTAGTTCATTTGTAAGAAAAAAATCTTCTTGATCATCGTCAACTATGACAACTTTTATTTGCTTATCTCCAGCATATTTATCTACGTGAGGAACAGACTCTTTCAATCGACACGTTCCAAATCTGGAAGTTCGACAATATCAAACCAGTAATGTCCAATCGCCTTCATGACTTTCAGAAGGCTCTCGAAAGAAACTGGTTTCGTTATAAAGGAATTAACTCCAAGCTCGTAAGTTTTAAAAATATCTTCTTCGGCTTGTGATGTGGTCAGTACGACAACGGGAATTTGGCGAAGCAGGGGATTGGTTTTGATCTCACGCAGAGCCTCGCGACCGTCCATGCGTGGCATATTTAGATCAAGCAAAATTAATCCCGGTAAAGGATTCTTTATCACGTCTTCAAATTTTCCGCGATGTTGAAGGTAATCCATCAGTTCTTCGCCATCTTTAACGCAATGAATATTATTTAAAACAAGACTCTCTTTAAGAGCGTCTTTTATCATTTCGCGGTCATCGTCATCGTCGTCAGCAATTAGGATTGGAACCGATCTTTTAAATCTATTCATTTCATTGCCCAGCTTTCTGATTTATTGGAATTGTTGTAATGAAAGTTGCGCCTTCACCTGGATTAGATTTAGCTATGATAGCCCCGCCATGTCTTTCAACGATCTTTCGGCAAATTGCTAACCCAATTCCCGTGCCTTCATACTCTTGTTTGCCATGGAGACGCTGGAATATTGTAAAAATACGATCACCGTATTTTTCATCAAAGCCGATACCGTTATCGGCGACAGTAATCTCGCAGTTTTCAATGGAATCCCTGGGGGATTTTATCACTCGTGCACTGATTTTCACAACAGGCGGTATACCTGGTCTATGGAATTTTAATGCATTATTAATAAGGTTTAAAAATAACTGAGACATTTGCATGGGATCAGCCTCAATTTTCGGAAAATCTCCGCACTTAACTTTACCTTGGGTTTTCTCGAGGCGTATCTCTAAATCAGAAATAACTTGGGCTAAAATATGATTAAGGTCGACAGGTGCAAATGGCTGAACCTTTGTTGATACGCGAGAATAATCTAGCAAATCATTAATTAAGGTTTGCATGCGATAAGAAGATTTTTGGATCCTTTCCAAATAATCAATCGTATCCAAATCTAAATTCGCACTGGACTTCAAACGTAAGCGATCCGCAAACGATTGAATCTTTCTTAGCGGCTCTTGAAGGTCATGGGCAGCAACAGTCGCAAAGTCTTGAAGTTCTCTATTACTTAGAGCTAACTTTCGCGCTTCAACTTTTAATTCTTCCTGAGCGAAAATTTTTTCTGTGATATCATATCGAACGGCTACGTAACGTTCGGGCTCTTTGTTTGCGTCCAGAAACGGAACTATAGTGGTATTGACCCAATAGAATGTCCCATCCTTAGCGCGGTTTCTAATCTCACCTTCCCAAGTTTTTCCGGATGAAATAGTTTGCCACATATCAATAAAAAATTCTTTCGGATGATATCCAGAATTAATAATTTTATGAGTTTTACCGATGAGCTCGTCACGTGCATATTTTGAAATTCCACAAAATTTTTCATTCACATAAGTGATGACGCCCATTTTATCCGTTATTGCAACTATGGCAGCTTCGTCGATCGCTGATTTTAATGAATTGAATTCAATACCTGATAGACCTATTTGCATCCCATTGTATACACCCGTAGCCTAGGCGTGTCGATTTAATGCGCTTTAATTTTTTTTGGCTTCTTGAGTTCGACGGCAGCTGCTTACACGATAGAAGTCGATGGAATGACGCCAATACTCGCATTAGTTGTGAAGTTTGATTTGCGTTTACATTCCAATAATTATCCAAACTTTAATTGAAAAAAATCAATTTTGCCGACTTGAAAATTAACTATAAGAAGACGAATGCAAACATTGGCCTTTACATTTTTTTAACTGACGGGACAAGTTTTCGAACGCTTCGGAAAAATTGCCCCAACAATAATTAATTCAAAATCTAAATGAATAGCCAAGCATCTCACGACGGCAGGCTCTGTGCAGGCATTATAGATGTAGTTAACAATTTCTATATTATCAGCCTATTAAGCGACGATACGCTAGAAAAAGCGTAGAAAACAATATGCACTTTAAAGTCAGCAGAAAAAAAGCATCGTTATTCGCCTCTATAATTTTTTTGAGTAGCATCGCATTCTCAAAAGACATAGTTAAGCCTAAAAAACCAGAAACTGTAGCGCTTATGAATGAGATGCTAGTCGAACTTTCATCACTTAAAAACTATTTTGTTTCAGAAGAAAAATTTAATGATCCAAAAAATGCCGAATTAATTACTGCACATTTAAAAGAATTTACCAAGCTTGCGAAAGAAACTCGTCATAATCCAGATTTAACTAAAGAAAATTATAAATTTTCAGGGGCTATTCTACACGAAAATGTGGCTGAAGTTGAGCGCCTTTTCAAAACTGGCAATAAATCATTTGCTAGGTGGCAACTTGCCGCAACCGTATCCATGTGCATGAGTTGCCATACACAGTTTCCTGCCAAAAATCGAGCCTTCATCGCATTTCAAGATCACAAAATGTATTCTTCAACTTTTGATCAAGCAGAATTTCTATTTGCAACACGGGCCTTTGATCAGGCGTTTTTTTTATATGACCTGGTCATTGACGGTTACCCCAAAAATAAAGCTAGTTTAGATCAAGTTGAAGGATCACTCGATCGTCAGTTAGCCTACTTCAGTCGATTGAAACGTAATCTAGCCGAAGCTATCGAAAAAATGAAACTTCATCAAAAAAATAAAGAACTTCCTGAATCGCTGCAAACAAATTTAAAAGCTTGGATCACTCAATTTAAGAATTGGGAAAAGCAAGTTACACCAGATCCTAAAACAGCATCGGCAAAAGAAATTGTCGACTTCACAAAAAAGATTATTCAAACCAAATGGACCGCCGAAACTATGCAGGCTACTAATCCTGACTTAATTCCCTATCTGCGCGTTTCAGGCATTCTTTATGAGTATCTTCAGTTAAATCCTAAATCGGTTGCGACGCCTGAAATCCTTTATTGGCTAGCGATTTGTGACCGATCTATTAGTAATACCATCTTTTATTCATTAGCTGATTTTTACTTAAAAGAGTGTGTAATTAAATTTCCGACTTCAGCTATCGCACCTAGTTGCTATAAAGAGTACGAGCTTGAAACCATCGCAGGATACACGGGGTCGGCTGGAACATTTTTGCCTCCTGAAGTGCGAATGGAGTTAAATCAGATGAAAAATCTGTTAGATCGTAAGATAAAATTAAATATGCTGTAGACTTAGTAATTTGTTTGGAACTTTTTAACTTGCATCGCGAAGGAGATTTTAAAATGAAATTGAAATCCGTGTGGGTCGAGAAAATGCGCTTTACCGCTGAAGTTGACAACCAAACTATTTCTACGGATACGAAGCCACCCATCGGGGAAGAGACTGCGGCAACCCCAAAGCAACTACTAATAGCAGCAATATGTGGATGCACTGGTATGAATGTGGTCGCACTTTTAAAAAAGTACCACCAACCTTTGTCCAAATTTATAATTGAAGCAGACGCCACGGTTACTGAAGACAAATACCCAGTTATTTTCAAAGAAGTTCAGCTCACATTTAAAATCGAGGGGGTCCTCGACAAAGTAAAGGTGCTTGAAGCGATAACTCTTTCGCAAACAAAGTACTGCAGTGTTATCGCAATGTTATCAAAATCTTTTCCGATTCATTACACCGTTCAATTAAATTCAGAAACTATTGGCGCAGGTAGCGCTCAATTTTAAAAAAGGAGACTTATGAAAACAGTCATATTACTAGCAGCAATAGGGATGATGCCCCTCATAAGGAATGTAAATCGATGATGGGTGGAAGTTGCCCGGGAATGGATATGGGAAAAGGGATGCACAAGGGAATGAAACAAAGAAAATAGCGATTTAACTTAAGCCCATGCATGTAAGAAAAGGTGGTAAATTTGACATCTGTTTATAAAAGGGAATCAGAATCACCATCAATAAATATATTAAATCGTCAATTGGAGGATTTTTTTATGAGTACAGATGTCACTTATTCAATCTGCGATAAATGCAGTGGGCTTAATCGTGTTCCATTTAATTTACCCGATAAGAAATCTGCCGTGTGTGGAAAGTGTAAAATTGCACTTCCATTAACGGATGGAATTAGTGAGCTAACCGTTTCAACCTTAGAGTCACTTTCAAATAAAAGCCCTTTGCCAGTTGTTGTCGATTTTTGGGCGCCTTGGTGCGGCCCTTGCCGCAGCTTTGTTCCGAAATTTATCGAAGCTGCAAGCTTACTAAAAAATCGAATCGTCTTTGGCAAAATCAATACGGAGGCAAATCCAAATGCAGGTCTGAAATTCGGAATTAAGGGAATCCCAACTTTTATAGTTTTTTACCGTGGAAGGGAAATAAGTCGAATTTCTGGCGCCCTTCCGTTAGATGAGTTCGTAAGCTGGGTCACCCAAACAACAGATCCTCTTACCTAATGACTAAAACTTATGGTAGTCGGGCGTCTTCTAGTTTATCGAATTTAGAAGTTTCAAAATTATCTGGATAAACTTAACAAGATTGAAACCAAGCCCATTAGAAATACAAAAATCAAAACTATTTTTTGAAAGAGCTCTTTTGGAATTTTCGCAATCAACGGCTTAGCGATAAAATTCGCAAGCAAAACGACCGCCATCAAAAAAGGAATATAAAAATAATGTTCCTTATTTAAGTATCCTTTACTTAAATAAATAAATAAAGAATCTGACTATATCTCCGCCCAGATCAATTAGCGTCGACGTGGCCGTGAAAGTTAAAGGACTTAAGTTAAACGGTAATAACCCTAATGATCGGACAGCCCCACCCGAACCTAAGATTCCCGTTAGCAGGCCTGAGATTGCGCCCCCTACGTAAGGAAGTAGTCTTCCCTGAAAAATTTGTTTCGTTTTAAAGAAAAGGAAATAACTTGAAATAGAAATTAAAAATATCCCTAAGGCAATTGAATGTGTTTTCTCAGAAAGCACATCTGAATATTGAGCGCCGATGGCACTAAAAATGATTGATGGAACGTCAAATTTTAAGGTCAGTGGCCAATTTATATTTTTCCAGTACATGACCGTTCTGGTTAGATTTCCCAAAACATGCAAGACTGCAGTCAACGCAAACCAATAAAAAGCGAAGAGATTTGCGACTTCATTTGCGATTTCATTTACACCCCACTTAAAAATAACCAAAAGATTGTGGCCGCTAAAATTCCAAATGCCGTAAAAACGATTGTTGCTACCAGCGATCGTAATGAAAAACGACTAGTCCACAGATGCCGTGCCCGCTTGTACAACCTCCACCCATCACTGTGCCAAAACCGACAAGCAATCCAGCAATGATCACCCAAAAAATCCCGCGATGAAGATCGGTGTAAAGGGCTTAAAGGTAAAAGTAATTAAGCGCGAAGCCTCCCAGAATAAGTCCCTAAATAAAATTTAACCGCCAACCTAATTCATCCTTAGTTTGACTAAGAACCCCGCTAATAATCCCGCTTACACCAGTCACCCGCCAATTTAAATAAAGCATCAGCGATACGGCAATTCCGATAATGGCTCCACCCACGAAGGGGAAAATATAACTTTCCATTTTACTACTCTAGTTTATTTGCTTCTCTCGACAGGAAATCCGCATTGATTCCAACGAAGCATTCCTCCCGTTAGATTTACAACCTTTTGAAATCCGAGATTAAGACTCACTTTAATTGCTTCCTCAGATCGTCTTCCAGATCTGCATACAAAAATAATTTCTTCCTGACGAGCGTACCCTTCTAAAAAATGCTTAAGGTCATCACCTAGCGTAATCTGATGCGAACCTTTAATGTGTCCAAGTTCATCGTTGTATTCTTCTGGTGACCGCACATCGATTAAAAGCACATTTTCTTTCATCCGATTTTGTAAGTCTTCTGCAGAGACTGTAGGAAAATCTTGTTGGCTGGCGCTGTCAGCATTTGAGCTTAAGCCACAAGCCATATTGGCCGGTAACGCAACATCAATTTGCTTGGGATAGTCTAATTTCAAATTGGCCATGATTTCTTTAAATTGCTCTTTAGTTTTACCTTGCCCTAAACGGGGATTATTTTTGATCTCTGCTTCAACAGTTGATGAAGTAAATCCTTTGTAATCGTGCGCCGGATAGACAATTGTTTTTGGGGGAAGATTGAAAAGTTTTTTTGTGACGCTATCATAAAGCTGGTCTGCCGACCCGCTTTGAAAATCAGTTCTTCCACAGCCACGAATTAGAAGGGCATCGCCGGTAAAAATCATTTCTTCGCAATAGAAACTTAAAGAAGCATCAGTATGTCCGGGAGTTTCTAAAGTTTTGATAATATAAGAACCGAATTTTATTTCGTTTCCCTCAACAAGGTTCTCGTCCACGCAGGGCACATGGGCGTTTTTTGCTGCACCTGTTTTAATTCCAAGCCGATTTCGAATCTCACCAGCCCCCGTAACATGATCCGCGTGCACGTGCGTATCTAATACGTATTTTAGCTGAAGCCCAAGTTCCTGGATCAACTGCAGATCCCTATCTACAGTTTCAAGAACAGAATCAATAAGAATGGCTTCTTTCGAATCGGAATCCGCTAATAAGTAGGTATAAGTTGAACTCTTCGATTCGAAAAGCTGTTGAAATATTAACGCCCGGCTCTGCATACAAACCTCACTCACTAATTAAAAGTTGCTATTTACTCAATCATATTATAATATACTAATATGAAAAAGCAAGCCCAAGTTTCAATTCAAGACATGGAAGAAAATTGTGACAAGGCAGCCGGCCTTATGAAAGCGCTTGGACATCCGCGGCGGTTGATGATTTTGTGCCATCTTTCCACCGGTGAAAAAACAGTTGGCGAGCTTGAGTCATTAGGTGGCGCTTCGCAATCGTCTGTTTCTCAGTATTTGAATCGAATGCGTCTAGAGGGTTTGGTCAGTTCAGAAAAGCGCGGTCTTTTTGTCTATTACCAGATCAAAGATTTAAAAGTTAAAAAATTGATCAATGCTTTGCATAAGATGTTTTGTTGAACAATTTAATTATTAGACGCTACTAACAAAATGAGGGCTTTAATGGACTTCGTCCAAATTCCAAGAAGGCCATATAAAGGGCTCTACTTACTTCTATGTTCTAAAAAATGATTTCACGGAAAAGATCTAAAAACTTGATAAGAATAAATCATACTCGGTGGACTTAATTTTGCTACTTGAATGTCAGCTTGAATGAATGCGATTTTAAGAATTTTTATTTAAATAATGAGGAAATTTGACCCGTATAAAGCGGCCTAATTCCTTGTCTTTTACTGAGAGGTCATCATGTTTTTTAAAAGAATTAAAACACCCGGAATTGCTCATAATGCCTATCTCATCGGGTCGAAGGGAATCGGCCTGCTGATAGATCCTCGCCGGGATATCGATGAATATCTGCAAGTTGCCCGAGAAAATAAGCTACAAATTAAGTATGTTTTTGAAACTCACCGACAAGAAGATTTTGTGATCGGCTCAGATCAAATACGCAAAGTCACCAAAGCGAAAGTTGTATCAGGTCGGCATAAGTTTTTTGCTCATAGCGATATTTTTTTAAATGATGGCGAAGAAATTAAAGTGGGCGATCTTACATTTCGCTGCCTTTACACTCCGGGGCATACACCCGAAAGTGTTTCATACGCTTGTTTTATGAAAGATAAACCCACCACAGCATGGGCCGTATTCACCGGCGACGCTTTATTTATTGGTGAAGCTGGTCGCACGGATTTACCTGATTCTGATAAAACCGCGGAAAACGCCGAAATTCTTTTTGATAGTATTCAACAAAAAATTCTTCCTTTAGGAGATCAAACACTTATTTATCCGGCGCATGGATCAGGATCAGTTTGCGGTGGCAATATTGCCGAATACGATGAATCAACAATTGGATTCGAAAGAACCTATAACCCGGCCTTCACATGTACTAAAGTTGAGTTTGTAAAAAGCAAAGTGAAAGAGCGCATCCCACGTCCACCCTATTTTAAACTGATGGAAGAATTAAATTTAAGGGGCGGAATAAAGCTAAGCAAAACCCCTGAAGCCATTCCTACTTTGACCCCAAAAGATTTTGCGCGCGAAAGTGAAAATGGGATCATTATCGATACGCGACTGCCCGAGGCTTTCGCGGGCGGGCATATTCCGAATTCATATAGCATTTGGTTAGATGGGCTGCCGGTTTTTGGCGGGTGGATTGCCGATGACGAGATCCCCATTTATCTTGTGCTCGAAAGACACGACGATTTAAAAAAAGCATTTACACATTTACAACGAATCGGAGTCGATAACATCTCGGGCGTGCTGGCCGGAGGCTTTGAAGGTTGGCGAGACGCGGGGCTTCGAATTAAAAATTCTGGAACACTAAGCGTAGTTTCAAAATCCGTTGAGAATGGCGAATGGCCTATACTGGACGTCCGTGATATTACTGAATATGAAGAAAAAGGTCATATTAAAAATTCACGGCATGCGTACGTTGGTTTTATACCCGAAATGAATAATTTAAAAACAGAATTTGATCTTGATAAACCCCTAGTTATAACCTGTGGTGTGGGTCACCGTGCTAGCGTCGCGGTTAGTATGCTTCTTCGCTTAGGCTTTACTAATGTTTATAACTTGTTGGGCGGAATCACGGCTTGGAAGAAACTAGATAAGCCACTTGTTACAGGCCCGGAAGTAAATCTTGTTTTAGATAAAGAAATTATCAATCGACGCGTCACTCACGAGCCGATTGCGCAAGCTGCGGCCGCGAAGGTTCCGTAATGACGAGCGCAAGGGCTGTAATATTAATTGGACTTTTTTCTTTCAATTCAGCGCTAGCTTCGACGGAAGCCGCGCAACTGGTCGGTGGAAGTTGGTCTCCTTTCGTCGTCGGCTCCCTCATCGGACTATTGGTTTGCTTAAGCCTTTATTTTTCTGATAAACCGGTGGGCGCCTCATCTTTTTATGCGACCGTTTCCGGTTTAATCGGAAAGGCCGTGGCGCCAGTTCATACATTGCGACTTACTTATTTCAAAGAAAATCCACCTAAGATCAACTGGGAATTCGCATTTGTTATTGCTGCGATTTTTGGCTCAGCAATCTCTGCACTGACGGGGGGTGAATTCGCAATTAGCGGACTGCCAAACATGTGGGTTGAAAAATATGGGGCGAATAGTTGGGGTTATTACACCATCATTAGCTTTGTTGGCGGCATTTTGATGGCATATGGTGCCCGCCTAGCCGGGGTGGATGCACAAGTGGTCATGGCATTAGCGGTACGGCGCAGTTAAGCGCATCGTCTTGGCTTTCGACAATTTGTTTTTTTATCGGCGGCGTTATAGCAATTCAGCTCATTTACTAAACCGAAAGATTTATCATGGAAACAGTGACTGAACATCGAAAACATAAAATTCTAACTCAAGCAATCTTCTTTGGATTAGCATTCGGATTTCTTCTACAAAAAGGAGGAGTTGCAAAGTATCACGTGCTTGAAGGACAGCTTCTGTTCACGGACTTTACCGTAGTCAAAGTAATGCTTTCGGCCATCTTTGTAGCGATGATCGGAATTTTTTTCTTAAATAAAAATAAAAAGATAAAACTTCATATCAAGCCAACCAAAGTTGCTGCAAATATTTTTGGAGGATTGATCTTCGGCGCTGGCTTTGCTTTTTCTGGATACTGTCCTGGTACGGGCGCTGCTGGCCTTGGTCAAGGTGATATTGCGGCACTTGTTTTTATGGTTGGCTTAGTAGTCGGTTCATACTTATTCGCGGAATCCTCTGGATTTCTTAAACGCACGATCGACACTTGGGGTGACAGAGGAAAATTAACTCTTCCCACTGTAGCGCGTATGAATGCGACACCATTTTTTGGGGTATTTTCAGCGGCCTTACTAATTGTGCTAGTGGTTTTATGGAAACTGAAATAATTTTCGCGAAATCTATTTTCATTACTCTTTTACTAGGAATGGCCGTATACAGCGGTTTTATCTTTTACGTTACTTTTGTAACGATCGACTAAGAAAGTATTTTTAGTTTTATGCTTCAAACTTTTTGATTACGAAAAATCCTAATATGATAACAAGTGAAGTCGAAATAATTCCAATAATCAGGTTAGAATTTTTTAATTCCCCAAGTTGAGCTATATTATCAGTAACTCCAAGTAAGTAGCCTTCTTTCGAAATGACAATAAAAAGGTTTTTATGTCTAGATTCGGCGGGTTTTGGATTTTCAAAACCGCTCACCCAGACAATGTCTTTATCCGATTTCATTTCTTTAACCCAAATCGGGTCAGAAACTTCTTTCCATTCAACTGGCAGCCGGTATGAATTATTTAAGTAAGAAAAATATTTTTTAGCAGCTTCTCTAACTTCACCTTTTGCACAACCGCCAGTCCCATTGCAGATAGCAACGAGCTGTGGACCTACTTCTTCTTCTCCATGACCGCCGGGATGTGCAAGCCCTTCCGTGCTAAAAAGCGATGCAGCGAAATAAACGATAAGAAATAGAATTTTCATTAGTGAAAACTTCCTGTCGGTGGCCCCGATAGTGCGGCCTTAAGAATGTGCTCAATAACTTGATCTAAGTTTTCTTGAACCTTTTGCGTATGTTGATGTTTTCCCATTTATACCTTTCAAATAAGAGGGCCCCGTAGGGCCCCCTTATGATTTACTTTTTCTTTCCGAACAAGAAAAACAATCCACCAATTACTGCTAGACCGGCGAAGACCCCTAGGATTGGATAAAGATGTTCATTTTCGCCACCGGCGCCGTGCGAGTGCCCATGCTCCTGCGCCCAAGCTTGGACTGAGACCAACGCAAGCACTAATGATGATATCTTCGTTCTCATTTCAGCTCGCCCGTTTTGTTCGTTCTAAAAACGGATCCGTCTTCAGTGAAATAGACATAAACTTTATTGTTTGCTGTATCGGTTTGTTTTTCATCAAGAAGCGCAACAACCCAGGCATTGATCGTCTTTTTACCTTTTTTAAATTCTTTTTTCGCAACACTTTCAATTTTAGCACTTTCCCACTTAGCATCTAATTGTTTCCAATTAGCTAATTCTTTAATCCCCGCTGGTACGGCTTCTTTGATTTGTGCTTCCGTGCAGGTTTTAGATTCGCAGTTCGCGACTTTTTTTGGGTGAAAATGGCCGCCCGTTGCTAACACCGTTGTAGCTGCAAAAATTGTTGCTGCGATGAATGCATTTTTCATTGTTTCTCCTTTGCCACTTTTATATCAGTGGGTTTGTTTATTGAAATTCGTTAAGTTCTTCTGTTTGCATATCTAGATGTATATGTTTGTGATCGTCCTGATTTAATGGGAAATCATCCGGTGATGACTGGTGCCAATACCCATGAAATTGCATGAAGAATAAAAATATTCCTCCGGCAATTAGTGCGGTATTTGCGGCGAATGCAAATTTAGCCCAGCCCTCGGCTTTTCTAAAACCGGCTAGGAATATTAGCATAACCGTCAGAGCAACAATTTGCCCCACTTCAACCCCTACATTGAATGATAAAATTCTAAATAGCATTCCTACACTGTCGTCACCAAGTGGCAATTGCTGAAGTCGAGTGGAAAGCCCGAATCCGTGAATCAAACCAAATGCGAAAACCATTTTTAGCAATGAAGGCGGTTGCCAATTATAAACCTTTTTAAAGCCATCGATATTTTCAAAGCCTTTATATATTACGCTTAAAGCGATAACGGCATCGATTAAATAATAATTAGCCGTGATTTTAAAAAAGGTGGCGAAAACTAATGTAATGCAATGACCAATGGTAAAAACACTAATGAATTTAACTATATCTTTGAAGGTCGCTAAAAAGAAAATGACTCCAAAGATAAAAAGTAAATGATCATATCCGGTAAGCATATGGGTTGCACCAAGCCATATGTACTTCACATAACCACCATCCAACATGGCCTTTTTGTCGGCTTCGGAAATCCCGTGCGCCAGGGTGATTGCGGGTATAATCATTGGAATTAAAAAGCTCCAAATAAGCTTCAATCGCTTCATAAAAACCTCCAAGGTTAAGCGAGATAATAAATTAAATTTTAAAAGTTAAAAACTAGGCCGAAATAGGCGGTCGAAATATTTCTGAGTTATATTCGAAAAGGTGAATTCTATTCTTTTGTTCATCAAATGAAGATTGCTGTTTACAACTAAGCTCGAATAAATTTCTATTACACAAAAAATCAATTCTTATCGATGTATTCTCGTTATGGGCATGCGAGCGAGAATCATGATGATGACCACTCCATGGAGAACTCTCGCTGTCTTCATCATGATCATGCTCGTGTTCATGCTGAATTTGCCCTAGTAAAATAAATTTAATGTTTTCCGCAAATTCATGGACATGATCGTGGGCTAATTCTGCATAGCCAATCGATAAAAACTGCACTGGAGTTTCCGAAAAAAAACTTTTCTGTCCAAAAGAGATTAAGCTAAATATTATAATTATTTGAAAAAGTAATCTCATAAGAATTTAGCTATTTCTTTAAAATCTTTTAAGTCACCATGAACCTGAGCCATATTTAGCTTTTTGAGATCAAGTGTAGAATGAACTGATTGCATCTTTAAACTCACCGCTTAAGAATCGGCCCACAGGGATACCTTGTCAACTCAAGTGCGATGCTCGCCAAATTATCCTCTAACATGATTCGGTAGCCAAGCTTGAGGGCTTATCAACCCTCTTTACTTACATCAGTTTCAATCAGTATCGCGCTACAGAGATAGAACAAAACAGAAGTAAATTTTCAAATTTACGCAGCGTGTTTCAAAAAGGGAACTGTTACCTGTAGTGTTGTTTTGGTGCCGGTGAAGCAAAATCAGACGCACTACTGACACTTCTTAATTATCCCCATGATATTATTAAGTTTTCAGCTAATCCAGCAAATTCGAATTTCCCCGAGTTTCTTCGTCTTTATGAAAAAGGCCTCTCTTTGAGAGAGGTTTCGCAAGAAACTGGCTTTCCGCTTAGCACCATCAGAGACTTGCTTGATCTCAATAAAATTCCACTTCGAGCTAGCAAAAAAGCCACTGCAGATGAACCTCAAAAACCAAAAAGAACATTCTGGGGACAGATCCCCTACGGCTATAATATCCTCGACGGCAAAGTTGTTGTTGACCCACGAGAGATCAAAACTGTCCGGAAGATTTTAGATTTTCACCAAAAAAGTACGAGTTTTAATGCCATTTCCAAATGGCTCAATAGCCAAAAAATTCCAAGCAAATTAAATAAAAAATGGAGTGATAAAACCGTCGCTTCAATTATACGTAAACATAAAAATCAAATTGAAAAACCTTAGGAGGTTCAAATGGGACTCGATAAACTTATTCAGGCCGTTGCCATTCTAGCAATTTTAGCTGCATCGACAGGCCAGCTTCCGCGCATTATTAATTATGTTCACAAAGCACAGATTCAGCTTATTCAAGAATCTAAAGCATCAAAATGGCCAAAGGCCATGCTACTGAATTGAGTATCGAAATATGAAGCGCGCTGGTGTGTCGATTCTACTTTACTCAATAAACTTCAGGATCTCATCTGCTATTCGGTCTGGATCCTTTAAAAGCACATTGTGATTGCCGTTGATCACTACTAATTTAACAGTGTCCCTTTGTGGCAATCGTTCTAAAGCTTTTTCTTTTGTGTACTCGTCTCGGTTACTTGCTAATATTAGCACCGGGATATTTGGAATCTTCGCCAGAAGCTCATAAAAGTTTTGTTTAAGTAATATGTTTTCGAAAGATCCTGAATAAGAATTATAATTATGTTGCCCCGCCGCCTTTGCGACGGCCGGAGGCAAATCCGGCTCAAGAATTCTGATGAGTGGATAACTTGCCGATGGAATTAGTTCATGCAGCTTACAAACAAGTTTTCCCCAAGTTTTACTAAATGTCATCGTCACCATAAGTTGCGAGGATGCTTCGCCAATTGCTTTTTTCAAAGATTCTTCATCTGTTTTCATAGGTGCATTTATTAAAATTAGCTTTTCTACTTGCTCAGGGTAAGCAATTGCAAAGTTGAGTGCCAAAAATGTTCCCATAGAATGACCAACGACCACCGAGTGCGAATTATCTTTTTTCGCCTTTTTTATAACATCTTCTATTTTAGAAACATGTTGCTCAACAGAATAATCGACATCTGGCTTTGGAGAATCACCGAAACCAAGCAGATCAATTAAAATAAGTTCATGATTTACCTGAAGATTTGGAACAACCCCATCCCAATATCGATGAGATCCCAACATCCCATGCAGCATTATTATCGCTGGGTTTCCGGTTCCTTCTATTTTATAGAAAAGTTCTGATTCCATAAATTCCTTCTGTGAGTTTTGCTTCGCTGACCCAAATGAGCTTAACATCGTACACCTAAAAGTATTAAGCAGACAGGCATAGAAAAGATAGATGAACAATAAGCCTTACTGTTGATCAAGACCATTCTCGTAGCCTTGGCTTTCGAAACACTACTGTCGATAAATAAAGAATAACCGGTGTTAACAGCATCATCTGTAAAACAGGTAGAGCAGAAACTTCAAGAATTGGTATAATTGGATTGATATCAGTATATGCCCAACGATTTGTTGCCAGCGCATACTTTTCAACGCAAACGGCAAAGATAAAAGAGATTAATTCAATATAATGCAACATTTTTACGTTGGGAAATCTTGGCGAAAAATGCTGAGTTAGGTTTTTTATAAAAAACGCGCCCCCAAGTATGACGTAGGTCATCAAAACATCACCGAGCGTTGCCATAACCATTGATAATGGAGTTGCCTGAGAAGCTCGATGGGTGAAGAACGGTCCACACTGAAGCCATTCCCAAGCAAAATGAAAAATAAATGAAAGCACACTAATCAACGAAACGAATTTAATGTAAAAATATTTTTTCATAATTTACTTTTCATTACCTTGGATAACACCAATAATTTAATCATGGTACGGGAAACTTTTGAAGGTCAATCACTGGGGCAATTAAGGCTGTGAAAGTCCTTAAGTTCCGGGATAAAAAATAAACAGCTACTAGATCGAACTGCAATGGTTTCATCTTCATGCAATGCCAATTTCTATAATTCTGTGATGGCACAACAGTCGCAATATATTTTGCCGTCGTAAACTAAAAACCCATTCTTAGGAGAATATATGGAAGCTAATCAGAATCAAAAATTTCAAGAAACAAACTCAGCAGTTAAACCTCAATCAGCTGGCCGATCAACTAGTCAAGATTCATCAATGAAAGATTGCATTGAAATCTGTTATGATTGTTCAACAAGCTGTCTGCAGTTAATTCCATACTGCTTGAAGCAAGGTGAAAAACATGCTGAAGCATCTCATATACTTCTTTTACAGAACTGCGCAGAAATTTGTCGTGCTTCTGCAAATTTTATGATTTCAAATTCCCCTTTTTCGGCTGCACTTTGCAAATTATGTGAAGATATTTGCATTCAATGCGCAGACGATTGCGAAAATTTTGATGACGAAAAAATGAAACAATGTGCAGTCATGTGCCGCAAATGTGCAGACAGCTGCCAGTCTATGTCGAAAATGTCGTAACTGTTAGAGCTCAAATCGGTGTCCATTATGGGCACCGAGAGTTTGAAGCACATCTAAGCCATCTGTGTTCGTAAAAAATAACTTCCCTCGATCGAAATCACTCCGCCGATAAAAGCGCCAAGAAACCATAGTACACCAAAGGTTAAAACGGCTTCGCCGCCAAAAAAATGAAATGCCCCTAAGGAGGTAATCGCTAATACTCCAACCTGTAGCCACTTGTATTTTTTAACCACTTCTAACTCTTCCAAATTTAAAAAAACATTCGACAGCAAGTAAGGAAGCGATACAAATAATACTCCACACAAAAACATACATACGTTGTGACCTGCGGTCTTCATAAGCCAATGGGCTAACGAAAATTCAGTATTGAAGGGATTTAAACCAAACTGAGTACATATTGCCAAAGATAAAAACCCTACTGCGACCTGAATCACAGCAATTGTAACAAACACTTTCCAGGGATTTGGAAAAAGTCTTTCCTTAATTTTGATAAATAAAGACGGAGGCACTTCAACCGAGCTTGAATCTATTTTCGAGAACTCTTCAAATTCGTCTTTGCATTGATCTTTCATTTTTTGGCTCCTTCTTCTTTAGCGAGGGATTTTAAAGCTTTCACGGCGCGACTAAAAATTTGTCGCGCATTTTCTGGCGTCGTTGAAAGTTTTTCGGCGATCTCATCAAAAGTTGCTTCATCATATACGCGAAGACTGACTACTTTTTTCTGAGTCGCCAGAAGCACGTTTAAATCAATAGTAGACTCTGCTTCGACAGTCCGAACGGCCGCAATCTTGTCGAATTCTTGCGCTTCGGTTGAATCCTCCAATGACTTCTTCCGCACTGAATCCAAAAATACGGATCTTGTAATTGAAAAAAGCCATGGCGCAAAGGGAAGCATCGAATTATAAAGATGCCGGGACCGGTGAAGCTTTAAAAACGATTCTTGCAAAAGATCTTGCGCATTCTTCGGCGAGCGCGTTTTTTTGGTTAGATAACCCATCACCTTAGCTGAATGTCGCTTGTAAAGAATTTCAAAAGCCACCGAATCATCCTTCATGTAGGCCTGCATAAGTTCTTCATCAGATCTTTTTTGAAGATCAACTTTGTTAGACATATTCACCTACACACTTCTTATTACGATAGCGGTGCCCTAATTGTGACATTGACTTCAAAAAAGTCAAAAATATAGTAGTTTCAAGCATTTAGCTTTTTTGTCACAAACCAGGGGGCCTTATCGTATTACTTCATATGAATCACCGAACCTGGACCATTTTATTAATCCTAGTTGTCTCAAACTGGGCGGTCGCGCGCACTACATTAACGTTACCTGAATTTTTAAGCCAAGTTGAATTACATAGCCCCGATCTTAAGATCGAGAAAGCCACTAGTGAAGAAGCCTTAGCTAAAGCGAAGGGGATCAGAATTCCGCCACCCATGGTGGGGCTGATGCAAATGAAAGACGGCGGAGGAACGAATCAAGGTATTGAAGTTTCGCAAGAACTTCCATTTCCCACAAAAATTTCGGCCGAAAAAGAAACTCGTAAACTTGAGTCTGACCTGCGAAAATCGAATTTCTCGTATCGAAAAAACGAAATACTTTCTGAGGCTCGCACAACTTTTTTTGAATTCTGGAGCGATTTTGAAAAAACTGAAATTATTAAAGAGAAAAGAAATTGGCTTAAGAAGCACGCAAGACTTGCCCGAACGCTGACTCGTTCTGATAGTACCGCTCAACTGCACTTACTGGGAATTGAATCTGATGTTGATATGCTTGAAAATGATGTTCTAGAAGCGGAAGCTTCTTTATTGAAAAGCAAAAATCGTCTTAAACTGTTTGCTCCAACTATAAATGTCGATCAAATCGAGCCAGAAGCTTCAAAGTTTAAAAACGTCGGTGGTTTGAATAAGCCATCAAGTTCTTTATCGGTCCAACTTAAGCAAACAGAACTAAAAACAATCGAGTCGCAAAAAAAATTAATCGATCAAGCTTATCTGCCAAATCTTCTTGTGCGTTACCGTGGATACAACGGAAATAGTATCACTCCGAAAAGTGAAGAGCTAATGGTTGGGGTTACTTTGCCATTTATTTATTTTTGGCAACCAAAAGCAGAGTCTGCGGAAGCATCAGCTCGGCTAACTAAAGCGCAGTCTGAAGTTACAAAAACCCAAGTTGAATTCGATACTGGAATTCAATCGTTGAGCGCCCTAATTGAATCTATGGAAAAACAACTTTTAACTCTTGAATCAATCTTATTACCTAGAGCCCACAGACGAATGAAGCTTGTCGATAATCTTTCGCCAAGATCGATGGAAGGACTTGAAGAGCACCGTACCGTCATGCTTTCTTATTTAGATCTGAAATTAAAGGCCGTTGAGGTTCGAGCGCAACTTGAAAAGTCGATTGCAGAACTCACGGTGCTGACCGTAAGTGAAGGAGAAGTAAAATGAATCACATAAACTTTCTTGGAGCACTCGCGTTTTTATTTTTTTCAAGTGTATCAAGTTTTCCAAGTTTAGTCATTGCGGCTTCGGAATCGACAACGGCACCGCACGAAGATCCGGACGGATATTACACCTGCCCCATGCACCCCCAGGTTCATATGCATGAAAAAGGAAAATGTCCTATTTGCGGAATGCCGGTAACGAAAGTTAAGGGATCAAAATCAGCAAAAACACAAACAACAGAAACCGAAGGTTTTGAATTAACTAATGCCCAGCTAAAAACAATTCAAATTGCAAAATACCAAGTTGAATCAAAAGATTTCGTGTTTGAATTAGCCGTTTCCGGCCGAGCTATTTCAACAAAAGAAATTGCATTTCAAGTTTATGAATCAGATCTTTCTTCTTTAAAACCAGGCCTTGAGTTCAAAGGAACATCTTCTTTTGATTCCGAGAAAATTATATCAGGAAAGTTAACAAGCATTGACCGCTCAATAGATCCCTCAAGTCGGACCGTGCGTGTGATCGGGCGAATTTCTGATCAGGCTATTTCGTTAGTATTAGAAAGCAGTTTCCATGCGGAAATTTCGAATACGATTAAGAATCAAATTGTGGTTCCAGAAGATGCAGTGTTGCGCGCGGGGCGCCGCGATCTAGTGTATGTTTTCACCGAGCAAAATAAAATTCAGCCTAAAGAAGTGATCTTAGGTCTTAAATCAATGCGCGAATATCAAGTTCTTTCAGGGTTAAAATCAGGCGATGTTATTTCGGCAGGTCCAAATTTTCTTCTGGATTCGGAAGCTAAACTTCGTGGAGCTTTCGAACAGCCAGGCTCAAAAGAAAATAATTCAAAACCCCAATGTCCTGAAGGGCAACACTGGGACACGCCAATGGCTATGTGCATGCCCGGGAAAGCTTCTAAATGATTAAAAGAATTATCGAGTATTCGGCTCATAATCGTTTTTTAGTGATCGCCATCACCGGTATTCTAGTTGCCATTGGTATCTACTCACTTAAAAATATTCCATTAGATGCCATCCCTGATTTGTCTGACACTCAAGTAATTATTTATTCGAAGTGGGATCGATCTCCGGAAATTATTGAAAAGCAACTGACCTACCCTATCATCGCTTCACTGCTTGGGGCACCCAAAGTAAAATCGGTGCGCGGCTTTTCCGATTACGGCTATTCATACGTGTACGTTATTTTTGAAGATGGCACCGATCTTTATTGGGCCCGCAGTCGTGTCGTCGAATATTTAAGTCGAATCACTTCGCAACTTCCGCAAGGGGTCACCACGGAGCTAGGGCCCGATGCCACAAGCGTCGGCTGGGTTTATCAGTATGCGCTGATCGATGAAACTAAAAAAATAAATACCTCCGAACTTCGATCGTTGCAGGATTGGACCTTGCGATTTCAACTGCAATCCGTTCCGGGCGTTTCTGAAGTGGCTAGCATTGGTGGATTTGTAAAACAATTTCAAGTTCGGGTTGATCCGCGTAAGTTAGAGCTTCTGCAAGTTACTTTACCGCAAGTAATGGACGCCGTTCGAAACTCGAATCAAGAAAGTGGTGGTCGGGTCTTAGAATTTTCGGGCACCGAGGCCATGGTTCGAACTTCAGGCCTAGTTTCAAGTTTAGAAGATATCGAAAACGCTGTTGTCACATTCCCTGCAAATAGCCGATCGCCTATTTTATTAAAGCAAGTTGCCACGGTCTCGATGGGTCCCGAAATGCGCCGTGGGGTCACGGATTTTAACGGTGAAGGCGATGCTGTGGGCGGGATTATCGTCATGAGACACGGCGAAGATGCACCATCTGTTATTGCTCGAGTTAAAAGTAAATTAGCAGAAATTCAAAAATCTTTACCCGAAGGTGTAAAAATTAAAACCGTGTATGATCGCTCTGATTTAATTGAGCGAGCCATTCATACGCTGAAGGCAACACTAATTGAAGAGCTTATTATCGTTAGCTTAGTGATCCTTTTATTTCTTTGGCACATTCCTTCTGCAATCGTTCCGATTGTTACAATTCCAGTGGCCGTCCTGTTGGCTTTCATTCCTTTGACCTTAATGGGACAGAGCTCAAATATCATGTCTCTTGCCGGAATAGCTATTTCCATTGGTGTCTTAGTTGATGGAGCTATTGTGGAGGTTGAAAACGCCTACCGAAAAATTCAACACTGGGATGAGAACGGGCGTAAAGAAAGTTTTTTCAAAGTTCGGTTAGATGCACTGATGGAAGTAGGGCCTTCCGTTTTCTTCTCACTTTTAGTAATTGCCGTTTCATTTTTACCGATATTTACTTTGGTTGATCAAGAGGGTCGGCTTTTTAGACCACTCGCTCTATCAAAAAATTTAGCGATGTTTATTGCGGCCTTGCTTGCGATCACGCTAGATCCTGCGATGCGTATGCTATTTGCCCGAGCCGATGACTTCACCGGGCCTTATCCTTGGTTAAACAGGCTTGGGAACATCACTTTAGTTGGAAAATATTATTCCGAGCACAAGCATCCAATCAGTCGAAGACTTTTTGCAATCTACGAACCCGTCTTACACTGGATTTTGATGCGGAAAAAAGGTGTGTTAGTTGCGGCACTCGTTGCCGTTCTTTCTGTGATCCCCGGTTTTATGATTTTGGGCTCTGAATTTATGCCGACTCTGCACGAGGGAAGCCTTTTGTATATGCCCACGGCCCTGCCGGGACTTTCTGTTTCTGAAGCGCAGCGCGTGCTAACCCTTCAAGATCAAACTTTAAAATCATTTCCTGAGGTGGATACAGTTTTTGGTAAAGCTGGCCGCGCAGAAACTTCGACTGACACGGCTCCTCTATCGATGATTGAAACCACAATCGTATTAAAACCGAAGTCTGAGTGGCGCAAAGTTGACAGTTGGCATTCTTTTCTTTGGTCTTCGCGAATTTCTGAAGAAGACTTGATTAGTGAAATGAATGAAAAACTAAGTTACGTCGGTATGCCAAACATTTGGACGATGCCTATTAAAAACCGAATTGATATGCTTTCGACGGGCATTCGAAGTCCGATCGGAGTCAAAATTTTTGGCTCCGACTTAAAAGTCATCGAAAAATTAGGGTCTGAAGTCGAAAAAGTTCTTAAAGATGTTCCGGGCACACGAACCATCGTGGCGGAAAGAATCGCTAGCGGATATTTTCTTGATGTAAACTTTAATCGTAATAAATTAATGGCCTACGGTTTATCGCTGAAAGAAGCGCAAGACCAAGCGATGGGTGCCATCGGTGGGGATAATGTCTCAACCGCAATCATCGGGCGAGAACGCTACCCTATTCAGGTGCGCATGGCGCCTGATTTCAGACAAGATATCGACTCCATCAAAAGAACTTTAATTTCGACTCCGACTGGCGCTCAAATTCCACTAAAGGAAATCGCCGAAGTAAAAATTAACGAAGGCGCCTCGATGATTCGAGACGAGAACGCTTCGCTTGTGGGTTATGTTTACGTCGATATTGATCTTAATAAAGTAGATATCGGAAATTATGTTGAAAATGCCAAAAAAGTTGTTTCCGAAAAAATTAAACTTCCGACGGGATATACTCTTAACTGGAGTGGCCAATACGAAAACATGGAGCGCGTGAAAGAACGACTTAAAATCGTTGTTCCTTTAACGTTACTTCTTATTATTTTCTTACTGCATTTTAATACTAAATCTTGGACGAAGACGGGAATTATTTTATTGGCGGTACCATTCTCATTAATTGGCGCAGTCTGGCTTTTGGTTGCGTTGGATTACAACTTATCGATTGCCGCCTGGGTAGGAATGATCGCGCTGTTAGGTCTGGACGCCGAGACCGGGGTTTTCATGTTGATGTACCTGGACTTGGCATATGATGAGCGAAAGCAAAAAGGGATGATGAATAATAAAAAAGATCTACATGATGCAGTCATCGAAGGCGCTGTGCATCGAGTAAGACCCAAGCTGATGACGGTCATGGCGTTATTTGTGGGGCTAATCCCAATCATGTGGTCTACTGGCGCCGGAGCTGATGTCATGAAGCGAATCGCAGCTCCTATGATTGGCGGACTTTTTACTTCGTTCTTACTTGAACTTCTGATTTATCCGGTTATTTTTTATATTTGGAAAGAAAAAGAAATATTAAACCAAACTCAAAAGGAGATCGTATGAAAAAATTAATTTTGGCAGCCATGATTTTAGCAAGCGCCCAACTATCTTTTGCTAGCGCAGCAAAGCAAGAAGTGCCTTTAATCGTCACCGAAAAAGGATTTGAACCCAGTGAAATAAAAGTTAAGCCAGGTTCGCACGTGGTTCTCAAAGTGACTCGCAAAACAGAACAAACTTGTGCGACAAATATCGTTGTTAAAGAAAAGAAGATCAAAAAAGAACTTCCTTTCAATAAAGAAGTGATCGTTGATGTAGGAATTCTTAAAAAGGGAAAAATCACCTTTGCTTGCGGGATGGATATGATTTCTGGGCATGTTGTTGCGGAATAAGTTTAGAACCTGTTTCAGAAACTGCTTTTAGGTTAGGAAGCATTAAATAGTTACCAGCAAGATTTCTGAAGACTTTGGATAATTTTGCATTCTTTCGGGCTTAATTCTTGGTTACACACGGAACGCAGTTCATCTAAGTTTTTTTCCAAAGTTTTCAATTCTATTATCCTAGCTCGAAGTTTCTCAAGCTGATCATCAATGACTTCGTTCGCTTCTCTACATGACTTCGATGAACCCGCTCGAACAGTTAATAATTTTTTAATTTCAAGTAATGGAATATCTAAAGAGCGGCAATGGGAAATAAAAAGCAAAACTTCAATCGACTCATGTTTAAACTCCCGGTAACCACCCTCGGTTCTAGTGGGACCTTTAATTAGCCCTGACTTTTCATAGAAGCGTATTGCATCAACAGATAACCCCGTTTTTTTAGATAATTCACCAATTTTCATAAATCGATACATATCACTTGACCCTAGTGTAACACCAGGGTTTTTAATATCCTTATGGAGATTACATATGGGAAAAGCCTGCTGCGAAGCTAAGTCGGTAGAATTAGATAAACTGAGACTAAGACAAGGGAACGTCTTGAAAGCTGTTTTAATTATAAATGCTTTGATGTTTTTGATTGAACTTGGCGGCGGACTTATGGCTAAGTCATCAGCGCTATTAGCCGACTCATTAGATATGTTCGGAGATGCGACCGTTTATGCGTTTAGCTTGTATGTCTTAAATAAGAATCAACTTTGGCGTGCACGAGCAGGCCTCTTAAAAGGTATCATTATGGCTCTCTTTGGTTTTGGTATCCTAGTCCACTTAATTTATCGTATCGCAGTGGGAACTACGCCGATTGCAGGAACTATGGGCCTCATCGCATCACTCGCTTTATTCGCAAATCTATGGTGCCTATATTTACTTTATACACACCGGCAGGATGACATCAATATGAAGTCCACTTGGATTTGCTCGCGCAATGATATTATCGCAAATTGTGGAGTTCTACTCGCAACATACCTCGTTGCAAAAACTGGTTCGGCGTGGCCGGACTGGATAGCCGGAGCCACAATTTCGATTTTGTTTTTAACTTCTTCTTTTGGCGTTATCCAAGAATCAATTAAAGAACAGCGATTATTTTTGAAAACGAAAAAGCTAAAAGAAATAGTTGGTTAAGATACCGTATAAATAAAAAAGTCAGGATTAAAACTTGTTATGATACCCGAAAAACACTCATCTCATTCCAAAAGTCATAACAAGGGTCATGCGCATAGCCACAGTCGTGGTCCCGGTGGTCATCATAATCAGGCAGGCAAGAATCTCTTGATTGCATTCCTATTGAATTTTAGTTTTGCACTTATTGAACTTGCGGGCGGTCTATTAACTGGCAGCGTGGCTATATTGGCCGATGCCGTTCATGATTTTGGCGATAGCTTAACGCTTGGAATATCAATCGTCCTAGAAAAACTTTCATTAAAGAAAAGAACAGATAACTATACTTACGGGCACCGTCGGCTTTCGCTTTTGTCATCACTCATTGCTGGGATCGTAATTTTAATTGGTTCTGGTATTGTACTGTATGAGGCGATACCTCAATTTTGGCAAAAGACCTCACCACCCAATGGACCATGGATGATTGCATTAGCTTTACTTGGCCTTACAGTGAATGGGGTCGCTGCACTTCGCTTAAGCAAAGGGACCTCTAGAAATGAAAGTATGCTTTCATGGCATTTAATTGAAGATGTTATGGGATGGGCTGCAGTATTAGTTGGCGCGATTATTATTACGTTTACATCATGGACTTGGGTAGACCCACTATTAGCTTGTGGTGTTGCAATTTTTGTTCTCTTTAATGTTTCAAAAAATTTGTGGCTTACTTTCGAAATTTTTATGCAGAAAAAACCTGATGATTTTGATGAGCAGAAATTAAAACTAGAATTGCAAAAGATTCCGGGGGTCGAAAATACTCATCACATTCATGCGTGGTCCATTGATGGCGAGACAAACATTGTTTCGTTACATGTTGAAGTTAATGAAAATTTTAATCGAGGTCACGATTCGCAAGCGCTTAAGTCAAATATTAGAGATGTGGTCAAAGAAATGGGACCGTGTCATGTTACAATCGAAATTATTGAATTCGGGCAACTTAGTGAAAATTGCAACCTTTAGCCAACTAAACCGATGTCTAAAATATTTCTTGCCAATCCATAGTCAAATTGAGAGTATTCCCACCGGATGTTAAAAAAACTTTTCAGTATCATTATGATTATCGGATTTTTTACAGCCTTAAACGGCTGCACAAGCCATAGCCCTTTTGAGGCCTCCCTAGAAACAAATACAAATACGTCATCTCTTTGTGATGATATTAGTAATGAACACACTCCTAATCACGAACATCATTGCCCATGTCATTGCAACCATGCATATTTTTACTCGAGCAATCCGCAGTTCTTGATTGAAATTACTAAAGAATTGGTTCCTGCTCCATACCTTTTTATTTACGAAAATGAAATTCTTGAAACTTTAAAGCGTCCGCCTTTAAATACCTAATCTCCGCTTCTTCTCTTACATCAATTAAATTATTTCGCACGCCCATAAGGAGAATATATGCCCATCGTGCTTATTATAAGTCTATTCTTTAACTCCGTTTTTGCCGCTGATTGTAATAGTCCGAAAAGTCATTCCGAATTTTTTTCGTGCAGTTTAGAGCGACACCCTGAGTTCGAAATTTCAAAGCTAAAATCTGCAGAAGCTGATGCGGCGCTAAGCCAAGCTTCACAGTGGCAGAATCCTGAGCTTGAATTCAAATCTACCTCGGGTCGTAACGCAGGAAAAAATGTTAGCGGAGCAGAACTTTCGCTAAGTATTCCCGTCTCGCAAATTTGGACTCGATCTGCTAAAAAGAATGCCGGAAAAGCCGAGCAGCAAGTTATTCAAATTGAGTCCACAGAAAGACTTCTTGAAGTGCAGAAGTCATTACTCAAAGATATTTTCAGATTAAGACAAATAGAAGATGAAACTGAGATAACAGCCGAATCTATCAGAGCATTTGACCGAATTAAGTCGCAGTTGCGTTCACGAAAGGCGCGTGGTCCAGAGCAAGAAATCACCTTAAACTTAGTCGATCTTGCTTCCAGCGATTACGACCTAAAGTTAAACGCATTGAATATCGAAAAATCAGAAATTACTTCTAGATTAAAAGCTCTTTGGTCGCCTGAATTTAAAATTGAAAAAAGATTCTTACCGCCTTTAAAATCAAAATGGCCCCAGCTTTCAAAAGAAGCTTCGATTGGGCAAAGCCTACATATACGTCGTACTGCCGCACAGGCAGAGAGAGCTAGGGCGGAACATAGGTTAGCGGACAGTGAGTCGTGGCCAGCATTAAGCGTTGGTCCTACAGTCGAAAGATCTAAAGATGGAGAGACTGAATTTACATCCTACGGTGTAAATGCGAATTTAACCCTTCCTTTATTTTCACTCAATGGCGGCAGCCGCAGACTTGCTGAAACCCGATCTCGACAAGCTGAGCTCAATGCAAACTACGCGATCAAAAGAGCCGAACTTGAAAAAGGAATTTTAATTGAGAGATATCAGTCGTCGGTGAATTCTCTGGTGAAATACGCTCGTCACAACGATTCAAATAAAAAGCATGCGGCAATTGATAGTTTATTTGAACGTGGCCTCGCATCGGGAAGCATTATTATCGAAGCCCACCGTCAGATTTCAGAATTTACAGAGTCCCAACACAAGAACGAACTTACCGCTTTAGATGCTTACCTAGAAATTAAAACTTTAAGCGGTGATGCCAATCTTGAGGAGATCTCAAAATGACACTTTTAAAATTTATCCTTATCGCAGTTGCCTCTTTTTTTGTATCAGTAGGATTCGCAGCTGATGATCATAAAAACGAAAAAAAGGGAACAGAAGTTCAAAGTACCGATGAGAAAGATGAACATGACCACGCAGCGGAGAACAAGGCCGATAAAAAAGATGAAGATGGGCACGCGCACGAAGAAGGCGAGAAAGACGACGAGCACGCTGGTCATGACGATCATGGAGAAAAAGGCGAAGAAGAAAGTTCAACCACGATTGGACCAGATAAGGGCATTATCGAAAAAGCCGAAGCCGGCTTTAAGTTATCTCCCGAAGCGATAAAAACTATAAACATTAAAACCCAAGCTATTACAGGAAAAAATTTAAACTTTCCTATTCGCGCATTAGTTCAGATTAAAGATGAAAAATCAGTGTACCGAATGCGTAACGGATGGATTAAGCGTGTTCCGATTCAAGTAACTAAAAAAGATGGAAACACTTTTACCGCGCAAACTTCAAGCCTGCAGGACGGCGATCAAATCGTAACTGACGGCACAGGATTTTTAAGAATTACCGAGATTTTCGCCGAAGAAGGCGCATCACATAGTCATTCACACTAACTAAAGAGATATTATATGCTTAATAAAATAATTCATTTTTCAGTATTTCACCGAGGCATCGTTTTGTTCTTAACGGCGTTAATGGTTATCGGGGGAATCTATAGTTTCCAACATTTGCCTATCGATGCCGTTCCCGATATTACAAACAATCAGGTTCAAGTTAATACCGTAATCGAAGGATTAGCGCCCGAAGAAATCGAACGCACGATTACTTTTCCGGTTGAATCGTCTATGCGCGGAATTGCAGATGTTCAGCAAGTTCGCTCGATCACTCGCTTTGGTCTTTCTCAGGTGACCGTTGTATTTAAAGATAAAGTTAACATTTATCTAGCCCGGCAATTAGTTTCAGAAAGACTTAATTCTGTTGCAAGGGATTTACCAAGTGGTGCTGAATCAACTTTAGGGCCAATCTCGTCCGGTCTTGGTGAAATTTATCAGTACACGCTCGACTTTAAAGAAATAAAGCAAGGGCAAGCTCGGCTTGAACAGCTTATGGAAATCAAAGCGATTCAAGAGTGGTTTGTTAAACCAAGACTACTCACGGTTGAAGGCGTTGCCGAAATCAACACGACTGGTGGATATGAAAAACAATTCCACGTGCAACCAGATCCGAAAAAGATGGCTGCCTACCGGGTTCATTTTGGCGAAATTTTAGAAGCACTTCAAAAAGTAAATCGAAATGTTGGCGGAGGTTACGTCGAACAAACCGGAGAGCAATTTTTAGTTCAAGGAATTGGTCTACTAAAAAGTCCTGATGAAATTAAGCGAGTGCCAATTAAAACTCTTGAAAGTCTACGAGTTATTACAATCGGAGATATCGCACAAATTAATCTAGGGCGAGAACTTAGAACCGGGGCGGCAACTCATAACGGCCGTGAAACTGTTTTAGGAACAGTTATGATGTTACTCGGCGAAAATAGTAGAACCGTTGCTACCCGGGTCGATGATAAAATGAAAGAAATTCGCGCAAGCCTTCCTGCCGGAGTTGAATTAAGTACCGTTTACGATCGGTCAGATTTAGTCAACGCAACCTTAGGCACGGTCGAACACAATCTTATGATGGGAGCAGCGCTGGTCGTAGTTGTGCTACTGCTCCTTCTTGGAAATGTTAGAGCCGCAATTGTTACGGCACTAACGATTCCATTTGCTTTATTATTTACTTTTCTAATAATGAAACCATTAGGCATATCTGGAAATTTAATGAGTCTAGGAGCTTTAGACTTCGGAATTATTGTGGACGGTACCGTTATAGTAATGGATAACTGCGTCCGATATATTAACAATAGAACAAAAGCCTTGGGGCGAAAGCTATCAAAACAAGAGCTTCAAGAATCTATATATAATGCGACGGTTGAAATCAGAGACGCAGCTGGCTTTGGTGAATTAATTATCGTGATGGTGTTTTTACCTGTTTTCGCGTTAACCGGAATCGAAGGTAAGATGTTCATTCCGATGGCTTCCACTTTTGCAATCGCCGTGACTGGTGCACTTATTTTATCTTTTACTACGGCTCCAGCGTTGGCAAGTTTTCTATTAACAAGCGATACGGAAGATAAAGAGCCTGCGCTCATGAGATTTGCACAGAAAATCTATTTACCGTTATTAGAAGGTGCTCTGAAATTTAGAAAACAGACAGTAGCTATTGGTTTAGTTTCTGTAATTGCAGGCATAGTTATTTTCCTAAATAAAGGATCAGAATTTTTACCACAATTAGGTGAAGGCTCGTTTGCGTTTCATATGATTAGACCAGTTAATATTAGTTTAACTCAATCAATTGCATTTCAAGAAAAAGCAGACGTTATTGTTAAAGAGTTTCCGGAAGTAAAAGATGTCTTCTCTCGGATTGGAACAAGTGAAGTTGCCACTGACCCGATGGGGGTTAACGTTTCTGATACTTACATGATGTTAAAACCAAGATCTGAATGGCCGGTAGACAAAACTTACGAACAGCTCACGCAAGAGATTATTCAAAAGCTTGAAAAAAATCTGCCCGGTCAAAGTTACCTCGCCTCGCAACCAATTCAAATGCGGTTTAATGAACTTCTTGAAGGAACCCGCGCCGATGTGGCTGTAAAAGTGTACGGAACTGATTTGCAAAAGCTGATGGCCATATCGAACGAAATTAAAGAAGTCGTTGAAAAGGTACCCGGCGCCGGCGACGTCGAAAGCGACATGCCAGGCACCTCACCCGTATTTAGAATTGAACCAAAAGGGGCCGAGCTTGCAAGTTTCGGCGCGAACCTATCTGATGTTTTAGAGACTGTATCCGTTGCACTTGGCGGAGAAGAAGCGGGATACATTTACGAAAACGATCGCAAATACCCAATCGTAGTACGCCTTAACGAAAGCGACCGCCAAGATTTAGATACAATTAAAAATCTTCCGGTTGGATTAAATGGTAATGCGACAGTCCCACTTGGGCAACTTGCGCAGATGAGCTTTAAAGAAACTTTTGGGTCCGTAAACCGTGAAAACGCGTCTCGCCGCTCGGCCGTGCTAATTAATTTACGTGGTCGAGATACCGAGTCTTTCGTGAAAGAGGCTCAGCAAAAAGTTCAAGAAAAAGTAAAACTTCCGCAAGGTTATTTTGTCGAATGGGGTGGAAATTTTAAAAATCTTCAACAAGCAAAATCAAGATTACTAGTCCTAACGCCAATTGCTTTTGCGCTAGTGTTAATGATGATCTACGCCGCATTCGGAAGTATTCCGCAAACTTTACTAATCTTTAGTTGTGTTCCGTTTGCGCTAGTTGGCGGCGTTCTGAACCTTTTAATTTTAGGTTTACCATTTAGTATTTCGGCAGGAATTGGTTTTATTGCATTATCAGGGATCGCCGTCTTAAACGGAGTTGTCTTGATGAACTATATTAATCAACTGCGATTGAGCGAAAAATTAACTGGAAACGAGCTTGTGAAAAAAGCCGCAATGATACGACTGCGACCGGTTCTAATGACGGCACTTGTTGCTATCTTTGGCTTCGTACCAATGATGTTATCAAGCGGCGTAGGTTCTGAAGTTCAACGCCCACTTGCAACCGTTGTTATCGGCGGAATTATTTCGTCAACGTTACTCACATTAGTTGTACTACCCGTACTTTACTTAATTTTTGAAAAACATATGGAAAAATTCAGCCAAAAGTTAACCCATTAAAAAGGAGAAAAAAATGAAAGCCATCTTAATTGCATTGATTTTAGCGATAGCAACGTCTGCGGGAGCTGCGAAATCAAAAAAAATCGATTGGTCCCTTTGCGAACGCGAGCTCAAGGAGCCAACTTGTGCAAAAATCACAGATGATCATAAAAAACATGAGTGTATCGAGAAGCTTCCTAAAGAAAATGTTTCAGAAGATTGCCGAGTGAAGAATGAAAAACTAGAGGGCCAGTTTAAGCACAAACACTAGTTAAAAATGAGCGCAGAGAAATGTCTTTGCGCTCTTTCAACTAATAACATGACTCATCACTTATATAAATTAAGCAGTCACAGAAATATATTGTATTGAACTCTGTTCATTTCGCTTTTTGAAATACGGAATGGAATACATAAATTAAAAAAAGTAATATTCCCACAATCAAATGCGAAGTAGAAGTCAGCATCAGCCAAAATTCATTCGTCACATAGTAAATGCAGATGCCAGAGATTCCTAGAAACGCCATACCAAGAACTAAAAGTGATCCCGAAATTCGTTTTTGATTTTGGCGCCATTCTAAGCGCATGTGCAAACTCCACAGCGCACCAAACACGGCTAACACAACAAGACCAACTAGAACATGAATTAGAGCAACCAAATTATATTGAAAGCCCGACAGTCTCCATAAATCATCGATGTTGAATCTTAACGCTAAAGTTGTTGGCGATAGCATTATGCCAGAAAAGAATAGAAATCCTAATACACTCGAAATAAAAAATAATGAAAACCACTTCGGATAACCCTTCATTTATACAACCTTTAAAATTAAATTAGATAAGTCGCCCGCCGCATTTTGATATAATTACGTGCGATTGTAAAGGCGGAGCAGTAGCCGCAACCTTCGTTAAAGCGTCTGCAAGCCAGGCTGAGGGGGCCAAAACCGACCAAATACCCGCGTTAACTGCAGAATGATCTCGGCCCAGAATCTGCGCGGGAAATCTGTCACAATAGGAGTCAGCAGCGGCAGACGTTGCAAGTGCGGTATCATGAAAGTCTCCTAAATAAATAGAATGACCTGCATTATCGCGTGCGTGAACTGGAGCTCTTAAATTTCCGAATATTCGCATGTCGCCACCGGCATTTACCCACCCGCCTTGAACACCTGAATCTTGAAGTGCCTTAATTGCTAAATCAACGGCAAGGCCTTTTGCGATGCCATCTAAAGTAATAATTACCGGACGTTTAAGGAAAACGTTATTTCCCTTAATCAGAATGTCATCTTCATTACCAATTAAGTCTAAATTTTTAAACCCATGGTTTGGTAACGCCCCGCTATTAACTAGCGACGAACCAACTGTACAATTGAAATATCCGGCGCTTACTCTGGTCATCCATCGTGAAAGCCTAAGTGCCAAGACCGACGTTGAATCTAGAATCACTTCTTCGCCGGTCGAAAGATTAAGTCTTGAAAGATCGCTATTTTTTTCGTGAAAGCTAAGCAATCCATGCAATCTCTGAATGGCACCGAACGATTTCTCAATTGCTTCATCAGTTCTAGGTTCGCTAGCTTGAACGACGATCTCGACGAATGTGCCCAAGAGGGGCTTCATTCTTCTTTTAAGCTCATTCATTTTAGTAACGTTTGCAGAGCTAAGAGCCGCTTGACTCCGTCTAGAACATTTCTAGAAGAAAGCGTTGCACCAGTAATATTAGGAACGTCGACATCTAGCTTAAAGGGATCGCTTAATTTTTTTCCTTTAAAATGACTTTTCCATTTAGCTTCTTTGATCTCCCCGCCATGGGTTTCACGATAGCTCATCACTTCAATCCCTAGGACCACTCCATCTGGCGTTGTGGCGACGCCGTAGGTGATGAACTCATGCTTACCAACGACATCGTCTTTATAGAAATAACCGATTAGCTTACCTTTCTTTCTGGCTTCCCAGACATTCGGTTTTGAATTGCGTTGCCTCATGCCTGAAAGCTCTTTGATTTTATCAATTTGCTGGTCAGATAGCTGGACTTCTTTTTTAACAAAGGCGTCAGCATCTGGAATTAATAATCGCTGCGCCTGACTTTCCGTAAAATAATCCACGGCAAAAACGGGAGATGAAATTGCCAACGCCGTCAGTGCAAAGCTGAACTGCAAATTTTTATCTAGCATAAATTAAAAGTTGTATCCTAGTTTAAGACGCATTTCCTGCTTGGTCCGTTCGATTAAGTGCAGCCGCGTGTTAGCCTGGTCAGGATAAGGTGGTCCTCCGCCATCGACTTGCTTAAAATAAGTAAGTGTCGTCCACCAGTTCTCACTACCATAGTGGATCGTTGGGCCAGCAAACGTAGAATAGCGTTCCTGCCCGACTTCGGTTTCGTATTCAGATTCGTAGACGGTTTCGGCTCCGGCAAACCATTTAGGAATAAATCGATATGTTAATCCTGTTCCTAACTTTAACCCAATTTCCATCTCGGGATGGGTTGGCCACTCGTAGCCGGCAGGTAATCCGTCAATTGCATAGCGCTCAGCATAAGTTGATTCTAATCCGAAATTTCCGACCCAAACCATCTCTCCTTCATAAAAGTATTTTTGAAGAATGAATTCTAATTCGGCTGTCGTCGTACTCTTCTTCTGCCCAGAATGCGGATCTAACCAAGAATTTGAAATAGATAAGTAAGATGAAAAACCAATGTCATCTTTTGCTGGACTTAGAAAATTATATTTAAAAGAAAGTTCCGCACCTGAAAGACTTAGACTTTGTTTAATATCTTTTGGGATGTAAGCATCAATTAAGATACCGCGACTTTCAACCGCCATCATTTTCACTGAAACGCCAAGAGTGAATCGATCTGTAAAACCGTACTCAAGCTCAGTATTTGTATCGAGCGCACTATAATATCCAATACCTTTATCAGTTCTAGAAGTTAGAAACTGGTAGATTTCCCAGCTATCATTCGGCAGAGTCTCGGCGCCACGAACATAACCAAAAATATTTTCGTCAGCCTTTAACTCCATAGAAAAGCCCAGTAAGATTATCAAAATACGAACCGAATGCACTAATATGTTCTTCATTTTTCTGCCTCAACGTCTGTTAACTTTAATTAAGGCAAATTTGGTAAAAAAGCATTGGATTTCAAAATTTAATAGTTAATGAAAACGCAGTGAGAGTAGAAATCTCATTGAAGTGAACTATTTTAATTTCTCAGCAAACATCGTGCTAAAATGACATATAAGAACTTTGAGTTTTGATATAAGTCTAAAAACCTTACCTATAAACTAGCCTGCACTTTTTCAATCCAACCAAATTAAAATAGTTGAAAATTTCTTACTTAAATAAAAAAACCCCATACAAGATGGGGTTTTTTTATTCAGCATTTTGACTTTTAAGATCTATAAAGAAACAGCTAAAGTAAGTGAAGCATTCATATTAGAATTTTCAAACATTTGTTGTCCCTGTTGAACATCATTATAAATTTCAGGATTTACAGTTACTTTGCCACCAAGTGCACTAATGTTGACACCAACACCTGCTAGAACATTGTTAAATGGCATGTTACCAGTCACATGCGCATATCTGTTATGTTCTGCACCAAAAACGTAAGGTTGAATAGAATCACTCACGTTATAATAAGCGTATGCAAAATGATAAAGTGTGGTCGTAGATTCAACCGAAGCTGGCTTCCCAGAATTGTCTGTGTAACTTTGGCTGCCGTTTGATACTAGTGATTGACGTGGATTTAAGTAATAAGAAACAGTTACTTTCGGGCTAAGTGTCCAAGCGATTTCTGCATCCATACGCAAGACACCATTGTGGGCGATAACGCGCTCTTTGGTATAAATATTTTTTAACGCGTAATCAGTTGGTACATAGTACCAGAATGTAGGTGCTATTGCATCTGACCCTAAAATCCCGTTAACTTTAGTTCCAACTGTCGCAGCTAGCCATTGAGCTGTAGCTTGACCATCTGAATCTCGGCCGACCTTGTAACCAAAATACTGGCGCACACCTAGCTTAGTATCTTTAGTAATTTTGTATCCTGCACCCACAGCATTAATTGTATCTAAAGTTTGCTCACCAACTCTTTGTAATTGCTCATGCGTTATGTATGTCACCGTAGAAAATGAACCACTCCATCTTTTGTCATCAGCAGGCTTTTGTTCAGCTGAAGCGGTCGAAGTTCCCACCTGAGTTACCGGTGAAGCTGGAGTCGCAGTCCCAGACGTTGCAGTCGGTGCTATTGTAGACGTAGTTGTAGCCGTTGAAGTAGCTGTTTGAGCGAACGCTGAAGCTGAAGCTAGAGCAATCGTTACCAATACCATTTTTTTCATAAAAAACCCCTTTTAAATTTCATTATCTTCGCCACAGATAGCTAGCATTCTTTGCCAGCTTTCCACAACTTTTATTTGTTAACCGAATCAAAGCAAAAGAGATACCATTCCCTCAGAGCCATTAGGGCTCCAAATTGTTAGAAATACATAGCTTTAGCATGTAGTTTTTGCTTAAGATAGTATCATTCGACCTTTGAATGAAATCCTACTTTTTTAACAAATTGATTAAACAGGGCCACTTTGCATGAATAATGTTTTAAATAAAAAGCAGAAAGTTCTCGAAAAACTTGAAGCTGGCGAATCTGTTGCCTCGGTTATTAAATCAGAACAAGTAAGTATTCTGCGGATAAACAGATGGGCGCGTGAATTTACTTCAAGTGGACGCGACTTAAACCTATTTCAAGAAAAACAGTCTATTGTTCATTACCAGGGACTTACACCGAAACAAATTAAATGGCTTTATTTCGTATTAATCAACAAAACTCCTGAATCCTTTGATTTTGATAGTTTTCTTTGGACACGTTACCTGTTTGAACACTTAGTATTGAAATGGTGTAAGAAAAACTACGATCGCACTGCAATCTATAAGCTAATCAAGTATATGGGTTTTGATTTTCCAGAACTAGAGCCGAAATTGGTAAAATTAAAAAACTCAAGCGAGCTCGCGATTTATCGAAGTAAGAATTACCAGTTCTACTACCTAGATATTATGAAATTTAAAAAATCTTTTCGAGTACTAAAGGACCCCGCGGGTACGACTGGCACGATAATTCAAAAAGTTAAAGAATCCGATACCAAATTTAATATAGTTTACGCGCACAGTCTTCATAAAAAAGGTATAAAGTTTCAAACAAAGCCCTCGCCCTTAACAGAAGGCGCAGCTTTTGAGTTCATTGAAAGATTTTCCAAAGAGCATAGCGGAGGTGTTTGTTTTTTCACGCCCAAAAATAACGCCTTCGCTTCGCCTGACTTAATTAAGCATGTAGAGCAAAATTTTCCAAATATTATAATCCGGAGCATTTAAAACCGTTTAGCAACTTAAATACTATTTCAAAATCAAATCTAGTTGCGGTTAAAAGTTAATTCATTTTCCCATTGAAGAGCTGGGAAAAGTTTTGCTACCTCAGCTTTGAATTGATCCTCATAACAATTAACAAACTCGAGAAAACTTCACCGACTAAAATTTCCCTTTGGGTAGAAGCATAAAGTAAGTAAACAATTGGAAAGACTTGCTCAGAAACAAATGGTTTCTCACCTCGCTTTCAACTGGAAAGTAATTGCATGACAAAGCAGTTTCCTTTTGAAAAAAAGCTAACTTAGCTCTATTAGAAGGAATGCGAAGTTTCGTTCTTAGTGCTTTCCTACACATCATTCTATTTTCTATGGCGATATTTTCGGCGCAGGCTCAATATAATCAAGCAATTCAAGTCATTGCGGTTCCGGTTGAGCTCATTACCAAAGAGCCAATGACGGAGCAATCGCCCGCACCCCGAATAAGGAAACCCAAGCAGAAGCCGGCTGAAAATGTTAAATCAGATCATGATTACAATAAATTTCTACCCGACGAAGGGCAAACCGTCGTAAATCTGCATGAGGTCGGGGCCGATCGTAATCAAGTTTTCGGATATTTGGTTTCACTTATTTATAAAAATAGAATTTATCCATACGAAAGTATTCGTTTACATGAACAAGGCAAAGTGACCGTTTCGTTTTACATCAACGAACATGGCGAAGTGACAAACATCACCATCATTGCACCAAGCAATCATAAAAAACTTAATTCAGCCGCTATTAAAACGCTGCAGTCTTTAAACTTAAATAAAAAGTTTCCGCAAATAGAAACTCTCTTCGATCAGCAATACTCATTTACTTTCGATTTTGAAATAACTTAAATACCGTTACCCAAGGAAACTCGTATGAAAAAAATAGCTGTGGTGTTTTTTTTATGTTTTACTTCAAGCAGCTTGTACGCGCAAGAAGTGCAGACGCAAGAATCGAACACTCAAGCAAGTAAAGTCATTAAGGTGCAAGCGCAGGAAGATTCAACGAGTCTGCCCACAGGAACTTTACCTGCCGTATATGGAAACAAGATTTATCTCGGTAAAAAATCGACGATTACAAAGATATCGACAAATATCCCAGTTGCCGAAGCAAACAATACTCGACAACTTTTTCAAGAAAGTTCTGGAGTCATCGTTTCTGATGTAAACAACCAGTCTTATTACTCAATCGGAATTCGCGGTATTGGCGATCCACACGAATCACAGGGTGTATTGCTGATGAGCGAGGGCATTCCCCTTGCTGCAGATTTTTACGGCTATCCTGCCGCTTATTACTTACCGTCTCTGTCTTCGGTAGAAAGTGTTGAAGTTACGAAAACCGGCGCAGGACTCCTTTACGGATCGCAACCTGGCGGAAGTTTAAATTACCGCCAGATACGGCCGAAGTATAATTCGGCGGTTCAACTTAAAACGATTAATACGTTTGGCAGTAACAAACTTTTCACTACTCACAACTCGGTTGAAGCGGGAACCGCTAATATGGCTTACCGTCTTGAAGCGTATCAGAAAAGTGGCGCAGGTCAGTTTGATAATAACTCGGCATTTTTAGCGCGTGGTTTTGAAGGACGCTTTCGTTACAAGTTAAATGATAGTCATGAATTTAAACCGCATGTTTCTTACTACAATGGTCGCTTTGAAGAGGGCGGAGGACTTGCTTTAGCTCCCGGCGTTGGCCGAGTTGCGATTGAAGAAAGCCGTACTCGTAATACGTTATCACACGACGAATTATTAATCGAGCGAGTTGAAGGAAGGCTGGCGCACGAATATAAGTCGGCCGAGATGGGCAATGTCACTTCAACCCTTTGGGGAAGTAATTTAAGTCGCGAATCACGCCGGCAAAATGGCACGGGCTTTGGTACAATTCCGACCAACAATACCAACAGCATCCAAGATCAAGATTTCTACTCGGGCGGCGCAAAAATCGAAATGGCCAAAGATTATTTAATGGGTGAGAACAATAATACGCTCACCAGCAACATCATGTACTACAAATTAAATTCACCGATCGAAATCGGTGCCGGTGGCACAGCGGATGCCGATGAATTTACAACGTTAAATCGACAATTGAAGCGAAGCACCGAAGCGATCGCCCTTGCGGTTGAAAATCTTTTTGCGTTGGGCGCCTGGACCGTGACTCCGGCCGTTCGATTCGAATCGATCAAGCAAGGTGTCGACGAAAAATATAATGGCACCCCGGCCCTTAGAAACACTAAAGTGAGTGATGATGTTGTATTAGGTGGCCTGGGCGTTACTTACAATACCGCAATTGATCAGCAAGTTTATTTTAACGTGTCAGAAGGATTTAGACCAATTCAGTTCAGCGAAACCGTACCTACTTCCTCGAATACCGTCGTAAATGGCGATCTAAAGTCATCAAAAACTTTAGCGACCGAGCTTGGAGTGAAAGGCCAGTTAAATCGAATTGAATACGATGCTTCTGCTTTTGCCGTAAACTACAAAAATCAATTAGGTACCGTGACCGGCATCACCAACACCACGCTTGGTAATGTCGGTGAAGGTCAATATCAAGGCTTTGATTTATCGGGTCGTTATCTCTTTAACGAAAATTTCTTAGCATTCATGAATTCTCAATTTTTAAATGCGCGCCTTAAATCAGGTCCATTTGCTCATAAGACGCCGGCGTATGCACCAAGCTATTTACATAAAATCGGCGTGCAACACGAAACTGATCGATTTAAACACCAAGTGAATGCAACAATTGTTGGCGAGCACTATTCGGATGATGGCAACGTTCCAGAAAGAATCATCCCAGCATATAAAGTATTCGACCTGTCGGGCCAGTATTTATTGCAGCGTAAGATTTTGGATACCCAAACTCGAATCACGTACGGTATTAATAATTGTTCGTGACCCCGATTTGATTTGGACACCCAAACCAGGGAGTCTTTATGGAAGCTGTATCTAGCAGACGAAAACATTTTACACAGGAAAAGAAGGATCTGATCGTTAAAGAACATCTTTCTACGGGCATTTCGGTAGCAGTGCTTGCCAGGAAATACGGTATTCATGCTATCACTTTGTATGGATGGAAACGTAATATGAAGTACAAAAAAGATGACACAAAAATAGATTCGGATTTTATTCGAAAACTCATTGAAGAAAACGATCGCTTAAAACAAGAGAATAAGAATTTATTAGCTAAAGTTGGCGACTTTGTTGTCAGAAATGAGATCTTAAAAGATGCTGTATCCATCGCCCAAAAAAAAGTAATCTTAAACTCACTGACATCGCCAAAGAAATCAAAACGTATCAACGGTATGAGATAAAACTAATCGCTAACGTCTTAGGCGTAAGTCGAAGTTCAATTTATTATACATCTATCCAAAGCGAGGAAGTTGGAATGGCAAAGTTTTATCAAAAATCAGAAGATGAAAGTATTTTATTAGAAATAAAAAATATCATCGAGATCCGCGCAACGTACGGGTATCGACGAATCACGACGATGTTAAATCGTGAGCGAAATCTCATTGGCAAAGCTACGGTTAATCGTAAGCGGGTGCAAAGAATTATGCAGATGAATGGATTATCATTGCCACAAACAATGCCACACCAAAAACGTGAGCACACAGGAAAAGTGATGACATTGTTTCCGAATCTTCGTTGGTGTTCGGATGGAATGGAGATACGTTGTTTTAATGGCGATAAAGTGTTCGTAGCTTTTGCGCTTGATTGTTGTGACCGCGAAGCTTTTAGTTATGTTGCTAGATCAGCGCCGCTGATAGCTGATGACATAGAAGAATTAATGCTCACGGCAGTCAACAATCGCTTCGGTGAATCTTTGCGCTGTCCGCGCGAAATCCAGTGGTTATCAGATCGCGGATCGATTTACCGAGCAAAATCAGTACAAACTTTATCAAAACATTTAAACTTACAGTGTTGCTACACCAGGGCTTACAGCCCAGAAAGTAATGGCATGGCTGAGGCGTTCGTAAAAACTATCAAGCGTGATTATGTCTACCAATCAGACTGCGACAGTGCTGTAACGGTGTTACGACTTTTACCTGAATGGTTTAAAGATTATAATCATGTTGCTCCGCACTCAGCCCTTGGCATGCGAAGCCCCGTCGAGTACAAAGAATCTGTGAACCTTTAACCGTGTCCAGTAAATCGGGGGTCACTCCAAAAACTAGTATCGTAATGTCTCTAAAAAAGTTGGCCAACTCTTTGCTTTACATGTTTGTAACGAAGACTTTTAAAGTCTCATTAACAAAAAAATTCCAAGGGGGGATTTAGATGAAAGCATTATTATCGTTCGCAGTTATGGCACTTGCACTTTCGGCTGAAGCGCAAATCAGATTAGGTACTCCACAGTATGGTGGTAACGGTTGTCCAGCTGGTACAGCTTCAGTAGCAATAACTGAAGATGGAAAAACAATGTCAGTACTTTTCGATCAGTTTAAAGCTGAAGCCGGAAATACGACAGGACGAAGAATTGATCGCGCGTCTTGTAATCTTCGCGTACCGATTCAAGTTCCACAAGGATACTCTGTTGCATTGATCGGTGTCGACTATCGTGGATTCAACGCGGTACCGGGCGCAGGCGCATACACAGAATTTAATTCTGAATATTTCTACGCCGGAATGCGTGGACCACGTTTTCGTCAACGCTTTCAAGGTCCGGTCAGCAGTGACTACCGCATTAACCACGAGTTAGTTGCGACAAACACTGTTTGGTCTCCGTGCGGACAAGAAGTGATCTTCGGAATTAATGCATCAGCAACTGCAATGGCCAATTCGCACATGCAGCAAACAATGATGATCGTCGATTCGGCAGATATTTCTGCAGGAATTCTATACCAATTTTCTTGGAGACGTTGCCATTAATTTGATTGAATTCATTTTTTTAAAAGCCCGCTTCCGAAATGAGGCGGGCTTTTTTTTGCCTATTTAAACACTACGACCGCTCCAAGAGAACAGCGATTCAAAACTGAATTTCGGCTAAAAGATTCGATGATGCGAGTTGAACAATAAACTCGCAACGATCGAGATCCTGATTTATTCTTCAATTTTATAATTCGTACATATTTCTCGCCTTCGACTCCCATACCTTTGATTGACGAAGTCCGCTTGTGAATTCCTTCAACGGTTGTGAAATGCTTTTTTTCCGGTCGCGAAATTGGCTCGTAATCTTCTAATTGTTGGCGGGCTTTTTCTTTCCAATCATCTGATGCCACTAGCATTTCGTTGTCTTTTAAAGTTAATACTAACGGCTTCAAAGCTTTCTTCTCAACCTTAATGGATTGTTTTTTAGTAAGAACGTCAGCGATCATTTTCACACGGCAACGAGCTTCAGTGCACTCAACGGGTTCAGTAAAGCTAACACCCGGGTGATCTTGAATGAACTGGTTCAGGTCTTGGGCATCTTGACCTGTGATATCTAAGGTCACGTCACGGTCAACCGGAGCCGTTTCAAAACGAACTTTCGCCATCGCAAACTGAGTTAAGATTAGAATCGATATGATAAACTTGATTCGCATAGAAGCCCCTTTTTTTAGAAAGGACGTAGCTAGAAAAATGCCACCCTATAAAGAACTCAGCTGTTTTTCAGTGCTTGTGAGTGTTTACGTTTTTAATTTTGTGCGTGCATTGTCGCTGTCAAAGCTTTGGTCGGTAAGGATTTGGTCATTACTGCGACGTAACGGTAAAAGTCCTTGGCTCGGTTCCTTGGTCTGGCGTCACCTCAAAGTGCAGTCTTGAAATTTCATGCCCCATCGAGGTTTCAACTTGAACGCGCCAATCGCCAGGCTGATAATTTGCTTTCGTTGCAAATCCTCTGAAGCCTTCTTTTCGGCCGCCCAATATTTGTAATGGAATACGATCGGTTTTAACCCATCCCCGCTTAGGATCTTTCATCGACCATTGAATAAAAATTTGATCTGAAAACCGACCTGGTGAATAGATTTGCGCATAAAAATAAATCTTATCTTCTGGACGCGCTTTAAAATCTTGATCACCTGAGTGCCAAAACTTCCACCAATCTTTTTCTGAAGACAGAAGAAATTTTCCATCCTTTTTTTCCACTAAATGATAGATGCCCTGCTCTTTAACACTCAGTGGGACTGGGGGTATCCAGCCAAGCACGTAGAAAATCGTGAAAGCGGCAAGTACGCCTAGGCCCGGAAATAAAATCGCATTCGATAGCGTACCACTTTCGGGTAAATGTTTTTTTAATAGCCAAGCCTGTAAGTAAAAAATAGCGGCGGTTGTTATGACCGACAGTCCGAAAGGGGTCCATCCGACAAAACCCAGGATAAGTGGATACAAAATCGAAATAAATGAAAATAAACAAATTGCGGCCAGACCGAATTTAAAGCCCACCTTTGATTTTTTAACAAAAGGTAATTCGTTGGCCACGACTAAAACAATCATGACCAGTAAAAAAACAATGCTACTCATGAAGGAAGAACTTTTGATGTAAAATAATGAATAAATATTTAATAACGAACCCAAAAGAAAATGGAATATTAAATTTCGGTAATTCCAAATTTTAGTCACAAAGCCTTCTGAAGGTCTCCACTTATGCATTCGATATAAAATTTCATAGTGAATAAAGGTCGCGACAATCAACAAGTAAACGGCCTGCTGAATCAAAGAAAATAAATCATCTATTTCCATCATCAGTAAGGCATCAAATATGAAACCTCCGACGAAGAAAGAAACTTCCAGGTGGGTTTCATATTTTTTAATAAACGCTAATATTTGCTGCTTCCAGGTTTCAATCATATCCGGCAGGATAGCTTAAGAAACCCAGATTCGATAAGTACAAATAGGTCTAGTTATTTTAAAATATCGGCCATGATCCGTATGCCGACAATGACTTGAGTTAAGTTTCGACTATCCGGTGACACGGCCGAATCTGGACTCATCGTGCGATTTTGCATCAGCGCATGATATCTGAACTTGTCTTCGGCCTGATGGCGATACTCAGTACCAATTGCATAGCTTAGGTATTTGTTCCTCACTTCACTAGCTAAGGTCTTTATCGCCTCAGTTGACGAAACGACTTTGACGAAAGGAAGCCAAGACTGAGTTGAGTAACGAACAATTGCAGCCGCAGAGCCAACTGTGTTTACATTATCCGAAGTTGTCCGATAAGAATTGAGTCCGTAACTAAATTGGATGACAAAATCTTCTAACTTATACTGCACACCGGCCGCACTTAATTCTGTTTTAGTATCCATTGTTACCACGCCCGTTACCGTCGATCGCGCAGAATGATGACTTAACATGAATCCTAAATTTTTCTCGTATAAGGTGCCCTTGTAAACTCCACCGATAAAATTTGTATTTTGTGCTAGTTTACCGCCACTCATATTGTCACTTGGCAAATTGGCTGCGTGCAATGCGAATTCATGATCGCCCATCAGTTGGGTTACCTTTGCTCCGGTATAATATAAATGATCCGAATATCCCGTATTCACGCCGCCAAGGTATGTGGTGCCAGTGTAAGCTTCAGAGGCTAAGTACAAGTCAGCTCCATTGGTTGTTCCTTCAAAACCACCCACATCTGAACCAAATTTACCAACCGTCAATGATGTATTTTCTGAAAACTGATCCGTCACGTAAGCTAAATCTAACGTTGCATTTGTCGAATCTCTTTTCGACATGGCACCCTGGTCTTTACCCGCAAAGCGAATGCGAGCCCGATAAGAGATCTGTTCACTATACTTACCTTGGTAATCAAGCCGACCCGTCTGAATATAAAACTTATTATTATCAGAAACTCCAGTCGCAGTTTTAGCACCTTGGTTATAATTTTCACTTTGGTAATCCGAACGAAGATCTAGATTAAGCGTTCCTGCATTGGAAAGCACAGTGACAGCAGACAATAAAGCTAAAACGATGAGTTGGTTTTTCAAAAAAATCCCCCTTATTTGAATTTGTAACTGGATGTTAGCATCAGCCAAATTAGGCTGGCAACGCATCAAAACGTCTTCTCCAAATCTTGACAAATCACATGGCAAAACATTTTTAGAAACTCCTCAATGCTCTTTGTTTGTTAATGACAAACTTATATACAGTTTGGAAATATTTTTAAACGCTCCGAATAAATAAGCAAAGCAGTCAGAACTAGTCTAAAACGTGCGCGGGGGAAAATATGAAATTTGTATTTGTATCGACGGTACTGCTCTATTCAGCGATATCAGCTGGGGCTAATGACATCTGGGACAATACTCAACTCGGTTACGACAGCGGAAGTAAATACTTATCACTGGTTGATGCTTCACCGGCCGCTCGCCTCAAGACAGAGCGACCTGCTGATCTAAGTAAATGCGAGCCGATGTATAAAAATTCACTTAAGAACGAAGTGATGGATATCCGTTACGCGCTTGGATATTTTGATGCTTCCACGGGCGAAGATATTGTTTGGCGTCGTAAGAATTATGGTTATTCACCAAGTTTAGATATTGGAATGTACAATGCCTTACTGGCGATATTCAGCGGGCCATGCCCAAGAAACTCGGATCGAATGCTGTGTGAATTTCAGCAGGCGGTTTCAGAAAACGGTTTAACTGTTCTTGAAAAAAGAATTAACTTATTCGGCAAAAGTATTACGGCGCGGATCACTTTAACTCACTCTTCGATATCTGAGTCGTATCAAGACAATAGAACAAGTTACAAAGACCAACAAAGTTATCTTTCTGCTAAATCAGAAAAGAATTTTATTGAATCAATTGGCGTAGCTGACATTGTTATTTATAACGGTCATTCTAGAAATGGCGGCGGACCCGATTTTAATCCACCGGTTTTAGACAGCACGTTACACCCAAATTACAGTGGTTATTACAAAGTGCAGCGTCCGGGAATTAAAAAAGTTTTAGAAGCATTCAAAAAACGCCCGAACAATCATTCGGTCGTGGGTTTCTTTTCTTGCAGTTCACGATCGCATTTCTATAATGCAATAGCGAAAGCCAGCCCCAACCAGCGACTTATTCTGTCGTCTGATGCAGTTGACTATATGGATTCAATGCGCGCATCACTGGGATATCTAGAAGGCTTCCTTCAGGGCTATTGTGGCCAACCCCTTGCAGACTATGCAAAGCAAGATAAGATTGTTAAAGATGGATTCGAAGGATTCAAGATTAAGTAGATTCGAAGGATTCAAGATTAAGTAGGCCTATCGTTTACGCATATACTTACCGCAAGTTCTTCCATTTTATTGATGGTCTTTTGTTTGCAAAGGCATTGCAGAAGAAAACAATAACTGGGAGGTTTTATGATCGTCAAAGAATGTATGACAACGGATGTTCAAATGGGCACACCTACGATGACTTTGCTCGAGGTAGCTCGCAAAATGCGTGACGGAGATTTTGGTATTTTACCAATTGCCGACAACGAAAGATTAATCGGCATGGTTACTGACCGCGATATTACGATTCGTGCCATTGCAGAGGGCAAAGATCCCCAGCAAACTCAAGTAAAAGAGATTATGTCGGAGCAAGTTTTATATTGTTTCGAAGATCAAAGCCTTGAGGAAGTAGCAAATAACCTGGGTGAAAATCAAATTCGACGCCTACCTGTTTTAAACCGCCAAAAGCGACTTGTTGGAATTTTATCATTGGGCGATTTGGCAAAATCAGAGGCGCACCCGAATCAAGTTGAAGAAGCACTGACTCGCATATCTAAAAGCGATTTCCAGCCAACTTAATCGCCTCAGAGTTTTAGAATCCCTGTCAAAATAACCCCGCGTAAAAATTCAGGGTTAAGACTTTTATATATTCAAATTAATTAACAAACGGGAAGCGAAGTCGGCATTGAGCAACTAGCTTCAGCATGCAACGGCGAGCCTATAAGCTCAGTCGGCTTCGAACTAAATCCAGAACTCCAGTAAGTTTTAAATTTGCTCTGATTTGCGTAAGCTAAACCAATTGAAACCGTCGTCCAACGTGTACTTCGCATATTACGGTCGTGACCCGGGGACTTCTTCCAACCACAAAATACGCGACTTGCATCTTTGTGTCCGGCAGCAATGTTTTCTGCTTCGCCCGGGTATTTAAAAAACTTCATTCGTTCAAATGGAAAACGGCCATTCGGCTCTGTATGTGAAAAATAAGATTTTAGTCCCATATCATTGGCGTGCCATCTTGCTGCCTCGACTCCACGATAAGCTACAGACAAGATTTTCAACTTAAGCTTAGCGCGGTAGAAATTAATTAATTTAACAAACCGAGCTTCTTCACAACTGAGCTTCGTTGAAGCCGTCGTTATTTCGTAAACTTGAGCCGTCGAGGTTGCTGAAAAAGATGTGATAAAGATAGTTGATATAATTAGACACAGTGTTTTATTTGTTGCTAATGTTTTTGTCATGCTTAGAGCGTAATAGAGCGCACTTGGTTAATTCAAGTTTTCATATTAGTTTTTTTAAAAGCGTCAAAAACTTAAACAGAATAACATTGTTTCACTTGAAAAATAGTCAATACTTTAGGCTAGATTACACTTTAATACTGAGACAATTGTTCCGAAAAGTAAACATGAACCGAAACTTTTGGTCAGTCTTTTTAGTAATTCTAGCATTCGTACAAATGGCCTGTTCGCCAGTCAGTCATAGTCAGTTTAACTCGGCATCTCATAGTAAATTAGTGGGTGGAGTTCAAATTCCATCACCCAATAATCCCCTTACAACCGGAATTACCATATGCAGCCAACTTGATTTAAATAATATTCAATGGCCTGTAGAAATTAATTCGTTGAACGCCTCTTCGCACTTCGCGCTTGCCCTTAACATTACCGGAAGTTTTGAGGGCCGAAACGGTTGGAAAAATATTGCCGACAATTCAGATGGGCAAGGATTAAGTTTGGGTCTACTTCAACAGAACTTCGGGCAAGGCACCCTGCAACCGCTTTTAGTCAAAATGTTTAAATATAATAATTCAATAATCAAAAATATTTTCACCACGGCTGACTATAATTCAGTGAAACAAATGTTAGAAGAATGGCTCAACGAAACCCTGACGGTCGCTTCTTTATCTACTCAATCTGCAACTGACGAGTTAATGCTTTTCCCAAAAAAGTTAGCACTGAACAAACTCGATATAAATATTCATGAATATGGCTCACCATTAATGTCGGTGGACGAAAGCGCAAGCGTTCAATGGGCAGTAAACACCATTTATTCAAATGAAGAATTTATTCCTCGATGGAAAACATCGTTCGAAAACTTGGCACAAACGGCCAGCTACCGCAGCTTGCAAGTTGAAGCATCGACAAAAATGTTTTTAGAGGCCGTAGAATATGCAAAGTATTTTAAGTTTCGCGAGTTACCCCAGTTGCTTTTTCTATTTGATATTGTTGTTCAGAATGGTGGAATTGGCAGCGACCATCTACAGATTTATAATAACTGGCTGGCCAAAAACTCTGCAGCAAGTGAACAATCTAAAGCCATCGCTTTACTTAACGCGCGGTTAACCACGGTCAATCCAGTTTACGTTGAAGATGTTCGCTCTAGAAAAACGACGATCATCAAAGGCATCGGAACCGTTCACGGAAACGAAAGAAATCTTACCAAAGAGTATTGTTACAACCAAAAAACACTTTTGAATTTCTAACCTTACAATTTCATCTTTGAACTTTTTGCAGTCGAAGCACCCATCACCTGCCAAAAAATATTTAAAAAGACTCCCGGCTTTTTAAACTTACGGGAGTCTTTAATTTAAAAATTAGTGAGTTGTCTTACGGGACGTTGCCGTTCTCGATCGCGATGACTTACTGGTTTGAGAAACTCTTTTACTTTTGCTCGCAGCGCCGCGTGTAGATGCCGCTTTTTTGTTGGGACTTCTTTCTGACGAGGCTTTTTTCATTGATGAGCTTTGTGTTTGCGTGTTCATGATGACTCCTTTGATGTTGTTTGTGTGCTGTGCTATTTCACATCACATAGATAAATCCATTATGAAAAGTGAGTTATGCAAAAAAAAGTCCAGAACCAAGCTCTCTAGAAAATTGTAATTTTCATTCGAACAAATGGATATATTCCCCAATCTCGTGGAAAAATTCATAATTAATGAAGTTGGTGTTGAATCTTTGCAATGAGATCTTCACGGTTGAAAGGCTTTGAAAGAAAATCTGAAAACCCCGCACGCATGCAAGCATCGCGTTCTTCCTTCATCGCATGCGCCGTTAAAGCAATGACTGGCTTTTTGTAGCCACCCGCCCGCAATCGATTAACTGCGCTGATCCCATCTAGCTTTGGCATTTGCACGTCCATTAAAACAACATCAAATTCTTCCGACATGGCCCGATCAATGCCTTCTTGACCATCATCTGCTAACTTGACCGTGGCACCTTGCTGATTCAAAAAAATACTGAACAAATCTTGGTTATCTTTGCAATCTTCAACTAAAAGCACGCGCTTACCCCTTAGTTGCTCAGATAAATCAAGCTCTTCAATTCCCATTTCGGCAAAATCAGCCATAACCGACTCAATACACTTCTCTGCTTTAACAGCCTTAATTTGCACGACGAAAGTACTTCCAATTCCGGGCTGACTTTCTTTTAGCCAAAAGTTTCCGTTTAAAGCTTCAGTTAATTTTCTGGTAAGCACTAACCCAAGCCCAGTTCCGCCAAAGCGACGTGTTATCGATTCATCAGCTTGCTTGAATACTTGAAATAACTTTTTTTGGTCTTCACATTTAATTCCGCACCCAGAATCTTCGACTTCGAATTCAAGTAAATCTGTTTCGAAAGATACCCGAAACTCGACTTGTCCCTTGTTTGTAAATTTAATTGCGTTCCCAAGGACATTGTTTAAAATTTGTCGAATCCGAGTTGGATCAGAATTAATTACTTTGGGAAGTTCCGTCACGGGTTTGAAAACAAACTCAATATTCTTCTCAGCTGCTTTCAGCCGCATCGAAGTCAAAACGTCATTCAATAAATCAGCAAACGAGAAATCAATCAATTCAATCGACATTTTCCCCGCTTCAACCTTCGCTAAATCTAAAATCTCGTCGACGATCTTTAGAAGCTGACACGAATTACGCTCGATTACATTAACATAACCCTCTTGCTGCCGCTTCGGAAGATTTGATTCTTTTAGTAACTTTGCAAACCCCAAAATAATACCCAGGGGGGTTCTGATCTCGTGAGACATATTGGCCAAAAAAGTACTTTTGGTTGCACTGGCTAATTCGGCATGAAGCTTTGCGGATTCTAATTCCGCCTGAGACCGGTGCTTCTCGATAACAACTGCGGCCGTTCTAGTTATTAATTCAACGAAGCCTTTCTCTTTACAAATCGCTAAGTGGCGGTAGTTGTAGTACAAAGCAAAGACCCCAAGTATTCTTCCATTCGCTGAAATGATTGGGCTAGCCCAGCATGACTTTAATTCTTTGTACTCGGGTGTGTCTTGAAACCTTTCCCAACTAGGATCAAGTTTAAGATCGCCAATGAAAAGAGGTTGTTTAAAATAAGCAACCTTAGAACAAGCTGCCGAGTCCGGACCAATTTGAGCTGATTGTACCTGGTTACAAAAGCTGTTAGACAAATTAAAAGTCGCACCCTTGATTAAATTTTTCCCATCGTCATCAATCAACCAAATAGCCGCACGAGAAAATTCACTCATCTGAGTTTTCGTTGTCGAGATTAATTTTTGCAATACGCTTTGAAGTGGAGTTCCATTTAAGATCATTTCTAAAGCTTCACGTTGCCCGACGAGTGCATAACGAGTTAATACTTGGTCAGTCACTTCAAAAGCTAGCATCATGACGCCATTTACTTTTTCGGCCAGGTTCACTTTTGGCGTAAAGGTTACGTTGAAATATCGAATTTGTCCGGCAAGAATAATTGGTAGCTCGATAAATTCAGACGGCCGACCTGTTGAATAAACTTTATCAAGAACGTGATGTAACTCGGTTGCTTCTGACTGCGCGAATTTGATTGGTAAACCGGTGGCATTGAATCCAAAAGATTTGATGCAAGACTCGTTCATGGTTTCTATAATGTGCTCTGACCCTTTAAATACGCACACCAAGGAAGAGGAATGATTAAAAAGACTAAAAAAGTTTTTGCGATCGTTTTCAATCTCGTCTTCACTAGAGTGCTTTTCGACAATGCCGTTAGGCGATTGAACTTGACCTTTTTTCATACCAGGTACTTTTCTTTAGTAGCAAAAGGTTGTCTGCTTTTAAAATCGATATTGCGCGCTTTAACACCAATAGAAATGTTAAATGAATGAGTAATTGCTCGCGCCGTAGCGAATGAAATAAGATTTTTTAACCGTGAAGCTTTGAACGCTGCAGAGTAAGGTCTTTTGCAAAAATAATTTTGCAAAAAATAACCAATCGATTGTGGTCCAAGAAGTTCGCTAACTATGTTCATAATTTTCTCTATAAATACTTAGATACGAATCAGACACAAGTTAATTTTTCTTTACCGATTAAGAAAGTGTTAAATTAAAGCTGAGACTTATATACAAATTTTTGAAAGGTCATGATGACTTCGCTTCAGAAAGTCTGATTTCTGGAACGCACAGTTAAATCTTCAACAATTTTACTTTAAATATGCCAAAAAATTAAAGTAAAAAACTATATGTTCCATTTTTCGCCGGGAAAATTTCCGCAAGATTTTGGTAAATTCGAGTGAATTTCTTAGAACCGCCTTTAATAAAATCGCCAATTTACCTCGAAAAATCTGCACAAATACCAGATTTACCCTGTGAAATACAAATAGAACCGTTTCAACTAAATTGGAACGGGTTTTTCATTCAAAATTTGTTGCCAGACACGACCCTTCCAAGTAACCCTTTTATTATGTCAACTAAAAATGCTGAGTTACAGCCGCACCTACGAAAGATTCTACAAGAGAATTTCGCAATTCTAAAATCGAAGAATAAGACTTACTCTTTACGTTCGTATGCTAAAAAAGTCGGAGTAAGCGCAACGGCATTATCTGAAATGATGAACGGCAAACGAGCGATTACACGCAAGACTGCAATTAAGATTTTAGAGAACTTAGATCTTTCGTCTAAAGAAAAAGAAAAAATAAATAAACTTGAACTTTGCAAAAAGGCTTACGAATCAGAGCAGAAAAAGTATTTTAAACTAGATGCTGAACAATACCATATGATTTCGGATTGGTATTACTTCGCAATATTATCATTATCTGAAACTCATGATTTCTCGGATGATGCTGCCTGGGTTGCAGAAAGATTGAATATCCCGGTTTCCGATGCAAAAGATGCTCTTGAAAAATTCGAGCAGCTACAGATTTTAAAAAAGGATGAAGCTGGTACATTACGGCCGCCCGGTGTTTCGTTTAAAATGTCGGTTGGAACCGAACAACAAGCCTTTAGAAAAAGACACGCCGATAATTTGAAAGTTGCAGTTGATTCACTTGAAAGATTTGCGCCTGAGTTCGCTGACTTTTCTTCAATGACTATGTCAGTTGATTGCGAATTAATTCCCGAAGCGAAAGAGTTGATTTTAAACTTTAGACGAAAACTTGCCCAATTCTTAGAATCGGGCAAAAAAGAAGAAGTTTATAAATTAAATATTCAGTTGTTTCCATTAACAAATCCTAAAGAGCGAATCCAAACGTAGAGCAGTCATTTGACTGCTCCGTTTGTTATTGGCACATCACTGTGCGGCCCATTGAATCGATCAAAGTGTATCCGCGACAGTTTTGTCCGTTACATTGACCCGTCTCAGAAGTTCCATTTGGAGCCCGGTAAGTATAAGTTCCATAACAAGCTTGACCTTGCGTACCTGTCATCGAGCAAAAGCTTTGCTGTACTGGCTGGTTCGTCGCAGTTTGAATACAAACACCATTAACATTTGTATAGCCCGTGTTGGTTTGGCTTTGGCAATAATTTAATGGAACCATTTGGCCGTTCGCCGTTTGAACACAATTTCCGTTTTGAAGTGTGTACGCTCCACCGTTCATTGAGTTACATAAACTCATGTCGACCATTTGCATACTTGAGTTATAACAGATTCCATTTTGAACTGTATAACCTGCAATCGGTGCGACCGGTGTATTTTTATTTCCTGATGATTTCTGTGAACAACTCCACATACTGATCGAGGCTACTAAAACAAATAAGACATTTTTTATTTTTAACATTTGTGTTTTCATACTTGAATGTAAAGCAAATGGTCAGCCCAATTCTTCTATCGGCCAATTATGTACTATAAGTACCGGAAAGCTTTAAGGAATCTAAGAAACTTAGATTTGTCTGCGCTCACGTCCTAACTGTCTAACTCATCGATTTCAACAAAAATTGTCTTACACCAAAAGCTGATATGTTTCACAATGATACGCTTTCACTTGGCACTATTGATCTCCGTATAATAACATTTTTGAATGGTTCACTTGCCCACGCTCATTCAGGATTTAGCTTTTATATTAATTACGGCAGCCGTAGTTACTTTATTATTTAAACGGCTGGGGCAACCAGTCGTCCTGGGTTATTTGATCGCGGGTTTCTTATTAGGACCTCACGTCCCGTTCATGCCAAACGTGCAAGACACCAATTCAATTAAAGTCTGGGCTGAAATTGGTGTCATCATTCTTTTGTTCGGGTTGGGCCTTGAATTCAGCTTTAAAAAGCTAGCCCGAGTTGGCAAGTCTGCGTCTATTACAGCGGTCTTTGAAGTTGGTTTTATGTTGGTGGTGGGATTTGCCGCCGGTCAGTTGATGGGCTGGAACTTGATGGATAGCCTATTTTTAGGCGGAATTCTTTCCATTTCATCCACTACTATTATTGTGCGCGCATTCGATGAGCTTGGACTGAAAGGCCGGCAGTTCGTTTCGTTAGTTTTTGGCGTACTGATTGTCGAAGACATTGTGGCTATTCTACTTCTCGTACTACTTTCGACAATGGCCATATCGCAAACCTTATCGGGTACTGAACTTGTCATTTCAAGTTTTCGTTTGGGCTTTTTCTTAGTGTTATGGTTTGTGGTGGGAATTTATATATTACCTCCTCTTTTATTAAAACTGCGAAGTCTACTAAATGATGAAACGACCTTGGTTGTCTCTCTAGGGCTCTGCTTGCTCATGGTATTGATCGCAACTAAAGTTGGTTTTTCACCGGCATTGGGTGCTTTCGTGATGGGATCTATCCTTGCGGAAACGAAGGAAGGTTTGCGCATTGAAAGGCTTGTAACCCCAATCCGTGATTTATTCTCGGCCGTCTTTTTTGTCTCTATCGGTATGATGATTAATCCAATCACACTTTATAATTATGCTCCCCAAGTTTTCTTTATAACCGTCTTAACAATAACTGGAAAAGTTATTAGCTCGACCATTGGCGCAATTGTTTCGGGCTCAAGCTTACGGCATTCCGTTCGTGCCGGGATGAGCCTGGCCCAGATTGGCGAGTTCTCTTTTATTATCGCAACCCTTGGGCTGTCATTGAAAGTAACCAGTGATTTTTTATATCCGATTGCAGTTGCCGTATCGGCCATCACCACTTTTACCACGCCTTACTTAATCCGTTCATCTGATGGTTTCTATTTTTGGTTAGAAAATAAATTACCCAAAACGTTTTTAAATCGATTAGTGCGTTATCAGAGAGCCGTCCAGGCCGAAGATACCAGTAAGCTCGTTACTAAATTAATTATTCAGGCTTTCGGCATTCGAATTTTCTTGAATACGATTCTTGTCGTCGCCGTATTTCTATTAAGCAATAATATCGTGATTCCGTGGCTATCCGATTATGTTTCAGATACAAATTTACTTCCCGTTGCGGTCGGAACAATTGCCGTGATTCTAACTGCTCCGTTCTTTTGGGCCATTGCATTCGGAGCCCCTTCATTAAATTTAAATGATAAAGATCGTGAACGGGTTCAAAAACTAAGCCTCGGAGTTCAAATTGGTCGCGGCATCTATGCTATTGCACTTGGCACGGCGGTCGTTAATATTTTAGCGCCCTTAAGCAGTGTCACAGGCGTTGCCATTTTATTTATACTATTCGTTGCTGTCTTAGCCGGGGGGTTCTCTGAAAAAATTTATAAAAATTTAGAAGGAAAATTCATTAAGAATCTTGAAGATAATATCCATGAAGACGATAAGCGATCACCCGTTCCTGTATTAGCTCCATGGGATACAGGTCTTGCTGATTTTATCGTAAATCCAAATTCAAAGTTCATCGGACAATCACTTCAGCAGTCAAAATTAAAAGAAAGCTACGGAGTAACCGTTGCCCTTGTTCAGCGGGGTGAAGAAAATATTTCGGCACCGGATCGAAACTGGATTATTATGCCGTTCGATCGAATATTTATAATTGGCACCGAAGAGCAACTGCTTAAAGCTAAAGGCAGCTTAGAAAATCCCCGGGCTGCATTAGCGGATGCCGAAAATCTAGAGACCTTTGGATTACTCCCCATTCAACTTGCTGCTAATAGTTTTTATGTTGGCAAAGTCATCCGAGACTGCGGACTACGCGAGGCCATTTCGGGCCTTATCGTCGGCATCGAACGCGCCGGAGAACGCATCCTAAGTCCTGACTCAGCCATAGCGCTTGCTTCCGGTGACTTGCTTTGGGTGGTGGGTGATGTCGAAAAAATTAAATCACTGCGCGGACGATAGTTAGGCTGAATCTGATGTTCGAATCAATTGAAAAAGTCGATCTGGGTTAATGGGCTTAGAAATAAAATGATCCATACCTGCCGCCTGACATTTTGCCTGGTCTGCAGCTGTTGCATTCGCCGTTAAAGCAATAATTTTTAAGTTGGGCTGACTTAATTTAATCAATCGAGTTGCTTCAAACCCATCCATGCCAGGCATTTGGCAATCCATAAGCACAAGGTCGTAGTGAAAGTGCTTAGTTTGCTCCACCGCCTGCGATCCGCTGTCGACAAAAAAAGATTCAAACTGCCATTTCTGCAAATATTTTTTTATGATCAATTGATTCACCGGATTGTCTTCGGCAACTAAGATTTTAAGCGGTTTGGTTTGATACTGCGTTTCCTCCTCTACAACTAACTCATCGGTTTCCGTCGCCAATTCCGCGCATGAGTTTAATTCGATGGCCAAAGTAAATTCAGCGCCCAAACCCAGTTCGCTTTGAACGCTTAAGTCACCGCCCATCAATTTTGCCAGCTTTTTCGAGAGCGAAAGCCCTAACCCAGTTCCGCCGAATTTTCGTGTCGTCGAGGCATCAACTTGAACGAAATCTTCAAACAACATATGTAACTTATTTTCTGCGATGCCGATTCCTTGATCTTTAACTTTGATTTTAATTCTAAAACGATCTAAAGTTTTTTCTTCTGTTTCACAAGAAAGGTAAACACTTCCTTGGTCTGTAAACTTAATTGCATTACTAACTAAGTTAAAAATGATCTGCTTAATCTTAAACGAATCTCCAACAAAAAAATTTTGATCTGAATTTACAAGTTTTAATTCAACACCTTTTTCCGCTGCCTGAAATTTAAAGCAATCGTAAACATCATGCAAAAGGGCATCGATGCTAAAGGGAATATTCTCGACTGACATTTTGCCACTTTCAATCTTTGCTAAATCTAACAAGTCATTCACCAATATAAGTAACATATCTGAAGATTTCTGTATGATATTGATGTAGCTTCGCTGATCACTGTCTAATTTGGATTCGCTCAAAAACTTCGACATGCCTATGATTCCGCTTATAGGAGTTCGAACTTCGTGGCTTACGTTTGCTAAAAATAATGATTTAGCACTGTTTGCCGCTTCAATTCGATCAAAACTATCTTTTAAATTCAAGGCCATGGTATTAAACGAATGCGCCAATTGTCCGATCTCATCGTAGCCGAAATCACCGGTTTGAATCGAAAGCTGCTTGGGATCGGTGTACTTAGTTAAATGAGTTAGCTTTTGAATTCTTTTACTCATATCAAAGAAAATATTCATCGTGCAAGTTAGTGCGGCCAACAGAATAAGCAAAACAATAACTGTAAACTTGGTTCGTTCGCTTTCTATACGAAATTTTTGCTGAGCGATTTCCCGCCCCAGTTCAGTGAGGGAAATAGACCAGAATTTGGAAATTTCTTTAAACTGCTCAGTGATCACCGCACTTGGCTTATTCATCAAGCCATTGTCTGAAAACTGAAAAGATCGATCAAAGAATGGCCTCATTGAGGCCACGTTTCTTGTTCCAGCTGATCCAGCTTTTGGGCGCAATGAAAAAGCCCGTGCCGAATGCACAGATACTATTTCTAATTTTTCTTTTAACTGCTGGGCAATAATTTTATCTGTTGCAACAGCAAGGTCCAAACTTTTACTCAACTTCAAAATATCCAAAATGATCGATGGCATCTGAACCAGCGTCATTTGACTCACGTAATACCCGTAAAGATCGTTTGTAAAAATTAACTTAGAATCTAAACCGATCTTTTCATATTGTCGGACTTCTTTTACAATTTCTTCGCCCAAAAGTTGCTTGTCTGGCAAACTTGTACTGCTGGACAGGCGCTGAATGATTAATTTCTCAATGACTTGAGACTTTTTTTGCAATTGCAAAACAGCCATACCTTGTTTTTCCAGCAGGTTAATTCTGATGCTTTGAGCAGAAAAAAACTGATAAAATAAAAAAGCGAATGGCGCAATCAGCACCAGCAGTATCATAAAATGTTTTGATGATACGCTTTGATTTTTCATTCGACGTCTTTATTCATTAATAGCTGGCTATACAGTCTGATTTTTTTAAGATCAACTTCGGATAAACCAATCATACTACATTGAATCATAAAATAACCGTCAAATTGCACACACTTTTCGACCTTTAGCGGTGGCTGGGTAATTTCAAGTTCCGTGAAGAATGCAGCATCCGAAAAAAATGTAAGTCCGATCGGGAACGCCTGATTTGTTTTCAAAGATAGACCCATCTCACCAATTGAAAACAAGTGAGCAAAAGTACTTAATTTAATTTCGGTCGACCTTGCTTTTCGAACTTCGTATTCGATCCAAGTTTGCGTTGCCGCTGGTTCGTTGGTTCGGATGAGTTTACGGATCTTTGCTTCGAAAACCATCGGATCAATTGGCTTAACAATGTAATCGGCAGCGCCTTGCAGAATCGCTGACTTGACGCTTAGACTGTCACTGGTTCCCGTTAGCATGACAACAGGAATATTTTTGTAGGCCGGAACTCGCTTGATCTTTTTAAGAACATCAATTCCGCTTAGATCGGGCATATCCAAGTCTAAAATAATCAATGAGATCGGCGCTGACTGTAATGTTTCAATTAATTGATTGGCACTACTGATCAGTATTGGATTGAATCCCATACGCATAATGACGAATTTCGTCATCAACAAATCATTTTTGTTGTCATCAAGTACTAAAATATTTTTTTTACCTAAGATATCCATTATGCAACCACTCCGGTTTTGTAAAAAATTTGAATCTCACTTTTTGTTTTTTGGTACTCATAAATTATTTCGTTGATGCACTCAACGACTTCGTTAAATCCTACGTTTTGATGACAAACATTGTTTTCAAGATGATGACAAAGTCTATGCAGACGAATCAGTCCCAGGGTGCCACAGCTCGATTTCAACTTATGTGCCGTTTTACTCATGTTTAAAAAATCTTGCTGACGACTAAATTCTTGAATCTCATGCAGCGAACTTTCTGATACCTCAAAATGAATTTCCAGAAGCTGCGTCACCACATCTTCATTTAAATCTTTCCCTAATTGCACAAGCTCAGCGAACCTTGCCTGATCAAAAGAGATTTCGTTTTCGAATTTTTCATAGATAGAATTCATGTATTCTTATCGGTCCAATTCCATCAAAAAATGAACAATGACCCCTCCGGCGAAGGTCGAGTTCTGTTCAATCAAATACTCTATAGCGAAGTTCATCATTTAACATGCCGTTATGGAACCGCGAGAGGTTGCGGGATGGAACCAATAACAAATCGTTATGGTGATAACAAAAATAAATAAATGAAATTAACTTGAATTAAAACCAAGAATCGGCGAACTTGAATTATCAAACGAAAGGAGAAAACAATGACTCAAAATTTATTTATTACACCGATGCAAGTTAGTCAGATTGATTTTCTTCTTTCACCCGACGCAAAAATTGCGTCCGCCGTCTAAAGAAGTTTAATTCAACTTCTAAATAATCAAATTTCGATACTGTTTTAATATATAAATTATTTTTTAACGTAATTTTAACCGCACACATTCCTGAGGAGGACACCATGAAAGCGGCCTGGCAATACAAGCAAGAATGGGAAGAGATCAATTTTCTTCGCCTTACTGTTTGTACACGAAAAATCGCACACTATTTTTGTTTTGGAGCCAAGACAATAAATCAAGTGGCAAGCTTTTTACTATTTATCGCGTACTGCGCGCTCAAAATAGTCTTAGCTTGTTGTTATTTACTTGTGGCGACTAAAACGTCGTTACGTAACACAAAAGAGGAAGAATGGATTTTCAGACAAATCAAATAATCTGTATTTCTTCAAAAACAGATCTTAAATATCGATCCAACCAACGGCGACCATATTTAGGATCTGATTTTTTCGAAAAATACCCCATGTGCCCGCCGTGCTTACTAATCGTCAAACGAATGGCTGCGGGCCAGTTTGCATTCTGATAGTCGCTTACATCCACAAATGGATCATCTTCCGAAGTTAATACAAAAGTTGGCGTTTTAATTCTTTGTACAAAATTTCCGGCAGAGCATTGCTCGTAATAGTCTTCTCTATTTTTAAAACCATTAATTTTTGCGGTATAGGTTTCATCTAGATCGTAAACCCTTCCGACCAATGGAAGTTGGACGTCTTCTTTACTCAGAATGATCTTACGCAATAATAAGTAAAATCTAATATCATATATTTTAGAAAATCCTTTTTGCAGCAACCTTGAACTTTTACCAAGATCAAGCGGCGCGTTCACTACGACAGCAAAGTCGGGTTGCTTCGTTCCGAACCGCTGACTTAGTAAATTGAGAAGAATACTACCGCTCATTGAAAACCCCAACGCTACTTGCTTGGTCGCCGGAAAATGCCTTCTGCTCCACTCAATTACTGCTTCGGCATCATGACCACGACCCGAATGATAACTTTTTTTAGCGGTCGCGTGAGGGGATGCCCCACGGTGGTTCACAAGTACGACGCTCCAGCCAAGTTCGATGGCTATATTTGCGGATCGATGAATGTAGTCAGCCTGCGCATCACCGGCTAGTCCGTGAAATAAAGTCAGAGTGATGGGTGCTGAACCGCGGTACCATTCAAGATAAAGTTGGTCATCGTCATCAAGAGTCAGTAATTCAAACTGCAAGTCGACCTTTAGTTTTGGCGAGGGCACAATGTGCCCCAGTATCGTTTGCGTGTGCCCCGTCCAAATAGAAAGGGCGGGCACAAACTTTTCAAGAGACTTCATTTTAATTACCAAATTTGAATTTGATTCTTAGGATCTAGGTAAAGCTTATTATTTTTATTACAAGAAAATGCCTCGTGAAACCCTGCCTGATGTTTTACCTGCTCGTTAATACGGGCAAACCCTAAACTGTGCGGGTCAGTCTTTAGCTGCATTTCTTTTGTTTTATCCCGCATCTCATTGCACCAAACACGCGCGTAGGCCACGAAAAATTTTTGCTTATCAGTCACTTCCCCCTTGCCTTCTGGAAACGCGGCATTGTACGCAAATGTCAGCCCAACCAGATCAGCAATATTTTCACCTTGGGTTAAACTTCCATTGTGGCCAATTTTTTCAAACTGCTGAAGCATCTTCGCACCACGCTCTTGAAATTTTTTAATGTCACTATCACTCATCCACTGACGAAGTTTACCCTCAGAGTCAAATTTAGATCCTTCATCGTCAATACTGTGACCTAGTTCGTGACCCACGACCGCACCGACGGCGCCCAGATTCTCGATGATATCACCTTCGGTCACAAAAAACGGATATTGAAGAATCCCAATTGGTAAAACAAATTTATTTTTGTCCGGTGAATAATATGCGTTTACCGTTAGTGGACCCATTCCCCAAGCTTCTTGGTTGACGCCTTCACGCAGTTTTTTCAAAGTTCGCTCGTGACCAGCTAAAGTTAATTTGATGGCGTTGGCGTATGGTTTTTTAGGGCTGTATTTTAATATAGGCTTAAAATCCCATTCGCGGTCCGTTGTCGGTTGAACTAACTGTAACTTTGCGGTCTTGATTTTTTCCAGCGCACCTTTTTTACTTTCGCTTGATAGCCATTTGTTTTTTTCAATTCCAATCAGAATAGAAGCACGAATTCTTTCCGCGACTTCGATCATTTTATCTTTCGGAAAATTTGGAAACAAGCGCGGTAACATTTCAATATCCAGTTCACGGCTGAATGCCCCCATGACTCCCGACGTACATCTTTCTTGGCGGTCAGAACGGCTAATCGGTCCCCCTAGAAATTTATAGCGAAAAGCCCAGCGCTTATTAAATAACTCAGGGTAAGCATCATCCATAAAATCACGCGCACTACGGTAGGCATACATATCTTTTAAGACTTGTAGATTATCCGCATTAATTTCTTTTTGGATAAATTCAAAACTTTCAGGAATGAAGTCCCGAAGTTGAACAATGTCCGGTACATTTTTTTCGAAAAACTCGCCCAATTGCAGAACGCTTGTCTTTTTTAAAAATTCTACCCGAGTAATTTTACGAGGTTGCGTGTAACGCTGTCGAAACGCCGCTGGCAAAGGGTATGCGACTCTAAACTTTTTTTCAAAATCGACGATCGCTTGGGCTCTTTTCTGATGATCTTCTTTACTTCCTTTTGGGTACAGAGTATTTAAAAATTCAGCCATGAGGTTTTTATACTCACCGACAAGTTCGGCATTATCATAGTAGCTATGCTCTGGTAATCCCATCAGGCCTACATCAAAAGTCATATCATAAATTTTTGGGTTATCCGTATTTGGTAGAATGTCATAGCCAATTAATGACCACTTTTCATTCGTCATATTATTTCGGCTTAATTTAATTAAATCCTCCATTGATTTAATACCTGCGACTTCTTTAATAAGATTTTTTACGAGCGCTTTTTCTTCATTAATGGCTTCGGGCTTATTCATGCACGCTTTGTAATAATCTTTAAGCTGCTGTGAGCGCGGCGATAATTTTTTTTCTTTGTCGATATTTTTAAAGAACGTTTTCTTCTTTTCTAAGATTCTTTCATCAGAGTCATCAAAGGCAAATGTGTGGGCACTGCGGTCATCACGCAACTTAAAGTTGTTTTCCACATTTGAACACACATACTCATGAAAATTTTCGCAAGCATTCACTTCTTTATTCAAAGTGAAATCCCGTTTATCCGGAATTTTTGAACCGTTTGAACTGCTGGGCGCGGCAATTAGAAACTGACTAAAAATTATTACCAAAATAAGAACACTACAAATTTTACCCACGACATTCCTCCTGAATTAATTGATGCGAAGTTCAAATTCTGTCACGAGACGAGTCATAACGTGAAGCTTTTTTTCCACAATAGACATCCTCTCGACTTGGAGTGATAATATCCCTAACAAACAGTATACAAAGAGGAGAGGCAATGTCCGTCCCATTTATCGATTTAAAAACTCAATACCAAGCCCTTAAAACTTCAATTGATAGCCGAATTCAAAAAGTGCTCGACAGCGGCGCCTATATTGGCGGACCTGAAGTTGGCGAACTTGAAAAAAAATTAGCTGAACACACTGGATCAAAATATTGTTTGGCCGTTGCCAGCGGTACAGACTCCTTACTAATTCCAATGATGGCCCTAGGCATTGGTCCAGGCGATGAAGTGATCACGACTGCTTTTTCTTTTATTGCTACGGCCGAAACAATCATACTTGCAGGCGCCACTCCCATTTACGTCGACATCGACCGTAAAACTTTTAATATCGACACAAAAAAAATTGAAGCCGCAATTACGCCTAGAACAAAAGCGATTATGCCGGTTTCATTGTACGGACAAGCCGCCGATCTTGAAGAGATCAATGCAATTGCAAAAAAACATAATCTTTTTGTTATTGAAGATACCGCCCAATCTTATGGAGCAAAATATAAAGAAACAAAAAGTGGCGCTTGCACAACAGCGGCAGGTACATCTTTTTACCCCGCAAAGCCTTTGGGCTGCTACGGTGACGGTGGAGCCATTTTTACGAATGATGACAAACTGCAAGTCGTGATGAAAGAAATCCGCGAGCACGGCTCAGAAAAAAGGTATTTTCATACTCGCCTTGGTCTGAACGGACGCCTCGATACAATTCAATGCGCAATCTTACTAGCTAAAATGGAACGTTATGACTGGGAAGTCGATCAAAGAAACCGCATTGCAAACAACTTTACAGAATCATTTAACGGTCTTGAAAAATTGGATCCACAATTTTCAACTCCATTTGTAAAGCCGGGCAACACCAGTGTTTGGGCGCAATACACTTTAACAATTTCTAATCGCGAGTCTTTTCAGAAGAAGATGCAAGAACTGCAAGTTCCGACATCGGTGCACTACCCGCTGACAATGCCTGATCAACCTTGGTATAAAACGCACACAAAAGCGCATCACAATATTTCGGTTGCACGCTGGGCAGCAGGTCATGTGGTCAGTATTCCCATGTATCCAGACATGAATGACCAGAATCAAAAAATAGTGATCGACGCTGTCAAGCAAGCGGTTGAATTCTCAATTAAACAAAGTTAGAAGTAAGCCATGAAAACAGAATTCACTCCCCTTGCCAAAACAGTTTCGATGGACACGCCGAATGGTCAAATCACTTGGGGAGACGCAAAGAATTTTGTTTTATTCGCCGGTCCCGATATTATTGAAGACGAAGGCATGGTCATCGAGACCGGGCTTGAAATTAAACGGGTCACAACCGCGCTTGGCATTCCGTGGATTTTAAAATGTTCGTTTGATAAAGCCAATCGTCAAAGCGCGAAAAGCTTTCGCGGGCCGGGAATGAATTCAGCATTAAAATCACTTGATATGATCAAAGGTAAACTTGGCTGCGCACTGCTAACGGATGTTCACGAAACAATTCAAGTTGAAGAAACGGCACGCTATGCCGAAGTCATTCAAATACCTGCTTTTTTGTCTCGACAAACAGATCTAATGATCGCCGCAGCTAAAACCGGCCGCGTTCTTCATATTAAGAAGGGGCAGTTCTTAGCGCCTTGGGATATGAAATCAATTGCAAAAAAAGCAACTGATGCGGGCAACGATAAAGTTTTATTATGCGAACGCGGGACTACGTTTGGCTATAACCGACTCATCAATGACATGACTGGTTTAGTTGAAATGCGACGCTTGGGATTTCCGGTCATCATGGATTGCACCCATTCAACGCAATTACCTGGTGCAACAGGCGAATCCAGCGGCGGACGTGCCGATATGGTATGGCCACTGGCGCGCGCTGCGATGGCGATTGGCGTGGATGGTATTTTCCTTGAGACCCACCCAAATCCTGCTGAAGCTTTGTGCGACGGTCCGACATCTTTACCTTTGAAAAACCTTGAGGGTTTCTTAAAAAATTTGCAGTTGATTTTAAAAACTCACCACGCTTAGCGCCCTCTTGACTCTAGCAAGTCAGTAGTGACAATAGGCCATGACTTTTTTCAAGAAAATTTGGCGTCCGTTAGTAGCACTATTGATGCTATTTATCCTTATTAAAAAGGGCCCTTTTCGAGTCGAGCAAATTCAGTTTATCCTTTCGCAGTATCACGTTTTATTTGCCGGTATCGTTCTATTTTCCATACAGTTTGTTTTGTTCGCCGTGCGATGGAGTTTCTTTGTCCACTTACTGGCCCCGCTTAGTTTTATTAAAGCCTTCCGGCTTACTTTAATCGGACAATTCTTTTCATTTTTTATTCCGGGCGGTGTCGGCGGAGATGTTGTTAAAGCTTTAGAACTAGCAAAGTCTCATCAACTTAAAAAGTCACAGGCTTTATCAACGGTTCTTGCCGATCGCATTTTAAGCCTATTTGCGATGATTTTAATGTCAGCCGTATTTCTATCATATGAATACACTCAAGCACCTTCGCCAACTTTGGAACGATTTTTAGTTGTTAGCACTTCGCTTTTGGCTATAGCCTTATTGGGTCTATTTTTAACGCCTTATCTAATAAATAAATTAGGATTTCTATTCAAAAATAAAAATTCTTTTATCCTGACTAAACTTGAAAAAATAATTGCCAGTTTTCAAATGACATTCTCTGCTTTCAGAAATCCAAAAATCCAATTAAAAACGCTGGCGATTTGTATCGTGATTCAACTCATCTCCATCTACTTTTTATATTATATTGTTGAAACATTAGGCGTCACTCCACCACCATTTTTAATTTTCTTTTCCTTTTGCTGCTTTGGCTTTTTAGCTTCGGCAATTCCCATCACGCCCGCTGGTATCGGGGTTGGGCAAGCCGCATTCTACTTCTTATTTTCAACTTTTAGCCCGGCCCTCGGGCAGGCCATGGTAACGGCCATCAGCGTATTACAACTTTTTACTCTTCTATTCGCATTTTTTGGTGGGATCATGTTCTCGGTCCAACCAAAAAAACTTGTGCGAAATGAATTACAAACGGAAACACAATGAAAAAAAATTCAGCAAGTTCTAAAAAAAAGTTAACCCAGACACAGTCTACTCAAACCAAGTCAAAATCGAATTCAAGCCAGACGGCTTCAACTCGAAAGCCTTCTATTAAAACGTTCAACGTGCATGGATCGGCATCGACGCAGGCTTGGGAATTTTCACATCATCTAGTACCGCCAATGACGGCTTCGACCACTTTTCGACTGCAGTCGTTGAAGCGAGGTGCCGATGGATTCCAACTTTTCGGAGATCCTAAAAATCACGACAAGCCCATCTGGATTTATGACCGCTTAGAAGAACCATCTTCTAAGATGCTGGAAGAGCAGCTTGCCAAAATGGAGGGCGGCGAAGTCGCCATCAGCTTTTCAAGTGGTATGGGCGCAATTTCGGCATCATTTTTGGCATTTCTAAAAACCAATGATGAAATTCTATCTCATAAGACTTTATACGGTTGCACCTACAGTCTGATCACGTCGTGGCTACCAAGATTTGGCATCAAGCACCAGATGGTCAATGTTAACAATTTAACGGCAAAAGATTTAAAAAATAAAAATTTGAAAATAATTTATTTTGAATCTGTTTCAAATCCATCATTAGAAATTATCGATATTGCGCAAATTTCCAAACTAGTCGAGCAAGAAAACAAAACTCGTACTGATGAGAATCAAATTAAAATCATCGTCGATAATACATTTGCCACACCGTGGGGACATCGCCCGCTTGAGCACGGCGCGCACATGGTTATTCAAAGTTTAACAAAAAACATAGCCGGCTTCGGAACCGAAATGGGCGGAGCCGTTATCACTTCAAAAAAGTATTTAACGTCTTTGCTTATGATTCGAAAAGATATCGGCGCGATCATGCATCCGCATTCAGCCTGGAATATTATGATCTACGGAATACCATCGCAAATCTTGCGCTTCGAAGCGCAACAGAAAAACGCTTACGAAATCTCGCAATACCTCGAGCAGAATAAGCAAGTTGAAGCGGTCTTTTATCCTGGACTGAAATCTTTTCCACAGCATGCTTTGGCGAAAAAACTTTTGAAGTCCCCAAATGGCGAATTCGCACCTGGCACGATGCTGACTTTTTTAGTCAAAGGCTCAACAGCAAAAACTGAAAAATTCATTAATCACATTGCGCAGAATGGTTATTCGATCACTCTTGCCGTCAGCCTTGGTCTTATTAAAACTTTAATTGAAGTACCTGGCCTGATGACTCACTCTGCGGTTCCGATCGACCTGCAAGTCGACTCGGGCATACCGGCAAAATTGATTCGAATGAGCATCGGAATTGAAGACGCCAGCGATATCATTGCCGATTTAGAACAAGCTTTTAAAGTAATCAGTTAACATTGGGTGGGCTAAAGGTTAGAATTTCGCAGCCGCTAAATAAAAAGACCCAGATAAAGTTAAATTTAGCATAAAACTTTATCTGGGTATAAAAAGATGCCAACTGCGACTTTGGCTAGGTGCCGAAGTGAAAAAAATTAATATTTCTTTCATTTTAGCTTGCAGGATTGCACCAGTTTTAGCCTGCCAAGCCTCCCTCGGTTCTAAACGAAATAAATTCGTTGCTTCCCGACTGATCTTTTACTGACTATACACTTTTGCAAAGTTCAGACCTGACTCGGCTTCAAATAAAAGCCCCCGGTATAAATAATAGGGAAATTATCACCGATATCGGTGTAAATATCGCACTCCGTACACCCTATTTTAAGTGCACCAATTTAATTAAAACATTTTAGACCCGCTGACCGACCCAGAGTAATCGATTGATATCCTTCCTGTTTTAGAACAAGCTTTTGAAGTAATCAGTTAAATTTAAGAACGACAAGCGAGGACACGAATGGGACTGTTAGCTAAGCAAATTATTAACTTAATCCGACTATTGCACTCTGAGACAGGACAAAATCAAATTGCGGCCGGCTTGGCCTTTGGAGTTTTCTTAGGATTTGCGCCATTTCTTTCGATACAAACCTTTTTCGTTTTGTTTATCGTTTTTTTGTTTCGCGTTCAATTAGGGGCCGTATTTCTTTCAGCATTCTTTTTCAAATTCATCGCTTTCTTATTAGATCCAGCAGCCGACATTCTGGGCCGCTATGCTTTAGAAAGCCCGGCATTAAAAGATCTTTGGACGTTTATGTATAATAAACCGCTTTTACCAATGACCCGCTTTAATAATTCGATCGTGATGGGCTCTTTCATCGTATCTTTAATTCTATGTCCGATTTTATTTTTCGTTTTTAGAAAACTCGTCATTAAATATCGATTACAGGTTGCAACCAAACTCGAGGCAACAAAAGGCTGGAAGGCCTTTAAGGCAACAAAGTTTTACGGATGGTATATGAAGTATAATGATCTTTACGGGCCAGCGTAAGGCATAGGAGAAAATATGAATTCAACAATAGCCACTCCCGTTAAAAAATCTCCCGGACCAATTCGTTGGAATGCCATCATTCCTTTCATCATTATCTGTGCAGTTATCTACGCTTACTTCTTTTTCTTTTTTGACACGCACGTCAGAAAAGCTATGGAGTGGGGCGCGTACAAAGGAATGGGCGTCGAAGTAAATATTCGCGAATTCAAAAGCTCATTCATCAACGGAAATGTGAAAATCTCAAAAATTGAAGTCACCGACGCGAAACAACCCGAATTCAATTCGATCGAACTTGGCGACATCCGATTCGATGTCAATTGGGATGCCTTACTGCGATTAAAATTCGTAGTACAAGAAATTGCGGTTGAAGGCGTGCAGTTCATGTCAAAACGGGCCTCTCCAGGTCGTGTCGCGCCACCTACCAAAGAGTCCAATAAGCCAAGCTTTACCCAGCAGCTGCAAGAAAAAGCGATAAACAAGTTTGATAAAGATAATGAAGCAAATGTCCTAAGTGATGTCTCACAATTTCTTAAATCCGGAAACTTCGATGCACAAATTAAAAACCTCGAAGGCCAAATGGCTTCGAAAAAAATGCTCGAAGACATGAATGCGAAGTGGGCGCAGAAGAAAACCACTTGGGATGCAAACATTAAAGCATTACCAACCGGTGCCGAGCTAAATTCATTGCGCGATCGTTTCGGAAAAGTAAAAACCTCGAATTTTAAAACTCCTCAAGAGCTTGAATCATCACTTAAAGAGATAGATACGTTAGTAAAAGAAATTGATTCAAAGAATAAACAAGTCAACGATGTTAAGGCGCAATTAGACGCTGACTTGAAAGGGCTTGATCAAGATTATAAAAGTTTAGATCTGCAAATTAAAAAAGATATCGACACTTTAAAAAGTCGATTTAAAATCCCAAAAATCGATGCCGCAAGTTTTGCAAAAGCATTATTTATGGATTACCTGAAGCCAATCACCGCTAAAGTAGACCGCTACCGCGATATGGCCGAGAAATACCTGCCCCCAAAATACGCCCGCATGGTTCGTGGCGACAAGACTGCTGAAAAAGATGAAGAAGCCATTCTACCCCATCCGCGTGACGAAGGTTTCACTTACGAATTCCCAATAAAAACAGGCTACCCACTATTCTGGATTCAAAAAATCCGCGTCAGTTCAACTTCGAACGCGCAAGTTGATTACGGAGACTTCAAAGGTATTATCAGCGATGTCAGTTCAAACCAAAGACAAACCGGAAAACCAACAACAGCCGATATCAAAGGTGATTTCAAATCAAAGAATGTAACGGGAATCTCGGCATTTGCAGAATTGAACAATACCGACGATGAACCGATCGTTAAGTTTAACCTGGGCGTCGGTTCGTATATGTTACAGAACTTAGAACTAATGAAATCAAAAGATGGCCAAATAAAAATTCCTTCGTCGAATACGGCACTTGAAGCATCCGGAGAAATCAAAGGATTCAAACATTATGATATGCGATTTCGAAATCAGTTTAACAACGTAGCCTTCAACGTTACAACGGCAGACAAACTGGTGAACGATATTTTGTCGCAAACCCTAAGTGCCGTTAATAAGTTCGACCTTGAAGCCTCAGCCCGCGGTCCGTTATCTGACTTGGCGATTGATATTCGTTCAAGCCTTGGCGCCGACTTACAAAGATCATTCGAGAATTTACTGAAGAACAAGATTGCTGAAGCCAATAAACAGCTGCAAGAAAGCATCAACGCCGAGATCGGCAAACTACGCGGACAACTGGATGCACAAACAGCGGTTATCAAAAACCAAGCTCAAGGCGAGATTAATAAAGTGCAAGCGCAGCTTAATGACCAAAAAAAATTGGCGGATGATAAAATAAATGCCGCTAAAAAAGATGCCGAAAACCAGGCTAAAGGAAAAGTTGAACAAGAAGCCCAAAAGGCCATTGAAGACGCCAAAAAACGTCTAGGCTTTTAGATTAAATTAAAACTGAACAGTTTTCCAATCAACAACGCCGCGAACCACTCGCGGCTCAGGCTTGTCTTTTATTAACATAATTGTCATGGGAAGCCGGTCGGCATTGACCAGCTTTGAAAAAGCACTTTCTTTATCCCAAACGCGAATAAACGTATCGGTATCAAAATCAGGGAAGCTTTTTAAAAACTTATTAAGATCATCAGAGCTTTCATCTAGCGATACCGTGATAAAAGTCGTTTTCTTGGAAGACCTCATTGATTCTTTGCGCGCAAACTCGATAAGGTCGGGAACTTCATTCACACATGGAGCGCACCAAGAGGCCCAAAGATGCACGATCACACGATCACTTATATTAAAGTCAGCTTTTGTAATTGAACTCTTGGCGCCCCGGTAATCGACAATTTGAGTGGTCTGAAAATAATTAGCAACTGCATCTTTACTAAGCGTCTCTGACGAAGGCATATCAGCCGGTGCCGTTGACTGATAAGATAGGAAGTCCTTCTTAAAAGTTAGGTAAACAATTCCAACGGCTAGTGCGATAAAAACAAGTGTTAATTTTAATTTCATATGAACCTCAAAGTTAGTAACTAATTTCTAAAATAATTTCTTATTTCTAAAAGAATTTCTCAAATCAAACAAGGCTAGCTGCAGGCAAAAAAAAACCCAGGTAAGAACCTGGGTTTTGTAAATAGCGTGTTAATCGTCTAATCGTTATTTTAAAGAGCAAACTATCTAGCGTGCATTGCTGCGCGCGACTTGTTACGCATCTTGCGGACAACTTTTTTAGACTTTTCAACATTAAGAGCTTTAATTTTTTTAGCTTTGCTCTCAACTTTCTTAGTCGCTTTATCGTCTTTCTTAGCCGCTGCAGTTTTACCCGCTTTAGGCTCAACTTTAGATTTCCAATCGAAATCTACGAATTCGATAAAAGCCATCTCTGCCGTGTCACCTGGTCTGCGACCGATTTTGATCACGCGAGTGTAACCACCCGGTCGATCTTTAAATCGTGGAGCGATGTTTTTAACTAATTCTAAGCCCATGTCTTGGCTAGCTAAACGAGAGATCACAAGGCGAGTTGAATTCAAATCACCTTTCTTACCTAACGTAACTACGCGCTCGATGTGGCGGCGAATTTCTTTAGCACGAGCAACCGTCGTTTTGATACGACCGTGTTCAACTAAAGAATGCATTAATCCACGTAAAAGGGCCTTGCGAGGTCCGCTCTTACGACTAAAATGTTTTACTAAACGGCGATGTGATGACATCTCAAACTCCTATTGAACTTCTCTTTTGACTGAAACTGGCATTGTGTTCGGATCCCAACCTGGAGGCGGCCATCCTTCGATCTTCATTCCAAGACCAAGTCCCATTTCAGAAAGTATTTCTTTAATTTCATTTAATGATTTGCGACCGAAATTTTTTGTCTTCAACATTTCGGCTTCCGATCTAACAACTAGCTCACCAATGAAACGGATGTTTGCATTTTTAAGACAGTTCGCAGAACGAACACTCAACTCAAGGTCATCAACTGAACGGAATAAATTCTCGTTCAATGAAGAAGAACCCATGGCTCTGATTTCGTCAGAAGGTTCTAATGATTCGTCAAAAGTTAAGAAAATTTGTAATTGTTCTTTCAAGATTTTTGAAGCTAAAGAAATTGATTCTTCAGGCTTTAAAGATCCATCAGTCCACACTTCAAGTGCCAAAGCATCGTAGTCAGTCCGCTGACCAACACGCGCATTTGATACCGAGTAGTTTACCTTGCGGATTGGGCTGTGAAGCGCATCCACACCGATAAAACCAACACCTAAATCAGAAGCCATTGTTTCAACCGGAGCATAACCACGTCCGTAAGACACGATCAACTCAGCATTGAAATTTGCATTGTTACCTAGGGTCGCAATGTGCTGGTGAGGATTTAGAATTTCGATTTTATCAGAAGTTTGAATGTCAGCTGCAGTCACAACTCCAGGACCCTTCTTTGAAATTTTCAAAGTTAAGGTTTCAGAGTTGAATTGACGGAAGCGGATCATCTTTAAATTCAAAATAATATCAGCTACGTCTTCCAATACATCTGGAAGAGTAGAAAACTCATGAAGAACGCCGTCAAATTTGACTGCAGTGACTGCTGAACCCATCATTGAGCTCAACAAGATTCTTCGTAAAGAATTACCTAAAGTAACGCCGAATCCTCTTTCAAGAGGGCGCACGACAAATTTAGCATATTCGTAAGATTGAGTTTCTTTTTCGATCTCAAAACCCTTAGGTTTGATCAACTCTCTCCAAAATTTATAATAGTGTTCTTGCATCATTAACCCCTTGTTTCCGCGAGTGCTTCTCTTGTTATTGCGAGTTTCACTCGACAATTATCGAGAGTAGTACTCAACGATCATACTTTCTTCGACTGGAATTGTAACTTCTTCGCGTGTAGGAAGATCCTTAACTGTACCCGTAAATGCTGCATGATTTGCATCAAGCCACCCTGGAACAGTACGACGTGAAACTGCTTGGATAGCAGCAAGAACTTTATTCATTTCGCGACTTGCTTTAGCCACTTCAATTACATCACCTTTTTTAACGATAAAGCTTGCGATGTTCACACGCTTTCCGTTTACTAAAAAGTGATTATGAGAAATCATCTGACGAGCTTCACGTCTAGAATTTGCGTATCCTAGAGTGTAAACCACGTTATCAAGTCGAAGTTCTAAAAACTTTAATAACTTAACACCAGTGATCTCTTTTGATTTATCAGCTAATTCGAAATACTTACGAAATTGTTTTTCAGAAAGACCGTAGTAACGTTTTGCTTTTTGCTTTTCACGCAATTGCAAAGCGAACTCAGAAAACTTAAGTCGTGATTGACCATGTTGTCCTGGTGGATAAGGACGTCTGTCAAAAGAACATTTGTCAGAAAAACAACGATCACCTTTTAAGAAAAGCTTCATGTTTTCGCGACGGCATAATTTACAAACTGAATTTGTTACGCAACTCATATCAATGACCCCAATTAAATTCTTCGACGCTTAGGCGGTCGACATCCATTGTGAGGAACAGGAGTAATATCTTTTAAAGAAAGAATTCTTAAGCCTGTACCGGCTAAAGCACGGATTGCTGGTTCACGACCGGCGCCAGGGCCTGTCAATAAAACATCAATCGATTTCATTCCACTTTCCATCGCTTTTTTAGCTGCGTCTTCAGCAGTTACTTGAGCTGCGAAAGGAGTGCCTTTACGGCTTCCTTTGAATCCCATGTGACCCGCTGATGACCAAGAAACTGTATTTCCAGATGGATCAGTGAATGTGACGATAACATTTCCAAAACCAGCATTGATATGACACTGGCCTTGCACGATATTTTTTTTAACTTTTTTCTTAACCGTTGTCGGTTTTTTCATTTCTGTATTCATTTTATCACCTTACCGATTAAACAGCTTTTTTCTTGTTAGCGACCGTCTTCTTAGGACCCTTACGAGTTCTAGCATTCGAACGTGTATTTTGACCACGTGTCGGAAGACCTTTACGATGACGAGTTCCGCGATAGCAGTTTACATCAGTTAAACGTTTGATAAACATACCAACGTCACGACGTAAATCACCTTCAACTTTAAACTTCGCTTCGATCAACGCACGCATTTTTGCGATATGTTCATCTGTTAAAGCGTCAGTACGTAATTCTTCATTAAGTCCGACTTCTTTACAGATCCATTTCGCGCGCGAACGGCCGATACCAAAAATATATGTTAGTGCGATTTCGATTCGTTTATTACGAGGTAAATCGATACCCATTAAACGTGCCATATTTTAGCCCTGCCTTTGCTTGTGCTTCGCATTTTCACAGATCACGCGAATAACACCTTTTCTTTTAATAACTTTACATTTATTGCAAATCTTCTTTACCGATGGTCTTACCTTCATAACAATACTCCGCCAAAAGGCTACAATTAGTAACACTGTATATAAACCTAGTCTAGCCTTAATTAGCTAGAGCTAGAACTTTCTCTATCTCTCCGAAAACCACTCCCGGTTCCTTTGTACAATCTACTTCTACAAGGCGGTTAAGCCCGCGGTAGAACTCGATCGTTGGACCCGTGTTCTTTTCAAACTGAGCCAAGCGCTCACTAATAACTTCTTCCTTATCATCAGCCCTTTGAACAAGAGAGCCTCCACACTTTTCACAAATGTGGCCCTTATTCGAAGGTTTCGTTTCAACGTGATAAATTTCACCACATTGAGAACAAGTTCTGCGACCGGTAAGACGCTTTACTAAGATCTGAGGATTGATCTTAAAATAAACAACTTTATCTATTCGGGATGCATTTTTTTCAAGCATTGAGTCAAGACTCTTTGCCTGTGCAACCGTTCTAGGAAATCCGTCAAAAATGACCGACTTCCCGTCTTGCTTCGACATGTAATCTTGCACAAGTGCAATCATTACATCGTCTGGTACAAGCTTACCTTGATCCATATAACTTTTTGCTTGAAGGCCCACGTCTGTTTTTTTAGAGATCGCGGTTCTTAAAACATCGCCAGTACTCAACTGAACGAAGTTATATTTATCGATGAACTGTCTGGACTGTGTACCCTTTCCAGAGCCAGGCGCACCAATCAAGATAATGTTCAAAACTGAACCCTCCTGCTACGGATTTTAACGCCCTTAAGGAACGAATCATATTTTTGAGATAATAAATGAGACTGAATCTGCTGAGATGTATCGATTGCGACACCCACTAAAATTAATAAGCTTGTTCCACCGAAGTAGAATGGCAAATTAAAGAAAGACATCAGAAGACCCGGCAAAATACATACGACAGAAAGATAAACGCAACCTAGTACGTTGATGCGATCAAGTACGTAACGAATAAAATCAGCTGTGCTTTTACCCGCGCGAATTCCAGGAACAAATGCTCCTGATTTTTTCAAGTTTTCAGAAACTTCATCCGCATTGAAAACGATGTCGGTGTAGAAAAACGAGAAGAAAACGATAAAAAGAACAAACAGAATATTAAAAATAACCCCGTTTGGATTCAAAGAATCTCGCATCGCATTAACCCAAGGTGCTTGCGTAAATTGCGCAACCGTACTCGGGAACATTAGCAATGAACTGGCAAAAATTGGAGGAATAACACCAGCAAAGTTAATCTTAATAGGTAAATGGCTAGACGCCAAAGAACCCATATTATTATTAGCTAATTTCTGGCTGTATTGGATCGCGATTCGTCGCTGAGCCACTTCCATGAAAATAACGCCCGCAATAACTAGCAACATGAATACAAGCAATCCAACCGCGATGATCAGCTTTAATTCGCCTGTTTTAACTAGGTCGAATAACTGCTGCGCGCCAGCTGGGATTGAAGCTGCGATACCGGTAAAGATAATAAGCGACGTTCCGTTACCAATTCCCTTTTCAGTGATTTGATCGCCAAGCCACATGATAAAACATGTTCCGGCAACTAGAGTAAGGATCGTTACAAACATAAATGGGAAGGGCCCAAGAGTTCCCGACACAAGTAAGGCTTTACCTGTCGAAGTCGCCTGACCTGAAAGCCACGTACTAATTCCGTAACCTTGGATGACCGCTAAGACCACCGTCGCATATCGCGTGTACTGGTTAATTTTCTTTCGGCCGGACTCGCCCTCTTTTTTAAGAGCTTCAAGGTGAGGTATCGCCGAAGTTAAAAGTTGAAAAATGATCGATGCAGAGATGTACGGCATAATTCCCAATGCGAAGATTGAGAACTGAGATAATGCACCACCGCTGAATGTATTGAACATGCCGAAAATACCACGGTTCTGAGAATTGAAAAATTCAGATACCGCTAATCCATTTACTCCTGGTGTTGGAATGTGAACACCGATTCTGTAAACAGCTAAACAAATAAGAGTGAAGAAAATTTTATTTCTGAGACTGCCTAACCCTTTATTATCGCTATTTTGATCAGCCACTACTTGATTACCTCTGTTTTGCCACCAGCTTTTTCAATTGCTTCTTTAGCTTTTTCGCTAAATGCATGCGCTTTAACTGTTAGAGATTTTTTAAGTTCTCCTTTAGCTAAAATTTTGAATTGAGCTTTTTTAGTGATTAAACCAGCTGCGTATAATGAAGCTGCATCGACAACAGAAGAGATTCTGTTTAAATCAGATAAATTAACGATTTCAAAGTTATTAGCGAAAGCCGCGTTCGTAAAACCGAATTTAGGTAGACGACGAGTTAAAGGAGTCTGTCCACCCTCAAAACCACGACGAACTTTTCCACCGGTACGAGCTAATTGACCTTTATGTCCCTTAGTTGACGTTCCGCCCATACCAGAACCGATCCCGCGACCGATTCTTTTTGGGTAGTGAGTAGATCCTTTTTTAGGTCTTAAATTTTCTAATAAACTCATAGCGCTCTCCGATTTTTCTTTATCTAACTAAACTACACTTAACAATTTGGACGATTACTTTTTAACTACGATTTCAACCATGTGCTGAACTTTGAAAAGTTGTCCACGGTTTGCAGCGTTGTCAGCCATTACTACTGACGAATTAATTTTCTTTAAACCCATTGCGTGAATCGTTCTAATCTGAGTTGGGCTGCAACCGATTGTCGATCTTTTTAATTTTACTTCAAAAGTCTTAGCCATTGAGAGCTCCCATTTTCTTAAGCTGACGTAAACCGTCTAACGTTGCACGAACTGCATTGTGCGGGTTACGTGTTCCAACACACTTTGTAAGAATGTCTTTAACACCCACTGATTCTAGAACCGCACGAACCGCTCCACCGGCAATAACGCCCGTTCCGGCCTTTGCTGGCTTCATGATGACTTTCGCTGCGCCAAACTTACCAATAACTTCGTGTGGAATTGTTCCATCATAAAGATTCATTTCATTACATTTCTTTTTAGCTGATCGAGTTGCTTTACCGATCGCTTCAGGAACTTCGCCAGCTTTACCGCTGCCGAAACCAACTGTACCTAATTTATCGCCAACAACCACAAGTGCTGCGAAAGAAAAACGACGTCCGCCCTTTACCACTTTGGTAACGCGATTAATCGCTACAACTTTTTCTTCCATTTCGTTCATCATTTTTTCCATTTAGTCTCCGTAAAAATCACCGGCATAGCCAGTGACTATAAAATTAATGTAAAATTAGAAATTAAGTCCGCCCTCACGAGCGCCATCTGCTAATGATTGAATTCGGCCGTGGTAGATAAATCCGTTACGGTCAAATACAACAGTCTTAATACCCTTTTTAATAGAGGCTTCAGCAACTGCTTTACCAACACTTTTTGCCATGTCTTTACCATTTAGCTTTTGATCTAATTTAAGAGATGAAATTGTCAAAACTGTCTTTTGATCAACGTCATTGATAATTTGAGCATAGATATGCTTCGAACTACGAAAAACGCATAATCGAGGACGCTCAGAAGTACCATTGACGGTTTTTCTGATTCTGATTTTTTTCTTTAGTCGGTTAGCACTTTTTGCATCTCTATGCTTTGACACTCGTAATTTCATAAAACACCTACACCTTTACCGGCAACCTTGATCCACACCCTATTGGGCACACAAGGTAAACCATAATTAATTAATTACTTACCTGCAGACTTACCAGCTTTACGACGAAGAACTTCTCCAGCGTAACGAACTCCCTTACCTAAGTAAGGCTCTGGTGGTCTAAATCCACGAATCTTTGCTGCAACTTGGCCAACTAAAGCCTTGTCTGCGCCTGTAACAGAAACGTTTGTTTGCTTATCTACTTTAATTTCGATGCCTTCAGGAATATCAAAACTAATTGGATGAGAAAAACCCAATGATAATTCTAATTTTTTACCTTGAACATTCGCTCTGTATCCAACTCCATGCAACTCAAGAACTCGAGTGAATCCCTTTGTTACACCGTCAACTGCATTTTGAATCAAAACTTTATAAAGACCATGTAATGATCTTGATTTAGTTGAATCATCAGCACGAGTCAAAGTGACGGCCTTACCGTCGACCTTTGCCGTAATTCGCGAATCAAGTTCATATTTTAAAGATGCTTTAGCACCCTTAACCGTTACAATATTACCTGCAACTGTTACTTGAGTTTTATCATCGAAATTAACTGGGTATTTACCAATTCTTGACATTTTTAACCCCTACCAAACGTAGCAAAGAAGTTCGCCACCAAGTTGGTGTTTTTTGGCTTCTTTACCCGTCATGATTCCTTTGTTTGTGCTCATAATACATTGACCAGTCCCAGACCGTACTGTTGGGATTTCGTCTGCTTTAATGTAAACGCGTCTTCCTGGTGTACTTACTTTTTGTAAGTTTGAAAAAGCACCGACTCCGGCCTCATCATACTTTAAATAAATACGCATAATACCTTGCTTGCTATCACGAGCTACTTTGTAGCTGCGAGCAAAGCCTTCGCTAATTAAGATCTTAGCTAAGTTTTCACGAACTTTAGATGCAGGCATATCAACTTTTTCAAGTCTTGCTGCTGATCCGTTTCTTACGATTGTTAACATTTCTGCAATTTTATCCATAGTGTCCTCTTACCAGCTGGCTTTCGTTACGCCAGGCAATTTTCCATCTAAGGCTAATTGTCTGAATGCAATTCTTGATAATCCAAATTTACGGTAGTTTCCACGAGGTCGGCCAGTTAGCTGACAACGAGTCGTTACACGATTCGGCGAAGTATTACGTGGTAATGCTTGTAGTTTATTTCGAGCTTCTGTTCTTTCCTCATCTGATAAGGTGAGGTTAACAGCTTTATCTCTCAATTCTTTTCTGAGTTTCCAGAATTTAGTTGAGATCGCTTTTTTCTTATTATTTTTTTCAATACTTGCTTTTCTAGCCATGCTTTTTTCCTATTACTTTCTGAAAGGCATTCCAAGAGCCTCTAAAAGAGCTTTGCCATCATTGTCATTGTTAGCTGTAGTACAAATAGTGATATTCATACCGCGTACTTTTTCAATGCGATCATAATTGATCTCAGGGAAAACGATTTGTTCTTTCAAACCCATATTGTAATTGCCACGACCGTCGAAACCCTTTGAAGGTAAACCACGGAAATCACGTACTCGAGGTAATGCTAAAGTTTGTAAGCGATCTAAGAAAGACCACATTTTTTCACGTCGAAGAGTTACACGCACGCCAAGCGGAATGCCTTCTCTTAACTTGAAATTAGAAATCGCTTTTTTAGCTTTTGTGATTACGGCTTTTTGACCCGCAATAGCAGAAACTTCATCAACGATACCATTAACTAATTTAGGATTTTGAACCACTTCGCTTGAACAAACGCTGATAACGATTTTTTCAAGACGTGGAACTTGCATCGCGCTTTTGTAACCCAATTGTTTTACAAGAGCTGGAACGATTTCTTTTGTGTATGTTTCTTTAAGTCTATTCATCTTATTCCCCTACAGAACTTCTGGAGCTAATGAAACAATCTTAACGAATTGTTTTGCTCGAAGCTCACGAGCAACTGGACCAAAAATACGAGTTCCAACCGGCTCTTTTGCCGCATTGATTAGAACTGCTGAATTATCATCGAAACGGATGTAGCTGCCATCTGGGCGGCGTAATTTGTGAATCGTGCGAACGACCACGGCCTTAGCTACATCACCTTTTTTTACTTTTGCATTTGGAATTGCATCTTTGATAGATACAACAATGATATCGCCGATCGAAGCAAATCTTCTTTTAGATCCGCCTAGAACTTTAATACACATAACCTCTTTGGCTCCTGAGTTATCTGCAACATTTAATCGAGTCTGCATTTGAATCATAAATTCACCTTATTTCGCTGCGGTCACTACGTTAGACAAAGCCCAACGTTTAGTTTTGCTCAACGGACGAGTTTCATAAATTACAACAGTATCTCCAACTTTAGCTTCTTGTTTTTCATCATGAGCTTTAATGATTGAAGATTTCTTTACATACTTACCGTACTTGTCATGCTTCAAAGTTCTGAAAACCAATACTGAAATTGTCTTCATCATTTTGTTAGCTACGACTTCGCCTGTTACTTCAACACGACGACCACGAGGACTTACTACTGCAGTTTTAGTTACAGCTTTAGCTTTTGCCATTATCTTGCTGCCTTTCTTACGATCGCCGTATTAATACGAGCGATATCACGACGAACAGTGCGAATCTGGTGTGGACCTTGCTGTTGGCCTAATGTGTTTTTCATCTTCATATCAAACAACTGAGCAGCTAATTCGCTTTTTTGCTTGATAAGTTCAGTCACAGATTTGTTTTCAATATCAGAAAATTTCATGACTAAACCCTTTCTATAAATTTAGTTTTAAATGGAAGTTTATGAGCGGCTCTTAAGAAAGCTTCTTTAGCTTGTTCTTTAGTAACACCATTCATTTCGAATAAAATACGACCTGGTAAGCATACAGCAACCCAAAATTCTGGATTACCTTTACCGCTACCCATACGAGTCTCAGCTGGCTTTTTAGTAATTGGAAGATCCGGGAACACGCGAACCCAAACTTTTCCACCACGCTTGATTGTTCGAGAGATTGCGACACGACCTGCTTCAAGTTGACGAGCAGTTAAGTGCCCAGCTTCTGAAGCTTGTAATCCGAAATCACCGAAATCAAGAGTAGATCCACGATGCGCAAGACCACGCATACGACCGATAAACTGTTTTCTACGCTTTACACGTTTAGGACTTAACACGACCGGCCTCCTGAACCTGAACTTCTCGTTGAGATAAAATATCGCCCTTGTAAATCCAAACTTTCATACCGATAAGGCCATAAGCCGTCATCGCTTCAGCCGTACCGTAATCGATATCAGCGCGTAGTGTATGAAGTGGAACCGACTTTTCATTGTACCATTCAGAACGAGCGATCTCGGCTCCGTCTAAACGACCTGATACACGAACCTTAACTCCACGAACTCCGCCTTTGATGGCCGCAGCGATCGCTTTTTTAAGAGCGCGTCTCCAAGAGATACGTTTTTCTAATTGCATTGCAATACTTTCAGCCACTAATTGTGCGTCAGTATCTGGCTTTCTAACTTCTTGAATGCTCAAAAAAACTTCGTTCTTCGTTAATTTCTGAACGTCAGCTTTAAGAGTATCAATTCCAGTACCTTTTTTACCAATAACAACTCCTGGACGAGCCGTATGGATGATCACTTTTACTTTGCTACCTGCGCGCTCTAATTCAATCTTAGAAACACCGGCGTGCTTAAGTTTAGCTTTTAAGTACTTTCGTAACTTAATATCTTCATGAAGATTATCATAATATAACTGACCTTTAGCATACCAACGAGAGTCCCAAGTACGGATAACACCTACGCGTAAACCAATCGGATGAACTTTTTGTCCCACTATTTACTCTCCCCAATGATTACATTGATATGACTCAATTTTTTACGAACGCCAAACGCACGGCCCTGAGCACGAGGTCTGAAACGTTTTAAAACTGGTCCCTGATCAACTGATATAGATTTCACAAAAAGCTTATCCATATTCATCGTTTTAGCGTATTCAGCATTTGCTACTGCTGATTCGATTAATTTCTTAATCAATACGGCTGTTTTTTTATTCATGTAAGTTAAAGTCTTAAGTGCGTCGTCGACAGATTTACCGCGAACAGTGTCTGCAACTAGGCGGGCTTTTTGAGCTCCAACCATTGTATATTTTAAAGATGCTTTTGATTCCATACTTCAATCCTACTATTTCTTAGCCGCGGCTGGTGCCGACGGAGCTGCTTTTTTCTCAGCGTGACCATGGAAAGTTCTCGTTGGAGCAAATTCGCCCAATTTGTGACCAATCATGTTCTCAGAGATGTATACAGGAACAAACTTTCTTCCATTATGCACCGCGAAAGTCAATCCAACACAATCTGGAAGGATTGTAGAGCGACGTGACCATGTCTTAATTACTTTTTTATCACCTTTTGAAAGTGCATGATCAATTTTCTTCATCAAGTGCAAATCAACAAAAGGTCCTTTTTTAATCGAACGTGCCACAGTCTCTCCCTATTTCCGACGTTTAATAATTGAAAAATTAGTTCGCTTGTTTTGGCGAGTCTTGAAGCCCTTACATGGCTTACCCCAAGGAGTAACAGGATGATGTCCTTTACCCACGCCCTCACCACCACCCATTGGATGATCCACTGGATTCATGTGAGTACCACGAACGCCTGGTCGAATACCTCTGTGACGAGAAGCACCCGCTTTTCCAAGTTTAATATTTTCGTTGTCAGTGTTACCAACTTGACCGATTGAAGCCTTACAAGTTGATAAAATTTGTTTTAATTCACCAGAAGGTAAACGTACTTGGCAATACATCTCATCTTTACCAGCAAGTGTTGCAGATGCACCAGCACCACGACAGATTTGGCCACCTTTTCCAGGGCGCATTTCAACGTTGTGAATGATTGTACCAACTGGCATTGAAGATAATGCTAAGCAATTTCCAGGTTTAATATCGGCTTTATTACTTGAAATAACAGTGTCGCCAACATTCAAACCAACCGGAGCTAGGATGTATGCTTTTTCACCGTCTTTGTAAAAAATCAAAGCGATACGGCAAGTGCGGTTTGGATCGTATTCGATCGCCGCAACGACTCCAGGAACTTCTAATTTATTTCGTTTGAAATCAACTAAACGGTAACGACGCTTATGACCGCCACCTTGGTGGCGCATCGTAATAACACCATGGTTATTACGAGCCGCTTTTTTACGAAGAGCTACGGTTAAAGATTTTTCTGGAGTCGTTTTAGTGATCTCAGAGAAATCAAAACCAATTCTTCCTCGGCTAGCATGTGATCTTGGGCTATATACTTTTAAACCCATAATTAAGCTCCCTCAAACAATGATAGTTTTTGTCCATCAGCTAGCTTAACGAATGCTTTTTTCCATTTACGAACTTTAGACAATCCAAACTTCGTATACTTCATATCGTTACGGCAAATAACTGTACGAACACCTTGAACCTTAACCGAAAAACCAGTTTCAACTGCTTTTTTGATTTCAGGCTTAGTTGCAGATAAATCAACTTCGAATACGTAAACACCGGTCTCAGATAAAGAAGTGTTTTTCTCAGTAATAAGTGGAGTTCTGATAATTTGTTTCATCTATTTCTCCGCTTTCTTTTCTGAGGCTGTCTCAGTCTTTTCCAAAGAGCAGCGCTCGATGATTTTAGTTACAGAGTTTTTAGTGATAACAGCCGCATCAAACTTCAAAAGATCATAAACATTTAATCCAGCAACTGGAAAATATTTGTAATTTTGAAGATTGCGAGCCGCTAATTGAAAGTTCTCGTCGCTGATTGAATCAACAAGGATCGCCTTCTTTAATCCAAAAGCTTTTAATCTTTTGTTTAATTCAGCTGTCTTACCTTCTGAGGCCATTGCATCAACAATAAATAACTTACCCTCTTTGTGAAGATGAGAAAGAGCCATTGATAAACCAACTTTTCTCATTTTCTTCGGAAGAACATAGGCATAATTACGTGGTTGAGGACCAAACATAGTTCCTCCGCCTGGCATCAATGGAGATCGAGTCGAACCTTGACGGGCGTTACCAGTACCTTTTTGCTTAAACGGCTTCTTACCACCACCGCTCACAAGACCTTTTGTTTTAGTCATGTGTGTACCTTGACGACGAGATGCCAATTGCCATCTTACAACTGAATGTAAAACGTCATTTTTAACTTCTAATTCGAAAACTTCAGGAGCTAAATCAATGCTTCCGACTTTTTCTTTTTTCCAATTGATTACATTAACTGTAGCCATGATTACCCCTTAACCAATCTGACAAGAGTGTTTTTGCTTCCAGGAACTGGTCCCTTAACAAGAACAACGCCTTCACTTGGTATAACGTCAATAACCTCAACGTTTTTAACTGTTATTGTTTCGTCACCCCAGTGACCAGGGAATTTCTTTCCTGGCATGACACGACCCGGCCATGTTCTGTTACCAGAAGATCCCGGACGTCTGTGGAATTTAGAACCGTGAGTTGCAGGTCCACCGGCAAAGTTCCAACGACGTACTGAACCTTGGAAACCGTGACCTTTAGACTTTGAAGTGATTTTTACGAAATCACCTTTTACTAGAGTATTAATTGAAAGACTGTCGCCTAACTGAATGCCTTCAGGCATTTGATCAGGGCGAAGTTCTTTTACATAACGAGCGCCTGATTCAAAACCTGCTGCCTTCAGATGTTCTTTTTCAGAAGATGAAGCATTTTTTGATTTTTTAGGAACTGCAGCCAACTGAACAGCTGCGTAACCATCTTTTTCAGTCGTCTTGATTTGTGATACTTTCCAAGTTTCGTAACGTAAAACAGTTACGGGAACAGACTCACCTTTATCATTGTAAACAGTCGCCATACCTTCTTTGAACGCGAACAAACCGTTAAGTTTGATTCCGTCGTCAGAAGTAGCTGTATTGTGCGTTTCATTTTGCGTTTCTTGCGTTTGTGCTTCGCTCATTTGCTACTCCTTCCTTATTTCTTTGCCGAAAGTTTAATTTCAACATCAACACCTGCAGAAAGATCCAATTTCATTAATTGGTCGATCGTCTGTTGAGTCGGCTCAAGGATATCGAGCATTCGTTTATGTGTTCGGATTTCAAACTGCTCACGAGATTTTTTATCAACATGCGGTGAACGCAATACTGTGAAGCGGTTGATACGAGTTGGAAGCGGAATTGGACCGGCAACTTTAGCGCCAGTACGTCTTGCTGTCTCAACAATTTCTTTAGTCGATTGATCAAGTAATTTATGATCAAAGGCCTTCAGCCTAATACGTATTTTTTGACTTTGCATAACTCTCTTTTCCTAATCTGCCCGCCAAAGCCTTATTCCACTTTGCAATGACTGCAAAGATTGTGGAGGCTTCCGTAGCGTTAACAAGAAAGGTGAATATCTTGCAACGGAGAAATAAAGTCAATGGCTTATTGCAAGGTTTTTTTCGAATTTTAGGGAGAGGTAAAACGACTAAAACTATCGACCCAATTTATGAAGAATTTCGGCCCGGACCTTCGGCGGAACAGGGGCATATTCAAGAAATTCCATGCTGAAGAAAGCGCGCCCTTGAGAGAGAGATCGAATGTCAGTCGCATACCCAAACAATTGCGCCAGAGGCACCTCTGCTTGGATGATTTGGCCTACCTTCGGCTTAACCGTCATGTTTAAAACTTTTCCTCTACGGGAGTTTAAATCGCCAACGATGTTGCCTACGAAGTCATCAGGGCAAGTAATTTCCAGTTTGAATATTGGCTCAAGCAATACAGCTTCGGTTTTTTTAATCGCTTCACGAAATGCCAATGATGCTGCGGCCTTACAAACAATCTCATCCGTCATTTGGGGCTTACCAACCAACGACTTTATATTTATTTTTAAGCCTACCATTGCGTAACTGGCGATTGGACCGACCTCGGCCGCTTCTTTTAATCCATTTTCGCAAGCTTTGATCCAATTGGGCTGAACTTCTTTTGTCGGCTGCACGTGAGGTAAGATTTTAACGCCCTCAGATGGCGAGATCGGATCTAATTCAATAACGATCTGTGCAAATTTTTCATCGCCCCCCAGCATTCGCTCGAAAACAAAGTCAGCTTTGACCGCACTTGAGATGGTTTCACGATACGCGACTTGAGGTCGTCCGACGTTCGCTTGAACTTTATGTTCACGCAGAAGACGATCAACAAGAATATCTAAATGAAGTTCACCCATACCAGATAAAAGAATTTGTCCCGTTTCAATATCGGTTCTTAATCGACAAGAGGGATCTTCTTTTTCTAATCGCTGTAGTCCTTCAATCATTTTATCTTGATCAGCAGAAGATTTTGCTTCGACTACAACCGCGATAACTGGCTCTGGAAATATCATTGATTCGAATGCAACTAATCTTGCTGAATCACATAGAGTATCACCCGTAGAAGTAAATTTTAATCCAATGATTGCGCCGATGTCGCCCGCTTTTAAGTGATCGACTTCTTCACGCGCGTTCGCATGCATCTTCACGATTTTTTGTACGCGTTCTTTTTTTTCAGTACGTGGATTGTAAACTTGGTCACCTAATTTAATTTGGCCCGAGTACACACGAACGTAAGTCAGTGATCCAGCGAATGGATCATTGGCTAACTTGAATGCGATAGCAGCTGCCGGTTCATCAAATTTAGTATGACACTCGACGGACAAGTCAGGTTTAACCGGATTCATTCCGTAAGTAATTGGTTTATCAAGTGGAGATGGTAAGTAATCGACAACACCATCGAGTAATTGCTGGACGCCTTTATTTTTAAAAGCGGCGCCGCAGAATACTGGGAAGGCTTTTAATTCTAAAGTTGCCTTACGAAGGGTCGCTTTCAATTCGTCTATTGTTGGCGTTTCGCCATTTAAAAATTTTTCCGTAAGTGCATCGTCAAGTTCACAAATTTTTTCAATTGTGTTTGCGCGCTCTTTATCAAACAACGATTTTAAATTTGCTGGAATTTCTACTTCGACAAAATCATGATCTTTCCAAGTGAAAGCTTTTGCAGTCAGTAAATCGACTACACCTAAAAACTGATCTTCCGCACCAATCGGAATTTGAACTTTAATTGGATGAGCTTCAAGGCGATCTTTAATTGTTTCGATGCTCATTTCAAAGTCGGCACCGACGCGATCCATTTTATTTATAAAACAAATTCGAGGAACATTATATTTGTTTGCTTGCCGCCATACAGTTTCTGACTGTGGTTCAACACCATTCACGGCATCGAACACGGCGACGGCGCCATCTAAAACACGAAGCGATCGTTCAACTTCGATTGTGAAATCAACGTGCCCGGGAGTATCGATAATGTTTAGTCTGCAGGTTTTCCAGAATGCCATAGTTGCCGCGGACGTAATTGTGATTCCGCGTTCTTGTTCTTGCGGCATCCAATCCATCGTGGCAGCGCCATCATGAACTTCGCCAATCTTATGACTTTTTCCGGTGTAATATAGAATTCGTTCGGTCGTGGTTGTCTTGCCGGCATCGATGTGAGCCATGATGCCGATATTGCGAGTAAACTTTAAGTCAGCTTCAGTTTTAACAGTTGGAGCTGACATTGTATAATTAGATTACCAGTTGTAGTGAGCAAATGCTTTATTAGAATCCGCCATCTTGTGAACGTCTTCTTTTTTCTTAATCGCATTGCCACGGTTGTTGTAAGCATCAAGTAATTCGCCAGCTAATTTCTTAGAGAAATCTTTTTCGCCACGAGCACGAGAGTAATCAACTAACCAACGCATTGCTAAAGTTAAGCGACGAGTTGGGCGAACATCAACAGGAACCTGGTAAGTTGCTCCACCGACACGGCGAGAACGAACTTCAATTGAAGGCTTCACGTTTTCAAGAGCTTTTCTCATGATATTAACTGATTCTTCTCCAGGAACTTTTCCGTTGAGCTCATCAAGAGCTCCGTAAAAAAGTTTTTGAGCAGTCGATTTTTGACCGCGCTCCATGATTTTATTAATGAACTTAGCAATAATAATATCTTTGTGAACTGGATCTGGAATGATTTCTCTTTTAAATGTGCGTTTACGACGTGACATATTTTATCCTCTAACTAAATTAAATTATTTTTTAGGCTTCTTAGCGCCGTACTTAGAACGACTTCTTAAACGACCATTTACACCCTGTAAATCCAATGTTCCGCGAACGATATGGTAACGAACTCCTGGTAGATCCTTAACACGACCACCACGAATCATAACAACGCTATGCTCTTGAAGATTGTGACCAACACCAGGGATATACGAAATCACTTCAAATCCGTTTGATAAACGAACCTTAGCAACTTTACGTAAAGCTGAATTTGGCTTCTTAGGAGTAGTTGTATAAACGCGAGTACAAACACCACGTTTTTGAGGGCACTTCGCAAGAGCAGGCGACTTCGTTTTGTTCTTTTGAACACTACGCTCTTTTTTAATAAGCTGGTTAATAGTAGGCATTTAAATTCCCTTTATATTTTTTCTTAAACAGTTCGGTAAATTAACGACAACCGTGGTCATCGTCAAGCATATTTCCGTTACCGGAATGGCTTGTAGGTTAATCGGAGCTACCATCGTGGCGGAACTTCTCCTGGCTTCCTGCCAGGAGATCTTTTTAACACCGGGGGCGGAAAGGGGGATAAGGCGTATTATTTCCCGATCCCAGAACCGATCTCCTGCCACGAAGGCAGCAGAAGCCCGCCCAAGGATGGCAACATCGCGCAAACCAAAGCCTGCGAAAATGCCCGCCATCCGAGCAACTTAGTGGTTCTTACCCGCCGAGCGGTAAGCCCAATGATGCTTCCATCTCTTCATCTTCGGTCACGACAACTTTCCAACGCTTATAAGACGTCAGTCCAGTACCGGCAGGGATCAAGCGACCCATGATAATGTTTTCTTTAAGACCGCGTAGGTAATCTGTTTTCGAGTTAATCGCAGCTTCCGTAAGAACTTTTGTGGTTTCTTGGAATGATGCGGCCGAAATCCAGCTTTCCGTGCTTAATGATACTTTTGTAATACCAAGTAATAACGGTCGAGAAGTTGCCACTTGGCCACCCTCTTTTAATACGCGTGCGTTTTCAGTTTCGTAAGTTGTGCGCTCAGCTTGTTCGCCGGCCAAGAATTTTGAATCTCCTGGATCTTGAATTTCAACTTTACGTAACATCTGACGAATAATAACTTCACAGTGCTTATCATTGATACCCACACCCTGTAGACGGTAAACCTCTTGAACTTCGTTCACTAGGTAAGCCGAAAGAGCGTTTGCACCAAGTACCGCTAACACGTCATGTGGATTTGTTGGTCCATCCATCAATGCCTCTCCGGCACGAACGAATTCACCTTCACGAACCGCGACGTGTTTTCCTTTAGGAATTAAGTATTCACGCTGTTCGCCCACCTCTGGAGTAACGATCACGCGCTGTTTACCCTTAACGTCTTTTCCGAATGTAACGTATCCGTCAATTTCAGAAATGATCGCTGCTTCCTTCGGTTTACGTGCTTCAAACAATTCAGCAACGCGCGGTAGACCGCCCGTGATATCTTTTGTTTTAGAAGTCTCTCTATGCATTTTTGCAATCACATCACCGGCGTGTACTTCTTGTCCGTCGGTCGATAGAAGCTGAGCTCCAACCGGAACCATGTAACGAGCAGGAATATCACGACCAGGTAAGTTTAATACTTTTCCGTTTTCATCAACTAACATCACTGTTGGTTTGTTGTCTGAAGATTTCGACTCAGTGATAACTTTAGTCGTGAAACCAGTTACTGGATCCACTTGTTCAGTCATCGTCTGACCTTCAGTAATATCTTGGAATTGTACTTTTGCAGTTACTTCGGAAATAATTGGATTTGAGTACGGATCCCATTCTGCAATGGTTGCACCCTTCGTCACTTTATCTCCGTCTTTGAAACTTAAAATTGTACCGTAAACTAATTTGAAAGCTTCGCGCTCGCGACCGGTGTCATCGATTACTAATGCCTGACCATTACGATTCATAACGGTTAATTTACCGTTACGGTTTTTAACTGACTGAACGTTAACTAATTTAATTGTACCTTCGTAACGAGACGTATGAACTGATTGTTCAACTGAACGAGAAGCGGCTCCACCTAAGTGGAAAGTTCTCATTGTCAGCTGAGTACCTGGCTCACCGATTGATTGAGCGGCGATGATACCAACAGTTTCACCTAAGTTAACCGTTGCTCCACGCGCTAAATCACGACCGTAACACTTGATACAAACGCCACGCTTTGCTTCGCACATTAATGCTGAACGAATCGTAACTTTTTCGATACCTGTGTCTTCGATACGTTTAACGTCGGACTCAGTTATCTCTTGATTTTTCTTTACTAACATACTGTTAGATGAAGGATCGATGACCTCAGTTAAAGCAACACGACCTAAAATACGATCGCCGATGCCTTGAATGATTTCGCCTGATTCGTAAACTGGAGTGATATCTAAACCTTCTTCAGTTCCGCAATCGATTTCAGAAACTACTACGTCTTGAGCCACGTCAACTAAACGACGTGTTAAGTAACCCGAGTTCGCTGTTTTAAGAGCGGTATCGGCTAGACCCTTACGAGCACCGTGAGTTGAAATGAAATACTGAAGTACCGTTAAACCTTCACGGAAATTCGCCGTGATCGGAGTCTCGATAATTTCGCCCGATGGCTTGGCCATAAGACCACGCATACCACCTAGCTGACGCAACTGATTGAACGATCCCCGGGCTCCAGAATCCGCCATGATATAAATCGGATTGAATGAAGGTCCGACGATTTCTTTTCCGTCGACAATAAACTTCTGTTTTTCGATCTGACCCATCATCTCTTTGGCAACTTTGTCAGATGTTTGTGCCCAGATATCCACAACTTTGTTGTAGCGCTCACCGTCGGTAATTAAACCTTCGTCGTACTGTTGTTGAATTTCTTGAACTTGCTTTTCAGCATCTGCAATCATCGAAGCTTTTGATTCAGGGATGATCATGTCATCTAAAGAAATCGAAAGACCGGCTACAGTTGAGTATTTAAAACCTAACTGCATGATTTGATCCGCTAGGATACAAGTCGCTTTCGCTCCTGCATGACGGAAAGTAGTATCGATTAACGCCGCGATCGCTTTTTTACTCATCACGGTATTGATCGATGCAAATGGAACTTCTTTAGGAACCGCATCAGATAAGATTGAACGGCCAACCGAAGTTTCTTCGATTTTACCTTTAATCTTTACTTTACATGCAGCCTGGATTTCTACGACACCAGCTTCGTAAGCATAAGTTGCTTCTTGAACTGATCCGAATACTTTACCAGTGCCTTTAGCTCCAGGACGGATACGAGTCATCCAATATAATCCCAAGACAACGTCCTGAGATGGATTGATGATTGGCTTACCGTTGGCCGGAGATAAAATATTATTTGTCGACATCATTAATACGCGTGCTTCAACTTGAGCTTCAACAGAAAGTGGTACGTGGACCGCCATCTGATCTCCGTCGAAATCGGCATTGAACGCTGTACATACTAATGGATGTAATTGGATTGCTTTACCTTCGTGTAATACTGGTTCGAAAGCTTGAATACCAAGTCTATGAAGCGTTGGCGCACGATTTAATAAAACCGGGTGCTCTTTAACAACTTCAGCCAGGATATCCCAAACTTCTACGGTTTGCTGATCAACCAAACGTTTTGCTTGTTTGATTGTTGTAGCAAGACCCTTTTCTTCTAACTTGTTGTAAACGAAGGGCTTGAATAATTCTAACGCCATGATCTTTGGAAGACCGCACTGGTGTAACTTCAACGTTGGTCCTACTGTGATGACCGAACGACCCGAGTAATCCACACGTTTTCCCAGTAAATTCTGACGGAAACGACCTTGTTTACCTTTAAGCATGTCACTTAAAGATTTTAATGGACGTTTATTTGGACCAGTAAATGTTTTTCCGCGGCGTCCGTTATCAAGTAAAGCATCAACTGCTTCTTGTAACATACGCTTTTCATTTCGGATGATAATGTCTGGAGCATTAAGCTCTTGAAGACGCTTCAAACGATTATTACGGTTGATTACACGGCGATATAAATCATTTAGATCTGAAGTCGCAAAACGACCGCCATCTAAAGGAACTAACGGACGCAAATCTGGCGGAAGAACTGGAAGTGCTTCTAACATCATCCACTCTGGCTTGTTTGTAGAACCTTTGAATGCTTCAACAACTTTTAATCGCTTTGAAAGCTTTTTGATTCCCGCTTCAGATTTTGTTTCTTTCAGTTCCATACGTAATTTACGAGATAGATATTCGCAATCGATCTTACGTAACATTTCGCGTACGAATTCTCCGCCCATGCCGGCTTTAAAGTTTGGACCGAATTCATTTAAAGCCGCTTGGTAAGCTTCTTCAGATAAAACAGTACCTTCTTCTAAAGTTGTCTCCATTGGATCAACAACGATGTACGATTCGCAGTAAAGAACTTTCTCGACGTCTTTTAACGACAAGTTCAGTAAGTTACCGATACGTGATGGCAATGAACGCAAAAACCAGATGTGCGCAACTGGTGAAGAAAGTTCGATGTGACCTAAGCGCTCACGACGAACTTTAGTTTGTGTGACTTCAACGCCGCACTTTTCACAGATGACACCGCGATATTTCATTCGCTTGTACTTACCGCAAAGACATTCGTAATCTTTTATCGGACCGAAAATCTTCGCGCAGAATAGACCATCACGCTCTGGTTTGAACGTACGGTAGTTGATTGTTTCAGGCTTTTTTACTTCACCGAAAGACCACTCACGAATCATTTCTGGAGATGCTAACGAAATACGTACGGCATCAAACGAAAGTGGATCTTTTGGCTTATCGAAAAAATTTAATAAATCTCTCACTCTTAACTCCTCTTCTTATCGTTAGTGTTGAATTGTTTCGTTTGTTGATGCGATCTCTTCGACCGGCAAGTCATGGATGTCATCGGTTAAGATGTCTGACTCAACAAGTTCTACATTCATTGCTAATGACTGAAGTTCTTTAATTAATACGTTAAATGATTCTGGTAATCCCGGCTCAAGAATATTTTCACCACGTACGATTGATTCGTACATGCGTGTTCTACCTGCTACGTCATCTGACTTAACAGTTAAAAATTCTTGTAGTGAGTACGCAGCACCGTATGCTTCGATCGCCCAAACTTCCATCTCTCCCAAACGCTGACCGCCGAATTGAGCTTTACCGCCCAAGGGCTGTTGCGAAACGAGTGAGTAAGGACCGATTGAACGCGCGTGAATCTTCTCTTCGACCAAGTGATGCAGTTTTAACATGTACATCACACCGACCGTTACAGCGTTTGCAAATGGCTCGCCTGAACGTCCGTCGAACAGAATAGATTGAGTTGTCGTCAGTTGCGCTTTTTTCAGTAATTCGCGCATATCAGACTCTTGCGCGCCGTCGAACACCGGAGTGCCGACGTGAATACCGTTTTGAATTGCAACAGCCATTTTTTTCAACGAAGTTTCGTCAGCGCCATCAATT
>JAYUOK010000093.1:0-2791 GCA_043760925.1 Bdellovibrio sp. | reverse complement strand
ATCTGGGCGGCGCAATCACTCATTCGCAAAAATCGGGTGTGGCCCACTTTACTGCGCGTGATGATAAACATTGCTTACTGCTTATTCGTGAACTGATGAGTTTTTTACCTTCTAATAATTTGGATGATAGTGTTTCTTTGGCAACGAAGGATCGTCCTGATCGCATCGTAGATTCATTAAATAATTTGATTCCAGATAGTCCAAAAAAACCTTACGACATGCTTCTGCTTATTTCAGAAGTTGTCGATGAGGGCTATTTTTTAGAAATTCATAAACAATTTGCCGCCAACATCATTGTTGGTTTTGCCCGCTTTAATGGTCGGCCTGTTGGAATTGTTGCGAATCAACCTCAAGTTTTGGCAGGTTGTTTGAATATCGAGGCCTCTCGAAAAGCAGCTCGTTTTATTCGGTTTTGTGATGCCTTTAACTTACCGGTTGTATCCTTCGTTGATGTTCCAGGATTTCTTCCAGGAAAAGATCAAGAGTGGAATGGAATCATCACCCACGGTGCAAAATTACTTTATGCTTATGCTGAAGCCACCGTTCCAAAAATAACCGTAATCACACGCAAAGCTTACGGCGGAGCCTACATCGTGATGGGTTCAAAACTTTTACGCAGTGACGTGAACTTGGCATTTCCGTCTGCCGAAATTGCCGTTATGGGTGCTGACGGTGCCGTGAATATCATTCACCGCGAAGCCATCGCTAAGGCAAAAGACCCTGTCGCAGAGAGGGCACGCTTAACTGCTGAATATGAAGATATGTTTAGTAACCCTTATGTTTCTGCAGAGCTTGGTTACACAGATGAAGTCATTGAGCCCGCATTAACACGAAAACGACTGATTGATTCTTTAGAAATGTTAAAAAATAAAAGAGACATCCTTCCGCCGAAAAAACATGGAAATATTCCTTTATGAGCGAAGCTCCTTTTAAAAAAATATTAATTGCGAATCGCGGTGAAATTGCTATCCGAATTACTAGGGCATGTCGTGAATTAAATATTGAAAGCGTAGCGGTATTCAGTGATGCAGACCGCGATAGTTTACATGTTTTTTTAGCCGATGAAGCTTATCACATTGGTCCTAGCCCATCGAAAGAAAGTTATTTAAATTATAAAAAAATTATTGAAGTCGCAAAGCTTGCGAAAGTAGATGCGATTCATCCGGGCTATGGTTTTTTATCTGAAAATGCAACCTTCGTGCGCGCTTGTGCGGAAGCCGGAATTGTTTTCATCGGACCAACACCTGAAAACATGGAAGCCATGGGCGACAAGTTATCTGCAAAAGCCTTGATGAAAATAGCCGGAGTTCCGTTGGTTCCGGGAAGTGACGGTGGTATTGAATCTGTCGAAGAAGCCCAAGTTTTAGCTGCAAAAATTGGGTACCCCATAATAATTAAAGCCTCTGCCGGTGGCGGTGGTAAAGGAATGCGCGTCGTGCGCGCTGACAATGAACTAGAAAGTGCTTTCCGTGCTTGTAGGTCAGAAGGTCTAAACTATTTTGCCAATCCAACCGTATACATCGAAAAATTTATTAACGATCCAAAGCATATCGAAATTCAGGTCTTCGGTGACACACATGGAAATGTGGTTCATCTGTTCGAGCGCGAATGCTCGGTACAGCGTCGCCATCAAAAAATTATCGAAGAATCCCCGTCGCCATCTGTACCCAATGATGTCCGTATAAAAATGGGTGATGCCGCTGTAAAAGCTGCGAAATCTATCAACTACATTGGAGCTGGTACGATTGAATTTATTTTTGATAATAAAACCAAAGAATTTTTCTTTATGGAAATGAACACACGGCTTCAAGTTGAACATCCTATTACAGAGCTGGTTACCGGTTATGATTTGGTAAAAGAACAAATCTGGGTTGCTAAGGGTAAGCCCCTTAGTTTTAAACAGGAAGACATAAAACAAAAAGGCCATGCCATTGAGGCACGAATCTGCGCTGAAGATCCGGTGACATACAAGCCAAATCCCGGAGTCATCAGAGCTTGCAGGCATCCGCAAGGACCATTTTTAAGAATTGATTCTTATGCTTACCCTGGTTATGAAGTCCCTATCTATTATGACCCAATGATCGCCAAGGTGATCACGTGGGGAGAAACGCGCGATGAAGCCATCAATCGCATGCAGCGTGCTTTAACCGAATTCGTCCTGACTGGAATTAAAACGAATATTATTTTACACAAAACGATATTAAAGCATCCAAAATTTCTGGATGGAACCTACACCACACAGTTTATTGAAAAAAACTTTGAAGTTTTGGAGCCTGAATTATTTAAAGAGATTGATGATCCAGTTTTTTTGATCAGTGCAGCAATCACAGCCTATCGTGACCGCGAATCGAAAGACGTGCGCCGCTTGAATGTGGCCTCAACTTGGCGCCGAGTTGGTCGAAAACTACAATTAAGAACATAGGATAACATATATGTATTTTGAAGCCGAATTAAGAGATCGAAAATACAAAGTAGATGTGACTGAAGGCCGCCACATGTGGAAGGTGTCGATTCAGTTAGAAGGTCAGGATTGGAAGCATTACGATATTTCCAAAAGTGATTTTAAATCTGCCGAAGAATACATAAGTTTTTTATTCGAGGGAAAATCATATTTAATAGACGTTGTAGGACAAGATACTGAGTACACGGTTTTTACGAGAAACTCTTTTCGTAATATTAAAATATTCAATGATGAGATGCTATTGCATGAATCTTTGAAAAAAGGCGGCGCTTTTGGTAACGATGCTCAGCTAAAATCAGGTATGCCCGGCAAAGTCATAGAAATTTTCGT
>JAYUOK010000092.1:0-195873 GCA_043760925.1 Bdellovibrio sp. | reverse complement strand
ACGACCGGAAGTTTATTAAATTTAACAACTTCAAGCGCAAGTTTAGACTCAACAAGCGGTTTATTAAATGTCGCAAATACGAGTGCTTCGACTAGTGGGATGGTCGCACGTATTCAATCGAATTCAACAGCGGGTTCTGGCTTAACTGTACTTGCTAATGGTAAGGTCGGTATTGGCTCTGCTAACCCGACAGAGCCTTTACATGTCGAAGCTTTGACAGCTGCTATGTTACTTAATTCAACTTCCGGTGAAGTTTATTTAAATATGCGAAGCCCGGCTGCGCAAGATGCTATTATTAGCGCAAACAGGATGCTTCAGATCGGTACTGACGGCGGCGATATCCAGTTTGGCACAGGTACCGGCGGTACGATGAATTATCTCCTGAATGAGCGTATGCGAATTACGGCCGCAGGCAACGTCGGTATCGGAACTTCGGCTCCGGCTTATGCACTTTCAGTTTCAGGTGACGTCAACGTAACTGGTAATTTTAAAATTAACGGAACAAATATTGGTGGTGCAAGCTTATCAAGTTTAACTGCAGCTACCACTACCAACACAATTGATAATTTACTAAACGCACAAATTTGGAACTGGTCAACGGCGACCACACAAAGTCCAATGAGTATTTCTGCAAATGCATTAACGACCGGAAGTTTATTAAGGTTAACGACTTCAAGTGCAAGTTTAGACTCAACAAATGGTTTACTTAACGTTGCAAATACCAGCGCTTCAACTTCAGGAACGGTCGCACGCATTCAGTCAAATTCAACATCTGGTTCCGGCTTAACCGTTTTAGCAAATGGTAACATCGGTTTCGGAACGGCAACTCCTAATGAAACTTTATCAATCACTAAACCATCTGGTGGCAACGTATTCTATCAACGTGCACAAAGTGGTTACTCACAAATGATTCAAGAATCAATTGGTGGTTATGGATCGTTTTTAGCTCAGTCATCCCGCGCGGGTTGGACCTCTAATCTAGACGGAGATTATCTTTTCGATCTTGGCGCTTCCGGTTTTGATGGAGCATCATTTTTAGCCGGAGGGTCATTACGCTTTCAAATTGACGGTGCGCCTGCCACAAATTCGATGCCGACCTCAATGGTTTTTGCAACGTCTCCTGGCTTGGGTGGGCCCCTTGATCGAATGCGCATAAAACCAAACGGTCGAGTCGGTATTGGTACAGCTAATCCAGGATACCTACTTGATGTGCAAGGCGGGGATATCAACGCATCGGGAAGTGTTCGCGCAGCGGGCGTGGCTTTAACTTCTGATTCTAGATTTAAAAAAGATATCAAAACTTTAGATCTTTCATTAGAAAAACTTCTTTCTATTCGCGGTGTTGAATACAACTGGCGCCAGTCAGAATTTCCAGACCGACAGTTTAATGATCGTCATCAAATTGGTGTGATCGCACAGGAAGTCGAAAAAGTATTTCCGGAAGTGGTCGATACCAATCAAGATGGCTTTAAGTCGGTCAACTATCCAGCCCTGATAGCTCCAATGATTGAGGCTGTGAAGGCACTTTACAGTCGCATTACCGGAGTTGAGGCTGGTGTGAATGCGCTCAAGATGAAGGATTCTGTTAATGCTCGTGCGATTGCTTCAGTGAATGCTAAAGCTGCTCAGCTAGAGGCTGAGAACGCGGCAAAAGATAAAAAAATCAAAGAGCTTGAACTTCGTCTTGAGAAAATTGAAAAAGTTTTAAATTCTAAATAGATTCATTCAACTTCCGCCGTTTACACTGGCGGTAATACTTGGCTCGGCGAAGTTACTAACTTAAATTATTCAAACGTTTCGTAAAAAGTAATTTTAAAAATTTATTTTTTTCCTTGGCTAGCGGGAAGGAAAAAATGATATCGTAATTTTTGGCAAAAAGTCTCGTTAATTTACTTAGCATCGACACCGTTGCAACTTCCGGAATTCCGTAAAGAAGGCCAAATTGAATAAAATTTATCTTTTTTAAATTTTCATTCTTTCCTAGAAATAAAAGAGCCATTTTCTGATCTCCGTATAGGGCCGTGCAAACTAAATCGTAAAAAGGCGTTATTCGAATGGGTTCGGTGGCAGACTTCTGATACAAACTGATATTCTTTGCGTGCAAATCGCCGTTGCCAATTAAATATGAAAAAGCCTTAAGCTTCATAAGGTTAAGTATTTCTATTTCTGGTGTCGCGGCTATTCTACTAATTTCGTCGGCAATTTCTTTAAATGGAATAACATATTTATCGCCCGGATAGCGGTCTAAAAATTGGCAAGCATCTTCTTGATGAAAACGATTCCATAATTTGTCTTTTTTATTCCATTGTCGATCAAATCTTTCTATCAGCAATGCCTGTTGATGGCTTTCATCGGTCACAATTTTTGCTTTATTGACGTCAAGGCCACAAAGCTTCGCTATTCTTAAACATGCTAGTTCGTTAGCGATAATATCCGGAAACTCGGGCGAGGCTAACTTTAAAATATAACTTTTGTTTTTATTTTTTATTGTAAGAGGTAAAGATATTCGATCGGCCGATATTTTATCTTGTACACCCGCCAGAGAGTTTTTTCCAGGGTTTAAACCTTTTTGAAGTTGCTCCTTTAATTTCTTAAAATCGGTGGGTCGCTTTGAAATTTTTTCTGACGACATATTATCGCTGAAGTGAATATCTCCAATTGTGTCATCACCTGCGGCGACGAGTAGGCTGAATAAATCATCCGGTGAAGTTTTAAGTTTTTTGATGAGTGATTTTAATCTAAGGCCTTCGGGTAATAGTCCGGCAAAGTAGGGTGGTAAGCCCGCACCTTTAAATTCGCAAATGTTGTCTTTAGTAGAGATTTTAAAAGTTAGTAAAGATTCGGCGGATTGAAATTCACTAGTAAAATTAATTTTACAGCCCTCGCGCGTGCGTTCTAAATGGGCCGCTAGCCGATCGTTTTTGAATATTTTTATTTTATTTACTAATTTTGCGTCCACAATTATTTTTTCTGACGACGAGGTTTGTTGATCGGCGGGCTATCGGGAAGCACAAGCCCACCGGGGCCGCGCTGATAGTGAAGTTCAATTCCCAAAACTTGCAAAATGCGAAATACTTTTCCGATGTGCGCGGTCACTTTGCCGGATTCAATTTGACTCACGAAATTGATGCTTGTGCCACTCAGCTCACCCAATTGGGTCTGAGTTAACGCGCGATTTTTGCGCTCGCTTTTAATGACCAGACCTAAATTTTTTAATGAGCTACTTACACTTTTTTTCATATGATCATATGAAAATAGCTCTTTTTTTGGTCTAAATCTACTAGTTATTGCGAAATTCATACGATTAAGTGAATTATGGACCAAAGACGGTCGTTTACGTCGCCATAGGCAAAATTTCACTCGATCTAATGAAAAAGTGTCGCTCGTAACGCAAAGGCTTAAATCAGTCGCTTATGACCGACCTGATTGAGCCGTTGATCGAAGCCTTCAAGTCTATGAATGTAGCAATCAAATTTGGTTAACATCGCCAGTTACATTGCAAATCGAAAACTAATTTGTAGATTTGACTCCTACTACGAATCACTTGCATAATAAAGCCATCCGTTAGTATTACTCCATTGAGGCGATCATGTTGACGGCTAGAAATAATAACAATGAAAACGATTCGCGCACGAATTAATGTTTTAAAACTGCTACTACTATTTCCCATTTTGCTATTTCATTCTTTTGTTGGCTTGATTGGCATCGAAAACTTAACTGACGAGCCTAAATACTCATTTTGGAATCGAATTATAGAAGTATTTGGAAATGAATTTTTTGGCAGTTTTGGTTACTTCATTGCGTGTCTGTCATTTTTTACTTATGGATTCTATTTTGATCAGCCTAAAGCAAAATCTTGGGTGCACCAGGCTCTTAAGTTTCTTCTTCTTTTTGCGTGCTTGCTAAGTTCTCAATTCGATTTTACAAAATCGTTTAACGACGCAGAATTTTTTACGTGGAATCTTTATTCATTCATTTTACTCAGTTTTTTGCTGGTTTATTTGTTGAAGGACGCTATCCAGAAAAAGCCACGCGTGTGGTTTTATGTTTGGGTTTTATGCTTTACGACTTTGCCGCTGATGAATGATAGTTTAAGAGCTAGTTTGCATCAGAACCTTTCGCAAGCGTTGATTCCAATCAAAGTGACAACTGAAGCAAATTCTTGGTTTTTGCTACCCTGGATCTTTGGGCCATTGCTGTTTTACACTTTGGGCGTTATGAGTGCGGTCCGACAGAAAATAAATGAATATCTGATCACATTAGCACTGTTGATTGCGGGCAGTGCCGCTTACTTTTACCAATTCCGACCATACTATTTCCCATTTAGCTTAGAATTAAATTCGTATTATATGAGCTTTTTTTGGCAAAGTATCAGCGTCAATAATATGAAAGTATTTTCTTTTGCAATTTTACTGATGCTTTGGGCGACCGATTTTTTCAAAGGTCTTGAAGAAAATTTTATTTTACGAAAACTACGTTATTTGCAATGGTGCAAAAATTTTTGGTTTTGTTATATTTTACATTTAGGAATGAAAGACATTATCGGGTCAGATAATTTAAATCTGATGGAATATGAATTTGTTTTTAACTACAGCTGGCTTATTATTTTTATCTGCACCGAGCTTCTGGCGCAGGTCTTTTTTGTATCACTCTATTTTTATCGGCATTTGGGGCGTTCATTAATTGCGAAGTTGCGAATTCGGAACTCGTAAAAAGACAAAGGTTTGCTTCAACTTCTGATCATCGGTCGTACACGGCCTTAAGCGTAGACAAATTTTTATTTTCACGCAGGCAGCCCGCCCGGCGGGCGTTTCGCAATTAAAATTCTCGTATTGGTTCAGAAATTCCACTAGGTCATTACCCACCAACGCACTATTCACGTTTACCAGCGGCGGCGAATTATTTGGATTCGGCGCAAAAGGATCCGTTTCCATTTTTTGTGCGAACGCGGGCCGAGCACCAAAGATCGATTTCAAAATTTGCACATAGTACGATGGTTTTGGCAAAGGCATCTCAAGCATTAAATCACTTTTTTGCAATAGGGCGGCAAAGTCTGCCGGAAGCGTTATACAGATATCAAAGCTAGTGCTAGCTGGAATATTGCGTGTTCTTGATGAACATAATTTTCCGTCGACTAAGTAGAAGTCAAAACCGTTTTGTGAAATTCCGGGTGTGGGCGAAATAGCCCTGGTATTCGGAAAACTATCAGGTACAACGGCAGCTTTAACGTAAGCATTGTAAAGCTGTAAAGCAAAGTCGTTAATGGCATTATCAGCCTCTGCTTGCGCTTTAGCCTGTACAATTGTCTGTTGTACATTCTGCGACTGAGTTTGCAGATTCATCATCATAATAAATAGTATCACCGATATGATAATCGTTAGACCTATGGTGGCTTGACCTCGGTTTGAAAACTTCATCGTTTTAAACTTTCTGCCGGTTGGGTTGCATCAAGAAAGTAAACGCCATCAACATAGCGCTTCGGAGAGCCTTGATATGAAGGTTGCGTAGAAAACCCAGCTTTATATATTTTTTGTTGCGAAGAATTTTTTTCGATCACGTTGTTTCTTAGGTTCACAGTTGTGAATTCAACATTGTCCCGGTAAGCGACTGTATCGGCACATTGGGGCAGTCGCATTTTCGCGGGCGGGCACCATTTGAAATTGCGATTTGAAGTATTGACGTTAAAACTTCGGCGGGTCACCTGCAGATCAAATTTTGAAACGCGATTTAGACTTGAATTGCGTGAATTAATATTACTTATTTTAAAATCAACAATCTGAGTAAAAACAAAAGCAGCGTCCTTCGGTAAAAGGGTGGTTGATTTAGAGGCGCCAATTGTTACGTACAAAACGCCGTATCGATTGACCGTCGGTCTTTGAAAAAATACAGCCATTGGCAAAAAGCGATCAAAACGAGACGGTAGCGGCGATTTATAATCACTTTTAAGCGTATCAATATAGCCCGAAAAAACAGATACGATCGCGCCGTCGCCGGTCGTCGGAGCCCAAGCATTCAGATTGAAATCAATCAACTGTCCTTTTTTGGGACTTAAAGTGGGTGCCATCGAGCTGACGTACTCCAAGTTCACCGATAAACTGATCTTTCGCTTCAGGGTCGCCACGGCTTGCAGGGTTTCGATAATATTGTCACTGGATGCAGATATGGTCTGGTAATTTTGCGCCGATCTAGTGACGACTTCGTAGCAAGCCAGAACGGTTATCATTGAGATGGCTACCCCGATTAACAATTCAGTCAGAGTAAATCCGTCGCGCGCTAATATTTTACGGGAAGTTAATTTAGTTGCCATTTTATTTTACGTTAATGCAAACTAGTAGTATGTCAATCGTTACCCGTTTTAAATTCAAAGATAGATCGGGCTTCTCTATTCTTGAGGGTATCGTTACGCTAGCGATCCTTTCGATCCTCTCGACTGCCGTTTATTCGTTTTTTTCAAATTTAGAAAAATCAGCTCGGAACATCTCCAAAGGTAATATTTGCGAGCTTCATAACGCGAAGGTTTTTTCTAACGTTGCTAATCAAAAGTTAAATCCTAACTCGGTTAAAGATTTTCTTTATCCTGAAGTGACCACCCTCTATAACTACACAGGCGTTGCGCCGATGCCGGTTTTGATGCGGGCTCCGCCAATGGTGCAGCTACGATTCGATTATTTTTTTGGTGCGGGCAATAACCGGCTGCTTTACGAAATTTTACCGGGTGGCGATATCGGCGGATTCACGGTCAGAAATAACGGAACGATGTCGTATATGCCGTTGTTAGCTAATAATAACCTTGGTTATTTGGCTGATTTATACACGCAGGGTGGATACACGGCTAACGCTGGCTACAAAGTGCTTCCTGCCGTCGTTGTGCCGGCACCTGATGATGCGACTCAAAATTTTTATATCGGCGCTATGAATCAACGATATACAGCTGTTACAAGCATGAAGTTAAATTTGTATCAGTTAGATTCTAGATCAGATGTTGCTGATATTTTACCATATTTTCCCATGCCACCTAGTCAATTTCCGGAAAAAAGTTCGGGTTCAGTAGTAAAATACTTTCCCTATTCATTAAATAAATTAGTCATGGGTAAATTTCCGACGTGGATGCGCGAAGATTTAGGAATTAAAGTCAGCTTAAAAACAGAAATCATCGATTTTTATACGAAAGCTAAAATTCAAGATTGCGAGAATTTTTCGCGCTATGAATATCCAGTTAAAATTCAGAATGTGGTTGATTTTGGCGATTTTGATGCCGCAACTTATTCCGGCGCGGGTTTACCTGGCGGCACCGCTGGGGGTGTTTCCGCAAATTCTACTTTTGATTATAAATTTAATTTTAACGCACGCTCCGTGCGAGTGCTATCGCAGAAAGCCAGCAATAAAACCGAGATCTTGTCGCCAAGTACCGGTGGCAAAATGGCCGACACAGATCCGCTGGCTCCGATCTTTACGAATTATAATTACGCCGATCCATCAATGGGCCGCGAACGAAACCTTTGTTCGCAGACTGGACAAGTCATTCCTGATTTCCATATAAAATTTAAAGTTTACAATTTAGATAATGATCCAGGGGTAATTCCGATTTGCATAGATACCTCGGTGCAGTGGTTAAAGTCTGAGGTGGCGGGCGGCGGCTGGTGTCCAAGGGGTGGCTATTCTTATGCCGATCGAAGCTACGTCAAAATTAATTACGATTGGAAGCCAGGAGATTTAGGCTGGGTTCCATGCGAATCACTGAATTTCTGCGGTCAGGTTCCAACTTCGGTGCAGGTTGTTGATGGAAGTGATGCTAAAGGTAAATATTTAGAGTACCAATATAGGTACAATGTGGTTGCTGATAATAATGAAGCGGCCATGAATCGACTTTGGGGCTGCGAATTAAAATACAAGGCCGCTTCCATTGATGTCGCCGGAAACTTAAGTTATCCACCGGAACCAAAGCCAGATCTTACAGCGGCATCGGCCGCTACGATTGATAGTTTAAATACAAAACTAAACCCTGAAACGATCAAAGAAATTAATCCCGAAATTTTTTTCAAGCCGCCGCCTTGCTATCTTTGCAGCTGCAAAAAATGCAGTAAAGGTAAAGGCGGATTTTTCGGAAGCTTTTTCGCTTTATTTGTATTTATCGTCTTAGTTATCGCAACTGGCGGCGCTGCTTACCTAGCTTTATCGGGCGTATTAACAACAGTACTAGGAGTCACAGCTGCAATTTGCGGAATGGGCGGGTTGGGCTGCGAAACTGGGTCCGGTGGCACAACCGCGCTGACGAGTCCGAGCGGAAATCAGTTTACTAGTTGTAATGATTCGCCCGCACCCAGTCATTGTAAATGCGGTCAAACCTGCACGAAGAAGAAAGTTCCCGCTCCAAGATGGAGTGATACATTAGTTCCTAACGGTAGTGTTAATCCTGCATTAAAAACAAGATGTACGGCCGATACATTACCTACGACGCTGGGGCCTGAAACGACAGCGGTGAATGTAACACGCTCTTACAAAGTACAAATGACTGCGGCTGAAGCTGCGCCATTAACAGTGGGGGCCGATCCGCAGTATGTTAAAGTACCGGGATCAGTTGATAACTACTATGTGATGTACAATTACAATGAAGACGGCACCAAAGATTACCGAGTTGTAGACAGTACCGATGAAGTCGTTTGGCAAGAATTTGATAGCAGCCGCGGCGTTTACTGCACGATGCGTTCAGTTTGTAATAACGGCACTTGGCAACGAAGTTCCCAGCCCTATACAACTTACGCAGCGAACGGAGATGAAACTTCGGGGAGTGCCGCGCCCGAAGGTTGTTTCAAAGTTAAAACCGCTTGGTCAATTGATTGGGATAATAAAACTTTAGACAAGCCAAGTCCCAAAGCTGCGCAATGTATTGAAATCGATTTTCCAACCGGTGTTTTTAATGAAACTAGCGACACTCTGAAAGGTTCAACGGATCTGCAGTTTGAATGTACTGACGTAACTTCGGCAAGGACTTATGTCGACCCAACGGGAAGGCCGGCAAGTACTCGAATTGTCGGAACGTTGGTGCCAAATGTATGTGTCGCGCCGTCGACTTATACGAATGCGTCTAATTCAGACGTAACTGTTTATCTTGCGGCACCACCCGCTCAGGACATTTACGATACCGTAACTGATAGCGACGGTAACACGACTCAAGTATTTAGATGTCACGCGCAGTGCGTGCCGCCAATTAACTTACCGCAAGGACCGTTATCTGGTGAAGAGCAACGCTATTACCAAAATTATTCAGCTGGAAGCGACCCAAATTTAGGATTTTGCAGAACCGATAAAACCTCGTTTGACTCAATAAAATAGGAAGTGGCCTTGATAAATTCAAGAAAAAAATTAATCGTCGATAAAGATTTACAATATCGCATCATTAAATATCTAGTCGTGTATTCGACCTTACTCAGTCTAGGTTTTCTAGCGATCCTTTACGCGGCATCCAATCGATTTATTGATCAAGTGGCCGAAATGAATGTCGATCAACAAATAATGATTTCATTATTTAATGACATCAACTACATGGCGATTGGCTTTTTTATTTTAATTATCCTGATTAGCTTTATTTCCAGCTACTTCAGTTTATTTTTCTCGAATAAAATTGCGGGACCTATCTATAATATGAAACAAACTTTAGAACAGAATGAAAAAGACGGTACACAGAAATTAATCAAGCTTCGAAGCGACGATTATTTTTTCAGTTTAGCTGAAAAAATAAATGTGTTAATCGAAAAGAAGAATTGAATTTTTCGCCGAAATTAACCGCCTTTAAAATATTTTTACCATACGAGTGTACGCACTTAATACTCAATGCCCGGCTTTTGGTTTAGCCTAGCCTAGGCAATCGTCCACGAAGTCAATTCACCGTTTTAGTTTGAACTTGAAACCGAAAACAAAAAATTTAACTGCGCTTATTTAGTTTCCGCCCAGTAATCGTAGGGGCTAGCATTCTGTAATTGATATGCCAGTCCTAAAACGCCCACTTTAAAGTAACCGTATCGCCAGGCTTCAGCGCGCACTCATTCAAAATAAAATTCTCATCGTTAATCTTGACCACTTCGCCTTGCTTCGCACAGCCAAGCTTAGTCGTTACTTTAAGTTGTTCAATTTGCGATTGCAATACTTCAAAACTCAAGTTGAAACATTGATCAGTCTTCTGCATTTTTTTGACCGAGATCAATTTTTCTTGAATCAACTGTTCAAAATTCGGAAGACGAACATTCTTTTGATGAAATTTTAATTTATAATTTCGGCCCTTCGATTTTAATTCTAAGTTCAACTCAGAATCAATTTCAAAAGCCGCGCTCGATTTTCGGATTTGCGAATTCAGCTGAGTCAAATTGTGATTACAAAGCTGCATACAGATTGACTGAATCTCATGGTTGAAGGCGCCGGTCGGGTGGGCCTTCGAAGCAATCGATTTCGGTGGTAAAATAATTTTTATTTTATCTAACACCGATTGCGATAAATAATTCTCAATTTGGTAAAATTGAATCAGCTTTTGCACTAAGCCGCTTTCAATCACGTGTGAGGCAGTATGATAATTCGTCGCGGGGCTCGAATTGGTAAAATCTAACGAGATCGACTTTACATTTTGTCGTTCTTCGGCCGTAAATTTTAGCTTAATTAACTGATTTGCTGCGGTCTTGTGTTGGCAATCAAACGATCCCAAAGCTTTATTCGAAAATTGATGCTCGAACACTTCTTGCGTGGCTTTAAGCCAAAGCGCTTGATTTTTAGGTTGAACTAAATTTTTAACTAATGATGTCTGCCCGGCAATCACATCGATTTTACTTTTTTCGTTTTCAAAAAATTCTTTTAGCTCGGCTGCATTTTCATTGCTATCGACTAAAGCCTTCCAAACAAATTCATTTTTTTTATCTTTTTCGTAAAGCGGAGTCGGTGGGATCTTAAAGTCAATCAGTGGGTTTGGCTCATTCCAAATTAAAAAAAGATTTGCGTCGATGGCCGCCACAAAAATCAATTTCGAAAAGCTATAGCCACCGTTCTCAGGATCATTCATAACAAATAAATCTTTTGGTTGTGGATTCAAGTATCTTTTAACAATTTGAAAAGCGACCAATCGCGTGGTGGTTAAAAGTTCTGAAGTGCGGTCATTCGAAGCCAATAAAGCACCATCAGCATTAACGGCTGAACATGATTTAAATGACCACATCAATTGTCTAACTTGATTATGAAAAATGGCGGCGTTCACAGCGAAGCTCTTTTCATAGCGAAGCTCTTTTCACAGCGAAGCTCTTCATAGTGTGACTCGCTTCATGATTTCATGCGGCCATGAAAAACCTTCGCTACGGCTGACTGAATCCGACTTCGCCACAAGCGGTACAATGTGTTGAAGCGGTCCTAGTAAAGCAACAGGTTTATTTTGCGAGACTTGTTTAATCTCGGTTGCAAGCCCTTCAAGTATAAAATGTTTCATTTCATTCTTGCTAGTCGACAATAAGCTTTTTAATTGGCCTTTTTCTAAAACCGAAAAATGATTATCAATTTTCTTTTTCTGTAATTCGGTATTCATATTCGGAAATAAACTTTGCATGTAGCTGTTCTCAGCAAGATCACTTTGAAAAGCATCGATCACTAAAGGCTTCATACCCCGACCCGCTAAAACGGGTCCCGGCTCGTACTGCGTGGGCTTTTTTGCAACGTTCAGCATTGATAAGTGATCTAATTTTATCTCTGAAAACGGATGCGGCGTTAATTCGGCAACATCTTTATGATCCATCGGAATGGGTCCCCAAGGGCTGGCCCAGCTTTGTTTGACGTCAGTTCCCACCATGCGGAATGATTCGTGATCAAGATAAGCGCCGTAAGTGCATTTTTGATCCTGTACACACCGAGCTAAGAAATCACTTGCGCTTGAGAATAATTCGTAGTTTTCAAATTGATTTTTAAATTGCTGATCAGACCAAACAAATATTTCAAAAGTCTCGCCGAACGCTTCTTTAAGTTCGCTCAAAATTTCTTCTTTGGTGCCTTCAGCGCCGGCGTTCAATAAACTTCGGCGCACTTGGCCCAAATCATTTGGTTGAGTACAAACAAAAACTTTAAATTCAGCGGCCATAAAAAACGCGTGCACTAGCTCACGGTTCTTTGCCGAAATTTTATCTTCGGCCAGCTGCAAAACAATTTTATTTGCATCCGGATTAATTTTTTTGATTCGCGCAAGTTCACTCACCAAAAATTCTTCATTCACCGTTGAATCATTAATCGAGATCACTAAAGTAGCGGCCGCTAGTGATAAAGATTTTGTATTCGTGACGGCATAAGAATTTTCAAATCCTTCAACAACGGCCTGTACAACGCTTCCGCCCAGACGAAAATTTTTTAATCGATCCAAATACCGGGTTACGATATAGATTTTTGTAATTTCAATATCGGGATTGGCTGCTTTAGTTTGATTCAAAAGATTTTTAAAAGACACCTGAGGCAAAAAAACTGATTTTTCAAAAACCATTTTTTCTGCTTTACCTGCCTTGGCCCGACTCGAAATATCAAACACACCTAAAGATGCGTATGATTCGCCTAGATATAATGCAATCCTGTAATCTGACATAAATAATCTTTTAACTCGAGCTTTCTTTTGTTGTAATCGGTATGTTATGAATTGGGATGTAAAGGGTCAATCATGAAAGTGTCCGCTGAAATTTTAAATCTAATCCCGTATAAACCGGGAAAGCCTATTTCTGAAACACAACGTGAGTATGGTTTAACAGAAGTTGTAAAATTAGCTAGCAACGAAAACGCCTTGGGTCCCAGTCCTAAAGCGATTGCGGCTGTTCACCAATATCTTGAACATCAACATCGTTATCCAGATCCATCAGGTTATGCATTAATTCAAAAGATATCTGAAGTATGGAATATTCCTGCAACACAAATCGGTTTAGGAAATGGTTCAAACGAAATCATCGATTTAATAATTCGAATTTTTTGCGAACCGGGTGACGCAATTCTGACTTCTGATGCCGCCTTCGTAGCTTATCAAGTTTGCGCACAAGCTGCGCGAATCAAAGTTCGAACCACTCCGTTGAAGCCCGATTTAACAATTGATTTAAAAGCAGTGGCCGATCATTTCTTTCATCATCCAACGGCAAATATTAGGCTTATTTTTATTCCAAATCCGAATAATCCAACGGGTACAATTGTGACCAAAGCAGAACTAGATGAATTTTTAGTTCGCCTTGGAAACCGTGATGATGTGCTGCTAGTTTTTGACGAGGCCTACACTGAATTTGTTCGCGACCCCAATTTTCAAGAGGCCGCTAAGTTTTACAAAAAATATTCAAACGTTTTAGTATTAAAAACATTTTCAAAAGTCTACGGCATGGCCGGTTTTCGCTTAGGTGCGCTGATCGCGCCAGAATATGTTTTAGAATTTTATAACCGCGTACGAAACCCTTTTAATGTGAATGATTTAGCACAAGTAGCCGGAGTCGCCGCTATTGAAGATACAGATTACATCAAGCGGTCGCAAAAAGCGGTGTGGGAAGGTCTTGATTACTTTTACAAAGAACTAAAACGCTTGAATTTACATTACTATCCTTCACAGGCGAATTTTGTTTTATTCGACACGAAAAGAAATGCTGATCACGTTCACGTGAGTCTTCTGCAAAAGGGATTAATCTTAAGACCGGTGCAAAATTACGGTTTTAAAACTCTGATGCGCATGACAGTCGGAAACATGGACGAGAATAAAAAAGCAATTGCAGCCATCGAGAAAATGCTAACCGAAATTCCCGAGTTACCTCAAGCAAGTCAAAAACCGAATATTGGGGCCAATTAATGGGATCTGTAATTACAAACGACGTCCCAGCCGCAATCTGACTTCGTCGAGTGCTCTATCTGCTTGAAATCAGACAACTATTCATCAATTTAACAAATTCGGCAATAAGTTGCCGAATTTGTTAAATAAATGGCAATAAGTTGCCGATTTTGATATAATCGTTCGATGTACAAAAGAACTTTAAATTTAAAAGCCCTCCTTGAAAAGTCGAATTTTTTTCTATTTGGCCCCCGAGCCACCGGAAAAAGCTCATTGATTCGTGCACAGCTTGGTTCGGCACCCATTTTTGATTTGCTTGATGCTGATGTTTACGAAGAATTTTTACGCCGCCCAAAAGCCCTGTCAGAAAAAATCAAGAAAGGCGATAAAATCGTGGTGATCGACGAGATTCAAAAGCTACCAGGTCTTTTAGACGAAGTTCATCGATTAATTGAAGAAAAAAAAATCAGATTCTTATTAACGGGCAGTTCGACCTCAAAGCTAAAAAGAACTGGCGCCAATATGTTGGGTGGTCGCGCCAGAGAAGCCCAACTTTTTCCCCTCACTTTTTTTGAACTAACGGATTTTGATCTGTTGAAATATCTTAATTACGGAGGATTGCCATTGATTTGGAATTCTCAAGAACCGGCAGAAGATCTTGAAGCCTATGGTCGGATTTATTTGGCGGAAGAAATCAAAGCCGAAGCTGCCGTTAGAAATTACGAGCGCTTTGTTCGATTCATGGAAACCATGGCGCTTTCAAACGGGCAAGAGCTTAATTATCAAAGCCTGTCGAGCGACTCAGGCGTTCCGGCTAGAACCCTCGAGGGACATATTGAAATTCTTAAAGATACATTGATCGGTTTTGAAATTTTACCTTTTCAAAAAACAATTAAAAGAAAAGCTTCTACGAAGTCAAAATTTTATTTTTTCGATTGTGGTGTCGCTAACTATTTTGCACGAAGGTTACCGCTTCCTGAAAACAGCTCTGACCTGGGTATTAATTTTGAACAGTTTCTTATTCAAGAAGTGCGCGCTTATTTATCATACTTTAGAATTAAAAAAGAAATATCTTACTGGCGATCTAAAGACTATGAGGCCGACCTTATCATCGGTCATGATGTCGCCTTAGAATTTAAAATGAGCCGCACTTTTAAAACTGAATTCACAAACGGTCTAGTGGCGCTCAAACAAGAAAATCTAATTAAAAGATATATCGTCGTTGGCCGCTTTTCTTCTGAAGGGAAATCTCAAGAAATCGAGTACATGGGTTACGAGCAGTTTCTAAAACTGCTTTGGAGCGGAAAATTGGTTTAATTTTTTGCCGGAACAAATCACATTTTGAATTTAGCTGGTCAGATATAAAGCAATGTTCGATTTTAATAAAATAATCTTTTAACTCAAGCTTTCTTTTGTCGGGATCGTTATGCTATGAATCGAGATGAAAAAAGTTATTTAATTAATTTCTATTTCAGATCCCTATAACCCAACAAGCACCGTTATTGTCGGTAGCGAGGAAGAACTAAACTAATGGGATACGTAATCACAATCGACGGCCCAGCCGCATCCGGAAAATCTTCACTCAGCCGTGAGTTATCAAAAAGATTAAATATCCCATGGCTTTCAACAGGAGCTTTTTACCGTGGCCTTGCCTATGCTGCAATACAGCGTAAAATCGCGCTCACAGATAAGACAGCCCTTTCCGAACTAGCCCTTTCGACAGATTGGAAAGTCGAGATGACCACGCAAAAAACCTTAGTTTGGTTCGATAACGTGGACGTCACTGATAAAATCGCGCAAGAAGACGTCGGCAATTTCGCAAGCCAAGTCAGCCATTACCCCGAAGTCCGTTCATCTTTATTAGATCACCAGCGCCAATGTGCTTTGCGCGCGAACGGCCTGATTGCCGAAGGCCGCGACTGCGGGACCATCGTTTTTCCCCAGGCTGAAGCTAAAGTCTATCTAACGGCATCATCAGAGAATCGGGCGCACCGGCGGGCACAAGAACTTGGCCTTGATGAGAAAAAATTGGTCGTGCAGCAGCAGCAGCGTGACCAACAAGATTCAACTCGTAAGACGGCCCCTTTACAAATCCCCCAAGATGCCCTGGTTTTAGACACCACTGAATTGGGCTTCGACCAAGTCGTAGCGCGTGTGGAAGAATTCGTACGGGCCCGCCTGCCCAAATAGCCTTAAAGTCTAGGATTGACCCCATGCTTAAAACCCCTTAGAACTTCTATTCAGCCAAATGGTTCCCAGAGGACTTGCGGCAGGAGGAAAAAAAGAAAGAGCATGAATAAAACGTTAAGCAAAAGCCAAAAAGAAAAACTATCGGTTATGGCACTATTAGACGCAGAAGACGCCATGGTCGCAGCAAATCCTGGGTTAAATAATCAACCTTCAGGTGGAGAGTTTAAAGAACTTTTCGCAGCCTCAACCCTCGAACAAGATTTCAAAGTTGGTGACGTCGTCACTGGTACTGTTGTCGAAGTTCAATCAGACTATGTATTAGTAGATATTAACTACAAATCAGAAGGTTTGATTCCAATCAACGAATTCAGAGTCATCGACGGTGTTCGCCAAGTTAAAGCGGGCGACAAAGTTGAAGTACTTATTGATCGTATCGAAAACGAAAATGGCATGATCGCATTATCAAAAGATAAAGCCGACATGTTACGTGCGTGGTCTGATATTTCAAAAGCGGCTGAAAACGAAGAAGTGATTGAAGGCCTTGTGGTGGCGAAAGTAAAGGGCGGCTTAAGTGTTGATATCGGCGTAAAAGCTTTCTTACCGGGTTCACAAATCGATTTACGACCAGTGCGTAACATGGATGTGTACTTAGGCAAAAAATATAAATTTAAAGTTATCAAATTTAACAAAAAACGCGGAAACATCGTCCTTTCTCGCCGTGCGCTTCTTGAAGAAGAGCGCGATAGCATGAAAGCACAAACTGCAGATACAATGAAAGAAGGAGCGACAGTTACTGGTTTAGTTAAAAACGTAACTGATTACGGAGCTTTCATCGATCTTGGTGGTTTAGATGGTCTATTACACATCACGGACATGAGCTGGGGCCGCGTAAAGCATCCTTCAGAATTAATCAATGTCGGTGACGAGATCCAAGTTAAAATCTTAAAGTACGACACTGAAAAAGAGCGCGTATCTTTAGGTTTAAAACAATTAACTGAAGATCCATGGGCGCAAATGAAGGCGTCTTACACAATCGGCGCAAAAGTAAAAGGTAAAGTAGTCAGCGTAGCTGAATACGGAGCTTTCGTAGAACTTGGCGACGGAGTTGAAGGTTTAATTCACGTATCAGAAATGTCTTGGACAAAACGTGTGAAGCACGCAAACCAAGTATTAACAGTTGGACAAGAAGTTGAAGTACAAGTGCTAGAAGTCGATTCTGAAAATCGTCGTATTAGCTTAGGTATGAAACAGCTTCAAACAAATCCATGGGTCGAGATGAAAGAATCTTACCAGCCAGGTACAATCATCGAAGGCGAAGTGAAATCAGTAACTGATTTCGGTATCTTCGTTGGAATCGAAGACGGTATCGACGGTTTAGTTCACATTTCAGATTTCTCTTGGACCAAGCGAGTAAACCACCCTTCAGAAATGTTTACGAAAGGAGCTAAGGTTCGCGCCGTAGTTCTAGGAGTAGACTCTGAAAACGAAAGATTCTCTTTAGGTGTTAAACAACTTGAAGGCGATCCTTGGTCACAAATCGAAGAAAAATACGGAATCGGTACTCAGCACGATGTGAAAGTAACAAAGACAACAGACTTTGGTGCATTCGTAGAATTAGCGGCTGACATCGAAGGTTTGATCCACATTTCTGAGTTAACAACTGATAAAATTACAACAGTTGAAGACTTCGCAAAAGCGGGCCAAACAATCAAAGCCGAAGTGATTTCAATCGACAAAGACGCTCGTAAAATCGGTCTTTCTTCAAAGTTAATTAAACTTCGCGAACAAAAAGGCGACGTAGAAGATTACGCAAAGAAGGTTTCAGCAACAGCTAAAACAAGCTTCGGCGACATGTTCGGCGACCAGTTAAAAAACTTAAAGTCAGAAGACACAAAAAGCTAATCTCTAAAAAAGAAAAGTTAGCAAAAAGGGAGTTTCCGCAAGGAGCTCCCTTTTTTTTTTGGAAAAAAAAGGAACCCCTAAGGTAACAGTTCCCTTTTTGGAATGCGTGGTGTTATGAAAAGCTGGCGAGTGGTTGGTTTGGGTGTGTCCGTCCGTGAGAGCGGGCTTCAGATTGGCTTCCGGCCAATCTGATCTGGAGTGAGGGAATTGCGGGGAGATAAACCCTTCCGCTGTTTAATTCCCCCTCCTACAGTTCTCTCGGGCCGGACGCCCGGGCGAAGCCCCGTCTCACGGACGGATGCACAAAGTATCACCCAATTCTGGGTTGAAAACCCCCTAGCCCCGCAAACCCAAACCCGCTATCATAAGTCGGTACCCATCTCATAGAGGAAACATAAAAATGAAATCATGGTCCTTCCGTAAAAAATTCGTATTCGGTTTAGTCGTTCTTATCGTCGGCATGTTAGCTTTTCGCGGCTATAAAACTTATAACAGCACAAACGAGTCCGCACGCTCAACCACCGGGAACGAAATTCTACATCTTGAACTTCACGGCGTAATCATGAACGGCAAAAAATTTCTAGCGCAACTAAAGCGTTATGCAAAAGATGCATCCGTTAAAGCCATCGTCATCGACATTAATTCGCCGGGCGGCGCAGTTGGTCCGTCTCAAGAAATTTTTTACGAAATTCAGCGCGTGAAAACTGAAACGAAAAAACCCGTCGTTTGTGTTTCAACAAGTTTGATTGCCAGCGGCGGTTACTACGCGGCTTTGGCCTGCGACAAAATTCTGGTTGCGCCAGGAACGATGATTGGATCAATCGGCGTCATCATGGAGTTTGCAAATCTCGAAAAACTTTACGACTGGGCTAAAATCTCTCGTTACACAATTAAGTCAGGCAAATTCAAAGATTCAGGAGCCGAGTACCGCGCGATGCGCGATGATGAGCGCGCCTTGTTTCAAGAAATGATCGACGAAGTCTACGCGCAGTTTCGCGATGCCGTGGTTGAAGGTCGCAAGTTAGACGTAAAAACAGTTGAAGCTTACGCTGACGGTCGAGTCATGACGGGAGCTAAAGCAGTTGAACTAAAATTCGCAGATGAAATCGGAACTTTTGAAGATGGAGTTCGTTTAGCGGGTAAATTAGTAAACTTAGGAAAAGACGATTACAAATTATTTAAACCGCGAAAAGAAAAAACCAGCATTCTTGATTACCTCATGATGGAAGACGAAGAAGACGAATTGAATACTTTAAGCGAGATTAAAGAAATCGTTGGCGCTTCTAAAGCAGCTTCCCTAAAAGAAGTTACGGAAATGTTTCTAAAAACAAAGTATTTAAACCAACCACTTTATTTAATGCCTGGATACTGGTAAGCCGCAATGAAGTCGAAGTCGGCGCTAAATAAGACGGGCAGCCAAAAGACGGGCAGCCCAAAATCTGTCAGCATAAAAAAATCGGTTTCTTCAAAAAAGAAAAACCCCAAAATGAAGGCCCAGCCAAAGTTGAAAAATTCTTCGAAAGAAAAATCAGCGGACTGGCCGTTAAAACGAAATGTATTTTTTAAACCAGATCGCATGAAGTACGTGCGAAAGCTCGTCAAAGATGATGGCTGCGTGTTCTGTCGGTCCGCGAAGCTAGATCAATCATTCGCTTCTCTTTGTGTTTACAAATCCGAACACTCGCAAATCGTTCTTAACAAATATCCATATAACAACGGGCATCTGCTTATCTTACCTCTGGTCCATGCAGGGCAAATACTAGAACTTAGCCCCGAGCGCTTCGATGACCTGCATCGCACGTTACGAATCGCCATGGAAGCGATCGAAGTTATTTACAATCCGCCAGGCTTCAACGTCGGATTGAATCACGGGGCCAGCGCCGGAGCCGGCATACCGGGTCATATTCATTATCATATTGTTCCGCGCTGGAACGGGGACTTTAATTTTTTTCCGTTAATTGCAGAGGCAAAAGTTGTCGTTGAAACTTTAGAGAAAAGTTATAAAAATTTTAGCGATTATTTTGCAAAGAAAGGTCATACATGAATTCAATTCAAGTTGCGCCGCTGACTTTAGTTGTAAAGCGGCTGGTCATCGTCATGTGCGTATGTTGGTTTGGTATACAAATCTTACTTGGTAAAATTTTTGGTTTGGACCTAACCCTTTGGTTTTCGTTACATCCAGATCAAGTCATTGAAAAATTTTGGGTTTGGCAATTAGTGACCTACATGTTTTTTCACGCGATTTCGCCATTTCATTTATTGTTTAATTTACTGATGCTTTGGTTTTTTGGCTCTGAGCTTGAAAAACATTGGGGTCCAAAATTTTTTACGACTTATTTTTTCGTCTGTGGAGTCGGCGCCGCTTTGATTTATTGTTTCGGCGTTGGTATCTACGCCGCCCTTACGGAAGTTCGCGCGCCATTGCTAGTGCCCGTGCTAGGCGCTTCGGGTGCATTGTTTGGCCTTCTAGTCGCTTACGGCATCATCTTCGCCGAACGTGTGATTTACTTCATGGGCCTTTTTCCGATGAAAGCCAAGTATTTCGCAATGATCGCCGCCGCCCTCGATTTTTCATCTTTACTCACGACTGGATTTGCCGGGCCCGGAAATAATGTAGCGTATCTGGCTCACGTCGGCGGTGCCTTAGTTGGATTCTTGTTTTTAATGGGCCATGCGCGCTGGAAATTGACTAAAACAAAGGCGAAGTTAAAGAAAAAATCGTCAAGCTTGCGTCTGGTTGTTGATAACGAAAAGCTCAATAAAAAAGAAGAAGGCCCAAAATACTGGAATTAGACTGGATTTTAATCAGAAATCCAGCTATATAAAAAGGTCCAAACGCTGTGCGAGTATGTACTGGCAGGTACGATTGAATCAGCGACAGCAGCACTAAAAGATTGAATACTTAAAAAGAGGAAAAGAATGTCATTAAATAAAGCCTTAGCAAATTTGAAGTTCGATAAGCGTCTTTTAGAACTAAACGTCAAAATGGGCCGAGTCACTCAAGAAGAAATGGACAAGCACGCTGAATCTCAACCAGATCAAGAAGCAATGACTGAAAAGTTAGATATCGAAAAAGAAGATAAAGATTTAATTTAGTTTTTTATAAGTATGTAGGGCTAGCCTCTAGCCTTACTAGCGCGCGCCCAATGATTGGCGCATCGCAGACCACTCTTCACGTTGAATTTTAAGATTTCCATTCTCTTTAAAGACGTACAACGTTTTTAAACCCGTATCCTTGTGTCCGTCAGATTCGTAATCCTGAATAAACTGAAAAATGTACTGATTCTTCAAATGAAAAATTTGTGGGTCAGATAAACCAACCTTAACAAACTTGTACATCTTTTTTAATTTTTGCTTGTGGGCTAACCATGATTTTTTATTAAAATTAGGAGCCGAAAATTCTTCCGAGTAATTTTTAATATAATTATCTAAGTCTTGCGCTTGCCACTGGGTTTTCCATTGTTCCATCCACGACATGGCGAATTCTTTTTCTTTCGCGTGTTCTGCTTGAGTCAGCCAATTGATCTGATCATTAATTAAAAGAAACGTCTTATTTAATGAAATGTAATCTTCAACTTTTTTAAGGGCGTCGTTTCTTAAGATCACGCAACCTTTTGAACCGCGAGTCAGCGGGATCGTATCCGGCACCGAATGCAGCCAAATGCCATCGCCCGTTTTGTTTTCAAACTTATCGAAAAAATTAGGGTAATTGGTTGTAAAAGCCATCACGCCGTAAAGATCATACGGGATCTCGGGCTGCGTTTTCTTTTGCTCTAAAAGATAAATTCCTTCTGGAGTTTTCTTATCATCGCGTTTTGTTTTAGGGCCTTCATTTTTTCCGATATCAATATCGAATTGCTGACGGGGAGTGCCGGTCTCTAAACTAGGACGGTCAAATACACTTAGTTTTCTTTTCGTTTTATCGGCGACGATCACATTAGGTGATAAGCGGGGATCAGACGAAATGGCCAGAACCTCTAAGGGATGAGTTTTATTTGCATCATCGGCCGCGTAAACGGTCAAAGAGCTCAAAAGACTTAAAATGAGTACGAACGCTAAAGATTGCATATATATAAGAGCTTTTCGGTCATTCTAGTTTAACATTTTAACTCAGAATAGAATTAATTAGTTATATTGCACCAAATAAACCATGAGCGTCTCAAATTGATACAAGCTTGTTTAATTATTTTTCAAGCCCAGTCGCGAACAAGCCGATCTAGCTAGTATGAAGAACTGGCAAGCAATTCTAAAAAAAGTACTTATTGGCACAGCAATCACCGTTAACTTCGGCGTGCTTGGCTTAGGAACTTACTGGGTTTTTATTTCTACTTTAGGCTACGAATCCCCTGTAATTGTCGAAAAGAATTTACGGGCCCCAGCCAGCCTTAAAGAAATGTTTTCCGAGGCGCCAATGGTTTACACGATGGATAAGTTCGTCGTGAATCTTTCTGGATTACCGAAACGTACGATTCGCGTTCAAGTTAACTTAGATATGATTGGGCCTGAGGCTTTTCAAGAAATTATGGATTTTGATAAGCGCGCAAAAGCCCGTGATAAAATTGTTCGAATTCTAAATGAAAAAACCTTTGATGATTTAGAAACGATCCAGGGAAAACTATTCTTGAAGGATCGCATTGTCGAAGAAGTAAATCATATTCTAAATCGGGGACTCGTCAAAGATGTCTACTTCACCGATTTCGTCATGAATTAATTATTTTCTCTTTTTATAAAAAGTAAGACCTAAATAAACTAAAATCGCTAACAATAATAAACCAAGTCCCAGGGCCGCTTCGCTTTTGAAAAAACCTTTTTTTGCATCCGAGCCACCTTCGTCGGCCGCTAATAAATCAGACGGCATCGCTTGGCCAATTCCGGCACCCAAAGTTTCACCAGCGCCACGTACGGGACCTAAATCAGGTCTCGATAACAAATCTTTGCTAGCAATAACTCTTAAAGACTTAATTGTATTATTGAAATGCCCTGAATGTTTCGCGTAAAATTTATTATGCACCGTAAACGTTACTAAGATTGCAATTTGATCTTTGATCGTGGCCACATATCGGGTGAAATAATTTTGCACTTCACTATTGCGGTGAATTCCATCTAACCAAATGTGATCATTGTATCGTTGCTGTTGCGCTTTATAGACGACCGACGAAGTTAAATTGGCGCCGGTTTTAGAAACGGTCGATATGGAGTTATTCATATGATTTTCGTAAATCGGAAAAGAATCGGTTGGGCCCTTTTCTTTCGCAGTTAAAATAATAACCGCTTCTTTCGCTTCTTGCGGATCTTCCGCGCGGCAAACCCATTCGGTTTGTTCAAGATTACATTTCCAAGTATCGAGCATTTCAAAAGAAATATACGCATTCTTAAATGTTCGGGCCTCGCCTGTGGTGCTAAAAAATAAACTAAACAATAACGTAACGGCAAGGAAGCAAGCCTTCGACCTAAACATGATGGACCTCACTTTGATGTGGACTAAAAAGTTTCTTTCCTGCTTAATATTATAGGCATAACTTAGTTCTTCAACAAAGAACAAACAGGGGGATCTTTTGCTCAATCTTTCTCAACTCCAGACTTTCGTCACGGTTGCCGCCGAAGGCAGTATGACCGCCGCGGCTGATAAACTTTTCTTAACACAGCCGGCAGTCAGTCAGCAGATGAAGAATATGGAAGATGATTTAGGAGTTGAACTGATCGTTCGCGGAGCCAAACAGATCAAAATGACCGCACAGGGCGAGATTCTATACGAACACGCCAAAAAAATTCTAAGCCTGGCACAAATGGCCGAAGTTTCAATTAAGTCAATCGGCGCAAAACTGCATGGCGAATTGCGAATTGGCACATTAAATTCAATCGGTCTTCACTTGATGAGCCCCGTGGTGAGTCGATTACTAAAATTCAACCCTGATTTCAAAATCAAAGTTGATTATGCCAAAGGCGAAGACCTAGTTCGTGATTATAAAAATAATAAGTTAGATGTTTTAGTATTACCAGATGTTGAAAAACATTTTAAGTCGTCCTTGCCAGACGCAAAATCCGAAATTCTATTCCATGAAGAGATGTGGCTAGTCGGTTCAGGTAAAGATGAGTTCTACCCACCAACAATTAAGTTAGATGAAATTAAAAAGATTCCGTATGTGCATTTCTCAAATGAGTTTCCTGATTTCGATAAAGAATTAGAAAAGCGTCTAGGAACTTTGCCATCGGTGTTTGAGTCTTCAAACGTCGGAACGCTTAAACGCGTGATCGAATACGGTTTAGGAGTCGGATTTTTACCATCGCATTCAATTAAGAAGCAAGTTCGTAGCGGTCGCTTAAACCACGTGCGTATTACTGACTTCGATTACAAAATGAGTTTTCAGTATTACTACCGCGCGACGGGTGCAACATCCGAGACAGCGCATATCTTGTTTCAAGCATTAACTGGCGATCAAGAGCGCTCGTAGTTTTTAAATGGGTCATGAGGGTGCCTCGGCAGAGCATCCCGAAATAAAAATTATTGGCTAAAACAGAACACTCTCTGGCCAGCCCATGCGCGAAGCGATTAAGCGCACAATTTCGCTGGCGGTTTCTTCTAACGCGCGTTCGGTTACGTTGAAGACCGGCCAGCGTTTATTTTGTTTAAATAAAGTTTCGGCGTATTCAATTTCTTTTAAAATTTGTTGAACCGAAGCGTATTCGCCGCCCGTGTCTTGACCGAATTTTTCTAAACGGTTTTTACGGATTCGTTGTAACGAATCAATATCGATAATAAGCCCGACAATTTTTCGCTGATCAATTTTAAACAACTGCTCTGGTAACGGTGAACCTGGCACCAGCGGAATATTTGCCACTTTCCAACCCTTGTGGCTAAGGAAAATTGAAAGCGGAGTTTTACTCGTACGGCTGATACCAACCAAAACGATGTCGGCCTTATCAAGCTCGTTCAAAGTTTTTCCGTCATCGTGGCGAACGGTGTATTCAATCGCTTCGATGCGTTTGAAGTAGCGATCATCTGTTTGTCGTAAAGCGCCCATTTGCTGCGATGAAGCCACCCCAAAGAAATGATCTAGCGTATGAATCAAGGGTCCCAAGAAATCGATTGATGGAATTGATTTTTCTAAACAAAGCTCGGCGGTTTTTTGGCGTAGCGTAGGACTTGCGAAGGTGTAAGCAACCATTCCACGTTTTTCAAAACATTCATCAACCACCGATCGAACTTGATCTTCAGTGCGAATATTTTTGCAGCGTTGAATATTAATTTCTTTTTGCGCGTATTGCACCAAAGCTGCACGAATCATCGTCACGGCGGTTTCGCCCGTGCTATCGGATAAAATAAATATCGTATACGGGGTTACATTTTCTTCGCTGGTCATGAATCGAAGTGAACACGCATTAAAGTCTTTTGTAAACTTTCAATGCGCAATTGCAACCAAGGTTCGGCCAAGCTCGACATAATCACGATGCTATGGTGATCAGTTAAACGAACTAAAAAGGCGCTCATTCTATTTTCAGCGTCCATTGCATCAAGTGCAAATTTACTTAAAAATGCTTTTGCGTTGGTTTTCATCACTTGAAATAATTCTGAATCAGGCAGACGAATTGTTTTCATGGCGTCGAGCTGATTAAGATGTTTTGAAAATGCGAAGATCTGGTGGGCGGTGTAAATATTTTTTGAGCCCGTTTTTTCAATCAGAAACCCAACTTCAAAAAATGAAGAAAGCTGGGTAAATAAAAGCGGGATCTGACCTGCAGTAACAACTCCTGAAAAAATATAACTAATATTTTCTAAGCGTTGGTTATCAAGTTCAGGTTGGTAAGCTTTTTTAAACTCATCAAAATCTAAGGTGTGATTCGGCTGATCTAACATTTTTTCGACTTGAGCATTCCATTTTTTCATCATGAACTAAGCTTATCGAACAAATGCTTCTCTACAAACGCTCAACAAAGGCGATCTGGTCGAAACTAGCCGAAAGCCGAGCTGCGATCAGCTGATGAACAGCCTGATCGGCCGAGAACACACGAATGTTTTTAACTTTAAGCTGCTCGGCCATTTGCGCCATTTTTTTCACAGCGGGCTCGGGATTATTTTTCCACAGAAGTATCCACCGATTATGAAAATGTTGTGCCGTACCCAACAGTAATAAATTTTCATCTTCATGAAAAGTGTACGTTTTCAGTTCGGTTTCAGAAAGCAGAGTTTCAATTTGCCGGGGCATTGGTTTCTTGTGATGATACAAACTTGCGCTCAATAAAAAACCTGAACGAAAATCAATTTCATTCCACCAGTGGTCATTAAAATTATCTTCAATCATCCAAAGGTCTGCGCCAGGGTCAAATGCCTGAACGGCCGCTAATTTATGCGCGCTCATTGCGAATCACTTGATCTAAGATTCCGTGTACAAAAGAGGGGGATTCTTGCGAGCCAAAAGTTTTTGCGACTTCAATGGCTTCGTTGATGGCAATTTTTGGTTCGATCATTTCTTGCGCCATCGTCATTTCAAAAATGGCCATGCGTAAAATATTTCGATCGACTCCGCCCATGCGTTCGATCTTCCAGTGGCGACTGGCTTCTTGAATTTTTTCATCAATTTTTATTTTATGGGCCTGAACGCCGCGAATGATGTTATCAGCGTATTCGATAATTCCGCGATCTTTGTTGTCTTCGTAAATGGAAAATAAATCTTCAAAAGAAATTTGAGGAGCGTACTCAGTTTGAAATAGGATTTGCAGGGCGATTTCCCGGGACTGTCTTCTCATCTTCTAATTTCCTTAGCGTGACGGGTGTTAAACTTAATTGTGGACCAGAGGAATCGATCATATCAATTAGCTCGTCACCTTCAAGTTTTTCTACGAATTCTTGCACGTCTTTGAATGTTCTATATACACTTGCGAATCGAACATAAGCAACATCATCAAGTTGTTTAAGTTCAGCCATCACTCTGCGTCCGATGACTTTGGATGCGACTTCGCTTTCTCCGCGAGTCATCAACCAAGCTGAAATTCTTTCAACGGCACCTTCAAGTTGTGCTGAGCTGACCGGTCTTTTTTGACAAGCGGCTTGCAGGCCACGAAGAAGTTTTTCTTTATTGTAAGGTTCACGGCGGCCATCTTTTTTAATGATTGATGGATAACTTAACATCACAGTTTCTAAAGTTGAGTAGCGCGATTTGCATGATAAGCATTCGCGGCGACGGCGAATGCCAGCGTCTTTTTGTACACGCGTATCTAAAACTTTATCCTCAGAATGGCCGCAGAAAGGGCATTTCATATTTTTAAAGTAGGGGGTCCTTAGGCCAGGGTCAATGCTTGGTTCATTGCCAAAAGAATAGCTTGCGCGTAGCATAATATTTGGAGGAGTAGCAGCATGATTAAATCCCCGATATTACTCTTGTTTTGTTTAGTTTTAGGATCCACAGAAGTGTTCGCAGATGCTCCGAGAGTTGGCAGAAAAGCAGCCGCAAAATACTTCTCAAACGACCGTGGCGTTTCTCAATACGAAGAGGCCCAAAAAATCGCAAATGAATCCGTTGATACTTTATCAGGTGACGATAGGTTTTTAACTTTTGGAGTGAGCAACTACGTAGGGACCGATAGCTACAAATGGGGCCAAGATTACCAAAAAGATATTGGAAAATGGGGCGTCGATATGACCTATCGATTGGGCGTAGTCAAAAATGCCTTCGATGAAGCGCTTCGGATTTCGTACACTGAATACGAGCTTGCGACTCCTAATTTAGAAGTCAAACGAGCCGGTAAAATGAGTTTTTTATACACTTTACTCCTGCCCGATGCCGGAACAAAATTCCCGCTTTATTTCGGAGTCGGATTCGGCCCCGGAATTTATTTTAAACAACTCGAGAATGAATCCCCAATCTCGCTCGATTACCAACTTTTCTTCGGACTGCGAATGTTCGATCTATTCGAAAACGCCGGCTTTTACATCGAAGCCGGAATGAAAAACCACCTGCACGTAACCTCCGACGGCCAACTCAACGGAAACTATCTTGGCCTAGGTGGAATCTTTACATTCTAGGAAGAAAAGAACTCCCGTAGGTAACAGGCGCCGCGCCCCGGTTCCCTTTTTGGAATGCGGCGCTCCATTTTTTCGTCGACAAAATTCGCTGGTCAGTCTAAAAGTGGGAGCTTCAAAACTCACTTAAAGATTGGACCTCGCATTGGCATTGCCACTTCACTTACACCTTGTTGATGCCATCGTGGCTGCTTTAGACGAAATCTTTATGGATGGTCGGTACGCCGATAAAGTGATCGAGAAAATTTTCAAAAAAAATCGTAAATGGGGAGCCCGCGACCGCAAGTTTGTCGCCGAAGCGATTTACGAAATCGTTCGGCATAAACGACGTCTTGAATACATCGTTGGATCAAACAAATCTTGGGATTTACTTGGCGCTTACTTATTTCAATCAATGAACGAACTTCCAAACTGGCCCGAGCTTGATCACATCGACATCAATGAACTGAATCGCAGAAATTCCGAAGACAAGCCGCCACAGATCGCTAATTCATTTCCCGACTGGCTGCATGAACTAGGGCAAAGCGAATTCAAAGATCAGTGGACAAAAATCATGAACGCGCTGAACCGTCCTGCCGAAGTTTACTTACGCACGAACACATTAAAAACAACGCCTGCCCAGTTGATCGAAGATCTTGCGCGCGAAGAAATTATTGCCGAGCCCGTGAAATCAGAAAGTTTTGAATTACCGATCACGCTTAAATTAGCGAAAAGAAAAAATGTCTTCATCACGCAAGCATTTCGCAGCGGATTCTTCGAAGTGCAAGATGCTGGATCACAATTAGTAGCTCCGCTTCTGCTACTGACGCCAGGTTTGCGCGTAGTGGATGCCTGCGCCGGAGCGGGCGGTAAGTCACTTCACTTAGCCGCACTGATGAAGAACAAAGGTAAAATTATTTCCATGGATATTCACGACTGGAAATTAAAAGAACTTAAAACCCGCGCCGCTCGCGGTGGAGTCGACATCATCGAAACAAAAATGATCGAGTCGAATAAAACCATCAAGCGCCTCGAGAATTCATTTGATCGCGTGTTGCTAGATGTTCCATGTTCTGGTTTAGGCGTGCTACGCCGAAATCCAGATACAAAATGGAAGCTAAGCATGGAAGAGATCGAAAGACTTATTTTACTTCAACGCGAAATTATTTCGAGCTATTCAGAAATGTGTAAGTCGGGCGGCCTGATGGTTTACGCGACGTGCAGTATTTTAAATCGTGAAAACGAAGATCAAGTGAAGTGGTTTCTGGCGACTCCGGAAGGTGCGAAGTGGACTTTGCAAAAAGAAGAACGCATTTGGCCGCAGATCCATGGCTTCGATGGTTTCTACGCAGCTGTCTTGAAAAAAAACTAATCTAACAATTTTAAGCCCTCAGGTGTTAGCCCGCTAACACCCCTGTAGGCAGGGTCTCTATCCAGCGCGATTTGCACGCGTAAACTCATGGAAATGCCTAGTGGCATAGGTTTGCATAGTTATTCCTAAACAGGAGTATTTATGAAAACAGCACTGGTAGCAGCTTGCATTCTATGGTCGGCTTCATTTGCGCAAGCAAGCGATTGTGATGATATCAGAATTTTCTTTTTACAAAAACAAGCGGCCCATGTGGCTATGAATGAACTTTATACGAAGTTACTTGGCCAGCGTGCTTTGACAGATCGCGGGGCTATTATTGCGGCCCGTGAATTACAGCAAGCGCAAAGATATGCAGCCCGCTTAGAGATGAAAACTTTTGAGATTTGTGGTCAGAAATAAATTTTTACTCCAACCTTGTTTCCGGTGCGGATAATACCGGATTCGATATTGTTCAATTTCGAACTTTGTCTTTCTTGATACCAATCTCCGAATAAACGAAAACTTCCAAATTCGATGAATGCCCCGGCGTTTAGCTCGTCACCTTTTGTTTCACCATAAAAACTTTCGGTCACGGGTAGGTAAGCGCGGTAATGACCTTGAATTCCAAAATACTTCATTAAGTAAATTTGCAAAGTGGCCGCAGGAAACTGCTGGTTCAACCGGTAATTGCTTAATTCAGAAGTTCGGGTACGTAGACCATAGTGAAGAGTAATATGAGAGCTTTGAACTGAGTGTCCAAAAATTCTTAAGTTAAATAATCCGGTCACATCATTAAAACCTTCTTCTTGGTTATTTGAATATTCCCCGGTGATTCCAACAAATTTAGCGTAGGCCGAAACTTCGCCGTAGTATTTTTTGTAGTTGACCGGCGTCGCTTTGACGCTTGATACGGAAGATTCAAGTGAATAAGAAAACATGGCTCCACCAAGAACAAATTCATATGGAGAAGGAGTATTGATCGTAAGCCACATATCCATCAGGTTGCGGCGATCTTTGTTTTCTAGCCAGCCCTGTAACGTAAATCGTTTCGCTTCGCGAGCCGCCGCTCCTTGCGATAGTAACCAAGGTCTAGAATTGCCCGAAGCGTTTCCCCCGCCAGACTCTTGTGACCAAGACTGAGACGCCGAGAAAAGCATGAATGCGAAGATAGCGAGTAGACGTGTTTTCATGCCTTAATTTTAGCACGGCTTATCCAGAGCCGAACTAATTCTATCAGATGTCTCAAAATAAGAATTTTATGTGGCTTTTTTTCTGCCGATAAGAGGGAAATGCGCAAAAAGCACCTAGAACTTATTCAAAAAGAAAGCTCTTTCTTCATACGGATCAATTCGATCGTAGGACGAGTTTCGTTATTATTTGACCATCCCGTTTTTAGTTGGGTTCAAGCAAAAGACTTAAAGAATAAATATTTTAAAACACAGGGTCAAATTCGGTTAGTGCCGATGCGCCGAAAAGACTTATTTATTATGGAAGACGTCGATAAAGCTGGCTTCAAAGCTCAGAATTTTATTTACGTAGCTGATGAAATTAGCGCGCAATTTGAAAAGCTAGGAACAAAGCGTTGGATGTTTCAACATCTGATCGAGTTTTTAACGAAAAGTATTTCAATATTCTATGTCATACTTTTTTTAGTTTTACACGATTACATCATTCGAAATTATGGCACTCGTGGGGTGATCAAGCTGTCGATCTTATTTGGCCCACCCGGCATGATGATATTACCAAGTTTTTATTACATTTTTTGGTCATCAAAAACGAAATCGAGCTTTTTAAAGTTCTTCTTTCGTTTCGAACTGATGTTGATGGTTGTAATGGCCGTTTTTCTAACGGTCTTTTTTACTTTCATGAATCGTGAAGTTCTTCCGTGGAGTATTTAGGCTAGTTAGTAGTGCCACGGATATTTTTTAAAATCTTTATCACGCTTTTCCACGAATGAATTACGTCCTTCTTCAGCTTCATTTGTGCCATAAGCCAAACGGGTTGCCTCGCCAGCGAATAGCTGTTGGCCAACCAAGCCATCGTCGATCATATTGAAGCCAAATTTTAGCATACGCATAGCCGTTGGTGACTTTTGGTTCATCTCGGACGCCCATTCAAGTGCGACTTTTTCTAACTCTTGATGCGGGATTACTTCGTTCACCATGCCCATATCAAATGCCGTCTGTGCATCATAATTACGGCCTAAGAAAAATATCTCGCGCGCTTTCTTTTGCCCCACTTGCCGAGCTAAATAGGCCGAGCCATAACCAGAATCAAAACTGGCAACGTCTGGATCAGTCTGTTTGAAAATGGCGTGTTCTTTCGATGCTAAAGTTAAGTCGCAAATCACATGCAGTGAATGGCCGCCGCCCACGGCCCAGCCGGGTACAACCGCCACCACAATCTTTGGCATAAAACGAATCTGTCGTTGAACTTCAAGAATATGTAACCGGCCCAGTTTTGCCAAGTTCACTTTGTTTTCTTCGCTTGTACCAGTCCCGTTATTATCAGCGCCTTCGTATTTGTATCCATCTTTTCCGCGAATGCGCTGATCGCCGCCAGAACAAAAAGCCCAGCCACCATCTTTCGGTGACGGACCGTTGCCTGTTAGTAAGACTACTCCAACATCAGCGGAAATTCTTGCGTGCTCGAGTGCGATTGATAATTCATCAACGGTTTTTGGTCGAAACGCATTTCTGACCTCGGGTCGGTTCAGGGCAATTCGAACCGTGCCTTGATTCTTCGCGCGGTGATAGGTGATATCGGTGAAATCAAAACCAGAAATTTCGTTCCACTGGGTTGGGTCAAAAATATCAGAAACTTTTTTTGTGCTCACTGTGCTCTTTGTACTCATGAGGCTATTTGTAGCATTGACCAAGCGCTTTCCTCAAGCGAAGATAATGAAGAAATTAAAAACTGGAGATACCGATGGTTCATGATTTAAGCCCTTTCATTTTAAAATTTCCTGAAACTTCTTTGTGGGGTTCTGAGTTCGGCTTTCGCTGGTACGGATTCTCTTACATGTTGGGATTCATTTGCGCTTACTACATTATCTGCTGGCTTGCAGAGCGTCAGCGTGCGGGATTAACCCGAAATATGGTGGCTGACTTTATTACCTACGCTGCAGTCGGAACTTTAATTGGTGGGCGCTTAGGTTATTGTTTATTTTACGATCCGTCGCTATTTTTAAGTTTTCGTCCTGGCTTTCCATTTTGGGGAGTTCTAGCCGTGAATGAAGGCGGCATGGCTAGCCACGGTGGAATCATCGGAATTTTTGTTGCCTGTTTTCTTTATGCGCGAAAAATGGGTTTGAATTATGTTTACCTTCTAGATCTGGCGGCGATAACGGGCCCGCTTGGTTCATTATTCGGTCGAATCGCAAACTTTATTAATGGCGAGCTTGTAGGCCGTGTCGCTTCGGCAGATTTTCCTTTAGCCGTAAAATTTCCATCCGACATCATGACTTGGCCGACTTATGAATTTGATCGACTAAGTCAACTAACTCCGGTGGTTGAATCATTGGGAGTCCCCGCTGCAAAGTGGAGTACTTTATTAGCCAGTTACCGAATCGATGTTGCATCACGCGAACAAGTCTATGGCACCTTAGGTAAAGTGATTCAAGAGATTCAAAATGGAAATGATAAAGTGAAGCAGCTGATTGCTCCGATATTAGATCCGCGCCATCCGTCGCAATTATACGCAGCACTTAGTGAAGGCTTAATTACGTTTTTAATATTATTTTTCTTAGCTCGCAAATCTAGAAAACCGGGATTTATCGCAGGAAGTTTCGTCATCACCTACGCGATCGCGCGAATTATTAACGAACAATTTCGTATGCCCGACGTGCAGTTGGGATTTCAGGCGCTTGGCTTAACACGGGGTCAATGGCTGAGTGTTGCGATGTTGATCGTCGGATTTTTACTTATTTTTTATTGGAACCGTACACAGTCACAAACTGTTTTCGGATGGAAGCGCGGAGAGAGCGTTCGAGTCGGCAGACGATAGTTTCGAGCGATTCCGACAAATACTGGCTACTGTAAAAGTCTTTGACGCTTATATGGTTAAAGCTAAGGTTTATATCACCTTTAGAAGGTGATGAGCAAAGCCCCAAGGGTCTATAAACTGCATAAACTTCGTTATCGAGGTACGTATGCTGTTTAAAACTTTATTAAGCCTTTTTACATTGCTGCTGACTTCTGCGTTTGCTTCCGCAGATTCGGCACGACTTATTCGCGACAATGGTGAAGCCCTGCAAATTCGTGCCGATTTAATTCTGCAAGCTCAAGAACAAATTACGATCGAATATTTCACGATTGCCAATGATCAAATTGCGATTTCATTCTTGTCGTTGCTTAGAGACGCCGCCCGCCGTGGGGTCCAAGTGAGAATCTTAGTGGATGGATTAAGTCATCAGATCAAGCCAGCCATGTTAGCCGCTTTAAAAAAAGAAAAAAACTTCGAGCTTAAAGTTTATAATCCGGTAGACATTTTAAACCCTAGCAAGTTAATGAGTCGCCTTCATGACAAAAGCATTTGTATCGATCGAAAGATTTGTCTGGTCGGGGGCCGAAACATATCAAATAAATATTTCAATGGGACAGAGCTTGCCTATAACGATCTAGACATTGTGTTTAATGGAAAAGCCGTGCTGGTTGCACACGAATATTTTTCAGCTTTGTGGAAAAGTCGACACTCAATGATTCCGGATTTAGGTATATATGATTCGGCCGGGCCGTATGATACATGTGCAAACGTAGAATTCGATCAATGTGAATTTGAAAAAAGGCGCGTAAGGGACGAGACTGAAGTAGCAAGCCGGTCTATGAATGATAAATCGATCGATTATAATTATGTAAAAAACAGCTCTATTCCAAATTCGCAGATCGATTGGCTTAAGGGCTACCAGGTCAACGGACCAATTGAGTTTTTGTACGATCCAACTGATCGCGAAAAAAGCTCGGATGGAATTAGTGCGAAGCTATCAAGTATTATCGAAACACAAACAGAAAAATCGTTAATTATTATTTCACCTTACGTCACTTTAAGCGATCGTATCCTAACCTTGTTTAATCGACTCATCGTGAAGGGTGTTCACATCCGGATCGTTACTAATTCACTCAATTCTTCCGACAACATGATTGCGCAAGCCGCGTATCGGATGAATCGAAAATCTTTGATTGATATCGGCGTTGAAATTTGGGAATACCGCGGTCCAGATACTTTGCACGCGAAAGCTTTTGTCATCGATGGGCACACTGCGGTGGTCGGATCATACAATTTTGATCTTATTTCAGATAAGAAAAATTTGGAAATCGCGATTCATTTGAAAAATGAAGCAATAGCGCAAAATCTAACGAAGATAATCAAAGATTTTCAGGAAAACTCTTATCTCATTGATCCAATATCACTAGCGGCAGATAAAGACGGAGAACTCGACAAAGCTAAAGCATGGAAGAAAGTCAGCATAAAATTATTGAAGATCATCAACCCTGTTGTTGAAAATATGAAGCGAGATCAAAGGCAAAAAGAGTGACCTAGACCTTGGTTGGTTGCGGCCGCTGTGTCCATCGTGAGATTATGGGTGGATGTATCGCTTATTCATATTAGCTATTTTTATTTATTCCCAATGCGCGTCGGCCGATTATAGGTGCGTCGATGCGAAGATTAAAATTTTAAATTCAGGTAAATTCAACGAAACCAGTCGCAAAGTTTGCTACAACAGTAAAAAAGACACCTTCTTATCCGAGAATTGCCTTTCAGAAAAGTGCGCGGTTCTCATCGACTTCACAAAAAAAGATTTTACAAAATATCAATTATTTTCTACCTATTCGAACCCCGGGTTTAAATTATGTGAAGAGATTGGATCAGTCGCAGCAATCGCAACATACGCTTTTCCGGACGGACAGCAGGTTCAGTCTGACATATGTGAAAATTCTAAGGATAAGTCTTTTATTAACTCGGCTAGCTTGGTAGACAAGTTGATACAGCAGAAACGATGAAATCATTCATTGCTCAAACTTTATTGTGTGCGTTCATTTCGATCCAAGCTTGGAGTAGCTGCCCAATTGGACAACTTCTTTCAAGCGGTCAATGTGTAGCGATGAATGAAATAGTTCTTTTTTTTGACGGAAAAATGAATTGTGGCGATTCGAGTTACGCTTATTCAAAAGCGCAAAGTATGCTTAATGATATTCGCAGTAAATCTTCAGCGGGTCAGCTGAAACTAGAAGCCAAAGGGCTCAGTGCGTTCGCCACCGAATGTAAAGTAGATTTAATGAAAAACTTCGGAGTCGATCAATCTCAGCTTCAGCTGTGGGAGCGAGTCAGCACAAAAAATTTCAGTGCAAACCTTTTGAATGATATCGAAGACGCTTTACCCGTAGGCGAAGCAGAGCCAATCATTAAAGAGTATATAGCCTTCATGCAGGCGCAGGGAAAGTCTCCGGACGAAAACTTGATCAAGAAATGGCGTGCGACAAACCGAACTAATTATGAGAGTGAAATTGCATCTTGTAAAAACATAGACATGCGTGAAAAAATGGGCCCCGTACGAGACCAAGATTCAGTGGGTTGGTGTTATGCATTTGCCGCGGCAGATCTTTTGTCTTACAAAATGGGTCAAAAAATTTCTGCTGTAGATGTCGCCATGACATATAATGATACAAGCCTATTTAAGGGATTTCGAAAAAACTACTTCGGTTCGACCGAAGACAACTTAGAGCTTGGGTATATTCATTCGTCAATCGAAGCTGCTGCAAAAAAAGGTCTCTGTTTAAATGAAAAGTTGTCTGGTGATGATATTAAAAACATTTCACTAAAGCAGGCGATTCAGACGATTGAACAAGTTAAGTCAGCAAAAATTAAAGATCTGAAAGGTGTTTCCGAAATATGCGAATCTGCCTTGAATCAAGTTTTCCCATTAACTAACTTTCAAGACGTTTTAGAAGTTGTTAAAGTAAGCTCTAAATCAGATTTTTTAATCAATTTGGCAGATCGTGCGTGTGCGCCGCGGATTAATAGCCCTGCGAACTTAAAAATCCAATCAGAAACCTTTCTATATCATACATTTTCCGCGAAACAGAAAAAGTTCAAAGACATTGATATTCAATTATCAAAAAACAATCCTGTCGCAATTGGAGTTTCTTCGGAACTGTTCATAAGCGGATCGTATATCGGACACGCAATGTCCATTGTGGGCCGAACATGGAATGAAAAGACAAACGAATGTCAGTATATCGTTCGAAATTCTTACGGCCCGAACTGTAACGGGGTGAATGGTGTTTTTGCGAAGTGCGAAGACGGAAATATATTTATTCCGAAATCGAGGCTTTTAAAACATCTTCTTAATACGACTTACTTAAAATAAATCACAAACTAATCGCTTCTTCGCGTGAAATGATTTTCTCTTCACCAGTTTTAAAATTCTTCAATTTATATTCAAGTGATCCATTCTCTTGATCGAAAATTAAAATGGCTTGCTCGGTTCCTACTTTATTGGCTTTTTCTAATTTCTTTTTGAAATTACCAGTGAGGAAAACTTCGCAGTAGCGATCCCTATTGCGAAGTACACTGGCCAGCGCCACCGCTTCTTTCAATGCATTTTCGCCATTCGCAATGAGCGATATGGGTGCGGGCTTGGTAGAATCTAAACTCGCTCCGCAAAGGTCGGCTAAGCGGTCAACGCCTGCGGCCCAGCCCACGCCGGCCGTTTTGGGGCCACCAAGCATTTCGACAAGACCATCATAACGTCCGCCGGATAGAATCGCGCCTTGGGCGCCTAGTTCAGTCGTAGTGAATTCAAAAACCGTGTGACAGTAATAATCTAAACCACGGACTAATTTTGGGTTTATTTTAAAAGGGATGCCTAATTTTTTTAAACCTTCTTGAACGTCGGTAAAAAACTTTTTCGAATTCTCATTTAAGTAATTGTCCATCAACGGTGCGTTGGCCACGATTTTTCGATCGCCTTCGTCTTTTGAATCTAAGATTCGCAGCGGGTTTTTTTCTAAACGCACCTGTGAATCTGCCGACAGCTCTGATTTGAAAGGGGTCAAATATTCAACTAAAGCTTGTCGATAGCCATTTCGCGATTCGACATCTCCAAGCGTATTAATTTCCAAAACGCAGCGTTCAGATAGTTTTAACTTTTTAATGATCGTCCAAGCTAAATCTAAACACTCGACGTCGGCCAACGCTGATTCAAGACCTAAAATTTCAACTCCGAATTGATAAAATTGTCGGTAACGGCCTTTTTGCGGACGCTCATAGCGAAACATCGGGCCACAATAATAAAGTTTCAGCGGAATATGTTGCGCAAGGCCTTCACTCACGAATGCGCGCACCACTCCGGCCGTGCCCTCGGGGCGAAGGGTGATTGAATCACCACCGCGATCGGTGAAGGTGTAAGTTTCCTTGCTGACTGCGTCTGACGTTTCGCCAAGCGAGCGGTGAAAAACCTCTGAAAACTCAAAAATGGGAGTCTCAATTTCGCTAAACCCATAATTTAAAGCTGTTTTGTAAGCAGTTTCGTCGATTTGACGAAAACTCTTCTTCAGGTCAGGTAATAAATCTCTTGTGCCGCGGACGCTTTGATATTTACTCATATAGGCGATCAGCATATCCTAACTTTACTTATGATGAAATGGATTTTAGTTGCGATTTTAGTTTTTTCGGCGGCCGTCGGAGCCGGTGTTTACTTTATTGCCGGAGCGGGCAAAGGCGAAGGCATCGAAGTCGATTGGCGCTTGCTCAGTCAGATGGATTATATTTCGAATAAACCAACGACTGAATTAAAAGCAATTGACGGAAAAAAAGTAAAGATTCCAGGATTTATGGTTCCGCTGGAAGATGAACAGCAAGAGGTCACTGAATTTTTATTAGTACCTACTCCGCAGGCGTGTATTCACGTTCCACCACCACCACCGAATCAAATGGTTTACGTACGCATGAAAAAAGGCGTTGAAAGTCGGGTGGGTGCACCACTTTGGGTGTATGGAGAATTAAAAATTTCGACGGTTAAATCACAATACGGTGAAGTTTCGTTTGAACTGGCCGGCGACGTTGTCGAAGATTACAAGTAATTAAATAGGAGTTCGCATGAAGTTATTTGCAGCAGTATTAATTTTTTCATCAGTAGCGTGGGGCGAAAAAGCGGGCGAGCACAAACATCGCGAGCATAAAGCACATCAGCACGGTGCGGCCGAACTAGCGATCGCGTTTCAAGGTAACACGGGAAGTATCGATCTTTTGGCCCCAAGTGAATCTGTTTTTGGTTTTGAGCATGAGGCAAAAAAAGAAACTGATAAAAAAAAGCAGCAAGATGGGCTGGCTCTGCTTGAAAATAACTTAACGGCGATGATTCAGTTTGATCAGTCTTTGAAATGTGAACTGACTAAAGATGTCGTTTATGTTGAACGCGAAAAAAACAGCAAGCATTCTTCAGTGCACGCTCAATTTAAAGTGGTTTGTGCTAAATCTCCTGCGGGCACGGCGATTACTTTTAATATTCAAAAATCTTTTCCAAAAATGAAAAACGTGAGCGCTCAGCTAATTGTTGATGATCTGCAAAAATCTGCTCAAATTAACAAAGACGCGACAGTCGTCGAATTAAAGAAATAGTATGTCCGTTGCGCTGCAGTTACAAAATATTAAATTCGCCTATAACGAAACCAATATTTTAGATATTTCGCAGCTGCAGGTTCTTAAGGGTGAAGTTGTGTTTATGTTTGGTCCCAGCGGTTCGGGTAAAACAACTTTGCTTGAGCTAGTGGCCGGAATCTTAAAACCACAATCGGGCGACTTAATCGTGAACGAGAAAAATTTAAGCCAGCTAAGTCTAGCGCAGTTGGACCGGTTTCGGGCTGAAAATATCGGGTACATCTTTCAAAGTTTTAATTTAATTCCTTATTTAACCGTTCTTGAAAATATTAAATTGCCATTTCTTTTTCAAAAAGACGAAGTTGATGAGAGCGAACTTCTAAGTCTTATCGACCAACTGGGTTTAAAAAATTTCGTGAATCGCCCGGTGTCGCAACTTTCGGTCGGGCAGCAGCAGCGGGTGGCCGTGGCCCGCGCTTTAATAAAAAAACCCAAAATTATTTTAGCCGACGAACCGACATCGGCATTAGATTATGATCATCGCGAAAGTTTTCTCAAGCTTTTGTTCAAGCTTTGCCGCGATCATCAGATAACGGTTTTATTCGTCAGCCATGATCGCTCGATCGAAAAATTATTTGATCGCTCGATTCATCTGCCAGACGTGAACCAAGTTAAAAATTCACTTTCGGAGCTTGTATGAAGCTCAAGCAATGGTTAACACTGGCGTGGAAATCAATGCAGAATCGTCGTTTAGCGACAAGCCTGACAATTTTTTCGATGACGCTTAGTTTAGTTTTGCTGATGACGGTTGATCGCATTCAGCGCGCGGCTCAGGACGGGTTCACGCAAACGATCTCGGGTGTTGATTTAGTGGTGGGTGCGCGGTCTGGTCCACTACAAATTATTTTATATTCTGTATTCAACATTGGTCAGCCGACGCAGAACGTATCCATCGAAAGTTATAATGAAATTAAGGCAAGACCTGAAATCGAGTGGACTATCCCTTATAGTTTAGGTGACGGGCACCGCGGTTTTCGCGTGGTCGCCACAAACCAAGATTTTTTTAAATTTTACAAATTCAGATCGAAAGAAAATATCCAGTTAGCTCAAGGTGAAGTATTTAAAGATTATTTCGATGTGGTCGTAGGTGCTGATGTGGCGAAGTCGCTGAATTATCAAGTGGGTTCTGCTGTGGTAGTCGCGCACGGGGTCACAGACGGGCAAGCCATTCAATCGCACGAAGACAAACCGTTCAAAGTGGTCGGCATTATGAAGGCCACCGGTACGCCGTTAGATCGTGCGCTTTATATATCACTTGAGGCGATGGAAGCGATTCATCTTGATTGGCAAACGGGTAGTGCGCCCAGCAAAGAAAATGAAATTGCCGCAAATAAAATTACGGCCGAGATGGTGCAGCCGAAAGTCATCACTTCATTTTTTCTGCGAACAAAAAATCGCATCGAAACTTTACGCTTACAAAGAACCATCAACGATTATAAGTCTGAACCGTTAATGGCCGTTATCCCTGGCGTCGTGCTTTCTGATTTGTGGCAATCACTTTCAACGGTCGAGAAAGTTTTGAAAGCCATTTCGTTTTTGGTCATGATTGTCGGGCTGATCTCAATGCTTATTGCGCTGATGACTTCGTTGAATGAAAGACGGCGCGAAATGTTGATCTTGCGCGCGCTCGGGGCTTCGCTTAAACATGTCTTGGGACTTATTTTGCTAGAAACGTTTATCATGAGTTTCTTAGCGGTGGTTTTTGCGTGCTTGATTAAAATTTTGTTAGAATTATCGTTGGGGCCGTGGTTGCAGTCTCGGTACGGTTTGTATTTGCAGGCTCCGCGATTTTCTGTTCAAGAGTGGGTTTATATCTTAATTATGATGGTCAGCGCTTTACTGATTAGCTTTATTCCGGCAGTACGCGCAATGCGATCGGCACTTAAAGATGGGTTAAGTCTTAAGCTATGAGCGATAAAAAAAACTACATCACTCCGCCGGGCTTTGAAACTTTAAGAAAAGAGTACGTCGAACTTTTAAATGTTGAGCGACCGAAAGTGGTCGAGGTTGTCACCTGGGCCGCCAGCAACGGGGACCGCTCGGAGAATGCTGATTATCAATATGGAAAACGTCGCTTGCGTGAAATCGACCGCCGCGTGCACTTCTTGAAAAATCGAATGGAAGATGCCGAAGTCGTCGATCCGACAAGGCTTAAATCCGAAAAAGTAATTTTCGGTGCGACCGTTACTCTTGAAAATGACGACGGCGAAGAAGTCATTTACCAAATAGTTGGCGAGGACGAGATCGACATCAAAAATAAACGTATCTCTTGGCGATCGCCGATTGCCTCTGCCGTTTTAGGCAAGAAAAAAGATGATGAAGTCAAAATTCAAAAACCATCCGGTGAAGAGTTAATGACAATTCTTAAGATTGAGTTCAAATAGTGATTTATTTCTTTCCGCACTTTTTCATGGGGATGGGCGCCTTCGGGTTATTGCAGGGTGGGCCCGCCGTTTGGATTGGTTTTGGCAGCTTGTTTGTCGTCATACCGGTTTTAGAATATATTTCTCGCAGTAAAAGTTTTGATTCGGCAAAGTTTAATTCACTTTTTGCAGATGTATCTTTATTTTTAACTCCGCTAGTTTTATCGGTTTTATTGTTTCTGGCTTTGCATCGGGCTACGTTGACCAAGGAAACTTTTGAATTAAGCGGAATTGTTTTTTCGACCGGCACAATGTTAGGCGCATTCGGAATTAACAGCGCTCACGAAATGGTCCACCGCCGGGAAAAATTCGTGCGCGCATTGGGAGTTTACAACTTGGCGTTGGTCAATTTCGCACACTGGGGACTTGAGCATGTGTTTGGGCATCACAAGTATGTTGCGACACCGCTGGATACAGCGACGGCAAGAAAAGATGAAGCGTTGTATCCATTCTGGTTCAGAAATTATTTCGGGACGCTACGTGGGGCCTGGCACATTTCAAAAAATAAAGTCTTGATGTATTGGTCTGTGTCGGTGGTGCTAACAGGATTATTATGCTACTTCGCAGGTGCAAAGATTGTAATAATTTGGTGGAGCATTTCCGTTGTGGCGACGTTACTTTTGTTGACCGTCGATTATTTAGAGCACTACGCCCTCGAGCGCCCAAAAAAAAGCGAGGGAAATTATATGGCGGTAAAAGCACACCACTCATGGGATTCTTCCTCAATTTTAACGAACATAACTTTATTCAATCTAGGCTTTCACTCGCATCATCACATGAAAGCCATCGTGCACTTCAAGGACCTGGTTGCGCAAGAATCCGCAAAGAAAATGCCCTATGGTTATTCCGTAATGCTATTGATGGCATTGGTTCCATGGATCTACATTCCATTCATGAATAAACGAGTTACATAATATTTGTTTTTAATTTCTGAGAGTAAAATAAGAGATAAATTTCTTAGTTAGTAAATCAAACTCCTGCGTTCGTAAGAACTGGTACAGAACCCAACTCAGCAACAAGCGAATTGCACAGCGGTTTTCGCTCGATCTGTTTCCTTCTTTGCACTGATTTTCGGTTCTAGAACGAAAGGCGGGGGTATGGCCGGGCCGCCGGAGCGGTCACCGCTCGGTTTCCGTATATGCAATTACGTCATCAGGCGCTATGCGAAGATGTTCTTCGTCAAAATCGATCAGCTCGCTATTTGCGGAGATCATATCCATCTCATTATAAAAATCTCAAGAAGATCCCTCGGCCAGCATTTTTTCAGAGTCGTCGCCGGTCAAATCGCGCAGCAGATGAAGAACAATGGAATCTGGGTGACCGATACCCCCTCCGTTTGGAAGATGAGACCGTTCACCAGAGTGATTCGTGGTTGGAAGGCGTACAATATCGCGAGAAATTATGTGATCTTGAATGCGAAAGAAGCCGAAGGGAAAATTCCATATCGTAAAGAGCGGCTCAAGGGGCTATCGAGTGCAGAGTGGATGCTGCTTTGGAGCTAATCTGCAACAAAGAGGTCCGTCAGGCACAGAATGGGCGCTGCTTTGAAGTTAAAACCCACACAGAGGGAATGAGTCGAGAAATAAAACTTTGGAGCCAACCGGCGCCCGCACAGCTAAGCTCTGCACACAGCCCTTACAAAGCGCGAACCTCCACCACCGCTACTCCGCCAGCAAAAACTTACGGATATCCTCACGCACGTGATTGACGAGCCATCCGTAATAGTTCACCTGTGGCATCTGCAATGGCTGGCCGGCCAGTTTGTTTTGCTTGTTTTGTTTCGCAAGCATGATCGCGCGGGCTCGTTCGTTTCCGATGTTATATAGTGTTGCGGTTAGGCCCGCATTCTGCGAGATATCGATTCCGGCTTCTTTTTTATAGATCTTGATCGAGTTTGCTGCAGCCGCAGCGATGTAATGCACAGTTGTTGCTGGGTTCAAAGTCGCAGCGTAAACTGCGTCGATTTCGAAAATGCTCAGTTTTGGAAAACCGCTTACTTGGCTAACTAGATCTGTGATACTTAAAATTTTGACGGGTCCCATCTGACCTAATCCATAAGTTCGACCAGCGGCCGTCGGATCAAAAAAGCTTTTTATCAAACCTGTATTGGGATGCGTTTTACCGCAAGCCATTTTGTTCTTGAATACTTTTTCCCACTGATACCCATAGCAGTCCCACTTCAGGTACTCAGATTCGATCGATTTACAGATCAGCATTTCGGGGCAATCGACTATTTCAGAAAATGGATGTTTATTATTCCAGTGCGTCTGCCAAATTTTTAATTTAAGCGCGTATTCTTGCAAATTATCTTTGATATCCACATTAAACACATGTTCACCCACAATTGCGCTGTAAATATGAATAGGATCAATTTTATAAAGTGCTGCGGCTAAAAGAATCTCGCGTTTTAGTGAAAATGTTTTTGTCTCGTAATTTTTAGCCAACTTGTGCTTAATGATTTCATATCGCGAAATATAGAAAGGTAATGGATTCTGCCCAAGTTTAGAATCTAGTAAATCGGCAACAAACCGGTTTAAAGATTTCTCTGGGACCGGCGGCATCTCTGAAAGGGTGTTGCCTGCAGGGACGATCGGCATCTCGGCGCTTGCCATCGAAATATATCCAAAGATAATTAATGTGATTAGAAGAACGTTCGATCGTGTTAGCATTGGTTTCCTCTTAAGGTTTCTTCAAAGAATTGTTATCAAATGATAAAAATAATTGGTCGTTCGTCCGCATTGGCCTAGCTTCATTCTTCTGTAAGACTTCTTGAATATCTTCTAGAATCTTCAGGCGAGCATTTTTCCATTCTCCGGGGCCATTCGTTCCGTAAAGAATTGAAAACAGAATGTCACCATTCTTAGTTAACAAGGCACCGGCTAGTCCAATTGCAGGATCGATCGTTCCCGTTTTAGCAATCACCGCGCGATCGGTACTTGAAGAAGAATAGTTGGTAGATAGCCCACTTTTATTGTCGGCGTCGCTGTCAATTCCAACGGTGGCAAGGATCGACTCAAGACCTTTATCTGATTTCGCAAGTAGATTCTTAATTTCAACCAGAGTTGAGATAATCATCGAACAACTTGCTTGATTATAAAATTTCCGACCTTCAGAGTCACGAATCGGATTGCCCGAACCATTTCGCACGTCAAAGTTCTGCTGGTCTACGTTGAGCCCACTTTGAATAAACGCTTTGTACCCACGCGCCGAACCTAAATACTGAAATAAAAAGTCTGCAATGTGATTATTTGAGTGTTGGTTCATCTCAGACAGAATCTCTTTAAGTGGAACAGATTGAATCTCGATGACTCGCTCATTCGAAGGTGCATTGAAGCCTGCTTTAGGCAAATACTTTACTTGAGAATATTTAATTCGGATCGATTCGGGCAAATTCATATTATAAAGTTTTAGCGCACGATTGCGGGTAACCGGATACGAATTTGAAATGCGGGCTAAAGCTTGTGTAACATTATTTTTCGTCCGCGCTGCGTTCGGATCATGCGGAAAAGAATCCGAAGAAGCGACCAGCGTTAAATTATCAACAAACACGAAGTTTTCATCAAAACTGATCGTGCGTACATTTGAAATTTTATTATTATTTAATAGCGCCACCAAGTACTGAAGACGGTCACGCGAAAAGACCGGGTCAAATCCGCCTTCAATATGAATATCATATGTTTCAACGTTTGCGGAATTCTTTCCTAAAGGAATGACGTGAACTTTCGTCACAAAACGATGTTGCAAACCTAATCGGGCTAAGCCCCAATGACTGGTTAAAATCTTTGATAAAGAGGCGATCTCATTTTTTTTATTGGGATCAGTATCTTGATGCTCGCGCGTTGTTAAATTGTAATAACAAGCACTTTCTAATTGAAGGGCCTGTACATACGAACCTAGCAGAAAGCTCACCAATAACGTCCAACAACTTAGCTTTAGCATAATAATCTCTTTCCGTTTTGAACATTTCTTAGCGAATGCCAGTCCAAGTGAAATCCGGTTTTAAGCCAATTGAGCAAGCGAAATCGTCTAGAGAGTATTCTAAAAGACAGAATTTGGCGGCCTCAGGCCTCCATGTAAAAGGTGCTGTTTATGAAGTTGACAGTGCGAAGTTCAAACTCTCTAAAAGCAAGGAAATTCTAATTTTCAAAAATAGTGTCTTAGGGGTTGTCTCAATATTCTCAAAGTGACTGCCTATCTTCATTTCACTGACCAAACTTTTGTAGACACTGATCTATACAGTTGTCTTTTAGATCGACGAGCTTTGTCTCGCAAATAGACATCAATGATTCCCATCAGTTAGATCCACTCATTTTTTGGTCTTCAAATTGAACCTTTATGTATGAAAGATTCTCAAAAAGCGAGGTTTCGATGTCTCAGAATAAAATGATATTTTACTTCAAAAAAGCTATCATATTGACTGCCATCAGCAGTTTATTCATTGCGAATCAAGCCTGCCAATTAAGACCAGCGAAAGTAGTTCGTTATGAGCAATATAAAAGTGATCAGGATCAAACGCGAATTAAGCATGCGAATGAATTACTGAAGAATGATTATAAAAAATCAGATATCAAAAAGTTTGAAGGTGATCTAAAGCTTGCGCGCTATATTGAAAAATACGTCACTAAAGAAGGTAAAAAATTAAACGCAGCTGATTTAACAGAAACCCTTTTAGCGATTAGCAAAAAGCATGGTTATGACCCAATTTTTCTATTAGCCGTTATCAAAACCGAAAGTCAGTTCAATCCAAACGCAATCGGCTTGGCCGGCGAAATTGGACTTATGCAAATTAAGCCCGAAACGGCCGAATGGATCTGTAAGAAGAAAAAGATTAAATGGCTAGGCGCTGAGCGCTTAAAAAATCCTCATTATAATATTTTGGTCGGAGCTCATTATTTCGAATACTTAAAAAAGACGCTTAAATCGCAAAGCACGCGCTATATTACCGCCTATAATATGGGGATTAATAACTTGCAGCGTCTACCGGCCGACACTCAGTACGAATACCCTTACTATGAAAAGGTGATAACAAACTATCTTTACATCTACGCTGAACTTAAAAAAATTCGCGCTTTAATCTAAGTTTTTTGTTGAGTCTCTTTGAAGCTGGGGTAGCATTTTCTTAATGCTATAGCCAAAACTTGGAGAGACCATGAATTACTTAGTACTCGCAGCTGCTCTAACGCTTTCAATTTACACGAACGCTTCACCCAGCGATCAAGCATCAAACGAAATGCCTTATCAAGATGAAAAGATTGGTTGTTCTGCCGATGCAGAGGCTCAGCGCTACATCAAAGATTTTAATATCGACGTCAGCTCATTTGGCGGCCGCGAACTTTGCAATCCTAAAATCGACACAAAAAAATTATTAAACGACATTGCAATTTTAGAGCACGGTCAATTCGTTGGAAACGCTCCGAACAATTTAATCAAAGGTTTCGTCGATGCGAATAACTATTACGGGTGGATGAAACAACAAACCCGTGGTGTCGAACGCGGTAATGATATCCCCTACGCGACGGCATACAACGCCGGCGGATATTTTACGATGCAAGATGGCTGGGCCAAGCTTTCAACATTAGGGCGAGTAGGAACTTTCGTTCATGAAGCGCGACACACCGAGGGCTACCGACACATTCGATGTAACCAAGGCACTTACCAGGGCTCATCACTTGCGGCTTGTGATTCGAATTACAGTTACGGAGGTTCGCACGCAGTTGAAATGGAATACTACGCAAGAGTATCTGTTCAAGGTGCTAACTTTCATCCGGTTTACAAAAAAATGGCCCGCTTGATGGCAATGGCTCGCAGTAATTTTTTATTCAACACATCTCCAATGCAGGCGCGTGAAGGCGTCTTGGCTTTAACTGCCGACCGCAAGCAAGCTCATTTATTCGATCAAGGGACTTGGTATAACCGCGAAGTTCCAAGTGTTGATGGGCGATTAAAAAGAACAAGCTTTGGCGGAGTGTTGTTTGATGGGCTAGTCGCTTTTGCAATTGAGCTTTACGAAAATTCTGGTTCAGCTGACTTGGTACCAGATACATATTCATATTTTAAGTTACTTATGGAGAATAAATCGAACGTTAAAGACTTCGAAGAGTTCAACATCGGGACTAAACGTTATGTGGTGCAAATAACGAATAATGATAAATTAAAATCTTATGACTTTCCAAACGGTAGTTGGGGTTCTGAACAGAACCTTCCATTTCAGGTAGCAAAAATTTCTACCTCAGTTCCAGGCGTTGCCCGCCAAGGCTTATTTATTATTAATAATAAAAACGAAATTTATTCGTATGAGCCAGAAAGCCAGCGGTTGGTCAGTCAAACAGGAGCATGGGATCCAACTTACAAGGAAGTCATTAGCTTTAAAGGTCAAAATTTAATCTTAAAAGACAATGGGCAAATTTACGTTCAAACGGCAAGTTCGCTTCAGCCTTGGGAAACGAAGAATAAATACAGTGGTCTAGTCAGCGTTCCACTTTACGATGCTTTCGCGGTGGTAAAAGAATGAAAATAAAATTTTGGATTGCGGCCTTCGTATTAGTTTGTGCGATCATTGTTATTGAATATGATATTGCCCGACGAACCGAATCGCAAATGTTGGCGCAGAAAAGTAAATCTCAATCTAAATCGATGGTTCAACGGGATGTTGCAGTAAGTACGCCTGAGAAAACCGAAAACCCAGTAGTCGCCCCAGCGCCAGCTAATTTTGAATCACGCTTTATCGCTGAGACTCAAAGCATGGCGCAGGTGCAAGCTGATCCGATCGTGATCGAACAAAAACTTGAGGCTTTAGCGCTAGCGACGACGAATGAAGACATTCAAATCTTAACAAAAATTATACAAGACTCATCAAGAAATGGCGACGAGCGGGCGCTGGCGATCGAAGTACTTTCAAGAAAAAAATCTCCAGAATCGCTAAAGGCGCTTGAGAATTTTGTAAAGGCGCACGAGTCAACCACCAAGCAAAATTGGAGTCGGGCGCAAGAGTTTGAATCCGTGATGCGGGCTCAAGCGATTGAAGGCATTGCCGCATATCCAGAAACTGGTTCAGCCTTGACTTCGCTTAATGCGCTTTCAGAAAAAATTGATGAATCATTTTTACTTGATCGTATTATTAGATCTAGCGAGAGTATAAAAGGTAAAGCCGCAGCGACTGACATTCAAGATGATGCGGCATTAAAAAAGTTAATCGAATAAGCAAACAAAAAAGGGGCAATATGAAAGCAAAATTAGTACTGATCAGCGCTTTATTTTTAGGTCTAACGGGCTGCGAGGATATGGGCGGAACAACTAGCGTCGCGGAAGCATTTAATGTTTTCGTTAATAACAAGCGACATACAATTGCAAAAGGTGTTTACAATACCACGCTTAATTTTAAAAGAGACAAAGTTGAAGTGACGTTGAATGGCAATAATACGAAAACTAAAATTAAGTTTCAGTATGCGCCGGGAACAAGACTTCCATCAAACGGACCCTTTGAATTGCGTTCAGAACAAACGGGTCAGCCAGTGGACGTCTTTGGAGAAATTCAAACGACAGAAACCAGATCTGAACGTCGTCGCGGCGTTGAAAGCTGCCAATACCAAGACGTAGATGTTGTCTGCGGCCCGCACGGTTGCTCGTCAGTTCCTGTTAACCGCTGGGGTCAGCAGGTCATTGAATATTACCTTCGTACTGTGAACCGTGTTGTGAAGTTCAATATCGTTGAAGTGAATGCTTCATCTAATCGATTGGCAAAATTCAACGGAGAATCAGAGTACTCTGAAAAAGTAATCTTGTATCAAGACCGCTGTAGATAATTACGGCGATCTATTTTCCGAAACCAGTAAAGTATTTTTTATTCTTCGAGCGCGGAGACTTTTTAGCTCCGCCGCCTCCACCACCGCCACTTGCGCGACCACCGCTAGGACGGCCCCCGCCAGGTCGGCCACGGCTGTGACCTCCGCCGGATGGCCGGCCCCCGCGCTCAATGGAAGCTTTGGCTTTACCCTTCGACATCATGGCTGCATTTTCAACTGCATCCGAGTGGTAAGGATGTTCACGGTCGATCGGAATGGCCTGGCCGATAATTTTTTCGATGTCACGGATGTAAGACTTTTCTTCTGTATCACAAAATGAAATGGCGATACCAGCAGCACCGGCACGGGCCGTTCTTCCAATACGGTGAACATAACTTTCGGCTACGTTCGGGACTTCGAAATTAATAACGTGTGAGATATCATCAACGTCAATTCCCCGGGCCGCAACATCCGTCGCGATCAAAACTTGAATCTTTCCATCTTTAAAATCATCTAACGCTCTTTGCCGCGCATTTTGAGATTTATTACCGTGAATCGCTGCAGATGAAATTTTATTTTTAACCAAAAGTTCAGAAACGCGATTTGCGCCATGCTTCGTGCGGGTGAAAACGATGACTCGGTTAAATTTAGGATCTTTCAAAACATGACGAAGTAAATCACGCTTTTTAGATTGCTCGACGTACATCACAGATTGAACTACTTTTTCAGCAGTTGAAGAAACCGGGTTCACTTCGATTCGAACCGGCTTATTTAACATCGAAGAAGAAAGCTTCTCAATTTCAGGTGGCATCGTTGCCGAGAAAAATAAAGTCTGACGAACTTTCGGAATCATCGTGATGACTTTTCGAATATCGTGAATGAAACCCATATCAAGCATGCGATCGGCTTCATCAAGTACAAAAGTATTCACTTGTTTTAGAGACAATTTATTTTGTTCAATTAAATCGAGTAAACGACCCGGCGTCGCAATTAAAATATCTACGCCATCTTGCAAAGCTTTAATTTGCGGACCGATGCCCACGCCACCGTAAGCCACGGCCATTCGAACTTTCACGTTTTGACCATAGGTCTTAAAGTTCTCGTAAATTTGTAAAGCAAGTTCTCGTGTCGGAGTTAAGATTAAAACGCTTGTGTGCTTTGATGCGGGATAGGTTTTCGCTTGCGCAACCGCGTTTAAGATTGGAAGGGCGAAGGCCGCCGTTTTACCGGTACCAGTTTGTGCGCAACCAAGTAAATCTTTACCTTCAAGCAAATGCGGAATCGCTTGTGCTTGAATGGCTGTTGGGGTGTCGTAACCAGCCGAGCGAATCGCGGCTTGAATAGGTTCAATTAATTTAAGATCAGAAAATTTAATCGGAGTCGTTGAATTCAAAATAGTCCCACTTTCAATAAGATGGCTAAACTACTTGTAAGGTCTTATTTTGTCTAGCTATTCCCAAGTCATTAGAACGATTTCACTACGCGTGAACCAACGCATCGGTGGGCCCCAAAGGCCGGTACCTTGATGCGCAAACACCAAAGTTTGGCCCATTTTCTTAAAACCTTTTACAACTGGCTGAACGATTCGCACCACAGCGCCGAACGGGAAGATTTGGCCCCCGTGGGTATGACCCGATAAAATTAAATCACAAGGCTCATATCTTAGATCTAAAACACTGGCCGGTTCGTGGGCGAGCAATATTTTGTAATCAACTTTATGATTGGTATGCAAGGCAAGATCCGGGCGTGATTCAAGATTTCGATCAAAACGGGGAGCCATACGGTCAGGAACGCCAGCAATTAAGATCGAGGCTTGATTGAACTTGATCAAAGTATTTTCATTATGAAGAGTGCGATAGCCAAGCTGTCGTAGGCGTTTTTCCCAGGGACCCGAACCGTGAATGTATTCGTGATTTCCGGTGATATAGTATTTTTCGATCTTCACTTCGACCGTTCTTAAAATTTCGAGCATCGGCGAAACTTCAGAAAATTCGCCCTCGACAAGATCGCCCGTGATGGCCATCAGATCTGGCTTCAGTTCATTAATTCTTCGCACAACCGAAGAAAGCCATTTCGCATTCAAATGCAAAAGCCCAATGTGTAAATCAGAAATTTGAATTAGAGTTAAGCCTTTTAGCGAAGCGGGTCCTTTTATACCATGGCGAATAAGAACCGGTGCCTTCAGGCCCTTATACAAAGCCCAAATGGTAATAAGCACGCTCGCAATTAAAACCCAATAAGAATATTCATGAGAATAAAAGTAAGACGCCGCCGTTTCTAGCAAGGTAAAGAAAAAAATGATTTGAAAAAATCCAAGCCAGATATATCCAAACCAAGTGATGGCTTTTAGTTTACGTTTGTATTTGCTTGCGCTAATTAGAAAACCAAGCGGCATTATGATTAATGCGATCGCCATCACGCCCGCTAGGCTATAGAAAAAAATATCGTTGTTGTAAATGGATCTGGTAATGGTACGAAAAATAAAATAATGAGCTAAGCCAAAAACAATCGTGATAATTGTTAATGGCACAATGTATCTTTTCATGAACCTTAGTTTAGTTTGCGCACTTCGTAACGCAAGCTTTTAATTCAGCGCCTGGTTTTTCAAAAATTTGCAAACAGATGTCGATACACATTTGAATGTCTTCTTTTGTTTTTTGAACGAAAACTTGCTCGCCCTTTTCATTTTGATAAACAGAACCAATGATTTTGAATTCATTTGCTGTCGCTGTCGCTGCTGCTGCAACAAAACTAAATACTAAAAGACTTAAAACTGATTTCATAGTTACTCCATTTGATTGATAAGAGAGCAAACTATAGTTGAATTCGCTTAAAATTTCAATTTAGCCGGTCGTCATTGTAGTCATTTCACGGTAACTCTGAAGAAGAAGTTGCGCATTCATGTGTAAACTCTTTTGCCAGTCGTGAATTATATTTTCATCCGAGCGATCCGATACGGCTTTTATTGAATTAAATTTGACATTTTGTTGCTGGCAAACGTACGCCAGCGCGAACGCTTCCATATCGAAAACATCACAAGGTGTAATCGGTGAGGCCTTTTCCACAAAGTCACCGGTTCCGCAAATGACTTGCGGAAGTTTTGTAATGGGCTCGGCTTTAATGACTTTCGATTTAATTTGCAGATGTTCATGCGGAACCCGCTGGATAAAGCTTGTGCATTCAACCAGTTCACCTTGTGAAAAACGATGGCTACCGACAGTTCCTAAGTTAATAACGTGTTTTGGTTTATACTCTTTAACCCATTGGGTTAGGTGATAGGTCGCTTTGACCTGACCCAGGCCGCAATAGAATGGTTTTATTCCGTCCGCTTCAAACAAACCTTGCGATTCTTCTTTCAATGCCATGACCAATAGAACGTCTAAACTTGCCATGATCAAACACTACGTTGTATGACTTATTCATGACAAGTCTGAAAGCACAAAGAGTCGCGCAAAAAATCGTCGAAGTATGCGAGCGATTACACAACCGAAATATGCTCGCCGCCGCTGATGGAAACATCAGTTTTCGAATTTCTGATGACGAAATTCTTATTACGCCATCGGGGATCATGAAAGCCTTCATGCAACCCGAACAAATGGCGGTCATTAATTTGAAAGGTGAAATTCTTGATGGTAAGCCATCGTCAGAAAGACTCATGCATCTTGAAGTTTACCGCACTTGTCCCAAAGCCAACGCCATCGTGCACGCGCATCCGCCAACCGCGATTGCCTGGTCGATCGCATTTCCAACGTTAAAGAAATTACCGAGTGAATGCTTATCAGAAGTCATCCTGGCTACAGGTGATATTCCGTTTGTCCCTTACGCGCGACCAGGCACCGAAGCAATGGGAGAAGTTCTTAAGCCTTTTCTACCTCAGTCACGCGCCCTTATTTTAAGATCACACGGAGCCATCACTTGGGGTGAAGATTTAGACGAGGCCTACCGCGGAATGGAACGTATCGAACACTCGGCACAGATTCTTGCGACGGCAAAACAACTGGGTGGACTTCACTCGTTACCAGCTGAAGAAGTCGCTTACCTGTATGAATTGCGTAAAACCCTCGGAGAAACTTTGTTATGATAGAACTTCGTTCGTTAGCTTTAGAGGCTGATATTTCAAATCAGAAAATTCAACTTCGATTGCTTGATCAGACTTTACTTCCGCACGTTGAAAAATGGATTCTAATCGAAACGAATGAGCAAATGATCGAAGCCATTAAATCACTTCGCGTTAGGGGAGCACCTTTGATTGGTGTTGCCGCCAGTTTAATGGTCGCACAACTAGCGATTGAAAATGTAAGCCCACAAGAACTTTTAATAAAAGCTCAAGCTTTGTATGATGCAAGACCTACCGCTGTTAACTTAATGATTTGCATCGATCGCATGACGAAAACAATCCGTGAAAATTTCAGTGTACAAAATGTAGTTGATCTAGCGGTTCAAATTTTTAATGAAGATGTGCAACTTTGCGAAAAAATGGCTACAAACGGGGCCGCGCTTATCAATGATGGCGACCGAATTCTAACCCACTGTAATACGGGCGGCTTAGCAACAGCTGGCATTGGCACGGCGTTAGGGGTCATTCGTAAGGCGCATGAGCAAGGTAAAAAAATTCACGTTTACATCGACGAGACTCGCCCCCTCTTGCAAGGCGGGCGTTTAACCGCGTGGGAATTAAAAAAATTAAATATCCCATGCACTTTAATAACGGATAACATGGCCGCACACTTGATGAGTCTGAAAAAGATCGACAAAGCCATCGTTGGTTCAGATCGCATTGCGATTAACGGCGACTTCGCCAACAAAATCGGAACTTACAGCGTCGCCGTTAATTGTTTTTACCACCAAATTCCATTTTATGTAGCGGCGCCGTACACAACGGTCGATACGAAATGTGAAACGGGTGCGCAAATCCCCATCGAGCAAAGATCTGCAAAAGAAGTCCTGGGAGTCTCGGGAAGTTTCGGTGATGTGCAATGGGCCCCCGAAGGCATTCAAGTCTACAATCCGGCCTTTGATGTGACGCCTGCAAAACTAGTCAGTCACTGGATTTTAGATAAAGCGGCATATTCTAAAAATGAAATTGAACAAGGAGTTTTAAAATTATGTTAGGAATCATCGGTGGATCTGGTTTTGAAAAGTTTGAAGAATTTGAAACGATACAAGTGCTCGACCGTGAAACTCCATTCGGTGAAGCGTCGAGTGGTTTCAAAAAAGTAAAAGTCGATGGTAAAGAATTTCTATTCATTTCTCGGCACGGCGATCACCACGAGCACTTACCAAGCGAAATCAATTACCGTGCAAATATTTACGCGCTTAAAAAAATGGGTGCAAAAGCAATTGTGTCTTTTAGCGCAGTCGGTTCTTTACAAAAAGAATTTGCTCCGGGTGATTTGGTCATTCCGTACCAATACATCGACCGCACAAAATCATTACGCCAACATACATTTTTAGGTGGGGGATTGATCGGTCACGTATCACTTGCAAAACCAATTTGTGAAGTCATGGCTGGACGGGCGAAAGAATTAGTCAAGGGTGCGAACTTTAAATCTCACTTCGGACAAACTTATGTGTGCATCGAAGGTCCGTACTTCTCAACCAAGGCCGAATCAAATACCTATAGACAAATGGATGCGCAAATCATCGGTATGTCGAATTTTCCAGAGTACGCACTAGCACGCGAAGCGGGCTTACCGTACTTACCATGCTGCTTTGTTACTGATTACGATTGCTGGGACGACAGCATTCCGCACGTAACGGTTGAAGAAGTGATCAAGGTCATGAAAAACAACAACTCGAAAGCATTTTCGATCTTAAAATCAATTTTAAAAAGTCCGGAAATATACAGCGGAAGTTTGGCTTACGAGGGCGGCTTAAAAACCGGATTATTTATGCCACCAGAATTGATTCCAGCGGCGAAGCGACCATGGGTCGAAGTACTGATGCAAAATAATTGAATATTATTTTTTAGATTGGAAAATTAAAACGAAATGATCAGCTATCGAAAAGTGGCTCTCGACAATCACGACGAAATGCAGGCGATCGCAGCGATCGATATGACAATTCCAGCAATCTATGATCCGCTTTTTCAAGTTAATGAAAAAACGATCTCTGATCGACTTGCGCAGCTGCTCAAGTGTAAGCCGGATGACTTTTTTGAAGTTGCCGTTGATGAGAGCGAAAAAATTGTTGGATTTCATTTTTTGAATAAGTTCAAATCAGCACATGGGGTTTTAGCCGCTAATATTCAGACACTTTGGGTTGATCCTGCTTATAGAAATCAGGGATTAGGTAAGAAGTTAAAGTTGCGTGGCGAAGTTTGGGCGAAAGAGCAGAATCTAGATCATATTTCTACCTTTGTGCACAGTAAAAATCCTGCTATGTTGAAACTAAATGAAAATCAGAAATTTGAAATCGTAGGTTACCAATTACGGAAGAGCCTAGATAGCAATGTTACATAATTTTTATCTTAAATTTAGGAGTATAACATGACAAACTTATTAACCGTTTTAATTCTTGCATTGAGTTTACCAACTTTCGCAATCACCACGAAAGCTACGCAGGAAGTTTTTGAGGCTTTGGTTTATGCAGCTGACCCAAAAGCAGTTATCAAAGCTCCGATGTCAGTCGAAGCAAATAATGTTATATGCACGCGTGGAGCGAAAAAAGTGGTCGCCTGCTGGGCCGATTTTATCACCGATGGTACGACTACAAATAAAGAAATTAAAAATTCTCAAAAGTTTTTTAAATATTTAGATCACCATAACGGGATTACTTTGGATGAGATGATGCTTGGCGAAAATCGATACAAGGCAGAAAAAATAGTTTGTACCTATGATGCTCAGACGAACCCTTACTATCGATGTGTAAGTGAATTGTCTGTAAAATTCTAAATGGGGTTAGCTTAAAAAAATCCAGATCGGTCCTATCCACAAATAGCGCAGATCTTCTGTAAATGAAGGCTTTTTTCCCTCAATATGATGACCGAAGAATTGGCCAACCCACGCGAAAACAAAAACCGTTAAGCAGACGTAAAATTGATCCGACCCCAGTGTTGATAAAACATAAAGTATCGGAACTAATTGCAGTAATACGATTCCGTAAACTTTGAAGCTGCGAAATCGAATGTAAAACAGAAACGATCCCAAAAGAAAAATCGCATCAAACGGGATCGGTCCGGGGATACATTGTAGAAGTCCGATAAGGCTAAATAGGATCGCCGGGACGCAAACTTTGTGGATCCATCGATTGGTCGGACTTTGGTGTGACTTTCCATACTCAGAAAGGCTCTTTTTTAAGTATGATTCGGGCAGGTTCAGTCGGGTTGCGCCATCCATTGATTCATTTTAAAGCCTTTTGCGTATGATTTGCACGATTTTGTTGGGCAGAACCCGCCGTTTTGGCTTGGCGGGCGGGCTAGATATTGACCCCAGGGGGTTTTGTCTACAATATGGGTCCTTCACAATCTTCGAGAGGACAAGACGATGAAATCAGTAACAGAATTTATGAATTTTACATTAAATAATGGCTTAAAAGCTAAAACCGCTTTAGCAGCGGAAGGAAAAACGCCGGAAGAAATCCAAGTAAGCCTTGGCGAGACTTTCAAAATGGAAGGCGATAAATTAAAATATTTCTTTTACGCAATCGACGTTGCCGGACAAAACCAAGAAAAATTAAAGCGCGTTGTTGTAGTGAGCTTAGCTGAAGGTGAAAACCCACCGGCAAAATCAACTCAAGTGGATGAAATGCACTACGTACCTGAATTTTTAATCGATACAAAAATGCAAGTTCAAGCGAAGCCAGATCCTAAAGCCCGTGGTCAACAGCGTGGCGGTGGTAAAGGTGGCAGCAGTGATCGTCCTAAAGGATCTCCATGGGGCATGACTCCTGAAGAGAAAGCCGCAAAAAACAAGGGCGCCGCGAAGCCAGCAAAAGCTTAATCCGCATTTCATTTAAAGTTTTAAATTATAGTTGTTTATAAAAGGCATCCATCGCTTAGCGGTTGATGCCTTTTTCTTTTTCAGGCTCGACCGCGTTCGGTCCATAACTTTGGATGAAGCCGGGCCGTAGTCGATATGTGTTTTTCCAGTTTAAAAGAAACGGAAACTCTTTCAGTAAATTTTGAAAGTCTTCATAGTAAAATAATCCATATGAAGGACCGATTTGGGAAACTCTTATTTGTTCGATGGCGTCAGCAACACGCGGATTGCTTAGAAAAAATGGAGCGACATAGGCTAATTGCCAAAGCGGTAGTTTCGCTTGATCCAGTAGTGATTTGGCACGAATAGGTGTTTTAAAATCGACGTAAAACTGCATTCCATGATGAGTGATCAGTTCTTCCCCGGGCTTAACATATTCAGTTAATTTACTAACCGCCGGAACTTGCTGACTTGTCCGCGCAATCCACGGAAAGTTATTTCCAACGAAGAGTTCATGCGAAAGAAGTAAGACTGTAACTAGCGCAATTAGACTGACTGCTTTTCGATCGAATAGAATTGTTGTAACAAGCGTGCACAAGATAAACGAAAACGTAAAACTAAATATCATCAGGCGCCATTTAATTTCGGCGTTGGCGCCACCAAAAATTGGTAAAAGTGGCAAAATTGAAAAAATGATAAGTGACAAGACAATGGATTTCTTCCATCTGTCTTTGCCCACGGATAACCAAAAATTTTTCCCATGGCTTAAGAAGATAAACAGCCAAACTACAATAAGCAACATATGCGGCCAGTTCAAGTGCAAATTGAAATTAAAAATTGATTTATAACTTTCGAAATCAATTTCAGATAAGAAACTTCCGAAATGTCTGTTCAAACGTGGATTTAGCAGATGAAAAATAATGGCCAGCATGGTGGCACCGGTCAGAGCAATCCCGGTGTAGATGATTTTACGTTTGTTATTATTTTCACCAAGTTGGAAAAAAAAGCCGATCACAGAAATAAGCATGAAAATAGCTAGGGTCTTATGGGTCATGGCTGCCAAAAATATAAAAAGTAATGCGGCCCATTTTTTGTTTTCGAATAATAGGACAAACCCGGCCAGAAGTAGTGCAATTGCAAAACCATTTTTAACAAATTCAAATCCCAGTCTTAATAGAGGAGTTTGAAAACTTAACAGCACGATGATTAACTGACTTAGTAAAAATACGTGAAGCTTTGGTAGGCTTTTTAGCCCACGCATGACGAAGTAGCTAAATGCCGATAGTATGACGAAAAGATTAAGGCAAGTTAGTATCTGGTAAGCTAGCAGCGGCGATTCCGTGATCCAAGTTAGCGCCGCTAGCGGTAAAAATACGAATGAATAGTCTGCGTGATAAAACTGTAAATGGCTTTTAAGCCACTGCGCCTGTTTCAGATAGAAGTAGCCGTCTCCACCGCTCGGATCTTGATAACCACGGACTTGGAAAAAAGTAACGGCAGCTAAGATAGCTGCCGTTATGATTAAACTAAAATAAACTGGGTTATAGCGTAACTTACTTAACAACATCGCATCTTAAAATACCGCTATCTTGAAGGCCACTTCCATCAATTTTTAACTTCGAAACTTTTGAACCTTTTTTGATTGCGATCATTTCTGTCATGACTTGCCCGTTATCTTGAACTGCCCAATGACCTTCAGCGATCATTTGTACAAGGTGAAGTGAAGTCGCGTCTAACGAACGTACCGTTGTCGCATCGAGCGTTAGCGGTTGGCCGTCTTCATTTTCAGCTTTGATATTTGTTAAATCAACAAGGCCTTTTAAACTGAATTTACTGGATTTTTCTTTCTTACCAAAATGTAAAATTCCTAAGAAATTTGCGTCGTCTTGGCCTGCGATATCATAAACGTGGCAGAAGTTGTACATAAGAAGTCTAGTGCGCTCTCTTGAATTAGCAGACTTCCATTGATCGTTAAAACTTTTTTCAGATGATCCGCGAAGTTCAGACGCAATATATTTTAAAGTCTTGATATTTTTTTTATCGATCGATGTTAGTTCAGAATATTGGTAAGTTTTTCCTTCCGCTTGGCATCCGCGAGCTTTCATTTCTTTAGCTACATTAGAATCGGAAAATTTAAAACCGTATTGAGCATAAATAGAGTTTTTCAAAGCGCTTGCATCTTCGTAAGTAAGTTCATACATCTCGAATTCAAATGGCTTATTTAACGGAACACACTGAGCTTTACTTGCCACTTTGCGAGCTTGATTTTTTGTAGAGGCCTTTGGTCCAGCAGCGAATGAAGTCATTGCTGTTAGAAGAATGCCGGCAATCGTGATTTTTACGAAATTCATTTTCATATATGTCCTTTGTAGTTAACTTTTCAGTCTCTATTGTAGTCGCAATAAATATTTGATTTCAACTGTGTAAAAATAATAGGTTACGCGATCAGCTATTTTTTGATTCTGCGGGAATTGTTGTTAGTCTAATTAGATGGAAGAAATACTGTTAAAAGAGCTCTCGGGGCGCGATTGGTTGCGAATTCTCAATCAATCATTAACAAATCCACAAACGCTTCCACAAATCCTGCAAAAAAATTCAGTTTCGACTGAGCATCTAGTCCAGTTGGCGCGAAAATCGGTTAGTAAGTCTGAGGCTTACGGTCGACAGATCCTGTACAAAAGTCCTGAAATCGAAGTGATGATTGCGCGTTGGGATCATCAGGCTTCATCAAGCCCGCACAACCATGGATTTTCTAAAGGACTCATTTGGTTTTTACAAGGCGATTTTCATGAACAGCAATTTGAATTTTTAGGTAGAGAATTGCGCGCGCTCGGAGAGCCCGTTTTTTTTCGCGAAGGTGATGTCGCCACGGTTGTATCAAACGATATTCATTCGTGCACGCCGGTTTCTGAAGGAATATCGCTTCATTTTTATAGTCCCGCTATTCAAAGCATGAAAGTTTGGGACACGCAGAACCAGCAAACTTTAACCGTTGCAGACGAGTGTGGCGCATGGGTGCCTTCAAATGCTGACTTAATTGTTAAAAAAGTTAAATGGGCTTCAATCTGAAAAATTGTATCGTTATAACCTACACGACACTTTATCGATCGGGTGGAGAGCAGTTTAAGCGCGCAGCTGAAACATTAAAAAGCGAAAAAGAAAAAGAGTTTCCTGATTTAGATATTATTTGTGAAGCTACTGAATCTAAATCGGCTTTCCTAAATTGTATCAATCAAATAAAATTGAATAATCAAATGATTGAAGAATTTCATTTTATCGGGCACAGCGGCGTTTACGGAATTATGTTTGGCACAACTGAATGGCCCGAACAATTTAGTCCGTTTGAATGGAAGCAAATGTCTTGGCCACTGAATTCAAAATCGAAACTATTTTTTCACGCGTGTCGCTCGGCACGTTGGTTGGCGCCATTCTTAGCCACTCATTTTCAATCTTTGGTTTATGGTTATTGGTGGTATACAACGGTTTCGGCATCTGGTCAGAAATTTAAATGGAAGAAGAATTTAAATGAAGCAGGGCCCATGTATATTGTATCTTGTCCGGGGCGTAAGTCGCATGGCCTATCAGGTTCAGTATTGAAATATTTTGGACCAGTTAAACTTTACCCCATGGTTGAATTCAAGCCGGAAGATGGTTTGATTGATCGTTCCTACGATGATGTGTCAGATCTTTATGAAGATACATTCCAAGATCTGTCAGTTCGAAAAGACGAATGGCGCTGGCTGCATCAAAGCATTCAGTTCGGCTCAACAAAAACGCTGTTGGATATTGGCTGTGGTAACGGGGCCTTTCTGCGCCAAGCAGCCCCTAAGCTTCAGCGGGCCTATGGGGTCGATGCCTCGGCGGGAATGTTACAAGTGGCAGAAAAAAAGGCGGTCGAAGCTAAAATTAACAATTTAGAATTCGAAAGAATTTATGGCCCGCAATTGCCATTTCCGGATAATTCGATTGATGTTGTTACTTCAGTCCTTTCATTTCGCTATTTAGATTGGGATCCGATGATTCAAGAAATCTTACGGGTGCTAAAGCCTGGCGGACAAATATTGATTTTAGATATGGTGGCGGCACCGATTCATTTTTATGAAATACCCCAATTGCTTCTATCTAAAACTAAAAACTATTGGCAAAGAATTCAGAACCCTAAATACTATCAGGCACTAAGTAGAATGGTTTCGACCCCAGCCTGGAAGCAGATGTTAAAATTCAATCCAATCCGGGCCGAACACGAATATCGCTGGTTCTTGAAAAGTCGGTTTCCTGATTCGAAGCAAGGTTGCATTAATATCGCGTGGAATTCGCGAATAATTACTTTTAATTCGGGCCCGGTGCACTTCAAGTCAGTACAGAAAACAAGTTTCCCATGACAATTGGAATGTTGGACTGGGGCATTGGCGGTTTAAGCGTTTTACAACAGCTTAGGAAGCAAAGACCCGATGTAACATGCGTTTATCTTTCAGATTCGAAATCAACTCCGTACGGCCAGATGACAAAGAAAGAATTAAATCAAAGATTGAATCAGATCACAAATTTCTTCCGCCAGAAAAAGATCACACAAATTATCATCGCTTGTAATGCGGCCAGCACAGCATTGGATCAAGTTATTGAATCAAATCCCGATGTGACATTCTACGGTATGTTAGATACGGGGGTTCAACTGATCAGAAGCGCAAGAGTAAAAAAATGCTTGATCTTGGGTGGGCGAAGAACAATCCGGTCAAACTATTTTCAAAATGCATTTAAAGATCTAGATGTTGCAATTCAGGCTAAGCCTGCGCAACCTTGGTCGGCATTTATCGAAAAAGGCGATATGTCATCGCATCTATTTATCAGAAGTTTAAATCGGGTTCTTTCAAATTTGCGTTTTGCACCAGATTCAATATTATTGGCTTGCACCCATTATCCGGCCATTCGATCACAGATCGAAGCCTATTTCACGCATGTTAAAATTTTGGATCCCAGCGAATTTGTAATTAAAAAGTTCTCAGCCCAAAATAAAAAGTCTAAAGCCACAGGTAAATATACGTATTTTACGACGGGGAATGGGGCTTCTATGAAAAAAAGTAGCTTAAAGGCATTTCAATTTCGAATTGATCACATAAAAAAGATAAAGATCTAACAATTACTTCTGTTTCACAGCTTTTTGCTTGAACCAATTTCAGAGTAAAAATATAGTTTAGCTCTCTAAGGAATAACGATCAGCATGAAACTAAGTCGACTACTCGAACTGCATTTTGCCCATCAGAATAAAGATAGCCTTACCGATAATTTTGGGGACGGGCTTCTTTGCAAGAGCAACAAAATATATTCGAACATTCGAAGCGCAGCCCAGAGCGGTGGCTTTCGTTTTAGTTCAGAACATAACAATGCTTACTCGGCTTTGCCTTTAAGTCAGCTGCGAAACATTATGGACCAAAAAATTATTCCATATATAGATAACGTAACAGTTTTAAAATCTTTAGAAAGCCAGTGGCCGCAGTTAACGGCTTGGGATGATATTCAAGATAACTTAAAAAGAAACTTTTTATTTCATGAAAGCTGTCACGCCGTTGCCCGGTCAGCAGCAAAAACAATTACAATCGAGACCGAGCCTGAATTAGTTCTACAAATGTTAATTGAAGAATCTTATGCTAATACTTGCGAATTAGTGGGCGTCGTTGATGCGACCGAGCCTGCGCATAAAATTTTCTACGAATTAAATTCTTATTCATGCCTCATAGAGCAAAGAACCTTTTTAAAGAGCGCCGCAAAAGATGTCGGAGAAGCGGCTTTGTTCAAATTTTTGTTTATGATGTATTTGCATTCAAATTTTTTGATGAAAAACTTAAATGAGGCCCAATTCGCAAAAGTAGTAAAATTGAGTCTGTCACAAGAGCCGGGAGCCGCCGCTCCGGGAGCCATTCCCCCCGGGGCCATTAAAAACCTGAAGATGCTAGCTAAAATTTGTTTTACCTTAGACGAAAGATTTAAGCTTGTAACGACTCGTTTCTATTTGAAACTAAGTGGACTTAAATCAGGCCAGCATGATTTGCTGAATTTTGATTTTATGGGTTTAATTCTTGAAAGCGCAGCCCACCGTAAACTGATTGATCAACTTGTCCAAATTGCAACGAAGTCATAGGACCAAATGTTCAAGCGGTCGGTTAGGCTGCATTAATTTCTGAAACGAACATTATTTCATTTCGATGATCAAAACCGAATGCGATGCCTTACTAGGTGTTTTGACCGATGAATCCGTGTTGGGAACTCCAGAAACTTCAAACGATTTTTTAAGTTCGCTGCCAGATGCGCCTAATAAATTTGTCAAACTTCCCGGGCGCTCGGCCATGCTATGTAGCTTCACTTCAACATCTTTATTTTTCTGATTGAGAAAGTTTTTGATCGTTTGATTACGCCGATCGACCAGCTCGCGCTCAGTTTTTGACAGTTTTTTAGTATGAACACTTGGATACTCGGCATCAGCCCAAGTGATCACTTGAATATTCTTAAGGGGGCCATGGGCTTCGGCCTGTTTTAAAACAGCTTCGATTTTGGCTTTGTTCGCGGCCGATAATTCGCTTGAAGCTTTTTTAAAAGTAATTTCAGCAACGTGCGTGGTCTCGTGTTGGGCGGCAACTTGTTTTGCTTCGATGCTAGGGCCGGCATTCACCATGCTTTGATTCGCACTGGCGTTGGCGCTGGTAACGGGTTCTTCTTTTTTAGATGCGCAACCAATTGCAATAACAAGACAGGTTAAAGATAGAGTGAGTTGTTTAATCATGAGCGATCTCCTTTGGTTTATTCGTGTTTAATGTAAGTGTATTTTCAATGCCGGGCTCCATCGCATCCCGAAATCCGTGCTTGATCGCTTTACCAATGGCGTCCATTAGATCCCAGCTAAAATCACCGTTCTGGTATCCGAAATTTACTTTCGTCGCCACGCTACGCACATCGGGATTTTTCAGTATGGCATTTAAGCTTGCTGAACCAATTTCGATACCGAAGTGTTTAATTCCTTTGAAATCGCCTTGGTCACCTACAAACGTTGCTTTTTTCAAAAACGGTTTTGCGTAGCCAACTATTTTGTCGTTCTCGGATTTCACTTCGGAATAGATATCCATATGTCCGGTATCGAAAGTCAGCGGCGCTTTTCGCTTTAAAATTGGATTTAACTTTGCTAACTCGAAATCGCGCATTTCTATATCGAAATTCCATTCAGCGGATTTTTGGTTTTGATTGAGCTCTCCGACCAGTTTTATTGAACCACTATTCATTAATGATGCTTTTCCAACGAACAAGGCTGGTGTATTGCCCGCGCCCAATGCGTTACTAAGCCGACCCTCAAGGCCGGTTACAAACAATTGAAGCTCGGGCGGAAGTCCGTTTACATCCGTCATTTTTAATTCTGAATTTCTTAAATCAACCCGTGCCACTTTTAGAGGAAAAAGTTTATCTTTGGCTTCTTTTCCAGTTTTGGTGGCGTCGTCTTTTTTAAGACTTTTCGTACTGGCGATCAGTTCTTGTGTCAGTTCGAAATTGAGACCATCGGCGATGATGTCAGTTAAAATCCGACCTTTAAAAAGCTCGCGCCAAGAAAGCGATACATCGACGTAATTCACCTTAATGAATTCGTTCGTCTGCTGTTTCAATTTTCCGGTAAAGCCTTCCAAACGATATGCTCCGCGAATAATACTGATATCTAAATCTTCTATATGAAAAACATAAGCGGGGAATGCGGTTTTTAAATAATCATTGAGTGGAGGTAAGATGATGACGGGAAGAACAGCCCGTATCGCCACTAGAACAAGTAGCAGACCAAGTAAGATTTTAGATTTTTTAGGCATCATGAGCCTCCTTCAAAGGGACATAATCAGGCGCATGCGAAGCGACCGGATCTTTCTTTGCTAGGTAGGCAAGGGTTGATGTGCAATGGGCCCCAATAAAAACAATTACGGCCGAATAATAAACCCAAGCTAATAATACGACCAACGAGCCCGCAGCTCCGTACGTCGTACTCAATGCGCTATTGCCCAAGTAAATTCCGATGAGTTCTTTGCCACCAACAAAAAGCAAGGCAGTTAATAAGCCTGCGTGCCAAGCACGGCGCCACGTGAGCCGTTCACTTGGTACATAATGAAATAACAAAGTGAATAGGCCCATGTAAATTAAAATGGAGATTAATACATTAAGAAAAGATTTGAAAACTGCGTGTTCGGTGTAGACAGACGCCGAAAGAGCGGTCGACATGACGAGTGAAACAATCATGATGAATAGAAATGCGAACACAAGTCCCATCTGAAATATGTAAACTTTTAGATAGCCTTTCGTGACGTGAAAAATGCCGGTTTGTTGACTGGGCGCAATTTTGATGTCGAACATTTGATTGAGAGCGGCTCGAAGTTCTCCGAAAATAAAACTGGCAGATAATAAAAGAGTGATAATACCGAAAAAACCAGAAATTGAACTAAGGTCTTTTCGTTCTTTCGCATTATCGATGATCACTTTAATTGTTTCGCCGGCTTCGTAACCAACGACCATCGAGGCCTCGCTAACAAATTTTTGCTGAAGCGAAGGACTGAACTGTGCGGATAAAGTCACAAATAAAACCAGCAATGGGGCTAAAGATAATGCAGTAAAAAATGCAAGTGATGCAGCCCACGTAGTGGTATTGGAAGCTACAAATCGATCGATGAATACATTAGCAAATTGCTTAAAACTAAATTTTACGTTTTTCATTTCTACCTTATATTACAAGTCATGGGCCGAGCTGTAGTGGGAATATTTCCTCGGCACTGCTCAGCTTGGTAATTAAAGTCCCAAAGTAGGGAAAATTGACCTAATCTCATCGTCTAGAAACAGCTTATTTAAGATGTTTTTGGCTGTCGTCTTGCTGACCTTCAGCCACTAGCAGAGGTGAAGATGTACAACAGTATGTATCAAATAAAAGAAAAAATATCATCGCTTTTATCGAAAAAAAATTATCCATGTGTTGCCGCTTTGAAGTCTTTTCACAGTGAAGATTATCGCATTGGTACTTACCGAAATTTCGGTTCAACCCATTCAAGTTTTGAGTTAGCTAAAGACTTAGTCAATTATTCAGAGCAATATAAAAAGACAAAATCCCCGTACTTCACTTACTGGGCGGTGTTTCCAGAACTTACTTCATTAACGGATAAAGAATTTGAAGGTGCTTTGTGGCGCGAGCTTTCAGCTATGGCTTCATACTCAGAATTTTCGCAAAGTTGGGATCCTAAGTTCAGTTCAGACCCGAACGACAAAAATTTTTGCTTCAGTTTAGGTGGGCAAGCTTTCTTCGTTGTGGGGCTTCATAAGAATAGTAATCGATTGTCACGTCAATTTGAGTACCCTACGTTGGTATTTAATCTTTACGAGCAATTTCGCCAACTAGAGAGTTTAAACCAGTTTAAACCTATGGTCGAAATGAATCGAAGACGCGATGAAAAATTTCAAGGCGATGCAAATCCGATGGCGGTTGTGCACGGCAATGATTGGGAAGCTATTCAATTTTCAGGCAGACAAAACAACGCCGATTGGAAATGTCCATTCGCAAAAATGTTTAGTTTTTTGAAAGCAGAATAAGGAATGAAAAACATCATTCCGGTACAAAGTGGAGTTAGTTTTAAATTATTAAAAAACCAGACGGTAAAGATAACTGATGTGAAAGGGCAGCAGGTCAGCGATCTTTTCTGCTTTAACTTACATGACTTCGCAGAAACTTTATCTTCTGGTCGGTCAATTGATTACAACGATCAAATATATCTGACCAATGGGCACTCACTGTATTCAAATCGAAGTTCAGTGATGCTAAAAATAATCGATGATACTTGCGGACGTCATGATTTTTTAATGACTCCATGTAGCTTAAAGATGTTTCAAATCGTTGCGCAAAACGATCACTACCATCCAAGCTGCCACGAAAATTTAGCGCGATCATTCTTGCACTACGGTATTAGCGAAGATCAAGTATCGACAACATTTAATATATTTATGAATGTGACAGTTGGAAGCGAAGGTCAAATTCAAATTCAAACCCCTCGCTCAAAAGCAGGGGATTATATCGTTTTGAAAGCTGAAATGGATTTACTAGTCGGATTAACGAGCTGTTCACATGAAGAAACGAATAATTTTAAATTTTCGGAAATTGAATACGAATTTAATTATGTCTAACCATTCCTTTTAAACGGCCACTCGCTCATGACCAAAGTCATAGGGTAACGTTTGTACAAATATGCATGTTACATCGCAAATAAATGGGGCTAATGTCGTCATATAATCTCCTTATAATATAGCTGGTGGATCTGAACCTTTGTACTCGTTTACATCGCAAGTCGGGTGCCATCAATGGATGGCACTTCCATTGCTTCGAAAGTAAGTACACAACAATAGAAAATGGTGATTTTATGCAAACCGACATAAGTATGTATTCAGATATGGATCAAAACTTTGACGATGAAGATTTGAGTAATGATGATTCAACGTTTGGACTTTTCCTGAATTTTCGGGATGCGACGAAGGCGATTACCAAACTAGAAAAATGCGGAATATCGCGTGATAAAATTTCAATCTTAGCTCCGCAGCCAAGTGGAACTCATGATTATGTTTATCAGCATCGTATGAATGTAATTGAAGGTGCTGTGCTCGGTGCGACGATCGGTTTTTTTGCTCTCGGGGTCGCTGGATTTTTTCTAGGCCTAAGTGATTTTGCCAGTTTTGTGCCGGTGAATAAAACTATTGGAACTTTAGGGCCGCAAGGAAACTCGACCTGGGCCGTATCGACAGTGATTGGGTGTATTCTGGGAATTATTTTTGGTGCGGCAAGTGGAGCCCTAGTTGGTATTGGTACTCCGAAAAATGCAGCTAAAAGATATGGGTTCTATTTGAAAGAAGGCGGTATTGTGGTCTCGGTCAAGTTAATAAATGAAGTTGATCGCTATCGTGTGAACCAAATTTTTGAAAAGTGCCGGGCTCAAGATGTATCCGAGTTAGGTGATCAAGAAATTTGGAAAACAATTGTCCCCGAAAAAAACAGATTACTTTTTCACTAAATAAATAATAAATAGATTGGAAAAAACATGAAGCATTTAACGATCGTTTGCATTGGATTATTGTTTTCAGGAATGGCCTCGGCAGAAGTGAAGGCTCGGGCTAATTTAGAAAGTCGAAGTGATTCCAAAGTGATCGGCACGGCCGAATTCAAAGAACTACCTGAAGGCCTTCAGATCGAGTATAAAATTTTAGGATTAAAACCAGGCCAAGCTTATGGATTTCATATTCACGAAAACGGAGATTGTTCTGCGAAAGACGCAAAGTCAGCCGGGGGCCACTATCATAAAATTGCAGAGGCCGGGGGAACTTCGATGGATTCACCTGCCGCTTACGCGGGGGACTTGCCACCGTTGGTGCCAAATAAAAAAGGGACGGCTCAAGGTCGATTGTTAGCCGCCAATTTAAGTTTAGAAAACGTAAATCCTGTGAAGGGGCTGGCAATCATGGTTCATGGTGGACCTGATGATCCAACAAAACCTTCGGCACCAAGAGTGGCTTGCGGGGTCATCACTTCAAAGAAAAAATAAAGACATAATAAGTAAATTTTTAAGCGATCGAACTATGTGTCTTTGATTGAAGTATTGGTAACTCGATTACAAAAGTTGTTGGGTCCGAATTTTTTAGTAAGCGGAGCTGGCCGGAATGAGCGTTAATTATTCCACGGGAAATACTAAGCCCAAGGCCAGTTCCTTTTCCGATATCTTTGGTAGTAAAGAATGGCTCCATAATCTTTTGGGCAAGTTCTGTTTTGATTCCTGTGCCCGAATCAGAGATTGCGATCTGAATGTGGTCGACAACGCTCGTGGCCGTAATTTTAATCCACTTATCTTGAGAATATTTTAATGCATCTGTTGAATTGTGAATTAAGTTTAGTAAAACTTGTTCAATCTGACCGGGCCGGCATTCAATGGTTAACTGGCTATCAATCTGTAATTCAATTTTGACTTCAAGATTTTGTATTCTTTCGCGACAAAAGGAAATAACTTCGTTTACCATCTTGCTAACATTTGCCATTTGTGAAAGTTCATGGTCTCCGCCGCGGGAAAAAGTTTGAAGCCCACTGATGATATTTCTGATTCTAGGGATTACGTCGTGGGCTTTTTTGATGTCATCAGCGGCTTTGACTGGGTTTCCAATTTCGAACTCGCGTGAAGCAATTTCAAGCCGCCCAGAAATGATTGCTAAGGGGTTATTGATTTCGTGCGCGATCCCGGCCGCCATCTCGCCCAATGAACTTAGTTTGGCTGTCGAAAATAATTGCGCTTGTTGCTGAAGAATCAGTTCTTGTGATTCTTTCATTGAAGTTATATCCGAGAAAGTTAGCAGGGCTTTAAATTCTGTTTTAGAAGCCTGGTAGGTAATTGCGTTCACATTCAACCATCGAATCGGACTACCATTTGTAGAGATCGAAATAGACTGATTACGAATGGCTTTTCCAGAGCTCATTGCTAAAAACCCTAAATCAAATAGTCTTGCATTTTGCGATGGTAAATTTTTTAAGTCATTAAAATTGGCTTTCAATAAACGTAATGCGGCCGGATTTATACTTTCGATGATACCATTCATGTTGAATGAAATAATACCTTCTTCCATATTTGAAAATAGAATCGTCTGCTGTTGTTGGCTTCTTTGAATCGTTGCTAATTGATCTAAGCGCGTTAAAGCTGAAAGCAATGCCGGAATAAGGGTAACAATCATACCTACCGGTAAAAATTCAGCGGGCATTTCCCAGTTTCGATCTACTTGGCTTAAGACGGCGGTAAAAGTTAGCGCACTTATAGCAATCAGAAAAACGCTAGCCCGATTCGGCATGAAGGCAAGCAAAGTGCTCATTAAAATAATATACCCACAATATTCAATATACGGAGAATTCGTTAGATACAAAAACCAACTTGCATGCGCAAATGCGATGAAGGCAGTGGCTACCATGATAAATTTAAATATGTGAATTTTGTTTTTTGGTATCAGGTAACTAAAACCCAGAATGATGGATGCAAAGGCCGCCATTGACATTCGTAATTGTTGAAATTCTTGCAGCTGAGGAGAAAAGTAATTTGTGATCACTGTCCAGCACGGATACACCACGATCGCCGTTAAAAGTATTGCGCGGTATTTAAATGTTTCGCTGGCTTGAATTCGGGGCTCTTGAACCATAGAATTTTATCGGTGATTGAGGTCAAAAGCTAAATAATTAGATTGTATCAAAATAAGAATACTTCAAAGGTGGGTAAATAATCTAACACCTTTGAAGTAAGTCATCAGCTCGAAGTGTCTATTGACCTGTAATGAATCGTTTAAGTTCAAGAGTGTATATCGCGCCTTCAGGGCTAGTTAAAACTTGCTTAACGATACCAAAAGGTACAGCTGCAATCCACGCGTGACCCTTGTTTTCAGGCATCGCCATTTTGCAAGAGTTAGTTGGACCAACCGGTACGCTAACTACTTCTGGTGTTCCACCGTATTGTACGCAATTAGTTAAAACGTCGCTGATGGTTTGGTCGTTTAACATTTGAGATTTTTTTGTCACTTCTTCCTGATGCTGATCTGGTTGACCGTCGAAATGAATTGTTGTCGTGACTGAAACGTCATCACCAGCTTCAGAAACAATTGCCATCGTGTAGGTGCCAACCATTGACTCTGTACCTTGCGAAATTGTGAAAGCGAATTCACTGTAATCGCCAACTTTTGGTGTAGCTTGGGCTGTAGCAGATAAAAATAGCGCAATCGTAGCAAAAAATAATTTCATGAAAACTCCTTAATAAAATTGTTGTGGTTACTATACTCTTGCAATCAAAGCGGAATGGGCGCCGGTCATCAACTAAAATTTGGTTGTTCAAACTGACATTCTTAGTTTCAACACAAATGTAGCCGGGTAGACCCTCGATCTTAATTGTTAGCGCTTAACTATTAAGCTATGTAAGATCGATTCCACAGGGCAAAGTATTGATGAATTCATTCATGACAAATTAAAAGTAATCAGCCATACTGCCGGATGGCCCGAAACTGGGCCCAAAGGATGTTTTTGAGTGTTTTTATCTCCGATGACCGTAAATCAAATTTCGCAGTTAAGAAATCCTAGTGAGCGGGTTCCGCTTAGTGAAAATTTAGTTTATAAAGATGCACTCGCGTTAGTCGAGGAAGGTCGGTTTGATGATTATGAACTACATTCAGGCTCAACATTAAAGTTAGAATTTTTCTGGAAAGATCCAGCCTATAATCAATTAATCAAAGTGCAAATGCTTGAAACTGATCCACGATCTTCAATTCGGGCCAACTGCTCAGTCTGTCAGTCTACATGCGAACATCAATGGGCTTCTTACATTTTGTTGTGGCAAACCCTTGCCGTTGAAAAAGAACAGCTTATTCACCCGGCGCTACTCAAGCTTTCAGAAGAATTAAAAGAACGATATTTTAAAGACACAAAAAGTTTAAGTGTAGAATTTGACGATGCTAAATTAGATTCAATCAGTTTGTATTTGGACGAAAATCCGGTCTTAAAAAGCAATAACCCACTAAGTGCCTTATTAAAAGAGCCGTTATCAAAGTATAAACCATTTGAAATCACAAAAGAAAAAGAAGTTCTTTCGCCTCGTGCTTGGAATTTACCTGAAATCTTTCGCCGCAAAATGGTCGCTTACTCGGGTAGTTACCTTCATGAAGTGAATCAACAAAATCGCCTAGCAGACATCGTTGCGTACAATTTCAGTAACGGAATGCAAATCAGTGCCAAAGAGGTTTTACGTCATCCATTGCATAAAAAAATTCCAATAGACCTATTGCCCCAGGCGAAGGCGCCCGTTTCGGCATTTGCTAAGTGGCCGCTGACACAACATAGTGAAAATACTTTCATCAGCCAATCAGTAAACGAACTTGAGCAAATCATGCAGGCTTTGCTTTCACAAATTACGACCGCACACCGACAAGATAAAATAGACCTTTTTATTCAAACTAAAAATCGATCTGGGCAAGCGCTCAAGATAAAAACAATTGAATTCGATCCCGGACGTGAGCTTGATTGGCGCGTTGACTTCCAAGAAAAGAAAGAATTGATTTCAGAATTTAAGCTGGTCAGTTTTCGTAAACTTCCATTTTACTTTTACGAATCATTTGCAATTGAAGAAACTGAAGGAATTTTAGTCGTGCACCCGTGGCTGCGTGAACTCAGTTTATTACAAGAAACAATTGCAAGTGTTTCACCGGACTTGTTAATCACCGGTCAACAAATGCCGGTCGTTGATGTCATCGGTGAATTCGAAACTAAAACAATTCTTAAACATTTAAGAACCCGCTCAATACCGCTTAAGATCACGGGCGAATCTAAAACCCTGCATAAAGACCAAAGCCAAATTGAAATACGTTTGAATGAGGCTGGGCACTTTTACGTTCAACACGAAGCTAGGGTGTTAGGCCAAAAGAATTTAGTTCGCAAGGGCTGGACGTCATTGGCGATGCTTTACCTTCAGAGTTTGTCGCAAGGTTTGCCTTTTTTACTTGGAATTGAAGCACGCGATGTAGCCGCGCGAGTCGGAAATAAACGCGATTGGGATTTAAAGCTATTAAAGCATCTTGGTGTTTTGCAGTATTTATTTTTTGAGATCTTGTCCCTACATTTTGATGGAACCCTCAGTGATGGCGCCGTTGTAACTAAGGAAAATCTGTTTGCACACCTGGAAGATAAAGTGAAAGCCTTATTACTTGCCGGATCGACAGCGACTTTAATTAAAGACGTGCCATTGTCAGAACTATGCTCGAAGGCCGTCTTAAGTAGTTTTGAAGACTTCATCAAGTTAACGTTTAAGTCCATCGCTACAAGTGAATCTTTTTACTCGGAAGACGGGGAAGTCATTTTAGAAGGCGTGGTCGAGCGTGAATTTAGATTAATTTACGAATTAATTAAAAAGTTGGTTGTAACTTCAGGCGGAGAAGCTTTCCGGCGTTCGCGAACTCCATTGCTATCAAAAATTTCGGCGCATCCGTTTGAAAAAGATCCCGCAGGGCTTGATGCCAATTATCATTTTCCGGTGGGCGGGGCAAAACCCGCGACTTTGCAAGATTCATTAGAATCTTTACAGCAGCTTATTCCTTTTGGATTTAAGATTTTCTATAAAGACCAACCGTTGCAAGAACTGGGTGAAGAAGAATTCAGAGTCGATTTCACAATTCAAAGTGAAACCGATCAGAAAATGCTAAATTGGTTTGAATTAAATCCGAAGTTTTTTTTACGTGGTGAAGAAGTTGAAGCTGAAAATTTTCTAAGTTTAGGACGTGGCGGAGTCATTGAATACGAAGGCAAACTTTATTTGGTTCCGAAGAAGCAAATGCCTTCACTTCGCCGACTTGAAAATTTTTGGCAGAAGCTTCAAAAAGGCAAGGCCGAAACCAGCAAACGAAAAAGCGGGGAAAAAATTTATCATCTTCCACGCAGTCAAACTTTAGAACTTTTGGCTTTACGGGCCTCTGGCGTTCCGATTCGCGGTGATCATGAGTGGACGAAGCTGACTGAATTTTATGATCAGCTGGGCACAAGTAACCGTCCGTTTGAACTACCGAAATCGACAAAAGCGTTGCTGAAGCCTTATCAAGTGATTGGTGTTCAGTGGCTTCAAGATTTATATCATCTTCGTTTAGGTGCATTATTAGCCGATGATATGGGTCTGGGTAAAACACTTCAGGCTTTAACTTTTTTAGACAGCCTTCGTGAGAAAAACGAATTAGGTCAGGTACTTATTGTGGTGCCTTCATCTCTGATCTTTAACTGGCAAAGCGAGATCGAAAAATTCACTCCAGATTTGCCATTCTTAGTTTTTACGAACAAAGAGCAAGACCGGATTGGACGTGAATTTGCCAATAACAATCCGATGATGGTGATTACCACTTACGGACTACTGCTTGAGCATGAAGAGTATTTCAACCAGTATAAGTGGAAAGTGCTTATTTTCGATGAGGCACAAAACTTAAAAAATATAACGACCAAGCGTACGGCCGCCGCGCGTTCTTTAACGGCGCAATTTAAAATTGGTTTAACCGGAACACCTATGGAGAACCACTACGGAGAATTTTACTCATTAGTTGATATTCTAGTACCGGGAAGTTTAGGTAAGATTGACGAGTTTAGAAAACAATTCGTCAACCGCGAGACTGTTTTAAAAGAAGAAGTCGAAGATCTAAAACTTAAAATTAAGCCCTTGCTGTTAAGAAGAACAAAAAAAGAAATTTTAGATCAGTTGCCCGAAAAGCAAGAGACTAAGATCAGTATTGCGTTCGAAGAACGCCAAAAAGAAATTTACCGCGATATTGCCTTATCTTACAACCAACGCGTTCAAGAGACCATGGCCATACAAGGCGAGGCCAGTGTGCAGTTACAAATGCTGACCGCCTTGCTAAGACTGCGGCAGGCGTGTTCGGATCCAGCGGCATTACCAAATGTTAAATACGACCGCGTACCGCCAAAGTTAGAAACATTGTTAGAATCTATTCAAGAGATCGTTGAATCAGGCGAAAGCGCCTTAGTTTTTACACAGTTTCTACAGACTTTAGAACACACGGGCCAGTTACTTCGTAAAGCGGGGATTCCGGTTTTCATTCTTCACGGCGGCGTGCCGACCAAGCAACGGCAGAAAATTTTAAGTGATTTCAATCAAATGCAGGGCGGAGCCGTGCTTGTCATGACCTTAAAAACGGGCGGCGTAGGTCTTAATCTAACTAAGGCAAGCTATGTATTTCACTTAGAGCCTTGGTGGAATCCTTCGGTCGAAAATCAAGCGACAGATCGCGCGCATCGCTTGGGCCAAAGTAAAGCCGTACAGGTGTTCAAATATATTATGCATGAGTCACTTGAAGAAAAAATTGAGCTATTAAAAGATCGAAAAGATAAAAAGTTTCAATCACTGTTTTCGACAACGGAAAAAGACACAGAAATTGGCGCGGGAAGCGCGGCCATCAGTAAGAAGGATTTCGATATCTTACTAGGTCTTGATTAATTTTTAATTCACATCAGCTTCGCGGCTTAGGTGCAGCCGCGAATGACGAAAAAGAATAACAAAACGGGGATCGGAATTCCCAAAGCCCAAAGTAGAATCCAACCAATTTTACCGCTTTGATCATTTAGTTTTTCTATTACGTGCATAGAGTCTCCTTTATTCGTTAATTGGATGATTAGGTTATACCGATGTAGCATCTTGTTCCGGCACAGAATTGTTCAAAATGCTTTGAACGGCTTCTTGATTTGAACTTTTGTAATGACGATGAATCAAGTTCATCAGGTGATCGAAATCAACTGGTTTGCGAATAACTTCTTCCGCACCTGAATCAATTAACTTTTGCCGATCGCCATCTGCTGACAAGAAAACCACTGGAATATTCTGTAGGGCTTTCATCCCGCGAATTTTTTCAAAAAACGTTAAGCCATCCATAACAGGCATATGGTAATCAAGTAAGATGAGACCAATGCTCGGGTAGCGTTTTAAATACTCAAGTGCATCTTGGCCATTGCCGGCTTCCAGCGCGCGAAAGCCCTCTGTCTCAAGAATATCTTTAAGTAAGGCGCGTGTATCTAAATCATCATCGACTAGTAAAATTGTTCGACCCAATGCTTTTAAAATTTTGCGGTCTGCATGATGATAAAGCTTTGATTCAGAAAAATTTAAAAGTGGATCACGCCAAATACTTAACGGATCAATCATCGGCTCTGCGGCTGAATCTCCTAAGTTATGTTTTTGTACGACGTGGCGGCCCAGATATTTTGCTAGCCAAATTTTTTCAATGATCGGGTATGATGCGACGACAGGTAAAATAGCAATTGCCAGCAAAATTCCACCCAGCGTCCAAGCTACAAGAATTGAAAGTAAAACCACCATTGTACGTAATTTCAAATTGCGGCGGTAGATTAATGGCAGTAAGACGTAGACTTCAAACAAGTGGTATAATCCATAACCCAGCAATACGATTCCGGCGGTGGCGGGCGAAACCATCAAGGCTAGTAGTAGCGCCGGAACCAGCGCCATTAAAAATCCGAGTACAGGCATAATATCTAGAATAGCAGCAACGGCGGCCAAGGTTAATGCCGCAGGTACTTTTAAAAACGTCAGAAGTGTAAAAGAAAAAATTCCGCAAAGTAGGCAAGAGATCAGCTGCGCGGAAACAAACGCCGAAATAACCGGTGCCGTTTGATTTGCAGTTGCTCGTAGCTTCAAGCGAACCGGGGCTGAAAAAAAATCACTAAACCAAATGAATGCTCTTTTTCCATCGATCAATAGATAGACAGACATGATAATGACGATGAAAAATTCAGTGAGCCCGTGCATCGTTGATTGCAAAATATTAATAGCGGGATCAAGCCACAAATTCGGGTCAGATTCGCCGGTCATCGAAAGCTTCAGTAGAATTCGGGCCATCATACTATTCGGTGGAAATTCCGAAAGCAGTTGCGCTTGCATATTTGGTAAGGCTGCGATGATGACTTGTAACTGCGCGTAGATTGCGGGCGCTAAGCCTAGGCCAATCCATAAAAGTCCGCTACCCATCAGTAACGTCACGACGCCAATCGAAAGCGCTCTGGGTACACGAAAGTTTTGAAGCTTCTGGACGAATGGGTTTAAGCTGACCGCTAGAAATGCAGCGACCGCAAAAAGAAGTGCTAATTTTGTTAATTTGATGATCAGAAAAATAACAAAAGCAAATAAGGCAATTTTTATGAAAAATGCCGGGGCCACGTCAAATTGTTTACGCTCGCTAAAATGAGCGTCCAAGCTTTGTGGCCTTTGATTATTCATATTGTTTCCTTGGTCAATGAATTGAAAATAGAATCCCCAAGCTAAATTTAATGCAAAGCCGTCGCCAGAGAGGCAGTAGGGAAATCTTCACTACAGTTGCTACTTTAGGGTATTTCTCCACATTATTGATGAATGTAGTGGAAAATTAACTCTTGCTGATTTTGTATGCAAAGCTATGAATTCTTACTCAGGTGGTTATGTACATCCGTAGCTGCAGTTGCGGCATGTCCCGCCGCAACTGATATTTGCGAAAGTGAATTCACGCAATCACCAACCGCATATAGTCCCGGAACCGAAGTTTCTTGGTGCGAATTCACTTTTAAAAACCCGCCCTTAGTGCGCGCAAGATCGCGAATATGTTTTGTTGCTGAAGTGTTCACTTTTGTTCCCAGCATCACGTAAGCAAGTTTTAACATGTACGCAGTTTTACCTTTTTGCTTAACAATCAAAGATTTTGAATTTGAATGATATGACAATTTCTCGATCGGACCCCAGTGAATTTTTATCTTCATTTTTTTCACAAAAGCAGTGTGCGTCGGCGATAACTTAAACCGTTTAATAGCAATAACGTTCAAAGAATTTGAAAAATGAGAAAGAAACTTTAATTTTCGGATACCGCTGTCACTATCAATGATGACGCCAATTTTCTGATTCGTTTGTTCAAAGCCATCGCAAATTGGGCAGTAGGCTAGAACTCCTAATTTGCATAATTCCCAGTAGTTTAAAACTTCCGGCTGCACATCCTTCATCCCGGTCGCTAGAATGACTTTTTTAACCCGGTAAGATTTAGAGCCGGCTTTGATGTCAAAAAAATTGCGGTTGCGGTATATCTGGGCTTTTTCATTAATGATTTCAGCTTCAAATTGCGTGATTTGTTTTTTTAAATTTTTAAGCAGCCGAGCGCCTGAAATTCCGCCGCTATAGCCGACTAAGTTTCTAATTTTGGGTATATAATTAGCGCGCGATTCGCCGCCATCGAATAATAAAATCGATCGGTGGTAGCGCCTTAAGTAAAGCGCAGAAACTAGTCCGGCGGGGCCGCCTCCGATTATTGCACAATCATAAATTTGCATCTTGTACCAACAGCTTTCGCGTCAATTCGCTTCATCGTTTTTGTTAGCGATAATTATGCCAGCTTAAGACCTGACCGAGTCGTGACATTTCAAACAGTTTTGTTATACTTTAACGTATGAATTCGGTCGAGCTGATTCCTATTTTTGAAGATAATTATGTTTTTTTAATAACCAATCCGGCTTGGCATACGGCTATTTTAGTTGATCCAGGGGATGCTTCGGCCGCAGTTCAAATTCTTGAACAAAGAAATTTGACATTGGTGGGAATTTTAATTACGCATCATCACGATGATCACATTGCTGGTTTGTCTGAATTAATAGAAAAATTTAAAGTTCCAGTGTACGCGCCCGAACGAAATCGTATGCAGATTCCGCAAGCTGATCATTTTGTACATGACGGCGACCAGTTTCAGATTGACCGGTTTTTGGTGCAAGTATTAGGCTTGCCCGGGCATACCTTAGGACACGTGGCTTATTGGTTCGCTGATCAAGAGTGGTTATTTTCAGGTGATGTATTATTTGGGTTAGGCTGCGGGCGCCTTTTTGAAGGAACGCCCGAACAGATGTTTTTAAGCTTACAAAAAATCAAAGCCCTTCCGCGCATGACGAAAATATTCTGTGCGCATGAATACACCGAGACAAATCTGAAATTTTTCAACCAGCTTAGGCTTGAACCAGCATGGGATCAGTTAGTCGAAATCAAGAATTTGATTTCTTATGAATCTGACTTACGAATGAAGCGGGCGCAGGCTCAACCTTCGGTTCCGTTAATCCTTGAGACTGAAAAAAAGACGAATCCATTCTTATGCGCAATTGATGTTGAACAGTTCGCAAAGCTACGAAGCTTACGAAACGAGTTTTAGCTTTTTACTTTTTACAAAGACAATTCACGTCGTTATCTCTATAAACCCTATCCTGAGCCATTAGCTTTGCCATTAGTGTCGAAAGTTTAGCCGCATCTATTTTACATATGTCAGCATCATTACAGCTTCAATTAAGATTGAAACAAGTTACAGTAGGGGATGAAAAGGGGACTCAACAACATGAAAACCCAGACCGCGTTTTTGCTTTTAACATTTTTAGTCCAATCGGTCTTTGCAAATTCAGATACCAGTAACGATGCCATTTATGCAGAATTTGCTAACATCATTAATCGCGTGCAGCTTGAAAAGCGGACGGCTTACAGTCTTTCTAAAACTGCGGTCGCTGACGAGTGTGCAGTATTTATGGATAAAGATTATTTTAAAGGAACCCTGGGTAAGGCGATCGAAAAACAAATGACCCAAGATCCAGCTTCATACGGTTACATGCTTCACGGTGGAACACTGAACAAGTACTGCCGAAAATATCCAGAGATGACGGCCAAACAAAAAGCGACCGTGTGGGTTTTAATCATGACGGTGATCGCGCACTTCGAAAGCACTTGTAGCCCTAAAGCGAAGGCTAAGGGTCCTAATGGAACCGCTTACGGTTACTTTCAATTACATAAAGGCAAAGAAGAGTTTTATGACAACAGTCGAAACTCTTGTATCCGTAACGCAAGTGTCGATCCAGTCGAATCAACCCGTTGTGCTTTAGGTATGATCGAAAACCAAATGCAAAAATCAGGTGGAGATCTTTTCAGTAAAAGTTCTTACTGGGATGTACTTCGACCGAGAGGCCAAGCTAGAAAAGCGGATGACATCGGAAAAGCGATCATGAAGCTTAACCTTTGTAATCCCGTGCAAATTTAACTTCAGGCCTAAGGTCCTGAAATCCATATATGTAAGTCTTATGTAAGTCAATAGGCTTATTTCATCTGCACAACGCGCGAATCGCTGAATAGACTTAGGTTCTAGGGCCCTCTTTCGATAAACTAATCACCTATGCTCATCATGACGAAGGCAGGCCTTTTCTGTCAGGCCGGAAATTTCTATATCGATCCAAGTCGCGCTGTCGATCATGCGGTGATTACACATGCGCACAGCGATCATGCCCGGCGTGGTAGTCGGCAGTATTACTGTAATAAAAGTGGAGTTTCGCTATTACAAAATCGGATTGGAAAAAATATTTCGGTTAAAGGCTTTAATTACGGTGAAACTTTTGTTTTAAATGATGTAAAGATCTCGTTTCACTCTGCGGGTCACATTTTAGGGTCTTCACAAGTTCGCATAGAAAATAACGGCGAAGTTTGGGTGGCCTCTGGAGATTACAAGCGTGAGGCCGATCCAACTTGCGCACCTTTTGAAATTGTCCCTTGCGACGTTTTTGTTACCGAGGCAACCTTCGGTGCGCCCAATTATAAATGGCCCAAAGATAAAAATTTAGGACTCGAAATTTACGAATGGTGGGCGAATAACGCCGAAGTCGGAATTAACAGCGTGCTTTTTGCTTACTCGCTTGGGAAAGCCCAAAGAGTTTTAGGAGTTTTAGAACCTTACGCCAATCGCGAAATTTACTGTCACCCAAATGTATCCAGTCTGAATGACTGTTACCGCGAAGAAGGAATACGTTTGGCAAAAACCCGTTGCTTAAGTCAGGTGTTAGAACTTGAAAAGCTACAAGGTGAATTATTTTTGGTTCCTCCATCGTTTTTAAAAACGGATGCGGCAAAGGTCATCGGCGAACATTACCAGACGGCCTTTGCTTCGGGCTGGATGGCATCCGGCAGCGCGGGTTTTGGTCGAGGTAATTATGATCATGGTTTTGTCATGTCCGATCACGCCGACTGGAGTGACTTGGTACAAACGGTTCGTGATACTGCAGCCGAACGTGTTTATGTACAACATCGCGGGCAAGGAGCCCTAGTTAGACACTTACGAAAATTAGGATTAAAAGCTTTTTCTGATGTCGAACTTTTTCCGAAAAACCCTGATCAATTAACTTTTTTTTAGGTCCACCATGAAAAACTTGAAAAAAGTGGATAAATTGAAAAAAGTAAAACTTGCGGTCTCAGATTTTGCTCTTCCGGCCCCGCGCCTAGGTAGCATCGATGTAAATTCGGGTTACGGTCGCGGCGCTATGGTTGGAACCGAAATTCATCAGCGTACGCAACAAATGCGGGCGAAGTTAGACCCGCTCTATAAAGCTGAAGTAACAATTAGCCAAACATTTGAACGCGGTGAGTATGTCTTTGAAATTGCGGGCCGGATGGATGGATTTTTTGAAGAAGATGCCGCCAAAACTCGTCAGCCGCGAATCGAAGAAATTAAATCAACTTTTAATATTCACGATTTGATGCGCGAATTAAAAAACAATCAAGCAACGCACCCTTATTGTTTGCAACTTAAAACCTATGGATATTTTTACTATTTAACTCATCAAAAAATTCCTGAACTGTATCTGCATTTGGTTTCTAGTCGAAACTTTGAAACGATGGACTTGCAACTGAAATTCAATTTGGCTGAGTACGAAGACTGGCTAGGCCGTCGGTTGAATGAACTTGTTGAAGAAGCAATCTTAGCAGAAAAGCGCGCGCGCCGTCGCAAGAAAGCCGCCAAAGATTTATTATTTCCGTTCGCGAAACCACGCGCCGGACAGGTCGAGCTGATCCAAACAATTGAAGATAACATGAAGGTGCATCATCCAATGCTGTTGCAAGCGCCTACGGGCTTGGGAAAAACCGTCGGCGTCTTGTACCCCACCTTGCAGGAAGCATTAACCCGCGGTCAGCGATTGATCTATGTGACTCCTAAAAATAGTCAACACGCCGTAGCTGAAGAGGCCATTGAAAAACTGCAAGATGCGGGCGCCGCTATCAAGGCAATGACGTTAACCGCAAAAAGTAAAATGTGTTTCAAAAATGAAGCTATTTGCAATCCTGATTTTTGCGAATACGCAAAAGATCACTACACAAAAGTGGCTGAGCATCGGCTCATTGAAAATTTAGCGAAGAAAAAAAGTCTCACCGCAAAAGTTTTTAAGCGCATGGCTGAAGAATATAAGGTTTGTCCGTTTGAACTTCAACTTGATGCATCGGCAGAAGCGGATGCAGTTGTTTGCGATTACAATTATGTTTTTTCTCCACGGTCGACCGTTGGTAAATTGCAGTACGTCAGTTTGGACCAAGCGGGTAAGCCGAATTTGGTGATCGATGAAGCTCACAATTTACCATCGCGCGCGATGGATTACTATTCTCCGTCGCTTTCAACTTTTCTTTTAGAAAAAATGCGGGATGAATCGCAAAATGTCACTCGTAAATTTCGCGCTGATTTTAAAGAGCTTGCGCAAGATTGTATTGCCGTCGTTAAAAAAAGCGGTCCGCCTAATTGCGAAAAACCCTGTTCAATCAAAGCTCCGGTTGAATCATTTTTAGAACAAGACGGGAAGCTTCGAACATTCTTGTCGGCTTACTTAAGTTCAGACGTTGAAATTCAGCCGAAAGATGTCGTGATGAAGCTTTGCTTTTACTGGGCCGAGTTCACAAGTGCCTTAGAATTTGTAACCAGTGGGCGAAAAGAATTTTTCACCACCTTTACGCCAAATCCAGCGACCATCAAAATAACCTGTTGTGATGCTTCAGAAATGTTAAAAAACTGCTATGATGATTATGAACAAGTGGTCGGGTTCTCGGCGACCCTCAAGCCGTTTAATTTCTATCAACAACTGTCGGGATTATCTGAAAAAGAATTAACGACAGCTGAATTTCAATCGCCGTTTGATAAGCAAAATAGAAAAATATTAATTATCCCACAAATCTCTTCAAAGTATTCAACCCGCGATCAGAATTATCCAAAGATTGCAGAGGTCATTCAAAAAGTGACTGCGGTCAAACGCGGAAATTACTTTGTCTTCTTGCCAAGTTTTGATTTTTTAGAAAAGGTCGCGGCGCAGTTGAAGACTCCAGAAAATTACATCGTCATTAAGCAAGAACGTTACATGAAGCGTGATGATATTGATCACACGATTGAAATGTTAAAAGATAAATCCAGCGCGCATATTATCTTTGCGGTTCAGGGCGGCGTGTTCAGTGAAGGCGTTGATTACCCAGGCGACATGGTGATTGGTGCGTTCGTGGTCGGCCCGCCATTGCCTAATTTCGATCTTGAGCGAGAAACAATGAAAGCCTATTATCAGCAACATTATTCGGCGGGTTTTGATTACGCGTACACTTTTCCGGCGATGGCAAAGGCCGTTCAAGCGGCAGGTCGAGTTATTAGAACCGAAACGGATCGGGGAATTATTGTCTTAATGGACGATCGCTTTATTCAAAAAAGCTACGCCCAAAGTATGCCCACCGATTGGTTTATAGAAACTCCACGCGAGTTGATTTCGGAAAGTATTTTAAAAGATATAAGTTCATTTTGGGAATGTTCGAAAGCTTAAAATTTTTGCACCGGATTCAGTGGCATAACGGTTGCTTTTATTCGTACAAAACAGGAGTCGCCATGAAATTACTTGGATTCAGCTTTTTAGTTTTTCTTTTAAGCAGCTCGACGGGTTTAGCAGACGTGCTTTCCCGACCTTGCTTCAACCAGGTACGATATAATGCCCGTTCAATTCAAATTGAAGCGGCGGCGATTCTTGTTAATCATGAACAAACTTATCAACAGCAGATGGAAAAATTTGGTGAAGCAACGATTGGCGTACGTGCTCGAACGGAAGCGAATGGCGCTAAAAAAATTCTGGATGCCGTGCAAACCGTCGCCGATGGTACTCGATTAACTGTAGAACAATCTCTTGTCGTTGCAAATCTTTGCAAAGCCGATATGAATATTTACAGCGCTATTAATGGAAACGAATAGGTTTTTGATACGGCGCACCTGGTAATAGCTAGACATTGAAATCCCTACTTCTAAAATCATATTGTAATTTTGATTTCAATTTCGAAGTCGTGTTACATTTGAAATCAAGAAAAAGGAGATTTTCAATGAAAAAAATGACTCTAGCAACTTTAGTACTAAGTCTTATGTTCGCTTCATGTGCGACAGATCATTCAAGAACGACGAAGGGTGCAGGAATCGGTGCCGGTGTCGGTGCAGTTGCAGGAGCTATCATTGGTCATCAATCTGGAAATCGTGAAAAAGGCGCAATGATCGGTGCAGCAATTGGCGCAGGAACGGGCGGCTTAATTGGTAACCGACTTGATAAACAAGCCAAAGAATTAGAGCGTATTGCTGAAACTAAGCGGACTGAAAACGGATTAGTAACAAAACTTAAAAGCGATATTTTATTCGATAGTGGTAAAGCAGAGTTAAAGCCAGGTGCTCAAGAAAACTTAAAGCAAATGGCAGAGATCATGAAAAAGTATCCAGAAAATATTTTGACCATTAAGGGTCATACAGATGCAACTGGTACGGCAGGATTTAATACGACATTATCGCAAAAGCGCGCTGATGCAGTTAGAAGTCAATTAGTAGCCGCTGGCTTACCGGCTCCGACAATTTCAACAGTTGGTTTGGGTCCTAATGAACCAGTTGGTGATAACAAAACGGCCGATGGTCGAAAACAAAACCGCCGTGTTGATGTTGAAGTAACTGTCGACGAAACAAAAGTTCCGAAAAAAGGTTAATCTCTCAAAAGTTCTTTAAAGGGGAGATTTATTTGGCGAACGATGTCATAACGACGGGTGTTCGACAGTTTATATTTGATTATATAGATTCGGTCGAACAGCTTGAAGTACTTATATTTTTGCGTGTCAATGAGCAGCAGTGGTTCTCTTCTGAATCACTGAATACTGAATTTCGGTCGAGTGTGCGCTCGATCGAAAAAAGACTATCAACTTTAGTTAAATTAGAATTGATTCAATATACAGCGGGAATTCCGCCAAAATATTGTTATTTGAAATCCCATGCTGACGATCGGCTCGTTGAGCAACTCACAAATTCATATCGATTAAGAAAACAGGCAATTCAAGAGCTTATCTTTTCACCCCTTAAAAAAGGCCGTGATTTTGCCGATGCTTTTATCATTAAGAAGAAAAATTCGGAAGACGGAGATTCAAATGGCTGAGATCGTTTATATTTTGTGTGCACTGATGAGTATCGCATGCGCCGTCCTTTTAACTAAAAGCTATCTAAAAAGTTATAACCGACTTTTATTATGGAGTGCGATTAGTTTCGGATTCTTAGCATTAAATAATTCTATTTTGTTTGTCGATCTAGTTTTGTTACCTGATATGAACTTTCAGGGATTATTTATTCGTAACTTTTTAGGTGCAATTGCTGGATCTGTATTAGTTTACGGACTTATCTGGGAGCTCACATGAATCCGCAGGTGGGAATATTTCTATCGGGTATTTTTATGGCTACCTTTGCAGTCGCCGGAATTTTCTTTTTTAAGTTTTGGAAAGCAAGCCAAGATCGATTTTTTCTATTGTTCGGAATTGCATGTTGGTTGATTGCCTGCGAACGTGTTGCACTTTTGCAGCTTCGTGATGGGGTATCTCTTACAATGCCTGAAAGTGAATCGGCTAGTTTAGTTTATTTAATAAGGCTAGTCGCTTTTATGATTATTCTAGTGGCTATCATTATTAAAAATAAACAAGCAAATTCAAAATAGTCAGGCGCCAGTTCCAAAAAAAACCCAAAGAATTCAGTGGGGATAGACCAAATTCTTCGGGTGTGCGAACTTAATATTTAAACCGGTAAATTCTTTTGAATCTATCGTTTTGAATTTGCGGTAAAGGCATCAGTTAAACGAGGTGGCATTAGATTTTTTATCATCTCTATCGTCGTTCCCATAATTCCTTCTTCACGAATTTCTGGCTTCATTTTTTCAAATGCAGTCGCCATTGCTTGTGCTTCTTCATTCGTAAATAAAGCGCGTCCGGCAACAAACATTTCAGATTCTTCTTCGGCAATGTGATGCTCTAAAGAAGCTTTTAGTTCTTTAGCTGTCGATAACCAATCAGCATCAATTTTACCTTTAACTTGTAAAGTACGAAGTAATGTTTCTGCCTGCATGTGCTCGACATAGCCGTGCAACGCGATTTTTTTTGACATATCTACTGCGCGAAGTGAGTTGTAAAAAACAGCCTCTTCAGCACGTGAATGCGGAATAAGCGCGTCGCGAATTTTTTCTATCAAGGGGCCATGACGATTTTCGTCATTTTCAGGAAGACTGACAAGTTGATTTAAAAGTTGTTTAACTTCGTTGTGATCGTTTTTTAATGCATCGTATATTAGCATATAAAATCCTTTCTGTTGGGAACATTATACTTAACCCGATACGCAACTAGACTTTGCAATCGCGAAGCCATTTTAATTTTTGATGCAAATGAGTAGCTAGCTATAGTCTTAGCTAGGCCTGTAGCATCTTATCCTCTGTAAAATAAAACCGTTGGTCCATTTCGCCTCGATTGTGTTCAGTGATGCCTCATCAATTGATGCAAGCGGTTGCAAAATTTTGCGTAACAGAATTAAATAATCAAATGGAACGAAATCTTTTAGGAACGCGGAAGACAGCCGTGTTACCAATTCTGTGTATTTTAATTTCAATGATCGTCATACAAGGTGGTGCGTCGTTAGCGAAAACATTGTTTCCACTTGTTGGCCCGGCCGGAACAACCTCGCTACGACTTACTTTTTCGGCCGTCATTCTACTTTTAGTTTTCAGACCTTGGCGTAGCCCATTAACTCGAAAACAACTTTTCACCTTGGCGTTGTATGGAGTTTTTTTAGGTGGAATGAATTATTTATTTTATTTATCGATCGAGCGCATCCCGCTAGGAATTGCCGTAGCCCTTGAATTTACGGGCCCCTTAGCCGTCGCTTTATTTTCTTCGAAGCGAGCTCTAGATTTCATTTGGGTTTTCTTGGCGGTGCTCGGAATAATCTGTTTAATGCCGTTTACCCAACTATCAGAACCTCTGGATGGATGGGGAATTTTCTTGGCCTTGGCGGCGGGTGCATGTTGGGCCGGATATATTTTATTCGGGCAAAAAGCGGGTAGCGATATACCAGGCGGCACGGCCGTTAGTGTAGGAATGGTTTTTGCGGCCCTTGCGTTTGTACCGATTGGAGTCACGCAAACTGGTGCGCGACTGTTTTCATGGGACGTGATCCCGTTAGGAATTGCGGTTGCGATTTTATCAAGTGCGCTTCCGTATTCTTTAGAAATGGTGGCACTGAAAGGATTGTCTAGATCAACATTTAGTATTTTGATGAGCCTTGAGCCGATGTTCGCAACTTTGTCAGGATATATATTCTTAAGCGAAAATTTGACCCCGTTGCAGCTAGTCGCTGTCGGTTTAGTTATTTCAGCATCCCTTGGAAGTTCACTTACTTCGCGGCCTCAAAAAGTTGAATTGTTTAATTAATTGGGGAAAATTTCCTAATTCATTTATTCATTTCAAATACGAAGCACTATCTGCATGGCATTCTGGTTGCTTATTCATTCCAATAACGAGGAGATCCCATGCCTATCGAAAACGCACCAAAGTCTAAGAATCCAATCGAAAGAGATAAAAAAGCTGTAGATAAGAAGGATTCAAAAAATTCCAAAAATGTAAGTAACAAAACAACGGAAGATGCGCCACCACCACGCGGCGAACAAGCGCCCTAACATACAAGTTATTTGGAGTGATCAATGACAAATACAAATGAAGATAAGAAAAAGCCCGATGATGAAATCACGCCGGCCGATCCGTTATTGCGAAAACAACCTGAAGTTCGCGAGCCTGATGCAAAGCCAGCCGAGCCCCCAATGAAGGTGAAGCAATTTACCAACTAAAGCGGGATGTTAGAATCCTAACAAACGTCGAATAGATAGACACTCTTCCAAGTGCGCTGGCGTTGGTATTTCATTACAGCTGACAATCGTTTTTACACCTGATTTATTCAATCAATTATTCAGAATTAAGATCAATTCTACTTTAGTAAACTCGTATTACTCCGATAAATTAAGTAGGGGGATATGATGATGAGCTTAAAACGTAAATCTATAATGACCGTGGCTTTTACGGTTGCTTCTCTCTCGATGGTTTTATTATTTCAAAACTGCGCTGGGCAAAATTTAACCTCGGCCGACTTAAACGCGCAATTTGCTAATACTGAAAAAGCAGGTCATCAAGCCAACCAGGGTGAGCCTTCTGCTGGAATCGAAGAATCAGGTACGGTGTCTACGCAAATCGTATGTACTTACTATTGGTATTCGGGCGGCTTTGCGAATGGTCGACTAGGACCTGATAATCAACCTGAATGCGGAACCAACAACGTGGGCGAAATTGCTTACAACCGAGATCTTGGCTACAGATATACATGTACGGTTTCGCCTTCACGATGCGCGAATGCAGCGCCTGGAACGACCCAAAATGTGTTTGTTGGATCGCAATAATTAAATTGTTATTTTGTATATTGATCCCGAGACACTTTAGTGAATCGTATCGGGACCAATGCTGTGGTTTAGATATCTAATCCGTAATTCACTGCAGTGATTGAGCTAATCTGACGACACGTCAGTATAAATGAAAATACGAACACTTCTATTAAGCATGATGCTTTTTAATTTGACCGCGTGCGAGCAGCCTACTGACGTTTACGTCTTTCAGGTGCCAAGTTGCCAACCCGATAAATCAGTTCTAAATTTAAAAATTCCGAAATGCAGAGTTAAAGTCAAACCGGGCGCAACTTTAGCTTGCAACGAAAGTTATTCTCAATTTGAAACTCGTTACAATGAAACGAGTTTCTCGTTTATGATGAATTCAGTCCAGAGTGAACGTTGCGAAATTATCATTGCCATTAATTACCCGAAGAGCGGTATTTCGGGTCAAACCAAACGCCTTTATTTTGATGCAGTCAGTACGGCCGTTAGAACGTGTTTAGACGACCAATCGCTAGTCTTAAATGCCCAATATAGGGTTGAAGACGAAGCTTCTTATAACGCCCTTTGTGATCGTTAATTAAGTGACCTGACCTACCTCGTGACAACCCCACCTGCGCAGTTTAAAATACAAACAGCCGGAAGGGGTTCTATTTGGGTCAAGATCATTCTCACCATCAGCACAAACACGCACATGACCACGCACACGATCACCATGCCGGACATTCGCATGCGGTCAATTTCGATAAAGCTTTTGCAATCGGAATTACGCTTAATATTATCTTTGTTTGTATTGAAGCAGGCTATGGTTTTTTCTCGAACTCACTAGCACTTCTAGCAGATGCCGGGCACAACTTAAGTGATGTTTTAGGTTTAATCATCGCCTGGGTCGCAAGTCGACTGGTGCAGCGTAAGCCCAGCAATACATTCACGTTTGGATTTCTGAGCACTTCGATTCTAGCTGCCTTAGCGAATGCAGTTTTTCTGTTAATTGCCATCGGCGGAATTATTTGGGAGGCGATTGAACGCTTCCGCTCTCCGCAGCCTGTGGCCGGAATGATCGTGATCAGTGTTGCCGCAGTTGGAATTATTATTAATGGAATAACCGCCTACCTATTTTCTTCGGGGCACAAAGATGATTTAAATATTCGTGGAGCGTATTTGCATATGCTAGCCGACGCGTTAGTCTCTGTTGGTGTCGTCTTAGCTGGTATCATGATGCTTTATACTGGTTGGAGTTGGTTAGATCCGTTAGTTAGTATCATTGTCAGCGTCGTCATTCTGCGGGGCACCTGGGGCCTACTTAAAAATTCTTTGAAGCTTGCATTAAATGCTGTTCCCGCGGGGATCAGTCATTCGAAAGTGCAACAATTTTTAAAATCTAAAAAAGGTGTCGAAAAAATTCATGATTTACATATTTGGGGATTGAGCACCACTGAAAATGCCTTAACAGCCCATCTTGTTATGCCAGGAGGCCATCCGGGCGATCATTTTTTGCATCACGTTGCAGAAGAATTAAAGCAACAATTTAGAATTAATCATTCAACGCTACAGATTGAGATCGGAGATGATCCGAATCATCCCTGCGCGCTTGAACCAGACGACGTGGTTTAATTAATATCGGCATTGAGCGCCGAATCAAGGGCGGCCAATGCTTTACGAACAGCGTTCAAACTAACCATTAACGAAAGATCTGATTTGAGCGCCGCGGTGTATTCGGGTGAAGCGCCCGGGCCGTCCGGTGAAATTAAAGTTTTAACATTCATGTGAATCAAATGTGCATTGTAAGGTTTGTTTTCTTTATCGTCAGTGATGATATCTATTTCAATGATCTGCTCTGAAAATTTTTTTAACCAAGCAAAGCGCGGGTCATTCAAGCTTAAATTTAATAACTCGTAGGGTGTGTACTGACGGTGATCGCTTTTTTCAACCATGGCCGTTTGAACAAATAACAGTTCGCGATGAAATGTTAACAATGCAAGACTCAAGCTACTTAATAGGGGTTTCATAAGATTCCATTTCAAAAGTTTAAAGTAAAATTATTAGCTTTAAGGCCTTTTTAGAGCAACGGAATTCGATGCAAAACCAAGAATTTAAGCGTGAAAACTATTAAAATAGCGGCTACGGGGTAGCCGCTTCATGGATTTACTTCGTGCAATCCGTTACAGTGACTGTTCCATTCATCTCTGACTTAGCGGCGCTAGTTTCAAAGCCGTAGGCATAAAGCGAAGCTTCAAAGCCCGTTTCCGAAATTGAATTAATTCTTAACTTAGTTTGTTCCGAAAATATATTGTCTGAAGGAGGGCGGGTAAATACTAAAAGCTCCCCATTGCCAGACATATCACGAAGGTCAGCGATATATTCCATGATTTGATAGTTGGCAGGTATAACCAAGGTTGCATATGTTTTTGAAGAAAATGAATTACTACATGCGTTTTCTAAAATCTCGGAATAAAGCCAAATTGAAAGCTGTGTTCCATCAGTACCGAACGGGCGGGCCACCGCGGTTTTAGCTTCCCACTTCATTCCAAAAACAGTTCCGCTTAAAGGTTCATCCGAGTACGCCGTGGCACCTGAATCTGGACCGGGAGCAAAGCCAAAGTTTGGCAGATCCGACGCACTTTTCACGCAAGCGGTTAAAGACAAAGACAGAACTAAAGCACTCATCAACATTTTCATAAATTCTCCTTAAAGAATGGTTGTTGCTGATTAAATATAGAATTTGAAATAAAATATCCAGAATTATCAGTGAAACCAACGTACAAAGTGTACGTTCATGTACGTCCCTGGTTCAAAAAAGATTTAATGCGATAAATTACAAAGAAAACAATTTCTGACATGATAACAATATTGCGGGCCGAGGCTTTTTTAAATTGAACGCAGAACGCCAGCCTGTATTTTCAAGGCGCGCGCCCAAAGAAGTTATTTTATAGTTTTGATCAACAAAATGGATGGCGGTCAAGGCGCGAATTCCTGAATCTTGAGTGGTAAAATTATTTTTACCAGTTTCAGGACGCAGGTAATTAGACATTTTCTGACTTGTCATTGTAACATAAAGTTTTCCGTTGGCGCGATGCTGTTGAAGCTTATCTTTGGCAATGACTTCCTGAAGTGTACGGAAGCGGCTTCCGTTTTTAATTCCCGTGATCAAAACATCTTCTTGAATAAGCCAGGTCATTTCAAGGTGATTAAGATCGGTCACTGAATCTAAGAATTCAAAACGTATTTTAACATCTTCCGAATCCACCATCTGAGCCGTGATCTGTTCGATTGAATTCCATTTTTCATTCTGCCAAATCGAAATTTCTTGCACGCGATTATTTGCAGTTGCCGCTTTAGTCGTAAGTGGAATAACCAATCTTTCTTCTAAGTCCCAACGTATGGTTGAATTTATTGCGATTCCATCGATTGAAAGTTTCGGAATTTCGGTGGCGGTTGTTGGCACGACGAACTTAACACGGTAATAGTTTCCGGTTAGCTTTTCTGCTGCTCCCGGAATTTGTAGTGCGTCCGTTCCGTGCTGGCCAAGCAAGATAACTTCGGTGATGGCGATATCACTTTGAATAACGGCTTCAACGGTTGCCAGTTGATTTTTTGTTTCAGTCACTTTTAATTTTTCGACCCATTTTGAATTGAAGTCAGGTCTATAATGATTTGGATTTTCTGCATGTCTTTTTAAAGGGACCGGAAGCCAGTTTTTTGCGTACTGAGTGATATGCTTTACGACCTCTGGAATCTCAATTAGCTGAAAAGTCGATTTATAGGTTGTGATGGGTTCAAGCGCTTGTAACGGAGTTACTTTATTCGCATTCGTATATAGGTTTACGTAATTAAACCTAAGCGCGTCGATCAGATAATTTTTCGTTTCTACAAACCATTCTACAAGAATTTTCTGGTTATAGACCTGAAAACGGGGCGTTAGGTTAAGCCGGGTAAAATTTTGCGTGGGATGCGCGGTGATGTAACCTTGGTCCATCGAACGCATCTGCGCCACATCCATCGTTGCCGTGACTGCGCGCCCGAAGAGGTCGATAATAATGATGGGCTCCATTTGGTAGTCCACGCGTTGATTTTCAATTAGTAGGTAAGGCGTCACTAAAGTTTTAGCGGTCACTCCGGGCGATATAACCGATTCTTTGTAAAAGCCCTGTAGATAAATTTTCATTTTAGCGGCAATCGAATCAATTATTTTTTGATCTTTGGCATCGCCTAATGAGTGGCCAAACTCATGATACAAAATCTGAAATGCATCTAATAAACCAAACGTCAGTTTTGAATTGTTGAGCATTTTCGTATTGAACCAAATGTTTCCATCCATTTTTGCAAGCCGCTCGACTTTGTCAGGAGCAATCATAAATTCTTCAGATCGGTCTGAAAAAATAAGCCTGGTTTGACCATGATGATTTGTCTGATCATTAGCGGCCGTCGTGGGTGGGCCGAAATAAAACTTGTATTTGATGATCTTATTGCCCAGCAGATCGAACTGGGCGCGTTCTTCCTGAGTCAGTTGATTTAAGAAAATATCGCTGGCCGCTAAAAAATAAATAGCGCCATGAAATGTATCAAACGCCGCTTTCACATAGGCTTGACGCTCGATAATGTCCTCTGCCGCCGGGTTTACCGAAAAACCGTCAACAGGTATCAATAAAATTGACAGTAGAAGGTAACAGAATGGGTTAGCAAGTCGCTTAAAACTCATTACTAAGTCTTAAGCAAAGTCGAAGCCTAGCGGACGAATTTATTAATGATCCGCGCCTTCACGCTGGTCGGCACCACTTCAGCTGAATCTGTCTCAAAATAGATCTGTAGTAGACCGTTGTATTTAATATTTGAACCGCAACTCCATTCGGCACGAAGTTCGACGATAGCCGAATGTTCGCCAACGTTTTTAAAGTTCAATAATTGAATCTGAGGTTTTTCGGTCAAAGCTTCGCAATTAAACGCAGATCCGACCGTGTTTGAAACATCAACCGAAATTTTATTTCCTTCAATTGAAAATAGATTCTGAAAACTTTTAGGTGTACTCACTTCAACAAAGTGAAAAATAAAGTTGCCTGCGGGCACATTGATCGACAGTGAATGTTCAACTTGTGCTAGGTCACTCAATACTTTTTGCGCCAGCAATGCACTTTCAGTTTTATGTAGCTTTTCGTGAGCCATTATTCGAACCATCAGTATGAAGCTTGCAATTTCTTTGAAGCTTTTTGCCACCGGTGTTTCGGTCGGTTGAAATTGATTATAAAGCTCGCAGGCTGATACCTTGGCGTGATCGGCATGCAGTATTTCGAAAGGATTCACCTGACAAGTCGGATCTATTTCTAGTTTAAAATTTTTCGAAGTTGAACGATTCAATCGAGCTACTTCTTCCGCACTTAAATTACAAATTTTTGGTTGTGTAAGACAAACTTGAACGAATGAATGCATTCTTTGATTAGCAAGGATGGCTTGCATTTCGCCGTAGCCTCCGCCTTTTCCGACGGTTTGAACTCCGCCCACAGCCAGCAATGAAACTAAAATAAAGAAAATGATGACAGCTACTTTCATTGGGGAACTCCTACTTGGGTTGGCCAGATTGGAAAAGATTGCAAGCTGATCGCCTGCAAACTATCGGGTGAGCTAACTTGGGCATATCTGTTAACGATGTCACTGATGGCTTTACGAATTTCTGAATTCATTTTAGATGCGTCTTTTTGTTGAATCGAAAATAACATCGATTGCGAATCATAATCACCGCTTGAATTTTTAAGTAAAGCAGCCTGTGCCAAATCCATTATTTGTGAATGAAAAGTTTTAATGGCTTCTGATGAGCCATGATCTCCGTAATGATTTGTATCAGAGGCTGGCTTAAACCCAGTTGCGGTTTCTTCAATAAGTTGTAATTTTAGAAGTCGCTTGGTCGCCTTTTGCACGGTTGAAGGTTTAAGCCTAAGTTCTGTGGCAAGCGTTGCAATTGTAAAGTCTTTTCTTAATCCGCACATTTCAATGATTGCTAAATGGTACCAATCGCTAATCACTTTGAATGCATCAAGCGATTGGTTGTAGGCGCCATTTTTCAATCGACCACGGGCGCGGGTCGCAGCTGATTGCCGGGCCACAGAATCGCGATCAAACTTGGATACAATTAAGTCGCGAAAATGGGTTTTACGATCTTCGCTCCATTTAAGCGCGTTTGCGATACTTTCGATTCGTTCGTCAGACATTCCCACGCGAGATTTTAAAAAATCATTTAGGCTGGATGGGCTCACTGATAGATCCCGAGCGAAGGCCCGCATTGAATAGGCGGGGCGGCGGGCCTTACGTAATTCATGTTCAAAGGTGATGTATTCGCGCGGGTCTTTAAAATAAAGTTCCATGACAGGTGACTTAGCAGGGCCTTTGGGCCTTGGCAATTTCTAACGTACAAGGTGCACGTTCATGTAATTTGTTCTACCAGTGGCCAAAAGTAATGGCGCCGGCCTCGTCTAAGTTGAAAACAAATTCGACCCCTGCTCTTGATTCATCGTAAGTATAGTCGCAGCTGAATATGACAGTGCGCTCAAACGGAAAGTTTTTATTAGTGCATCCTTCGCTTGGCTCAGCAAGTGGGCCCTGGTCAGCTAGGTGGTTAAAAAAGCGTTGCTGAACGACCGCTTCAATGTTCTTCGCGTTTTGCGCAGCCCATGCTTCATTCACTAAATATTTATCTTCAAGAAGAAAGCTATAAACCAAATCTGCCGCTTCTGGATTAAACTTTTCCACAATTTTATCCGCGCCTCCATAGCGAAGACTGATCATTTCGATGTCTGAATCTTTGAAGCTTTCTTCGACAGAATCTAAATTATACTTTCGATCATCAAAAAATATAATTCGCTTTGGTTTACGAACCGAGTTTTCAATAATTTTTTTCAGCAACTCTCCCTTAGGAATTCCACCCGAGAAGATAATTCCATCGTGCAGATGTTCGGCGAAACCAATCGGTTGAAGTTGTTCGGGAAAATTATGATTAAAGTCATGCTGTAAAGTTTTAACTTGGCGAAGTGTTACATCACGAATAATGGCCCCGCGAGCGGTCAGCGCGAAGTGTGGAATTTGACTTGCTTCCAACAACTTCAATATTTTAATGACGCTAGATTCAACTGGGACAACTTGTAGGTAAGGCTGAACTTCCCCAAACAGGCGATGCTGTAGGGCTGCAGCTTTTTCCGGTGGCAAACCTTTTTTGATCGCACGGGCTTTGATGTAGTCGCCCCATTGATGCGTGCCAATCATGTGATCTTGGCGAAGCAGGGTATTATCGATATCGAAAATGACCAAAGTCTGACTATTTATAAGGGTTTGATCGAAATCGGCGTAGCTAGGAAGTTCGCTTATCTTAGCGAAGGCCTGCGTGGTCAGTAGTACGGTGGCTAGTAAAAAGTATTTCATCGTGGGCTCCTTTTGATTGGTTGAGGTCTTAGAAAGCTTTTAGATGAAATTAATATGTTAAAAAATGTAAATATAGTTTATATATGTGTAAGAAATATGAACACATACCACTTGAAGTACTTTATTGATGCCGCACGCTTAAAATCGATTTCTAAATCAGCAGAACTCAATCACGTCAGTCACTCGGCGGTCAGCCAAGGAATTAAAAGTCTTGAAACGTTTTTAGATATAAAATTAATGATTCACTCGAAAAGATTGTTTCAATTGACTCGTGAGGGAGAATCTTTTTCGATCGAAGGCCAAAAACTGTTAGAAGCCTTATCGATGGCAAAAAAAAATCTGCACTCCAAACAAAAAGAAGTCAGCGGAAATCTGGTTATTTGGGCCCCGCAATCACTTATTGTCGATTCATTGTGTGATGCACTGGCCACGTATCGGAAAAAATATCCGAAGGTGAATATTTCTTTAAAGACCGGGGCCGCAGCTCTTGTAAGAGCCGCGATAACTAATGAAGAAGCTCATCTGGGTCTTTTGGTTGATGATGGCCACTTGAGTTCATTTTCTACGGCTCAGGTGCGGACGGGCGAATTTGTTTTAGTCTCTAAAACGAAAGAGTCGATACAGAAGACGTCGGAAGTCATCGTTACGTCACGCGATAAAATCGAAGTGGTTCACCTTCGAAAACGTTTTAAATCAAAATTTAAGTTTGAAGTGAAACTAGCAATGGAGGTTATGAGCTGGGGAGTCATTAAAACTTTAGTTCATAAACGTTTCGGAATTGGTTATGTTCCTGATTATTGCGTATGGAATGAATTAGAAGCTGAAAAACTGTTTCGGGTGCAAACCAGTTGGCCAGCCTATCAGTATCGTATTGAGGCGATTTGGCCAAAGCAAAGACAGCTACACATAAACGGTCAACTTTTTTTAGATCTGCTAACAATAGCTTAGGCTCGCGATAAGTTCATACGATCGTAAACGAACTTTGGAGAGATCAGCGTTTGCAACTGTAAAATCTTTCGACAGATGAGTAATGAATTCTCATCGAATTGATTTAAAAGTCTAAATTCTAAAAGTTTGGTACAATCGAAAAACTATGATTACAAAATATTTTTTCGTTATTTTAAGTCTACTTTTTACATTTTCAGCCTTTGCTGAAAATCAATTTTCTTGCCGTTGTGTTTCTAAGAGCCCAGGTATTGGAAAAAACGAAGATAAAATTTGTTCATACGATTGCAGCTGTGATGTTGTAACCGACGATGGACGCTTGTTCCAAGCGATGCCCGTATCGATTGACCAAGTGATTACATCTGCAACCTCGCTTGAATCTTGGGACCTTGGAAGCTTGGTTTGTCACGGACAATATTCATGGAAGCCTGTTCTAGATGCGCCGAACTGGAAGATCGAAGTCCGATTCTCTAAATTTATCATCGACCGCACAGGCACGCTTACTTACGAAGAATCAACCGAAATCGCTTCTGGCGTCCGCTCGCAAATTCATAGATCGCAAGCGGCTCCAGAAATTCTAGAAGCACTTAAAGCTAGATTCTAATTCATGCCCTTAGGCTATTTGATTCGTCTTAAAATATACTTAAACGGTTTGCCGTCCAACACCATATGAAAATAGAGGCGACGGTTTAGAATGCTAAACTTTGTTTTACTTTCGCCATCAATTTGCATATCAGGATCAGCCGAACAAGAAATATGGTTTTTCGGGTTCACCCAAACAGTTTGTTGCCAAACCTGATTGTCATCATAAATTAAGTACTGGGCAATTCGCTCGCAGAAACCAGATTCATTCGGATGGGACCATCTGAGGGTCGATCGACCATCTTTGCCAAATTTAATTTTCAGATTCAACTTTTCATGCGGAATAGGTATTCGCATTGTTTCATAGGCAAAACTTGTGTACTTCCAGGTGCCTTCTATTTGATGTGCTTTTGTTGTGGTTGCGGCCAAAAGTAGTAAGCTTAAAAGCGTAAACTTCATGGAAGATCTCTTTCGGTGATAAGTTGAGTCACTTTTTTATTTTCTTCAGAATTTAGAATAACCGCGCTTTGCTCGCGAAGACTTAACGTCAAATCATTAAAATCCGAATTAGGACCTAAGCGATTTAAAACTTGCAAAGCTACGCGAAGAGCTTTGTCTTTGCCAATTCTATCTTTAAGTTCCCAGAAAAAACTGCTTACGATGGCGCTATCGTGGTAAAGTCCGCCGTCTCGTTCTGAATATTTGACAACCTTTTCAACGCTCCGCTTATAATCAGCCTTCCGGTAAGAGTTGTCGGCTAGTTGCGGTGAGTTCAAGAAAAATGTGGTAAATACATCGGCAAAACCTTCATTGATGGATCCGCCTTCGCCTTCGAAAGGTAGTCTGGCGATCGCATCAATGATCGCATGTGAAGTTTCATGCATCACAACCGAAGGGTCCCAAGGGATCTTTGAGAATGTTAAATCGTCGCCTATTCCTAGACGAATTTGATTCCGAAAATAAAAAGCCGCGTTGGTTTTTTCGGGATAACCGACGTGAGTGATAATCTTTAACTTAATAGGTCCGGTCACCGCCAAAGTTTTTTCGAACCAATTTAAAATAGCGTGCGAATAGTAGAAGGCCTGAACTTGATCGAAACGTTCATCGGTAATTTGAAATGCAAAATCGTCGGTGGTACTTAATATTTTATTCGGGGACTCTGTGATTACTTCAAGGGATAAATTAGCTAAGCCCTCGGGCTGAATTTTTCTAGAGAGCAATATGGGTGTTAATTGACTTTTTTTAGGTCCGCGTGGATAGGCCATTGACGGAGAATCAACTTGTTCGGCTAAATTTGAACCCACCCGATTCGAAGAGAGTAGCTGACCTTTGCGGTTGAAAGTTAAATTCATCATTTCGCCTGATTTTGATTCGACGGCGACCCGTAAAACCGGTCGTAGTTTTGGATCAGCAACTAGAACAACTTCAATCAGCGAGGAAACTTTTAAATCTTTGAAATCGGGATTTTTTTTCATGAATAAAAGCCAGCTAGTCACTTTTTCTTCATCCATAATCTGAGCTTGAGCAAGAGTGTAAGCGGAAATGTCATGGGTTAAAGCTGAGCTTTGGAATACAATTCCTTTTTTCTTTGTGCGAATCGTTTTAATAAAAGAATCTTCGACGGGAAACTGATGAATCATTTGCTGTGAAAGCTGAACCTCTTCCTGGGCGGAAGACCAAGTCGGAAGAGGCTTCACTTTAATTTCTTTTGATTCGATCAGGGGGCGATCGCCTTCGCCACTCCACCGCGTGACGTGCAGTGAAGTCTTATCTAGAGTGCAGGCTGGCATTGAAGCCAGCGCAATAACCCCGATGATTCTAAATAGAATACGAAGGCGAAATAAATTTTTCATTCAAACCTTAATTATTCAATAATCAAAGTTTTTTCTAGAAATGTTCCATCGTTACTTAAGAATCGTAAAGTATGCTTTCCACGCTCAAGTTGACCTAAGCGAAGATCTCTCGAAAATGGAACTAGCACCATCATACACATGCCTTGGTTCACTGCGGCCATCGGAGTAATTTCATGCTCGAACTTACTTGTGTCTTTACGAGTTGTTCCCTTCCAAGTGTAACAGCTGTTCGGGAAAATTCCGCTGACGACGACATAAGCATCGGCGCTGGAATCAAAGCCACCCGGAACAAAAACATCGTTGATTGCAATCACAACGTCTTTTGACGTCGGGGTCCCTTCTGCTGATGCAGTGAAACATGATAAAGTTAAAACGCTGATGATAAGTGCTAATCGTGATTTCATAAACTCTCCTGGTTGTTTTTAATTTCTTCAACATCAATGTTGAGCACCCTAGCTAAGAGCAAGGTTGGTACCAGCACTCAAATCAACGATATTCGCTTAGAGCAATTCTTTGTGGAAAATGAGTTCATTCATTCCAGTGAACCCAACTTGAAGGGGCGTAAGTCTCATACGTTCGTATCGAGTCATTTACGAGGTAAAAATTGATTTCTGGCTTTGTGATATAATAAGAAATTGTTTATTTTGGTCAGTTAGTTTACTGCGTAAGCATAAATTAAATTCGATTCCAAACTGCAAATTTAACAAATTCATCGGTATTTTCAAATTCAGTTACCAATTGATTTCCTTGGATCGTGAAATTTCTATTTAACGTTTGCCCTTCATACTCGGGGCGAACGGAAGAAGTCACTTGATGAATAATCTGGTTACCGTTGATTTTATAAGTACCAGAATAGGCGACCACTTCATCTAAGGCTTCTGGGTTTTCCGCAAAACGCACGATCACATTCATGTAACCTGTATCTGCATAATGAAGGCAACCTGAATACCAATCCGAAATGGGAGTGAATTTTACTTCTTTTTTATATTCATAACCGTACTTAACTAATTGGTAGGTGCCGTGTAGCTGCGTTGCGATCATTATTTAATCTCCGGTTTTTCTAAGTTTGAATGACGTTTTCGCATAAATATTACAGGGGAAATATTCAGCAAAAGTCTTGAACCTATTTAATAGAATTAACATTGACATACAAGGTTGAAATTTTCGTTTTTGACTTCATATTTCAATCACTTTGCTTAAAAGCGCATTTAAGGGTAATAGAGTCCCCAGATGTTCATGATGACCCATTTTTTACTTCTTTTTTTAGTCTTGCCGGTGAACGCTGATGTTGACCACATCTGCAATAATATTAATGTTCAAGATGGAAAGATAAAACTAAACGGAAACGAAAGAAGTTTCGTTTGTGGATCTGACCGCGGCAGCGAAGGTTGGCTACTGGTGCCGCTACCGCAAGCCGAATTTCATTTACGCTCTATTCTGCAAAACTCGGGCTTTTTAGAACCGCGCTTTGAACGCGATGCCGGCGAACTCAAAGTTTGGAAGGGCCCTCGCAGTCAAATTGAAAGCTTAACGGTTGTTGGTGCAAATGACGTACTTAACGCCGAGAAAAAAAGAAATGTCATTCGCGAACCACTGACGCCTGAAAAGTTAGACGAAGTTGAGGCCTGGTCTAATGCCACGATTCGTAGTCAAGGTTACGCGTGCCCCGAAATTTTAGTCGAAGCGCAAGCCTGGGATAAAGCCGTTCAAGTTCAAACCACATTAAACGGAGTGAAAAGAATTGGCAGTATTCAGACCAAAGAACTTGATACTTTAAACCCTGACTTTCTAAAACGCTATCAACCATTTTCAATCGGCGATGTTTATGACATCCGTAAAACTCAAATTATGAGCGATCGACTACTGACAAACGGCTTATTGCAAAGTGCATTCTTCGAAACGAAATGCCAAGGCGAAGAAGTTTTACTTAGTTTAAGAACGTCAGTGGGTAAGCCGCGCATTATTCAATTTGGTATTGGCGCCTCGACGGAAGAATTTCCGTTTATCGATTTAACTTTTCGTAATTCACGGTTAGATAATATGGCGTCTTTTTTAACGGGTAACATTCATCTATCTCCGCGTCGGCAGCGGCTTTCAGCCGATTCAGAACTTTACTATTTTCCAGGATGGCATAAAACATTTCTTGGACCACGCTTTGAGGTCTTAAGAAAATTCGAATCTGATTATGAAACGAATTCGGCGCGCCTGGGGGCAGATATCGGTCATAACTTAGACCTTTGGAACACACGCTTTGTCGGGCGCGCGGGTCCAACTTTGAATTACGTTCGTACCATTCGCGGAGTCGGGCCGGGCGACGCAAAGTTTCCGTCACTTGATTCGTCACTAAATATGATGAGCCATATTTACGAATCAAATATCTCTCAGCAATATGAAGGCTTTAGTTCAAGTATTTTTATTCGCAGCCAAAGCCAAGGTTTGGGCTCGCCCGTGGATGTAAACCGTTACGAAGTGAATTATAAATATTTATGGAATATCGGAGGCTATGCACCGCCTTTATTTGTCTTAAGTACCCGCGTGCAAGGAATCACGGTCGATGCCGCTGACTTAATTACCACTGCAATGGGAAATGAAATTCCGCACGAAGATCGGGTGTTCGCCGGCGGAGATCAAAATTTACGTGGATTCGGCCGAGAAACAATTAGTAACGACGGCTTGGGGTATTTAAGCTTTTTATATACGGGGTTTGAATTACGTTTGGTGGAAGAAGTTCCCTTTAAACTACAACCGTTTCTGCTTTACGATTTGGCCCGGGTGGGTAACCGACGCTACACATTGGACCCAGCATTATTTATTTCAGAAGGTATCGGGCTTCGCTGGATGTCACCATTCGGTACGATGCGGGGATCGCTGGCGCGGGGTCGTCTTATAAATCGGGGCGTGAGCACCGAGACAGAACCCGAAAAATATGTTTTCTTTTTTAGTTTCGGTCAGGAGTTTTAGTGCGAAAGGTTCTAGTGCGTTCACTTAAAATCGCGGGAATATTATTTTTAACATTGTTCATCGTCATCACGGGCGGAATTATTTGGGTTCTTTCAAATCCTCAATCGGCTTGGAAGCTGGCCGAAGAAAAGTTTTTACCTAAAGATATGAAAATCACTTGGAACCAGCTTGATTTAAGAACTGACCATTTGTCGGGGCTAAATTTTTATATCAATTGGAAAATTGAAGGATTGCACATTAAAAAAGGTCAGCCTTTTATGGATATGCCTGTTCAACTTGTTCATATTGAATCTTCAATCTTCCCAATGAAAAAGCACGCGATCGTGCATCAACTAAAGGTGCAAGCGCCGGCCGAATTACAGTTTACGCCAGGGCCTTCAAAAGAAGAAACGGTCGAGAAAAATCCGTTCGAACAAGTACAAGGCATCATCAGCTTACTTGAAAAGTTCCGTCGTTTCGTTGATATCGAAAACTTAAACGTTAATGTGAATGAATTCGTACTAAATAATTTTGAAACAAAAGCCAAAACGATTTCAATCAATTTTGAAGCCGTTCAAAATAAAGCCGAGCTACCTGATATTTTAAATTTTACAACCAATTTAAAATTGATTGGTGAAGCGCCGATCGCAATTCAATCTGCGGGAGAAGTTAATTTTGGCACGGAAACTTCAAAAAGGCCTTTGGTTAAAGCAAAGGTAGAAGTAAAAGGGTCGGGCATTGATACGACCCAAGAAATTAATATAAATTATGCAAACGAAAAGGCAGATCTAGAAATCAACGGACCTCTGACTTATACCAAAGACAAATTGAAAATCACTTCGCAGATTAAGTCGCAAACTCAGCTGACCGAAACAGGCGCCGATTTAAATTTATCCGCCGACGTATCTGGAATACCCGCGCCTTACGTTAAAGTTAAAACCATCAAGGCAAAAATGAATACGCCATTCGAAGCTGGGGTTGGCTTCAGCACAAAGCCTTCTAACATCACTGTTACAAGCCCCATTGAATTATACTTCGTCGATCCACGCATGCGACCGGCTTTAATTAAGTCTTGCCAGTGCCAAATACCGTCCGTCGTTCAGGCTAAATTTGAAGGTCAGGTTTGGCTTGCAACCTTGCTATCTGAGCCGACCGAACAATTAAAAATGCTAGATATAAAAATTGATATTGAAAGTGTTAAAAATAAATTTTTCACTTTAGATGCGGCCGGTGAAATTAGAATTGATAAAAAGTTAAAAGAATTTATTATTTCTCCGCAAATTGATTTACTGGCAACGGCTCACACATTCAAAGGTCTACAAAGTATTTTAAATGCAAACGGAATTATGGTGCCGGCTCCGCTTGATGTATTAGATGGTACGGTTGATCTGAAGATGTCGGGCCCCGTGAAAACCGATAAAGATGGCCTTACGTTTCCATCACTCACGACGGTGAATTTACGGTCAACTTCGCAGAAGGTTGATGTGGTCACCATTGCTGAAATACATTTGGATTCAGATTACAAAGGCGCTCAAGTCAATGTGCAGGCAAAAATAAATCAGTTACAGCTTGAGCTACCGCCATTTGATCCGGTTAAAGGAAGTCCAAAAATTGTTCCAGACAAACGCATTTTAAAAGCGCCTCGGGTTGCAAAAAAGCCAAGCCAATTTAAATTAACTTTGAATATAGAAGCCGCGACCGCCGAAGCCGGCGCTATCCGACTTTTATCGCCTTACTTCAAACCATACTTGCCAGTTTCAGTGAATTTTAAAATGGATACAGGCAAAACGAATCAAGGAAAAGTGACGATCGAGCCCTTCACAGTTCAATATTTACGACGTCAGGTGCATTTAGTTAACATGGCATTACAATTACCCGACGAAAAAGACGAACCAATCGATATCGACGGGCGCTTGCGAGTTAATCAGACTGAGTACACAATTTTCATTGATATCAAAGGCACATCAACCCAACCGCAAATTATTCTTAGCAGTATTCCATACTTACCGCACGACGAAATCATTTCGGTCTTACTTTACGACCGTAAAAGCGATCAGCTAGCATCCGGAGACGCTGAATCAGCGGGTAACGTACAAGCCGCTGTTGCGGATAAGGCCATTGGCCTATTCGGAATTTGGGCTTTAGCTTCGACTTCGATTAAAGGTTTTTCATATAATACCGTTACCAAAGTTTACAGCGCTACCGTACAAGTAGCAGAAGACGTAACGGCCAGCGTGGGTACCAATTGGGAAGCCGCCACGCAAGTCGAGCTTCGTAAGCGGGTTTCGCGGCAATGGGTCTTAACCGCTGCCTGGGCTCCTGCGAATCAAGAAGAAGAAGCGCGAACGAAGTTAGTACTGCAGTGGGAAAAACGGTTTTAAAGAAATTTTAAATTAGTTATTTTTCAATGAGATCCCATTTGTTTATCTCGTTGATTTCTCAAAAGATTCTTCGCTTACAACCTAAGAAAAAAATACCTGTACACTTTTTGGTCGCGCAAACTTTGTCGCAGGGTTAGCATTTTGCGGCTTTTCCTCCGTGTAATAATTTTAACTGAATCTCCACAAGCATTCAGTGCTCATTACAGCGTAAATTCGTTGCGGCCACCTCTTTGCTCTATTTTGAGACGGCAGCATTAACTAACCGTTCCGAAGGGAACAAAAGAGGGAAATATGGGATTTTTTACAAACATGGTTGCAGCGTTCGATCACGGTGGATTTGTTATGTGGATCATTTTCGCAGGACAAATGATTTCAATCGCTATCATGGCTGAACGTGCTTACGCACTTTATATGGTACGCACTTTAGATAACCGCCAAATGGTTAAGACTTTAGAAGAAGACATTAAAAAAGGTCGCTTAGATGCGGTTATCACTAAGACTCAGTTATTAGCTGGATCAGGTAGCGCAATCGGTAAAGCAGTTCTTGCGGGAACGCAAGCGGCTCGTAGCAGCGGTGGCAATGAAGAAATCCAATCAAAAATGGATGAAGTACTATTAGGTGAAGGATCTGTACTTGAGAAGCGCATTGGTTTCTTAGCAGCGATCGGTAACATCGGTACGTTGGCGGGTCTATTAGGAACAATCATCGGTCTAATCGATAGTTTCTCTGCAGTAGCAAACGCAAACCCAGTTGAAAAAGCAGCTTTATTATCAAACGGTATCTCAATGGCGATGTATGCAACAGCTTACGGTCTATTGATGGCAATCCCTGCATTAGTTGGTTATGCGGTTTTACAAAATCGTGCAAACGCGATTGCGGACGATTTAAATCAGTCAGCTTTAATGGCCTGTAACTGGTTATCTTATAACTATGAGCCGGTAAAAGAAAAGCCAACTCGTCGCGCCGGTCTTTCGAACTAAGCGGCCGTCTAACTAATTAATTACATTTAATAAAAAGAATCTGAGGAAAACATGGGATTAGCACAAGGATCACAAAACAAAAAAAATCTGAACGTAGAGTTAAATCTACTTCCGGTTTTTGACGTTCTTTCAGTGTGTATTTGCTTTCTGTTGATGACGGTTGTGTGGACCGAGATTCGCTCAATGGAAACTAAGCAAGCGATGGGCGGCCAGGCACTGTCTGAGACAGCTAAGGAAGCTAGCGTTTGGATGTCTGTTGATGAGCGAAATAATCTAGTTGTGGTGTTAAAGCCGGCCAACGGGCGCGAAACAAAGACGACGGTACATGTAAAGGGTGGAGCGATCGATTACGATAAAGTGAAGGCTGTACTAGCTAACGCTTTTTCAAAGAATGTTCGTAACACTCACATTTTGCCATCGAAGACCACGAAGTATGATCAAGTTATTCAGTTAATGGATATCTCGAAGCAAGTTGGAATAGTTAATATCGGTCTATCACCTATATAGAGGGTTTATGAAAGCAAGTGTATTACGAAATTTAAAAATGAATACGCCACTTCGCTCGATGACTCGAGTCAAGGGTGGCGGCGGATCAGGTAAAGATAAGTCGTTATTTTTCTCGTTAAACTTAACGACTCTGATCGATGCTTTTTGTATTTTGGTTATTTTCTTATTATCAAATATGAATAGCCGAGTTCAAAATATTCAAGAAAATCAAAACATTGTTCTACCAGTGGCGATGCAAACCGACGTACTTAATGAAGGTACGGTTGTGCGAATTGAAAAAGATCAATTTTTTCTTGATGACAAAGAAGTTACTAAAACTGAACTAGCGAAAGCTGTATTTGACGCGCGTAAAGCAAAAGTGGGATCACTCGTCATTCAAGCCGATCGTCAGTCAAATTACGAAAATATCGCGCTTGTTTTGCGCGCCGGCGGACAAGCTGGATTTGAAAAATATGTTTTTGCAGTCATGCCGGGGATATAATTTATGAAAACCATACTGATTTTAATTCTTATTCATCTAACTGCCGCGCAGAATGCCGTAGCCGAAAAGCTTAGCTTAGCGAATCATGATAGCTTGATCCAAAAGTTAGAATCAGCGGTGGGGGACGAGTCTTCAGATGCGATGTTGTTACAAACGAATATGGCGTACCGCTTAGCGGGTCTTTACGCTGAACGCGCTCGTATTCTTTCGATGGACCAAGAAGGCAAAGGCGAACAAATTCACGCTACGCCGATCAAGCGTGATCGATTGAAATCAATCTCAATTCTACATAAGATTCACAAATCTTTAGCCAAGGCCGATAAGGGCCCGGCACTATTACAGATCGCACATCTTCATTCATTGCAGGGTCAATCGAATGAGGCACTTAAAATCTACAAGCAAATCGAACGAAATCCGTCTGAATTTGATGCCAAAACAGTCTCTTTGGTTGAAATTCAGTTAGGTGATTTAGCTTTTGTTCAAGGTCAACTTGACCAAGCCAGAAAACATTTTGATAAAGCATTAAAATATAACGAAAATCCTCGCCGTGGCTATACGATGTTTCGTATTGCTTGGGTGAATTACAATCAAGGTCAGACTCAGTTAGCTGAAAAGCAATTGATTCAATTACTTCGTAATCCAAAAAGCATGACCAACGCCAAGGGCGAAATCGACCCTTCATTTCAAGAAGATGTCGCACATGACTTAGCCTTATTCATGGCTAAAAATGATATTACGGACCAAAGCATTCAAACTCTTTCGTCGTTAAGCCCAGAGGCTTCTCGAAAGAAGAATCTTATTTTCTTAGCTTCTGAATTAGACCGCACGGCAAAAAAGATGAGTGCGCTAAAAGTTTGGAAGATCATCGGTGGAACGGAAATTACTTTCGAAGACCAATTAGAGCGTCAAGTTCAAGTGACCCGCATTGAATACGATTTAGGCCGTAAAGCATCGGTTAACCTTGAACTTAAGCGATCTTTAGCACTATTAAAACAGTCTGCGTGCGAAGGTAAAGCAGAGTGCACTTTAGCAACGCAAAACTTACGTCGTGTTATAACAGACTGGGCAAAAGCTGAAGAGCGAGCTCCGTCGGCTGAATTGATCACGGCATTTCATTTGTTTACCGCGCAAATTCCAGACTTTGAATTAACATACTGGGCCGCCGGCGCAGCTTACAAGCGTAAGCAATTTAACGACGCTTATAAGTTTTATGATATGACGATTGCGATTCTACAAGATGTTAGCAAGCGAGACGAAAAGCAGACGAAGCTTTTTGAAGGTTCTTTACTAGGTTCAATCGAAGTGGCTGAACTTTCAAATAAGCCTGAACTAAAATTACAAGCTTACAAGAAATACTTAAGCGTAAACCCAACGGGTGAAAAAAGCAGTGAAGTTAAATACCAAATTGCTCATTGGTACTATGATCAAAACGATTTTACGAAAGCCAGTGCTGAATTTTATACTTTAGCGCTTGATACGAAGATGCCAATGGCATTACGTGAAAAGTCGGGCGATCTTTGTTTAGATGCCGATGTTTTGTTGAAGAACGAAACAGTCATCGAAGCGCATGCATTAAAGCTTTCTGAAGTTTTAACTTCAAAAAAGCCTGAATACTTAAGTGTATACAAAAAATCTATTTTAAACCAAGCGGCTAACATCTTAAATAAGACTGAAGTGGCCCAGTACGAAACTCAGCTACAAAAATTAGATGGCCTTAACTTAAAATTATTTACAGCGCCGGAAGCAAAGCAAGTTGCCAAAAACAAGATGGAGCTAGCTTACCGATTAAAGAATATGGACGCTTTAGTTAAAAATGCGAATTTATTGTTAAACCAAAGCGGTTTAACGGTTGAAGAGCGCGATATGGCTTTAAATCATTTAGCTTGGATTGCCGAAGTTAAAATGGAATTTAAAACGGCGCTTACTTTACTTGGTCGAATCAAGCCGCAGTCAAAAAACTTACCTGAGTATTGGTTAAAGATGGCAACATTAAAAGAACTTGCGAATGAAGATCCATCAATGGCTTACGAAAACTTTATCGCGGTATCACGCGAGAATGACAAGAAAGCTTTTGCTGCGCACCAGATCGTTATTCACTCGAAAAAGCCAATGGCTCCGTTTAAAAGATTTGAGTCATTACTAAGTCGTAACTCAGCCCTTTACGGATCTGCGGGAATCTATGTTTATGAAAAAACAAAAGATCAGCGAGTTGCTAATGCCTTGTTAGCGCGTAAAGCGGTTCGCCAGTCTTTTAGCGGTCAACTTTTGATTCACTCACTTTCCTTTGAAAACTTACAAGCGTTAACGGTGGAAATGAAGCGTGCAAAGCTTGCGAAAAAATCAGACTCAGGCTTACAACGTACGATGGTGCTTAGAACTGGCCAGCTGAAGCAATTAGAAAAGTTAGCTAATAAAGCGATCGCGCAAAAAGATACACCGATGCAGTTAATATTTTTAGCCAAAGTTGGTTACGAGAATACTCGGTTAGCTGAAGAAATTTTAGCTTTGCCACTTCCGCGTGGCTTGAAGGCAGAAGAAAAAGTTCAGTACCAAGCACAAGTTGCCGCGATGGTGAAGCCTTACCAAGTACAAGCCGAAGCAATTCAAGCAAAAACAAAAGAACTATGGACGCAAGCGATTGCTAAAAATAGTTTTCATGAATTCGCTGATTGTTTAGTTTCTCCAATGAAACCAGGATGCAAATTAGCCAATGAAGAAGTGGCTTATTTACGCGCGTCAGCTAAGGCCTCAGGCTTTACCGCAGACCCTTTTGAAAAGCTTTCTGAAGATCGGCAAAAAACGTTATCTGAAGTGAAATCACTTCAAGAAAAAATTCAAGCCGATCCATTTAACCTGAATGATTTAGCTAAGTTGAAAAGTCTACAAATGTCTTTAGGACGCGGCCCGATGGTTGCTTACTTAGATCATAGAATGAAAGAACTTAAAACGAAACGAGTACAAAATTGAAAACTTTTAAAATATCACTCACAATTTTAAGCTTAGTTCTTAGTGTTGGACTAGTTGCAGAAGCGGCAACGAACACAACGAAGACAAAGAAAACCACGAAGGTAGTTAGTTCTAAGACTCACGCAAATACCAAACTAAGTACTGACGTAAAGTTCGACGGTCAGTTAGTTGGCGGTCAGATTCAAACTCCATTTGAATCTTTAACCGTGGTTGAAAACGAAAAAAGTATTGATGATTTAATTGGCGTTCGCCAAAACTTCTCTGATCGTAATGAAAAGTCCAAAGGGATGAGGTAATTATGTTTTATTTAAAAGATACCGACGGTAAAGTAGTTCGCGCCGTTAACTGGTCGAACGATACATTAACGGTGATTCAACGTGAAGACACGAAACGTGTTGAATTAACGGAAGATACATCAGTTCTTGATGACCTTGGAATCAAGTACACAGTGATTGATGTCATCAACAAAAAAGATTTTAATAAAAAACAAGTTCATCCAATCAGAAACTTAACTTTAGTCAGCGAAGCTGATGAAGTTCTAGAAAACGTCGCCATCCCACTTGATGATGTGAAGCGCTTCGAATTGATCTCAAAAAGAACTGCGCAAGTTAGCTTAGGCATTGCGATGCTTTTATTCGGTTTAACATTTGTTGTTAAACCTGAAGCAAAACTTGAACTAGAAGTGGTTCAAGTGATGGATCGTAAGCAAATGGAAGCGATGATTACACCACCGGCGCCTGCGCCAGTTGTAAAACCAATGAGCCGAGTTCAACCAAAGGTGGCGAAGGCCGTGGTTAAGCCAACGTTAAGAAAACAAAAAGTAATCGCGCAATCTAGCGGCGTACTTGGAGTTTTAGGTAGTTTAAAAAAATCTAATCAGCGTGGCGGTCTTAAATTAGACGATGCAAACGCTTCAGCAGGAATCGGTCGTGGGGGAAGTCAAGGTAGTGGAGGAGTGCAAACAGCCATTTATTCTAAAGGCATGTTTTCAGCGCCATTGGGCACCGGCGGTAAAGTCAACGGAGCAGGCGGCTACGGAACTCGCGGTAAAGGTGGCGGTAAGGCTGGTTACGGAACGATTAGTCTTGTTGGTTCGGGATCTTCATTTTTTCAGCCGGTTGAAAGCGATGCTTTCGTTGGTGGTGGTTTAGATCGTAATGCGATTGCGGCGGTCATTAACAGACACTTAAGTGAAGTACGATTTTGTTACGAGCAAGGCTTACAACAAAAGCCAAAGCTATCAGGTCGATTATCAATGGATTTTTTAATTGGTCCAAGCGGAGTCGTTTCATCAGCAAAAGTGGCGAACTCAAGTTTAAATCACGCCCGCGTAGAGGGCTGTATCCGTGACCGATTAAAAACTTGGAATTTTCCAAGACCCGTTGGTGGCGTGACAGTTAAAGTATCTTACCCATTTATCTTACGTCGAGTGACTGACTCTTAAAAAGGAATGTATATGAAAGCAAATATGAAAAACTTAATTTTAGTATCAAGTTTAATGACAATCGGATTGCTAACGGCTTGTGGAAGTTCTAAATCGAATCCACTTGAGAAGTATGACGGTATCAAGGGGATCCCAGCTGAAACGAATGAAAAGTCGCCACAGCAGACCGCGCTTGCGCCACAACTTTTTACCGTTCAAGTTGAAGGTGATAATAAAGCAAACGTCGGTCATTTCATTGAAGGCCAAGAATCTCAAGTGTTAATTAAAGTGACTCCGCGTACGGCTTCGATCCAAACCTACACGGTTCAGTTGATCGATTTTACAACGATGGAGCGCCCTACGATTTCAGAAACTGGAACTCCAGGCGTTTACAGTCTGAACTGGCACCCACCGGTCGGAACGATTGCCAGCGGATTTCAACAGTCTTTCAAAGCTAAAATTCAAGTTTTGGTAACTAAAGCTTCTAATTCATTATTAGAAGAAAAAGTCACCACAACAGAATTAGATGTTTCGGTTAGCCGCGACACCACTCCGCCGAAAATTATGGGAAACAGTCTGCCGAAATTAGTTGAAGAAGGTCAAGAAACCGCATTTTCAATTGATGTGGCTGATCCAGCAGGTTTGACGAACCCACGTTTACCAGAAATTATGTTCCCACGTTACATCAGTGCAAACACTGAAGCTTACCGTGCTGATGGTTCACGATTCATCGATTTAGATGAAACTCGCGAAATTAATCCAGAAAGAAATTCAAGTGGAACATACCGTTTTTACTATAAGTTAACTCCGGAACAGTTACCTTTAGATCGCGATCGTCGAGGTCGTCCGGTTCCTTCTGCAAGTGAAGTTGACATGTGTTTTTACGTACAAGTTATGGGAGTTAGTAAGATCCCATCTGATCAAATTCAACTTTGCACAAAAGCACGTTACGCCGTTCAAGCTCCGACAATTACTTTTGACGAGACATCTTTAACGAACATTACTGCCGGTAAAGAAGTTCTCATCAACGTAAAAGTTTCTTCGGCGCATTCTAAAAGCGTCATCGTCATCATGAAGCCTTCTTTATTAATCGCCGGTTTAACGGGTCAAAAAGAAGTAAACTGTAATTTCGAAACAGCAGAAGCTAAGAATTCACAAGTTTGCGTCGTTAAGTGGACGCCAGCCTGTGTATCTTCGACGACTTCAGTGGCGCTTACGGTTAAAGCCGATTCAAACTTAGGAAATAAAGTTAAATCAAGTTCACTTATCAAAACAGTATCGGTTCAGCCAAGCGTTGATTGCCCGGTTTTTTCTAGCAAACCAGCAAGAACTGTAAAAAGAGGAAATAAGTAATGAAAACACGTTTATCAACACCAATGTCAGTATTAGCTTTGGTTGCATTTTCTTTCTTACAAGCGGGTCTAGCACAAGCCCAAACGAAATCATTAAAAAATGATTTTAAAACTTTAGGTGATAACGAAGAAGTGATCGAGCGGGTGCAAAAGCTTGATAGCCGCCAAAAGATTCGCGTCGTACAAAATCGTATGATGGATCGGAATAATCGAATTGAATTAGCAATGAACTTCGGGGGTGTTTCAGGCGGCGACAGCTACGTGAACACAAAAAACCTTGGTGGAATGCTTCAGTATCATTTAACTCCGCGTTGGTCGGTTGGTTTAGGCTATGAAAAAGCTTATAACGATTTAACCATAGAAGGTTCTCGACGTTATGAATCAGCATTTAATTGTCAACAATCGGATGTTGCGTGTGCTGAAAAATTTCCGTCGGTTGATTTTCCGGTTGATACAAAGCTAGCTTCGTTAACGTTTTACCCGGTTTACGGAAAGCTGAACTTATTTGATTCTGGAATTTCTCAGTTTGACCTTTATACTTCAATTGCTTACGGGCAAAAAACTTTAAATTCGGGCGTAACAAACGTTATCGCCGGAAGCATTGGTGCCGGAATTTGGTTGAACACTTGGTTAACGGCGCGTATCGAAGGTCGTTACGAAAGTTATAAGGATTTATTGCAAACTGAAAAACGTTCTCAAAGCGCAGCTTCAGTGGTCGGTAGTATCGGGGCGATGATATGGTAAATTTAAAACGTTTAATTGTTTCATTAACAATTTTAATGAGCCCGCTTTTAGGCGTTGCTTCTGAATTAGACGTAATGGCGAATGCACGATCACACTTTACGAAAGGTAACTTTCCGAAGTCGATCGAATTGTACACAAGTCTTCCGGCCTCAAGCGACTTTTGGTTAGATGCCATCGAAGAACGTGCCTGGGCACATACTCGCATGGGAAATTACGAATCAGCATTGGCTGATTTGCATTCAGCCACTTCAGCGGTATGGAGTTCGCAAGTAGGTCCCGAGACTTACATGCTATCAACTTTCGTATCATTAAAGATCTGCGCTTATAAAGATGTCGTTACCAAAATTGAACTTTTTAAGAAAAGAATGTTTCCGCGGATTGATGCTTTAGAAAACTTGATGGCGCGTCCATTGCCGAGCGAATTCTGGAATATGTCAGATGCAATCAAGCAAGGTAAAGTGACGATGGCCTCACTAGGCAAATCTGCAGAAAAATACCCACGATACTTTTTTCGTGACCGTAAGGTCGCAGATGCACTTCGCACAAATTCAGTGGCAGCTGTTAATTTACGAATAAGAGAATTAGCCAAGCAAGATTTAAAAGAAATTGAGCTTAATTTAAAAAAGATGAAAATCATCGAAGTTGAATTAATCCAAAAAATTCTTTTAACTGAACAAGGTAAAAATCCGAAGTCAGACCTTAAGTTTTCTTCGGTTGATCGTAACAAATCAATGATCTTCCCAGTAACGGATGAAGAAGTTTGGATCGATGAAGTAGGTCATTTTCAAGTAAAAGCCGATTTATGCCAAGCTTTGGCAGGGAAAAATTTATGAAAACCGCAGTAAAACTAAATCTTTTATTAAGTCTTAGTTTGTTAGCCGCTTGTAGTTCGAAGAATTCAGATTTACAAGCCCCGGCTGAAAAGCATCACTTTGTTAGTGTTGCAGCCGAAACGCAGTCGGTGAAAGATCCGAAGGTGAATATCTTATTCGTTGTTGATAATTCTGGTTCTATGAAAGAATACCAAGAGAAATTAGCACAAAACATGATGCTTTTTTCGAATCGATTTTTTAAGAATTCTCGAATTGATTATAAAATCGGGGTTGTACCGGTTTATGACTCTAAATATTTAAATGATCAAACGGTTTACAAGTCAGGAAAACGTAAGATGAACGCATTGGGTGAGCTGGTTCCGTTAAAAGGATTAGCGTCTGATGATAAGCAAAATCAATTGTTCATTACTCGTCAGACTAAAAATGCAAAAGAAGTTTTGCAGAAGACGGTTGCGATTGGTGTGCAGTGGGGCCCTGAAGCTGAAGAATCATTCTCTCCGGTGTTAGCGATTGCCGATGAACAAATCAACGCCAAAAACCAAGGCTTTTATGATGCTGATGCTTACTTAGCCGTGATCTTTTTAACGGATGCTGATGATGTTACTCCGGGTCTTTCGGGTGAAGATTTTTATCGTCGCTTGATTGAACTAAAGGGCGGGGACCGCTCTAAGATTTTCATCGCGGCGGCATTACCGAATTTAAATAACTTAAGTTCTGAGTGCGGTACGGATGGTCGCGGACCACTTCAGTCATTTCCGGCTTTGTTAGCAGCTTCGGGAGCGATGAATTTGGATCTTTGTTCAAAAAAGTTCGGTACTGAGCTAGGAAATTTCGGTGAATACTTACTTCAGCGGGTCGGTACGCAAAGAATCGCGTTGGGATTTACTCCTGATGTGAGTTCAATTGAAGTCACTTACGGAACGGCCGATACTCCTGAATCTGAACGCGTGAAAATTCCTCGCGGATCTGCAGGATACTTTTTTGATCCGGATCAAAACGAAGTTATTTTGAGTAATGAACTTCAGATCCAACAAAAAGATGGAGCTTTAGTTTTTATTAAAGCCATCCCGGCAAACCTTGGTAATTACCAAAATGGCCGATTGGACGAGATCTAATCTTCGATTAGTAAAAATAGTGAGTTCAAAAAAATGGGTGCTTCAAGCGCCCATTTTTCGTTTTGAACCGATTCACCTGAATACGGTAATTGCGTTCACCATCTTTAACAGAATTGGCAACGTATAATAATTGATTCAAGTTGAACTGCGGGTGAAATGCTAAATCAAGAAGTCCGGCTTCAGAGTAGGATGCAAAGTTTGGAAAACCAGAATTTTTTTTTGCAGTTCGAATTTCGTGTTAAACACTTGAATGCGAGCTTTAAACTTTTCGGTGACCCAGATAGTTCATTAACTGGCTTAAAAAAGTATTAATGATGCCCGGTTAGCTTTTGGCAACTTTCGGCGCATCGATCACAGACATCGGCACACATTTGCATCAATTCATCATCGGCGAACCCTGAACAATCAATTGAACAAGCTAAGCAGACCTGCATACAAACGTGTGAAAGACTGATATGAAAATTCGATTCACGGGTCATGAAATCAGCTAATAATGTACAAGTATCCGAGCAGTCCCGAAGTAAACGGATGTGTTCGGGCTCGGCGTGTAGGCCGCCCTGCTTTAAGCAGTATTCAATCATTCCTTCACAGATTTGCGCACATTGAATACAACTTTGGATCGCATTCTGCACGTCATCAGACTTCGACTTCAGAAAAGTTTTAAAAATTTTATCTGTAGCTGCTGATCTTGACTGCATATCCATGGTTATCTCCTAGAAACATTTGCGTGTTTTCGACTGGTTGCTGATCTATCTGCTAATCTATTTTTAGCAAATTCTTAGCCGAAACGCATGACCTCGGTACTGCGCTACAATGCCTTACGGTCAAAAATTAAATGTGAGTGTGTCCGTCTGTGCCCCAAGCTAGAGGCGGATAGGAACATGATTTATAGACATGTTCTACAATGGAAAATCTGCAAATGCCCATATAGGGCGTTGGCATTTGCTAAGACTCAGTTTGAAATTGAAACATTACGATCCGGTAAACAAATTTAAGCAAAGCATTTTTTGATTGCGGGGTCGTACAACACCTTCTGTTTTCATCATTTCAAAGAAGGCTTTGAAATCAGGTTTGTCTTTTAAATTGTAGTTTGTACTGAAATATTGGCCGCTAATGCTTTTAGTAGTTTGCAAAACAGCTAAATCAAAGCCTGAAATATTTTTGAAAGAACTTTCGTACTCACCAAAAAATACCTGGTTCCATGCATTGTACTGTTCATTACTAATCCAAGACGGAGATTTATTTCCGTGTAGCGGGCCAAAAGCAGCTTGCAAGTATGTGTGCTTATTTTCATTCTGCGTGAATGATTTAACTAATCGATTATTTTCGCCCAGCAAAGCATTTAAAAAATTAACTTCAATATACAAATCAGACATATCACGCAGAACTAATTTTCCGGTCGGTTTCCAGTTGGCATCAAGTTCAACTAGAAAATTTTGCGAATGGGGAGAATCAAATTGAACCCCGGTACGCGCGGCTAATTCACCTAAGGCTTTACCGGCAACTTTGACATAATGTTCAGTCCAAAACGCGTAAGGGTCGTTTGATCCATTTTTTGCGGCAATATCTTTACCGACGCTGTCAAAAAGAACAGAAAAACCCGGAACAAAATATTTCTTGTTCTCAGTTCTTCGAATCTTACCAATATCTCGAATGACAACGGCTTGGTCTAAACTTTCAATCTTCATGATGGCTGGCTCATCCATGATAATAAAGTTTTCAAACGGGCGCCTTCGATTTTGTTCGTAGAAAAAATCACTCATCAAACGGCCATCAACGGCTTCGCCGATGGGTTGCTTTTTATCTTTCCAGGCTCCGCCAGTTACATTCGTAGAAGATTTTACTGAAAACTGCGCGCCGTTTGTTGGATCTTCAGCGATATAACTGCGGGATGCCGTTTGGTATCCTTTATAATAATATTTGATTTCTAAGTTAAGGCCTTTGGCCTTAAAGCTTTCGATGACTTCTTGACCCCATTTTGTATCTTCGGGATTTAAAATCCAACGAACATACTTTTTTCCGAATTTTTCAAAAACCAAAGAACTGGCAATGGCCGGATCAATTCGTTTAGCAAAATCTAAACTGACTAAGCCCAAGGGAATTTCTAAGTGCGGCATCATCATCATCACTGATGAACGTTCGGCAGCCGCATTGGCGGTCGTTTCAAACTCAACAAGTTTTTGTACGCCTTCAGTCAGTGCAAGTGCCGTCTGCGCGATTGAAATCAAGAAGACTAAGAGGATTGTACTAAGTTTCATGAGGTTTCCCTTTAGTTAATAGTTACTTTGGTGATTTTACACGGCCGCCAGGTAGAACTCTACCCAAGTTACATGGTCGGGAAATAAAGAAAGAGTTGTCAAAAAACCTGACAGCCACAGCTAGCGAAACGACTAACATAAAGTGTCATAGCGACTAATTATTGATGAATTCTAAAGTGAAAATAGGTTTGTTTGTACGAATAAATTTAGTTGGTTTAAGACTAAAATTGAAACTGAAACATCGGAATATTCAATTCATACGCTTCACGAAATCCCCGCGAGCGGGCAAACTCGGCTCCGATGATCCAAACATCCCACCACGTATGAATAAAAATAGATTCACCCAATTCGAATTTATTTCGCTCGCTGAGCCACCCCAGATAAACGCCCGCAATAATCTGCGGCCACGGGCGCGGCCCATGCGCGTAGCCGAATAATAAGCCCTGGGCTAAATTCGAAGCAATGGGTCGACCCGAATATTCAAGCATCATCGGGTGAATGATACCGCGAAAAAGAGCTTCTTCCCCGGTGCCGGCCGAATAGCTGATGTAACCACTGCCAACTGCATCGTTGACTCGAAATGCAAACTTAGGCGGGGTGCCGCGGTTGAAGCCGGAAACACCAAGGCCCATGGCTAAAACGAAAGGAATCCACGTCGTCGGGCGCTCTAAGTACGAAAAATGAAAAGGGGTCAGCATTAACTTTTCGGTGCTTTGATCGTCGGGTAAGAATGTGTACTTGCCTTCTTTTTTGTAAGCTTGCACGCGCGAATTAAATGAATCGTACGCACTCATGTAGCCCGCATGTGTGTAAATTTGGCTTCCAACGGCACTTTGAATTTCAAGATCGCGGACGTGATTCACCCGGTAAATTGAAGCAGATTCTTTTCGTTCTTGAGCATTTGCAGAAATAAGTAATCCGCTGATTCCAACTCCAGCGAAGGTCGCCGAACGTGCATACTGACCGTCGATCGCTTGGCCAAATCCGGGTAATAAAAGACTTAATGCCGGAACAAAGAAAAGTGATTTTTTTTCGGTGTTATTTTGATCTGCAGTTGTGGCCGCATATGTAAAATGCGCCGAAAGTTGAACAGTTAAAAAAAGAATCCCAGCAAGAAGTGAATTTTTCATTCTTCGATGCTAAATTTGCCTGTTCATCTTGGCAATCACTAAGATTCTAGCAACGACACGTAAATTAGTGCTGGGAGTTATGCGGAGGTCCTAACACCAATTCTGCCTGCAGAGTGCCATTTTTGTATTTAATTGGCGAGTCAGTGATGCGTGTCTCTGGCAAATAAGCTAAATCCTTAAGTCGAAATGTACGAATTTTTTTTTCGGGTTCTTCGGCCGGACCTGACTTCAGCATCATATAGACTTCGTATTCAGGGCTATCATCTTTTTTCGTGACTCGAATTTCGCTGTTAAAAGAAATACCTTCTTCGGTAATACTAAATACGTCGGAAGCCGTTAAACCTTTTTCATTCCCATCTGAAATTGGTTTCATCGTAAATTTCAAGTCGGCTTTATCAAGACCTTTTATTGAGGGGCCTGTGCATTTTCCTTTGGTGGAACAAGTTTTAATCGCTAAATATCTTGAAAGTACGATCGTTTTATATTCAGGCGGTTTGGGATTTTCTTTCGGAGTCGAGCTGCAGGCCGTAAGTAAAAAAAATAATCCAAAAATAGTAATCAACTTATTGAGCGGTCGTGCGATCGGATTCATATCAAAACTCCTTGATCGGCAAAGGGTAGCGTGATTTTTGGTGGAATGTCCAAACATAAAGAACTGACGAATTTAAAAGCCGAGCTTGCTTCCGCTTCCGTTTGAAGTTTGTGTCTTTACCACAGTCGGGGAAGCAGGCTTTATGACCGAACCAGAGCTAACGGGGAAGTTGATCCTTGAATTTCTGCGGTAATACTTAAAAAATTTACAAACGGTTTTCTTTCAGCAAGAAGCCCTGCTAGGGTGCCCCCATATCGGGGTACCTATGCAAAACAAGCCAATTCTTTTATTCATATTCGCGATTTTATATTCTACGGCTTCATTCGCCAACCTCGTTCGCATTCCGACCGCTCAACAATATAAAAGTGGAAAAGATTTGTGTTTAGAAAATCAATCCATCATCAAACGCGAAAATGGCTTTTTTACGGAAGCTTATATCAACCCAGCAAATCCCAGTGCGGGGCAATTTGATTTGTACGCGTGGTTTCAAGGTGAATACAAACCTGAACGTCCGACCGTGGTTTATCTAACCGGTGGCCCCGGGCAAACATCGCACTGGGGGCAATCGGCATTAAGTGGCGATTACAATGTGTTAATGTTTGATGTCCGCGGTGTTGGTTGTTCACGGCCCCGCACTTACGAGCAATACTTAACACCGTCTTTCTATTCATCAGAAAACGTCGCCGCTGATTTAGAAGTTTTACGGAAAAGTCTGAACATTCAGAAATGGTCACTGTACGGAGTTTCTTACGGAACGATTCCGGCTACGATCTATGCTTCTAAGTTTGCTTCCCACACGACTTCAGTTGTTCTTGAAGGTGTCGCGTACGATCCCGAATCATTGTGGATTCAAAATCATCGCCGGCGTCTGATTCTTGAAGCCATTGCCTTACGATCACCGGAAATTATTAATTTAATAAAAAACATCGAAACCAATGGCGTTGAGTCTGCGTGGTTTTTTAACTGGTCCCGTGATCAATTGATGCCGAACAACGGTTACGGTTTTTACAAAGAGACCCTGGCTGGATTTTCGAATAGCGACACCTTCGCTCGATTTATTAAAATGCTTCAAGAACAGTATGGGCCGCAACCAGAGTACCCCCGCAATGAATTATTTTTGCTGAACGAAGTTCCGTACTTTATGATTGTTTGTCAGGAGCTTGCCATTGCTGATTATCCGACCGAACTGGTTTGGAATTGGGCCGGCGATGCCATCGATAGCGTGAATAAAGAAATCATCCAAAGCTGTCAGTTATTGAATGCCCGAACGACAAAAGAATATTCGGCGGTCAATTATCCAATACTTGCGCCGGTATTTTATTTTCAAGGGCAGAACGATCCCGCAACAGAGGCCCACGGAGCGCAAAAACATTTTGATAAGGTCGCGCAAGGCACAAAGCAAATGTTCTTGCTTGAAAACGGTGGCCACAATCCCAATTTACAAATTTTAAAAGAAGAAGTCGAAGGTCAACATGAAGTGACTTTGAATGCAATACTCGGAAAAAAATCAGACGCCAGTTTGATTGAACGAATCAATCTAAAACTTGAATCTCTACGCTGGATCATTGGGGAGTAGTCAGTACTCCCCATTAGCTTGGCGAGTAATCATACTCCCGAAAAGCTTGTGCAAACTACGGACAAGTAAAAGTCGTCTGACCCATAAGAACCTTAGTTTGACCCGATGAGATTTCGATCGTTGCAATTGTTCGAGATTCTTCACTTTGGCTTCGGTCAGAGTGCTGGATCGGAGTAACTTCAATGATTGGAAAAGTTTCTATAATTCTTGTTTCGCCCAGTACCAAACTAGATTCACTCACTTGTAGATTTCCGTACAAATCCACAACGTTAAGTTCGCCGCGCTGAGGATTCCAATTTAATGTATGCCCCGCTTCGGAAGAACATGACAAGTTTTTAGCTGCCATGGCAGTCGATGTTAAAAGAATCAAAATAGTAAAAAGTGTTTTCATAAAGTCTCCATCGTTTTAAGGCCGAAGCTATTCTGTATCGCGACCCGAAACGTCTGGCTATCATTATTTATGAGCGACGTGAGCAGTATAAACCAATTATTTCGATCACTTACCCACGCATTGACAAAAAGTGGTCAAGGCCGTATACTTAACCAAGTAGTTAATTAACCACAAGGCTAAGTATGAACCAAGATCACTTAAGTTTAACATTTGCAGCTTTAGGCGATCCGACAAGACGGGCGATCCTGACCCGCTTAGCAAAAGGCGAAGCAAGCGTGTCCGAACTAGCCGAGCCTTTCATGAAGACCATGAGTGCTCCGGCAATTACGAAGCACCTTAAAGTTTTAGAAAAGGCCGGCCTGATCAGCAAAGGCCGCGAAGCGCAATGGCGCCCCTGCAAAATTAACGGCGAGGCCTTTAAAGAAATCGCCGATTACTTAGATCATTATCGCAAGTTCTGGGAAGAAAGCTTTGATCGACTGGATGATTACTTAAAAACTTTGAAAAAACCGCAAACTACAAAATTGGTGAAGGGAAATAAAAGAAATGGTCGCAAAAAATAAACCGAACGAATTGTATCTTTCTAGAATTTACAATGCTCCAGTGAAAATGGTGTGGGAAGCGTGGACCGACCCTCAGCAAGTGGGAAAGTGGTGGGGGCCGCGTGGCTTTACAATTACGACGCATTCAATGGATATAAAGACGGGTGGGTCTTGGTCCTATACAATGCATGGGCCTGATAAGGTCGATTACCAAAATAAAACAAAATATCTTGAAGTCGAAAAATATTCTAGAATGGTTTACGACCACGGCGGCAATGATGATCGCCCTCCTTTATTTCGCGTCACCGTTCAATTTACCGAAGTAGCTGGTAAAACTAGAATGGAAATGACGATGGCCTTCGCGACTCCAGAGGTTGCAAAAGAAAGTAAGAAATTTATTAAAAAGGCCGGTGGAGAATCGACTTGGGACCGCCTGGCCGAGTATTTATCTGACGAAGACAGATTTTTTATCAATCGCAGTTTCGATGCACCGCTGGATACGATGTTCGATATGTGGACCGATCCCAGACATTTTTCAAAATGGCTACCACCCGCGACCATGAGCATGAAATTCATTCGCGCAGACCTTAAACCCGGCGGAAGCAGTTTTTACGAGATGAACGGCGAAGACGGAATGAAAATGTACGGTGTTGTGAAATACATTGAAATCACAAAACCAAATCGACTTGTTTATACTCAGCAATTTACTGACGAAAATGAAAAGCTAGCCCGGCATCCCATGTCGCCAACGTGGCCTGCGACCATGTTAACAACCGTTACCCTTACGGAAGAAGACCCGAATCGCACGCGCGTCACCGTTCAATGGGAAGTTCATGGCGATGCGACCCAGGCAGAACGAGATACTTTTCATGCGGCGAAGGCGGGGATGACTCAAGGTTGGACCGGATCGTTTGATAAGTTGGATGAGACCTTGCTGAAGTAAAACTAAATGCGTTACCTCGAAACCAAAAAACTTTACCTTCGCGAGCTGACGGACGCAGACGAAGATCAGTTGCTTGAGCTCGATTCGGATACCGAAGTAATGAAATATCTTACGAACGGTATTCCGAGCTCGCGTCACATGATTCAAAAACAAATGCAAAGAGTCTCTGATGAGTTGAAGCGAACAAATCACCAGTTTGGGGTATGGGCCGCCATCGAAAAAACTTCGAATGAATTCATCGGATGGTTTCATTTGTTTCCCCCACGAGATGATCTGAAGAATTATAAAAAAATATTTTTAGGGTATCGGCTGAAGCAAAAGTATTGGGGGCAAGGCTTTGCGACTGAAGGTTCGAGGGCCCTTGTTGAAAAAGCATTCACTGATTTTAAGGCAAACGAGGTCTGTGCGCAGGCGATGAAGGGCAATATCGCGTCGCAAAAAGTGATGCTTAAAGTTGGTATGACATTCGTAAAGACTTTTTTAGAAGAAGCATTTCCGGCGAATACCAAGCACGCGGTTCTTTTTTCAATCAAAAATCGTAAATAATGCTCGAAAAAAGCTCAGCTTGATGAGGCTAAAAAGTCGCAGATTTTTATGAGGCAAAACGGTGAATGACCCGTTTTGAAGGTGCTAATTTTTCATTGTACTTCGCTTAATTCTTACTAAGATATCCAAACGCAATAAAACAAAAAACTTTTTACGAAAGGAAAAGTTATGAAAAAAATTACCGTTCTAGTAGCAATGGTTTTAGCAGCATCAACGTCATTCGCACAGATGACTTCAGAGACTGACAGCTCAGCAGCATGGGGCACAGGCCGCACTGGTGTTCGCGTTAGCTTATTGAAGCCAATGTTAGATTCTTCAGTAACTGCTGGTGGTATTACTGCAACTGAAAAATTAGACAATTCATTCGGTTTAGCAGTTGGATGGGCGAATATGCCAGTTCAAGCAATCGGTTGGACAACTAATGTAGCTTACTTAACAACTAAGGCTGCAGGCACTACAACTGATATGGTACGTCTTGATGGCGGCGCAGCTTGGGCATTCACTGAAATGTTTAACGCAAAAGGTGGTCTTAATTTAACTAAGTTAACGACTGGTCCTAACGCTTCTCAGTTCAATCCAGGTCTTGGTTTTCAAGCTGGTGTGGGCGCGCAAGTTTGGGAAAATGTCGGTGTTGATTTGAACTACACACAGATGAACCAAAAAGGCACTATCTCTGGAACTGACGTTACTTTGCGCGAGCAAGGCGCTGAGCTTGGTGTAAACGCAACGTTCTAATTGTTACGATGTTAATGAAAAAGCCCGATTGAAAAATCTCGGGCTTTACTTCTAAAAATGCTGCGCTTAATCTTTTCAAATGATAAAAGCAAAAGCCTTCGCCGCATCTGATGCCAAATCCCTTTTAAAACCTTTAGATATCGAACGACGTGATCCGAAGCCGGATGATGTTGTCATTAAAATTTCTCATTGTGGAATTTGTCACTCTGATATCCATACCGTGCGTTCCGAGTGGGGACCCGCGCATTACCCCTGTGTACCCGGCCATGAAATAGTCGGCCACGTTATTCAAGTCGGTAAAAAAGTTAAAAAATTTAAAGTAGGCGATACAGCCGGCGTTGGTTGTTTTGTCGATTCATGTGGGAAGTGTGCAAACTGCAAAGCGAATGAAGAACAGTTCTGTTCGAATCAAGCCACGTTCACGTATAACAGTATCGATAAAGAAACGAAGACGCCGACCTTGGGTGGATATTCGACTCACATCACGGTTAAAGATAAGTACGTTCTTAAAGTAAATAAGTCTTTACCGTTAGAAGCGGTCGCACCACTTTTGTGCGCGGGCATCACAACTTATTCGCCGCTGAAGCGTTATAATGTAAAGCGCGGATCTAAAGTGGGCGTCGTTGGTTTAGGTGGGCTCGGGCACATGGCCGTAAAAATTGCGAATGCGATGGGGGCCGAAGTCACCGTGTTCAGTACTTCAATTAAAAAGAAACCCGATGCGAAACGACTTGGCGCTAAGAATTTTATTATTTCTAGCGATCCTAAAAGTTTATCCGAGAAAACCGGCTACTTCGACGTGATCATCGATACAGTTTCGGCGAATCATGATTTAAATGCTTACTTAAACACTTTGAAAAACGACGGCACCATGGTGCTATTAGGCGTTCCGCCAACTCCAAGCAAGGTGGCGGCATCTTCATTAATCGGTGGTCGTAAACGCCTCACGGGATCATTGATCGGCGGAATCAAAGAGACGCAAGAGATGTTAGATTTCTGCGCGAAGAAAAAAGTGTTTTCTGATATCGAATTAATTTCGGCCGATCAAATTAATGAAGCTTACGAACGCGTCATTAAAGGTGATGTGAAATACCGCTTCGTGATCGACGCCAATACTTTTTAGTATTTTTATACATTGAATGAAGCTTATCGCTACGTTTTAGAGTCGATTCAGCGAATCGACTTATTAGTTCGTTCGCGGGTCCCAGGATACGCAATGGCTATAGTTTAAAACGTTGCCAATTTAAAAGATCGTGGCGATATGCGGATCGCATTAATGTACTAGGATCTCATTCATGCGCTCCGATCTCATCTATAAACTCCGATCTCATGGTACGCGGATTTAAGTGAAGGATTGTTCGTCGTATTAATTGAACTCTGGTCAGGGGACGGGGTCCGCAACAATACATTCGGATTTCAAGATATTCAGAAGCTTAAAATCTTATCATCAGCTATTGCATATGAAATCCATTTATTTATGCAGAAAGTATATATGCTTCGAAGGCGAATAGCATCAGTGCGATAGGATCCCATCCGATCCCAACTCATGCCATGCATTCCATATCGGACCCCATTAGAATCAAAAAAATAAACCGATGCATTAATTTATTGAAATTTATAATCATCGCTTGACGAGGTTTTTCGCTCTTGAGCTTTATCTATATTCAATTTATTTCGCGTAAATTAAAATTTTTATACTTCATCAATAACGTCGCTTGGGATGACTGGTGGAACGCTTTAAATTGATTCTATTTTATATCTGCGACCAACAAATATTTTCTGCTAAAAAATCCGTGATAAGTTGTTTTTGCAATCAAAAAAAACGTATGAAACTTATCTTTGGAGGAAGGTATGAAAACACAAACAAATCAAATCCATTTACACGAAAAACTTTTACAGTTGGTTAAACTTGAACGGCGTATCAGTTCAAAAGTTTTAGATCTGCTGCAGGAAGTGGAGAATAAAAAATCATATTTAGCTTGGGGATATTCAAATTTATTTGAATATTTAGTTCGTGGATTAAATTATTCCGAAGCATTAGCTTACCAAAGAAAGGCGGCCTTAAAAATATGTGAAGTTATTCCAGAAGTTAAGCAAAGTTTAGACTCTGGCCGCATTTCATTAACTACTTTGGCTCGTGCGAATAAAGTACTCAATACCAAAAGTATTTCCGAAAAAAGAAGTTTAATTTTCGAACTTGAAAATAAACCAACCCGTGAAGTTGATAAAATCCTAGCCCGAGAATGGCCGCAAGAAATGAAAAGTCCAGGGCCTGCGAAGCGTTGCATTAAAAATTCAATGGTACGAACTACGTTTGATTTTTCTGAAGCCGAGTATAACAACCTAGAAAGATTGAAAGCACTTAAATCGCATCAAGTGGTCGATTTAAAAAATCTAATTACTTTACTGGTCGATAAAGAACTTGAGAAATACAATCGAACTTCAAAACTTTCTTCGCGATCAACAAATCCACGACAGATTAAGGTTTCATTGAAAAACTATTTACTCCAAAGAGCAAACTACCGTTGCCAATATCCAAATTGTAAACAGAATCATTTTTTGCAAATCGATCATATCAAATCTGTCAGTCAGGGCGGCGGAAACAAAATTGAGAATTTGCAGGTGTTATGTCAGGCCCATAATCAGTATAAATATCTAAGGCAGCAGTGAACAGTTAGGCCGGGAGCAAATACTTAAAGCGAGAACAAATACTTTAAGTTAGAGCTAATATTTTAAGTGGGTAAATTCTTAAGATGGGTGTAAATACTTAAAGTGGGAAAAAATGCTCAAGACAGTTCAGGCGAATTTTTTCTTGAATGGCAAACTCTCGAATATTACGGAAAGACTTGTTCGCTCATACACCAATCACATACTGACCTCGTCCGCTCACAGAATCCAGCGCCTACCCTAAAACGGAAGTCCGTACAAAGTTTAGACACCTTTTTCTTGCAAACTCCTGTATTTCTGAGCTGAAGCCGGACATGGCTTTGCAACTTGGTTTGTGTTCAACAAATTTAACCAAGCCTAATCAACAGTTAGCAGGAGTCGATTATGAAAATCGTTATAAGCACACTGGCCCTTTTATTAGTTAGCCAAACTTTATGGGCGCAATCAGCCGCGGAACTTGTTCAGCGTGATGTTTCTAAAGTGGTGAAGACTTTCTCGCGTGAAACTCGCTTGTATCATTATTTTAATATGCCAACGGTGACGGGTGCCAATGGCGCTAAAACAATAGACGCTTGGTTAATGAACGATGATAACCGCGCCAAGTGGATTAATGATTTATTTTCGTCTCGTGCGGGAGCTTTTTGGGATTTAAATAACCACAATACTTTCAAAGTTAACGCGGGCCCGGGAATGTATATGGCGTTAGAGCCCAACTCAAGCCGAAGTTACGGCGACACGATGGTTACTTTGGACGTGCCACGCGGATCAAATTATATTTCGACCGTTAGCACGATTTCTTTAAAATCAGACACATTATCGGCTTTAGTTAAAGAAGGCGTTGTGACGACTTCTCAATTGAAAGAGTCTGAAAATACATTAGGGCTTGAAAAAGGTTTAACGGCCGCGGCGTTAAAGAACATGGTCTTAACTGAGAACCAAAACTTCCGTATTTTAGTTCAAGGCGTATTTCAAAATCTAAATATTAAATTCATCGAATACGGATACAAAGCGCACCAAAATGGATTTTGTAAGGGTGGCCGTTTAACCGCGATCATCTTCTTGGGATCAAAGCCTGCTGATCAAACTTCTTCTGGCGTGATGGCGATCGTCGATGCTGAATACCGTAAGCAGGGTTTAGCGGCCGATTACTTACGCGGCGTATTTGCAGAGCCAACAAATACATTTGTTGAGTTGATGGTTCGTTACCGCGACACAATCGCGCAAATCCGTGAATCAGCTTTTGACGCCCCGAAAGTTGTTAACTGGCCGAAAGCTCACGCGATTATCAGCCAAAACTTATCGACAGAAGAAGTGGCGCATTTACGTGATATCAGCTTCGAGTGCAAAACTCCGTAATCAGTCCGAAACGGTTATTAAGGGCCTAATTTTGCTTTAATAACCGTAATGAAATCAATGCTTTCTAGATCGAAACTATTCTATTTAATGACGATCGCTTGTTTAATCTTTTTACAGGCGACTAGCGCACACGGTGCTAATCTAAGGGCTCAATGTTTAGCCTTGTTTAACGCCGCACCAAACCCCCAAATTGAAGGTCTACGCATTAGCTCTGTTTCGGCCCTAAAAGCCAAGTGGGGGCATCTTATGGGCGTTCTGAATGGTCATATCGTGAAGCAAAGGTATGACGAAGCCTTTCAACTGATTTTTAATGATATCCATCTGGCGATTTTTAAAGAAGTTGTTATTGGCTACAAAAATTCAACTGAAGACGGCATCGGTGATACGGCGTTCGTTGATCATCATATTCGTTTTTCTAAAATCTTAAAAAATCACCCCTTCTATTCTGTTGTGCACGCGCATGAGCTTCAGCATTATGCCGATTTTAAATTGCGTAAAATCAGTTACTCTTTTGTAAATACGGGCTTTAAAACGTTCGAGATCCATCGATCAGACGCCGACGTGATCAAATCAGAAATACGTGCGCATCACCGAGAATTTCGGGCGGCGCAAATATTATTCTCACGGGAAGAGTTAATCGCTTTAGAAAAAAAAGAAAAAGACCCGATGATTAAAGGAATCATAAATCAAATTCTGCGTGCAAACGGTAATGAAGTCGCCTTTATTACCGATAGTCTGATGCATGGTTACCGCGATATTCTAGAACAAGCTGCCGAAGAGGCCGAAATGTCGAGCGGCCCCTATTTAAATAATGAAATCTACGACGTGCTTGGTAAGTAATTGATCAGTCTGTCAGGCAAAGCCTGCCACTTTTTATTTACAACGTTTAGCCGGGTTTAAATTTTTCGCGGGAAACAATAAGCGGTCAATTTCAACCATCGTTAAAGTCATGGGTGCAAATTTACATTTTACTTCAACCGTGTCGATTGACTTAACTTCAGCAAGCTTTTCTTGGTACTGCGATCGGTTTAAATCCCAAAGTCTTTCGAAATCAAAACCAAACTGCAAAACCGCATCTGAATGAGCTTCGGGTAATGTGACGATATTTTCAACGTGGCTGTTTTCAGAAGAATAAGACCAATTAAACGATCCCGTGACAACTTTTTTGCGATCGATGATCAGGTACTTTGAGTGAAGCTGATTTTGTAAATAATCACTTTGCTTCAAGCTAAAAAACTTAATGCGAAGTTCGATAATATTTGTTCGTGCGAATGGGCCGAAAGCTAATTCGGGGGCAAAGTTTACACCGCTTGAACATTTGGGATCGTAAAGATTGACGCAGTTTTCAATTTTATTTTTTGCGTCTGATTTTCGGCGTTCGAAAAAGCTTTCGTACTCGTCCATCGACAAAGCAATCTTGATTTTTACGCCTCGCTCGGCCGCACGCATGATCGCAGCGTAGAGGGGGGCTAACTTAAAGCGGGTCGTGGCAATTTGAATTTCGCTTTCTGCTTGGTCAATCGCTTGCACTAATTGCGTCGTTAAATAAAACTTGTTTTTCTCGGCGCCAAAAAATACGACCGAATTAAAATCAGCATGCGCGCTGTTTTCATCAATTTCTAAAGCTGTATTGGGAAATAAAATCGGCTGACCGATGACTTGACCAAATTCTTGCGAATGGCCCCATAATAAAATGAACTCTTGGTGAAACTGGGCCAGTAATTGCGGTTCGTTCTGCGCAAAGATGATGTTTTCAGAATAATTTTTCGCTGATGACAAAGACCAGTTAGCTGAACCCGTAATAAGATGGCCTTCTTCCAAACCCGGATCAATCACGGCGAATTTATGGTGAACTTTTTTTGAAATCCCTAAAGCGCGAACATCAATGCCCATGTCTTCAAGCTCTTGCATTTTGGCTTCATTTTCAGCCGGGGTGCCGTACCCTTCAAATAAGATGCGAACTTTTAATTCTCCGCTTAAAATTCTTTTTTTCATCTCTTCAGATTTTAATTTTTGAATAATTGGTGAAGCGTTTGTGGTGTCCATGTTGTACATGACAACGTTAATCTCTTGTTTGGCTTCCCCCATCAACTGCGCGATGGTTTCTAAGGTCGGGTCGTAGGGATGAAACATCGCATTTATTTTTGCGCTCGCGGTGGCCATCAATGCGAAGAAGCTCAACAGCATAATAAAAATTTGCGTACGTTTCATAAAACCACCTTTGCTGACGACTGATATAACTTAAAGTTCATAATAAACAAAATGCATGATTATCTACTTATTATGCTTAAAATGAATAGAATAGTCCAAGCGGCGAATCCGCATTTTATTTTACCAGTCAGGTTGTACAGGATTCAAAGAAAGATTCAATCTGAAGAACGCTATATCACGTGTCAATAGAAACTGAGTCCTGCAGGGCGCTGCTCTGGCTTAAGTTGTAGCTGATTACTTCTTAATGCACTCGACGAATAGATTTTTTGTATTTTCTTTGGCAACACAGAACTCTTTTAACAACGGAAGCTTATACGTTAGAATTTTTTTCGAGCTGTAGTAGCAGCCTAAGTAAAGATTTTCGTTTTTTGGGGCTAAGCTATTGATACTCCATTCGCCCGAAACTGATGCCACCGGGGGCTTAACCGCCAGGCGCACTAGATCTTCAGCCGTCTTCGGCTTTTGCGAAACTATCCCGCTAGACAGTAATTTGACCGGCGGGCATACCATTTTTCGGGTTCCATCCGCGGCCGACATTGAAGCCGCAGCGTTTGAAGTCGTCGTCGTCGCGGTTTGTGCGACTGAAACGGGCGCTGGTGCCATCGGTGTTGGTGCTGCTTCTTTTGCCGCGCATGAAAAGAAAAATAGGCCGCTTGCAGTGAGCATAGGTAAAATGAGGATTAATTTCATATATATACTTTCTCTGGGCTAGCCAGATTCTTAAAGTTAAGCCTCAAAGTTAAGCCTCAAAGTTAAGCCTCAAAGTTCAAAGACGATGGGCTGAATATATTTTTTTGCAAAAACGGTGAAAAAATAAACTGAGCCTATAAAGGGAACGGTCGGAAAAAGTAAAAGCCAAGGGCCAATGGCTAAATTTGAAAAAAATGGGATATTAACTGCAATCGCCAGCAACGTCGATACGGCGATACTTAGTGCGGTAAATGAATTGAAAAAGCGGGTTCGCGCCAATGCATAAGTCAGCAGGTACCCGACCGTGGCCGCAACCAAACCAAAAGCTAATCCGTAAGTTCCAAATAAGAATGCGCCGCCTAATCCACCGCTTGAGCCGCCGAAAAGCAGGCCGATGATTCCGCAAAAAGTAACCAGTGCACCGCTAATCAAAGTTCCAATTAAAGTAAACTTCCAAAAGTTAATAAAGGTTTTTGATTTTAAAAATTTCATTATGTTCATACGGTTACTGTAGGGTAGAAAAGGCCTTCTGGGAAATTGAACTATTATCGCAGTGCGGAAGTTGCGTGTAAGATCGCCCAAAATAGTTTAAAACTAATCGAATCACAGGAAAAAAAATGAACGCTGAGCTTAGAAACCTTCTTTGGATTGAAGAACTATTACCGGATGAAATCGTCGCCAAGCGTATGCAGGGCGGGATCGGCTACTACTTGGACCAGAAGTTCGTTCTTCTGCTTGTCGAGAGAAGTAAAACTCGTGAGCATAAAGGCGTTTCGTATCCGTTCGAAATATGGAATGGCTGTTTATTTCCGGTTCAGAAAATGAAGCAAAATACCGTTTGGGCGAAGTTTCCATTTCTAGAAAATCATCCGGCAAAAAAAGATTGCCTTTATTTACCAGCCGACTCGCAAGATTTCGAAGATGAAGTGAAGGCCGTCTTACGCGAGATCAAAAAGCGCAGTCCCTTGTTCGGAACCTTCCTCAAGGTAAGTCACACGACAGGGCGGGCGTCCCCAGAAAATGAAGATGACGAAGTCAACACAAGTAAGCCCCGTCTATTTAATACCGACATGATCCCTCGAAAACCCGCACCGGTTGCCCAGTCGAACAAAAAAAAGGCAGTAGTAAAGGCTTCGCCATCGGCTAAGAAAAAGTTAAGTAAAAAGTCTGAAAATGATTTGCTACTTTCAGTTCTAAAGCGGCAACGTACGTGATAAAACAATTTAATAAGGTAAAATAAGTAAATGCTAAAAGTAGACGTGACCCGCGGCGGATATATCGAAAGTACCCATCTCATTCATGCTCGAGTCGAATCGGCAGATGGAAACGTTCTTTACAATACGACGGAAGACTTCGATTTTTTTCCGCGCTCGGCCATTAAACCGCTGCAAACGTATTTATTAATTAAGTCAGGCGCCTTTAGCGCGTACGATTTGGATCTGCGCCATTTAGCTTTGGCCTCGGCCTCACACGGCGGAGAAATACTGCATACAGAAATTATATCGAATTGGTTAAAAAAAATAAACTTGGATCAAACGGCACTTCGCTGCGGAGCCCACTGGCCTAGTGATTCGGATAGTACAATTTATCTTCAGCAAAATCGTCTTCAGCCCACTTCGCTACATAATAATTGTTCAGGTAAGCACACGGGGTTTCTGACGGTGTGTCAGCACTTGAAGCTACCGACCGAGGGTTACCACTTAGCCCATCATCCTTTACAAGAAAAACTAAAAGCAATTTTAGAAAACGAACTCGAGACCGAATTGAAAAACTATGGAATCGACGGTTGTTCAATCCCGGCTTACAAGCTTAGCTTTAACAAAATGAACCGCGCGTTAGCAAAGATGAGCGCCGAAGCAATGCAAGACTCAAATTCAACGGCAGGTCTAGTGCTGCGAGCGTTCTTAGAACATCCGGTACTCACTTCAAGCCACGACCAATACTATGTGCACGCCATGCTGAAGAATGCAGGTCAAGTACTCGTGAAGGGCGGCGCTGAAGGGGTCGTATCTGGTTTTGTGCCAAAAAATAAAATTTCGATTCTAGTTAAATGTCAGGACGGCACGCACCGCGGGGCGCTTTATGCATTTGATTATCTTATGCAAAAATATGCAGGGCTTGATTCCGCTATTTCTAGTACATTAGTTAATTGGGTCGGTACCGAAGTCGGTGAAGTAAAAATAACGGATACTTAATTAATTTAGCTACTTAATTTAACTTTGAAAAGACGTACTGCAATTGTTCAATTCCGATCGTAGCACTTGTCTTTGCTTCTTCAGAAATTTCTTTCATTCCTTCAAAACAGCTCATCACCTTTTGAAAAACATCAGCGGCCGCTAGCTTTCCTTGCGCCATTTGCGCCAATGAAAGGTAGCCGTAAGATAACAATACGTAATACGAAGAATTTTTCGTAAGATCGGCTGACTGACCAGTTGCTTTAGCGTCTTCCATCGCCGATTGAAGACTTAGTTTAAAACTATTTTCAGCGGCAACGAAATCTTCTAGAAAATAATGGTGAGCGCCGTGCGCCCAGTAGGCAATTGAAAATGAGAGCGCCGATTTTTTTAATTGCTTTCTAAATTCAATCGCACGTTCCGCATATTGGAGGCCTCTTTGAAAATGCCCACGACCGCGCTCCATACCATCATCCCAACAGTCAGCTAAATTAGCCGACATATTGTAATTCATAATATTCGCCTCATCGATCTCGCCAATTTGCAGGGCCTGCGCGATGGCCTTATCGCCCAGCTGAATAATTGGACGCAGATTCTTATTGTTCCACGGGCGAAACATCAGCGAGCGTGCTGAAAAACGATAAAGGGCAATCTGCTCTTTGTAATCGGGCAGTTGTAGAATCATATCTTCGATGCTTGAGTAGTTTCCGGTTTCGGCGAATTCTTTTACGCGGGGCCAGTAAGATTCATGATCGTATTTCATTGAATCATGGTAACAAATCACGAAAGGGGTTCAACTGGAAACCCCTTTATGACAGGTCTAGGTCAAAAAAGCGAAATTTATTCGCCCGAAATTCTTTTCAGAAACGAATGAACGGTGCCGGTACCGTAACTTCTAACGCGCGAGCGGTTTTCGGTTTTTCGATTGTAATCAACAAATCCGTAAATCTTTCCTTTAACGCCTTCGGCAACGAATGAAGTTTCACTCTGTATAAATATTCTTGCGCCGTCGGCACCTTGAATTTGAATCAGTCCGCGTTTAACTTCGCCGATTTCTTTAGCGCCCGGAAATGGCTGTGAACTTATAAATAAACTACCTAAGTAAGTTTCAACTCCAAAAAAATTATTCACTTCATTGGTATTTTTCAATCTTTTTGCCCACACGCGGCCTTTACCGTCATAAATAACCATATTTCGACCGTTGATGGCCGCCGTCCCAAGATCTTCCGGAAGTTCTTCCGGCCATACGTGGGGCGAAAAACGAACCACCACTTTTTTATCGCGATCTCTAAAGTATTCCCAAGTGATAGGCATCATATCTTTAATGATGTGGCTGGCTTCGCGAATCACTTTTCCGGGTTGGTAACTATTCGTTCCTTGCCGTTTCATTGATTCATACTGCGTCAGTTTCACACTTAAGACACCAGTCTCGGATAACTGCCATTCATGCGCTAAATAAAGATCAGGAAGACCGGCCTGTTTGAACGTCCAGACATTATGCATACCATTTTTACTTCCATTAAAATTCCATTCGGCATTTTCATTATTTTTATAGAGTAATCTTGTTCCATCTAATGAGAACGCGGTTATTTCACCCTGCACTTGTAATTGCCAACCAAGTGATTCGACCGATAAAACTTTCGGTGTGCGCTCTGAATCTGAGTTATCGAAACTGTCGCCTTCAAGCGCCAATGTCGAAATGGATATTAAAGTTGCGACCAAGAATGTAAGCAGATAATTTTTTTTCATATATTTCCTTCAATGTTTAAAAAGTTGATTCGATTCAGCTGAGTCTTACCTACTTGTCGTAGGTGTATTCAGAAGTTGCAGTCTCGGAATAATATTCGTTCACTTCCTGATGGTTCGGACTTTTAAAATAGATCGCCGCGCTTGCAAAGCCGATGCTTCCGGCGATCAGCCATTGCCACCACATTTGCGTGATCGTGCGTTTGGACTTTTGTGCGATCGCGGCATTCATAAAGCGTTGCCACCTTGTTAACTGCACTGATGTAGGCTCTTGCAAATTCATTTCTAGAAAAAGTTTTTTCAAATCAGGGTCTTTTGTCATAAATTCTCCATCAAGGGCGATAATATTTCTTTCAATGTTGTTTTTGCTCGGTGAATATGGCTTTTAACTGTATTGGTTGGAATTTCGCAGACGGTTGCTATTTGATCCATCGATAGCTCGTCGTCCATCATCAAATATAAACATTCTTGTTGAACAGGTGCTAAGGTTGAAATGGCATTCCGAATTAAAATTTGCTTTTGCCGAGCCGCAATCCCTTCATCAAGAGAACTTTCGCTAGTTAGCTTGGACAGCTCGTCATCGGTATGCTGACTTCGACTGGCATCGCGCCGAAAGCTTTCTAGCACTAAGTTTTTCGCTAGTCCATAAGCGAACATTCTTAGATTACCACGGGCCGGATCAAATTCTTTCGCTTGATGTTTACGGTACAAAAGCAGCAGACACTCTTGGGTCAAATCATCGGCGATGCGTAGTCCACACCGCGCCTGGAAATATTTGTAAAGACTGGGGCCTAGGTCGTTAACGACGTGGGTCCAATCAGGTTCGAAAAATGCCATACAACTACTTGATTTGAGATGCAAAAAAGTTGCAAGCGGAATCAATAAAGTTTTTTGCTAGATTTTTGGGCTAGTAAATTTGCAGAATCATTAATCCTTGCCTTAGAGGACTATATTTCTGATGATCTTCACCAATGGGAATTTTATGATGAAAATTTTGCTTTTAGCGATGGTTTTGGTAACAAGCTCATTTGCAGTTGCTCATGTAAAGTTAGGACAGCCTAACGATGTCATAACGGATTCGTTAGAGCTTGGCTGCGGCTGGTCTGATTTAGTTTACGATGATTTATCAAAACGTTTGAGCGAAAAAGCGAAGAGCGCGTTTGACTTAAGTAGTAAAGGCCCTGAAACCACAAGAAGACTTTATTTTTTCTCGGACCGCAGTTGGTTTTTAACTTTAGAATTTTTTAATTCTGGTTCCGTCGAACACGATATCACATGCATCGTGGCTCATGGCCCGGGTGAAACTTCAGAAGTGGCTCTTGATTATGAAGTAGAAAAGCTTCCCGAGTGGAAGTGGGGAAGACAAAATACTTTTCTGGGATCAGGGCAGTAAGTCGCATGCCGCAAAGAACCGCCGAAGTTATTCGAAAAGAAATTATCAACCGCTTCGGTTTTGTTCCACCATTCTTCGAACCGGCGATGCCGTATCCGGGAGTTCTAGAAAATTTATGGCAGCAAACTGTTACTGCCTACATTGATAATCCGATCCCGGCTTTATTCAAAGAAAAGTTGGCCGCTTTACTATCGAGGTTTTGCAAAGTTCAGTATTGTTTAATTTGTCATGTGTCTTCACTTCGCCCTTTAGGAATGACGGGTAAAGAAATTTATTCTTTATTAAGTGAAAAACCACTTAGTCCTGAAGAACTTAAACAAAAAGAATTAGCTTTTGAAAATCGTTTGCTAAAAACTTGGCCCGAGTCTGGTTCTGAAGCTGAAGATATCATTTTTAAATCGAGTGTAGCCATATTTTCAAACCAAGACGCCGATGTACATCGAAAATTGCTTAAGAATCTTTTGCCGATTCAATACTATGAATATTTAAATCTATTTCTAGCATACAATCGATCTTGTTTAACCTGGGCCGAATCACACCCAAAGCTTAATTATCTTGCCGACCAGCGGGTCGTCGATCACTTAGAAAAGTTATTAAGTGAAGATAAAGAATTAGCCAATATGTTTCGCGATATCAAGCACGACAAGTCCTAGCCTCTATCGTAATGAAATTCTTCATCAATACTAAACTTCATCATTTCGCCGTTACAGCTGAATTCGATTTCGCAAGAGCGTAGTGCTATTGCATTCGATTGAAGTGGCGCGATAGCATTCGATTTAAACGGAAGCCTTGCACCGTACAGAGTGTCCCCGGCTATAGGCGCGTGAAGAAATGATAACTGCGCCCTAATTTGATGGGTTCGCCCGGTTAACAAATTCAATTTAAGCCACTTTAATTCAGGCGTAAGTTGAATCTGCGAAATAATTTCTAATTCGCAAATGGGCCAGCCGGCCGTCGCTTGGTCAGTTAATTTCTTCGGTGTTCCAGCTGCGGGATCCATAAAGTGAGTCAGCTTTTTTGGCAACTCAACCGAGCTTTCGACAAGTGCAACGTATTTTTTCTTGATCGTACGCTCTTGCAGCTGAGCATTAAAGCTTTTTACAAAAGATTGTTTCTTAGCGTAGACGATGAGTCCCGAAGTTAAGGTATCAAGCCGGTGGGTGACGTAAAGGGGGAAATTTCTAGCCAAACTTGTTTGCGTCAGCGAGTTTTCAACAAAGTTATCAATAGATGGGTGGCTAGGAATTCCCGCTGGCTTATTTAATACTAAACAGAAATCATTCTCATAAACGACCAGTGAACTCCACGGGAAGTCGCAACTGTAGCGGCGGGGACTGATGTGCACGCGAAAAGAATTATTTTCCGAAATCAGTTTGTCTTTAATTTGTCGTTCATTATTGATATAGATCGCACCTAAATTTAAAAGCGAAGTAAAATCTTTTCCGGAAATAGAAAGCTGATCTTGAAGAATCTGACTCAGTAAGCCAGGTTCTTGATTCGTAAAATATTGAATACCTTCGTTCGCATGGGCCATTCAGGTACAGTACTTAAACTTATGACCAAGGTCACCCCTCGACCCTAAAACACGAGCCTTATTGTCAGCAGGATAATTCTTGATTGAGACAAATCGGCCCGAATTCTTATTTTAAGGCAGTCATTCGCTGGTCTGTTGCTTGCTTCATTTCAAGTTAGGCAAAGTCATCATCAATCGTAAGGGGTTCTTTTGAAATATTTAGTTTTTTCTTTTTTAGCAATGCTAGCATTTATGGCTTGCCAAGTTAAGCCAACCAAAACTGATTCTGTTCCGGGAGGGGTCCAGCATGGCTTCGAGCCGCCACCGAATTGGAACACCTCTATGATCAATATGAAAGGATATATGCAAACGTTAGAACCATATATCTTTAATAAAAGAGATTTTAATGATCCAAGTAATCGTGAATTTCTGGCAAAAGAAATACATCGAATCGCGGCTGAAGCACAGAATGTGAAACATGACCCTGTTCTTTTAACCAAAGATCCGACCGTACGCTTCGTTGCAACCGAGTTTGCAAATGAATTAAAAAATGCGGATGAAAATTTTAAAGCGGGCTGGTCTGAATATTCGCGTTGGCAACTGGCAAAGGTTACCAGTTATTGTTTAGAGTGTCATACTCGTAAAAATGAAGGCGTTCATTTTAAATCGAATGAAACGGCAAGACCTTACCTAAAGACTTTGCCTGTGCCCGAACAAATCGAATTCATGATCGCATTTCGCCAGTTTGAACCTGCGTTTAAATTGGGTGTCGAAAAATTAAAGCTAGATGTTCAAGACGAAAAACAAGGTTTTGAAGCGGATCGAATCGCGCGACTTAGCCTTCTGATTTCAATTCAGTACATGCAAAATTTAGAAAAGGCGAAGAAGGTCGTGGCGATTGTTAACAAAAACTCTTCGCTGCCAACCTACTTAAAAAAAGAAGGCCGATTATGGCAAAAGTCGATCGACCAGTGGGATCCTAACGACCGCCTTTCAGCACTTCCCGAGATAAGAGCTTTTTTAGGTCACCGAAAAAGCGAGATTGATGATATGCGGGCCATTCCGGCTCTTTTATCTTTACTTACAAGCGGCTTGAACCGAGATGAACTAGGTGAAAGCCTTCTGCTGACGGGTCAAACTTATGAATCCCTTAATCGAATTTCAATTCTTAGTCTGCATAAAAACTATTATGAGTCTTGCGTGCGAAACGCACCAAAGACAAAGTGGGCTCAAATTTGTTTTAAAAGGTTAAATGATTCAGTCACTTTAGATTACTCGGGTTCGTCGGGAACCAATATACCTTCTGAAATAAAAAAACAAATGAATGAACTTAAAAATTTCATCGAAAGATAAATTTAAAAGCTCAACTTAAAAGCCTAACAAAGAAGTGCAATAGGAATATCCGCTATGAAAAACGTAAAGGTTAAAAATGCATTTTCAACCCTTGAAGGCGGCAATGATACGTTAGAACTTATTTTTCGCGACCGTATCCGTTGTTCGGCTCTTATGTCAGCGGCAACCTATCACGAGCTTTACACACCTTTGGTTATCATCAGGGGGCTCGCTGAAAGTTTAATGCGTAAAAGTGAAAGTGCGTTTCACAGCTATTTACTTGAAATTTCGAAAGAGGCTGAGCAATTATTAAAAAATTTAGAGGCGATGAATTTTAAAGACCCGGGTGAAAACCCGAAAGTGCAAAATATTCTACTCCGACCCGTAGTCGAGCAATCTGTCATATTTTTTAAAAAAGTTTGCCTAGAAAAAGGTATCTCCGTTCGGCTTGAAATTGACAGGCATCTGCATGTTTTATCAGAGCCAACTCGTTTAAAAAGCATTATCATTTCTTTACTTGAGTTTGCAGTTGATTCATTTTCAAATCAAAAAATGACTCGCGTGAAGAGCATCACCATTCATGCAGAGGGCACAGACGATGCAGTCCACCTGATTGTTTCTGATACCGGCGAAGGAATTTCTATTGAAAACCAGCAAAAAATGACCGAAGAGCTTGCGAAAGGCGCCGCCTTGATGGACTTAAATCACTTTTTAAGTTTAGCTATGACAAAAAAAATATCTGATGCCTTAGGAATCACAATGAATTTCGTCAGTGAAAAAGCGCGCGGCACTAGCTTTACGCTTAGCTTTCCGAAAAAGTCTCATCTGAGTCAGCTTTAACGTCTTCCTCGCTTGTAACAAAGCCAAATTCTTTTTCTTTTCGGTAAAGGGTACGGCGATTGATTCCTAGTATCTGCGCCGCTTTTTCTTTTTTATCGGCCGTTTTATTCAGAATTAATCGAATATATCTTTTTTCAAGCTCTTCTAAAGTAGGAGAATCTTCGGTCGATTGCCCATAGAAAGATTCAAAAGTTTTGTCGTCCGCAAGCGGAATTTCATCTGCCTGAATAACTGAATTCGGCGTAAGCACGACCAAACGCTCAATCAGGTTTTCAAGTTCGCGCACGTTTCCGGGCCACGGCATCGCGATCAGTTTCTCTATCGTATCAAAACCGAAACCCGTCACTAACTTGTTATTTATGACTGAATATTTATTGAGAAAGTGCTGCGCGAGAAGAGGAATATCATCCTGTCGGTGTCGTAAAGGAGGAACAACAATGGGGATGACCGAAAGTCGATAATAAAGATCTTCGCGAAAATTTTTTTCTATAATCGCTTTTTTCAAATCTTTATGAGTTGCCGTAATAATCCGAACGTCGATGTCTTTCATTTGCGTATCGCCCACGGCTTTGATTTTACGTTCCTGGATGACGCGAAGAAGTTTGGCTTGTAAGGCGACATCAAGATCACCAATTTCATCTAAAAATAAAGTGCCACCTTCGGCTTCTTCAAATAAACCTTTTTTTCTTTCTGTCGCTCCGGTGAAAGAACCTTTCGCGTGTCCGAATAATTCTGATTCAAGTAAAGAATGTGGAATTGCGGTGCAGTTGATGGCAATAAAGGGCTTTTTAGCGCGGGGGCTGCGGTTATGAATCGCTTTTGCGACCACTTCTTTGCCTGATCCACTTTCGCCGGTAATTAAAATATTTGATTGTGCTGGGGCAACTCGCTCAATTAAATCAAAGATCGACTGCATCGCTGAACTTTTTCCGATGATTTCGTTACGGTTCCAAGTTTTTTTAATTTCCGAGGCTAAGGTTTTATTTTGTCGCTGAAGACGACCGTAACTAATTGCTTTTTCTATGACATGCGATATTTCAATTAGTTTGAAAGGTTTGGTAATATAATCAAAAGCTCCTTTACGCAGTCCTTCAACAGCACTTTCGATGCTTGCGTGGGCCGTCATGATGACGATTGGCAGAAGCGGCCGTAGTGGCTTCAGTTGTCGAAGAACCGAAAGGCCGTCCATCTCGGGCATTCTTAAATCAGTTAAGACAAGTTCCACTTGCTGAGATTCAACTGAATGGCCCATCAAAAATTGCATAGCCTCTAAACCATCGGTAAAGGCTTTCACGTGATATTTAGAAAGTTCTAAGTGATCCACCAGCAGCGATCTCATCTGTGGGTCGTCATCGATTACAACTACAAAGCCTTGACTCATTTTTTCCATACTTGATATAAATAACACACTTGAAATTTAGTCTGTTAACATTATTTAAAGGACGAGACTAATTGTCCCAATCAAATTCAGATTCACCAGAATCCATTGTAAAACGTCTAGAAGAGCAAAAGTTTGCTCTTGATCAATCTGCTATCGTGGCCCAGACCGATGCAAATGGCACTATTACCTACGTAAACCAAAAGTTTTGTGAAATTTCGGGCTACAACCAACAAGAGCTGATTGGAAAAAACCACCGGATTATTAATTCAAGTACGCACTCACCCGAATTTTTTAAAGACATGTGGAAGGCGATCTCTGCCGGAAAAATTTGGCGGGGAGATATTTGTAATCGGGCAAAATCTGAAAAGCTTTATTGGGTGGCGACAACGATTGTGCCCTTCATGGATAGCAACGGAAAACCACATCAATACTTAGCGATTCGGCAAGACATCACAGATCTTAAAGAAGCTCAAAAAGTTATTTTAGATCAGCAGGCGCAGCTGATTGCAAATTCAAAATTATCCGCGATCGGGGAAATCGCCGCCGCGATTACGCACGAAATTAACAATCCATTAGGAGTTATATTAGGTCGCTGTGAAATGATAAAATCACTTATTTCTAGGGGCGAAGTGGACCCCGCTAACATGCATCGTTTGGTTGATACCATTGACATCACCGCACAGCGTATCGAAAAGATTGTCAAAAGTATGAAGACTTTGGCGCATGAGGGAACAGACGATCCCACCTATAAAACTGAAGTTTCGACCATTATTTCTGGTCTTGTCGATTTATTTTCTGAAAAGTTTCAAAGCCACGGAATTCAATTGACGATCAATGATTTTGATCAAGCCATTTCATTTGAATGTCGCAGTCATGAAATCATGCAGGTTTTAGTTAATTTACTGAATAATTCATTCGATGCGATTTCGAACAGTGAAAAAAAATGGATTCGAATCGATGTGCAGAAGAAATCAAACGACATTGAAGTTTCGGTGATGGATAGCGGGTCAGGTATTTCACCAAATACGATTGAACGTTTATTTATGCCATTTTTCTCGACGAAGCGGGTGCAGTACGGAACCGGATTAGGGCTTAGTATCTCTAGAAATTTAATTCAACGCCACCATGGCTTTCTTGATTATGATTCAAATAGCCCATTTACCCGATTTATTATTACTTTGCCGACGACTCAACCGAAGTAAATATGTAAATAAAATCCTGGCCGTTCAGCGACAGTTTAAGAAAGAACTTTTTGTCTACAATCTGAAACGGGGTTTTTGTTTCATATCCCACGTGCATTTCAAGATCGTTTGCGCAATCAACGCTATTAGCAGGATTCACCCAGACCGTTTTTTGTACTAAAAGTTTTTCATCTTGAACAAAGTAAGTACCTAGTCTTTCGCAAAACCCTTCCTCATTGGTGCGAAGCCATTTTAGCCGGGAAATTCCTTGATCATCGAAGGTAAACCGCAAATCCAAATTTGCATTTGGTCGAGGATGGGTCTGACCTTCATAAATATAGTCTGTAAATTTCCACGAACCCACCAAATTCACTGCGGCCAGGGCACTCAATGACGTCATCAATGTAATAATAAAAATCAGTAGAAAATTCAAATTTCGCTTCATAAAAGTTCCCGTTCTTTGGCAAGTTGAATAACCTTGTTGCGGTCTTCTTCGCTAGGAAGTTTTTCCGTTTGTTCTTTCAAAGTCAAAATAAAGTCTTTGAAATCCGAGTAGGGTCCGAGGCGGTTTAAAACTAAGGTCGCTAGCTGCATCGTTTTATCGGTTCCGAGCTGTTTCTTCATTGACCAAAAAAAACTACTGACGATGGCACTGTCATGGTAGAGGCCTCCGTTTTTTTCGCTTAGTTTAAGGGGCATATCGACCCGGCGTTTGTAAGGACCTTTACGGTAAGAATTTTCGGCCAGCAGCGGATTATCTAAATAAAAAGTTGTAAATAAATCAGCATAACCTTCATTGATTGAACCGCCTTCGCCTTGAAAGGGTAAATGAGAAAGGGCATCGATGACGGCATGCGCGGTTTCATGCATTACAATTGTGGGATCCCACGGAATATTCGAAAACCCCACATCGTCTCCCGCACCCAAGCGAATTTGATTTTGAAAGTAAAAAGCCGCATTCGTTTTTTCGGGATAGCCGATATGAGTGATAATGGATAATTTTAAAGGCCCACTTAAAGATAGTTTTTCTTTAAACCACTGTAAAATTAGATTTGAAAAATAAAATGCCTGCACCTGGTCAAAGCGCTCGTCGTTTGGCTGAAACTCGATGCTTTGCGCTCCAATGATTTTACTGGGAGCTTCGGTGGTCATTTCAACGAACGTGTTGGTAAGTCCTTCCGGTTGAATCTTTCGGCTTAACATAATATTTGAGAGTTCGCTTTTCTTGGGCCCTAGCGGAAAGGCCAAGGCGGGCGTTTCGGTTAAATCGGCTAGATAGGATCCCATTCGGTTGGCTGAGATGAGTTTTCCATTCTTTTCAAAGAAGATCGAATAAACTTCCCCATTTTTTTTCTCGGTTACAACCTCTAGTGCCGGACGAAGCTTTGGCTCAGTTAAAAATATGACTTCAACGGTTTTTAGTATTTTCTGATCTTTAAATTCAGGATGAGTAATCAGAAATTTTTGCCAGCTTCGTTCTTTATTCAAGTTCATCTGCGTGGCCTTAGAGGCTTTTGGCAGGTTTACTTGCGGAGCTAAAGCTAAATTTTGAAAGATTGGACTTCCGTCTTTTCTTGAAACGATCTTTAAGTAGGATCCAACAACGCGAAAGTTTCCAATCCGTTGCTGAAATATTTGAACACCTTCACCTGAAGATTTCCAACTGGGTTCGGCTTGAAGAGTTGATGTGCCAATATCAACTTGGGGCTTTGGGCCATCACCGGTCCACCGCGCACTTGTTAAAGGCGCAGTAGGGGTGCATGCCGCGATAAATAATATTCCGAATGCAAATATCTTTTTCACGTTCATCCTAAATCTATTCGACCACTAAGTTTTTTTGAATATATGTGCCATCGTTACTTTTAAATCTTAAAGTATGTGTGCCTGCATCTAATTGTCCTAAGCGTACATCTTTTGTAAATGGAACTAAGACCTGAATACACATTCCTTGGCTGACTGAAGCCATTGAAGTGATTTCATGTTCGAAATTAGAAATGTCTTCGCGAGTTGCGCCTTTCCATTTGTAACAACCATTCGGAAAAATTCCGTTTACGACGACGTAGGCATCAGACGTTGAATCAAAGCCTCCGGGAACAAAAATATCGTTAATAGCAATAACGACATCTTTTGATACAGGGGAGGCTGCATCGACGTTTAAAGCTAAAGTGATAAGTGCGACATTGAATAGAAGTGTGATTTTTGATTTCATAGTTTCCTCTTATGGTTTATGCACAACTTCAATGTTGTACGAAACCTACTGAAGCAATCGCACGACCAACGCCTAGATCGCTTCTAAACGAGAACGATATTTCTTCGAGATCAATTGTCTCAGAATAGAATATGCTGCGCGACGCAAAGTCCAAACAATGCCATCGCACTCATCGCAAGAATGGAAAAGTCATTTGATATTTTAAGAAGCATGTTCAATGGGTTGGCTTTTGCAAATATCCCTTCATATATAAGTTCAGAACACTTAAATCGTTTGTTAGCCAAACAATGAGACTTTTCGTGTAAATCAAGAGACAAATTGTCTCGAAAAAAAATGGGGGTTCGATCATGACAAACTGCGATTATTGCCAAGTCCCATTTGTTGGAGAAACTCAATTTTGTTGCCGCAGTTGCGAGCTCCTGTTCAATTGGAATCATCATGATGTTTTGCCTGTGCAGAATCTGAAGAAGGTATCTGCTCAATGGCAAAAATATAATACGCCCGAGTTAGAATCTATTTTTAATTTATCAAATTGTCCACTCTACAAAAAGTTTCACTTCTACATTGAAGGGCTGCAGTGTTCTTCTTGCGTGCATCTACTGGAAGACTTTCCGCTATTTTGCGAAAGGGTCGTCTATTCGCAAGTTGATTTTTCAAAAAGTACTTTTGATGTCGTAGCTCAAAACACAATTTCGCTTGGTACAATTTGTGAGGCCATCGCGCAACTGGGTTACGTACCCAAGCCGATTAAAGAATTAACTGAACTTAAGAATGCCCAGAGTAGTGAAAAACGAACAGATTTGAAGCGTATTGGTATAGCCGCCGCTGTTGCTGGTAACATCATGCTGTTTTCAACTCCGATCTATACCGGGGTGACGGGGCCTTTAAGCTTTTTGTTTAAGTGGCTTAGTTTCTTGGTTTTTTTGCCGGTGATAACATACTTGGCCATTCCATTTTATAAAAAAACCTGGGCCAGTTTATTAGTTAGGCGGATTAATGTTGATATGATGATCGTGGTCGCGCTGCTATCAGGCTTTGTTCTTTCAACTTACGCATTACTGCTTGGGACTGACGATATTTATTTTGATTCAACCGCAAGTTTTATCTTTTTAATTTTAACCACCCGCTATTTTTTAAAACGCAATCAAGCGCGCTTAGATAAGAATGATATTTTATCCGATTTATTCGATCGTGAAGTCTACATGCTGTTCGAAGGAGCAGAAAGTAAGACACGAAGTCATCTCCAATTGAAAACGGGTGACCGCATTCAGGTTAGTTTTCAGCAGCTTGTTCCTTGCGATACCATTTTAGAAAAATCCTCGGCCGAATTTGATCTTTCGTATTTAACCGGAGAATCAGCTCCGCAACTAAGGCACCAAGGGGATCAAGTCGCGGCCGGAAGCCGACTTTTAAGTGAACAAGCTATTTTTTCAGTGCAGACCGAGTCTCAGCAAAGCCAGTTGGCGCAATCTATCCGCCGCGTAGAAATTTTGCGGGCTGAAAAGCAACCGACTCAAGCGTTGGCCGATCTGCTATCACATCGGCTGACAATGATCGTCTTTTCGATCGCCGCCCTGTTTTTTGTGGCGACGTTTCAACATTTAGGATTAGAGGCTTTTAAAAGATGTTTAGCCTTGATCACCATTGCCTGTCCGTGCGCAATCGCCTTCGGCACGCCGCTAGCAAATAGTTTAGGGTTAAAAAAAGCAGCCCTGGCCGGATTTTTTATAAAGTCTGAAAGTGTTTTCGAAAAAATGAGTGTCATTAAAAAAGTAATTTTTGACAAGACTGGTACCCTGACCATGACTCAAATGAATTTAGTTCCGTCACGGAAAAGTTTTTCTACGGCCGCAGAGAAAGAAATTATATTAGGCCTAGAAAAGCTGTCATTACACCCTGTTGCCCTCAGTTTAAAAGCGGCGTGGCCAACTGTGATGTTTAAAGAGATTTCGCAGGTTACTGAAGTTGCCGGCCTAGGTGTGCAGTCGATGGTTGAAGGTCATAAGTATCGATTGGTGAAATCAAAATCTCGTCAAGATGAAGAAGCCATGGCGGTGCAGTTTTTCAAGGACGACCATTTAATCGATACACTTCATTTTGAAGAAGAAATTCGGCCAGAGTCACAAAATATTATTTCAAAGCTAAAAGATATTGGCTTGACGGTTTTTATGTTAACCGGAGATCGAAAGTCGCGGGCGCTAGCGATTGGCGCCAAGGTCGGAATTCCGGCGACATCTATTTTTTACGATCAAACGTTAGATTCAAAACAACAAATCATTAAACAGCAGAACCCGTGTCTATATATCGGGGACGGTATCAATGACATCGCTGCTTTAACGGAAGCTTCCATCGGGTTTGCGGTTAAAGGGCCCTTCGAATCAACTTTTCGGGCCTGCGAGGTTTACGCTCCCAAAAAAGATTTACATGCGGTGCTTGAACTCTTTGATTTATCCAAAAAAGTTCAATCTACCGTAAAGGCCAATTTAATTTTTGCCTTGTTATATAATGCCATTGGCGGAGCCTTTGCTTTAGCGGGTTTTATCAATCCGTTGGTGGCGGCGCTGCTCATGCCGTTAAGTTCATTCATCATCACCAGTCACACGCTTTGGAGATTAAAATGAATATCATCGCACTGATGGCAGTCTTAGCACTTCTGCTATCGGCTAGTTTTGTGTTTGCGTATATCTGGGCCGCTTCCAGAGGGCAATTTGATGATTTAGAAACGCCGGCGCTTCGTATGTTAAAAAATGATTCAATTAAAATACAGAAATCTGAGAGGACAAATAATGAAAACAGATCATCTTGAGAATTTTTACGATGACGACATCGTCAGAAAATTTGCGCTGGCAACTATGGTGTGGGCCGGCGTTGCTTTTTTAGTCGGCCTCGTGGCCGCATTGCAGTTAGCGCATTGGCCCATTAATTTAGGGCTTGAGTGGTTTACGTTTGGTCGTATTCGCCCTTTACATACCAACGCCGCCATTTTCGCGTTTGCGGGTAACGGAATTTTCGCCGGGATATATCATTCAACGCAAAGATTGCTTCGCACCCGGAATTTTTCGGATCGTTTAAGTCAAATTCATTTTTGGGGTTGGCAAGCGATCATCCTGTGCGCGGCTTTAACTCTGCCCTTGGGTTTTACGCAAGGTAAAGAGTACGCCGAATTAGAATGGCCCATCGATATTTTACTGACCGTGATTTGGTTAGTGTTTGCCGTTAATTTCTTTGGAACTTTGTATAAGCGCCGCGAAAAACATATGTACGTGGCCATTTGGTTTTATATTGCGACGATCATTACGGTCGCGGTTTTACACGTAGTGAATTCAATTGCGATTCCATTTAGTTTTATGAAAAGTTATACGGTGTGGGCGGGTATGCAAGACGCCCTCATACAATGGTGGTACGGGCATAATGCGGTGGCGTTTTTTCTGACCACTCCGTTTTTAGGTCTCATGTATTATTATATTCCTAAAGTCGTGAACGCTCCCATCTACTCTTACCGACTTTCGATTATACACTTTTGGGCATTGGTGTTTATTTATATTTGGGCCGGACCCCATCATCTACTTTATACGTCTTTGCCGGATTGGCTGCAGACTTTGGGTATGATTTTTTCGATTATGCTATGGGCCCCAAGCTGGGGTGGAATGATCAATGGACTTTTAACATTTAAAGGCCGCTGGGGCGAAGTGCGCACAGAACCCGTTTGGAAATTTTTTATCGCCGCATTAACTTTTTACGGCATGGCTACTTTCGAAGGGCCGCTGTTATCAATTAAATCGGTCAGCGCTTTAGGCCACTACACCGATTGGATTATCGGCCACGTGCATGGCGGCGCCTTAGGCTGGAATGGTTTCTTACTTTTCGGAATGCTTTACTACATCGTTCCTATACTTTGGAGTACAAAACTTTATTCTAAAAAATTAGCCGAACAGCATTTTTGGTTAGGTTTACTGGGAATCGTTCTTTATTACGCATCAATGGTTATTGCCGGAATTACGCAAGGGATGATGTGGAAAGCGATTGATCCAGCCGGAAACTTAGTTTACCCCGAATTTATCGAGACCGTGACCCGCATTGTTCCATTGTACTGGGTGCGCGCGGCGGGCGGAATTCTGTATTTAGCGGGATTTATTTTGATGGTATATAATATTATTAAGACAATTAAGACGGCGCCCGCAGTTTTAACCGACACGCCAATTGCAAATTTAGTTAATGAAAATAAAAAAGATAACGAGCCTCGATTACTTGAAGGTTATGCGACGAAATTTTCAATCTTAGCGTTACTTGCCATTCTGGTCGGAACGGTGATTGAAATTTACCCGACTTTAAATGTGCATAGCTATGTAAATCCCGAGATCACCACCAAACCATTTTCGGCTCTCGAGCAAGAGGGTCGCGATCTTTATGTGCGCGAAGGATGTTATTTATGTCATTCGCAACAAATTCGTCCCTTGGTGGATGAGAAGTTACGCTATGGTGATCCATCGACGATTGAAGAATCAATTTATGACCATCCTTATCAGTGGGGATCAAAAAGAACCGGGCCTGATTTATCGCGCGTCGGAAAAAAGTATCCTGATATGTGGCACTTTGAACATATGCTTGATCCGCGAAAAATTCAGCCGAAGTCAATTATGCCAGAATACTCTTGGCTGGCTCGGAAGACGATCGACTATTCGCAAATTAAAAAGAAATTAAACGTGCTACGAAATTTAGGCGTACCGTATACGCCAGAAGAAGTGCAGAACGCCGACATCGATGCCGAAGCCCAGGCAAAAATCATCGCGGACGGTTTAAAAAATCAAGGTGTGACGGCGAAGATTGATAATAAAGAGATTTTAGCCATGATTGCTTACCTGCAAGCCTTGGGTCAAAAGGGCGGTCAATAATGTTTAAATCAGCATTTATGAATTTTTCTGATTCGTACCTGATTGCATTGGGATTTGTTTTATTTATGGGAACTTTTTTGGGTGCCCTGATCTGGACGATCTACGTGCAAAAAAAATCTTTCTACGATGAGATAAGCCGAATGCCATTACGTGATGGAGATAAAAATGGAAAACAATGAAGATCAATCGGTCGAAAAAAAACATGTCTACGATGGGATCGTTGAAGAAAATAACCCCATGCCGGGTTGGTGGGTGGCTTTATTTATTGGGTGCTGTATTTACGCATTTATTTATTTTCTACACTACTTTTCTGGAAGTGGGCCCACTTTATATCAAGAATATGAAGCCGACTTAATGACTTACAAAGAAAACGTCGCAAAAAATGCGCCGCCCGCAGCCGCCGATACGGAAGAAAGTTTACTAGCGTTCATGGGGGGTGATTCTGCTATTCTATCGGGAAAAGGGCTCTACGCCGCCAAGTGTGCGATGTGCCACGGCGAAAACTTAGAAGGTAAAATCGGTCCAAACTTAACAGATCAATTCTGGACGACGGGTGATGGAAGTCGCTTAGCTGTTTTGAAAACAATCGCCAAGGGTTCGGCCGCGAAGGGAATGCCGCCGTGGGAGGGGCTGATGAATAGCGGCGAATTGAAAAATGTAACGGCCTATGTTTTCGCGAAGCTTGGCAGTCAGCCGGCCAATGCGAAAGCGGCAGAAGGTATCGAGCCCAAACAATAGAACAATTAGAAATGTTTGCATTTTCAGGACCGGCCGAGGTTCGGGGCCCCATTCAAAGGGTGCGCGATGTATTTCAGCCGTTTCTGATTTTGATTTTTTTAATTGGACCGTGGCTGCGTATTGATTCGCGACCCCTGATTTTATTCGACGTATTTAATAGTCACTTTATTCTGTTCGGATTTACTTTTTATTCGCACGACATGCCTTTACTTTTTTTCATCATTATTTTAGCGATTTTAATTATCTTTTTAGTAACGGCCGTATTTGGCCGCTTTTGGTGTGGTTGGGCTTGTCCACAAACCGTGTTTTTACACGGAGTGTTTAATAAAATCGAGAAACTGATTCTCGGTCGCTATACAAATCGAAGTCAGTTTTTTAAAAGTGAAGATAGCTTTAAAAAACGATTCATAATATTTTCGATTTACTTCATTTTTCTAGTGGTGTCGTGGATTTTAGCGCATTCATTCGTCGCGTACTTTTTAGGGTCTGACGTGGTCACCGGGTATATCTTTGATGGTCCTGGAGAACACTTAAATTCTTTCACCATTCTAACCATCATAACAGGAATCCTCTTTTTTAATTTTGCTTTTTTCCGAGAAAAGTTTTGTTTTATTGTTTGTCCCTATGGTCGTTTTCAAAACGCCCTGATCGATCGAAATTCGCTTACGGTATTTTATGACGAGAAGCGCGGGGAGCCACGTGGTCGATTTTCAAAGGTAAAACCTGCGGGTGGGGGTGACTGCATCGACTGCAACCGCTGCGTAAATGTGTGCCCAACAAAAATTGATATTCGAAATGGATTTCAACTTGAATGCATCGCCTGCGGCAAATGCATTGATGCTTGTAACGAGGTCATGCATAAAGTGCAACGCCCACTCAATTTAATTCGCTACGAGACCGTTAATCAAAAGCCGATCACTTTAAAAAGATTTAGATTAGGCTTATATGCAGTCTTGATCGTATTTTTCACGGGCGCGCTTGGTTATAGCCTTACAAACCGCGCCGCCATTGATATCAATATCAGCCGTGCACACGCGCACCCCTTTCATGTGCGCGACCAAGGTCAAACTAAAATATTGCAGAATCAAATTCTGATGCATTTAAAAAATCAAACCACAAAGCCGATGCAGGTTTATTTAACTCTATCAGAAGATAACATCAGGCAGGGATTTCAAATCATCAGCCCCGTGCATCAGGTGATTATAAAACCAGGCGAAGATTTTAAAGCCTCGGGATTCATCGAAATTGAAAGTGAAAAATTTAATTCGGCGCAAAGCGAAATTCTAATTCAAATAAAGACCGAAAATTCAAGCGTCGAGCGAATTTTTCAATTTATCGAGGTGAAATAATATGACATTAGCTATTATTACATCAGCCATCATGATGGCATTTTTAGGAAGTTGGCATTGTGGGGTCATGTGCGGGCCACTGAGCTGTAATTTTAAAAAGAAGAATGATTTCGTGTCATATCATCTGGGCCGGTTGTTATCGTATTTAATCGTGGGCACGGTTTTGTATTGGGGAATTCATTATTTTATGGATGCAGAAAGCCGGGCCGTAAAAATTGGGGGCTCGCTTATTTTTGGCGTTTTATTTATTTTATTCGGCCTCAACCAGTTAAATATTCTAAAGTCAAAACAGCTTGAGTTTAAAATATTTAAATTTCAGTTTCACTTGCTTTCAAAATTCAAAAATTTAACCAAGCAGTTTCCCATTTTCTTGGGCTTACTGACGGGGTTATTTCCTTGCGCCTGGCTGTATTCTTTTTTACTACTTTCGACGCAAATGAAAAGCTGGCCCGCGGCCATGACGTTAATTTTAATTTTTTGGATTGCGGCACTACCGGCTTTCTTTGTGGTCACGCGGTTTATGCAAGGACTGATTGCCTCATCACCTAGTTCTTACCGTATGATATCTGCCATCGTACTAATTTTCGCGGGTGTATTATCTATTTTTGGGCACTGGGTGGATTTGCTTTTTCTTTAGTTGTATTGTTAAGCGAATAATTGCCAAGCACCAACGTGCTTGGCAACAAAGGATTAAACCAAAATTCCCGGAGATGGGCTTGCTCGTTCGTTTCTCCATGGTTCAGGGATTTGTACGCGGTGAAGGTATTCGTCGAATAAGCCATCACAGCCAAAGCCTGAAGCAATGTTTGGTAACTTGTAATCAGGTTCTGATAATCCAAATGCTTGTAAAATCGCGACTAAGAACGCGTTGTAAGTTCTTCCGTGGCCTTGGTCATTTGCGTAGTTGATATATTTACCCGCTTTGATTCGTCCACCTAAACTTCCAGCAGTAATCACTTGCATGTCGCGGTAGTTATGGGATTTTCCATCTGACATCGCGTTACCCCAGAAAACTAACGAGTTATCTAAGTAAGTACCGTTTGTTCCAGGCTCTGCAATATTAAGTTGATTGATGAAATAAGAAAAGAAGTTGGCCATACGGCGAGTGATCGCAAGCGTTTCGGCCGAAGACATATCGCCGTGCGCGTAGTCGTCATGCCATTTGCCAGGACAATTTACTCCATTTAAATTTCCGAAAATATTATTATCTCCATTCACGCCAGTCATCATGATGGTTCCGATGTTAACCGATCCACATTTTATGGCAGCGACCATCAGATCCATTTGCTGTTTTAAAACTCGGTCAATATCAATCGGAGCGTGATTTGAATAACCATCTAAACCATCCGCCATGCCTGATGGTTTCACGCAGGCCATCGGTTGGTTTGAAATAGCTGAAGATTGGACTTGGTTTAAAGTATCGATGTGCTCTTGTAATAAATGTTTTTCGGCGCGTGCAAGCTTCGGACTGTTAATGGTTCGTCGGTAGCTTTCTAAAACTTGATCGACTACTTTTAATTTTCGATCACTTGGCAGTTGCGTCGTGGTTGAATTACCGAATATTGAATTAAACGCCGCAAGTGGGCTTAAATAAGATCCAGACGGCTTCATCGTTCCGTCAGCCGCATTATGGCGAAAAGAAATTTCAGCTCCATTATCTATTCGAAAATTAAGATGAGATCTTGGATCACCCGCTAATGGGTTTGATTTTAAATTATTCGCTAATACGTAATCGACCGAATTCCCGGTTTTCTCGTCTCCGTTCGAGGCCCCTGGTGCTAAACATCCCGCTAAGATTGAGTTCAATCGATGTCCGTGATTTTTACAAAAAATATCAAGACCTTTAATTAAAAGTAATTTATCACGCATGGCTCCGTTAAACTGTGCCCCTAAAATCGGAGAAATGTCTCCGACGATATCTCGCATCAACATTTCACGCATATTGTAAACGCCAGACACGGCGCGAAGCTTCGATGATTCAGCTGCGTTCGGATACCAGTGCGGAGCGTAGCGTCCTTCGTCTTGGCCAAGAGCAATAAAACGCATTGGGTTGGTACCGGCAGCGTAGGCTCTAGGAAGTAAACTTGGTAAGAATGGGATGGCTAATAGGGTACCACCAACTCCGACCAAAAATTGCCTACGGCTTTTTCTATTATAGATCATTTTAACCCCTTAATTTAACGGTCCTAATTTTTTCAACATAAAATCTGAAGTCTTCGTATACGCTTTTAACATTTCAAGCATCGAGCCGCCTGTCTTGTTACCCGCATCGTACATCGCAGCTAGAACACAACTATCATTATTACTGACATCGCGGCCTGTATTGTACTGCACCCACTGTTTAGCAAAGCAAGCTTGTCCTACTGGACTATCCGCTATTGCGGTTTGGTATTCAGCGGCGCCATTCGCTTGCGGGTCGGTGATCGCATTAATATTTGGTGAAACAACTGAATTAATCGGATGCGTACGAACCACTCCGTTATGCGTAATATTCTCACTTGTTCGGTAACGACCTAAGCCATCGAAATTTTCAAAAGCAAAACCGGCCGGATTAATTCGACCATGACAAGCCATGCACTGTGCAGCTGCGGTTTTTGTTGTGACTTGATCACGCGTGCTTGAAAGTAAATCCACTTCATGCGCGGCCATTTCGGTATCGGCCGGAGGGGCGCCCATGTTATCGCAAAGCATATGAACGCGCGCATTGACTCCGCGTTTGATTGGATTTGATTTTCCGATGGAGTCTAAGGCTAATAATCCAACGCGAGTTAAAATTCCCTTACGCATCGGGTGATCTAGTTCAACCAGTTGATTCGAAACGGGCACTCCGTAAATACTGGCAAGATTAGACGTACGCGGAATCGCAAGTGATGTCGTCATCAGCTCTCGAAAAGTCGCGTTTTTAGTCCAAATAAGATGATCCATTATATCAGAAACTTCTTGTGATGATTCCGCTCTTAAAGTGGCTAAGTTCAGACCAGCCGCAAAAGCGGCGCTTGTCTGAATGTTAGGGATATAATTCAATCTAAGCCATTGTGAATAGAATGAGCGAACGCCTTCTTTAGCTTTACTTAAAGCAAATAATCTTTCGGCTTGCTGTTGAACGCCGGCTGAAGTCGATAAAGCTCCGGATTTTGCAGCATCAAATAATGCTTGATCGGGCATCGAACCGAAAATTCCGTAAGACAGGCGGCTTGCCACTTCATAACCATTTAATTTTAATAAATCCGCGCGACCATCAACGGAAGTTCCGTTGTTCTCAAGTTTAAATAAAAAGTTCGGCGACAAAATCAAAGCTTGAATCACGCGCGCCATACGATCGGGTGATGCTGTACCGCTGTAATATAAAGAGAATAAACTTGTTCGCTCTTCCGCCGTTAGCGGGCGACGATAAGCACGCATTCCGAAGCTATCGATGAATCCGTAAACGCAAACGTCAGAAACTCCGGCGCCACTAATGCAAGCCCCGCCCAACGCATTCATCTTAGTGGTGCTGGCGATAATCACGTCGGCCGCTTTCGTCGAGATATCAACAAAGGCATTCATCATCGGAAAACTAATTGAAGTCGGGTTCGTTGAATCGAAAACGCGAACTGAAGGTAAGTGGTTGGTAAATTCTAAAGGAATATTGGCAAGCTCTGCGCCAATGTCATTTGATGAAAGTTGACCAGCAAATAAATCCATCAACGTGTTCGTATATTCACGTTTAGTTAAACGTCGTAAAACTGAAGTTCCGGTTTCGCCATTACAAGTAAATGGATTGGCCGCGACGTTTTGACTTTTCAGTAAGGCCTGGGCAATCGAGTTTAGTTCAGCATCGGTTAAATTTTTTAAATGCGACATGCTGCCAACGTTTGCGATCGCATCTTTTATTTGTGCGGCCGTACGATTAAATTTATGCGAGTTCGTTAATGGATTATGACAAGCAGCACAGCTGTTGGCATAAAGCTTTGTGCCCGCCGCAACTAAAGCTGGGTCGGGAGTTCCGACCGAAGAAAAATCGGCGTTAAAAACACGACCGCCGCTACGAAAGCTTGAACTGCAATTCTGAAAACTAATCACAGTGAGGCCTGCAAACACAGCTGTTGAAAGCATTTTTATATATCGCATTTTTAGTGCAAATTTCACGGGATTTCCTTCCGATAAGCTACCATTAATTATCGGTCAAAAACTGGTTATTCTTAAGTAAAAACAGCTAGTTTCATGTTTCTGTTTTAAGTTGATATGTCAAACTTTTGGCTTCGGGCCGAAATTGTCGAATAGATCTACGATTCGCTCTGGCCGCGCGTTTTCGACCAGCCGATCGGCGGGAAAATTAATTTCGACAACTGTTTGCGTACAATGTCACTTCGTCGAAATCGAAGTTGTCATTTGCACATAGATTTGTTCTGAAGAAGCCAACTTATTGCAATTTAGTATTTCGAATAATAACAATGGATCGGTCGTATCAGATCGAGACGTTTTGAAAGGACTGTTTATGTTAAAGAGATATACCTCGACCCTAGGTAAAAAATCAGCGGCAGCCGGCTTCATTGCGCTATCGTTAACGGCGAATCTTGCGCACGCGCAGATTGCTAAAACTTACGATTACAAAGAGCATTCTGCAATGACAGATCCGAACACGGGTTACAGCGTTGGTATGTCACTTTACCAAATTAAAACTAACGAAATGGGTAACATTATATCTGATTCTTTAAAATCAGTTGAACATGTTAAAGAAAACTACACGCAAAATTACGGTGAAGTTGGCGATATAGGCTTTCACCAAACTTCCGCTAAAGAAATGGCCTTAACCAAAGCAGTTGAAGCCGCCATCGAAAGTCGAAATTTGCAATTAATCGATAAAATGAATGCATTACCAATGGCGAAGGTCCCTTCAACTTCAATGCAAGTTGCCGGATTATCTTCTAGCCAAATTATTTCAACGGCGCAATCAATTGAATACACTCCAGCCAATGATGCACGACCTGAATTAAAACGTAAGTACGATCCAAAAGGTGCTTTCGGATTTTGTTTCTTACGCGCCCACTACTACGCATTAAGTGCCGTGACTCGCGGTCTTGATGTGAAATCAGTTAAAAAAGTTTTCTTAGTGGGAACAATGATGCCACTTGGTCTTTTACCGATCGGTACTTGGCAGTTTCACGTGGCAACAGCTATTCGTGGTTTAGATGGCCAATGGTATGTATTAGATAACCATATGGGTATTGATAAAACATATACGGTTAGCCAGTGGTACAATCATTATAATAAATTCTTAGACACTCGCCGAGAGCACAAGATCACATTAAAAGATGGTTCAGAAGCAAAAGCGACAGCAAAGGCTTTAATGTTGTACTTCACAAATCCTTGGAAGATCGGTGCAAGTTCAAACAATTATAACAAAGAAGCATTCTACGGAGCTGATGCAGATAAAAACGGAAGCATGGAACCAAGCGAAATTTACTACAACGGAATTTTCCCTGATGTTGATAGTTTATTCTTAACAACACGCAAAGATGGTTCAGTTGCTTTTAGAACGGTGCCGTTCTGCTCGAAAGAACGTTACAAATTCAGAACAAGTTCTGATCCAGCTTGTAATACTGCGCACGCACTTGAGCAAAACGAAGCTTACGAGCGAAAAGTTGAAAGCTGGAAGCAAGCTTACAAGTTAGAAAAGCAGCAAGCTACAGATTTACAAAACATGTACGGTGGCGGCGGATAGTTTTTTTAAGTTATTTTTGTTTCTAATGAGGCTCTGATGTAATCCATCAGGGCCTTTTTTTTTGCGCGATCAGGCGGTTATTTGTGATCATCCCGAGGGTCCCACCCGGTATCGTCGCGCCAGCGGAAAAGATTTTCGACTTGTTCGCGGGCCCAGGGGGTTGTTCGTAAGAATTTTAAACTCGATTTAATACTAGGGTCGTGAGTAAAACAGCGAATCGTGATTTTTTCACCCAGCCGTTCCCATCCGTAAATTTCAACCAGCTTTGTGACCATCATTTCTAAGGTGATGCCTTCGGCCGGGTATTTGTTTTTTCTTGGTTTTTGATTTTCATCCATATTTAAACTCAGTTTCGTCTTTAAGATCAATATTGTTACCTTAGTTGAACAGCCGGGCGCAATGATTAATTTGAGCGGGGCTGAAATCGTTTCATAAACCGCACGTCGATGAAGTTTTTCAACTTCCACGCAAAGTATCCTTCGAATGCGAAACCACGGTAGGATGCAATTGCGGTGTTTTCGCCGGATACCATGATGGTTAAGAAATATTTTTGGGGTGAGTAGCTGGTTAGGTTTTTGTGGCTTTCAAGAAGGCTTTTGATGTTCGCAAATAAGATGGGCCCTTGGCGAACGGCGAATACTCCGGCTTTCGCGAGTGGTGCAGGCGTGAAATGACAGCAGTCACCCGCCGCGAAAATATTTTCAAATCCTTCGATTCGTAAATCAGCGTTTACTTTTACGAAGCCTTCATGGCTGATTGGTAAATTTGAATTTCGAAAAAGCTCAGGGGCTTTGGCTGTTGTGGCGATAAGGCAAATATGTCTTGGGATTTGTCGTTGATTACTTAAAACCAGATGTTCTTTTTCAATCTTTTCGACCCGATTGTTTTGTATAAGTTCAATGTGTAGCTGGTGCAGACTTTGGTAAGCAAGCTTTCGCGTTTTTTCGTTTTGATGTGGCAATAGGTGGCCGCTACCAGTGATTACTCTGATTTTATTTTTCGTGTCTTGGAATTTACGTCGGCACGCAACTGCAATTTCAAATGCGGCTGCGCCGCCGCCGATGATTGTGAAGTCGAATGGTTCGTTCGTATCGCTTGTGTTTTTTTGAATCGCCTTCCATTTATGAATTAACTTTGAAATTGGTTTCAAGTAAATAATATTTGTGGGTTCTTCGAGTTCATCCGCGATGGGCGTAGGCTGTATTCCAATATTCACCGAACAAATATCGTACGTGTAATTTTCACCTTGCGAAGTATGTACCTGATTTTTTGTAGCATTTATTTCCGTAACCCGAGTTTCAATAAATTCGAAACCAAAATTAAGACAAATTTGTTTTAGATCAAAATGGAGTTGGTCGGAATGATATACTCCAGCTAAATACGATGGAATCATCCCTGAATACGGTGAGTATGCGACATCAGAAATTAACGTCACGGTAAACTGCGATTGATCCAAGCGTGCTAGTTCATGCAAAACTTGAATATTTGCGTGACCGCCGCCGATTAAAAGTATTTTTTTTTTAGTTTGTATTTTTCTCTCCGTGGTCACAATGCAGTTTGAAAAAATTCTTCCTGCTACCGTTAGAAGTTCTAACACTCTGCTTATTTTTGCAAAGGGATTCTATTGAAAAAGGCTAAAGTTGAAATCATAAGCTCGGCCGACCGAGCCTAAGATTGATGTCTGCTGTTTTATTACCTGAAAAAAATGATGCCAGATAGTTTTTCGACGTCGGCAATCGTTGTCTTATATTCTTCCCAATCATTGATGGATCCCGCGGTATTCAATGAATTGGCGGGCAGGGGGCATGGGCTTGTAACAGAAGGTGCAGACCCATCCTCATTTGTGTTAGGCATGACCACGGCAATTGTTTCTGTATTTGAATTAATATCAGCTGCCGATAGATTCGCATTCACTAAGAAAATTATTTTAAAATGTTTTGATGGCACTTGAATGTCATTGTTAGCGCCAATCTTTCCGAAATCTTGATCGTAAATGGGACCAGAAATGATGTAAGCTTTTTTATTTTCGTTTTGCACAACCGTACGCGTATATTGTTCAAGCCGACTCCAAACGCCGCGGTTCAAGTAGGGCGTCTGCGGGCTCACATTACTCATCAAAAAAGTTTCTCTGTTATTATGGACTGTATTCGAACGATCGGCAGACGGGACCTGATGTCCGCGGTCAAAGCAAAAACCTGAATAGGCACTTTCGCCAACCGGTTTTACAGCGTTATTCGATGACTTTAAATATTTCGCAAGGTCATCGTCGGGCGCAAAGGTCTCGGCCCGTCCAGAGTTTCCAATATCTTTTTTCTCTAGCTTCCACGCAGCCCAGTTGGGATTTCGAAACTCTTTATTATAAGAAATGACGTATTGAGGCCTAGAAATAATAATCTCTGGGTGATCCGTTTTTGGTAGACTATTCGTGTACAAGTTGACGTTTTTTCTTAAATCAATGGGCCCTAAGACCATTTCAACTTTCGCTAGGACAACTTCATTAAAAGAAAACAAAACCAAAAAAATAATTGCTGGTGCAGATCTGTTTAAAAATGAAAACATAAATTCCCCTCTTTCAAGTTGCTTAAGATAAGCAACTGATTACCGTATACACACACGCATCAAGATGTTTGATATGAAAAAAATGTAATCGGTAATTACGAGCCATTTCTGTTCTAACGCTAAGCCAGCCGCGCAAGGTGACAAAAATTGTTTGGTTTGAGGTCATTTTACATGAATTAAATAATTCATCCGAACCGAAGCATTTTAATATTCGGATTTTCTGTCAGGGCTGAAGTGGTTACTCGGCAAGCTCTTAAATTTAAAAAAGCGATACGCCTTTGATTTTAATACCAATGTCACCCTAAGCTGCGAGGCAGAAACCCACCCGCAGCCAGGCAATTACTATTACGCGCCGGCGCAAACCGCGCGGTTGTACTCATCCGCTATAAGCGAAGCCTCGTAGTTATAATTTAAACGCGACTCTTCAGTCGTTTGATTGTAGTGGTGTTTTGCAACTTCGTTTTTCGCATGATACTCGTCACGAGCAAGTAATAAGTCGTTATTGTGACGATCAGTTGCTGCATCAATAGCTTCTCTCCATCCCGGATTTAAATCACGCTTGATCGTATTTACTTCGTGCTTGAAGTCATGGCGTAGCATTTTAACATGGTGTTCATAGTGAGCTAAGTTCATGTCGTAGTCTTGCTGAAGTTGCACGGATGCAGCTTCGTATTCAGCGGCTAAATTTTCGTCTAAAAGTTGAATACTGTAATCGTAGTCACTGCGGGCAGACTCGACCGATTTTGTCGGTACACAGCGGTAGTCAGAGGCCTCAGCTTGAAATGCAATCGTCACAAGTGCAGCGGTCAATAAAATCAATTTTTTCATTCGTAAACTCCTTTTGGTGGTTGTTAGCGTAAGATTTCAATTTTTAAATTTTTCTGTCAATGGATATACTGCCCTTGGAAGCGGCCGAATTCAGTTGCAAGATATTTGACTTAATTGCTCAAACTTTTCTCAAATGTTGTTTTCTGTTCCGAGGTAGCAAATTTAAACGCCTGGTCTGCGCTTTTTCTAGATAGACTCATTTTCTTCGAAGCTTTTTGCGCTGTAAACTGCGATCGATCTATCCGCGCTTGAGTCAAATTTTCATCTGAAAAAACCTAACTAGACCTTATAGCCAAGATGAATATGTCTTGTCTTGTCTAGTCGAGGGAAGCTTTACCGAACTCGATTAATGTAGTGATCGTAAGCGACCCCATCTTTTACCTTGTGATACTTTTGTCCTCCGCTCAAAATAATTAGAATTAACTACAGTAGGTCTTATGATTAAATGGATTCTTTTTTCGCTAGTTTTTATTGCGACTAGCTTAATAGGGTATAAAATATTCTATCTTGGCTACACGCCAGAACTGATGTTGCCTGAAAAAGGTTACCGCGTTCGATACATTCTGAGCGGAGAATCTGACAAAGCAAATATAAATTTAAAAGCCTATATTCCTACCGAGGACTTTCGCCAAAGAATCTATGACGAAACTTTTGCAAATGATCGATTCGCCTTGCAAATTGATGGCGAAGGTTTCTTGCGGCAGGCGGTGTGGTCTGGGGCGGAGCTTGAAGGTCCGTTTAAGGTTGAATACAGATTTTCTATTCTAGCAAAAGCTGTAAATTGGAATATAGACCCAACGTTAACCGTGGCTGAAAACCCAGTCAGTGATTTAGAACTTTATTTGCAAGAGACCGATCTTATTCAAGTGAAAAGTCCGAAAATTGAAGAGTTACTGAAGCAAGTCGTTGGGTCTGAGCCCAGCGTTTTAACTATTGTTAGAAAATCTTACGATCACGTCGCTGGCTACGAAACTTTGGCTTTTAAAGGAAGCACAAGCGCATTAACCGCGTTGGCACTGCGTAAGGCCTCTTGTAACGGAAAAAGCAGATTGCTTGTTGCTTTATTGCGACGAGCAGGAATTCCGGCACGAGTCGTCGGAGGGCTCGTCATGGAAGATACCAATAAGCGAACCAGTCATCAGTGGATTGAAGTTTTTATTCAAGGGCACTGGGTTAGTTTTGATCCGACTAATAAACACTTTGCAAGTATTCCCTATAATTATTTGAAAATTTACGAATCAGATCACGTCTTATTTTCGCATACCAGCGATATTGCATTCGATTGGTCTTTTGATATTAAATCCTTTGTTGCGCCATCGGCAAATCTTCATAGACTAAAAGAAACTCAATTTAATGCGCTTGATCTTTTTAAGTGGCTTGATAAAACCGGCGTTCCTTTAAGTATTATCAATATTTTATTAGTGATTCCCATCGGTGCTCTCATAGCAACTTTCTTTCGTAATGTGGTGGGTCTGCAAAGTTTCGGAACCTTCCTTCCCGCACTAATCGCGGCGGCGGCGCAAGAGACCGGGGTTTGGTGGGGACTTTTGGGATTTACAACTGTAATCTTAGTTCTTTCCTTTATTCGGGCGGCTTTTGAAAAACTAAATCTTCTGCATACGCCAAAACTATCCGCCATGCTGACGGTTGTGGTCATATTGCTTTTAACATTTAGTGTGCTTTCTGTGAAATTTAACTTTACCGATTTAAGCCGATTGACCCTTTTTCCAATAGCCATTTTAACACTCACCACAGAAAGATTTTCTCTTACAATTGAAGAGCAGGGGCTGACAAAAGCGTTTATGGTTCTTTTTCAAACTCTTTTTGTAACCGCGGTCTGCTATGCCTTCATGAGCAATCTATTTCTGCAGACTTCTTTTCTTGCTTTCCCTGAACTGACTTTATTTGTGATCGCTTTAAATCTTTGGTTAGGGCGCTGGATGGGGCTTCGCGTGATGGAGCTTTGGAGATTTAGAAGAATCATTTTCAAAAGAGCCATATGAAATTCAGACACTTTCTGGACTCCATCATGAATGCTGAAAATGAAATCCTCGGGATGAATCGACGAAACTTAGAATTCGTCCGTCGATTCAATAAACGAAGCGATTTTCCATTAGCCGACGATAAAGTGGTTGCAAAAGAATTTTTTGGCCGAATCGGAATTCCAACCGCAAGAACAATCAAAGTCTATTCAAGCATGCTTGAAATCGGCAATTTTCAAGCGGATATTTCCGAATCTGAATTTGTAATTAAACCTGCTTGTGGAAGTCAGGGCAAAGGAATAACGGTTGTTTCCGGTCGCAAAGAAGAAATATATCAAACAGCGGGTGGCCGCTTGCTAAAAACTGAAGACGTCAAGCGCGAAATCGTTGCGGTTTTATTCGGAAAGTACAGTCTTGGCCGCCCTGATGCAGCGCTGATTGAAGAGCGTTTAGTTCCAGCGCCAGAGCTTGAACTTTTAAGTCCGGCTGGTCTTTTTGACCTGAGAATTATTGTCGTGGCGGGAGTTCCGGCCATTTCTATGTTGCGTCTACCGACTTTGAAATCCGGCGGAAAAGCAAATCTTCACCAAGGCGGCATTGGTGTTGGAGTCAATTTGTTGACCGGAATAACTCACAGTGCTTATTTTTCTAAAAAACTAATCGAAAAGCACCCGGATACGAATGCAGATTTGATCGGTTTTCAAATTCCGTTTTGGAAAGAACTATTAACCATTGCAAGCCGCATCGGAGAACATTCGCCTCTTAAATATATTGGCGTTGATTTAACAATCGACCGAAAACAGGGACCAGTCGTATTAGAATTTAACGCGCGTCCGGGTTTAGAAATTCAAAATGCAAATCAAAAAGGTCTTCGTTTGATGATGAGACTGGATAATACTAAATGAAAAATTTAGTGTGGGTCAGAGATTCATTTTTTCCGCTAGTACTTATTTTCTTAGCGGCCAGCTTCGCGCTGATTTGGGCCGAGCTTTCGATCGAATGGAAATCTCAAGGTTATGTGATTGTGCAGGTCGGGCGTGAGGCATTAGCCGATGATAGTAAGAAAGATTCGGATGATGACTCAAGTGAAAGTAATGCTACTTCGACCGATTTAAAAGCTCTAGGTCCTCAATTAATACTGGAAAATAGAAGTGAGTCTAATCATATTTTAAGTGCGAGCGAATTTTCGCAGAAGGCTCAGCAAGTAGAGATAATGCTGCAGACCCAGCCCGGTAATTTAAACTTACTGAATGATTCATTGGTATTTGCCTTAGAAAAACCAGACTTCGAACTTGTGAAAGCAAAACGAATCGTAATACTTGAACAAATAGATCTTGGTGCTACAGCTTCCGCAACAACGACCATGCTGCTTTACAATAACATCGCACTGAGCTTTGCAAAAGAACAACAATATGATTTATCATCGAAGTACTACACGAAAGCAACTCAAGTAAAATCAAACTGGTTTAGTTATTTTGGGCAAAGTCAAAACGCTTATCATGAAGGGAAAATTTCAATTGGAAAAAGCTTTCTAAATCAAGCCTTAGAGCTTGCGCCAGAAGAATATCGCCATCTTCTATTTTTTGCGACGGCGGCAGCCCTTTCGGATCGTGGTCAATTTAATTTAAGTCATGAATTTTATAATAAGAGCGCCAATTTAAAGCCCGAATTTTTACCGGCAAAGTTAAATAATGCCGTCGTTCTACGTAAAATGGATCGTATGGAAGAGGCTGAAAAAGTGTACAATCAAATTCTTTTAAAGAAGCCAGATTATTTTAAAGCCCGATACAACTATGCGCTTTTTTTACGTCGCCTCGAAAGATCAGAAGATGCCATCACCGAGCTTAAAGCCGCTTTGTTGATTGACGCCAACCACACGGGGGCTCGAAAAAGTTTAGCTAATATCTACTTTCAAGAAAAAGATTACCCGCAGGCGCTCGTGCATTTTAAGTGGCTCGAGAAAAAAGCGCGATCGAATGCAGGTTATCAATACTGGCTTGGCCGAGTGCACATCGGACTAAAAAATTACCCACAAGCTGAAAAAAATTTGCAACGTGCTATTGAATTTAAAGGCGGAGACTACCCTGAGGCATGGGTTAAACTTGGAGAGCTGCATCTGTTAAATGGAAAACCCGAACTAGGAAAAAAAGCCTTTGAAGATGCGATTCGCCTGAAACCTGACACTTACTCTGCTTATTATGAATTAGCTCAGTTCTATAAAGAAGCAGGTGACCCCGTCTTAGCACTGAACATGTTAAGATTGGCCGTTGAACACAATTCAAAGTCGGCTTTGTATCGTCGCCGGTTAGCTGAAGCGTTAGTAGATCAAGGTTTGATGGATGAAGCACTGCAAGAATTAACCGTGGCCCTTAAGGCTGACTCTGCAAATATCAATACCCGTATTCGCTTAGGGGAGCTTTTAACTAAGCTGAAGCGACCCAACGATGCAAATTCTCATTTTAAATTTGTTCTGCAATCAAGACCTAAGAAAAGTGCGGTTTGGTATAATCTAGGAAATAACTATTTTCAATTATCAGATTATCCACAGGCCTTAAGCGCCTTATCAGAGGCTCTGACCGTGGCCGATGCAGGGGATGCAAAGTTTCGAGCAAAGACATTAAAACGACGATCGCTTGTTCATAAAAAAATGAAAAGCACAGAATTGGCAATTGCCGATCTGAAAGAAGTTCTTGCGCTTGATGAAGATTCAGTTTCGGCGCGATCAGATTTAGCTGAACTTCTTTATAAAAAAGGAGACGTTCAGAGTGCCAAAGATTTACTTGAAACCGCGTTGCGCCTGAAGTCAGACAACTGTCGCGCTTTGAGCTTGGCGATCGAATTTGGAATGAATAAATATTTAGAAAATCAACAACGATGCATTACACGAGAGGAATCGGATCAATGAAAAAATATTCACACTTTGTCTGGATCACATTTTTAGTTTTCGGTTTTAACATTGCGCCAATATTTGCCCAAGACGAAGAGCAAAAATCGTCAAAAAAAGAAAAACAAACAATTAAAAAAAAGGTAACTCAAGCTCAGAATAAGGTCAAACCATTCTACCTTATTAAAACCGACATCCGTATGGGTTGGAACAGCAATGTTTTTAAAACCCCATCGGGCCAATATGTCGATCCAGAAACCGGTGCCCTAAGAATAAGTGCCCCGACCGGATCTTACTTTTTTAATCCAGATTTAGAACTAGCTCTACTTCCGCACAATGGAAAACGTTCGAAGTTTGAAATTGCGTATTCATGGGAAGGGATCTTCTATCCAGCGGGCGGCGCTGTAGGAAATGCAAATGGCTATCGGCAAAAATTACAAGCTGAGTACGAATTTGATTTTGTAAATAAAAATTTACAAGAAGAATCAAAAAACCCCATCATTGAAAAATCTTCGATTGGCCTTAAAGTTTACCGCCAGCAGGCTAAATACAATTATTTACATCGCGGTACGGGTGAGCTTCGAAATACGAAAATTTCAAAAATCGATGAAGAAAATAGATATCGACATTGGGAATCTGCAGCAGTTTTAGATTTTAAAAACCGATTCTCCAGCGGTACAAAAATTGCATTATCTGTCGGATCATTTGATCGGGATTATGAAGACATCACGTCACTTCAATCTTACGATCGAAAAGAATTCGAAACTAAAGTTGAAGGCGAACAAGAATTCGGTGTTGGCTGGAGCGTCTTTGCTGACTGGAGTAAAATAAAATTGCAATATGACCGTCATCGCGCAAGCAATACAACGGGAACCTCAGTTCCCGGTACGACGCGAACTTTTAACGACAGTGAAATCAATGGCGGGCTTGAATATGACCACGACTCGGTCGAAGCAAAACTAAAATATGCAGTGACAAAAAGAGAAGATATTTACGCTGGATACTGGTCATACGATCAAAATAAATCGTCTATCATGTTGGCTAAACAATGGCCTGCAATTGGACGTTTTAAAATAGAAGGCAGTCAAGAAAGTCGACGGTACAAATTAGAGACAAACACCTTCGGCGTAATCCGTAACTTCAAATCAGATGAAATTGAAGTGGGCTGGGACCGTGATTTCGGTTGGGGCACACTGTCGGCGAAAGTTTCTCAATTAACGCAAGTCGATACGGATACTTATTACTCTTATAAGAACTCAGTTGGTTATATAGGTTTTGAGAAAGATTTCTAAAAGGCAGGAACAGCTGAGATTTTTTTAAGCAGCGACTTCGCCCGGCTTTTAACGACCAGAATTTCAAATTTCAAAAAGTCATCTTGGCGTAAGGTTTCGGCTAAACTTTCGACTTCGATCAAACACGTAAATCCTTCGACGGTGATTTCGGTAATATCAAGCTTCATCGTGCTCTTAACTTTTACATCTGCAGCTGGAAATGCGGCCATCACGACGCTTTTTTCTTTCAGCGCATCACGTTCATCGCTGAATGATCCAACGATGTTTGGCGAGTTCATTTCGCTATTAAGAAGCGTTGTTCGGTAATTATATTTATTCAATAGACCCTTGGCTTCTTGGGATGCCTCGGCACGCGCGAAGTTTAATTGTACCTGAAACAACTGTGTCGGCTTCTTGATTTTAGATCGGTTGTACGGAATTTTTAATCGCTCTAAGGTGGAAATGATTTGATCGATATTCTGTGGCGAAGATTGTCCGGCAAAAACGATTCGATATTGATCTTGCTCTTGATTCGCAATTTGACGTTCTTGTGGCGCCCTCGATTTAACCGTAAAATCAACTCCGCTGATAAAGTCAGAGTTTGGCAGAATTTTAAAAATTTTAAGGTGTGGGTTCTGAATTTTACGCGATTGCGCGTGTGAGCGTTCGACTTGTAAGATATATCTGCCGGCCGGCACTTCGCCCAGAATGTAATAACCATCGAAGGCCGTTGTCGTTCGACTGATCACTCGATTGCGATCATCATAATCAACAAGTTCAAGATTTAAATCAGAGGCTGGTTTTTTTGCGGAAGCCGGGCCGCGGCTTAAAACTTGACTTGGTGATTCGTCTTCTAAATAAATTGTACCATCAATTTCAGTCGTTGATACAAACGGAAAATTTATTTCGGCGATCTTTCCCGGGCGCGGTAAAAGTCTGACTCCTCGGACCGACGGCGTTTGCTGTGGGTCTTCGATGGTGCTTCGATCGACCCCTAGATTCACCCGCTGCTGAGTGGGTAGATGGGTTATGATCGCATGTCCGTTTTCGTCGGTACGAACGGTGCTTAAGCCGCCGTTCACTTTAAAGCCAACTCCGGCCAAGGGGGTATCGCCCGCATCTTTTGTCCCATTCGAATTGTTATCGGCGTAAGCTTGCACCCGGACCGCTCCGGTTGATGCCATCGCTTGGCCGCTAGTGAAAACGGCCGCCGTGCTGGGCTCAAATCCGATCGCGATGTTTAAACGTAGCCCGATCGAATAATCTCCCAGGTTGGAACCGGCAGCACTTAAACCAAATCCATATTTTCCGATCGATTTATTCAGCGACAAATCAAGACGAGTTTCGTTTGACTGAAACTGACTTGAAAGGCTCTGCGTAAAATTATAATTTTGACTAAAATTGATATTACCATTGATGTTGACGGAAATGGGTTTGAATGCGGGCTCGATATCGTAGTTCAGACTACCGCGAAGATTATAATCTGCTATACGCCCACTTAATTGAAGTTCTCCGTTGGTTACTTTTGTACCTCGGTTATACATATAGGCGACTCGGTTCGTAACCGCGACTTGGCCTACGGTGGTCGACAATTTAGCGGCGATCGTACTGATGTTTTGCTGACTGGCGGTTTGCTGATAAGTTCCCGTTAACGAAATTGGAAATTTGCTAAAGTAAGGGACTGCATTATCAAGTGAAAATTTACTACTAGAGGTAATAGGATCTTCCGAAAGTACAAATTCATCACTGACATAATTTTTTAAAACAGCGTGTGAAACTGATAAAGTTGAATTGTTCACGCCTGATTTCATCGATACCGCGCCCAATGTACCACCGTTCGAAGTGGTGACGCCGTCGGTGCTTAAAAAAATCGACTTAAAATAACTGCGAAGACCTAAGTTGTAATGCGTACGGCTGCGAAAATTCGGATTGACGACAAAGTTAGTTAGTCGAAGCGGCACATCGTTAACCGTAACCCCTGTACTAGCCGAAATTCTTGCAGAAAGACTTCGATCCAGCATCAACATCGACCGGGTCGATCCATCTTTAAGTTGCACGGCGGTCAGCGAATAATAAGTTTCTCCTGGAAGAACCATTGAATCTTCAAGTTTAAATTGAGTTTTTTCTTCTCGTATTTGCCCGGCTGGTCCGTAGAAGACCAATCGAAAGTCATTGTCCCCAAACAGCAATGGGACATCGTTAAATTCGTACTGCGATTTTTCTTTTGAAGTTTGATAACCTAGTAAGGTTCCGTTGTGAAAAAGCTCAACGTCCCAGCCCGGCAGTAACGTGCCCGTAAAGTTTTGCTTATCGTAAAGAGCGGGCCTAGTTAAAAGTCGATTGCTAGTACGAAACCCCACGCCAGTCGATTTAACCTGAGCCACGTATTCAATTTGCGGTGTATTAACGTGACCCAGCGCAAACGAGCGCGCCTGCATGAACCCCAGCAACCGTGAGTCAGGATCATCTCGACCCATCGTCAGGCGAAAATTTTCAATATTTTTCTTATCAGACCCGTTCACAAAAAGATGAGTCTCTAAATTCAAAAAGTCAGCCGTCATCAGCGTTGTATAACTTCCGTAAAGCACCGGCTTACTTGCTTTCGTGCCTGATAAGGCGCCTTCGAAAGTTTGATCAATAAATGGTTTATCAAGTAAAGAATAAGGACTGTCGTAATTTTCAAAATCGATTCTTCCGGGTTCACTCAGTGTTGTGGTTTTTAACTGCGCTTCGCGTTTAAGCCGGGCTTGCACAGGTAAAGTTTCTCGGGGTAAAGCGGTGAGGCCTAGGTTCGGGATATTGATATTAAAATCGACTGGAAACCATTTTGAATACAGTGAGCTTTCTACAAAAATTTCTCCGTCTTTTTGACGGACCAAGTGCGGCTCGTAATTCTGTGTTTCGCCGTTGATTTTAACTTGGTTTTTTTGTAAATTTAGCACGAACGTTTGTTCTTCTCGGATAATGAAACCGGCCGCGCCCAGTGGGCTCGGCTCAACGGCAATTGATAATATTTTTGATAAAGATCCTAGTGGTAAAAAGAGTAATTCGCCGTCCCGGTAGACCGAAACTCCGTCCTCAAGAACGTTTTGATCTAGCTGTAATTCAAAAAGCAGAAAGTCATCCAGTGGTAAATCGTATTTTTCAATTGCCACGGCTGGCAACACAATGAAGAGCCCGATGAAAATAAAAAGATAAATTAAAATATTCTTACGGAAGATCAATCGAATTTTCGGAAATTAATTCTCCGCCCGCGCTTTTTGGCTCGGTGTAACGAACGGTTAATTTTCCGGTAGTCAATACCACCGAGCCATCAATGGGAAGTTCGACTTTTGCTTTGCGCGAAGGGTAAGGTGAATAAATGGCGATCCCTTTGACAACCGCTACTTCTTTTTCTGCACCATTCTTCGGGGAATGAAACACCGTCAAATCTCCGTAGGCCGAACGATTTCCCTCTCGACCGATTCGAAATTCAACGGCAGCCGCTTCTTTAGCTTTTGATTTGATATATTTGATTTCAGATAATTTAACTGTTGCCTCGGTCGCGCCATTTTGAATCACTATCGGTATAGAGGCTCCGATCAGCGGGGTTAGCGTGATACCCATTTCATTTTTAGCAACAGTGTTCGAATCACCGTTAGTGGTTGCATCGGGTAAACGTCGAAAGACTAAATGCGATCGGTATTCTCCGATCGGAAGTTCCGCGGGTTTTCGAAGTACAATTCGAATGGTTTGCCCGGCTCCAGGTGCTAGCACAATTTGTCTTGGTGAAAACTGAATCAGTTTATCGGCGGAAAGTTCTCCGGGTATCGGTGAATCCACCGTTATAAATTGTCCGCCTTCGGTCATCCGTTTATTTTCTAAAGTGATACGGTAGGTGCCGGGTGAAGTGCCGGTGTTCGTTAGATCTACTTGGATGGCGCGTTTATTTTTCTCAAAAACCACGCGAGTCGGAAACAACATCAAGCTGGGCGACGCCATTCCCACCGACAGAAATAGAAATAAAAAAATAAATAAGGTCGTGCGCCCCATTAAAAATGACCCGGTCGCATCGACCCGTTTTAAGTTTTGAAAATTATTTTTATAATTCATAAATGTTCCTTCAAAATAAAATGATTATTGGTAATCAACTGTAATGGTAAAATTGCCGTTGTATTCGCCCTGGGGTTGATTTGCCCCAATATTTAATGTGGCACCCACCGCAATGGTCGCGGTGCCGCCAGCGCTAAATGCGCCCGAGAGCGCAGGACTAATCGTGAAACTAGTGACGGTCATCGAATTTGCACCCGAAGTTAAAGTCACTTGGCTGTTAGATGGAAGAGTCACGATATAAGCGGTTGAAGCAGTTCCTTGAAGATTAAACGAGGCCGCAGAACCGGCAACTGAAGTTAGAACGTTGACCCCTCCGGTTGTGGTTCGAACCCCAGCCGTAGAAATAACAACACTTCCTCCGCTACCTGCGGCCACTTTTCCAAAAACCATATTTGTCACCGGCACAATAACAACAGTTGCGTACAGCGATGCCGAAACAAAAAGGATACTCCAAAAAATCATCATAGCTGTTGTTCTCGTTTCTAAAATCCTATGCAAAAAATTAAATTTAGTTATATTCAACGGTCACAGTAAAAGTGCCTGAGTAAGCGCCGGCTAACTGCGCCGAAGCAACGGTTAAAGTTCCACCCACGCTGATGGTTTTCGCCCCAGCAACTAACGCACTTGAAGTGGCTGGATTACTAGTGAAAGATCCAACTGCCATTGTGTTAACACCATTCGTGTGAGTGATATTAACTGAAGCCGATGGTAACGTGATCGAAAATCCAGAAGCTCCATCTCCACCGATATCAAAAGTTGCAGCTGTTGATGTGCTGCCCACGCTTACCAAGGCTACGTTGCCGGTTGCAACCGAGCGGGCCGCGGTACTGGCATTAATCACGATGGTACCACCGGTATTTGCACTAAATTTTCCGAAAGCTAATGCAAGCACAGGTGTAATGGTAATCGGAGCAACCACCGTTGCTGAACTTGTACCACTTCCACTTGCTGCATTTAGAGTTGCGGGTAAAGCGACCAAAGTTAAGATAGCAAGTACTTGTGCGCAGTTCATGTTTTTCATATTCAATTCCTTTTGTTATTTGTTAATCGTTCGAATATTTATCGGTGAGTTGTACTGGACCTTGAGCGATTATGGGATTAGTTATCTTAACCGCCTGCCAGGTCACTCGACAGATCATTGAGATCAGTTTTGTAAATTTCTTTATTTGCAGTTGAATCCGGCGTATACGAATGTGTACTTTGTGTCGTTACGATGCGAACTGGACGTAACAATTGAGTCAGTCGTTAGAAATAATAGCGCGAAAAATTTTTAATTGGTGTCGTGTGGAGCTTAGTGATTAATATACAGAAGTAAATCGCCAGTTTCAGCTGCAGCATCACCGATGTAACGGCTGGTCATCATATTCGGTGATGCGACGGGATTGGTATTTACAAGTGTGGCGCTAAGTCCACTGAGCAAGCAGCCCGCATTAACGGTTGTTGTACCTGTTCCGCAGTATTGAGCGCCCCAACACTTCACAAAATCATTACTTAATATTGCGCAAGACCACGCATAGCCAGTTGCTAACTTTTTTATTGTTAGGCCGGTGCCGATTGACATATTGATTACACCGGCCATACCAGGCGTCGTATCATCGCCAACATTCGCCGTATAACTGGCATTGCTACTGCCAAGCAATTGTGCGAAGCCACCACGGCCCCAGCAACGTCCATCGTTTGTTGACATGATGGCGCAACTGACTTCGGTTGCCGTTGCAACACTCGTTGCAGTTGTAATTCCGATCACGCGAGTAATTGGCGTGCCGGTGATACCAACGCTTGTTGAGTTATCAATTCCAAGCTGTCCGCGATTATTTCGACCCCAGCATATGGGTTGGCCTGCCGTCGCCACAGCGTTTGCGACGATTAGCGCGCAGATATGTTTTCGACCTGCGCTGACATCGATGATCGTTTCAGGTGAAGTGGTTCCTAAATTAACAGCCGTTAAAGAAGCCATCAAATTTGTTCCGTCTCCCCAATTTGCGGTTGAAGTTCCACGACCTAATTCTCCGCAATAATTTGTGTCAGGGATCGTACCGAATGCGCAAGTTCCATTATTTCCGTATCCCCAACAGTAGACCTTGGAAGCACCGGGGGTAAAAGTTGATGTGGTTAGTGTGCAAGATACATTTTCGGCCACGGCCATCTTCTGCGCTGTTAAAAAGCTTCCCGCCACACTGATGTAGCCTAGATTTGCCATGGATGCCGTTGTTGCATTGCTACCGTAGTCGATAATATTATCTTGTCCTAATTCGCCGCGGGCATTTCGTCCCCAGCATTTAACTCGGTCATCTGAAAATACAAGGCAAGTTCTAAACGCGGCTGCATAAATCTTCTTTGGAGTTCCTACGCCAACATTTACGGTCGTGGCAGATGGCGAAAATAGTGTTGTCGTATTATCGTAACCAAGTTGACCATAATTATTTCGTCCCCAACATTTTACCGTGTTGTTACTTAAAATCGCACAAGTGTGAAATAAACCAACCGCAAAATCTTTTATCAGCATATCGCTGCCAGTTGTTCCGCTATTCTTAACAAGTGGTAAGCCATAGCCCAGTTCAGTCACATCATTGCCAAGCGCAGTCGTTCCGCCATTGCCGGTCTCTCCGTAAGTATTGAAGCCCCAACATTTTAATTTATAAATTCCGGCGCCGTAGGTTGAATGCGAATAAGACATACAACTGTGATAGCTCCAGCTCGATTTAACGTCGACGGGAACCATATTGTAAATGGGTCGCGACAAAACTTGCGGGGTAACGGGCGTGCTATCAGTAAAACTAAATGTAGAAGTAGAAGTTGAAGTTGCAGGAGTGTAATAAACTGAAGCTGCATTTGCGATACCAGTGGTTGGTGAAACAGAGCTATCGCCGCCCGTGCAACTGGCGGTGTAATTTTGAACTCCACAGTTGACGGAAAAATCTAAATTCGCGGTTCGCGTGTAGCCTGCGCTTGCTGGATAATGCATTTTTGTTTGCGAATTAATTGCAATATCAAAAGAAGTAGCGGTCGGCGTAATGGCCATTGTATTCGATACGTTTATAAAGACATTAGCGGGCATCTGAGTAGTTGGATCAATCACTTGAATTTTCACCGCTCCAGGAACAGCAGTTGCCGTGTAGGTAGAACTTGTTCCGGTTAAAGGCGAAACGGAACCAGGTCCCGTAAGGACAGACCAAGCTAAGGTGCCGAGGCCACCAGTGGCAGTCATCGCTCTGGTTTGCGTAACACACATATTCCACGGAGATGCTAAAGACGTAATCGGAGCAGTGACATTGACAGCATTAAAAGATTGAACAGAGACTGAAGATTGAACTTTGGCTTCATTATAATCGGTGACGTAACAAGTGTCAGTTCCTAGTGCAACCGGAGTATAGTCGCCTTGATTATCAACGGCAGTTCCATCAATAGTTCCCGTCGCCGTGCCCGGGCAAGTTAATGGATAGACGGGGCCACTGACGCAACCAGAGCCATTCACTGGTCCAAAGCAATAATCATAAGCGCCAGGATTTGATAAACTGATCGCACCAAAAGAGGCCGTACTTCCAAGCGGCACATAATACAGAGCCGCCACAAATGGTGTGGCTGGGGTCGGATAGCAACCCAACTCGCAACGCATTGATAGACTTCGTTTTGGTCCCCAAAAAGAAACGGGTAAAAAAACTTGCGCCGATGCATCTAAAGTACAGAATACAATGAATAGTAGAATTAATTTTCTCATGTTATCAACAACGTGCATATATCCTCTATTGTAATTGAGCTCGAAGAAAAGGAATAGTGAAATTTGGCAGAGCCTGTTTAATGCTGCCTACCGATCGTTTGGTTTAATTGTGAGACACGTAGACTTTCGTCTTAATGAACACTTTATTTTTTGAAAGAGACTCATTACACTGATCCCAGTTATTTCTAAAACCCATCGAAAGTATAATATTCCGCAGAAACGGCGCAATGGTCACATTTAATTGGCGTAAGCATCTTTATAGCTCGACAGAACCAAGTGATTCGTACTGGTTGATGCGAAGAATTTTTTCGCTCGGACTTGGGCTTATTTATATTAATTCATTTCTGATCTTCTTTAATCAAAGTCTTGGCCTGTATGGGACGCACGGGATTTTACCAATACAAAAATACACTGAAGCGGTTTTGCAACATTTCGGTTCGCTGGGTACAGCTTTTTGGCAAACACCCAGCTTATTTCTAATTGAGTATTCAGATTTATTTCTAAGAATAGTGCCCATCGTTGGCATTATCATCAGTCTATTTTTGGTGTTCGGGTATGCGAATTTTCCAATGCTTTTTATACTTTGGCTGATGCAATTGTCTTTTGTTCATTCTGGGCAAGTTTTTTATGGCTTCGGTTGGGAGACTCAACTTTTAGAACTGACATTTTTAAGTTTCTTTTTATTTCCACTTTGGAATCCCAGACTTGATCATCCAAATTCGCCACCAAAAAAAATCGCAATTTATTTTCAGCGTTGGATGATGTTTAGATTGATGCTAGGTGCGGGGCTTATCAAATTACGCGGTGATGCCTGTTGGACCGATTTAACTTGTCTTGATTACCATTACGAAACTCAACCGAATCCGCTACCGATTAGTTGGCTATTACATAAAATGCCGGCTTGGGCGCATCAGCTTGAGGTTATTTTTAATCATTTTGTTGAAATCGTCGCGCCCTTTGGACTTTTTGGTCCGAAGAAATTACGGCGCGCAACTGGTGTTCTGATGATTTTTTTTCAATGCGGGCTTGTTGCAAGTGGAAATCTTGCTTGGCTTAATTGGCTGACGATCTTAATGGTTATACCTTGTTTTGATGATGAGTTTTTATCGCGCTTTTTTCCGGTTAAAAAATTTAAAGGGTTGCAGTATTTGTCGCCTAAAATGCCGACGCTGATTACGCTAAGTTTATTTTCATTGTGTGTGATCATTTTTAGTATCCAGCCAGCTATTAATTTATTTTCAACTCAGCAAATGATGAATACATCGTACAACCAGTTTCATTTAATTAATTCTTACGGTGCTTTTGGGTATATCGGAAAAACTCGGTATGAAGTTATCATTAGCGGGACGACAGATTCGCAGGTGACGCCGAGCACACAATGGAAAGAATACGGTTTTAAATGTAAGCCCGGCTTTACTGACAAACGCCCTTGTGTCGTGACGCCTTATCATTACAAGTTAGATTGGCAAATTTGGTTTTCGGCCATGCAGCCGCAGCTTGTGGATCAATGGCTTACTAATTTTGCGATTCGTTTACTTGAGGGAAGGGCTGATGTTTTGGATCTGATCGAAACTGATCCTTTTGCAGGGCAGGCGCCGAAGTTCTTGAAGAAGGATCTTTATAAATATGAATATACGAGTTTTGGCAAACCTGGTTGGTGGAAGCGGGAATTTGTTAAGAGCTATCTTGCGCCGGTTAGTTTGCCTGTGCGGTAATGAAAATTGTCCATCGCCTTTGAAGTTTAGCTTCCTTCGGCGCCACCAGTGGCTGCCTCTTCTAGCGAAGAATCTGAACCATCTGATGCAATTGTTTGCTTAGGCGCGGAACTTAGATTATCGAAGCGGGGTGGTGAAGCAGGCTCTTTGCTTTTTATTGATTCAGACTGATCAGTTTTTTGAGACGCAGTTTGATTGCCATTTTCGTTTTGATTTTTTTTTGATTCTAGTTGTTCTGCCATACTTTTCTCCTTGGTGATCGAACTTCGTGTTCGTAATGGAAGTTCATTCCCTATAAAGCAACGATAATGCCACACGCTAGGTTATTGCAGTTGGATTGCCTCGCATACTGTGGGGATTAATTTCCCATATCAGATGGGCTAGATTCGCTGGGTTGCTCTTCGCTAAATGAATCTAAGCCCAAAACAAAAGACTCAAGTAACAAGTCATCACCGAAATAATCGCAGTCAACGGCAAGCCAATCTTCAAAAAGTCCGAAAACTTATATCCACCCGGACTCAAAATCAACAAATTCCCATGATGCCCAATCGGAGTTAAAAACGAAGCCACCGCCCCAATCGTCACCGTTACAACCGCAGCTGTCGGCGAAATTTGCGCAGACTTCGCAAACGCAATCGCAATCGGCGCAATCAGCACCGCAGTCGCTGCATCAGAAAGAATCTGCGTAACGAAAGCGGCAAACCAAAAAAACACAAGCAACATCGCAATAGGTTCCCAACCTTGCGTATATTGAAAAACAAAATTCGCAAGTAACTTATCGACCCCAACTTTTTCCATCGCGATACCCAGCGGAATCACCCCGGCGATCATCACAAAGATTTTCGTTTCAATCGAATCATAAGCTTGTTCGGTCGACAGACAGCGCGAAAGAATCATCGCCAGCGCACCGGTCAAAAATGCGACGTGTGCGGGAACCCAACCCAATGCGGTAACAATAATTGAAGCGGCCATAATGCCGCTAGCAAGACGCATTTTAATTCGTTTCGTCGATTGCGCATGAAACGGTAAAAACATCAAAAACGCACGATGCCGCGATAATTTCTCAAGCAAGTCCTCGGGTCCCCAAAGCACAATCAAATCTCCGGCTTGCAGCGGAGTATCCGCCGTTTCTTCTTTCAACCAACCAGATTTGCGCCAAACACCGATCGCAACGACGCCGTGTCTTTGAAAAAATTGAATCTGTGAAAGTGAGCGGCCGATGAATTCAGATTTCGGAGCCAGCACGGCTTGCAAAATTTTTCCATCTTGTTCAGAAAGCGATGTTGTTTCTCCGTCCGCAACCGCCGAACCAAATTTTTTCACGGCTTTTAAAGCCAGACCCATATTTTCGTCGATCGAAACTAGCTCGTCAGATCCGATCTTAACTAAAAATACATCGTCTTCACGTAATTTCCGGTTGGGTTGATATAGACTTTGCGCTTGGCCATGTTGAATCCAACCGAAGATTTGAAATCGTTCTTGGGTTTCATCGATTAATTCTTTTAACGTCAGTCCGATCCATTTACTTTTCTCGGGAACGATCAGTTCCGTCGATATTTCACTTAATTTAAAACGATCGTCATTTTGGTCGCTACCTGATTTTTTCGGTAATAGCCACCGCATTAATAGAATGAAAATAAAACTAGCAATACACAGAGGCGCTCCAATTTTGGTAACAGAAAAAATTCCTAGTGCGGGTTCGCCCGAGCGAACAAGTGCATTGTTTGCTAAAAGAAAGGCAGGCGCACCAATCAATGTCAGGGTGGTCCCAAGCGAGGCCGCCGTTGCCATCGGAATCAGTAGGCGGGACGAGTGAAGACCTTTTTCTTTACAGATCTTCATCACAATTGGAAGCATCATGGCCGTGACCATCAAATGGTGTGTGAATGCAGAAAGAGCGGCAACGGAAGTCATAATCACAATATTTGCTATGACTTCGTTGTTGCCGCTCCAGCGACTGACCCAGCCGCCAATCACATCGGTGACTCCTGTAAACGATAAACCGGCCGATAAAATAAAAACGGCAGCAACAATGATGGCCGGCTCGCTCGAGAACCCTGAAAAAGCAGACTTGGCATCAAGAATTCCGCTGAGCGCAAGCGACAAGATCACCAGCACCGCGACGATGTCGACTCGAAGCGCGTCTGTGACGAACAGAACAACCGCGACCAGCATGATGACGACAAAAATGATCTGTTGAAAATCCATTGAAACCTCAATTGGTTAATTTGCGAATAGTATTATTGTAATCGTGCAATAGTTGCTGACAATTAAAAAGATTCACTTAAAAATAAGAACAGCAAAAACTACATAAAACATTAAGGTAGCAACATGAAAAAGACAATCGTTGAAAACTTCAAGCTCGTGCTTTTTTATCTGGTTCTTGGGGTCTCGGCTGAAGGCTTTGCTCAAGAGGTGAAAACAGAAACTAATTCGATTGATTCTGTTTTAGAAAGTGCCATTAACGGCAATTCACGTATTCAATATTTACCCACCGCCGAAACTGACCGCGAAACGAACCGAATTTTGAATAGCCTGACTAAACAAGCGGGTTGGTTTCCGAAGATTAAAGTTTCGGTTGCTGACGGAATGGTGACGATCGAAGGAACGACGAATTCGAAAGAGCAGCTAGAATGGCTTGAAAATTCGGCAAAGAATTTACCCACGGTCATTGCGGTTATAAACAAAGCCCAATTGTCAGCGACTGCTTTTACAGATCTGACGCCCGCATTAAATGAGCTTCGACGAATTTCTGATGCCGCCAAGCGCGCGCTGCCGAATATCTTATTAGCCATGGCGCTTTTCATTACCTTTTTCTTATTTAATCATTTCCTAAGCCGTGGAATAAGAAAATTATGGGAGCGGCGCATTTCAAACCCATTTTTATTGGTCACGGTTTCGAAGTTAACACTTTTACCGATCTGGCTTTTATTCTTCTATCTGATCTTAAGAACGGCGGGTCTTTCAAGTTTAGCGACCACAATCATTGGCGGAACGGGAATGCTAGGTTTAATTTTGGGTTTAGCATTCCGTGGAATCGCTGAAAATTATTTAGCGGGTTTGTTGCTAGCGATGCGTAGCCCATTTACGAAGGGTGACCTAATCGAGATCGGTGAAAACCTTGGCTACGTGCAAAATTTAAGTATGCGCGGCACAACGATCATTAATTTGGACGGCAACCTGATTTTAATTCCGAATTCGACGGTCATTCAATCGGTGGTACAAAATCGAACGGCCAATCCGCTGACTCGGGTGTCGTTTAAAATCGGAATTTCCTACGCAGATTCAATTAGTAAAGCGCAGCAATTAATTCTTGCCGCACTTCCCGATGTTCGCGGTGTTCTGACTGATCCCGAAGCCAGCGTCATCGTCGAAAATTTTGGATCTTCCAGCGTAGAATTGAAAGTTCTGTTTTGGTTTAATATTAAAGAAATAAATCAACTTCGCGTGCGTTCGCGCGCCATGATTCATATTAAAGAAACACTGCTATCGAATGGTATTACAATTCCGGATGAAGCTCGTGAAGTTGTTTTTGCGGACACGCTTAAAATTCAAATGTTGGAAAATAAAGAGGCCGTTAAAACCACCGAAGACGAGCGAAAAAATCAAGTGATCGAACAAGCCGCCGTCAATTTGGAAGAAAAGAAAAATCACACCGAATCGCCTGAGCCGACTCAAGAAAACGATCTGATGCGCCTTGCTGAAGGCAATCAACTTCTGACGGCGCGACCGAAGGATGATTTGCTAAAGCCATAGCTGGAAAGCGAATATAGCCTCATCCATTAATGAGACAATTTCGGACAACAATCCGGAAAAGTCTTGACATTTTCGGATTGTTGTCCGAAATTGTCTTTATGAAGAAGGCACGCTATTTATCCCCGCACTTGCTAGAGTATGCAAAAACAAAAATTATTCTTCTGTCTGGCCCACGACAAGTCGGAAAGACAACTCTATCAAAAACCTTAGCCGAAAATTATTCTTACTATAATTACGACATCAAAGAATTTATCAATGTCTTTTTGAAAAACGAGTGGGATCGCTCTACTGACCTGGTCGTTTTTGACGAGATTCATAAGATGAAAAACTGGAAGCTTTGGTTAAAGGGTCACTTCGACAATGGTCATCTCAAAAAACAAAGCATCCTCGTCACGGGCAGCGCTCGGCTAGATATTTCAAAAAAAATAGGCGATTCTTTAGCTGGGCGATTCTTTTCCTATAGAATGCATCCGCTCGATTTAAAAGAGTTAAAGAAAACAGACACCGCCGAAAATAATTATAAAAAATTAATCTCAATCAGCGGCTTTCCAGAACCCTTTTTTGATGGCACTGAAAAGTTTTATGGAAAATGGCGAAAAACCCATTCGGACTTAATTCTACGCCAAGATTTAATGTCAGTCGAAAACATCAAAGACATCGATTCGATAGAAATTTTGATAGAACTTTTAGCCGAAAGAGTTGGATCGACTATTTCAGTCAACGCGTTAGCTGAGGACTTGCAAAGAGATGAAAAGACCGTCAAGAAATGGCTTAAATCACTAGAGAATCTATTCATTGTATTTAGAGTAAACCCATTCTCAAAAAATATTTCTAAAGCAATCAAGAAGTCAGGGAAGTATTATTTTTTCGATTCCGCACGAGTGCGCGGGGATGAGGCCTGTAAATTAGAAAACCTGGTTGCGCTTTCGCTGAAGAAAGAAATCGACTACTTATCTGACGTCGAAGGAAAAGAGTTGGACTTACAGTTTGCTAAACTTCGAAACCACAAAGAGATAGATTTTCTGATATTAAAAGACAAAAAGCCGACACACTTGATCGAAGTTAAGTTAAGCGAAAATGCAGTTTCTGCCAACTTTAAGTCCTTTGAAAACTATTTTAAAAATTGTAAAAAAATACAACTTGTTAAGAATATTAAGCACGAATTTTCGACCGATAACGATGTCGAAGTTAAATCATGCTTGAAATATTTAGAGAATTTGGATTTGACGTAGCAAAAAAATGAAGTGCTGTGTATTGGTTTGAAAGTATGAATGTTGATACAGGCCTTATTTATAATTCTGATTCAAATACTTTAAAACTTCGGCTGATTCATGAATCGTGCGATTAGATACAATGGGCTGATTCATAAAGTATCCAAAACTTCTTAAAATAATAGTATGTGTTTGCATCGGGCTTATGTTGGTTAAGTTTCGTTCTTGATTCGAATAGATATCCTGAAGGTTAACGCGGTCGACATTGTACCAGGGAAAATGGCGTAAAGTATAATTTTTGGTCGATTGAGCAAGATGACAACTGACACAATCAACCGTACCCGGGTTATGAAAATTCGGGTTTTCGAAGCGAAAGGCAGCCTTCGCGGCCGCAATAATTTCGGCTTCGTGCTGTGGTGCTAGTATTCTAGAATCGCGAGTGAGGATATTTAAATTCTCTTCGGCTTCAGGTTCTGGAACGATTGCACCTAAAAACCAAACGGGTTGCGGGTCAACCCCTCCGTTAATAAATCTTTGAGTTTGCACATTCACTCGGGGAATGTTCATTGGTTTCATTTCTGTATTTATAATATCAAATCCACTGAAATCCCAAACAAGTCCGCTACCTAAAACTTGCATAAAAGAAATTCTTGTTAAAACATTTTCACCTATGTATTCAAAAACAAGTGAAGTTAACTTGTTAAAGTAAACACTCTGTAAGCCATCTTTTTTCAAAAACGGATTCACCCCTAATGGTAAAATCTCATCTTTTGAATAAAATTCTGCTTTAAGTAAACTGATCTTTCCGATGAATTCTTTAAATTCTTCCGCACTTAGATCATAGAATAAATGTAAACTAGAATCGAAAGTCGAAGTGGTGCCTTGAACGTTTTCAAGGGGCTGCATGATCAGACGGATTTGCGGCTTACATCGAACCGGGGCAGGTCCTTCATGAAAACAAGGATCAAAACGCATTCCCACAACACGAATATCTTTATAAAGAATTTCATTTGATGGAACAACGACCAGAGACGGAATTTTTTTGAAAAATTCGGCTGGTAAAAGTGTTCCTTTTTTTGCTTGATGGTCTGCTTTGATAAGCTGGTCCCAGTTGTTTAAGGCCGGCAGCGGAAATAGCACAGAAACATCGTTTAGATCTAAATTTTTGACTGCAAAACATGTCTGATTGATGAATAAAACTAGAAGAAGCATTCGCATTTTTTGACCCCTTTACGACGGCAGGCTTGGATAGAACCACAGATCAAAATTTCGGGTCAATTTGTATTAATTGAGGACCCGGTATTACTAACCAACTGATATGAGTTCCGAGCGGTGGTTGATGCGTATTTAAGCTGGTTTCTTTATAGCCCGGCTCATGCAGCGTCGCTGACGAATCGATGAATGATCGAAGCATACTATTTTTTTGTTTTTTAGAACTCATCATGTAATCATTTCAGCCTAGCACGGGAGTTCTATCATGATAAAAATGGCTGTTCTATTTTCCCTTTTTCTATTAACCGCATGTGGAACGACTATCAAACAGTACGAAAATGAAAAGCCAAAGTTAGTCCTCGAGAATTATTTCAACGGAAAAATGGTCGCTCACGGCCTTGTTATGAATAGATCCGGCGAAGTCACTCGTCGCTTTGTAGTTACAATCAATACCACGTGGAAAGATAATGTCGGCATACTGGTCGAAGATTTTGACTGGAGTGATGGTGAGAAAAGCCAGCGGATTTGGACCATAAAGAAATTAGCTGAAGGCAAATACGAAGGTGCGGCCAGCGATATTTTGGGCGTGGCGATCGGGGAATCAGCTGGGAATGCATTTCACTGGACTTACAAAATGGACCTGAAAGTAAAAGATTCTAGTTACCGCGTCAGTTTCGATGACTGGATGTATTTGGTTGATGAGAAAGTTTTGATAAACAGAGCTAAAATTTATTACTTCGGAATACGCACGGGCGAAGTGCTAATTTCATTCATCAAAAATTAGCGTTTATTGCGGGGAAAGTGTAAATACTTACGAAGTAACAGAAGACATACATTGATTGACTATTGGCCAAAATATCTCTGGAATTGCAGCGTTCCGGCTACTTAAAAATTTATTTTTTCAACCACTTCGCCATCGGAAGTGCAAAGTATGAAAAAATAATGTCGGCACCGGCTCTGCGTATGGAGTACAGTGATTCAACCATGGCTTTGGTTTCGTCAATCATGCCGGCTTGGGCTGCAGCTTTAATCATGGCAAATTCGCCACTAACGTTATAAGCGGCAACGGGAACATTTACGTGTTGTTTTACTTTAGCAATAATATCTAAATAACTAAGCGCTGGTTTAATCATGACGATATCGGCGCCTTCTGAAATGTCTAGTTCCACTTCGCGAATGGCTTCGCGTGAATTGCGATAATCCATTTGATAGGTTTTTTTATCACCAAATTTAGGTGCTGATTCTAAAGCTTCACGAAAGGGGCCGTAAAAACTGGAAGCATATTTCACTGAATACGAAAGTATACCTGTATCAGTATGTCCAGCTTGATCCAAAGCTTTACGAATAGCACCAACACGTCCGTCCATCATATCAGATGGTGCAACCATATCCGCTCCAGCTGAAGCTTGTACAATGGCCATCTGAGCAAGAATTTCTACGGTGACGTCATTTAAAATTTGACCATTTTCCACCACGCCATCGTGTCCATCGGAAGAATAGGGATCTAAAGCAACATCGGTGATCAACATAGCCTCAGGAAATTTGTCTTTAATTTTTTTTATTGTGGTTGGCAAAAGACCATTCGGATTGCAAGATTCTTTTCCATATGAATCTTTTAGCAAATTATTTACTACTGGGAAAAAGGCAAAAGAATTAACTCCTAGACTTATTGCGTGTTCGATATCTTTTAAAATCACGTCGCTGCTTGCACGATAAATACCAGGCATTGATTTTATGACTTGCTTTTGATCTGTCCCTTCACATAAAAAAAGCGGTAGAACTAAATGACAGGGCCTTAAATCAGTTTCAGCAATTGAATTGCGTATCGCTTCGGTCCGGCGGTTGCGTCGTGGTCTTTGTGCTAGTTCCATTAGAAAATCTCCTTCTAAAGTTATCTTAGCTTGATATGACAAATCCATGACAATCAAGAACTTAAAATAGGTTACCCTAGTATTTATGATGAAAGATATACTTTTGATACATAGAAAATCAAATAAAAACTTTCCTGAATGGTTTGGCGAAGTTGCAGTTTGGAAGACTTGTTTACGGCAAGTTATTTTTTGTACGGAATCTGAATTGAAAAATATCTCGAACCGGTCTTCATGTTTACTTGAATCTTCGGATGAAATTCTTCGCGGAGATATCGCATTGGCTTTTTTGCTGGAAGTTCTTTGTGGACTACGATCGCCTATTTTTGGTGAAACCGAAGTTCTTGGACAATTCAGAAATTTTATCGATACCCGAAAACGGCAAAATGATCCCTTATTTGCTGATCATCAAAAGTGGCTTCATTTTATTATTTTTGAAGTTAAAAGGATTAGAGCCGAGCATTTACACAGCTTTGGATCGCAAACTTACGGCAGTCTATTAAGTCGCTATACGAAATCATTCGACACTATTACTTTATTTGGATCGGGGCAGCTAGCCTCAGAAATTATTCCGTGGTTATCCGATAAGAAAATGGTTCAGATACTTTGTCGTAACACTAAAAAATTGTCTGTGAAACTACCAAACATCTGCGAAATAAATCATCGCGTGATGGTGCAACTTTACCAGAACGCATTCATACAGGGTGATGTTCTTGTTATTGCAGCGCCTGTCAGTGATGAAATGATTCTTCAAATTCTTGATCGTCAAGAAGCTCGTCCATGTGCTATTTATGATCTACGCGGTGAAGACAACCTGCTGGCATTAACTATTCAGCAGCGGTTTCCGCATATTAAATTTATGGGCTTACAGAAGTTCTTCACTGAAATGGAAGAAAATAAAAAGGAAATTGAGATTAAACGACACATCATTTCTGGATTAATAAAAGAAAAAACCCAAGAATTTATGCAGCGCTGTGAATTGCGTCCACTTGGATGGGATGATTTGTGCGCTTAAGAATTTCCGCCCGTAAAAGTGATTTGGCTCGTCTTCAAGCTTATATGGTGGGTGAAGCATTGCAAAAAACAGATTCAAAAATTGAAATTGAATATCGGTTTAAAGAATCTCTAGGTGACATCAATCTAACAGATCCCCTTTGGAAGATGCCCGAAAAGGGAGTCTTCACAGAAGATTTTTACGGTGAATTACTACGCAATGAAACGGACATGGTGGTTCATTCGTGGAAAGATTTACCCACAGAACTTAAATCAGACACGCAAATTGTTGCGACACTTCCAAGAGCTGATCAGCGAGATCTACTTCTAGTTAAAAAATCCCATTTAGAAAAAATTAGCTCTTCAAAAACATTAAATATTTTTAGTTCGTCACCCCGCCGTGAATACAATTTGACGGGTTTTTTAAAAGATCATTTGCCGTTGGAAATTGAAAACGTTCAGTTCTTGAATGTTCGAGGTAATATTCCAACCCGGATGCGAAAATTGTTAGAAAGTTCTGACATCGACGGATTGGTTTTAGCAAAGGCTGCGTTGGATCGACTTTTATCGGCTCTACATGCAGAATTTTCTGAAATGCAAAGTGTGTTAAAAAAATATATGGCTGAATTGCAATGGGTCGTGTTGCCTTTGACTGTCAATCCCAATGCGGCGGGGCAGGGTGCTTTGGCAATTGAAATTCGAAGTGATCGTTCTGATTTGAAAGAACTTTTGTCAGAAATCAATGATGTCAAAACGTTTGAATGCGCTACAAAAGAGCGCGAAATTTTGGCTAGCTATGGCGGTGGCTGCCATCAAAAAATTGGCGTCAGTGTCATAGATCGACCTTACGGCAAAATAACCGTTACGAAAGGCCTGACCGATTCCGGTCAGGTTTTAAATAGTAGAATATTAAATTCGGTCATCAAAAAAAAATGGCCCGTTGCAAAAATGTGGTGCGCTGAAAATGATTCCGCCTTCTTCCGTCGCGTAGAAATTCCGGACATAATAATTCCGGCTGATGTATCAACTTTATATGTCGCTAGGGCTGAAGCGTGGCCTTCGAACTTTACATTCTCTGGCTTTGTTTGGGCCTCGGGTTTAAAAACTTGGAAAAAGTTAGTCGCAAAAGGCATTTGGGTTCACGGTTGCAGCGAAAGCCTTGGCGAAGACGAACCCATTGGAATTGAAGTCCTTGCGGGTCAGAAGCTTTCTTGGCTTAAGCTTTCACACTCCAAGACAGATTCCAACAATGCACTCAAGCATATAGCAACTTACAAACTGATTTCTCAGAATGTGGAAATTAATTTTTCTGGCAAAGAATCATTTTTTTGGAGCAGCGGCAGTCAGTTTTTATTGGCTATAGATCAACATCCAGATATAGCTAAAAGGCAACATGCTTGTGGACCTGGTCATACCTATCAAGTGGTTCGTAGACATGCCGATAACGTACAAATATTTTTAGATCAACAGGATTGGAAACAGCGATGCAGTCAGTAAATTCAAAAGAATTATTTCAGCGCGCTTTAAAAGTAACTCCGGGAGGCGTCCATTCGCCAGTCAGATCTTTTAAAGGCCTTGATCGTGGACCCGTTTTTTTTAAAAAAGCCGAAGGCGCCTACTTAACATCGGTCGAAGACAAGAAATACATGGATTTTTGTCAAAGCTTCGGCCCACTGATTTTGGGTCATCTTGATCCTGAAGTGAAAGAACAAGTTCTTGAAATGGTCAACACAGCTTGGACTTTTGGTGCCGCTGAAATTTATTCGTTGGAGCTAGCAGAATGGTTGACCCAAACGGTTCCGTGGATGGAAAAAGTACGCTTTGTTTCTTCAGGAACAGAAGCCGTGATGAGCGCCCTTCGTGTCGCGCGCGCGGTAACTAAAAGAGAAAAAATATTGAAATTCGATGGATGCTATCATGGCCATGTTGACAGTTTATTAGTTCAATCAGGAAGCGGACTTGCGGGTCTTGCTTCGTCTAGCAGCGCTGGAATTTCCGAAGCTGTAGCTTCGCAGACTTTGGTTTCACCCCTAGATGATGAAGAAAAATTAAAAGAAGTTTTTGCGATTCATGGCAAAGATATTGCTGCCGTCATCATAGAACCTTTGCCTGCAAATTATGGCTTACTGGTACAACGTGATGAATTTTTAAAAACTGTCGCTCAGTTATGTGAAAAAAATGGTTCCTTATTAATCTTTGATGAAGTGATTTCTGGGTTTCGCGTAGGCCTTGGTGGTATGGTTGAAAAAACGGGTATCAGACCTGACCTTGTGACCTACGGAAAAATTATCGGTGGTGGATTCCCTGTAGGGTGTTATGGCGGTAAAGCCGAATTAATGAACCGAGTAGCACCATCAGGTGACGTTTACCAAGCCGGAACATTAAGTGCTAACCCAATCGGAATGCGCGCGGGCTTAACGACTTTAAAAAAGATGCAGCGCCTTGATGGCTGGAATATTTTAGAAAAAAGAACTGCTCAGTTCGCTGCGACAGTTCGAGCAGGTTTTGCCAAAAAAGGAGTTCCGTTAGCCATTGATCAACAGGCTTCTTTATTTTGGATACATACGGCGGCTCCTGAAATCATTCGTTCTGTGGCGAAAATTCCAGCCAATCAGGGTGCAAGCTTTAAAGGTCTTTTTCTAAACGCTCTGGACAAAGGAATTTATTTAGCACCGAATGCGTATGAAGTCGGCTTTGTTTCGATGGCTCATACCGATGAACTTTTGGATGAAGCCGCTCACATGATTATAGAGGCCTCTGGTGTTTAAAAAGTTCGTTAAATCTAATATCAAGACATTACTTGCTGTCATTTGGTTTGCTTTTACATTTTCGTTGGTGACGTGGTGGTGGATTTTTATTCTTAATCAAATAAAAGGGACAGAAAGTTTTCTTCGCATGGTTGCCTGGGAAGGTAGTATTCTACTAGCAGCCATATTTCTTGGTGGCACTGCCCTGATTATTTTTTCGCACAACGATCAAAAGCAAAATCAGCGATTGCGATTTTTCTTCTCGACTTTTAGTCATGACATCAAAACATCGATTTCGCGTTTGCGCTTGCAGGCAGATGTTTTAGAAGAAAATCTGCAGTCAGAACGCAACCCCGTTTTAAAACGTCTTATCAACGACATTTTTCGTTTGGACCTTCAGTTAGAAAATTCATTATTTTTGTCCAGCTTGGAAGCTGGAAAACTATTAAGCGAACAGGTTTCTTTAAATGAATTATTGTCATCGCTACGAAGTGATTTTAGTGATTTGACAATTGATTTAGAAAAAGAAGTTCACATACATGGCGATCGCCGAGCTTTGCTGAGTATCTTTCGCAATATATTGCAAAATTCTGTTCTGCACGGGAATGCAGATCTTGTTAAAATAGAAACTGTAAAAGTGAATGATAAAAAAGTCGAAATTTCAATTTCTGATAATGGTTCTGGTTTTCACGGCGATGTAAAAAAATTAGGTGCCCAGCTACTGAGTTCAACAAGTCAGCAGGGAAACGGCATTGGACTTTTTATTTGTAAAAGATTGCTACAAAATATGGATGGTGACTTGCGATTTGAATCGAACAGCAGTGGTCGCTTTAAATCAATTCTAAGTGTTGTGGGAAGCTTGGCATGAGACGTATTTTAATTGTTGAAGATGATATTTCATTAGGAAAAACTCTGACCGAGCGTCTTTCCAAAGACTATGAAGTGTCGTGGGGAAAAAACTGTGCTGACGGCTGGGCTCTTTTTGATAAAAATCGAAATTACGATTTAGTTATTTTAGATGTCGGTTTGCCGGATGGAACCGGTTTTTATTTGGCTCAAAAAATTAAAAACACGTTACCCGTGTTATTTATTTTCTTAACCGCTCAAGCAGACGCAGAATCTAGGCTGCAGGGTTTTGAACTAGGTGCTGAAGAATATATTCCCAAGCCTTTTCACTTAAAAGAATTATTACTGCGGGTCAAACACGTACTTGATGCCCATGTTCCAAACCGAGCCATCGAAATCGATTCGTGTTCGATCAATTTCGCAAACATGTCCATTGTAAAAAAAACGGGGCAAATTCAATATCCGGCCGTGACGGATATGAAAGTCTTGCAGCTGCTCATTGAAAAAGCTCCGCGAGCTTTAAGTCGTGATGACATTATGAATGAAATTTGGGGTGCTGATAAGAACCCAAGTCACCGCACCGTCGATAATATTATCGTTAGGCTTCGCCATTTGTTAAATGATGATGGCGAAAAACACATCCGTTCCGTCCGTGGCGTAGGCTACCAATGGTTAACGTAAAGGAGATTTTATGAATGCTTTGTTTCAAAATGCCTTGAATCGTACCCCGCAAAATGTTCCGCCCATTTGGTTTATGCGGCAAGCGGGTCGCTATCATCGACATTATCAAGCGTTACGGGCAGAAAATTCTTTTGATCAGCTTTGTAAAAATCCAGATCTAGCGGCACAGGTGGCTTTGGGACCAGTTGCCGAATTTGATTTCGACGTCTCGATTTTATTCAGTGATATTTTATTTCCGCTAGAAGCATTGGGGATGGGTCTTGAATACACCGACCAGGGACCCCGGTTAGAATTTAAATTAAGCCACGATACAATCACGCAGTTGACCGACGTTGAAAAAGCGGTCAAGTTCATGGATTTTCAAAAACAAGCCTTGCTTGCGACCAGGGCTGTATTGCCGGCCAATAAAAGTTTAATTGGTTTTATTGGCGGGCCGTGGACTCTTTTTGTGTATGCGGTTGAAGGATCTCATGCTGGTTCTTTAATTGAGTCGAAAAAATCAGTTTCATTATTTCCATTTTTTCTAGCAAAGATGTATCCGCTGCTTCGTGAAAACATTCGCCTTCAGCTAGCGGGCGGCGCAGAAATGATCATGTTGTTCGACACCGCAGCTGGCGAAGTTTCACCCTTGTTTTTCCAGGAATATTTGCAGCCGGTATTAACAAAACTTGCGTTAGAATTTCCGAATCGGCTTGGTTACTATTCAAAAGGAACCCAAGCGGCGTTCTTCAATTCTGAATTCAAAGATTTACCTTGGATCGGGCAGGGTTTTGATCACCGCTGGAACTTGACCCAGTGTTTTAGTATCCAAGAAAAAGGTTTTGTTCAGGGGAACTTCGATCAAAGTTTGTTATTTCAAGATGCATCTGATTTAAAAAAATCAATTCAGGCTTATTTAACACCGCTGAAAAATTTAACCAAAGAACAGCGGGCCGGTTGGGTCTGTGGTCTGGGTCATGGGGTGTTACCAAAAACTCCGGAAAAGAATGTGCGCCTATTTATTGATACCATTCGTGAGGTCCTTCTATGAAGAAAGATCTTTATGCTAAGTATGATGTTCCAGCGCCACGCTACACTAGTTACCCCACGGTTCCTTATTGGGAAATAAATCCAACGACGGATCAATGGATAAATCATTTACGTCAAACTCTTTCAAAAACTGAAAGCAGTTGGTCCATGTATCTGCATATTCCTTTTTGTGAATCGTTGTGCACGTTCTGTGGCTGCAATAATATTATAACTAAAGATCATAAGCGTGAAACACCCTATATCGAAAATATTCTTAAAGAATGGAGCCTTTATTTAGAAAAGGTCCCTGAACTAAAAACCAAACCTTTAAAGAACATTCACTTAGGTGGCGGGACGCCTACATTTTTAGATGCCCAAAGCCTAGTGTCTTTATTGACGCCCATTTTAAGTCAGATTGTATTTGATAAAAAAGATTTCGAAGGTTCTATCGAAGTTGATCCAAGGCGCACGAACGCAGAGCAATTAAAGGCACTTTTTGAGTTGGGTTTTAACAGGGTCAGTATGGGCGTTCAAGATTTTAATCCCGAGGTTCAGCGCTTAGTAAATCGAATTCAGCCTTATGAAGTCACCGCAAATTTGACTCGGGTAGCGCGTGAGATCGGATACACTTCGGTGAATTTCGATTTGATCTACGGTCTTGCCAAGCAAACGGCGGCTTCGATGAAAGAAACTGCCGAAGCCACTGTTAGCTTACGACCTGATCGCATCGCTTTGTACAGTTTTGCTTTGGTGCCGTGGATTAAACCACAACAACGACTTTTTGAAGACGCCGATCTGCCGAAGGCGTCTGAAAAAAGAGAACTTTACGATGTAGCCAGAACTGTGCTTTTAGAAAATGGCTACGTTGAAATCGGTATGGATCATTTTGCTTTGGCGACTGATAATTTAGCGTTAGCGATGAATGAAAAGCGCTTACACCGTAATTTCATGGGGTACACCGATCAGCGTACTGATGTGTTATTGGGTTTAGGAGTCAGCAGTATTTCAGAAACTCCGTATAGCTTTCACCAGAATGAAAAGGTACTACCATTGTATGAATCCGCATTATCTGATGGTCGAATACCGACATTACGGGGCCATCTTTTAACGGACGAAGACCGCGTTCGCCGAGCGCAAATTTTGAAATTAATGACTGAATTTGAAGTTAGCTTTACAGATGCCGATCAAGAAGAAAAAGCCCGCGAATTTCTAGATGTTATGATCCAAGATTCTTTAGTGGAAATTCACGATCACAAATTAGTTGTCAAAAAGGCGGGACGCCCTTTTTTACGAAATGCCTGTGTTTTTTTTGACGAACGGTTAAAAGTAAAACAACCCCAAACAAAAATATTTTCTCAGTCGATATGAAACAAATAACGATCGTCGGCGCTGGTTTTGCCGGATTAACCTTAGCTTTAAGATTAGCTCAAAATGGCTTTCAAGTAGATATTTTTGAAAAAGCATCCCGAGTCGGCGGGCTTTTAGGAACTGATAAGACCGAATACGGAATTGCTGAGCGTGCGGCGAATGCCATGCTTTCCACAGAGCGCGCTAGAAATCTATTTAAAGAACTTGGTATTGTGCCTAGCACGTCCCTTGAATCATCAAAGCGCCGCTTTATTTTTCGTTCTATTCCAAAACAGTGGCCTCTTTCTTTTTTCGAAACTTTGATATTCATTTTTCAATTTATTCCTAAGATTTTATTTCAGAAAAATTCACTGAAACCATCGACCGAAGAAACTTTAGAAAATTGGGGAAAAAGAAATCTTGGAAATAGTGGAACTCAGTTTATTTTAGGGCCTGCCATGCAGGGTATTTATGGAAATGACATCCAGGGCTTAAGCGCCAGTTTAATTCTGGGTGGATTTTTTTCAAAAAATAAGCGCGAAAAAACCAAAGGCTTGTTAACGGGGCCGGGCGGTATGCAGGATTTAGTAAATCATTTGGAATCAGAATTGATTCGCCTAGGGGTGAAATTTCATCTGAACGCTGAAGTTGAACTTAAAAATATTTTCGGCCCTGTGGTCATCGCAAGCTCTGCTTCTGCGGCGGCGCAGTTATTTACTGACGTTTGTCCTGAACTATCAAAGCAGCTTCAGACAATTAAAATGTCTTCGTTAATTTCTGTTACCTTGTTTTTTAAGTCAACACAGGCAAAATATCAGGGCTTTGGCTGCTTGATTCCACGCGGTTTGGGCCTTCGCTCATTTGGTATTTTAATGAATTCTTATATTTTTGCAGATCGAAATAAAACCTATAACGAAACGTGGATTTTAGGCGGCGTTGACGAAAACTCAACTTTGAATCTATCCGATGAACATTTGCTTAAACTGATTACCGATGAACGAACGAAGATTTTTGGTTCTTTAGAACAGCCCCAGGAAATAAAGATAAACCGTTGGCCGAATGGCCTTCCTTATTATGATATCAATCTAGAAAAATGTTTATTGCAATTGCAAAGCTTCAAAATGCCCAAGGGCATTTATTTACATGGAAATTACTTAGGTGGAATTGGGCTTAGTAAAATACTAGAACGCAGTGAAAATCTGGCAGAGGTAATTAAAAAAAATCATGGCTAAAAAAGGTATATTACTTATTAATATCGGAAGTCCCATTTCTTATGAAACTAAAGATGTCGCTATTTATTTGCGTCAATTCTTAATGGATAAAGACATTATCAATATACCTTTTTTACTCAGGTGGATACTGGTCAATATTGGTATCGTGCCAAGGCGAGCTTCTTATTCTGCGGCTAACTATAAAAAAGTATGGACAGAAAAAGGTTCGCCACTAACAGTTCATACGGAAGATTTTTCGAAGAAACTTCAGACTGTGTTAGGATCAGATTTTATCGTTCGAACGGGGATGCGCTACAGCAAGACCTCTATTGAAAATGCGTTACATAATTTTTCAACAGATAACGTTGATGAAATCTTAGTAGTACCGCTTTACCCGCAGTATGCCAAGGCGACGACTGGTTCTTCGCTACTTGAAGTGAAGCGATTAATAAAGAAGTTGAAGATTAATATTCCGTGGAAAACTGTTCCGCCATTTTATGCTGCTGAATCTTTCATTCATTCAACAGTGCGAATTGCAAATAAGTATTTCGGAAGTGATCCTATCGATCATTTTCTATTTTCTTTTCATGGTTTGCCGGAACGGCAGTTGCGGCAGGTGGCGGGCTGTTTAGAAAGTGCTGACTGCTGTGTTATGCAAAAATCTTGCGATAAGAACTGTTATCGCGCTCATTGTTTTGCAACAGCTCATGCGATAGCATTGAAAATGAATTTGGATCGTTCGCAGTGGAGCATTTCATTTCAATCCCGGGTAGGTGTTGAAAAGTGGACTCAGCCTTCTACAGATTCTGTCTTAGAAACCCTTGCAAAAACGGGTAAAAAAAATATCGCCATTTTTTGTCCATCATTTGTAGCTGATTGTATCGAGACTTTGGAAGAAATCGCTATGGTCGGAAAAGAAATTTTCTTAAAACACGGTGGTCTTAACTGCCAAGTTATTCCGTGTTTGAATTCTGATGATGAATGGGTCAAGGATTTTTCGCAGCTGCTGAAATAGCTATTAAGATAAGTTTAGCCCCGGTTGATGGTGGGGAGTCTTTGAATCTCTCGTATCGAGCTTTTTCTTTTTACTGCCATGGGGTTTATTATAAAATTATAGAACCGACCTACCAGGGAAACCTAATGATCTTTTCGCGGTTCAATATTGTTCCTGGTTAGTCGTTCGATCGTTTCGATAAGTTCAGTCTGGTTCAACGGTTTTGTTAAATGCCCATTGCATCCAGCCGCAAGTGTTCGTGCGCGCTCCTCCGCCATAGCATGCGCGGTCAAAGCGACAATTGGTTTTTTAAAACCAGCTTCGCGAAGGGCACGGGTCGCCTCAAAGCCGTCCATTTCTGGCATTTGGATGTCCATTAAAACAATATCAAAGTTGCCATTTATCCCCATCTTAAAGGCCTCAACACCGTTATTCGCAGTATCGACCGTCGCACCTTGTTTTGTGAGCACCAGTTGCACAAGAAGTTGATTGTCAGTGGAATCTTCCGCTAACAACACTCGAATGCCCGAAAGAATTTGAATATTTTTTTCTGTATTGTTTTGAGTATCATCCTTAATTTTTATTTTATTCGCGACAGGCTTAGGAACGCTAGCGGCAAATGTGAATCCAAAAGTACAGCCAGTTTGGGCGGTCTCATTAGCTTCGATAAAAATATCTCCTCCGAGTGCACCAGCCAAGCGTTTCGATAAGGCCAGGCCCAGTCCCGTCCCACCATATTTTCTAGTTGTGCTGTTGTCAGCTTGCATGAATGGTTGAAAAAGACGTTCTTTTTGCTCGCTGGTTAAACCAACACCGGTATCTTTCACTAAAATCGTAAATTGAGTTGTATCATTGCTGTTTAGTCGAGCGCTAACTTCAATCGTGACTCCGCCGTTGGCCGTGAACTTCACGGCGTTGCCAATCATGTTGATCAAAATCTGCCGAATCCGGGTTGGGTCTGAAAAAACTCTGGCAGGTGTATCTTTATAAAGATGCGCGCGAAGAAATATATTTTTAGAACGTGTGCGTTCACGAAAAACATCCATCACATCATCAATTAAATCAAAAAGCGAAAAGTCCAAATTTTCAATTTCAAGTTTACCAGACTCAACTTTGGCTAAATCAAGAATATCATCAATGATCGTTGTCAAAGCTTTGCCATTTCGCGAGATCGTTTCAAGAAACTGGTTTCGCTCCTTGAAGGTTAGTTCTCTATCCTTAAGCAAGTCAGTGAACCCCAGGATAGCGCCAAGGGGAGTTCTTATTTCATGAGACATGTTCGCAAGAAACGAGGACTTGGTTTGGTTTGCTTTTTCAGCATCGCTTTTTGCAGCTTGAAGTTGAAATTGAATCGCTTTACGAGCTGTAATATCGATCGAAGTTCCGTAAACACGCATCGGTGTGCCATCAACGCTATGATCGACAACTCCATGAGCTTCGATCCAGATTGTCCGACCATCTGGTCGTACCACCCGATACTCGGCAAAATACGGAGTTCCATCACTGATGGATTTTTCAAAAAGCTGATTGACCCTTGCTCGGTCGTCTGAATGAATTCTAGCCAGGGTTTCTTGAAGCGAACTAACAGATTCAACGCCCCAATCATTTTGAAACTGATCACTGAAGGTGACCGAATTTTTTTGTATATCCCAATCATAAAATCCAACCTTGGCGACGCGAACTGTGGTGGAAAGCATTTCTTGATTTTTGATAAGTCGAGCTTCGCTTTCTTGCAATTTTATTCGCGCAGCGACCTGTTCAGTAACATCGGTTATAACGGCCACAATTCCAGTTATTTTTCCTGAAGTATCACGTAAGGGCTGATAAACCAAATCAAGGTGAAACGTCCGCATTTTTCCATCGGGTTGCAGAAGATCGATCGGCGTTTCTATGCCGATGAAGGGGACTCCGGTTTGATAAACAGTGTTCAGTAATTTTTCAAAACCTTGTTCGACGGCTTCCGGAACAGCCGCGCGGACCGATTGACCGATCAGATCCTGTCGTCCTCCAAAAAACTTGGTCACGTAGGCCGGATTCGCCATCGTAAAAACATGATCAGGTCCTTCAAACACAGCAATCGCACCCGGAATTTGCGCAAATATGGACGCAAGCTTTGCGCGTTCGTTTTCTGCGATTTGCTTCAGAGTCTTAAGCATACTTTCGCTTTGCAAAAGACGAGCTTCGCTAT
>JAYUOK010000091.1:0-6684 GCA_043760925.1 Bdellovibrio sp. | reverse complement strand
TTATTCCCGGGGCAGATATCACGCGCAGAATATTATGAACAGATTGCGATAGCTCAAGCACAAGATAATGACCATGAGAAGGCGATCGAGACTTTTCGACTTTCATTAATTCATAATCCGAACCGGGCATCGACACATGTTCATCTTTCTGATTCTTATCGTCAGGTGAATTTAGACCATTTAGCTTCCTACGAACTGGGTGAGGCTTTAAGGCTTGATCCGAAAAATAAAGCGGCCTTGTATAAGCTAGGCAATCTGTATCTTGCGACTGAGATTTATTCGAAAGCGCGAGCATCGTATGCCGAATTGTTGAAGCAAGATGAGGAAGACGAGCAAGCGATATGGGCCATGTTTTTTATTTACAAAATTGAAAAGAATTATGCACAAGCCTTGAAAGTTCTGAATCAATTTAGCCCTGGATATCCGCGTATGTATGAAGCTGTTTTTGAACGTGCTTTGATTTTTAAGGCGGCGAAAAACCAAGAAATTTATCGTAAATTACTTTCAGAAGCCTATGCGATGAACCCACACTCTAGTCGAGTAGCGAAAGAGTACATCGAAGACCTTTTTAAGCAAAATAAGTTAAACGAAGCTTTGGCGGCTTTGAATGCTTATACTGAAACTCATGATTTTGATTTACGAATTTCTGAAGATTTAGTCTACGCCGCTGTGCAGGTAGAGAATTACACGATCGCTTTGCGTGAATTAGAAAAGCAAAGTACTTGGACTGAAGATTATTACGCAGTTGATCTGAAAAAAGCCCATATTCACTTCTTGATGAATGATTTTGAAAAGGCTGAGCGATCTTACCTATCGCTTTTGCGTCGTAAAGAAACTGACGAACCTAGAATGTACTTAGCTTACGTCTACCAAAACCAAGGGCGCACCGCCTTGGCGCATTCAGCGATGGAGATGATTCCCATTTCGTCAGATTACTTCGCGGAAGCACAGACTCGAATTGCTTTACACGAGAAATCGACTGGTCAATCTGATCTTGCGATCAACCGAATTCGTAAAGCACACAACATGCGGCCGGATCAATTATTGCTTTACAAGACTTACGCAGATTTTTTAATCGAGACAAAGCGTTTTGTCGAGACTGTCGCGTTACTTGAAAAAGGAATTAGTTTGTTTCCGAATGACGAAGATTTACGACTGAAATTTGCGTTTGTGCATTACCGTTTGCATAATCAAAAATCATTTAAAAAACAGATTGCTAAGGCTTTGCAGATTAATCCGAATAGCGCAGTTATTTATTCGGTATTGACGGAACTTTGGTATTTGAAAAATAAAAATTCGAAAGAAGTTGAGTTTTTTGCACGAAAAGCATTAGAGCTTAAATCGCAAAATAAGAACATTCAGCCATTGTTAGCCTGGGCTTTGATGGATCAAAATCGCTCGGCCGAAGCCGTTGCACTGTTTGAACAATTTTACGAAGAAAATCCGACAGAACATTTTTATGCTAGCTCTTTGGCTCAAGTCTATAGTTGGGGTGACGTAAGTACGAAGGCCCAGGAGTTCTCTCGCGTGGCTTCTAGCTTAGAGAACAAGAGTAGTCTTAGGTCTCGATTGATCTTCAAAATTCAGACTAAATCAGTTGACAGTGAACCTCTGAACTCAAGTCCAGCGCGACTTCCCGCCAGTCTAGAAAACCGCTAGTACTCATTTCATCTCTTTATTTTAATCTAAGTGATTGAAACAATTAAGGTTGATGAAACTTATCGTACAAATTTTGTTAGCCAACATGTTTTTATTGTTTTTTGTTATGCAAGATTCGCGTGCCGACGTTTGTACCCCCGTATCAAAGCCTACAAAATACATTTTCAAAAAAGGCGACCAGATGGCAGAGACCCTGCGGGTTTTCGCTCTAGAACCAGTCTTCGGGCAAGGTGGGTCGTTAGAAAAATTTTTACGCGCCAACAGTTTAGCAAATCAAAATGCAATTCAGTCTGGCACGGAAGTGGTATTGCCATTCTCGTGCGAGCAACAGACCGATGGCTGGCGTATGTTAGACCGGGGTGAAGATCGAATTATCACTCTAGAAAAAACTGAATTAAAAACAAATTCTTCTACGACGAAGAAAAGCGCCGAAGAAGAACAAAAAAATCGGGCTTTTGAAATTATCGAAAACGACATCCCCGTGGGTGAGCAAATAAATACTGAATCGGGCGCATCGGAAGAAATGTCTGAAGCTTTACGCTACCGCATGATTTGTGATGGCGAATGGACAGGTACGGAATGTATTACGCGGTACTCAGCAGTCTATCTATTGGGCGGAGCTTGGTATAACCGCTACGACGGTATTGATGCAACGACGGGTGCACAAGGAACATTATTAAGTAAGTTGAATCCAGAACTTGGTTTTGGCTGGCATAATTACTGGTTTGAAAATTTTCGCACGAATCTAGGTTTTTCTTATACAAGTGTTGAAATTCACCCGGAAGTTCGCGAAAGACCAATCGAGCAAAACAAAAAAGCCGTGGCCAGCGTGTTTGCTGATGCTCGGTACGAGACCGGACCTTTCGGATTTGGTTTCGGATTCACGCAAACAGAAAAACTTTTCTATCGTTTTAATAAAGAGAACATCGTGCTTTTCGAAGACGGTGGTGTAGTCGTCAATGCAGTACCGATCTTTCTAATGCGTGGATCTTTTAGTTATATGTTTCACCAAGCGGGAAAATATCGATTTGATGTTGAACTTGGATTATCGGCTTTGCAAGGAACGGCAACGAGTGGTTACAACGTGTCGTCCGGAAGTGGTGTTGATCTAGCTTTAACGGTGCAACATGACCGCGTAGAAGAGTATTTATTTGGGACACTCAAGTATGAGAAGTCTCAACAAGATACGCAGATCTTGCTCCAAAGAGCGCAAGAGCTGGGAATAAAATTTGGATATGCATGGAAGCTGAAAGATTGGTAAGGATGACATATAATAAACCAAGGAAGGTTTTTTATTAGTACGTTAAACGGAAAAAAACTTTTTAAGATAGGCATCGGCTTATTGTTTGTACTTGTCGCGGGTTGTGATTTGAATCCACTTGGCGGCAACAAATCTAAGCTTGATCCTCTGTTTGAGCCGGGAAAACATAACCCGTCGGCTCCGCCCGTACTAAGTGCATTTCCAGATTTTATTATGGATGAAAATGACGTTCAAACAATTCCATTTACGATTAATGACCCTGATACATTCATGGTTTGTTCTTTAGTATTCGTAAAAGCCACTTCATCAAACGGAACTTTAATCGATAGTTCAGGCATGGTTGTTGGCGGAACATATCCAAACTGTACATTAACATTATCTCCGAAAAATTTGCAGTTCGGTGTCGCAACGATCACAGTTGATTTGTATGATTTCTGGACTCACGCAAAACAAGATTTCCTATTAACTGTTGTTCACATTGAAACTCCCGGAATATTTTTAATTACCGATGCAGAAGGTGGCGATCGTACGGTTGAATTAACATGGCAGAATGCGGCCTACATGTTGGGAACGGGTGCATTTACCTCTCCTTACTATACAGTTTATTACCGCGTTGCGAATACGGGTTCATATACTCCACTTCCGCGAGTGACTTCACCGTACACGGTTACGGGACTTACTAACGGGGTTGAATACGATTTCTATGTGAATGCACGAAATTCGATTGGTAACCGTAATAGTCAGGTCGTTCAAGCCCAGCCGACCAAATATAAATTTAGAGGAAATGAATTTATTTCGGCCAGTACTCAATACGAAGATACGCCAGGCCTAGCAACGACTGTTAAGACAGTGAATTCAACTTTAGTTAGTGTCAGTAATGAAGCTGACCCGGTTAATTATCCGACTTTAGCTTATGGTCCACCGGAAACGGCTCCAGTAAATGGAAATTATCCAGACGGAACCCCGCCTCCATCAGCACTTACAACACCGTCTGGTAGATACAAAGTATACATGAACTCTCAAGGAAATATCCTTTCAGGAGCTGGCCGATGAATTACCTCAACATAAAATATACGACACCGAGATTCGTTGTCGCATTATTTTTTACGATAGTCTTTTTAGGATGGAATGCGTTTGCGCAAACCGGTCCTCAAATGACTTACCATGGTCGTATTGTGGACAGCACCACAAACTTAGGAGTCACCGGTTCGGTGAACTTCAGAATTCAAATTCGAACGCCGACCACGGCGGTTCAAAATTGTATCATGTACGAAGAAACTCAAACAAAAACTTTATTAAACGGTGTTTATACTCTTAACATTAATAACGGAACAGGAATCCGTACTGATACCAGCGGCTATACAATGCAACAAATTTGGAGCAACCGAAATTCTTTCGGCGCATTTAATCTTGCAGCTGGCGCGTGTAATGGTGGTATTGCATTTAGTTACAGTCCAGGTCAAACCGACACTCGTCGTATTGCTATTTCTTTCAATGATGCAACAATGGCGCCGGGCGTGTTTGAACCGCTGCCAACTCAATCAGCTTCGTATGTTCCTTCGGCGATTGAATCTTTAAATGTCGGTGGCTTTCCGGTTGAATCATTGATGAGAGTCGTTACTGGTGGCGGAGCTCCGGATAATATTTCTCCGTTAAGTAATGGCCAATATAATGAAATTATTAATTTAGTGGGTGGAACAAGTACTCAATATTTATTATCGGGTAGCCCGGCTGTTGGTTTCACGGGTGCATTGACGGGTGATGTAACAGGCACGCAAGCGGCCACCGTAGTTTCACGATTACGTGGGACGAATGTATCTGCGCTAGCGCCAGTTGCCGGCGAAATTCTAAAGTTCAACGGAGTCGCATGGGCTCCGGGCGTTGATAATGATTCTTTAGGAACTGTTACAAGTGTTAGTTCTGCAAATACATACTTAACGATCACGAATCCGACTTTAACACCAGTTTTTACTTTGAACGTTGGAACAACTGCGGGCACGGTTGCTGCGGGTAATGATTCGCGTTTAACAGGTTCAATTCAAAATGGATCAGTTGCCAGCGGAGATTTAAGCGGAACTTATCCGGGACCGACGGTTGCAACGGTTGGTGGGCGAACGGCTTCACAAATTAATACTTCGGTAACTGACACAATAGCTGGAACTTCGGCGGCTACACCAAGTGTAATCGTTAAACGTGATGGCTCTGGTAATTCATCTTTCGTAACTGCACAGGCGACAAATTTTTCTGGTCGAAATGTTTTCTTATTCGACGGATCGAATGCGAATTCAATTCGTATTATGTCACCGAATGCATTCTCGGCTGATTACACTTTAACATTGCCACCAAATCCAGGTACCGCGGGTTTTGTTTTAAAAACAAACGGCGCTGGAGTTTTATCATGGGATTCTGCAACCGCTGGTTCGGTTACTTCAGTTGGTGCAACCGCGCCGATCGTGTCAAGTGGCGGAGCAACTCCGAACATTTCAATTACGCAATCATCAGCAACTGGTAACGGATTTCTATCTTCAGGTGATTGGTCAATTTTCAACAATAAATTATCGACCACGTTAGGAACGGGCCAGGCTTGGATTGGTAGCGCGGGTAACGTTGCTACAGCACAATTTTTAAATATCGGAAATATTCGGTCAACAGTTGCCGGTGCCTGGATGCAAGCCGCGGGCGCGTGTGCGAACGGATCAACATTAACTTACAATTCTTTGAATGATAACTTAACTTGTCAAACTTACGCGATCACAACCGGACAAGTTACGACCGCATTAGGTTATACGCCAACTTCAAATGTTTTACCGAATGGGCAAATCTACGTTGGTAGCGCAACAAATGTAGCGGCACCCGTTGCAATGGGCGGCGACGCAATGATTTCAACCGATGGCACCGTAACAATTCAACCATCGGCGATTACGACTGGTAAGGTTGCAAACTTAGCTATCACGAATGCAAAAATTAATGACGTTGCTTGGACGAAAATTACGGCAACCCCAACTACAATTGCAGGGTACGGAATTACCGACGCGATTCTAACAAATGCGGGCGGCGTTATTTCAATGCAAGCCGGAACATTTTTAGGAAGACCGGCAGCGGGCACAGTGGGTCGACTTTATGTAACAACTGATTCAGGTGAAATTTACCGTGATGACGGTGTTGCTTGGATCAAAGTCGGTTCGGCGACTGGTACGGGTGGTACAGTTACAAATGTGACAGTTAGCCCGCCGTTAGGAATTTTTAATCCAACCAGCACGCCGATTATTTTTATGAATCAAGCTTCGGGCGGTAACGATGGTTATTTAGTTTCAGCCGACTGGACAACTTTTAACGACAAATTAACTTCAGTATTGCCTTCGATGCAAGTATTCGTGGGAAGTGCCGGCGGACTTGCAACTCCAGTTGCAATCAGCGGTGATGCCTCGATTTCGAATTCTGGCTTTATTACATTAACAAATTCGCCGGCAACGCGAACAAATCTTGGCCTTGGCGGAGCAGCGGTACTAAATGTTGGTACAGGCGCGGGAACCGTAGCGGCGGGTAATGACTCACGAATCACCGGAGCTTTTCAAACCGCAACGACACTAAGTGGTGATTTAACAGGTACATTACCGAATCCAGTGATCGCGAACAACGCAGTCACAAACGCAAAGATCTTAAGTGTTGCATGGAGTAAAATTACTGCGACGCCAACAACGATTGCGGGTTACGGAATTACCGATGCCGCTTCAAGTACATTAGCTTCGTCGTTCGTATTCATT
>JAYUOK010000090.1:0-2928 GCA_043760925.1 Bdellovibrio sp. | reverse complement strand
TGATCGGCTCCCCAAAAAAGACTTCGAGTAAAAATTAAACGATTATTTTCAAAGGCAGTGAAAATTGTTTTCTTATGCCCAATATTAAGTACGATCTGAATTTTCTTTTTTGTTTTCTGATCGTCTTCAATAGCAAAATCTTGATCTGCAGTTGGCGCTGCCTGATCCCAGGCTTCTATAAGGTTTGCAAATGCCAAACCTTCGATGGAAATAACATGGGGTTCGATGCCAAAATCTGAAGCCATTGAAACAATTTTTTCAACGCTTCTTTTAGGAACAGCATTTGCCAAAATCTCAGCACTTAATCCTTGAGTGCGAATAAGTTTAGACTCAAAGATGCAAGAATCTGTATCAAACGGAATATCTTCTTCCATTTCAAACGAAAGACTTTTCTGAATCTTTAATCGGTCTGAAAATGGAAATACCTTGTGCCTTGAAGTGACTTTATCCTGGCGCACGGCCATGACAAAGCGAGTGTTCGAAAAATCTTGCGAGCTAACAAGACCGCGCACGAATTCGATGGCTTCGAGTTCGCGGTCTTGCTCTGAACTATTTAGATTTAAAACTTTTTCATGAACTTGGTTTACTGAAATATTTTTCTTATTTTGAATCAGTTCAACAACTTTGATTGAGTATTCACCGATATCGATACCGATTGATCTCATGATTGTTAAACTCCTTGGTGGTTAAATCTACTAATACTCGGACCAGTATACGACACGCGGCATCCCCTTGGGAAGGGGATCTTGTCTTGGCGCAGGCGACGTTGGTCCAGTTACTCCAGAACTTCCACCTGATTGTTGCTGCTCTTTTTTTTCTTTTTCAATAAAAGATTTAATCTGCGTCGCGGACCTATTCAGATCAACAACGATTGCGGTGATGTCTTTGATAATAGCCTGCGATCCACTGCCAAAAATTCCGGTTGATCTGACTTTAAAATTAATAACTTTATCACACAGCATAGGAATTTTATCGAATTCTGCCGCTTCTAATCTGGCACCACGGCTTTCGACGAAACTTTTAAAATCTTTTAAACATTCATCTGAAGTGGCTCCCTTAAACGGTCCACCAAGTTCGATACTGTTTCTTCTTGCAATGGCTTCTCTAACGGCTTCATCGGTCATGCCTTTATCTAAAGATTTTAAAACATTTTCAGAAGCCGTGTTCGGATTTATTGATTTCATTCCGTAAATCGTAATTTGGCCGTTAAGAATATTGAAAAATTCTTCAGTCATTCCTGGAATTAAACGAATTTCTTCTAATGTACGAAAGCCACGATTTGGAGGATAGGATTCTCCCAATTCTGAAAAGTATCCATTTTTACTACCACCGCTGGCACTCGAATTTTTATCACTCATCCAGTCAACCATTCGGTTAATTAAATCTTCAAAACTATAGTTTTGGTAATTTTGCCGAAAGACCTCATCTGATTCGATTTTTTGAGAAAATAAAGTCTGCAGTTGTTTTCGGGTTAATGCCTGCAAAGTTTTTGAAGGTGAAATCAAATCATTGACATCGATTTTCGAACCTTCATCTTCAATGGTGTGTGTGTAGGATGCGTCCATCAAAGATTCCTTCATCATTTTTGTCATCGAATCGCGTGCCACTGAGTTTAATTCAGGTGGCGCAGGAAGTGGCCAAGCAAACGGAAATTTCCATATCTGATCAATTTGCGACGCAAATGCAGGCGGGAGTGGCAAGCGTGATGCCTGTTGAAATAATTTTATTCGAAGTAAAGCAATATCCATTCCATTTCGGGCGGCATAGTAAGCTTTAAGCCGACTAAGCTCTTGCGAGTTTACAACATATTCTGTCAGCGAATCCCTAGAAACTTCTTTAGCAATATAAACCATAAATAACAGCGAAGTGACCGCAAGTATTAACGCGATTCCCTTTTTTTGAACTTTACCCGCTAATGGATTGTATTTAAAGCGCTGAAAAATTATTTTCTTATTCATTATTTAGCTCCCGATAACGGCGGGTTATTCGGAAAATGGATGGGCACAGCGTACTGCATGGAATAATTACGTTTTTTTTTGTCAACTTCACGCTCGATAGCTAAAGAAATTTCGACAACTTCAGGAAACCTTAGGCGAGTCGCAGCATCGCTGCTATTTTTAGTATTCCACGTCGAAACCCAGTCCTGTTTGCCTTCACCGATATAACGAACTTTAAATTCAGTGATATTTTCCAGCAGAACACTTTCTGTTCCACCAACAGCAACGTCCTCATCAATGACTAATTGTGTGCGGCGATACAAGCACTGGCTGGATTTACTTGCGTCTGTTAAATTGCGACAGCCCTTCACAGCATAGCCCACTTCAATAAAATCAGCTTGATTGGCATTGGCTGTAGTGCGGCCATTATTCATCGTCACAAAATGAACCTGATCGGATTCACCAGAAAAATGAGTCACCGGATCAAAGCGTTTATTTTCACGTGCGACAAGAGGAGCTATTGGCTGCTGCGGAACTTGAGGCACTCCGGGTGCGGATGTAGCGGGTTTATTGACTAAATCCTGTAATTCTTTTTCGAAATCTCGGTGGTGAAAAGCTAGATTAAGATCCGTGCGAATCATGCGCATGGTATCTCGGAGCGCAGACACATCATCAACTTCGTTCTGAATTTTTACTTTTGCTTTCAGAGCCCGGCTTAGCGATTGTGTTGTAAGTACAGTGAGTGTTGATAGAATAGTTATCGCTAAAATAACTTCAATCAGTGTAAAGCCCATGTCTTTTCTTATCATCCACCGCCCCCAGCGCCGGGGACAGGTAAAGGTCTATCGTAATCAATCATATAGATCGTGACATTTGCAGTGATCGGTTTTTTTTTATCTTTGAAAGTCACTTCGATATTAAGTTCTTTGATGGACTTCGATAAGTGCTCGGTAAAAAGTTTCATAATTGCAATAAGCGTTTGATCGGCTCC
>JAYUOK010000089.1:0-216577 GCA_043760925.1 Bdellovibrio sp. | reverse complement strand
GCTTACGGAATGCATAATTTTAACAATTATCGTCTAAGAGTAAAAGCCTATTGCGGCTAACAGAAACTCCAGGTGCCCCTACCTTTGGAGGAGAACCAGAAAATCTCTATAGGTAATCAGAGATAATGACAAAGCAGCAACTTTCACTCTTAAAAAGAGCTAAGTATCCGTTTTCATTTCGTGAATTTCTGGTTTTGGTCATGCTATCCATGACCCAGAAAAAAATGGTAGGGGCGCAGGGACTCGAACCCCGGATCCATCGGTTATGAGCCGATTGCTTTAACCAACTAAGCTACACCCCCACAGGTGCTTATATCGGTCCACAGGCTAACAAAAATGAAAATAGAGATCAACTGATCAAACCCCGAAATTGCCCCAATACGCCTGGTTGACCTGCCCGTTGGTTAAGTTTCTAATACCCAAAGGCGAATCGGCCGGAGGCCTTGTGAAAAAACAGACCACATTGATCATTATTGCTTTGTTATTAGGAATTCTTGCAACACAGTATTTCCTCAGGAAGCGACATTCAGCGCAGGAAGTCGCCGTTCTTAAAGAATTTGTGGCCGACGAAAATACTCCAATCGAAGAAACACCCCAACCAGCAAAACAGACGGCCGCTGTTATAAAAGTCGAACAGAAGAAACCAGAATCAACACCCGAAAGCGAAACCCCAACCCTACCCGCCGAGACCTCGACGGATGTTAAAGAACCAAATCGCATCGTCGAACTCACTCTTGATGAATCAAATTTGTCGAATCTTGAAAGTAATATGAATGATCTATCTCAAAAAGTGACCACAAGCCGCGAAGAGCGCGGATGGCGTGTACGTTACCGCTCGACCGATAATCCAATGTCTTCTATTGGAATTATCCACAATGATTTAGTTCTTTATCAGGTGATCCAACGAGCTAAAAAGAATTCGCAAACGGCGCCGCTTGTTAGTCGATTAGAAAATATTTTTTCAACATTGGAATCAAAGTAAATAAGAGGAACATAACGCTCCTTTCTTGATAAAATCTAATACCAACATACTACTGCTTCGGTTCACCATGTTTTTTTTGAAATTCAATTCTGAAAAAAATATATGTACCGATCAAAAAAATTCCGAATATAAAAAGTCCAAAAATAAGAATAATTTCCTTACTCACTATGACCTGCCATCAGTAATGTCCCGGCTGATAAAATCGAAGGCACCCAGATACCAACGAAAATTCCATGCTGAGTATCGCCAGAATGAAAAAGAAAAATCGAAAATAGCATAGAAAGAAATGCGGCCGCAAAGATGAAGCCTTTAGCGACCCATTTTTTTCTTTTCGTGCTCGGATCGAATTGCTGATTTTTATAGTTCAAGATACCTCCTGTAAAAAATAAATAAATTCAAAAAACAAAAAAACAAGGCCGGAAAAGTTTGAGCGAAAGAATCTTTAATTTTAACTCTGACGGCGATACCACAAAGCATCTGTAGTGCTAGTCCCAAAGAAGAAATCAATACAAACCAAATGTTTAGAAAGCCTACAAGCAACCCAACACTTGCTAATATCTGTGAAATTCCGGTTAACTTTCGGTACTGAGGCATTCCATATCTCTCGAATTCGACTATCATTTCTTTTCTAAGTAAACAGCTTGCCCCATATATAAAATAAGATATGCTTGAAAAAATCTGTGCAGCGATTGTTATCTTATCCATTTAAAGAATAGACCACGCAGCCCAATCACGATCAAGGAGTTGTTAGTTGAATTACGTTGGCATACTACAAGTTATAGTTGCAGTTGGTTTATTGAACGTGTGGCTTTTAAGAAATAAAAAAGCAACCGAGTATCGTGGCCAATCAGCTAAAAATCTTAAAGAAGAATTTGCCGCTTATGGTTTGCCAAGCTGGGCTTACTACTTAGTTGGCTCTTTAAAATTAGGATCTGCGGTGGCTCTAATTATTGGTTTATGGTATCCGATGGCGGCTTTAGCTGGCGCTTGCATCATTTCGATTCTGATGTTGGGTGCGCTAGCGATGCATTTTAAAGTTAAAGATTCTGTAAAAAAATCAGTCCCGGCATTCCTCATGCTAATCATGAGCTTGATTATCATTTATGGGAATTTTGTTCATTTAAGTTAGTAGTTATATACAGAGCCACGGGTAACTAAAAAGTATAACCCATCTGCACCTTAAATGCAGTGAACCGAGGGAATTTGGCAATCGTATTCCCCGCTTTTTCAATATTTTTCTTATCGTCTTCATTCGTCGCATAATCCATGAATGCATTTCTTTTTTTCGTCATAAATATTGGTTGCGAGATTGCCAACCAATCGACACCGATAGTGAAACCATTTCTGAACGCCCAACGATTCCCAATTCCGAAATTAGCGCCTAAAGACTCTAACTCAATCAGATCCACCGAAGAGGCATTCGCACCTGGCACGCGGCTGATGATCTCGTTACCTAGCTTAATAGAATACTTAAAATAACTGAGTCCGTAGCTAATATGAAAACTGTTTCTTCCTGAATAACTTCGGGTCATTAATGAAAAGCGTTCGTCTTTCATCTCGCCAAGGTCTTCCAAAATAAAAGGTAGGGAATAAGAGCCCCGCAAGTATTCAAATTCCCAAGTTCTGTCTACCGTATTGTTTAAGCCCACAGTAATTCCATACTTTCCTGGAATCAGTAAATCCACTGCAGAATAAGCACCTAAAACATAGTAGTCAGACATACCGCGTTTTATTTGAGTGTATGCAATTTTATCCGTTACGGTTTCGGTGGCATCAACGACGGCATCTTTAGCCTGGCCAAATACCTCTTTGGTTTTATCGTAAGCTGCTTTTGTTTTATCTACGACAACGTTATCTTCGGCCGCAGACAAATTTAAACTGACTAGAATTAGTAACAAAGAAGGTAATAAATATTTTTTCATGAACGCAGTAAATACCAAAAAAAAAGAGAGATCAATGATCTCTCTTTTAAAGTCGTAAATCGTTTTGCTATAAATTATCCGTCAACAAAAGTTTTAAGCTTGTTAGACCGGCTTGGGTGACGAAGCTTGCGTAAAGCTTTTGCTTCGATCTGACGAATACGCTCACGTGTTACGTTAAAATCTTGTCCCACTTCTTCCAAAGTGTGATCCGATTCTTCACCGATACCAAAACGCATACGAAGAACTTTTTCTTCACGCGGAGTCAGCGTCGATAATACACGGCGAGTTTGCTCAGCTAAGTTTAAGTTCACAATCGCTTCAGCCGGATTGATGACTTTCTTATCTTCGATAAAATCTCCTAAATGAGAATCTTCTTCTTCACCCACTGGAGTTTCTAAACTGATCGGCTCTTTCGCAATTTTTAATACTTTGCGAACCTTGTCGACCGGCATATCCATTTTATCTGCGATTTCTTCCGGAGTGGCTTCACGGCCTAATTCCTGAATCAATAAACGCTGCGTACGAACAAGCTTGTTGATTGTTTCGATCATGTGCACCGGAATACGAATTGTACGGGCTTGATCGGCAATGGCTCGCGTGATCGCCTGACGAATCCACCAAGTGGCATACGTTGAAAACTTGTAACCACGACGGTATTCAAACTTATCAACGGCTTTCATTAGACCGATGTTACCTTCTTGAATTAAATCCAAGAATTGTAGACCACGGTTTGTATATTTTTTTGCAATTGAAACCACTAGACGTAAGTTCGCTTCTACTAATTCAGATTTTGCTAAATCAGCTTCGCGCTCACCCTTCCAGATAGCTGTGTATGTTTCTTGAATCCAACGAAAGTTCATCGCCGTGTCTTCATGAAGACGCTTTAAACGAACTTCAGCCTCTTGGGCCTGGATTGAATAACTGCGGAATCGACCGAACGATAAACCTGTATCACGAGTCATCTTCGTTAATTCTTTTTCGTTCGTTTCAATCAACTTCATGCGTTCAGCCATTGTAGCAACATCTTTAGAAAATGTTTTTTCAATACCGTCTTTAATTCGACGACGTAACGTACCCATACGGTTCACTAAGTTTTTGAACTTAATAACAACACGGTTGATTGTTTTACGGTTGAAGTTGATCGATTCGAAATTGGCCATCAACTTTTCGTTGATCACTTTTAAATCTTCCATCACTTTTGTTTTTGCCGGTAACGTGATGTTTTCATCACGTAACGCCGTAAAATGTCTTTCGGTCGCATTCTGGTATTCAGTAACGATGCCGATCAACTGATGAATTTTTTCGATGTATTCTTTTTCGTCGTATTGAGTATCTTCGTCTTCAAGTCCGCGGAAGATCGCTTTTACTTTAATACGGCCTTGATCAAGACGTTTACCTAAATTGATAATTTCATAAGTACCAAGCGGCGATAACAACATCGAACGAACGATTTCGCGCTCACCCTTTTCAATACGGCGAGCAATTTCAACTTCACCCTCACGAGTTAAAAGTGAAACTGATCCCATCTTACGTAAATAAAGACGAACGGGGTCACTACCCTTCGCGTCTTCAGCCGCTTTTGGTTTGTCTTCGTCTTCATCATCGTCGTCGTCATCAACTTCAGAAAGGAACTCTTCTTTTTCTTCAGCTTTCGCTGCTTCAGAATGTTCAGTAATGATAACGCCGTTAGCTTCTAACGATTGCATGAATGCATCTAAAACAGAAACCGCTACGATTTCAGCGGGAAGACTTTCATTGATTTCTTCGATCGTTACACGGCCCTTGTCTTTTGAAAGCTTGATGAGTTTCTGAATTTCGTCTTTTGCTAAAGTCTCTTGCTCAGCAATTGAAAGAATTTTTTTGTCATCTTTAGAACCTTGATTTTTATCTGCCATTTACCCCACCACTAAAAATCTTAACCACTGCAATTAAAAAACTAAATAATTAAACTATATTCTAAAAACTACTTATCGTTCTTGTTCAAAGAAAGTCGGTTTCTTTGTAAGCCTTCAATTTCTTTTAGTTTGTCTTCATCAATGTTTTGCTTCAGACCTAAACCAATTTTCTTTGCTTGCTCTTTTAAAAACGTTTGTTGAATGCGGCGAACACAATCTTCAATCATTTTATTTTCTTTTTCTTCATCGAATTCAGTTGAACCCAATGATGAGTTTGAAAATAGCAGTTCAGGCTTATCCACATAGTCAATCAACAGACTGGTTAACCTATCAAACTTTTCAAGGTCTTGTCTATAAACTTGCTCAGCTTTTTCGAGTAGTGATTTCACACCTAAATGATTGATTTGGCTTAAGATTTGCTGACCAATGATACGTTCAAAATTGGCACGACTCTTGAGTGAAAGTTGTAGTAATAAGATTTCGGCGTTCGAAGAACCTGATAACAAAAATAAAGGCTTACGGGGTTCAGTTTCTAGCGGTTTTGCTTGAACGATACCGTTCGCCTGCGCAGAAGAATTTTCGTTTAAGCGTTGAAAATCTCGCTGAGCGACTGGCGACTGAAGCGATGAACGCACCCAATCAATTGCCACATTCATACGTTGAGAAAGCTCGGTAGCATATAGACTTTTCAATCGTGAGTCTGGAATTGCATCGAAAATAGGTCGAACTTGATCCATCAGTTTCACCTTTTGTGAAGCTTCGCCTTTATAATCGCTCATCCACATGTGCAAAACCTCGTTGAAAAGCTCTGGCGCCGACGCCACCTTCTTCCGAAGAGCTTCAAAGCCGAACTTAGTAACATACTCGTCCGGGTCTTTTGCGTCCGTTAGCACAATTCCTCTGGGATATAGGCCTGCAGCTAAAAGTAGCGGCAGACTGCGTTCTGCAGCCCGCTGACCGGCATCATCACTGTCGAAAAGAACAATGACGTTTGGGGTCAATCGTTTGATGAGTTTTGCGTGCTCAGGGGTTAATGCAGTGCCCATCGTTGCCACAACATTTTTTAAACCCGCCTGAAATAATGAGACTAGGTCCATGTAGCCTTCAACAACGACCACGGCATCTTCAGCCCGAATATATTTTGCAGTATGTGGCAATCCGTATAAAACGCGCCCTTTGTTAAATGCTAAAGTCTCTGGACTGTTTAGATACTTTGGTTCGCCTTGATCATGAATTCGGCCACCGAATGCAAGCACTTCGCCGGTCGGCGATAAAATTGGAAACATAAGACGGTCGCGAAATAAATCGAAGTGACCGTTACCCTCTTTACGGGCTTTGACTAGCTTTGCTTCTTCGGCAACTTGCGAAGTAATATTATTTCGATGTAAGTGTTGAGCAAGGCCTTCCCATTCGACGGGCGCATAGCCAATCTGAAATTCTTGAATTGTCTCGGCATTTAGTTTTCTTTTTTGAATGTAGGTTTTAATGGGATGATCAGCTGGCGCGCGCCTCAGTGTCTCGGCAAAAAAGTCAGCGGCAATACGGTTTGCACGCATTAAAGTTTTTTTCTTATCTTGCTGAATTTGAAATTGATCGTTTTGATCTCTTTGGATTTCTGGTAGCGAAATCCCGGCGCGATCCGCAAGGTATTCAACTGCGTCTGGGAAATTCATTCCGTTGTAATCGCGCAAAAAGCTAAATAAGTTTCCGGCCTTTTTGCAACCGAAGCAGTGATAGACTTGTTTTGATTCTGATACCGAGAAGCTGGCGGTTTTTTCTGCATGGTCCGGAAACGGACAACGCCCCATGTAGCCATTTCCACTTTGTTTTAGTTGAGTATATTGACCAATAATATCCGAAATATTATTCGCTTCTTGGACTCGATCTACAAACTCGGGTGGATATCGCACGATTGGTCTCCGGCACTCACTACCAACTTAATTAAACGAATTTAATTGATGGCGTTGATCTGCAATAAATGATTTAAGCTAATTTAGATTTGATGATTTCGCTCATCATTTTGCCGTCGGCTTGACCACCTGAACGCGCCTGGCATTCTTTCATGACGTTACCCATGTCTTTGACGGTTTTAGCTCCTGTTGCGGCGATCACGTCAGTTACAAGTTTTTCAACTTGCTCTTTTGTCATCTGCGATGGCATGTAAGCTTCCATCACTTTAAGCTCAGCTGATTCTTGATCAACCAAATCTTGCCGGCCCGCAGTCGTAAATTGTTCGATCGATTCTTTACGTTGTTTAACAATTTTTTTAATTACGCCCATGATGTCATCCACTGCAAGTGGGGTTGGTCGTAATTCAATTTCTTTATTTTTGATAGCTGAGTTTAAAAAACGAAGTGTGTTTAATTTAATTGAGTCTTTGGCAATCATCGCTGTTTTAATATCAGCTAATATCTTTTCGCGAATTTCCATTCAAGGTCTCCAATAACAATTCTATTTTGATTAAAAAAACAAACCATCCGCGCATAAACGAAGATGGTTGTTTCGAAGGGGAAGAATCCCAGGCTATGAAAGCCTAGAAATCTATTCGCCCCAACTACGGCGAGTTTTCTTGTTTGCACGTTTGCGTGCTGCAATCGACTTTTTCTTTCCTGATACGCTTGGTTTTTCAAAATGCTCACGCTTTTTGATCTCAGAAAGAATTCCTGCTTTTTCGCAAGATTTTTTAAATTTACGGAATGCTCCTTCAAAGCTTTCTCCGTCTTTAATTTTAACTAATGCCACTGTCGTCACCCGCCTTCCCATGTGGTCTAAGGGTTAAGCGATCAATTCACTTGATCGCAGAATGAAAATCAAATAAGCAGTGTATAGCAAAGGGACCCCTGAATGACACTTAAGAATAAGGCTGATGACGTACAGCAGCAATTAGATCTGAAGTTCATGAAAAAGGCCTTACATTTAGCGCAAAGAAGTCAATTGAAGGGCGAAGTACCCATCGGGGCCCTTATTGTAGATAAACAGGGCAAGATTATCTCCCGAAGCACCAACTTACGCGAAACCCTAACCACAGTGTTAGGCCATGCCGAATTAGTCGCCTTGCACCGAGCCTGTCGAAAACTAAATACATGGAGATTAATCGATTGCACACTTTACGTAACACTTGAGCCGTGTTTCATGTGCGCAGGAGCCTTAGTCCAAGCAAGAATTAGCCGAGTCGTCTATGCAACCCCAGATCCTAAGGCAGGCGCTTTAGGAAGTATCGATGATTTATCAGCCCATACTAGCTTAAATCATCGCTTTATAGTCTCTCATGGAGCGTGCCAGGAAGAGAGCAGTTTGCTCTTAAAAAACTTTTTCAAAAATAAAAGAAGCAGTAAGCGAAACTAACTGCTTCTTAAGTCTAAGCGATACCCGTAACTAGGCACAGCCGTAATATTTCCAACAAAACCGTCTATTTTCTTTTTCAGATAATTAATTTGCGAATCGACGTTGCGCGGAGTCACCTCGGAATGGCCCCAGATTTCACTCATAAATGTTTGGCGTGATACAAGTTGAGTCTTATTCTCAACCAATAATTTTAAAATTTCGAACTGCTTTGGCGTCAGTGTAACTTCCACATCATTCACATAACATTGGCGCGAGCTTAAATTCATTCTTAGATTTGCTACCTCGATGATACCCATCGTATTAAAGCTGTAATCTTTTAGTCGCTTCGTCACACGAAGTAAAAGCTCTTTCGGATGGAAAGGTTTCGAGATAAAATCATCGCCACCTGATTCAAGCGTTTCAATGCGCTCATCCGGAGTTACGGCGCCCGAAATGAATACAATCGGAATTTGCTTCAACCCATTTGTCTCTTTGATTATTTTAGTCAATTCAACGCCCGTAACATAGGGCATTTTATAATCCATGATAATTAAGTCGGGCTTCATGTTTTGAATGAAATCCAAGGCTTTCTCGGCCTGACAGATATACTGGCAAGAGAAGTACGGATTAAGAATTTCTGTCATCAATTGACAGCTTTCCTCGAAGTCATCGACGATCGCAATCTTTTTCACAATCACATTCCTTTATACTTTATATTTTTGGACTCAAAAATCTTTTTGATGGCGTCGCGCTTGTCGCCCTGAATTTCTATAACGCCGTGACCATCTTTAATAAAAGAAGATCCTCCAACGCCGCATTTTTTTTTGAGTTCCGTGGTTAATTCTTTAATAAAAGTTTCGTGTGATGGAAGCTTATCAATGACCGTAACGGTTTTGCCTCCACGCCCATTTGATTCCATTCGAAATACAGCCGTAAAATTATTTTTCAATACAAGATCGCTCACGCGTACTAATTCTATTTGCTTATCAGCATCCCCAGACAATAATGCTTGGTCTTTTGGATCTGTAGAATAAACTAGAACTCGATCTTTGGTGGACAAGACGCGGCCTCACTTCGTTAAGCTAATCGCTTATATCTTCGGAAATTCCGTCTGAGAGCCTTGTTCCGTTGTTACATCATTTTTTAAACTATGCTTTGTATAAACATTTCCATCGAATCTGAAAAGCTGCGCCTCGTTATCCATGATTGTGATCATGTTAACAGGTCTTTTCCAAAGTTTGTAAAGATTCTGCATGGTCGCGTCCATATAATTCGGCTGTAGATCCAATCCTTCGTGTACGTGATTCAGAAGCAGCTCGCCGCGATTTTCGAAGTTTGCATTCTCAATTTTGATGATTGGCTGACCGAAATTTGTCATTTGGAACAACAGCTGAGCTTTAATTGCCTTAAAATCTCGAGTATCGATGTCAAATTTATTTGTTTCTTTATTAAGCTTATAGATAAACATTTTATTCCGAACACAGAAATCTTCGGTTAAGAACTCATCAATAAAAGTGACGTCGTTGTAGATTTTTCGAATCTCAAATATTTTTTCTTTTCCCAGTCTTGTATTTTTATTCCAGTTTTTTCGTTCGCGAACGTCATCGCATTCATCCCATTCCCGTCCATACCGACCTTTATTCCATCGGTCTTCAATATCGCGAAACAATTCGATTCCGACTTTATATGGGTTATATCCGCCAATTTGCATAAAGGTCGTACCCGAATGATGATCGGCAAAGTCGATGATTTCAGAATCATTTAAAATATGACGGGTCATCATATGTGAATGCCAGTACGACGCCCAACCCTCGTTCAATGTTTTCGTCATACCTTGCGGAGCAAAATAATATGATTCATCCCTGATGATTGTTAAAATATCTTGTTGCCAGTCTTCTAAAGGCGCGTAGCTAATTAAAAAAGATAATACATCACGGACCGGACTCGACGGGAAATTCGATTTTAATAACCTTTGTTCGTCCTGTTTCAACTGTTGTTCGGCTACATATTTTGGTGGGTTGATGTAGTGTTGCATATACGATTTTTCAACTTTGAATAAATAATCTTCAGGCTTTACGACCGGTTTTGTTTCTGTGAATTTTTGCGGACCATTTAAGATACTATGGCGATCAATCAAATTCTCTACACTTAGGCAGGTATCTAAAAACTTTTCAACCGTTTCATAACCGTAGCGATCAACGTATCGGCGAACTCTGGTAGCATGGTTTGCCATCTCGTCCATCATTTTTCGGTTCGTCTTTGAAAACCAGACATTATTTTTGAAGAAATCACAGTGACCGTACACGTGGGCCATGACCAGTTTCTGATCCATCATAGCGTTACCTTCCATTAGGTACGCGTAACAAGGATCGGTGTTAATTACCATTTCGTAAATTTTCGACAATCCGTACTCATATGATTTCGAAAGCTGTTCGTACTCCATTCCAAATTTCCAGTGTGGATAACGAACCGGAAACCCTCCGTAAGAAGCAATTTGGCTAATTTGATCATAGTTAATCAATTCGAAAATGGTTTCAAAGAAATCAAGGCCGCAGTCTTTTGCAATTTTACAAATCTTCTTTCGTTCAGCTTCAAGCTCTAAGGTTAAATTCGCCATTGGTTATTTACCCTTTCCCAAAAAATCTTTTATTGAACTTAGAATTTTATCGCGGCTTTCAATTTGGCTTAAAGTTAACCTTTCATCGTTGTTAAACTCTTTTTGCAAATCTTTTAAAAATTGCCCGCTGCCGTATTTGCTTTCAACTTGGCCATATGAAAATACGTTCACGTTCGGCAAAAAATATTCTTTTAAAAGGGTTAAGCATATCCGGGTATCTTCGCCACTCCAATTGTCGCCGTCACTAAAGTGAAATGGATAAATATTCCATTCATTTGTTGGATAATCAGCTTGAATTATTTGCTGGCAAAGTCGGTAGGCAGAACTGATAAGTGTTCCACCAGACTCACTTGTTTTAAAGAAAGTTTCTTCATCCACTTCTTTAGCGGCGGCATCGTGTATGATAAATCGCGTTTCTAAACCTTTGTAATGCTTTTTTAACCAAGTATTAATCCAGAAAGATTCTAGGCGAACAATTTCTTTTTGCTCATCACCCATTGATCCAGAAACATCCATCATGTAGATTACGACGGCTTTTGTTTGCGGTTGTTGAGTTTTTTTAACACTACGGTATTGGAAATCACGGCGAATGGGCACAATGACTGGTTCTTTTGGATTATACGTTCCAGAAGAAATATACCGTGATAAGGCTTTTTTATATGTTTGCTTAAATTTACGAAGTCCTTGTGGTCCAACCGGAGCAATTCCAGAATACCGGTTTTTTTCTGCCATGATATTTTTTGAGCCTTTCGGCTCGATCCGTGGAAGCTCTAATTTTTCACCTAGTATTTCAGCCAACTCATCCATCGAAATTTCAACTTCGATCATATGTTCGCCCGGCTGCTCTCCGGCTTTACCTTGGCCATTTCCCGGCTGCCCTTGACCTTCTCCGGGTTCGCCATCACCTTGTCCAACGCCCCGCTCATCTTGCTTCGGACCGTACCGAAAAGAAGGAATATCAATCCGTGGCATGGGGATTTTAACGAACTCATCTTCGCGCTTCCCGATCAATTCGCCATTCGTAACGTATTTTTTAAAGTCATTGCGGACTTTACCTTTAACAATGCTCTTAAAGCGGTTTTGATCTTCGCGTATTGCCATTATCTGTTTTTCACATCTCCACGGGCAAATATACTTGCAACATAATGTAAAACATCGGTTGCTGAAATTTCATCGTAACCAAAATCTTTAATTAAACGCGACTTCACAATATCAATTTTTTCTTGAGTATCTTTATCCGTTACCGAGCTAACCAGCGAGGTTAACTTGATACTATCTTTTTGGTCTTCAAAAAGCTTCAACTCAAGGGCTTTGTGCAAGCGCTCATTCATTTTATAATTAAATTTCTTTCCATCAATCGCAAGGGCGCCGATATAGTTCATAATTTCTCTTCTGAAATCTTCTTTACGAGATTCTGGAATTTCAATCTTTTCTTCAATCGCCCGCATCAGACGCTCATCTGGTTCCTCGTCGGAGCCCGTAAATTGATTTCGAACTTTTTCTTTTTGAGTGAAAGCTTTGACGTTATCAATGTAATTTCCGCATAATCTTTGTAAAGCCCCGTCATCAGCGCTGATAGCCCTTTGAACTTCGGCTTTTATGATCTCTTCATATTCTTGTTTCACGATTGCTAACAATTCTTTGTATTCTTGCTTAAGCTCTTCGTTCGACAATAAAGAATGATGCTTAAGGCCACTATCAAGCTCGTTCATAACCATAAACGGATTCACAGAACCTTTATTCATTTGCTGAGCCATCACCAGCGCATTTGAAAGTTTATCTTGAATATAACGAGGCGAAATTCCGTCAAGACCCTCGCGGGTCGTTTCTTTACGAAGTTCTTTCACATTATCTTCAGTGAAATTAGCCAGTGTTTTCCCATTATAAAGTTTTAATTTTTGTAACCGCGTCAAGTTAGCTTTTTTAGGTTTTTCTAACCGGGTTAGAATGGCCCACATCGCCGCAATTTCAATCGTATGCGGTGCAATTGAAATTCCGCGCAGCTTTTGTGAATTGAAATCTTTCTTATAGATATTAATCTCTTCTTTTAATCGAGTAATGTATGGAATATCAATTTTTACCGTCCGGTCCCGCAATGCTTCCATAAATTCGTTATCTTGAAGTTTACGATACTCGGGCTCGTTCGTGTGTCCGATGATGACTTCGTCAATATATGTCTGTGCAAATTTCTTAGGTTTCACCATGTGTTCTTGCGAAGCTCCTAATAGGTCATATAAAAAGGCGACATCTAATTTAAGAACCTCGACGAATTCGATCAGGCCGCGATTGGCAACGTTAAATTCGCCATCGAAATTAAATGCCCGTGGATCAGAATCTGATCCGTATTCAGCAATCTTACGATAGTTAATATCGCCTGTTAATTCTGTTGAGTCCTGATTCTTTTCATCTTTTGGCTGAAATGTTCCAATTCCAATACGGTCTGCTTCTGAAATGAAAAATCTTTTTACGCGCACGTGACTTAAAACTTTCATTAAATCGCCGTTATATTTTTCCATTAAAGATTTAAAAATGAAACGTGAAGGCGGGCAAAGTTCTCCCACAATTTTTGACCGAAAGTGCCCGTCCTGACCCCGATTAATTTCTTCTGAAATAGTTGAACGCATCGCTTCGGGGATTAACAGCAGAGGCTCTTCATTCATCGGAGACGGGAATACGCGCACGTCTTTACCAAAGATATGTTCTAGTTTTCCACTTTCATCAAACCATTCGAAGGTATACAAAGATCCTGTTGCAGAGCGCGAATAATCTTCTAAGCCTTTTTTTAGTCTACGGCAAATTGTTGATTTCGCAGACCCTACCGGGCCATGCAGTAAAATAACCCGCTTTTCAGTTCCGTACCCAAGAGCGGCAGCTTTTAAAACGTTAACCAATTTCATTAATTGAACATCAAGTCCAAATACAGCGTCTTTACCATTATTGGGAAGGTCATCAAAAAACTTGTAACGGATAACGTGCTTTTTGAAATCAATATATTCTTCGGTACCGGCTTCGACGATCATGTCGTACATCCGCTGATACGCGTTTCGCGTAATTTTAGGATCCCCTTTGACCAATTCTAAGTATTGATCAAAAGTTCCTGTCCAATGCATAGAAGCGGCTAAAGGATTTTGGCCCTGCCATTTTTCTACCAAAGATTTAAAATTAATTGATGACGACATCGAAGCTCCTTTCACTTGAAGCTGTATCAAGTTGAGTTCGGGCTGCAGCCAACCAGTTGGCTTGCTTCGTTAGCTATTCAACTAGCTTAACTGGCTATTGGGATAGCTCCACTACATATGATTATGCACTGAGAAATTTCGGTTAGCGATAGCAAAGCTATTTTAGAATTATTTCTTTGTATCCGTCGGGCTTTTTCAAGACGAAAGTCTCGGTCTGAGAATTATCCAGTACGCTTTGGTCTTTAAAAAGCCAAACCATTTCGAACTGAGAGTTTTTAAGCTCGATTTTCTTAAAGGGCGGTTCTTCGTAGGTCCATTTGACTGTCAGGTTTTGTGGCCCCTGACAGCTTGTCGGACGCGAACTTGTATCAACTTGGCAAATGAGGTTGGCCGACTGCGGGTTCTGATCATGAATCGCCTTCCAAAGAATTTTTGGATCGATCATTTGATTAAAAATCGGGTATATCGTGCGCGCGGTAAATGGGCCCTGATAGAAGGTTTCTGAAGTATGAAGGGCATACTGAATTAACTGCGGAGTCATCACTACGGTCGCGACCCGATACCCGAGTGTTGCTGTTACTTCCATTCGAATGGCTCGATTACGAGCAAGTGCTATATCTATTTTTACGTTATTTTTTTCATCTTTGCTTTTTATTTGCGCCTTGGTCTCTATCAGAATGGGTGCTGAGGAAGAAACTTCTTTAGTTTGATTTCCTGCGCAGGCAGTAAAAAAGAAGGCCATCGACAATAAAATTGGAAGAATCAGGTTATTTTTCATCGCAGTTCTAATTAAAGTTATGTTAGCATCGAAATGCAATCATGAAATTAAAGCACTTATTGTTATTTATTATTTCTTGCGCAGTGTTGATCTTAAGCGACTTAACCGCCGGGCCATTAATTGCGTTAGCAATTCTATTTCAGTTATTACTGCTTGCAAACATGATTCCTCTTAGTAAATCTGCGCAGATTGCAGCATTTAAAATATTCTTATTTTCGTTACCAACATTTCTTTTTTGGGGCGGCGTGCATTCATTTATTCAAATTTATTTTTTCGAAGGTCACTGGGGGTTTTTGATGATGGCCATGGTTATTGCATTGGCGTTGTGCCTCATCGTTAGTTTGCAGTGCATACTTATATTTAAATTTTTGGCACAGGCTGAATTTCACGTGGGCGCAGCTCTTCAAGAAACATTTAATAGTATCCAAAAAAACAAAGGCCTGCTGTTTAAGACAACCGGCCTTGTATTTATTTTTTCAATGATTCCTTGGCTAACTACTGACTGGAAGCTTATTTTCTCTGTTATGGCGACAAGTCTGTATTTGAATTGGGATCGCTTGATGCCGGAACTCTTGAGCCGTCCTTCATGATATTTTCGATCTGAGTGATTTTCGTTTTAAGTCCTTTTTTGCGATCATCATTCGTTTCAGATTCAGAAGCTTTAAGAAATAGTGAGCGTGCTTTATCAAGCTTATTTAATTTGACGTAAACATCACCTAAATGCTCAGCGATAATTCCGACTCCCGGTTGCAAATCGTAGGCTTTCTCAAGAACTTCAATCGCTTCTTTGAACTGGCCCTTTTTAAATAAGACCCAACCAAGTGTATCTAAGATAAAAGCGTCATTTTTTTCTTTCATGGCGGCATGGCGAGCAAACTTTTCAGCTTCTTCAAGTTCTTGGCCCATTTCGGCCCACGAAAATGCCAAGTAGTTCATGGCTTGCACATGTTCCTGATCTAGCGATAAAACTTTTTTCATACTAGCAACCATATTTGCTTTTTGTTCCATTTTATCTTCAATCGAACCTTTGTAAAAAAAGACTTGGGCGTTCTTCGGAAACTTGTCTTCCGCTAATTTCAAAATTTCTAATGATTTCTTATACTCTTTATTCTCTTCATGAAATTGTGTGAGCAAAAAATAACTTTGGGGATTTTCCACTTTGTGATCAATTGACTCTTGCAAAACGGTCATTGCCATTTTTGAATTTCCCATCATTTTCGCCAAATAGGCAGCATGCAACCGAGCATCTTCAAAATAAGAACTCTCTTTAGGAATTTTCATATATTCATCATAGGCTTTTTTAGACTCTTTTTTCTCTTCGTAAACCGCAGATAAATAAAATCTAACTTTGTCAGACTCTGGCGTCGTCGCTAGAATTTCTTTCAATTTTGTAATAGCCAAATCGAATGACTTTTTATCAATCAAAATAAGCGCCATTTTTAATTTAACTTGAACTAAATCTTCAGAATTACTATCAAGCACTTCTAACTGCTCATAAGCTTTTTCATACTGATTCTTTTCAATGTAGTACTGTGATAAAACTTCGGCAAGTTTTACGCTTGGCCCATGTTGTTTTTGATGTTGAGCATAGTAGGCAAATGCTTTTTCTGTTCCACTGGATTTTTGAATCATCTGACCTAGAAGTGTTACGCCCTCTGTAAAGTCAGGTTTAATTTTAATTGCTTTTGCTAGTTCAGCCTGCGCGCGCGTATCTGCGCCTGGAAGACCTTGCTCAATCATCACTCGTGATAAATAATAGTGAGCCAAGTGTTTAGAAGCGTAACTTGATTGCTTTGTTAATTGAATAAAACTTTGAACTGCTTTTTTATAATTTTTTGTCTCTGTGTATACTGCGCCAAGATAAAGCATAGCTTCAGAGTCTTCTTTATCTTTTTTAATCAAACTTAAATAAGCTTCTTCAGCCTTTGAATAGTTTTTTGTCGTCGTATAAAGTCCACCAACTAATAAAACAAGTTCACGTCGCATCGGTTCAGCAGATCTTGCTTTCTCGGCCCAGTAAAGTGCGTCACGAGTTTGGCCCTTACGATAGTATTCGATGGCTAACTTTTGCATAAGTGCTGCTGCTTGTGGATCGTAAACAAGCGCTGATTTCAACGATTCAATTGAATCTGCTGTTTTTCCCGACTGAGATTCTAGATCTGATTTTAGAAATAAAAAATCAGCTTCGGCTTGATTGTGAACTGCATCAATCGTTGGTACTTCACTGTCGAACTTTTCAGGCAAGCTCATTGAGGCCGGAGCACGATTCCGATCGTTCATTGCTGAATCATAAAACCGATGTCCATCGGTCGCGCACCCAAAAAATACCGCGCTAATAGTGCCGATCAAGAGACTTAAAATAAGCTGATTCTGTTTAATCATATGTGCTTCCTTTGAATTCTCTTCGGCAGGAAACACCCTTCCTCTCGAGTCCAATTTGTTCAATTAATAAACATTTTCAAAGAAACTAGACTTCAAGATTTAATGTATTTAATACTTTTTTTTAAAAAAACTTATTAGAAAAGCTTAATTATTAAGTATATGAAATCATTAAGCTATTTTTATACATCAGAGTGTTTACGCCCCGCCCTTCGACTTGACTTCACGCTATGGCCTTTTTTATTTAACCTATAAAAATATCTTGGGTGTCGACTTACTTGACAAGGGGTGGCGGCAAAGCTAACTTGCGCGAGAATAAATAGGCGAAAAGCTTCAGTTTTAAGCGAAAACTGACTGCAAATTAAGCCGGTAAATGGAGGCCATTGTGATGAATCAAATGGATAACTTAAGCGTTAAACCAAGCGCGAAAGTTAAAATTATTAAACGTTATCAAAATCGTAAGCTTTACGATACGCAACAGAGTTGCTATGTGACTTTAGATGATATTGCAAAAATGATTCGCTCTAACGAAGAAGTTATGGTGATCGATAATAAATCTAAAAATGACATTACAGCAGCTACTTTGACTCAAATCATATTTGAATCAGAGAAGAAGGCTTCTCAGTACGCTCCGCTTTTTACTTTACGTGAAATCATTCAAAACGGTAATGGCAGCATTTCTAGCTATTTAGCTAAACTTGGCGCTTTCCCAATTGATTACATGACTAAGCAAGCAACTGTGAATGTAAACATCGATCGCGTGTCGACTGATGATTTAAAGCAGAATTTGGAAAATCGCGTTGCTTCGGCCGCTCGTCAGAATACTGATTCGACTTCTAAAGCTGTAGCTGAAAAAGCGACAGTTTTACCAGGTATGAACCAGGAAGACGAAACTCCGAACTTGCCGTTACCAAGCAATAATCAAAATTTTAATCAATAGTTTATAAGCTATTGAATTATCGTGAAGGTCTTCAAGAAATTGAAGGCCTTTTTTTTTGCCAATTAGGTATTTATTGATTTGTTATTTTAAACTACGAACCAAATATATTTTCTTATTTATACTTCCATTGCTATTCGGTATTAAATCGACTTCAGAAAAACCTTCTGAAATTTGATTATTTACATCGAGCCCGCTTAACTTTATTTTAGAAGCCCCTTTAGGCACGGGTAATCGCACAACCTGAATGGTTTGAGGCAATGTCGACCATTGCCTTAGATCTGCCCGCTCTGAAGCAACCAGAACCAACCACGTAATAGTTCCTAACAACTGATCTTTTTGTCTAACTTGGTCGGCAAGCACTTCTTTAGCAACACGAGCCCCGACTCTTCTTGCAATCAATGCAGCATAGTCATCTTCTAATGTTTGAATGGCGGCTTTCTCAACGTTGTAGACAAGCTCGCTCGTCACTTTTATAGATGCTACATCAGATTTTGGAATCAGTTCGACCTGTAGTTTACGCGTTAAGTTTGTGACCGGAACCAAGTACGGCATTGTAACTTGTTCATGGCGCGCGGATTTTCGGGGACCCCAGCCTTGCATAAAAACAATTAGAATTTCATTTTTACTTTTTTGTTTAATTTTATTTAGTTCTTCAGGTGATGGACTTACTTTCTTAACTAGTTGATCGAATTCTTGCGTCCGCCGCGCTAGCCAACAACCTCGCAACATATCTAAACCGACTGCACGGTAACTCACATCGAGTTGATAAGCGCTTTTATAAGATATGCAAGCGTCGTCATATTGGCCTTCTGATTCATAAATGAGACCCGACAGATACTGCGAGAATGAATTAAGTTCGAACTTCTTCTTGTTTTCGGTTTGCAGCTTACTATATTTCTCGTTGATTCGACGAACTTCGACCATTGCGCTATCTGGCTCGTTTAATTGAAGATAATTAAGAGCTGCTGCTGCATTAATGAAAAATTTTTCGAAAGTGTCACCCTTATATTGAATCATTTCTTCATTTAAAAGTGTCGCGCCGGTGATACGTGAGATTGAATGGTAATCGATTTGCTCGCTGAGCTGATCTGCGCGTTGAAAAACTTCGCTACTTTTTTTGTATTGACCACATATTTGCAATGCAGAGGCATAATCTAAAAGGTAAACAAGCTGATCTCCGTTTACCTTTTCACTTTCAATTTGAAGCAACTTAAGGGCTTCTTCGCAGCGACCATTCGATAAATGATCGCGTGCCAGAGTTACATTGCCCTGATACGTCGCACAGCTACTGAGAAAGTTTAACCATACCAATAAAAATGAGACTCTAAAAATTTTTGACATTAAAACCTATTTATAATCCGACTGACTTTTTCTTAAAGGTTTTTCTGATTTGCTTTTGATTCGTCCAAGCAATCACACCTGTCTTTAAATTTGTTAGATTCAGTGTAATTTTATAGTAGACCGATTTATTTTTTCCCACTTCTTGCACGATTGAATCAAGGCGCCCGTTTATAATGAAATCGGCTCCTATCTGGCCTCCGCCGCGCTTTTTTGTTTCTTCAGAAACCATTCCATTGTTCTGATAATCGTACTCATTAGAAATATCTTCCCGAGCTTCTTTATCGACAAATGCGGTTTTACCCGAGTTTGTTAACTCAACTCGAACCATATCCATAATACTTTGCGTATCGATATGTTCACTTGTTTTATTTTGCAGATTTGTGACCATAACCACTGGCATTTTTTTAGCATTCGCAATAACTGGATGAGCGACCACTGAATCGACCATCGATTTTACAATGACTTGCATATCGGTTTCTGACCATTGATCATTCATTAAATTTTCGCGATTAACGTCATCGTATTCACCTTTGACGAACGCTTTTGGACCGCACGATGTGAAAACTGCTGCGGCCGTGATTGCTAAAATAATCCCATTCAATTGCTTCATTATAACTCCTTAATTTGTTAAAGAAGACTTCTCATACTAAACGATTTGTTTCGAAACGAAAAGCATCCCTTGATCCGATTTATGGAGCGCAGTATTGGTTTTTATCTCGACTATGTTTGCTTATAAATTGCTGTTGCGCAAGAGATGTCACCAATACACAACAGTCAGCTAGCGTTCGATCTTTTAAAGCCTGCTTTTAACCATGATGCAGAAGAATTCTGGCTTATTACTTTAAATACGGACTTGTCTACGAAAGGCTTGGTTTTGATTGCTAAGGGCACCTTGAACTATTGTCCGGTTCATCCTCGAGACTTATTTCGTGAGGCCATAAGAGCAAATGCATACGCAATTATAATTGCCCATAATCACCCAAGCCTTAATACGCTACCTACTAAGGAAGATATAACACTAACCCGGAAATTATGTAAAATTTCACAGATGCTTGAAATTCCAATTATAGATCACATCATTTTTTGCCACACGACATATTATAGCTTTAAAGAAAATAAACTAATTTGACGGAAAAGGTTCAATTGAATCATTTTGCTGAGACGGTTTGCGGATTGGCGTTACGCTTTTAATTTCAGTCAAATCATCAGTCAGCACCACATGAAATCCACCGCGGCGGGCATTATCGATAAAATCTTTTGCATATTGACGACGAGCCGCTTCATCCAAATTTTCATTCGCTGTTTGGTTATATAAATCTGTATTCACAACATCGGCCGGGCTGACCTGAACATCAGCTTCTCGCCAAATTTGTTTTGAGACCGGAACATCATCGGGGTTCGTCTCTTGAGTGTTCTTTTTAGTTAGTACCAGCGGTTGCTTGAGCGCCTTGTACAATGCTTTAGCCGTTTCAAAATGCTCTTTTTGCATTGATTCAGTTGTTTGTTTTAAATATTTGTTAACCACCTGATCAACATCGTTTGATGACAAATCTATTTTGCCCATTTGGCGTGGCCCCAAAAGGCGATCGCTAAAAAGATAGAACGCACCATATCCCATAATGAGGATGATAATTAAGTAATTGAACAGTTTGTTCAGCCGTTTCATAGGTTGCTTATCGGACTTTGTGTATAGAACTTTGAGTAATGGCTGTTTCATTTTGAAACGATCTGATTAAATCTAAACTATTTCCGTACTTGCTCAATAGGAATTATGACGATGAATTCTGTCCCTACCCCTTTTTCAGAGCGAACTTGAATTTCTCCGCCATGATTTTGAATGATCCCATAAGAAATACTTAAACCTAGACCCGTTCCCTGACCGACACCTTTGGTTGTAAAAAAAGGCTCGAAAATCTTTTCTAAAACAGAAGACTCCATACCCATACCACTATCTTGGATCGAAACTTGTACGCGGCCAGGATGGTTAGCTGAGGCTTTGATTGGTAAGGTTGAAATCCAAATTTGCCCAGAACCTTGAATCGCCTGCACGGCGTTCGAAAGAATATTCATGAAAACTTGATTAATCTGCGATGCATAGCAAAGCACCTTAGGAACAGGCTCGTACTGGCGGTGAATCTCTATACGATTTTTAATTTCGCCTTTTAATAATTCAAGTGTGGTATCCAAAGAATCACGAAGATCGATCTCTTTTAGTTGCGCCTCTTCTAATCTTGAAAAATTTCGCAGACCTAAAACGATATCACGAGTTCTTTGCGCTCCATCTTGGCAAGACTTAATCAATTGGGGTAAATCTTTTTTAATAAATTCATAGTCAGCCTGAACTTTCACTTCTTCAAACTTTTCAGGATTTTTTTCAACGGTATCAATAATGTGGAATAGCTTCTGAGAGTAATCTTTCAAGTGACTTGTATTGCTGTAGATGAAACCGATTGGGTTATTAAGCTCATGCGCAACCCCTGCGACTAATTGACCTAAACTTGTCATTTTTGCCGAGTGCACCAGTTTGGTTTGGGCTTCTTTTAAATCGTTGTTTGCCATTTCGAGTTCTTTAATCTTCTTTTTCAAATCATTTCTAGCTTGAAATATTTTAAAACTCATTTCATTAAATGCGGAAGTTAGCAGCCCGATTTCCGTTTGGTTTTTGGTTGGAAGCTGCACTAAACTTTCGGTTTTATCAAAAGATCTTAACCCACCGATTAGTTCGTTAATTGGCTTTAACAGCCAAGTCGTGCTGATAAGAACCGTAATTATAAGTAGTAGAATGACGATACTCATGACGGTAAAAAATGCGATGTTTACATTTTTTAATACGGATTGAGAATCTTTTTTAGTTACGCCAAGTGCGATGAAGAAATGCGACTTATCCCATGTAATAGGGTACAAAACAAACCCATAGGGTTGAGAATCTGTTGAAATTTCGAAAAGCTTATCCGCTTCAGTATTATTAAGAATTCTTTCAACAAAATCTTTGGAAAGACTTCGGAATTGCGGGACAGTTGAAGCAATAACCTGCCCAGAATCACGCACTAAAAAAGCTTCAAGCTTAAGCTTAGATTTGATCCGATTTAGAAAAAATTCTTTCAGGTCAATAATTTGTTCAACATAACCGATTACTTTCCCGCTGGTCGAAACTATTTTTGAAAAAAGAATAAGTGAAACTTTATTCTTTTCTAGATAATCAACTAATCCTAGTTCTGACTTACCCTTTAAATGACTCAAATATTTTTCATTCAGTAAAACGCGCTCTGAATTCGGACTGAAAGCTCTGACATTGCCCCGATCGTCTTTGAAAACGGTTGAATACAATCGCCCTTCGCGATCATAAATTGATAGCGAGTTTGCCACGGTGGTTTTGATCCACTCGGTTGAAAGCTCTTGAATAGATTTCACATCACCCGTCGTTAGATTATAAAGAAGGTGTGGATTTCTAACTAAATTATCTCGGCTTTGCATAAGGTGGGTGTAGTAATCCGATATCATGACTTCGATTTCACGGCCATTCCCGCGCAGTCTTGCAGAGAGCTCGTTGTCGATGGCCTTTTCGAATTTAAAAACTGAATACCAGGCCACAAAGGCCAATGGCACGACCGAGAAAATTAAAAACCAGGCAATTAGAATTGATCTGAGCGAACTGCGGCTTTTTGACTGATTTTTCTTATCAGTCACTTTCTTTTACCTCAATAATAAAACGTTTTAGTCCCGGCGACACTAATCGTGGGTGATTTTCGAACTCAATTTTGTACTTACCGAACATTCCTAAGAATTCATTTACTGCCGTTACGTTATCTTGCGGTAGTGTAAAATGGTAATAGCCAAGCTTTTCATTCTTTCTCCAGCCTAGTTCAACCTCGCCGGCTTTTTTACCGCCGTAACTAACTATTTTATCAACCAGTTTGGGCGTAACTTCTTCCAGATCTGTTACGTATAAAACCCCGCGGTAAAGACCGCCTTGCTTTTTTGGTTCACTGATCGGGTTCGGCTTAGGAGCCTGCTTTTCTTCTATAGCAATTGGCTTTTTATCTTCTACGACGGCGACTGCCGCAACAGGTTTAGCTTTTTCTTTTGACTGAATTTCTTTTTGTACCGACTGGATTGGAAGTTCATTTAAATTAATCGGAGCTTGATCAACTTCAATTTCGTTAAAGTCAATTTGCGACTTTTTTAGTTCAAGTAAAACGATGGCTTCATTTTTTTCGTTATCAGACATATTTTCGATCCATCGCGGGCGAATAAATATAATAACTAAAACGATCATCGAAATTGAAGAAATAGAAATTGGTTTTTTATATTTGTTTACGGTTCCAATTGAATTGCGAATTGTTTGCCTTGGCGCAGTCTTTGGAAATGTCTGGGGTTTGGGAATTTCAATTGCAAAATTCTCGTGATTTTTTAGTAAATCTTTAATTTCTTTAATTATTTTTTCATATATTCGAGCAGCTACTTGCAAGACCGGGTAGCTTTGCAAACCGTCTTTTACCTTTTGAATATCGGATGGGGAAAGGTGACCTAAGGCGTATTCGATCAAACTTTCATTTGTATAGAGGTACGAAACGTTTTTATCAGCGCTTTTTTTAAATTTAAAACTGTAGCCCTCTTTTATGTCACTGCCGTGCTGAACAACTTTCTTAAATGATTGATGAAATAGAAACCTGGTTCGATCAAATGACATTTTTAAAACTTTAGCTACGTCTTCAACGCTTAGGTCGAAAATTAAAACACCGATGAAAATAACCTGCTGAATTCGTTGTGTTTTTTTATATATAACTGGCCATTCGCCAATGGGCTTGTTTTCAAAAACATGAAACAAAAGGTTCGAGCTGACTGGTGGTATTTTATCGCAGATCTGCGCAAGCGCTTTTATTAATTTTTTAAAATCACCATTTTGGATAGCGCGGTCGGATTGGGATACAATCGCTTGATAAACATCAAATGCTTGCGTGGAATTTGGATAAAGCAAATGAGTTGCTAGCCAAACGCGCGCTTCTACTGAGATAGACATATGTGTTAATGTTAGTCGATTGTAAGCTGGCTGAGAAGATCCAGTTGGTCTAAAACTTTACCTGAGCCCATAACCACACAAGTTAGTGGATCTTCGGCAATTGAAACTGGAAGGCCAGTTCTTTCGCGAAGTAAAACATCTAAATTTGCTAATAAAGCGCCACCGCCGGTTAAAACGATACCATTATCAACGATGTCCGAGGCTAGCTCAGGCGGAGTTTTTTCTAATGCAGTTCGAACAGCATCAACTACTTCAGCTAAAGGATCCATTAAAGCATCGTTTATTTGTGTGCTTGTAATCTCAATCGTTTTGGGAGCTCCCGCAACTAGATCTCGACCTTTGACTTCCATTGTTCGCTCTGTTTCGAATGGATAAGCATTACCAATTTTTAGTTTAATCGCTTCAGCCGTTCGTTCACCAATTAATAAATTAAACTGGCGTCGAACGTAATTCACGATCGCCTCATCAAATTTATCACCAGCTACTTTAATTGATTTACAGTAAACAATACCCCCCAATGAAATAACTGCGACACCAGTGGTTCCCCCACCCATGTCGACAACCATATTTCCTGAAGGCTCGGTAATTGGTAGTCCAGCTCCGATGGCCGCGGCCATCGGTTCTTCAATCAAGTGAACTTCACGAGCACCCGCTGATTGCGCAGCTTCTTTAACGGCCCGTTTTTCAACTTGGGTAATACCAAAAGGAACACAAATAATTATTCGTGGACGAACTAAAGCTTTCTTTTCGCCCATCGCTTTTTGAATAAAATATTTAAGCATTGATGACGTCACTTCAAAGTCGGCAATAACTCCGTCTTTGATTGGTCGAATTGCAACAATACTACCTGGAGTACGTCCCAGCATTTCTTTTGCTTCTTTACCCACTGCTAAAACGCGATTTTGCATTCCACGGTAATTTTTTTGAACTGCAACGACCGAAGGTTCATCAAGAATAATTCCACGGCCCTTAACATAGACAAGCGTATTCGCTGTTCCTAAATCAATAGCGATGTCGTTCGAAAAATAATCTGTAAATTTATCAAAAAAAGACATATTGAGTTTCACATCCTATGATTATAGTTAGCTCAATAAAAATTCTAGAAATTAAATAAAGATGAGTCAATGCGGATATTTAACGCAAGCAGGCGGATTAGGCCCGTTTGTTTGTTAAAAAAATTATCTTGGCGAACAAGAGACATCAACTTTTCGATGTCCGTTACTAGCTTTAAAAGTAGAAACTGTTTTCAAATAAGCAGCAGAATGCGATGAATAGTCTCGACCTAAACCATCAGCTGAGTATTCAATTCGAGCACTATCTGCATTGTCGCGGTCACCAGTGATACGAGCAGTTAAACCACTTGCTAATTGGATATCCGAATTAAGTAACGATGAATCATACGGCAACACGACATCAATCAACTGCCTTTCGCCGTGAGCACTTAGTAAATTTGATTTTCCTTTGCAAATAAACTGCGTGTATTTAGCAACCGGCGCGTATTTTTTAAAATGTGACTGCCCAGTGCAAGATAATTCAAATCTGACTCGACCGCTGTGATCTTGCGCTTCCAATCGCACTTCTTGTCCAGCAAATCCGGTTTGGCTAAACACGATTTCACTATCAAGACCCTCATTCTTTAACGTGATTGTATCAGACAAGCGATTCGCTTTTGAACCTGGCGTAAAAATCATTTTGGTCATCCCGAAACGGCGATAGTCGATACAAAAATAGTGTTTATTAAAATTAAATTCTTGTCTCTGATTGCTATCTAAATTTATCGTCATTTGTGATTTTGGAAGAACATGCCGTCCATTGTAAGCAGTCAATTCGCAAGAAATTGTTTTTGGAATATTTTGACCAAACTGATTTGGGTTCGATGGGCGCGGAAATCCGGGCTGAACTGGTACGCCTATCGGTTGAGCGATACCTTGACAGTGTTCCCGATAAATTCGGTCTAGTGCCACGCCAACATTACATTGTTGCATTTGCGACTGCTGCTGCATAAATCCAATTTGCTGGCACATTGAAGGAATATCAGAATATGTTTTAGTTTCAGTGCGACAAATTTCAAGTCCATTGATTGAATTTTTCTGGTAACAAGTAAACGCACCACCGCCAAATTGGCAGTAAACATTTGGATTAGAATAAGCTTCAATTGTTCCCTGTGGACCAGGAACAGTCGCAACGTGGTTATTATTCGCCGAACCGCCGCCATCGGTTTTACATGCCGTAAGCATGCTAAAAACTGTGATTAAAATTAAGCCGATTGCTGCCTGTTTCATACCATCTCCTTAGGTTCCATTGGTAAATTAAGCAGGTTCAAGGCCAGACGTATGTACAGCTGAATCAATTCGGTACGGTTTAGCTGTTAAACTTTTTTTCAGTTAACTTTTTTGGGCCAAACTAGACTATTGGCTAGCAAGTTTGTACATTCATCGCCCGATAACATGATGTGGACAGTATTTTCGAACTACTAACCTTATTAATCAATATTTCCGTCGTTGGCGGATTCATAATGCTTACCTTAAAAATTTTAAAGTTTCGCAAAAAATCAGGCCTTAAGAATGAAATTGATAACCTGCAGGCGCAAATTTCGCTGTTGAGAATATCATTAAAATCGAAAGTAAAACGAAAGTCTTTCGCATTGCGGGCTCAATTTCCAAAATCACTAAGCCCCGCAGACCCAGCCAATTTGACTTTAAACGAACTAATCGAAAACAAATTAGAAACTGGCGCAGACTTCCAAAGCTATTTTGATGGATCTCGAAAAATCAATTCACTCATTGCCCTATCAGTTGAAAATTACGCGCCGGCAGAAGATTTTATGAGCAATGATTTTAATAACGAAATTTCAATTATAAAATTAATTAAAGACATTTGCAGCCTTAGCAGCAGGCTTAATAAAAAAATTGAGCTTTTCAATATTGCAAACCCGAATGCGGTCATTCAACCAGTTGATAATTTAATATTTCAGTCGATGGTTGAAGTAAATAGAATATTCAACGATAACAAAAATGTAAGTGTTGAACCTGACTTACAAAGAAAAATAGCGTAATACTTACTTCGTCCACTCTTCAGTTCTGCCAAATAGCGGAATTCCGACATAGCCTCGAAGCTTTAGCTTGGTTTCGCCATCAAGCTTGATATTTGCCTTATAAGTTTTCCCTGACTTGGCATCGTAAATTTCCCCACCGCCCCATTCATCTTTGTTTTTCTTGAATCCGGTCAGAAGCGTCATACCCATTATTGGCCTTGATCGTTTAGTTTCGTCCGGGTTTTTAACATCTAGTTTTGGCTGACCTGATTTATCGTTAGGCTCTTTTAGCCAGGCGATTTTTCCTTCTAATTCGTCACCCTGCAGGTAAATCTCGATTTTAGCATCTTGAGCAGCCACGGTCCAAATACCGACCGGTGTATTCGGATTCGCAAATAAGTTGAGTGAAAATAATATTCCAGCGATCAATAAAGCCTTCATTTGAATCTCCTATTTAGTCCATTTAGATTTGAAAACATCATCATACGGTACAATCTCTTTCCAAGCGTCTAACATTGCCGCATCACAATCACAGCTAACGCCCTTGATCGTATCTTTCGCTAACCGAGTTTTAATTCCGCGTTTTGTTTTGAGCAGCGCAAAATTTTGATTTTTTATATCTCCGAAATTTGGCTCAACTTTTATTACCTTCTTTTTATTAATATCAATAATAAGAGCTCCAAGACGGTCCAGGCCGGGCCGATTATCGATACGAACAAACAAGGCGAGTCTTTCATCATTTATCTGAACTGCAGGATATTTACGACCATCGACCTCACAAGTTTTCGCAACATCGCCAAAATCTTCAATTTTTTTTAGTGGTAGCCCTGCGATTTGCAATGCAGACCTTTTGTCGTCTATGGTCAATACCAGTTCACCCGCACTATTATTATCACAGCCATCACCTAATACTTTGTACTCTATTGAAAAGTCTGAACTTCGATTATTGCATTCAATTATAAATTCACATTCTTTGCCTGGGTTTTTCTCGATTTGATCAACAACGACTTCGTTTTTGACTTCATCGGTTACTGACTCACTGGAGTGGCCAAGAAGTGCAATTGTGGTAATAATGATGACAAAAAAGTAATTCATATGTCCTCGAATAATAACCATGGCACAGTGATGGCAAGGTTACAAATATCGACAGACTTTAGTCTTAGCCAATGAGCCCAATAATATTTCCAAATGGGTCTTTAACCTGACAGATTTGGTCTAGATTGGGCAGACTGATTGGTTCTCTATAAACGGTGGCTCCATTTTCGATGAAAAGATTAATAGTCTTTTCAAATTGAACGACACGCCAATAGCCAACAGAACCCCCGGTCGAAGCAGGTGATTTTGAATCTGCTAAGTATAATGCAAAGCCCGCAGAGCCCAGTCGAAATTCAACATAGTTATCTAAATTTACATCGGGTTTTATGTTAAATAATTTTTCATACCAATTTTTTGATTCCAGCATATCGTTGACAAATAAATAAGTAAATTCAAGTCCCAGAAGTGTGACAAAACTATTCTGTTTCAGCTCACTTTTTAATTTTGAAAAAATAAGCGTGTCACGGTAACGGTTCTGTTCAATTTTTTCATCTCGCAAATAGCCTTCCAATTTATAACCCGAACGAATAGCAACGGCAGAAGATTTCACATTATCAGCAGAGCAGCGAATTTCTATACGATGAAAGTTTTTTTCAAAACATGCTTTTTCAATTAAGTGAACGGCCTCCGTAGTGTAGCCTTTACCTTCAAACTCAAGGCCTAGCCAATATCCAAGTTCGCAACGCGAATTACGCCAATCAATTGAATGAATTCCTGCGTTTCCTATAAATCGATGCCCACTCTTTAGGTAAATACCATAATCGAATAATGCTTTTTGCTTCCAAGATTCTAAGCAAACAACAATATAACCTTTTGTATCTTCTGGGCGCTGGGTTTGAAGGGCCCAAGGCATGAATTGGCTTAACCGATCACGATTATTTTCAATCAGTTGAAACATTTCATCAACGATCGTCAAATCATGTTTTTTTAGATAAATTCGATCACCATCAATTAATTCAGGAAAACTTTTAACTGCTGCCACATAGACCACTTAAGCATATTTTTTAATGTATTCAATTTGTTTTTCAACCATTTGGTCAAAAGCTTTCAACAACCGATCGTGAGTCCGATTCTTTGTATCAAACCCACACACGTCCCCGATTAACTCGATCGTTTCGTGGATTGCCTCGATGGTTGATACGCAGTGGGCCGCTGGCTGCTTTCGTACTCTAAAAGTCGAAGGTTGTGATCGAGTAAAACAGATTCGCGGCAAATTCTGAAGATTCTGACTTTGCCGAACCATTTTACGGGCGGTTGCCCAAGTTCCATCGATCACAAAAATTGTTATTTTTTTACCGGCTGGAAACAGACTAGCTCGCTGACTTTTGCTTTGACTTGTTAAATTGACTGAACTTACTCCGGGATAAAGAATTAACGAATGATTACTTGGATCTTCAATGAGCTGATTCACCTGCGCATTGTTTGAATAGTCCTGCCCTTTAATGAAATGCGAATTCTCAAGGATAAGATGCGACATTCGGCCCGTGGCAATTCTTCTTTGAAATTCGATTGGATGAATTAGAATCACAAACTGAATTTGTGGATTAAAACTTTGCAATGATTCACAATAACAACTAAAAGTTGGATGAAGACATGTTCCGCACAGGGTTCGGTAAACCGGCCTTTGCTTCAGCAGATTTTGACGATTTTCTAGATAGGTTTGTAAATCATATTTTTTCATAGAGCGAGTTTAGTTTATATGGTTAAAATAAATCAGGGCACAGTCTAACCAGCAAACTAGACTTTTAATTGAGGGCAAATGGATAAAAGAATGCTGATCGAACATTTTAAAAGCAAAATCGCCGAAGAGCTGAAAGCAATTACCGATGCGGCTAAAAATACATACGACATTGCCACTCATGAAGAAAATAAACCCGAAAACAAATACGACACGCGAGGTTTAGAAGCCTCTTACCTTGCCGGGGCGCAAGCACAGCGAGTTTCAGATATGAAGGATGTGCTGATCGTATTTGAAAATTTTAAAATTAAAGATTTTACAGATCAAGATGCAATCGGCCCAACTGCATTAGTCGAAGTTTGTTTAAATGAGAAAACAAGCTTCGTACTGATTATGCCAAAGGGTGGCGGCCAAAGCACCCTGTTTGAGGGACAGGCCATTCAAGTTATCACTCCAGACAGCCCCTTAGGCCGCACGCTTATCGGCAAGCATACCGGGGACCTCGTTACATTCGAGGCCGGCCAAAAGACTCGGGAGTATGAAATAATCTCTTTGTGCTAGGCCAACCCTTGATATTTGACAGTAATCAAAGTAAAAATTGACCTCTTCCGAAGGGCAATTTTTATGATTAGTACAAGCAATATCAGTTTACGTTTTGGTGGCCGAAAATTATTTGAAGACGTAAACGTTAAGTTTACACCCGGGAATTGCTACGGGCTTATCGGCGCAAATGGCGCCGGTAAATCAACATTTTTAAAAATCTTATCAAAAGAGATCGAGCCAAACACAGGCGAAGTCATCATGAATTCTGATCAACGACTTTCGATGTTAAGGCAGGACCATTTCGCGTTTGATGAAACTCCAGTTATTAAAACCGTCATGATGGGTAATGCAAAATTATTCAAAATCATGGAAGAAAAGGAAAAACTTTATTCAAACCCAAATTTCTCTGATGCAGATGGCGAGCGCGCATCTGAACTTGAAATGCAGTTTGCAGAGTTAAATGGCTGGGAAGCTGAAGCTGAAGCAGCGACTATGTTAGCGGGCCTTGGAATACCAGAGGACATCCACCAAAAGCAAATGAAGGAACTAACCGGTTCTGAAAAAGTAAAGGTTCTATTAGCGCAGGCATTATTTGGCCAGCCCGATATTCTTTTGCTGGATGAGCCAACGAATCACTTGGATATCTATGCAATTCAATGGTTAGAAGATTTTCTTTTCAATTTTAAAAACACCGTCATTGTCGTATCGCACGATCGTTATTTTTTAAACCGCGTATGTACCCATATCGCAGATATCGATTTCGGCAAAGTAACTACGTTTTCGGGTAACTATGATTTTTGGTTACAAGCCAGCGAACTTAGCCAAAGATTACTAGCTGACCAAAACAAAAAGAGCTCAGACAAAGCTGAAGACCTAAAGGCTTTCATTCAAAGATTCAGTGCGAATGCTTCAAAATCAAAACAGGCATCTTCTAGACAAAAGCAGCTTGAGAAATTAACTTTTAACGAAATGCCCGTCTCTTCTAGAAAAAGACCCTTTATTGGTTTCGATTCACTTCGTGAAGCAGGCCAAGATATTTTAACTGTTACGAACCTTTCCAAATCTATAAATGGCGAAGTCATTTTAAAGAATGTGAATTTCACTCTAAAGAATGGCGACAAGGTTGTTCTATTGGGTCGAAACGATTTAGCGAAGACGGTTCTTTTAGATATTTTAGCCGGCGAATTAAAGCCTGATTCTGGTTCTTTCAATTGGGGCATCACGACGACTCAAAGTTATCTACCTTCTGACAACAGCAAATATTTTAATTGCGAGCCAATGTCTTTGGTTGATTGGTTACGCCAGTATTCAGAAAAAAAGGAAGAAACTTTTATCCGGGGTTTCTTGGGGAAAATGCTTTTCGGAGGTAATGAAGCTTTAAAAATGTCGAACGTACTTTCGGGTGGAGAAAAAGTTCGCTGTATGCTTTCAAAGATGATGTTGTCAGGAGCTAACGTACTTCTATTAGATGGTCCTACAAGTCACTTGGACTTAGAAAGTATCACGGCCGTCAACGAAGGCATTAAGCGCTTCAAAGGGACAGTTTTGTTTACAAGTCATGATCATGAATTTATTCAAACCGTTGCAAATCGAATTATTGAAATCGATACCGGCATCGCTGACGATCGTTACGCAAGTTATGATGAATACATCGAGATGAAAAAAGCTAAGCACTAGTTTTTTTTCTAACTTGGTTTCCCGTTGTGAATTCCAAAATCTTTAACTGCGGGACGATCTTCCCAAAGTTCATTTTTCTTACTGCACTCGTGATTTCGGTCAGGGTGCATTGGATAAAATAATTCATCTGAACGTTCTGATTCACCGATTCCTAAATACTCAACGACTTCGCCTGAGTTATTAATCAGTGTATGAGCAATGTTGCTGCCCGGCGGAAAGAATACACCGTCGCCAGGCTCTAAATTGAATAAAAATCCATTCAGCCAAACTTGGGGATTTCCTTTCAAGATAACAACAAATTCTTCTTCGTATTTATGAGCGTGTGGCCACGATGTTCTTTTTTTTGGTTGTAACTGTTCATGCCAGACACCCAGAAATTTGAGTCCAATAGCATCGGTTAAGCGAATTCCATCCGTAAATGTTTCAGAATCGGCTGGGTAAGAAAAAAGACTTCTGTTCGCACCCGTTACCTGTGTTACAAAGCTAATATCGTCGACTTGTCTTTGATGTTTTAAGTTGCCAGCTTTCCCGTCGTGCGGTCCAAGGTGTTGCGCAGGAAAGTCTATCCAGATAGATTCTTGATGAGCTTCGTGTAGCTCAGGATTAACGGGGTAAGAATATTTATTACCTTTTTTTGTTCTTTCCCCAAGAATAATCAATTCAACTTCTTCATTCGAATTATTAATAAAAGAATGCGCAATGCCCGTTCCCGCAGGAAATCCCACCGCATGACCCGCAGTTAGTTGGTAAATATATCCATTAATCCATACATGCGGATTTCCCTTTACGACGAATACAAATTCTTCTTCTAGCTTTTCGGCATGAGGTGATGAACTTCGTTGGCCTGGTGGTAAAATCATCCAGTGAACCGCAAAATGAGAGACTCCTAATGCGTGCCCTAGATCGGCATTCTTTCGACCGTCATCTAGCTTGAAAATTTCATTTATATTTGTGATTAATTTTTTGTAGGCTGAGCTCATCGAGCCAATATAGCAGGGGTAAAAACAAAAAAACCAACTCTTTCGAATTGGTTTTTAAGTTTAACTTTAAAATTTAAAAGCTAATGACTAGTAACGGTTACGTCCGCCGCCGCCACCGCCGCCACCGCCGCCGAAACCACCACCACGTGAATTGTTATCACGAGGAGCCATTGGTTTAGCTTCGTTAACAGTCATAGCACGACCGCCGAAGTCAGCGCCGTTGTACTTGCTGATTGCTGTTTGTGCTTCTGAATCAGAAGACATTTCAACAAAGGCAAAACCTTTGCTGCGACCAGTTTCACGATCAGTGATGATCTTAACTGAATCAACAGTTCCGCATGCTGCGAATGTTTCGTTTAAGTTCTCTTCTGTTGCAGAGAATGGCAAATTGCCAACATATAACTTCTTACCCATAAATACCTCCTAAAGGCTGGGAGCCGCTTCGGAGGACCAGGCGAAATGCCAAAAGACTCGAAACTAGCGATTACACTTACAAAAAGAAGTGTATCTTAGCCTTCATGAATTGGGTAGTAGAATTTATGTTAGAATTCATGATTGGGTAAAAAGTCCCCGGAATTACTTATAAAACGATATATACGTTTTTAGCCCTAAGAATGCCCAGTGCGGCTATTTTTAAGGCTAGTAGGGCAGTAGAATCCGATTAAAATACGAACAAAATTAAATTAGCTTCGGCGATCCCTACTAATCACATTGCCGATCTTTTGGCTAAATCAAAGATCGGAATTAGTTCATCTTGGCTTCTATATGACTGAATAAATTTCTACGATCGGGCAGGCTACACTTTTCTAATCTTGTGATCGAGTGAGTAGCGCCCAGCTCCGGTAAATAGAAGTAAGATACAAGAAAATAAATACATGAGAGCAAGTTCTTTCATTTTAAATGGGTCATCAGCGTGTCGGACAAAAGCTGCAACGGCCATTGTAAGTCCTAAGAATAAAGAGGCGTAGCGCGTGAAAAGACCAGAGGCAATAAGCAGTCCTCCTATAAGTTCACTGAGTCCGGCTGCCCATGCAAATAAGTAAGGCAAAGGTAATCCCATCTCTGAAACCCCAGATACAAATTGTTCAGAAGGAGGAACTTTACTTAATCCGTGCGCGAAAGCCATTGCGAGTCCCACAAATAATCTAAACAACAGAAGACCTAGACTGCTATTATTGAAAAAGTTTTTCATTCTCTCTAACTCCTATTTGTGTTTAATTAATGCTAACCCAAAATAATTTATTAAACTAGAGGTAAAGTCTTGGATATCTTAAGTTCTTTATTATCACGAACGACAGCTAAGCAAAGTGATTTTAATAAAGTAACTTGGTTACTCAGTGTAATGAAGTGGATTCAGCGTCCGCGTAATGCTGAAGAGAAAAATTCTAAGCGCGAAACCGTCTATACCGTCCGAATTAAATATTTGTTACTGATTCTAGAAAAAAATCCAAATTGGAAGAATAATTTTGTTGAGACTTTAAGTAGTTTATTGAAAAAAATCTCGTCGGTATCGCAGTTTTCTTCCGTGGGCCTTTCTTCTTCTTCTAGTTTTGTTCAAGATTTCATTTATCGCCTTCAAGAAAAGATTTTGCCAAAGCAGCCTCTTTCGGAAGATCTTTCAACTTTGATCCATGAGATTTTTCCGCAAGAAGATGAAAGCGAATTTATCGATTTTATCGACGAAGAAGTTTTAACCGATCTAGTTAACTTGTTTATTAATGAAATTGAGCTTCATAATCGATTAAAAACCGACATCCTGTCGGCAAGTTTTATTTTGAGCATTCAAATTTTGAATGCCGTATTTTTGATTCAGAATGAACTGAACGACTTCACTTTGAAACCAGAAGCTTTACCGGAATTTCAGATCGAGGGAATTCTACGTAAACATCAAGAGTCTTTAGATTTCAATGTCTCGTTAAGCATTTTAGGCCAAATCGAATTAGCTGAGCAAAATATTGAGCGGCTTCATGAAAGTATGCGCGACCGGGGCGTTAAGATTGAACTTGTTTATCTTTTCGAAAACCAAAAACGAAAGCTGCGACGTCTTCGAATTTTACTTAATTTTTTAACACCTAGTACCTCGAATGCAAAAGTTATTCGCTTGTTTATTTCTAATTTGGTTTTAGATATTCACCATCAAAAAAGTTTGAAATCTTTCTTATCGGAAAATCTGGCGATGCTAACCGAGAGAATCGTGCAGGCGAATTCACATTTGGGCGAGCATTATGTTACGTTTACATGGTCCGAATTTAGAAAAATGTTTCGCTCCGCAATGGGCGGCGGAGCGGTTACAGCGTTAACGGTCCTTATCAAAACGTTCACATCAAAATTAGACTTCACTGGCTTTATGAAAGGCCTGATCGATAGTTTTAATTATTCGGGTAGCTTTTTGTTGATTCAGGTTTTGGGTTGGACTTTAGCAACTAAGCAGCCATCTGCAACGGCGCCGTATATTGCTTCGTCGTTAATGAAGTCGATTAAAGAATCTCGTAGGTCAATTGTGGCTTTATTAAGAACGCAGTTTATTGCGGTGCTCGGAAATTTGAGTTTAGTATTTCCGATCTGTTTTTTATTTTCGTGGCTTTCGATTCAGTCAGGATATCCAGTTATGACCAACGATGAGGCCATTATATCTTTTCAATCAACGAATATTTTAGGACCATCTGCTCTATTTGCCGCGTTTACTGGTGTTTTACTTTTTGTTTCTAGTTTAATTGCAGGCTGGTTTGAAAATTGGGTCGTGGCTACCCGATTAACTAATCGACTTATGAACAGTGAGTCTTTACATCAATTCTTAGGAAGCAAACGCGCGCATGTATTTGCAGATTTTGTGAATCGTAATTCAAATGCTTTGGCAGCGAACATTTCCCTGGGATTTTTGTTGGGCATGACTCCGCAGATTTTCAAGTTCTTTGGTCTTCCGATCGAAGCTCGGCACGTAACCTTAGCGACTGGCGGATTTGCTACTTCGCTACCAATCGCTTTAAATAGCTTTAACAATTGGGAGCTCGCAAACTCAATTTTAGGAATATTGGCAATTGGAGTGATCAATATTAGTGTCAGTTTCTCATTAGCTTTTTTAGTCGCTTCTGTATCATCAAAAGTACGATTTACTTCTTTCTTGAGATTATTGAAGTGGGGTCTTCACCTTATTCTAACCAGACCTTGGCTACTGGTGGTTCCTGAAAAAGAAGTTGTCAATTCTTTAGAGAAAAAGAATTAATTAATGTTACGCTTTTGTTTCAACCCTAACTTGGAGGCTTCATGGCTCAGTCTTTAAAATTATTTGGTACTGCTTTTATCAGTATTTTAATTATCGATTATATTTGGCTTAATCTTATAGCTAAAAAGTTTTACGTTGACCGACTGAGTGAAGTCGGACGTTTTGAAAATGGCGAATTCAGTCCCGTGCTTTGGGCCGCGGGCGTTGTATATATCTTGTTAGCTTTAGGAGTTGTTCTTTATGTTTTGCCGGGGATGGACGCCGATGCGAACTTGTTCAGTGTTTTTTTAAAGGGCGCTTTACTAGGGCTTATCATTTACGGGGTATACGACATGACAAATTTGGCAACTTTAAAAAGTTGGCCCATTTCATTAGCCGTAACGGATATGGCTTGGGGAGCTTTTGTAACGGGAGCCGCCTCTACAATTACGGCTTTCGTACAAAGACTTTAGATCGTTATGTCAACTTTAAGCATACCCTCTATTTTTGTAGTCTACTTTTTTTACCGAAATATGTAGTTCATTTTTTCGCATAAACGGAATTGTTAACGGTGGATCATAAAGGGCAATGCGAACTTCTGAACCTGGTAAATAAGGTGTGTCCGAAGATAGCCAGTCGATTAGTTCTTGTTCTTTAGCTGCCATTTTTTCAGGTGAATTCATTCCCGAGTATTCGATAGATGCAACAATTTCCCTGGGTCGGCTCTCGAATTTTATATTTTTATTCTCTGGCTTTGGTGCCGTGAATTCCAAAAATTTTGAAGGAAGTATTACGCACATCATTGAAGTTTGCCCACTTCGTTCTTTTAATATGGGCGTAGTCATTGTCATTTGCGTATGACTGAAATTATTCCCGAAAAGATAATCAGCTAATTCTTTGAATGCTTCTTCGGTAGCGTGAGGCTCGTCTCCTAAAATTTCAATTTGGGCGACAGTATACGGAAGATAAGCACGTACTTCTTTATTACCGTCAGATTCCTTTAACATATACTCAGGCTCTTCACCTGTACGAATTCCGAAGATTCCGGCAACGCCTCTAATTTTTTCAGTTAAGGGAATGAAGACTCGCTCTTGGTTTTGCATAAAAATCCTTTTCTATACCGATGACAAACAGGGCTTCATGCCCGATTTTGAACTTCAAGTAAGATGAATGCATTTCAAGTACCACTGCCTAAATTTTGGAAAATTTTTCTCGCGATTTAATAGGCTGAGCTGGCAACTTTAGCTCGTGAAGAAACAGTCAATTGTGTTTAGTTGAGGGGCAAGTTTCCATAGCAATGTCCAATTATGTCGAATCGGATCAGCTAGGTTTTTGTAGACAAAATTTGCCAGCGGCATAAACTTTGCCATTGGCTTCTAGTAGGGGTGCTTATGTTAACTCATTTATTAGTAGATACTCGAATTATTATGCTACTGTTTTTCGCAATGCTTATTACTGCTTCGGCTTAAGTAATATCTTATTTACTTTTTGTAGCGTCTATCGAAACTCCGCTTGTTCGTACATCAGTTACATTACCACGTTGTTTTTTCGTTAATGGATTTTTTGGATCACCCAAAGTGGTGGGCCCTTGAGGATTCAAACTTGGGTTCTTGCTTGGATCATCTGGATTACCATTCGAAGCAGGCTTGGAACGCTGGCTGTTAATGCTCTGGCCAAGCGAAAGGCTCGGGCAAGTCATCGTTGCTGCAAACCACACCGCTAGTACTTTTAAGATTGTTTTGTTTTTTATTTTCATAGATCTAGGTTAAGCAACCTTTGTTCCGTTGGCAATTATGGAATTTCAAAAACACTTTCATTTGTAGTTGCGAACATTCGCCTTCCAGTGCTTTTTGCGATCTCGTAGCCCCCTGTCAACGCGCCGAAAGAGGGCAAAGTAAGCGAATTTTTCTCTAGCACAAAGCACGGAAGACGCAATCTCGTTGAACCTTCTCTTATGTGAATGACCGGGTGCACGTGCCCTTGAATACGGAACAAATGCTTTTCTAGCTCGGAATTATTATGTCCGTGAGTTAAAAGAAATGGAAAGTACTCAAAATCGTTTTCTATTAATTGAATTGGAAACTGCCTTAAATATTCAAGTGATCCTCTTTCATGATTACCAATAAGCAGAGTCCAACTAATTTTTTTATGGCTTTTAAAAAAGGATGTCAAATCAGCGACAATATTTGCAGTCCAACTATTTTTTTGATGTATCAGATCACCTAGTATGAAAACTTTGTTAGCTTCTGTGCGTTCAATCAGTTTGCCGATCTTAGCCAAGTCTTCTAAGTGGGAACCTGAGGGTATCGGTATGCCATAATCTTGTAAACTTTCAGCCTTCCCCAAATGTACATCTGATAATCCAATGACCCGCTCTTTAGGCCAAAAAAAAGCTTTTTCCGGCAGCAAATGAATTTCTTCTTTAATGATTTCTAACTTCATCTTGTTTTTGCCAAGTTTTTTTCAACCGGGCAACCTTCATCTCTAGTGTTTCATTAGACAAGTGATTTCCATTCGACATTGAAAAGTACAGCGGAAAAGATAACGGTGATGGATAAGAAAGTGCTTTCCACTTAATTTTCATGCCAGAAAGGCGCCGTAGAGTCTTCTTTAGTCGAACACTTTCAAGCGCTCCAGTCAAAACCTCGTCATAGCTTTGTTGAATGAGTAAATTGCTGGGCTCGTATTTTTTGAATACTTCATATAGCAACGATGAACTAACTTGCATTTGTCGCCCGGTTTTTTGCGCCCCCGGATACCCTGTGAAAACCAGACCAGCAATCGATGCGATTTCACGAAATTGTCTTTGTGTTAATGTACTTAACTGAACCGACATATTTATTTCAGCTTCAAGATTTTCTTCCGAGAAAAATTCATCATCAAATAAGCCTTCAAAGTTATAGCCGGCAGGCCCCATGATCTCGAAACCATACTCACTAACAGCAAAAGAAAAAGTTGCCGCTTCACGCTGCGCAAATCTTTGCGCCCATAATTGACTAAGCCCTTCATGAACAGAACGGCCTTCAAACGGAAACACAAAAAGATGCTCACCTTCTTTTGAAGACCATTTTTCTACAAGTAAGACATTTTTATCTGGCAGTGCCGATAAACTTTTTTGTGCTCTCAGCAGTGGCTCAAGGTAGGATTGGATCGGATGATTTTTATCGCCGAGTACTTCGCGAAAGGACTGACTTAAGGTTTCTGACAATGCAAAACGCCCCCCGTCCCACGAAGGAATGGTATTTGTTGGCCTTGGCGTTAATTTTACGTAGGCGGTCATGTCTTTCATCATGATGAGCTCTAACTTTTTGCCGGCAAACTGAAACACGTCGCCTTTTTTCAAACGCGAAATAAAACTTTCTTCCACTGAGCCAATCTTTTTTCTGGTAGTGAAGCAAATCTTCACGCTTTCTTTTGATACGATTGTACCGATCGACATCCGATGCAATGAGGCCATCCTAGAATTGCCTAGCTTAAAGCGACCAATCTCTTCATCGTAAATTATTTTATGAAACTGCGGATAGTTCTTCAGAGTTTCTCCGCCTTGAGTTAAAAATTTTAAACACCACGTAAGCTCTGCTTGCGTAATTTCTGAAAAAGAAATCGTATCTTGCAGACACATTCTTAGTTCATCCATTCGAAAACCGGGACCACAGGCTAATGTTGTCATATGCTGAATCAATACATCGATTGGTTTTTTAATAGGATGCCGTGATTCAATTTCTTTGTTTGCAATTGATTTTTTAACGGCTTCAAGTTCAACGATCTCCCACGAATTTGTTGGAACAAAAAGTAAACGACTTTTACCACCCGGTCGATGCGCAGAACGGCCTGCCCGTTGAAGCATTCGTGCAACCATTTTGGGGCTACCGATCTGCACGACCCGCTCGACGGGTTGGAAATCGACCCCTAAATCAAGCGATGAGGTACAAACAACCCATTTGATGTCGCCATTCTTAACGCCTTCTTCGACCAATTCTCGCTCTTCGCGATCCATTGAACTGTGGTGCAAGGCTAATTCGTCTTTCATCGCAGGCCTTGATTCTAAGATCGTTTCATACCATCGTTCGGCTTGGGATCGTGTGTTCGTAAAAATGAGAGTCGATTCTTTTGGATTAAGAGAGCTTAGCAAAGCATCTTTCAACCTGAATCCTAAGTGACCGGCCCATGGAAATCCGTCAATTTTTTCAGGGAGCAAACATTCAACGTCCAGCGAACGTGCGACTCCACCCGAAATAATTCTTGGCTTGTTTTGAGGGCCAACCGCAACTTGGGCGGCCTCTTCTAGATTACCGATTGAAGCTGATAAAGCCCAAGTTTGTAATTCGGGATTTAAATGACGTAAGTAAGATAAACCAAGTTCAATAAGACTTCCACGTTTGCTTGCGATTAGTTCATGCCACTCATCCAGAATAACAAGTTCAACATTTTTTAAAATTTCGTCCGCGTCGGTTTGAGAAATTAAAACCGCTAACGATTCAGGGGTTGTTAATAGTAAATCCGCTGGGTTTTTCAATTGCTTCTTCTTCCTTGCAAAGCTTGTATCGCCCGTTCTTGATTCAACCCGGATAGGCCATTTTTCTTGAATGATGGGCTCATTAAGTGCTAGCTCAAGATCTCGGGTCAATGCTCTAAGCGGAGTTAAATATAAAACTTTTAAACCTTTTTTGGGTTGCGAAATCATCTTCGCAAAAGCTCCCATCGTTGCGGCATATGTTTTACCCGATCCAGTTGGAACATGCAAAAGCCCCGATTCACCATTCAAATATGCATTCCAAAGCTCTTCTTGAAAGGGGAATGGTTTCCATTTTCGATTCTTAAAAAACTGTTTGATCGGTTTTAAACTCATAAACTAATCGTTTCTTCAGAATGATTAAGTTTAGGAGGTGCTGGTTCCAATAGTTTGAATGCCGTTGAAAGTTGATCGGCTTCCGAAAACTTTTTGTCTCGACGCCATCGTAAAATACGCGGAAATCTGACTGCAATTCCTGACTTATGCCGACTTGAAGCTGCGATTCCTTCGAAACCAATTTCGAAAACATGATAAGGTTCTAAAGACCGAACGGGCCCGAATTTTTCTTTCGTATGCCGACGAATCCAGCTATCTAGTTCATCAATTTCGGTTTGATCTAGTCCAGAGTACGCCTTTGCAAATGGAACTAAGACCTTTTCATCTGACCAGAGCGCGAATGTATAATCGGTATAGAGATTTGCTCGGCGACCGGTGCCGGCCTGCGCATAGATAAGAACGGCATCTAAGGTTAGCGGATCGACCTTATGCTTCCACCAGTGACCTGTCTTACGGCCCACTGAGTAAGGGCTTTGCCAATGCTTGATCATAAGCCCTTCGGCATCTTGATCGCGCGAGGCTTCACGTAGCGTTTCGATTTCTGTTAAATTGCCGGCCGCAAGAGCTGGTGACAGGCGCATTTTTTCGCTTAGTAAAGGTGTCATGATTTGCGAAAGGGACTGTCGTCGTTTTACGAGTGGTTCATTTCGAAGATCTATACTGTTTGCCTCAAGGCAATCATAGGCTATAAACGCTGCTGGATAATTTTTTAATGTAAGGGCAGAAACTTTTTTTCGGCCTAATCTTTTTAGCAAATCTTGAAATGACTGAATCTTTCCATCCCTAATAATAACTATTTCGCCGTCGACAACAGTTCCGTCAGGCATTTTTGCAAAAAGTTCCGCAATGTCTGGGAACGAAGATGAAATATCATCTTCACCGCGTGACCAAATCCAAACAGCGCCTGTTCGTCGTATGACTTGTGAACGAATTCCGTCGTATTTCCATTCGATGCACCATTGGTCAGGTTGCCAAGACTTTTCGCTTCTTTCATTCCATGCGTAGGCCAGGCAAAATGGGTATGGCTGGCTGGGAAGCACTTTAGTTTTTTCTTTTGAGACAAGTCTATGAAAATTTTCTGCACCTGGCTCGTTTGCGCCTGTTAGTCGATGAGAAACTTGATCAGTCTCGATTTCAAAAACCTCAGCTAGGGCCCGTACGACTAATTTTTCGCTGACACCTACTCGCAGCGAACCGGTCATCAATTTATTAAGTAAAAATACTTCAAGTGACGTAAGCGCCTGCCAGTAACTTAATAATTTTTGCGCCCGAAGATCTTCATCTTTCAGTTGGCCCAGTTCTGGGATGGCCACTTCCAGCCATTCGTGCAACGGTTTTTCAAGTGAAGCGTCAGAAGCTATACTTTCGGGTCTACTTATCTCGAGCGTACTAAGCAAAAGACTAATCGTTTCCGCTGTATCACCGACTTGCGAATAGCTTTCGTCAAACAGCCATTCTTCGTAGCCGGTCAATTTTAAAAAGCTTTCGCGTAGCGCACGAGATGTTAAAACTCTTTTTGAGATTCGAGAAGTCAGAATCAAAACCGCCCACATTGCATCATTCGCATCTACTTTTGCAAAATATTTTTTGAGCGCCGAAATTTTTTCGTTCGTTGAGGTGGTTGAATCTAATTCGTCATAAAGTTCAGTGAACGCCTTCATGAGGCGTCCTCAGGATCTTCATATTCCGTTTTGAAAAGTCTTACTTCGTAACCTCTTTCTTTTAAGTACCGCTCAAGAACTTCGGTTTTCCCGTGCGTAAGGTAAACAGTACGAGCACCCGTTTGTTCGATAGTTTGATTTAATTCGCTCCAGTCTGCGTGATCTGAAAGTACAAAACCTTTTTCATACCCTTTTCGTCGCCGCGCTCCCCGCACTTGCATCCAACCCGAAGCGAATGCAGTTTGCGGATCTTTAAAGCGCTTCATCCACGGCGATCGGTGCGCAGAAGGGGGCGCAAGGATAAGATCTCCATTAAATCGATAGGCCTTTTCTGCCGAAGTGACTAGCGCCGTGTCTAACATTTCGATTCCGTTTTTACGATATATTTCTGTTAGGTTTTCAACGGCTCCGTGTAGGTAAACTTTCATATCGGTAAACCTTTTCAGTTCAGCCAGAACTCTTTGAGATTTTCCGAGTGCATAGCAAAATAAAATACTAGGACGCTCTAAATCTGATTGCCACCAGTCGAATATTTTTTTAGCCGTCACTGCGCCAGATTCCCACTTGTAAATCGGCAAAGCAAAGGTTGCTTCGGAAATAAAAACGTCACAGGGTACAACTTCAAATGGGTCGCACGATGGGTCGTCTCCACGTTTGTAGTCCCCTGATACAACCCAAACTTCGCCGTTGTGTTCAATACGAACTTGAGCAGATCCTAGGATGTGCCCCGCCGAATGAAAACTGACGATGGTGTTTCCAATCTTAAATTTTTCGCCAAATTTTTTAGCTTGGTAAAAATTTTCGTTTCCGATTCGATGTTGTAGGATATTGACGGACCGCTCGGCGCAAAAATACTGCTTTGAACCCGTTCGCGCATGGTCGGCATGCGCATGTGTAATGACGGCCTTTTCAACTGGCTTCCAAGGGTCGATATAGAAGTCTCCGGCGGCACAATAAAGACCCTCACTTGTTGCATATACCAAGTTTTGTGAAGTAGGTTTTAATGGCACACTCGTAGAGGTCATCATCGAAATTATTATTCCAAATTTTGTGCCACGCAGATCGTGGCATGCAAAGTGTAATCACCGAAAATGAGGGGAATAATTTGCAAGCGGACGGGGCGTTCTGACCCACTTGCCAAATACGCATTCAACTACATATTTAATTGTCAGCTTGAAGAGAGGAAGCACGATGGATCTATCTACTACAATCACATCTGAAAAGCCTCAGTTCAAATTGGGTAAACTTGAGTTCCTCATGCAAAAACCACTTCTTGTTGGCGCTAGTGTGAGCGGCGATCATAGCGCAAATAGTCCAGGAAAACGATTAGCATTACAGTATACAAAAAGGGAAAACATAAAGACAATTGCTCAAAATGGCGTTGGCAGCTTTAAAATTCTTCAATCTTTGAGAGAAGAAGATGTTATGGATCGAACTATCATTATTGCGATCGATTTATTTTTTTGGGATTCAACGTTAAATGAAGTTGAAAGCTCGTTAGAAAAACTAAACCAATTAACCCAAATGGCAAAGAAGTATCAAGTTCCACTTATTATAGGAGATGTCCCTGAGCTCATACCGGGTTGGCAGCCACAAAGAAAAATTTTAAACGCTGCTATTCAAGCCCATTGTTCTAGAATGAATTATTGCTACCATATATCGCTTGATGATATTTTATTGAATGTGATGCGGCACGGGTACATCGTAAGTGCAGGGCGCAAATACAGCCTGGGTGAACTTGTTCCTGACGGTCTACATTTGAATGCCGTTGGAAGCGAGATAATTGCCGAGCGATTAAAACTATTCATAGAAAATAATTTGTGATTATGGCAGATGAGAAGGAAACTTTAGTTGATATTAAAGGTCGAGGCGCTTCGAGCAATACGACGGGGCGCTTTGAATCTTTACATCAAGAAATTGATTTAGATAACTACGGTTGGTTTGATCCCGATGATGAACAGTCTTTAAAAACAAAATTTTATAAGGACATCTCTAAAAGTATTTTATCCGAAAACAAAAGTCCGGATTTACCATTTCGTTTTAGTATGAATTTTTATCGCGGTTGTGAACATGGTTGTATTTACTGTTACGCCCGCCCCACCCATGAATTTTTAGGTCTGTCAGCGGGTCTTGATTTTGAATCGAAAATTTTTGTTAAAGAAAATGCACCCGAACTCCTACGAGAAAAATTGATGGCTAGTAGTTGGAAGCCAGAATCAATTAACATCAGTGGCGTTACCGATTGCTATCAGCCCGCAGAGCGTAAATTCAAATTAACCAGGCAGTGCCTTGAGGTCCTAGCTGAATTCAAAAATCCGGTAACTCTTATCACTAAAAATCACCTTATCACGCGCGATTTAGATATTCTGAAGGAACTTGCTAAAGATAATCTTGTCTTCGTCCTACTTTCTATAACCACCTTAGATTCAGAATTAGGTCGCGTACTCGAACCAAGAACTTCAAGTCCGCAAGCGCGACCGAAGGCAATCGAAGAATTAGCTTTGGTTGGAATCCCAGTGGGCGTCAACATCGCTCCGGTTATACCTGGCTTAACTGATCACGAGATCCCCTCAATTTTGAAAGCGGCGTACGAAGCTGGCGCTCGCTCAGCCGGCTACGTTCCACTTCGCCTACCCTACTCAGTTGCGGATTTATTTAGTGAGTGGCTTGAAAAACATCGACCAGACGCTAAGAATAAAGTGCTCAATTCGGTTCGTGATCTTCGTGAAGGCAAATTAAACGATCCTAACTTCGAAACAAGAATGCACGGCACGGGACCCAGAGCCGAACAAATTTCTCAGATGTTTAACTTATTTTATAAAAAGTATGGCTTTGCGGAAAACTATATTTCTTTAACAACAGAGCATTTTCGTCGTCCAGGCGAGCAGCTAGATTTTTTTAAATTGAAATAATGGAGTGCTAAAACATGAATCAAAAATTAGCTGTACGTAAGATCAATGAAAAAGGGATTCTGCTCGTGTTCCCGATTAACAACCAAAAAGAACCTGCGTCGCTTTGGTCTGAGTTTTACCCCAAGTCAAAAATGCGATGGGAATGGGATTCCGACGGTGATGACCGCGTTGGTGATCTTTGGGGACTTATGAAAAGACTTTCAGACAGCCGCCAAGTTGTTTACTCAAAATGGTATCAAGGGCGAGCCACATTTTTTTCTAGAGAGCTTTTTACCGCACTGGTTTGTATTTGCAAAACTCACTTTGAACACCCGCAAGTTTCACGCTCGGCAAAGGATTTACTTGATTGCCTTGAGAGTGATTCGCCTTTATCAACGAAGCAGCTAAAGAAGTTAACCGATCTTCGCGGTAAAGATAATGAACGCTTTTATAACCGCGGAATGAAAGAACTATTTTCGAAATTCTTAATCGTCGCCTTCGGCGAAGTCGATGATGGCGCATTTCCATCACTTGCCGTGGGCGCTACCCGACATCTTTACGAAGATCTTTTAACCGAGGCTCAAAAAATGAACACGAATCATGCTCAATCGATTGTAAATCAGTATATGCCCCTGGGCAGCTTAGTTCGAAAGTATTTAGATAAACAAATTGGCACATCTGGTGCACAATCAAGCTTAGCCGTATTACAGGAATAACAAAGGAAAGAAGTTAGCATGCGTACTGAACCAAACTCTATTTTATATTTTTTGATCTACTGGGCTGTTTCTGCCTGCGCTATTTTACTAACCTCAAAAATTATTTCAGGTTTTAAAGTTTCTGGATTTTGGGCCGCCTTCTTTGCGGCGTTACTTATTGGAATCGTAAATACATTTATTTGGCCAGTTTTGATTTTTCTCACGTTACCAATAAACATTTTAACTTTAGGACTTTTTACTTTTGTGATTAATGGCGCTATTATTAAAATTGCAGCGGCGTTGCTGCCAGGATTTGAAGTTGATGGTTGGTTATCGGCTATATTCGGAGCAATACTATTTTCGATACTAAATACGATCTTACATTATTTGTTGGTGTAGCATGAAAACGATCCACTTAATCGCAAATTCAAATTCGGGTAAAGGTGCCGGCGGGTCAATTCCCGAAATGGCTGATCGAGTTTGTGCAGAACTCGGTTTTCAACTTATTCATTACAAAATCGATGACATAAATAATTTCGATGAATACGCCGAGAAAGCTGGAAAGGCTGCCGAACAAGACGGTGGAGTCGTTGTTGCCGCAGGTGGCGACGGAACAATCCGTGGAGTCGCAGAAAAAGTTCAAGGCAGAAATATAAAATTCGGTGTGGTTGCTTGTGGAACTTTTAATTTTTTTGCCCGAACTCATAAACTTCCGGATGATCATGAGGAAGCATTTAGACTTGCAGCGCTTGGTGAAACGAAAGAAGTGAGGCTTGGCGAAGTAAATGGTCGCATTTTCTTAATTAACGCCAGTCTGGGTCTTTACGCGAAATCAATACGTGACCGTGAAGTCAGAACAAGTAAATGGGGACGAAACCGTTTTGTTGCGATTATTTCTTCGGTGATCACACTTTTTCAAGGCCATCGACTTCTTGATATTACTTTATCTACCAGCCAAGTTGTTGAAAAGTGGCGTACGCCAATGGTGTTCATCGGAAACAATGCCTTACAACTTCGAGATCTTTCGATGGATGTAGCCCATTGTATGAAAAAAGATTTATTGGCCGTCGTTCTTATGAAGCCGCTTCGTGTTTGGGATATGATTCGAATTATTTTTAGAGGCTTGGCCAATACCATTGATAAAGATGAGAACTTAACAAGTTTCTGTGTTGATGAAGTTTCTATTGAAACGCATCGCCGTAAAAAAAGCACCATCGCCCTTGATGGTGAAATGTTCCATATGAATTCTCCACTTATAATTAAATCGCTGCCGGGTGTGCTTAAATTAGTAAAGCCACCTCCACAGGTCTAACATGAAGATTAGAATAGCTCATCTTTCTGATCCTCACTTTGGAGCTAATTTTCCTGAAGTCGTAACGGCGCTGACCCGCACGATGAAAGAATTGAAGCCTAATTTGATCATTCTATCCGGAGATATTACACAGCGTGCGCGCTTGAAACAATTTGATGAAGCGGCTGAATTTGTGAAGTCATTAGACGAATTTCAGTGGGCCATTGTACCAGGCAACCATGACATTCCTTTGTTTAATATTTTTAAACGTTTATTTAATCCCTATGGAAATTTTCGCCGCGTCTTTAAAGGGTTGCTTGAGCAGGAAATTCCAATTGCTCAGGTACATGTTTTTACTTTAAATTCGACAAGTCGCTTCCGGCATGTACAAGGCGCTTTGGGTGAAAAACAAATCAAAAAAATTATATCTAACCCAGCGGCCAAATCTTGTGTGAGAATTGCATGCTTTCATCACCCGATGGATTGTCCAAAAACAGTTGATGAAAAGAATTTATTGCGTAATCGCGAAGAGGTTATGAAAGTTTTAGCTAAGACTGAAGTTGACCTCATCTTAGGTGGCCATATCCATGACCCCTACGTGACTTTATCCGGAGAAAGATACCCGTCCGTGAAGCGGCAAAGCATTATCTCAGTGGCTGGGACTAGCCTATCTTGGCGAACACGTTCAGGCGCTCCGAACTCGTTTAACTTAATCGATGTGGATGTGCAAAATCATGAGCAACCAAGATTGAACGTGACCAGATATGATTTACACAGCAATTTGAATTTTGCTCCGGTTCTAGTAAAAAGCTATATTCGTGAGACGACCTACGGTTGGACGAAGCAAAGTTAAAAAAAACCTCACTGAAAATGAATCCAGCAAGGCTTTAAAAGAAAACAAACTAACTTGGTTTTAGTACCAGTATTTAAGTACACCGTTTACAGATAAAGCGTCTAATTCATCATTACCCGCAATTGTATACTTCGCACTTGCACCTAAAGAAATAGCTTGGGCTTCTTGAACTGCAACTAGTGGAATATCAAAACCTACGATTGGAGCTCCCGCAATGGTCGTTGGTCCATCAGTGAATACCGCACCTAATGCAATACCCGCGTATGAATCGCGTAAAACTGGCACTGTTCCACCTAAATGGTAAGTTCCTTTTGCCCACAAGATATTGCGGTCACTAATAGTTTGACCATCATCAAAACGTGTGTGATTAAATTCTGCCGCTAATCCGAATGGAATGTACGGTTGATAACCCACATCGATTCCAAATTCTGGAGAAACATTGCCGCGTCCTTCCGGATCTGCGTGACCAACAAGTAATCCAACATGCGGCTTCCACTCAGAACGATTAACAACATCACGCGGTTGTGGAAACGTTGATCGACCCTCGTCCGCTGATTGTGCGACTGCACCGACAGATACAAATAGTGCACATACTGCTGTCAAATAAAATTTCTTGCTCATAACTACCTCTTTCTTAATTAGTTGCGCTTATAGCGTTCGTTACTACTATATATGTATGCAAAATTCGAAACCAATATTTTTGAATCAATTTAGGGAAGATCTCCCTATTTTAAGACCGTAAGGGGGCAATTTCGATGCTAGACTTTCTTCGAGACGGAGGGGTGATTTTTTACGCTAAAACGTAATGGCCATTCAACTGCTTCTTGCGCAGATTTAATGCCAATTCGTGGAGATGAAGTAATTTCGCTTGCGCGTATCACAACACCTTTTTCAATCCAGATCTGACTGCTATTAAATTTTAACTGATTGAAGGATTTATCGATATTTAATTCTCGACATAGCTTACCTGGCCCGTTGAATTTTTTTATATCTTCACTTGGATCTAGTGGTTGCAAAGCGCGGATCAAAACGGCTTCGGGAACATCTTTTTTTTCAGTGACGACATTCAAACAATGAAACATCCCATAAATAAAGTAGACATAGACATGACCACCGTCAGAGTACATTGGCTCTGTTCGAGGCGTGCGTCGCCCTCCGAACGTATGGCAGGCCCGATCTTTAATACCCATGTAAGCTTCGGTTTCAACGATATAGCCAGCCGTTATTTTTCTACCTTGTTTTATACAAAGTTTGTAACCCAATAATTCTTTGGCGACGGTCTTAGTATTTCTTTTGTAGAAACTCAGTGGAAGTGGTTTTTGTAAGATTGGATTTTTTGGCAGCATTTAAATTTTTTGCGTCCTCGAGATCGAGCGGCTGATGATAAACATCATTACCATCGTAATAATCACGGTTCCCACTAAAATGTATCCAAGCGTATCAAAGTGATCAAGCTTGCCACCTGGAATCTCAACGACGATCAAGCCGGCCACAAAGGCTGCAACTCCGCCCGAAATTTGTTGCAACGATAAACTAACGGCCATAAAGGCGCCTCGGCTAGAGGGCTCAGGAACTGCCGACATGAGGGCTTGCGAGGGAATCATTCGTGAAAAAATCCCGATGAATAGCACGGTATTTATAAAAATAACCAACGGCATTGGTGATGGGCCCAAGTTCGTATAAATCACTACCATTAAAATTGTAAGTAGTGCGCCAAAATTAAAAACTTTAAGCTTACCGAAAGTATCACTGGCTTTGCCGACTAACGGGCCCACAAAAATAGTAAAAAGCCCCGTGATTAAATAAATCATTGGTAATTTGCTAATATGAATTTCTAGATTATGCACCGTGAAAGCGCTGGTGAATGGCATCAACATGAATCCACCGGTTGACAGAAGCGCGGTTGTTGCGAATGCAAGTAGATAGCGTGGAGTTGTTATTGTTGATTTCAAATGATGGAAAGGATTTTTATCATATTTCAACATAAGGTGTGAATCAATTGGTCTTAAAAAGGTAAAAATAAAGATCCCTACTAATATACTAATTACAACGATCATTAAAAACGGCGCATGCCAGCCCCATAAATTCGAAAAATATAAACCTGCAGGAATTCCCAAAATTTGGCTTGCGGCAAAAGCTGTCTGTACAAAGCCCATGACTCGCCCGCGCATCGATAATGGAAATAAATCTGTCGTTATTGCAAAAACAATCGAGCCGATCACACCACCAAAAATTCCAGTTATCATTCGAGCTGCAAGCAGAAAATGGTAATTTGGCGCCAGGCCGCAGAACAATGTACCGATAACAAATCCAACGTAAAAGAAAAGTAACATCTTCTTACGATCATACCGGTCTGCGAAACCCGCAGCCAATAAGCCTGAAAGGCCCGCGCTAAATGCATAGACGGATACAACTAGGCCAAACTGTTTAGGTGACATACCCAAAGCTGGCATCATAAGTGCCCCTAATGGAGCCATAATCATAAAATCTAAGATAATTGTAAATTGAAGAAAAGCCAGCATCGCAACTACAAATTTTTGATATTTTGAAAAAACCAGGGCGGTATTTTTTGTTTGTTCCATACGGGCTCTCTTTAATTAGTAGCCCGCAGTTTAGATTTTTAACTAGTTACAATCAATCACTTCTTCAATCTGCTCGCCCGTTAAAAGTTTTCGCGGGTTTAAATCAAATCGCATTAATCCGTTTTGACATGCTGACTTTAAAATTGAGGCAGCTGCATTTGTGTTGCTGACGATCATTTGCACTTCACGAGACGGTAATTTAAAATTCTCTAAGATATAATTATAGATTTCACCTTTTGTAGATAAATCGTGATTCAGTCGCATTAACTGACGATAGGTTGTCGGGTTGTAATGACGAATGCTTTCAAGCATTTTTGTTCTCTTAGTATAATTTCCATAATTCACTTTTCCACCGGCATCATTGTCACCAAGCCAGGTTCTTTGAATTAATTGCGGACGAAATGAAGCAATCTCGGCTGGCGGAGTTAATAATTTGGCCATATGTCGACGTGGTAGATCAGAATCAACTTCTAAAGTTTTAATTTGACCATTTTCATTATAGATCCACTGCCATTCGAAATCTATATTTCCGATCCGGTCTTGTTGCGAAAATATGTAATCAAGCAAAGTAATCTCGATCAAATCACGCATCCAAGATATCATTTGAATTTGCGATGGCTGGCCGGCTAAATCGACTGCCAGTTTCGAATTTGCACGCGCACTTCTGATACCTATTTCAATTGCTTCAAGAAATGGAACTTGGGCCCGTAAAGCCGTGAATGCGGCCGTTTTTTGAAAATCGAAATTTTGGGCATCACCCCAAGCTGAGCGAACTCCATTGATTTCAGTTCCATACCGCTCGCCTTTGTCCCGCAGAATAACGCCGTACATTTCTTTAGAATTTTCAAACTGATCAGGAGATGTTCTTTCGCTGTTACCGTTCATAACTAAATTTCTTAGTCGCACCCAAGCTGCCGCGTTCATTTTACCTTGCCCCTTGGCCTTCGACGAAACACGGCTGTAAAGCGATTGTGCATCGATCGTTCGCTTCACTGCAACCGGAACTTTTATCTGCATATCGAAATATCTAGAAAAATGATAATATAATAATGAAGCTTTTGAGTAAGTAGCGCTTGTATCAGCTTCACTCATCGTAATTTTTAATTTTCCGGCTTTTTTGTGGCCGTCTTTTAATCCGCATTTACTCTGTTCATAACCTGCAGTGGAAGAACCTGACGGAATCTTATAAAGCATCACTCCGGGGCTGGTGCTCCAAGTTTTTGGACAAAGCGCTAAAGTATTATTGTTGAAATCAAGTTGGCAAAACTCGGTCGCCTTTTGTTGATCTGACTTCGAGTATCGACCGCCTGGAATCTCAGAAAAACTAGTACACTTTTCGATTATGCCATTATCAGATCGAAATTCTGCCACTTGACCGCTTGCTTGTGCGGATGCTTGAAACCCAATTGCGAAACATACTATTGTTGTCGAAACTTTTGACGGCGTGACAAAATTCGATAAGAAAGACTTCTTCATAGGAAATTCCTAGCATTTGAGGTTCATAATTTAACAACACTATCTTTCAAAGCAAAATGACGCCCAAGTAAGAATTTGATTGAACTAGAAAAGTCTATGCTGGAAAGAGTCAACACAACTGGGAAATTCACCCCAGCTACAAGATTTTAAGAGCTTCAAGTGACAGCAGCAAATGGTTCTGATCTTGCAAACTATAGCTATTTACATGGAGGGGTGATTTATGAATTTAGACAACAGTATTTTAGTTGAATTAAAAAATTCTTTTCAAGCGGATGTTGACAATAAAACTGGACTGATTGAAGTGATCGATAAACATCACAGTTATCTAGAGGATTGCGTTGCTGTATTAACTGATTCAGAAACTGCGGTCGAAGATAAGCAAGCCTACCTATACCAGTTCTTACATATATTGCATATGCACGCTAAAGCTGAAGAAGAAACTCTTTATCAAACTTTGCGTGAGTCTGATGTGAAAGACGCCCGCCTTGAAAGCGTGGTCGGTCAAGACGAGCACAATATCATCTACCAGCTAGCGAGCGAACTTCGAGATTTAGACTTCATGGTAGCCTGGACAGAAGAGATTGAGGCCAAAGCGAAAGTCTTATCTATTATCGTTCAAACCCATCTTGAAGAAGAAGAACAAGATATGTTCCCATTGATTGCAGAATGTGTAAGTGAGATTGAAATTAAACGACTAGCTAGTGAGTATTTAGCTAAGTGCGAAGACTATCTTCATTATGAAATGTTAACGCCTTGTCAGTACAGTTCGTTTCCATACTCACCAACGACGATGCCTGGATAGTAATTAATTTGCATAATTCTTCGCCGAGCGATCTTTTATTAATTTTCCTTCGATAACGTGGACGGGGACAGCTGTTCCGGTCCATTTTAAAGTTTGGTAGCTGCCCATTCTAACTTTTTCAGAAACTACATCTACGTCGACAATCGCATTATAACCCGACTGCGCAGCGAAAAATGCTAATCTTAAAATAGTTTCGTCGTAATCAACACAGTCGGCAACGTGCACGGGATCTTCAATTCTCTTGATAAGTCGGGTTTCTTTGCCTTGATCCTTAGAAAACACTAAAATATTTCGTGCTTGCTCTAGCACCTGTTCGTACTCTGTAAACTTAGGCTCTACGTTGTTGTGAAAGCAGGGCTCACAATACGTGGTATGGGCTAATTCTTTGGGAATGGGTTTGAAAAATGAAAATCGGTCTTCATTTAAGAAACGGGTACAGCTTTTACAGATCGTTTCAGCACATAGTCCGCAGTGTAAGTTCGCTTTAGTTTTTTGACACAAATAGCAGCTCGATTTTTCCATATCGCTTCATAGCATAACTTGCTTCATATTTTCATAGGTAAAATATACTAAAGCGATCTACGCGCCTGACAACGTATTTAATTATCTTGCGGCCAGAGATGATTAATGCTATTAGCTTAAAAAGCTTTTTTACTTAATAAAAATAGCTTTTTATTCATAAAATTGGGAGTTTTCATGGGTTTAGATGATACAGATCGAAAGATACTAAGACTTCTAAAACAAGACACCCGAATGTCATTCATAGATATTGGACAAAAAGTAAATCTTTCGGCACCTGCCGTGCACGCGCGAGTTAAGAAATTAGAAAATCAGAAAGTCATTTCCAGCTATACGGTTGGCATAAACCCAGAAGCTGTTGGATCGCCCTTATGCGCATTTATTCGAATAGCGAAAAGTAAAGGTACTTCAGCGGCTTTAGCCAATGAACTTTTTAAGATAAAACAAATTGAAGAATGTCATAGCGTCGCTGGTGAAGATTGTTTGATGGTCAAATTACGTGTTCAATCAGCTTTGGATCTTTCCAAAATATTAGACGTTATTCGCGAAGTCGATGGAATTGATCGTACGATCACCGCCGTCGTATTAGAAACGCATTTCGAACGAGGTTTAAACCCATGAGACTGATCATCGGAAATAAAAAAACTTCAAGCTGGTCACTGCGCCCATGGTTACTGATGCGATATTTTAATATTTCGTTTGATGAGACTCTTGTTAAACTTTATCAGCCCAACTCAGCAATCGAATTAGCTAAAGTCTCTCCATCTTCTAAAGTCCCCGTCCTGATCGATGGAAATGTAATTATTTGGGAATCGATGGCCATTTTTGAATTCTTGAATGAAAAATATCCTGACAAAAAACTTTGGCCCGATAAAGCCATTCAGCGTGCGCACGCCCGAGCAATTAGCTGCGAGATGCACGCCGGATTTCAAAAGATGCGCGAGCTCATGTCACACGACCTTCAAAATCACTATCCTGACTTTGATTACACCGCAGCGAAGTCGGATGTGGATCGTGTTAGTGCAATTTGGACGGACTGCCTTGAAAAATATGGTGGACCATTTCTATTTGGTCCATTTAGCATTGCGGACGCTATGTATGCACCGGTCGTAAACCGATTTGTAACCTATGATGTTAAGTGTGATACTACAATTTTTAATTACATAAAAACGATACGCGCTTTGCCTGCCCATCAGGAATGGATTGAAGCCGGACTTATCGAAAGCTTTTAATTAAACATTACGATTATTTGAAACTATTTGTCGGTAGACTAGAAGAAAACTAATGATCAAAAAAGGAATGCCCGGCATAACGGGAACGATAGAGCCTATAATTCCCAAAATAAGTAGAATAATAGAGGCTGTAATGCGCATTACATTATATAGACGACCCTTATACTTTCCATCGCCCTCTTGAAAGTGGAGGCCAATCGAAAAATTGGCAATTAAGGCTAGAACTAAATAGGACAAAAATCGAAAAACTTTCGTTCTGACCCCGCAATTTTCAAAAAATTCTTTGGCCTCGATTTTTTCACAACCAGCAAGCACTACTTCCTCTATACGATCATTAATTAATTTAGTAACCTCTGCAGATTGTATATCAATATTCATTTCAAGGTTTTGCTGATAGCTTGTGTAGTTTAAATTAAATGAACCTACCGTTGACCATTGCCCATCAATCGTTGCTAATTTTCCATGTAAAATCGATTTTTTCCATTCATAAATTTCAATGTTATGTTTTAGAAAATAACTATACAAATACTGCGTTGCTGGAACGTAGATATGCCAATCGGAAAACTTTGGTAAAATAAGTCGAACACGCACACCGCGTCTGGCGGCAACGACTAATTGGCGCATAAACTTTCGTCGCGGAAAGAAGTAAGAATTTATGATCGTAATTTCGTTTTTAGCAACCTTCGCTAATCTAGAGTACTGACGGGTTATTTGCCACCGTCTAAAAACCCAATCGTTTATAGAGACTTTTAGTTCTTGCCCGTTGGGATGCGGGATGCAATCTTGAATTCGCAAAGGCTCGAACGCCACGTATTTTTCAAATGATCTTCTGAAAATTAATTGGCAGTAACGGCTTAAGCCAAATGTAACTGGTCCTTCTAAATACACTGCAAAATCTAGTTGAGTTGGAAAGTCTTGGGAAAAACTTTTTGAAATAACATTAATTCCTCCTACACTAGCTTTAGCGTGGTCGATTAAAAGTATTTTATGATGAAGTCTTCGTCCCCATTGGTATAACCACTTGAATTGAATTCCATTAAATTTTGTAAATAGCACGCCCGCTTCGATCAGTTGGTTGCTAGCCTCAGTAGGAAACATCATAGAGCCCACGCTATCGACCAGTAGGTAAACACGAACTCCTCGTAAGGCGGAGTTTTTTAACTCTTCTTGAACCCGTTGACCGAACAAATCGTTTTCAAAAATATACGTCTGCAGGTGTATACTTTTCTTCGCACTTTGAATCAGCGATAGGAAGTGTTCGTAATATTCTGGTCCCTCAAAATAGAACTCGACGTGGTTATTTTTTGTCGCTTGAAAGAAATTACCTCGCATTAAACTCGACCTCACAGAACAAAGGCAAATGATCTGAGAAGTGGTTAGTATGTTTTTGTTTTAGAATTTGAGATTTTACGACATTCAAATTTTTTACGTAGATACGATCTAAAGTTAAGATGGGAAAAGTAGCCGGAAAAGTTTTCGCGAATTTTCCATGCGTTAACTTATAGGCCTCTTTCATACCTAAATCATTCTCGAAAACCGATGTACATTTTTTATTCCAGTCATTAAAATCACCGGCAATAATTAAAGGCTCGTCTTCTTCAACATCAAGCGAAAGAATTTTCTTCTTAATTGTTTGATATTGAATTTTACGGCCGCGGTGAAGCAAATCTAGATGGGCGCAAGCGACATGAATACTTTTAGTCTTTTTATTCGGAATATTGATTTTGCAGACTAGAAAGCCCCTTTTTTCAAGAGCATTCGTCGTGATATTAACGTTCTCCCAGCTTTCGATTGGGTAACGGCTAAGAATTAAATTTCCATGGTGACCATGGTCGTACAGTGAATTTTTCGCATAAGAATAGTGTTTCCAAATCGAATCTGCTAGGAATTCAAATTGACTGTCTATCAAGCCCTTTTTTTTATATTTATCATTTTTTCCGACGACTTCTTGTAAGAAAACAATATCGGCACGAGAAGACTTAATAAGGTCTTTAATTTCTTTAAGAAAGTAGTTTCTATTGCCCCGATCGAATCCCTTATGAATATTATAAGAAAGTATTTTTAGTTTCATATGTCTAATAGCTTTGCACACAAAGTAAAAATGAGGAAGCAAACTCAATTGAAATTCGGCCGTATTATTAAGAACAAGTCCAAATATTAGATTTTAAATCCTATATTCAAACAAGTGGGTACGGGTCTTGCTTAACTCTGTACTTACAACCTGAGGAGGTTTTAATGAAGGGGAAATTACAATCTAAATCTAAAGCGAAAGAAAATCTTAAAAAGCCTCGTGCCCAGTCACGTGCCAAATCGCGTGCAGAGTCGCCAAAGAAGAAGACATCATCGGTTTCAAAAATTGCATCTGCGGTGACTTCGACTCAATCTAAAGTGACGAAGAGTAAAAAAGCGACAGCAAAACGGGCAAAAACGAACGCAAAGCCAATTGAAAAGAAGACCGGAAATGGACCTGCTTTCAATTTAGAAAAGAAAGATGTGGCCCACAGTCCTGGTCACCGAAAAATGAATATTCAAAAAGAATTTTCTCATAAAAGTGGGATGAAAACTGAGCCTCAGAATGAATCAGCTATGAATTACATGGCTAGAAACGATAGTATAAAGCGAACGACAAGTTCACAACGTCGTGTTATTACTGGCGCTGCATTAGGTAAAACAGGTCGAGTCACAATCAAAGAATAACGTATTTTAGCACTGTAGGGTGCAGTGCGCCCTACAGAATTAGGCTGCACTGCACCCTTATGTTTTCGCCGTCACCTTTAGTCCAATGATAGACACTAAAAGTAAAATCAAAAAAAATACTCTGGCAAAGCTGACAGTTTCTTGAAAGAGTAAAATTCCTAAGACCGCTGCACCTAAGGCACCGATTCCAACCCAGACCGCATAAGCCGTACCGATCGGTATAGCTTGTGTTGCTTTAGCCAATAAATACATACTGATAGCTAGTGCAACAAGGGTGAAAATACTGGGACCTAGTCTTGTAAATCCCTGTGTATATTTAAGTCCAATCGACCAAGCAACCTCAAATAAACCTGCGATGATGAGTAACAGCCAAGCAGTAGACATAAAATTAAACTAACAAAACGTATGTCAGACCGCAAGTAGGGAACTTTTCCCAATCAAAATCATTTAAATTTGAAAAGCATCGTTCAGTTGAATCACATAGCAATTCAGTCGCTTAATTATTGGCTTAGAATGTGAAGAATTTGTAATTGAAAAGAGGGCCTATGGAATTAAAAACATGTGAGAACTGCGGCAATCAATACGATAAATCTTTTAGCGTCATCATGAACGGGGAAGAGCATATATTTGATAGTTTCGAATGCGCCATTAATAAATTGGCTCCTCATTGCTCTCATTGTGCTTCTTTGATTATCGGCCACGGAACAGAAGCCGAAGGTAAATACTATTGCTGTGCTCACTGTGCAAAATCGGACGGCTACTTCCTTACGGATCGACCCAGCCAAGAAAAATTCAATGTTGATAGCAACAAACAAATGAGGAGTGCATATGAAAAACGAACTATACAAAACTAAACTTAACCAGCGATTTTTTAGAAAGTGCCAACGAACTATGGTAGTCGGCCTCATCGTAGCTGCGCCTATGGCCGCTTTTACTCAAGTTCCCGGAGGAGCAGGCTCGGCAAGCGCAACGAGTGTTGGATCTACCGGAACTAACGAATCGATGAATGCGCCGCAATTTCCGGCTGCCCCCTTGCCAGGAGTCGCGCAGCAAATCGGAAATGGAACTTTGACGAATATCCCTGGAACTCCGGGCTTCATTGATATGGGAGTTACAGAAAATTCACAAAATGGCACCGCAAATGGAGCGGCTTTCTATGAGAACAACAACGAACCTACTAGTTATTTTAATCGATAGGTGTAAGGAAGAACTGTGAGGCGAAATGAGAAAAAGTAGTAAAAAAAAGCAAGGCGCTCAGCAAGGTGAAGAATTTCATTATGCACCTTCAACTTATAATTATGACAATAATTATTCTGACTATGCAAACAATGAAGGCTTCCGAGCATACCAAGATTTTACTGAATCAGGTTTAAGAACAGACGATCAAAAAATATCAAATCATAACAAACTGGGGCCGCATTCAGGGAAGGGCCCGAAAGGTTACCAACGTCCCGATGACCGCATTCATGAAGATGTTTGCGAGGCTCTTTACAGAGACCCCGAAATTGATGCTTCCGAAATTGAAGTTAAAGTTAAAGACCGAGTGGTGATTCTGATTGGAACCGTTGAATCTAGACATATCAAACGGCTTGCAGAACAAATAATTGAATCAATATCCGGAATCATCGACGTTCATAACGAACTACGAATCGACACGACGTTAGCGTCAAGGAATATTGCGCGTCCATAACTAGTCGTTCAGCGTCTTCTGGATTTTTGAATTTAACTTATTTGTTACTTCAGATATTTTCTTTTTAGCTTTGGCGGTTTTTTTCGGAATTGTTTCATTTTTCAATTCTTGAAAGTCGCGTTTAATAGCATCTGTCGTTTCAAGGGCCGAAACCGAAAGTGACATCGCCATGAAGATTAAAGTTATCAGATTGTGTTTTAGCATTTAGATCCCCTTAAATTCAGTATGCCGTTTTGCCTGCTTGCTTTCAACTGCCCTTGGCTAAGGGTCAGCAACCTAGTCATTGTTCCAGGCTGATTACGGATCAAGGCTTAAAAGTTTAAGCTAAATGCGAACGTAAGCCCGGCATTTCCTTTAAAACGATTGATGAAAAGAAAATCCAAATGCGGAATAATTTGGTAATCAACCATCCCTTTATATAATACTTCATTCCAGGCAACCGAAAAGCTGTAGCCGTCTAAATGGTATTTTGGTTGATTATTCGAGTTAAATAATAAGCTATAAGTGAATGAAGATTGTTCGGTGATCAGATGGCCGATTGCAAATCCATTTGTTACAGCATACAAATGCGACTTTTCTTGATAATCACCCTCGTTAATTAAAGTGAGTGAATAGATTTTGCTAAGTTCAAAATTAATATTGATTGCTTGAAATGTGCCTACCCCTTTTGTCGGGTCTGCGTAAAACTCTAATTTAGGATTTACTTTATAAGTTTGTAGCTCAGCAACGCTTTCAAAAGTGAGTGAATGCGAAACTTTTAATGGATCTTGTAGTTCAATACGCGGCTGAAATGCTGTACGGATATTTCCTAACTTTCTAAATAGGCCGATTGTAGCCCCGTAATTTCGTTCACGTGGAGTTTGCCGTAAGAATCGGTTTCGCACTCCTCGCCCGCCTTCCCGCTCGTCATAAGTAGTGAATTTTAACTGCATGTATTCTTCCAGATTTACGAATCGTGGGTTAATCGCCAATGCCGTCGTATTCACGACTTCTTTACCTTCTGAAGAAAAAGAAGTGTTTTCGATCCGTACACTGCTCTCGTTTGGCCGATCGGTAATTTTTTTTCCCACTAGGAATAAGTCTACACCTTCAACGACTCCATCGAACCATTCAGCAATGGCGCGGTTGCTGTCCATTAACATCAATTCCCATTCTTCTTCATCAGCCTGAACCTCAGGCCGAACGAGCAAAAAAATCACGAAAAAAAGTATGATTTTTATATTACGCAAATTATTCCTTAGAATTTAATTGAATTATGATCTGCATTGAACTTACTCTTCCTATATGAATCGATTTAAAGGTTGCATTTTCTTTCTTATCTTCCTCACATCGCATACAATTTTTGCCTATACTCCTTCAGAAGGCAAGGTTAGCGGAACCATTGGCCCATATTTGTACAAGACTAATTTTGCTGGATCGGCCTCGGGAGCCAGGTCGGTCTACCTAGGCGGAGTTGGTTTAATTGCCGATGGCGATTTAGGCCCTAATGGTGGCCTTGAGATCAGCCTTTTTCATATGAACAAAGTATACTTCAGACATTCGAACAGTTTATATATCGCAGAGAAAACCGAGCTTGTTCATATTGGTATGGGGTATCGATATTGGATGAACCCGTATTTTTCGACTGCACTTTCATTCTATTCTGCCTATTCAATTGGTTCACCGTTTCTAGAGCATAGTGATTTTGCACCGGGCGCAGAAATTGATTCATCAGCGCGCGATACGACTGAATACGGATTTGAAATCTCTCTTCAAAGTGAAGTTTGGAGTCGCGATCGATACTCGGTTGTTTTAGATGGACGTTATGCGATTTCGGTTACGAGTAAGCAAAACGAAGATGCCAATCATTACGGAATACTTGTTGGATTGAAATATATGATTCAAGAAAAAAGTCCCGAAAAAGCAGCAAAAAAAAAGAAACTCGAATAATTTTGATTGCGTGGCGGCTGTTTCAATCTTTATGGAAGCAGTCGACAACGCCAAAATTTAACTACATAATATTCTGATGAATTTAAGTCGCAAAACAAAGATTATATTCACGACGGCCGTCATTACGGCAGTAGCCGTTTTACTATTTATAAATTTAAAAAACCCCCAAAAGGAATTATCCTATATTATTAAAGCTGAGGAAGGCGTAACAAGCCCTCACTTTGCTAAAGTCTTGGGTGACCTTATGGGACCACCGTTTTTGCCCGGTAATCATGTGGTCGGTCTTTATAATGGAGAGCAGATATTTCCTGCTATGCTTGAAGCAATTGCGAATGCGAAGCATACGATTGCATTCGAGTCATTTATTTACTGGTCAGGTACCATCGGAGAAAAATTTGCGAATGCGCTGACCGAGCGGGCGAAGGCCGGAGTTAAAGTTCACGTTCTTTTAGATTGGGTTGGAAGTGATCGTGTCGACGAAGCACACATAAAAAAAATGGAAGAAGCTGGAATTGAAATCGTACGGTACCATGCTTTACGTTGGTACAATTTAGCTAGATTAAACAATAGGACTCATCGAAAAATTTTGGTCATTGACGGCAAAGTAGGGTTCACAGGTGGAGTAGGAATTGCCGATGAATGGGATGGAAACGGCATGCACCCCGAAAAATGGCGTGATACACACTACCGGATCGAAGGACCCGTCGTGCGGCAAATGCAATCCGCTTTCATGGATAATTGGCTGAAGACCCGCCCTGAAGTTCACCATTCTAAATTTTACTTTCCTGAGATTGAAGAAAAAGGCAATTTAACGGCACAAATGTTCAAAAGCTCAAGTCGTGAAGGTGGCTCTAGCGTAAGGCTTATGTATCTACTAGCCATTGCAGCAGCCCGAAAATCTATTTATTTAGAGAGTGCATATTTTGTTCCGGATCAAAGGACAATTGATGATTTAGTAGCGGCCAAAAAACGCGGCGTTGAAATACATATTATCGTACCTGGTAAAAAAACCGATTCGAAAATTCTTAGACATGCATCCCGGGGACAATGGGGGCCCCTGCTTGAAGCCGGGATCCGTATTTACGAATATCAGCCCGCTCTTTTTCACTGTAAAGTTTTAATCATTGATGACTACTTTGTAAGTGTCGGCTCGACTAATTTTGACTCAAGATCTTTTAGATTAAATGATGAAGCAAACTTGAATGTACTTGATTCTGAGTTCGCAAAAAAAGAACTAGAAATTTTTAAACTGGATTTATCAAGATCGAAAGAGGTTTCCTTAGAAGCTTGGTCAAACCGACCAAGCAAAGATAAGTTCGTAGAAAAGTTAACGACTCTATTGCACTCCCAGCTTTAACTACCGCGCAAACAAATTTTGCGCTGTTCGCATCATGGCATGATATTTATTTTTTTCAAAACCGAGCTTCTGAAGTAACTCGTAAAAGCGAACGCCATGATTCATCTCTTTTAAATGGCAGACCTCGTGGGCGACAACGTAATTAAAAAGATCTTCTTTAAAGCTTATTATTTGCCAGTTGAAGACCAGGTCGCCTTTCACTGAACAACAACCCCACCTTGATTTATAAGATTTTAAAGTGATCGACTTCTCTTTGGCATTTACTTGATTTGTATATTTAGCAACTTTAATTTGAATTCTTTCAAGCGCACGTATCTGGAACCACTTTATTAACTGCCTTTTTATATATCTTGGCTTATCAATGATAAGCATCGGCACTGAGACTTGAATTGAATTGTCACATAATTCGACTTCCCCGCGGCCACTTACAATTTTTAAAATATACTCATCGCCTAAATAACGAAAAATTTCACCGTTTTCAAATTTAAATATTTTTGGTAAAGGAGTTGCCTCCAGTATTTTATTTTTTTCTAGAATCCAATCAGAGTTACTCATTACGAAGCTAAATAGCTCTTCGCGGCCTGTTCTAAACGGCGCAATGACGCGAATTATTTTGCCAGGAAGTACCCTTAGCGTAGCTCTTCGTGCTTTTTTTCGATATCTTATCTGTATTTCAAAATCGTTCATCTGGGTTGTATTTTTGATGCTGAAAATCGATTAGTCAAAGATAGAAGTTTCAGGTTAAGATTATTTATGAATTCAGACTTTAGAAAACTTTTAAGTGCGCGGTTTTTGTTTACCTTCGCGGTGCAGATGCAAGCAGTTGTACTTGGATGGCGGATTTATGATTTGTTGAAAGATCCATTGTCGTTAGGCTTCATCGGTTTAACTGAAGCAGTTCCTGCGATTGGTTTAGCATTGTACGCCGGCTATTTGGTTGATCGGGTGCAACCGCTACTAGTTTACCGCAGAGTTATGTACATTAGTTTTTTGTCGTCAATGATTGTTTTAGCAGAACACTTATTAGAATCCCGACTGGATTTGTTTTCCCAGGCAGGTTTACTTTACTTCGCTGCGTTTCTAACTGGATTAGCTCGAGCATTTTCAGCGCCCGCCATCTATGCGTCACTTCCAAGACTTGTTAAACGAAGCAATTTGTTGCAAGCCACTGCGAAGATGAGTTCGGCCATGCAAATTGCTAGAATTGCCGGGCCTGCATTTGGCGGAATTATTTTCGGTTTCTATGGCGCGATCGCATCTTCTTCGATCGTGTCAGTGCTTTTAATTGGCGGAATGATTTCGATGTTTATGATTAAGAAACAAATTCTTCCGCCTGAAATAGCCAATCCGCACTCTTCCATTTCGGAAGAGCTCTTATCAGGAGCTAAATTTGTTTTCAAACATCCCATTCTTTTTCCCGCTTTATCGTTAGACATGATTTCTGTACTTTTCGGTGGGGTCACTGCATTACTTCCCATTTTTGCGCATGAAATTCTAATGGTCGGACCTAAGGGCCTTGGCGGCCTCAGGGCGGCTCCCGCGATTGGCGCCGCAATAATGAGCTTTTATCTGGGTCGAATGTCATTGCGTGGCCGCTCAGGAACGTGGCTACTTTCGGCGGTGACTGGGTTTGGAATTAGCATTTTAGTTTTTGGCTTCAGTCGTAATTATATTTTATCGATGTTCGCCTTGGTTTTTAGCGGAGTTTTCGATAGCATAAGTATGGTGATTCGGTCGGCTTGTGTTCAATTAACTTCACCAGATCATATGCGCGGCAAAATTTCGGCTGTTAATTCAATATTTATAGGTTCATCTAACGAAATTGGTGAATTTGAGTCTGGAATTGCAGCAAAAATCCTGGGAACTGTGCCGGCGGTTTATTTTGGTGGAATTATTTGTTTAACAACCGTTGCTATTGTAGCGTATTTATCTCCGAACTTAAGACAACTCGATTTATCGAAACTGGAGAAAGCATGATTCAGCAAACTGAATTTTCGCTTAAGCAAGCGGTCGTCACATTAGAGCATAAAGCTACTCCTGATGGCTTGTACGTCGAGGATATCATTGCCACGTTCGGTGCGCGCAGCCACGGCTTGCTCATATTATTTTTCACTGTTCCATTCTTACAGCCTGTACCTTTGATGGGTTTATCAACGCCGATGGGCTTTATCATGGCGGTACTGGGTTTGCTATTAGCATTCGGAAAAAAACCTTGGTTACCCCGCCGGCTAATGCGTAAACATTTGAAAGCTAATTTGATTTTAAGTGGCTGCAATGTATTAGTGAAAATACTCAATAAAAGCGAAAAGTACGTTAAGCCAAGATATAACTTCCTTACCAGTACCATTGGCGTAAGAGTTTTAAACGGTTCGCTTATTGCAGTTTTTTCGCTTTTGCTTGCATTACCATTGCCTATTCCATTTTCGAACGCCGTACCGGCTTGGTTTTTGGTTTGCAATGCCATCGGTTGGCTAGAAAAAGATGGATTGGTTTTACTTATTAGTTATTTGCTGGCAATTGGTGGAATTATTTTCTTTGCCGGCCTCGGTGCCGGCTCAGCTGAAATTATTAATTGGATGAACTTAAGTCGGTTTTTTTAACGCTTAAATTTCCTGATCCAGATTTAAAATTAATTTTAAGTTTGGCATTTTTGTTGATTGCAAATTCATTTTGTACAGAACCACCGGCCGTTAAACTTGATACGTAAACATCTGTCATTGATGGCATTGAAATAGCCGCATTTCCACTTCCAGTTTTAATATCAATTTTACCTGGTTCTGGCGGTGAAGTTAATTGGACTTTGATTTCTCCCGAGCCTGCCATTAATTCAATATCGGTGGCCGCACCTGTAAACGTTACGTAGCCACTTCCCGACTTACCTTCGAGCTCTTCCAATTTTCCGTCAATTTTTACGTCGCCGCTTCCGACCTTAAATTCAACTTCGCGGGTCATACCTGAAACATCAATATTGCCAGCGCCGCTAGCGATACCAACTGACGCATTCTTTGGAATTGTTAAACTTGCGTTCGCCTTACAATCAACTCCAATGGCTAACTTATCTCGGCTGATTTTCACTAAAAGTGTTGAACCAGTTTGAACAAACTCAACATGACACTTTTCGCCAAATCTGATTTTTTCAATTTCAACCGTGGCTTTAGGAACATCGGCACCGACAACGGTAACCAGTCCGCTTGAGTTATCGATTTCGACCTTTCTAATTGTTTTTGCATCAAATGATTTTGTTTCAATATCTTTTGCATACGCTGAAAATCCGACAACAAATGAAATAAGAATAACTAGCATGCTGACTCCTTATATCCGAATTGAATCATTCGGGGTTACCTTTAGCTTACAGTAGTATTGTGCTTGAGGTAATAGCGCATCGTGTATTTTGATACAAGTTAGTTGCCCAAATATTTTTTGACACTTTATCTTAGAAACTTCCTGCTCGGGCACCTTAAGTGTGTTGTACAGACTTTCTGCATTTAATGCTGCGATGGATAAACTGCTGACTAATAAGCTGATTGTAAAAAGGACTTTTTTCATTACAGACTCCTTTATAAGTATACCAATTCTGGGGTCTAGGTTGTCTTAAAACCCAGTCAGTTGGTTTTCATTTCTTATAGAAGATACAAAGCAATTATCATTCTTAATAAGTTCTGTTAACGAAATGGCATTACCCGTTGCATGACCAAAGGTTGTGTTATCGAAAATACACCAGACCTTTTGCCCTTGAGTAACAAATTTATTTATTTGGCTGGCGTACTGAACAAGCCTGTTATTTTCATAATTACTTTTATAAATCTGTGGTGTTCCATGCAAACGAAAATAAATGAAACCGCTTGGCTGATGTAAAACACCAGAGCCTGTTGTCGGTGGGTCTGCGATAACTTTTGAAATACAGTACTGCTCATACAATGCTAATACATTATCTTTCTGCCAATCGGCGTGGCGAGGCTCAAATGCGATTGGTCCCGGATAATATTTTCTAATTTCTGCAAAAAATTTTGAAGCATCTTCGTTTACAAAACCCAGGCTGGGCGGTAATTGCACCAAGATACAACCAAGCTTCGAGTCCAGCTTTAAAATATCACGTAAATTCTCTTTCAATTTTTTCTGACCTTTTTTAAGACGCTGTTCATGAGTAAATACTTTAGATAGCTTAACTGAAAAGCGAAAATGTTCTGGAACACTTTGAGCCCACCGTTCGTAAGTTATAGCTTTATGATCTTTGTAAAATGATGTATTAATTTCGACCGCATTAAAAATTTTTGAATACTTTTCCAAGTGCGTTCCTATTTCGGCGAAATTATTCTTATGCTCTTTTGGAATCGTCCAAGCGGCCGTGCCGATACAAATTTTTTCTACGCTGTCGTGTGCCATCTTTACAGATTTTTTCATCTTAGATTTCGAATGCAAATAGGATGCTTCTTATAAGTGGCCTCATGCTTGCAAAAATTTTATTAAGATTACGGTCGATACAATGTAATAAAGCGAAAGGAAGTTTTTTGTGAAAGATACTAAAATTCAACCACATCAAGATCAACAAGTTCGAGGACCTGCCCTACGTGAACAGATGATTGAATCTGAACAGTACGCAGAAGAGTACCGTTCAACGCATTCTGAGGACGATACTCAAAAGACGCAGTCAGGCCACAAAAAAGTGCCTGAAAAAAAAGTGATCGAAACCCAATAATTCCACATTTTAGTGATTATTTCCCCGAGCTCAGTTTGCTTCAAACTTTGCTTCGAAATATTTTAGGAATGGGTCTTGCACATCGATGGATTGCTCATTCTGAAATTTTAACAAAGGAAAAAAAATGGCAAACCAAACTCAAGCGGAGCAATCCAAACCAAAAAAAAATCAAGAGACCGCAGCCCTTCTACATAACGCAGAACGGGCTCGGCATTCAGTGACCATCAATAAACCACATGCTGAAGTGTATGAATTCTTCAGAAACTTTAAAAATTTACCGTTGTTCATGAAAGATTTAGCATCTGTCGAGGTGAAGTCACCGAAGCTTTCGCATTGGACCGTTCAATTAGAAAACGGGCTTAAAGCACAGTGGGATGCAGAGATCATTGCAGAACAACCAGGCGAAATGATCTCTTGGCAAAGTGTTGGAGATTCTGAAGTGAAACAAGCCGGTTCAGTCTGGTTTGTTAAAGCTCCGGCTAACTTAGGTACAATTGTTCGACTTGCTATGAATTATACAATTCCCGGCGGAAAAATGAGCGAGATCGCCACGCGATTAATGGGTGAAGATCCAAATACGCTTATGATCGTCAACCTACGCAGACTAAAAGCTTATTTAGAAACGGGAGAAATTCCGACGACCAAAGGTCAGCCTAGCGGTCGCGATGAAGATTTAGCACCCGAAGCAAAACATTAATTAAATCATTTTAACTTAGGAGAAAATATGAAAGCACTCTGTTGGCAAGGTAAGCACGAAGTCGGCGTAAAGACCGTAAAAGATCCGCGAATTTTAAATCCGCATGATGCAGTTATTAAAGTTACTTCAGCCGCAATTTGTGGATCTGATTTACATTTGTATGATGGTTATATTCCATCAATGCAAAAAGGCGATATCATGGGCCACGAAACGATGGGCGAAGTCGTTGAAGTTGGGCCGATGGTAAAGAAAATAAAAGTTGGCGATAAAATTGTAATTCCCTTCGATATCGCATGCGGCAAATGCCATCACTGCGAAACTGAAGAGTATTCTGCATGCGACAATACAAATCCAAACGCAATCATTCCCGATAAGTTATACGGTCACGGTGGCGCAGGCCTATTTGGATTTTCACACATGTTTGGCGGCTACGCGGGTGGTCAGGCAGAATTCATACGCGTCCCATTCGTAGATACGAATTCATTAGTCGTTCCGCAAGGTATTCCTGACGAGAAAGTTTTATTCTTAAGTGATATTTTTCCAACAGGCTGGATGGCAGCCGAGAACTGCAATATCAAAAAAGGTGATACCGTTGCGGTATGGGGTGCGGGACCTGTGGCTCAGATGGCAATTCGCAGCGCATATATGCTTGGTGCCGAACGAGTGATCGCGATCGATCACTATGAAGGCCGACTTAAAATGGCTGAAGAAGGCAACGCACACGCAATTAATTTTGATACTTCAGAAGGTGTGCTTGATGAATTAAATTATTTAACTGGCGGTCGCGGACCTGACTCTTGCATTGATGCCGTCGGAATGGAAGCGCATGGCCATACATTCACAGCGGGACTTGATCGTGTGAAAGCGGCAGTGGGTTTAGCAACTGATCGGCCAGATGCTTTACGACAAGCTATTCAAGCTTGTAAAAAAGGTGGAACAGTTTCAGTTCCCGGAGTTTACGGTGGAGTTTTAGATAAAGTTCCGTTCGGCGCTGCCTTCGGAAAAGGTCTTACTTTCAAAATGGGTCAAACTCATACGCAAAAGTATATGCAGCCTTTACTTGATCGAATTGTTAAAGGTGAAATCGATCCGTCATTCGTCATTACTCACCGAGTGGTGCTTGATGAAGTACCGAAAGCTTATAAACTATTTAATGACGAAAAAAGTGAATGCATAAAAGTTGTAATTAAAATGCACTAAAGCCACGGCTTAAGGAGACTTATGAACCAGCTTCATCAAGGTGAAACTTTATCTTTGTGGCTTGATACTGAAATGATGCCGAAATTCGAAAAGCTATCTGAAGATTTATACGTTGACGTATGTATTATCGGTGGCGGAATAGCTGGCTTAACTTCAGCCTATTTGCTGATGAAAGAAGGTAAAAAAGTATGCCTGTTAGAAAGTTTTGAACTTGGCAGTGGCCAAACAGGACGAACAACGGCTCATTTTTCGAATGCCCTTGATGATCGCTACTTCGAACTAGAGAAATATCACGGCCTGGACGGCGCAAAAATCGCCGCCCAAAGCCACACGGCCGCGATTGAAGCCGTCGAAAAAATTGTTCGCGATGAAAAGATTGATTGTCAGCTAGAGCGATTGAATGGGTATTTATTCGCCGGAGAAGAAGGCCATCAAGAGATTTTAGATAAAGAATTAATTGCCGCCCAGAATGCCGGGATTGAGGTTCAGTTTTTTCCGAAAGTCCCCGTTAACTCGTTTGATTCGGGTCGATGTTTGCGCTTTACAAAGCAAATGCAGTTACATCCATTGAAATATCTGAGTGGTCTAACTAAAGCTTTTGTGGATGGGGGCGGAAAAATATTTACTCATTCACATATAACCGAAGTCATTAGCGGCAAGATCGCTCAAGTTAAAACTGAAGATGGATTTACTGTAAAGTCGAATGATCTTATTGTAGCTACGAATACACCGGTTAATGATTTATTTGCCATTCACACAAAGCAAATGCCTTACAGAACTTACGTAATTGCATTCAATATTCCGAAAGATAGCGTTCCGAAAGGTCTTTACTGGGATACGCTTGATCCATACCATTACGTCAGAACTGAATCGGGTGAAACTCAAGATATACTTATTGTTGGTGGCGAAGATCATAAAACGGGCCAAGAAGATTATCCGGATCTTTGCTTTACTCGTCTTGAAACTTGGGCACGAAATAAATTTTCAATGATTACTGGAGTTGCCTACCAATGGTCAGGACAAGTCATGGAGCCTGTTGATGGACTTGGCTACTTGGGACATAACCCTTTAGATCGTAACAACACTTACGTGATTACGGGCGATTCGGGCCATGGGATGACTCATTGTACGATCGGCGCGCTACTTATTACGGACCAAATTTTAAATCGTAAAAATTCTTGGGAGCAACTTTACAACCCATCACGCATCAGTGTGCGAGCAACTGGCGAATACTTAAAAGAAAATGCTAACGTTGCCGCCCAGTATCGCGACTGGTTTTCAGCAAAGCCAAAACCAGATGTGCACGCTTTTCATCGCGGAGAAGGTTTAGTTTTTCGCGATGGTCTACGTATGGTAGCCGCGTATAAAAATACTAGTGGATCGTTACAATTTATGTCGGCCGCCTGCCCACATCTTGGTGGCGTTGTGCACTGGAATAACGTGGAAAAATCATGGGACTGCCCGTGCCACGGTTCAAGATTTGACTGTCATGGAAAAGTTTTGGAAGGACCGGCAATTACTGGACTAAAACCACTTGATGATGTGAATTTAGAAATTCCTGGAGCAGCTACGAACAGTACCACGAATAATTTAGAGTTAGATAATCCGATGACTCTTGCTTAATTAAGCAGAAGCCTCAGTACCGCAACACTTTTTATATTTTTTGCCGCTACCACAAGTACACGGATCATTACGGCCAACTTTAGGAGATTCTCTTAATACCGTTTGTGGTTTTGCGTGATGCTGTTGCGTTTCGCCGGCCTTATGCGTATGCGAGTCACCTTCGACAAAAAGCCATTCGCCACCGTCGCTTTTTCTGAATTGCGCAACTTCGTGATGATCAAGACCTTGACCTTCGTATTCGTAGGTCGCAATAAATTCAACGGTCCCTTTTTTATCGGATGCCTCACCTTTATCGGTAGAAACAATCTGAAGCCCTTGCCATTTTGCTTTTTGCGCCCATTCTTTCGTACTTTTCATATCGAAATCACTGCGCGATTCAGGGGCTAAAGTTTTTTTGATATAATCAATGTTCACTTTATCATAAGCCGAATATCTTGACCGCATTAATTTTTCTGCAGTGTCTGGTAATACATCGCCCTTTAAAAAAGGTTCACAACATTCACTGAAATTTTTGGTTGATGTGCATGGGCATTTCATATTGCTATGACTATGATTCTTTAGTTTTCAGTTTATCTTCATTATCAGAAATAAACTTTTTAATTTCTTCTGCGATCCCCATAAGCTTCAGCCATTGCTCTTTATAAAGAGTGACCGGAAATCTTCCCATTCCATAAACTGAAAGGGCGCCCTTTTCACTTACTTTCATCGAAAGAGTTCCACGATCAGGTTTTTTACTTTTTAAAGCTTCGTTTTCAGCCCGAAGTCTTTCAATTTCTGCTTTCATATCATCCGACATATAAACCTCTTTGCATTTTTTAAGATTATTACCTATTTGCTATGGCTGGTCAAAATATGAATATAGTCATGCATTCTGCGTTGTTGGACCAGCTCACGTATTTTTGCCCCTCACCCGAGAATGAAGTCCCCTCGTTATCATAATTTTCATACGAGTTGCCTTAGCACAGACTTGGTCTGGCTAACAATTTGCAAACTTTTACGGGAAATGTCTTAACCACAAGGAATACGAATGAATAAGTTAATCGGAGCGCTAATTTTAATACTATTTTCTACCGGTGCTTTTGCACAAAAAACTCTAACGGATAGCCATATTCCGACAGTTGTTTTAACTATCAACGAAGGAGAAATTGACGCGGGTCAAATGGCGCAAAAAAATGCGAAAAGTAAAGAGGTCAAAGATTTTGCCAGCATGATGGTTGACGAGCACAAAAAAAATGTGAAAGAGACTAAAGATTTGGCAAAGCAGGAAAAGCTAAAATTAGAAAAAAGCGAACTAAGTGAATCAATTAAGAATGATGCAAAACAAGCAAATAAAGATCTTAAACAAGTGGATAAAGAAAATTTTGATAAGGCTTACGTTGCATCGCAAATCGCAATGCACGAGAAAGCGTTAAATACTTTAACGGGAACCTTGATTCCGCAAGTGGTAAACCCTGCCCTTAAAACTCATCTGGAAAAAACTCGTGATTCGGTTGCAGGACATCTGGCACATGTTAAGCAGATACAAACCCAACTTAAATAATAAACTAAATAACCGAGAAAGAAATTTCTCATTACTGGAAGGAATTTATGAAAAATTTAGAACGAAACTTACTTGTATTCTTAGCCACAGGATTACTTAGCGCATCTAGCATGGCGCAAGGTTCTGGCCCAGGAACTTCTGGATCAACTGGTTCAGGGACAACTTCGGGCCCTACAATGGGGTCTGGGACTGGCACGATGGGAAATACGGGATCAACTAATGATACGATGAATACTTCAGACACAACGACTACAACTCAAAAGAAGAACAAAAAAGCAAGACGTGGAAACACACAAGACAGTATGAATCAAAATTCTGGCTCTGGTTATGGCTCTTCAAGCACAACTTCAGATTCAGCATCTGACGTTTCAGGAATGACTGGTAGAACAAGCACTGGTAGTTCATTTGACTCTACAACATCAAATCGCTAATTTTTAACTTTAAAGTTCGAAGAGGCGGAGCCAAAAGCTCCGCTTTTTTTGTATCATTATTTTTTGTAAGGCATTTCACCTAAATAATCCTTTTTACCAATCTCAACTCCGTTATGTCTTAAGATTGCGTAAGCGGTCGTAACGTGAAAATAAACATTTGGGATTGCGTGTTGTAATGCATATTCAGTTGCTGTTAAATATTTACCTTCCCAACGTGGCTGAGTGATTTTTTTCTGATCGGCGTCTTTAAAATCAACCGGCTTGAATGTATTCAAGTAAGCAATAACTTCTTCGATACGTTTTTTAAGTTGGGAAAACGTAGTTTCTTTATCATCATGTACCGGCGCATCTTTTCCCGAAAGCCGAGATGCACATAGTTTTGCGCTATCGCAAGCGATTTGGATTTGCTTTACTAAATTTAATTGATCTGGTGCTAGTCGTGATTGAAGTAGCACGTCCATTTCAAACTTTTTAGAATCAGCATGCGCCGCCGCTTTACCAAGAATGGCGTTTAGGTTGTTTAACATTTTAGAAAATTGAGGCACAGTTATTTCGTAAAGCATGGAAGACTCCTTTTGTGAGGATTTCATATTTGCATAAAAGTATTTAAAGATCGAGGGTATTCAATGAACCGATTATTTGCAGTCTATCTTGGTGGCAAAATGAAAGGCGCACTCATAGAAATGCATGACGTTGCCTTTGTTGTGGCGCCATCCATAAAGTCTGCTTTTCCAGCGCTCCTACAAAAATGGGCCGGCGATAAAAGTACAGCCCATATCGATGGTTGGATTGATCTATCATGTATTGATGGTTACGAAATTCAGTGCTCGACAGGCATTAAAAAACGTTCAAAGGTGAATCTGTACTTCATAAACGTAGGATCAACCGACAAAAATAAATTCGCCGAACAACATGATTTATTTTTCCTAGTTGGCAATTCAGTTAATGAAGTAAAAAGCCGTGCGAAAAAGCAAGTTACAAACAGCCTTATCCACATTGATAATGTATTCAGAATAGATGAGGTAGACGGTTTTAGCATAAGTCCAACTGCATGCGGAAAAAATAAACCTTTGAAAATAAACCAGGTTTATTGGCCACTAAATCCTAAAAAATAAGCAGCTTTAATCACAGCGAAAATTTTAATGTAACATTTAGTGTTTCAGTTCTTCTGAAATGAAGTTTGTATGTATTTAATTTGATTCAATTTTTTATGAACAGTCATTCGTTTATTTTAGGGGCATTATTCTAGAACACTTCAATTACTCCCCCGTTTCAATTCTATATTACAATATATACGTTCTCTGCAACGCACGCAGTTTGCATTTAGAATCATCGAGGCAAACGAGTAACCGCTACACGATAGGAGTGTTTATGGAAAATACAACGAATGTTAAAAGCACAGCCGCAAATGTTGATGCTGATAATAAAGGTTTAAAAGACAAGGCAGGAGATCTACTTGAAAAAGTTGGTCACAAAATATCAGAAGCTGGTGCTCCGAAAATAGGCCAAAAGATTCACGACCTTGGCGACTCGATGGAAAAGGATCATAAAAATCCTTCACATCCTCACAAGGTTTAACTCGAGGCCCTCAGCGGATATGTTAAAGGCGGCGATTTTTCGTCGCCTTTTTTTTGCCTATACCGCGTGCCGTGATTCAGCTAAAACTGCAACCTGATGGCGCTAACCTCTGCAACAAATACATTTAAAAAAGATTTCACCTTCACACATCGGTTTACATTAACTGACTTACTACTTTGCTTGCAGGATGTTGCAATTGATCACGCTGAGGTCATGGGCGTTGGATATTCTAACATGATCAAAACTCAAATGTTTTGGGTCCTGTCACGGCAAAAAATTATTATGTCAGCATGGCCCGCTAGTTTTAACCTAACCGTAGTCACTTGGTCACGGCCCCTAAAAGGAATTAGCGCAACCCGCGACTTTGAAATTTATTGCGATGAAGAAAAAATCGGAGAATGCAGTACACGGTGGATGGTACTTGATGCAATCAATCGCCGTCCGGCAAAGCCCGTCATAGACTTTGAAAAAGTAGTTACTCGTCAAGATTCACATTTAAGTTTTGATGCTGAAAAAGTCGATATTTTAATGAACGGGACTGAATTAAGAAAACATCAAGTCATGGTCAGTGATCTTGATATCAATAACCATGTTAACAATACAAAATATACTGAATGGATTTTAGAGGCTTATCAGACGCAAAATGAAATGAGCAGACCACTGGTATATGAAATTAATTTTTTATCTGAAACGCATTTGGATGACTTGGTGAGTATCCAGTATAAAAAGGAAGGACCTGAAGCAAAGATTATATTTCAAGGAGTTAATGAACTTAATTCGCAGGTTCTTTTTACAGCTGCGATGACTTCCTAGGCAATTCGGCTAGTTTGAATCAACAAGGCAAAAAAAGGCCAGGGATTTTTTACGTCCTCAGCCCTTTAATTATCATTTCGAATTTAGTGAATTGTGCGACTACGTAAAACTTCGTCTTCAACTTTTACTAATTTGTTGTAAACGCCAAATAATAAAATTGTTGGAACCCATAGGCCAACAAAATTACCTAAAGTTTTTTTCTGAGTACCAAAAGTTAGTCCAGCAGAGGCTGCAATAGCTACTCCTGCTAAACCTAAAAAGAACAAGTTAGGAATCTTTTTTGTTTGCTCTTCGATGACTTCATTTGGAACTTCTGTTTTATATTGATTAGATAATTTCTTATCTTGTTGGCTGATTGGCATATCTTTTACATCCATTTTTTCCTCCGGAAATTAGTGTTTAATAGAGACTACCCGCTATAAAGCAAACACTATGCCGTGTTGATTCGCTATCAACTTGCCGTAAAAGGTCAGAGCAGCCTTTATATCCCAGTCATGGGGCAAAATTAACGGTCAGAAAAGAATAGCGTCTAAAGAGTACACTCCAGGGCCAATTAAAATAATTGCAAATAATATAACCGATAAATTGATCGTGTATTCATTCCCCGGCGGATTATTTGTAATTAAGTAACCGCCCCCCTTGTGCCCGATCAATGCGGCTACGATCATTGTTAATAAGCACATTAAAGCACCAACTCGAGTCAGTAAACCAACCATGATAAGTGTTCCGCCGATCAGTTCGAATAGCATAGCTGTACGTGCTTGAAGGGCTGGTAAAGGTATTCCTAAACTTTTTAACCATCCTTCAAAACCTGCCATACTGCCAGTGCCAACGATTCCTAATTTTCCCAAAGCGTGGATAATAAAACAGGCTCCTATAAAAACTCGAATAATTAAAGATGCGAAATTTATAAGTTCAGGGTTTGTTTCAAGTAGTAATTGATTGATGCTCATTGTTCTCCAACCTAAGTTCATGCTGTTTAAATTATTTATCTAATTGTAAACAGGTAAACTTGGTAAAGACAAAAGAAAGATCTATGAGCTTTGCATCCAGAAGTCTTTAGCTGGTTTTACATTCTTTTTATAGAGGTCAAACCATTGTTCCCGGTAGTCAGGGCTGTATAGTTCGAAATAAGCCATCAACTGTTCGGTAAATTCTAGTGCTCCAACCCCTGAGGAAGTAATTAGATTTCCATCCGTTAAAGCAAGTCTCCAGCTATAATTGGCCTGTCCGTGATAATTTGCAGTCGAACTTTGTAGTATCTTTACATCATTGCTCGTATGTTTGCGATTATTCAAAAGACCACGTCTTGCTAATCCGACTGTTGCGGCGCAAATCGCGGCGACTAAAACCCCACCGTTTAAGCATCTTTCAGCTAAATCTAAAACTTTATTATTTCTAGATTCGTCCATCCAGGCATCGCCGCCCGGTAAAATGAGGCCTTCAATTTCTAAATGTTCAACTTCGACTAAGCTTTTATCTGGTTGAACTTTTAATCCTCCACGACTGATAACGGGCCCGCCATCTTCAGAAACCACCAATATTTTGCAGCAGGTTTCGCGTAAAATTGGTAAGATGTATGAACATTCCCAATCGGCAAAACCATTTTGCACATAAAACAAAATAGGATCTTCAAGTAAGCTTTTATGATTTAATTCATTCATCTCCACAAAGTCTCCTTAACGTTAATGATTTATATGTAAGTAATATGCAAAAACAGTGCTTCATTTATTTTACAGCCGGGCTTTCTGTATTTGGATAGATCGAAACTTAGACTAATATCTGTGGGAGTTATCCCTAGGCGTAGAAATATGTCCGCTCTACGTTAGCTATCGTTCATACAATCATGTAAGCCTTCGGAATAATTTTTGCTGCCAGTTAAAGCATGGCAAAAAGCATATTAATGATGGTAACAATTTTTTTAGGAGCCCTCGCGCTGATCGGAATTTACCGACTGGGCCCTGGTGTTGATGAAGCTCAAACGATATCGGCAACAGACGAAAAAACCTCTGCTGCGCCAAGGCGTCCGACCTCGTACGCTGATGCAAATTCATCCGCAGCAGCGAGCCAGGCGAACAAAAGGTTGCAAGGGGCCAATTCTATCAATCGCGCGCCAGATGAAAACGTTAGTCAGCAGCTAGAGCAAGAGAAACTGCGATTAACGGAACAAGCACAACAGTTGGAAACCTTAAAGGCGCAACAAGCTTTACAAATTCAGCAATTGAATCAAGTTTTTCCAAATCTTATTAATTCAAATTCAACGCAGATTACAAATCTATCCGAGACACTTGAAAGTCAGCGCATGGCCGAAAACGATGTTAACCGAGCGACTGATGCTGCTATTTCACAGCAGAATCAAATCGAACGACTAAATCGCGATCAACTTGATTTAAGTATCGAACGAGCAGAAGCAAATTTATCTGCAATTCAAATTCAATTGGCGCAACCGCCGCCACCCGATGTTGTTACTACAACCGACAGACAAACTAGAATCACAAGCTTAAAAAATATTTACCTGCAGCAATACCAACAGCTGCAACTTCAAAAAGAACAAAAAGCCAATTTACCTGCCGCAACCATGCAAGAATCTGCCGCCATCCGATCGTTATCACAGCAGCAAAAGGCTGATCTTGCTGAAACGCAAAGTAATACTCAGCAACAAATTTTCACTTTACGTGATGATATCCTCCGGCTTGAAGAAGCGACAAATAAAACCCGAATGAGCCTGATGCCACTAGGGCAAAAAATAAATCAAGCCGAACTTGATTATCAAATCCAAGAAAAAAAAGTTCAGCAAATGGAAACTCAAAATCCTGCGACCCAAGTACGATAGATAGCGAAACTTCAAAAGGTCGAGGAAACAAGTATTTGATGACTTCAATTCAAGCCAATAGATAAAATTGGGCTAAACCATTAACTCTACTAGGAGAATGCATGAATTCGAATATGAAATATTTGTTACAATCGACGATCCAACCAAAAAGGTCTTCGATCGCGTTACTGATTCTTCGCCTTATTGTCGGTGTCGCATTTCTTTATCATGGATGGGGAAAAATTCAGAATCCGTTTGGATGGATGCCCGCAGATTCTCCGGTACCTGGAATTCTACAGTTTCTAGCTGCACTTTCAGAATTTGGCGGCGGTCTCGCATTAATCATAGGGTTACTAACTAGAATTTCTTCGATTGGATTAGGTATTACGATGGCTGTTGCCACGGCTATGCATATATTTGTGATGAAAGATCCATTTGTAAATACGACGGGTGGTTCTTCTTATGAACTAGCATTAGTCTACGTGGGAATTTCCATTCTTTTTGCCATCGTCGGTCCTGGAAGATATTCATTAGATGCGAAGATTTTCGGTGAATGGGTACCAACTAAATAAACTTTGCTGTTTGCGGCTATAATTGTTGCAGCGTGTGTCCAATCAGCGGAACCATTGCAATATCTCCGCTGATTCCTTGTAAAGCTTGAGCTCGGTTAAACCTGGGATGGCGAGCTAATTGCAAAATCATGAGTTAGCTTGCTGGGATCCTTTATGGATTTTCTTATTGAAAAACTGAGACATTTTGCCCATTTTGATGAGGCATAATCCCGCAATGGAAACTAGCTTGAGGTCATGCAATTATTCACAAAATTCAACGGGGGATTATATGTTAGTTCAAGTTCATACCGGTAAAGATATTGAGGGTGGTCAAGGTCTACATCAATATATTATTTCATCAGTCGAAAGCGATCTATCACATTTTACCGAACAAATTACACGGGTCGATGTACACTTTTCAGATGTTAACGGTCCTAAAAGTGGAGTCGACGACATTCGCTGTCAGATTGAAGCACGCATTGCACATTTAAATTCAGTTAGTGTTCACTGCGATGGAGAAACGATCGATTTAGCATTTATTGGAGCATCAACGAAGCTACAACATCTTTTAGATAGTAAGCTTGGAGAATTACGTCACCGCCGTAAGCAAGCGCCAAGTATTCCGATCGTGCCTTCACCAGAAGATGAAGACGATAGAACTGACGGAATAGCCCTTTAAAGCGATTTCTAAAATTTAAAATTCAAGATTGCTAAATGAACCAAGTTCTTCGTCACACTCAAGCAATTGCCCCGATTCAAGATCGAAGTAAATACCTAAAACGGTCAAGCCACGGTCTTTAATTGCAGATTCCACAAACGGAAAAGTGCGCAAGTTTTTTAGCGATGTAACGATTGCTTCTTGTTCGCCATGGCGGCATAGATTTTCTTCGCTTTCGCCGGCAAATTTTTCGAGCACGCGAATTTTTGCATCTTGTGCGATTCGAACCCATTGCCCGACGAAACTGTTTGGTTCGACTTGTTGGTTCAGCATGAGTGCGCGTATTCCACCGCACTGTCTGTGACCAAGTACAATCACATTTTCAACCATCAAATTTACAACCGCAAACTCAATCGCGGCACTGACTCCGTGGAATCCCCCACCTTTTTCATATGGTGGAACCAAATTGGCGACATTTCGAACAATAAATAATTCGCCCGGAGAGGCCGAAGTAATAATGGCGGGATCGACACGGGAATCACTACAGCCGATGATTAAAGTTTTTGGAGTCTGGCCATTCCCGGTCGATAGCCGGGTGTACAGGGGATGTTCATTAGCAAAATATTTTTCACGGAATTTTCTAAAACCGATCATTAACCGCAGAATCTCTTTTTTACTCATGGCAGTTTCATACCCTAAAACACTTTAAGAATAAAAGTTTATTTAGAGATTTGAAGCCGAATTTGGGCTTAAAACGCATATAAGGGCACGGCATTGTAATTTTTAGCGCTCCGTAACCACAACCACTTTTTTGGATAGTCAGTTTTTTAGATTTTTCAGAGGCATTCATAGACCTTAGTCTATCGGCCAATTGCCGAATAAAAATTCAATTTTTAACAGTCAACAACCGATGGAGATAGGTCATCAGTGAAGATTCACCATGGAGAATGAACTCAATGCGCAGGAATAAAAAAGTAGGAATATATTTCGCAGTATTTTCTACGCTTTTTATTTTATTTCAAAATTTTTCTCCGAGTTCAAGCGCATCTCAAAAAACTTTGGTTTTCATTTTGGCTGGCCAAACTAATATGAATGGCCTTTTTGCTTCAACGGCTTCTAATCAAAAAATTCCACCTAACGTTTATTTTTACAATCGTGAAGTGAAACAAGCTAACTTTGCACCGCAAGGGCACGCAGGGCCTGAAATTGGTATGGCTACATATTTAAGTCAACAGTACCCTTCACATAAAATCATACTCATTAAATTTGCTGAGAATGGAACCGCTCTTCGTCAATGGGTCAAGAATGCAGTAGGAAGCGATGGACTTATTCACTCAGATTCAGGACAACTTTTTCCAAAGTTAACTGAATCGGTGAAGTTGGTGATTGCGCAGCAAGAACTTCCAGCCGAAACCGAGATTAATGGGTTTTTTTGGATGCAAGGTGAATCAGACGCAACTGAATTTTCTAGAATTGACTTAGAAAATGAGCTTGAGAAACAATACGCAGCTAATTTGCAAAAGTTCTTCGGTCAAATTCAAAGCAGCTTTACATTAGCAACCGATTTTCAGTTCACACAGGGCCGTATCTTTTCATCGAAAACTTCGGACCAAATTATTCATGGGACAGAAACAAGCGATTTAAGATGGACAAGTAATTTCATTTCCGTTCGCAAAGCCCAGTCGTCTGCAAAGGCTCCGTTTATTCTTAAAACTATTTCAACAGATGAATTTAGTCGATCTGATATTTGGAATTTTGATTCTAATTCACAAGTAGCTTTTGGCAAATGCCTAGCCAGTTCATTAAGGTCTGCGGCAGTTCGATTGAATTGCAATCAATTAGGCCAAGTTACAACCGACTACCCTTCTGATATTTACTTAGATCCTCAAACTGACAAGATCAAAGATCAAATCTCAAACTTGTTTCAAAAATATCAAAGCCGAAGTCCTGATTATATCAGTCACTTTGAGTGGCTTATCGAAATTTTGAACTCACCTGAAAGCTTACAAGATCTTGAAAAAGAACTGATCGTCGCAGGAGATAATTCGTTAGAGTTTAGCTGCCAGCAATCAGGCGGTGTTCCGATCAACGGCAAATGCAGCTTTGGTCTTTCTTGCATTACTGAAAATGAAGCCGATCTTATCATCAAAGAAAAGTCCAACACTTATGTAACGTGCATCGATCAATCAGCTGAAGTTCATATTGATTGTAAAAATAATTATGGCGCCGAGCGTGCGTTCGTAGCGAACTGTCCAATTTTGAATACAGCAGAGTCCATCAGACCACCTGCGGACTTTGCAAGTAAAATTAATAACCTATTTCAAGTCTACAGAAAAAGAAATCCGGATGCAGAAGGTTACCAACAGTGGATTACTAAATCGGCAGATGATTTGGAAAATACGTTCAAAAATATGCTTTAAGTCACTTTTTCTTTGTTTTCAGCAGCCTCATCGGACAAAAATGTTGGAATGAAAAAACGAAGTCTATTATTCCCAATCGCGGCTCTACTATCACTTATTATAATAATTGAAGGCTGTAGCTCAAAAGAGAAATTACCAAAAACCCCGCCAACTGAACAAGCGTCCCAAGCGAAATTGTCTTATGAAGACGCCACCCAGCGGGCCTCTGTAATTAAAAGTCTATCTTATGAACTGGGCCTTATTTTAAAGAAAGAGAGTGAATTTTTTAATGGGTCTGTCGTAAGTCACTTTGAAGTGAGCAATTTAAATCAAGACCTCTTTTTCGATTTCCAAAATGGTAAAGTTATCTTTCTTTCTGTCAATGGGCATGTCATCGATAACATCAGCCATTCCGACGGAAGAATTTCGGTTCCGCTTAAGTATTTAGTTATAGGGAAAAACCAAACAAAGATTATATATGAAAGTCCTTATTCTAGAGAAGGGCATGGATTATACCGGTTTAAAGATCCGGAAGATAACCGAATTTATCTTTACACCGATTTCGAACCTTTTAAGGCTAGTCAGCTTTTTCCATGTTTTGATCAACCTGACCTGAAAGCTGAAATAACCTTACAAGTGACGGCGCCAGCCGAATGGCATGTGATTTCGACAATGCGTGAATCGAAAGTTATTAAGACGGGAACAAATGAATCCATTTGGTCTTTTCCACGAACTCCCAAACTAAGTACCTATGTGTTTTCAATGCATGCAGGTGAATATAAAATGTGGAGCTCAAAAGCGGATCACATTTCGCTTCGATTATTTGCCCGCCACTCTTTAGCAAAATACGTTGACCCGAATGAATGGTTTACAACGACCAAGCAAGGTTTTCGATTTTTTAATGAATACTTTGATTATCCATACCCGTTTAAAAAGTACGATCAACTGATCGTTCCCGATTTTAACTGGGGTGGGATGGAAAATATTGCGGCGGTTACTTTTAGTGAGCGTTATATTTCTAGAGGCAAAAAAACGATTGATGAAAAAGAAGATCTGGCTGATGTCTTATTGCACGAGATGGCGCATATGTGGTTCGGAAATTTAGTTACAATGAAATGGTGGAATGATCTTTGGCTGAATGAAAGTTTTGCGACCTACATGGCCACTTTGGCATTAGCCGAAGCGACTCCGTTCAAGAATTCTTGGCTTTCATTTAATACAAGTGCAAAATCTTGGGGCTATTGGGAAGATCAACTTGTAACAACGCATCCGATTGAAAGCCCCATTCAAGATACTTCGCAGGCGTTAACTGCTTTTGACGGAATCTCTTACGGAAAAGGCGCTTCAGTACTTAAGCAGATTTCTTTTTTTGTCGGACCAGAGCAATTTAAAAAAGGGGTCAGCAACTACTTTAAGAAGTATCAGTATGCCAATGCAGAACGAAAAGATTTTATGAACATGCTTGGCCGGGAAGCCGGCCAAAACATGGAAGACTGGTCTCGGCAATGGTTAAATAAAGCCGGTGTTGATCAAGTGAAAGTTGATTGGAAGTGTGGCCCGGACGGCAGAATTACCTCTTTCGCTTTGGAACAAAAGCCACCGAATGGCGAAACTGATTTTAGGTCGCACAGAACACAGATTGGATTATATAACCGACGTGGCAATCAAATTGTATTAACGCAAAAATTAACTGCAACTTATCATGCACCACGTACTGAAATTAAAGAGATGCTTCAATTAGAATGCTCAGAACTTATTAATCCAAATGAAGGCGACCATGATTTCGTAGTTTCTATTCTAGACGAACAGACAATTAAAAATTTGAAGAAAAACATCAGCCTAGTAAAAGACCCATTGGCGCGAATTATGTTTTGGACTTCGCTTTACGAGATGGTTCGAACGGCGCAGCTATCGGTAAAAGAATTTGCGCAAATTGCACTTAAAGAACTTCCTAATGAAAAACATCAGCACGTAAGAAAAAACTTTTTTCGATTCTGGCTTGGATCATTACCCCGATACTACCCCATTTCGACCGAGCAAGAAAAAAATCAAAGATTACAATTTGTTACGCAGCTTGAACAATTGTTATGGACCCAGGCTCGTTCTTCAAAAAGCGGCTCTGATATGCAGAAAGAATACTTCGATGCTCTTATTCAAATTGTTGAAACTTCAGGGATGCTTCTAAAACTTGACCAAATACTTCAGGGATCTTTGAAACTACCCGGTCTTGTTCTAGATCAGGACCGTCGTTGGGATATTTTATTTCCATTGATGGCAAATAGCTATCCAACTGCCGTCATGCACCTCGCCGAAGAAAAAAAACGTGATCCGTCAGAAGAAGGAATAAAATCTGCTTTGAAAGTCGAAGCCGCACGGAATTACATGCAAAACAAAACGAAAATTTTTAACGACGTCGTAAGTGATCAAACAACGCTGTCGCATGGACGACTGCGCGCCGTTTTAAGAGGTTTGTTCCCGCCGGTACAAGATTCGCTGAAAAGAAAGTTTGCACGGCAGTTTTATGAAAATTTGGATCGCATGCTTTTGAAAAGATCGGATACTTTCTTAGAGGCTTATAGCGAAAATATCGCGCCTTTTAATTGTGATACAGAAAGCATTGCAGAAGCCACTGCCTTTTTGAATTCGCATTCAAACTTATCACCGATTGTTTCGAAGGCACTTAAAGTGGGTCGGCAAGAAACTGAACGTTGTGTGAAGATTCGAGAACGCGCCCGATTATAGTTTGTGATAAAGTGAAATAGAACTACCGTGAAAATTCAATTGTCGACTGGCCCAGCCAGACGAGAAACGGTTTGAATAAACTCTGGCTTGGCGATTGCAAAGTTCGTAAGTAAAGAAGTCATCAATAAAGGAGTCATTTATTAATTCACCCTATCGTGCAAAATCCATTTCCATCATCATTTATATTAACGTTGCTATTTTTTTGCTTTGGAATTTTTCGACTGGATCAATCTTCACTCCGGACTTTATGAGGCAGCATTTTTTAGTCAGTTTGGATGGCTTACTTGATGGGCGTTTTTGGATTTTGATTACTTCCGTTTTTTCACACAATCTGATATTTCATATACTTATGAACATGTTTGTTCTCTCTAGCTTTGGACCCATCATTGAAGAAATTCTCGGAACGAAAAGATTTTTGAAATTCTACTTTTTAGCGGGAATCATAAGCTCGTTGTCTCATGCGATGGTCTCGGCATTCTTACTTAATGAGCCGAACTTATCTGCGCTTGGAGCCTCGGGGGCCATTTCGGGAATTATCATCCTATACTCTTTCATGTTTCCTCGACAAAAAATATTATTGCTTGGAATAATTCCAATGCCAGCTATGGTCGGTGCTTTTCTGTTTATAGGCTTAGACGTGTGGGGTTTAGTTGCTCAGTCTGGTGGTGGCGGATTACCAATTGGGCATGGAGCCCATCTGGGCGGCGCCATAACTGGAATTATTTATTACCTTCTATTCTTAAAACCAAGAAGTACACAGGAAGCGGATAACCGTATGTGACCTATTGGTTGTAGAAGCCATTCAAACCCGTGAGAGTTTTTTTCACTATGATCGACCATGCTTGCCTAACTTGTCGATTTTACTAGAGATAACCACTGACAAAAGCTACATTACGAAAAATATTTGCCCGTTATTTCTAATCAACGACTAAGGATACTTCCGTATGAACTCTTTCCCCGATTTTGGTTTACTACCTTCGATATTAAAAACTTTGAAAGCAAAAAGAATATTCACGCCGACCGAAATTCAACAGAATGCAATTCCGTTAATGATGTCTGGACAATCAGTTGTGGGAGTATCTGAAACCGGTAGCGGAAAAACTTTAACTTACGCCTTACCCTTGCTTCATGAACTTAAAAGTTTAGAAAACCAAGACGATCCCGTGACAACCCCGGCCACACCCCGCGCCGTTGTAATGGTACCGACCCGTGACTTGGGAGAACAAGTCTCAAAAGTTTTTAAAGATTTTACGCATGATACGCGATTGCGCGTGCGCCCTGCTCTTGGAGGAATGACCTTTGAGCAAGCGCGCCGAAATGTCGGGGGCCCATTCGAAGTTCTTTTAGCAACGCCCGGTCGCTTGATTCAATTGATGGACAAAAAATTAATCGACTTGTCGGATGTGCGAATGCTGATTTTTGACGAAGCTGACCAAATGCTTGACCAAGGTTTTTTGGCAGATTCAAATCGAATAGTTGATGCATGCCCGAAAAATATTCCGCTTTCTTTATTTTCGGCAACTGTGTCGGCAACGGTGCAAGCAATGATGAATTCACTATTTGCTAAAGCAGAAGTCGTGCGAAGTAGCGGCAGCGGAAAAGTAGTTAAAAGCTTAACGACGTTAAATCAAACCATCATGGATGGAATACGCTGGCCCGAATTTGAAAAGTTATTAAAAAAGAATGTAACCGGCGGAACCCTGATTTTCACGAATACGCGTGAGCAATGCGATAAAGTGGCGAAAGAAATGACTGAAAAGGGTTACCCTTGCGTTATTTATCGCGGAGAAATGGACAAGGCTGAACGCCGAGCTAACTTAAAAAAGTTTCGCGATGGAAAAATTGCTTTCTTAGTTTCGACTGATTTAGCGGCACGTGGTCTTGATTTAGAACATGTTGGCCGAGTTATTAATTATCATCTACCCCAACAGTTAGAAAATTATATTCATCGCGCGGGACGAACGGCCCGTGCAGGCCGCGCTGGCTTGGTTGTAAACTTAGTGACAGAGCGCGATCTGAAGCTTGTTTCGCATCTTGAAGGCAAAAAAGAAACCCCTCGCGAAATGAAATCTCGCTTTAAGGTGAAAGCGAAGCCAGTGGTCGAAAAGCCAAAACCAGGCGCGCGTGCGAAGAAAAAAGTGATAACGAAACGACGTAATAAAATTTATTAGAAGCCGTGAAACCATATCAAGTTATACTTAAAATTGTAGGATTCATTGCACTTAGCCTGGGATTAGCTGGTCTATTTTTACCTATTTTACCAACCACCCCATTCTTAATTTTAGCCTTATGGTGTTTCGCAAGGTCTTCTCCAAAAATGCACGCCTGGATCATCAATCATCCCAAATTAGGTCCGGTCATCAAATTATGGCAAGAAAAGAGAGCGATTCCAATTTCTGCAAAACTAATGGCGTCGTTGATTATTTTGCTTTCTTTGACAAGCTTATGGCTGTGGGCGCCCTATCAAGAAGTGAAAATTGGCGTTACTATCTTACTTTCGATCGTAACAATTTTTATTCTCACGCGGCCGAGCTATTAGAATGCCAATTGAACAAACCCGCAAACCTAAAGGTAAACGTAAAACGCAAGATCCTTGCGATGTCTGTTTTTTGCATAAACGATTATGCATTTGTGAATTCATTCCGTCTCTTGATTTAAAAACCAAGCTGAGTCTAATTGTTCATACTAAAGAATTAAAAAGAACCACCAATACCGGAAGCCTTGCCGTTCGAGCGCTAAAAAATAGCGAAATTTTTATTCGTGGACGGATCAATAAACCTTTAGATTTAACCGATTTGATTAAAACTGAATATCGCCACGTACTATTTTACCCTAGTGACGAAGCAATTGAACTGACAGAAAGCTTTGTAAATGAAAGTTCGTTGCCTATTAATCTCATTGTTCCAGATGGGAATTGGCGCCAAGCCAGTAAAGTTCACTATCGCCATACGGAACTGCAACATTTACCCCGAGTCATGATTAAAACTAAAAATAAATCAACCGAGCACCTAAGAGCCGAAACCACCGAATTTGGAATGGCAACTCTTCAAGCAATTGCTTATGCTTTTGGTTATTTCGAAGGTCCACAAGTCGAAAAGCAACTGCTAAATCTTTATAATCTAAAATTGGAACGCACCCTACAGGGACGTGGAGTTTCTAGTATAACTAATAACTTAACTTAACTATACTAAGACCATGAAAATTAAAATTCTCACAGCGGACAATTACAGAAAAATGACGTGGAAAAACGGGCTAGGATTTACAACCGAGATGGTTATTGAGCCCGCAGATTCGACAGTGCTTGCAAATAATTTTCATTGGCGCTTAAGTTCGGCAGAATTAAATCAAGATGGTCCATTCTCACTGTTTCCAGGATACACAAGAATTATTACGATTAAAGACGGGGGCCCGCTAAAGCTTTCATTTAAAAGCGAAACCCACCAACTTATTCCTGGTAAAGTTTTTTCATTTTCCGGCGAAGATAGTGTTTACTGCGAACTTGAATCTACGAAAACCACCGACTTAAATTTAATATATAATTCGACAAATACCCGCTGCAAACTGGATGTGCTAACGACCGCAAATGATACTTTGTTAACCGAAGGAGTTTACTTATTTTTTGTTAGCTCGGGTTCTTTACAGCTTGTTGCAACAAATCTATATACTCTGGATGTCGGCCAGTCTGAAACTGCAGTTATTCAAGTTAGCAAAGGTGAATCAATTGTGGTTTCTTCAAAACCAAATCCAGGTACGACTTATTGTTTTATTCAAATCTTTAAGTTTTAACGACTAGCTGATAAACGACGATGAAGTGCAACAATGCGCCTACGATCGTAAATAAGTGGAATAGTTCATGATAACCGAATGTATTTGGATAAAGTTTTGGCCACTTAAATGCGTAAAATAAGGCTCCAACGGTGAACACAATTCCGCCCCAAATTAAAAGTCCTAGTTGAAAACTTCCTAAAGCAACTTTCATTTCGGACAAATAAGGAACGGCAAGCCATCCCATAACAATGTAAAAAAAGGCAGTTAAGTACTTCGGTGCTTTAACCCAAAAAATTGATTGTAAGATTCCAGCGACAGCAAATGACCAAATTATAATTAATAAGCGATGACCTGATTCAATAGATAGTGCCAAAAGGCAGACCGGCGTGAACGTTCCTGCTATTTGAATAAAAATGGCCGAATGATCTAGCCGCTTCATAATCGCCCGCGGACGCGGCTGCCAATGTGGCCGGTGGTACGTAGCACTGATGCCAAAAAGAAGAAGTAAACCAATCGTGTAAACTAGGCTTGAAATAAATGCCACAGTTGTAGAACTTTGCGCCATCAAAAGTGTACAAGCGCCCAAAGTTACAAAGAAAGCTTCCTGATGGAAGTAGCCGCGCAGTCTTGGTTTCGTAAGAGGTTTCGCTGTACTCATGCTCACTATTGGATTCTAAATGGTTTTTTGACTTCCCAATCGTTCTTATTCGTATTTTTAATTGGGTTATATTTAAATACGCCATTTGCGAAAGCTGTAGCCTCGCTGTAAGCCATTCCGATGGGCTGGCAGTCGGTATACAATAGCTCTGCCATATGTGCCTTAAGCTGCTCAGCCGGAACGATATCAAAAGATATAATGCCCGCAATATTTTTTGAATGAAAATCTAAGTCAGCGTACAGCTCAAAATCACTTTTAATTTCAAAAGAGGGGTAAGCCGTATCTTGAATGTGTGCAATTAAAACCGTTTTTTTTATACTTGAAAAATCCGCTCCGAATGTATCAAACCGCGTTTCCCACGGAGTAATCCCCAACTCTTTAATAATTGCTTCTTCAAAGTTTTCTTCACCGATCTCGCGCCACGTAAGACCAAACTGAAACCTTTTTATTTTAGTTCCCTCAATCGTATCTTCGAAGGGATATCGATTGGCATACTGATTATCTTGAACATACGTATTTCCAAATGAAGAGCAAAAATCAATAAAACTTTTACTTAAGCTGTTCCCGTCTTTCTCTTCTTCAGAGTTAATATACTGCTCAAGCAACGTTTGAAAATCTTTGCCCCCTTTTTCCATGAGCATTCGGCCGCTAACGTTATTCAAATCTTTTGCATCTAGACTTAAACCCGCAACTAACAGGGCATCCGCGGCACCAATATTTTTATGCTTGATTGCAAACGTTAATAAATTAAATCCGTCCGAATTGCATAGGTTAAAATCGATCCCTTGATCTGCACTTTGCAAGACGGTTCCAAAGTCGGCGCCGCCTTGAATGCTGCTAAATAGTTTATTCGTGTTTTCATTAGACATATTTATTCTCATTTCTTACGAGCGATCAAATTCCAAACTGTGTGCCAATTTCAACAACCCGATGCCGTGGTAAATGAAAGTAATCGGTCGCTGGTAATTCATTTTTAGCAGCGAGAGAAAATATTTTCTCTCGCCATATTGCCATTCCCGGCAGATCAGTCGCGTAGATCGTTTCTTTTCCGATGATAAACGAAGATTTTTTTAAGTCTAATTTTAGCTCGCCCAGCTGTAATCCTTCAATCTCTGTCGGAATATCTGGCTCTTCCAGATACCCATAACGCAAAATAATTTTAAAATAATCATCCTTAAGGTTTTCAATTTCAATGCGATCTGCTGAATCTATTTTTGGAATATCTTCAGTAATCACCGATAAGAAAATTAAATGGCGATGAACAGCTTTAAAATGTTCATACGTGTTAATGAGTGCATACGGGGTCTTATCTATGTTTCGATTTAGATAAATTGCGACGCCATCAATTCGATGTGGGTTTTCTGTTTTTAAGCGCTCTAGAAAATCGGCCAGCGGAACTATTTTACTCAATTGAAGATCCATTAATAATTTGCGGCCACGTTTCCAAGTTGTCATCAATGTAAAACCCGCAATACCCACCAGCAGCGGAAACCATCCTCCATCGACAATTTTTAGTAAGTTTGAAGTCCAAAACCCTAAATCAATTATTAAAAACAACCCGCAAAGCGAGCCTGCCACAAGGCGACTCCAGCGCCATCGTTCTCTGGCCACAATATAAAATAAAATCGTCGTGATGACCATTGTCGTCGTAACCGCTAAACCGTATGCGGCCGCTAAATTACTTGAAGACTTGAACACCACGACCAGCGCAATACTGCCGACCATCAATAGTTGATTCATGCTTTTAATATAAATCTGTCCAAATTCATCTTTAGACGTGTGTAGAATTTTAAATCGCGGAGAATATCCATTCTGTACGGCTTGCATGGTGATGGAAAAAACTCCGGTGATTAAAGCTTGCGAGGCCACCGTGGTAGCGACCGTCGCCAAAATGACTAACGGATAGAGCGCCCATTGCGGCGCCATTAAGAAAAATGGATTTCCGATTGCTTCGGGATTTCGAATAAGTAGTGCGCCCTGGCCAAAATAGTTAAGTACGAGCGCGGGCAACACTAAATAAAACCAAGCCTGCTTGATGGGAGTGCGTCCGAAGTGACCCAAATCTGAATATAAAGCTTCACCACCCGTTACCACTAAGAATACTGAGCCCAAGACGGCGAAACCGTAATAGCCGTTATTTGCAAAAAACGAAAAAATGTACATTGGATTAATTGCCTTAAGTACTTCAGGCGTTTGGAATATGCTGACAGCTCCAAGTATAGCCAAAACTATAAACCAAGTTAATGTAACGGGGCCGAATATTTTGCCAACAGTCCCCGTGCCTTTTCTTTGGATTGAAAACAAACCAATTAAAATTCCGATCGTAATTGGAATAATGTAAGGGTTAAAAATTGGCGTAATAAGCGACAAACCCTCTACGGCACTAAGAATAGAAATCGCAGGCGTAATCATTCCGTCACCATAAAGAAGTGCAGTGCCAAACAAGCCAAGTAATATGAGATACTTTTTTGAATTCGTCATTTTTCGAGTACGTCGTTCCGAATGCGGCACGATTAAAGAAGTTAATGCTAATATTCCACCCTCGCCCTTATTGTCGGCTCGAAGAATGAAGATTAAATACTTTATCGAAATAACAATCATCAGTGACCAAAAAATAAGTGAAAGTAGTCCAAAAATGTTTTCAGGCTGCGCAATCATATGGTGACCTGGATGAAAAGCTTCTTTCAACGCGTAGAGCGGACTGGTACCAATATCTCCGTACACAACCCCCAGTGCGGCAAGCGCGAGCATATATTTATAACTTGCAGGTCGATTACCTTGGTTTGCTTCATCATTATTCATATCAAGTTTGTTTAACATAGTTTTCTCAGCCAATAAAGTTAATCGCATTGTATCAATTTAAGTCGACATTAAATCGTACCTTTTACGCTAGAAATTAGTCTAGAATGCCAAAAATAGTTTACACTACTTACAGGAATTACTGCCCTACTCCGATAGGGAGGAATCTAGTTCAAGGAGATATATGAAGCCTTCTGACTTTCGCATTTTAGCTGTGGATGACGAGCCTATGATGGTTGAAACCATAGCGGATCTTTTTAAATCCTACCAATTCAATGTAGATACTGCGAATAGTGGAAATAAAGCCTGGGAAATGATCGAACAAAATTCTTATGACTTAATATTGTCAGATATTCGTATGCCTGACGGAGACGGAATTGAATTAGCTAAAAGAGTAAGAGCACGCCACTCTAGACAACCTTGCATCCTTTTTATGTCTGGTTTCACAAACTTATTGAATGAAGAACTTTATCACATCGGAGCCGAAGGCAAATTTACAAAGCCCTTCAATTTAGGCGCCGTAAGACATGCGATTGAGAAATGTTTGTTAGCTCCAGAAGCTAGATGGTCCCAAGCCGTACCTACTGGACGCCTTTTAGCAATCGAGAAAAAAGGTAAAGATATTGCTGAACTTGAGTCTACGAAGGCGGTCATATTCGGACGTGGAGGATTTTTTATATCACATTCTTTTACGCCGCCAGAAAATGACGCAACGATCACTTTCTCGATTGAAGTAAGTTCACCGAAACCGATTACATTCAAAGGTGCGGGCATCGTCCGTTGGATTCAAAGTCACGGTAAAACTAATATTCCACCCGGACTGGGTGTTGAAATTACGAATATGTCTCCTGAACTAACCAAAACCTATAATGAAATGTTCGGAAATCTCATCCCTTTCATTCCATCTTTAGGGAAACAACAGCAAGATTCTCCCGTCGCTTAGAAATTTTTCTATTAAAATGATGAATTAGATTCTTTAAGAAACTCAATTTCTTCTGGTGTTGATTTTCGTTTTAATATTTTGTTTCGGTGTGGATAGCGGCCAAAGCGATCAATAATCTTTTTATGCAATAATTCAAATCGAAGATTTTCTTCAAGACTTTCTTGCGAAAAAAGAGTGACCGCTGTTTCGTGAACTTTTTGATCTTCGCTGTGCATATAGGGCATATATAAGAAACCGCGCTTTTCTAAAGGAATTTTTTTATCTTCATGATTAAGTACGCACTCTTCAGCTACTGCTAAAGCCGTCGCATCCGTGGCAAAAGCTTCGGGCGTATCACGAAACATATTCCGAGGAAATTGATCTAAAACGATAACTTGCGCCAACCTTCCTTCAGGCGTAGTTCTCCATTCGGCAGATTGACCTTCTTTTACGAAATGATAGGTCAATAAAAAGCGCTCTTTGACCAGTCGATCGAATTCTGTATTTTTTGAAAACCAAAGACTGTGATCAATCTCATCAAACCAAAAGTTAAGTACTTGTGTTGCTTCCATTTGATTTGAAATAACACTACTTTTATTTTAGGTCATGGTATGTTTAGGTTAGCGTTATCGAGGAGTTCAATATGCAGGCAAAACCAAATTGCCCACAGTGCCATTCAGTTCACACTTATTCTGATGGAAATCTTTGGGTATGTCCTGAATGTGCTCATGAGTGGAGTCAGCATATGTCTGAATCAGCATCTGCAGCTATCGAATTAACTGGAGTTCGAGACGCCCATGGTTCAGTTCTGGCCGACGGAGACTCAGTCATCGTCATCAAAGATTTAAAAATCAAGGGCTCATCCTCTTCGGTGAAGGTCGGTACGAAAGTGAAAAACATTCGCTTAGTTGATGGTAACGACGGTCATAATATCACCTGCAAAATCGAAGGTTTTGGCGCGATGAATTTGAAATCAGAATTCGTAAAAAAATCCTAGTGCCTCTAGCTATCTCTGTGACTCGACTAACTGTTTTAAATTATTAATGCCGACGGTAAATTGGTCTGCCACTAGTTTTTCGCAATCAATAAATACATTGATTAGCTTTCCGAAAAAACCACCATCCCCGTGCATGGCCCAAGTAAATCGTGTTCCGTTCGCTTCCGGAGTTAATATATATTCAACGATATTTTCAGCACGAATTGGTTTTGTCATAATCAATTTCATTTCGACAGACTGATTTGGTAGCATTTTTTGCACGACAAGACGTCCCGATCCTGCTTGGTTATTTCCTTCGAAATCCATGGCAGCACCAACTTCACCATCAGTGCCATAAAACATTTTTTTTAAATTAGAATCTATCTTTTCATAGGGTGACCATTCGGCCCCTTTTTGTAATTGGCTTATGTATGGATATATTTTTTCAGGTGGCGCATTGATAAAACCATTTCTTTCATATCGAAATTTACCTTTGCGGGTCGAAACAAAGGCAATAAAAAGTATAAAAACAACAAAACCGCCAATAGCAAATTTAATTAACACAGCTACTCCTTTTAAGATGATGTGTAACATACCATGATTTTGAAAGGTTCAATTAAAAATTAATTCGACCTGAGTATAAGCCAGCCACTTGCTCACGATTGTCTGCATCAGTGACCATGTAAACAAATGTTTCGTTTAAAATTTTTTCGATCCAAAGGCCCTCGGGTTTCGCAGAAATGGGAATGTCGGCTTGCTGAAATATTTCACCTTTTAAATTCATGCAACCCAGGTAGGCTCCCTTGAATGTGCCATCGTCATAAGTCGACTGCGTATCTTCTGCAACAGCCAGAAAATAAATATTTTCGCCAACTGAACAGGCGTCAGTAAAACCGTATGAACATTCTGAAATACTTCCTAATTCGAAAGTTTGAATTTTTTCAATTCTACTAGCCGCAATCTTACTTGAATTTTCGAGATCATCGATCGTCCCGGCTAAATTTAGATCTATTATCGCATTAACATTATTAATCCCATTTCCGCGCTGGAAAAGCTTAAGGGAATCATTCGTAATACATGCTCCTTCGATATTCAAACTTTTCAGAGTCTTGCTTAACTCTTCATAAATGGAAGTAAAATCAATTGCCCTTACTGTTGGCTTAGAAGAATTGATGTCTTCGATATTTGCTAAAATTCCTAGTCGTCGATTTTCTTCAGACCCCGAAGGAACAGCCAAAAGCGCATTATTGTATTTCGAAGAAATGTAAACTAATGACTCCCAATCCGGCTTTAGTTTTTTACGCAGCTTATTGTCGCTTGGTAACGAGCCTGTGATCAGTGGAATAATTGTATCTAAATTCGAATCTTGAATTGAAAACATAGCTAAGCTGAATTCATCATCAGCAATCACGTAAAATAAATCATTATTTTTTACTAATCCACTTGCGGCAGAAATCGAATTTAAATTTCGATTTTTAAAATTAAGATCTTTTAATTTTTTGAGGTGAATTTTTTCCATTGCTTTAAAATGAGCGTAACAAACTATGCAAAGTTATCAAATGACTAAACAAACTAAATTACTAGAGTGATTATTCTGTGCAGCGGCATAAATTTCGCAAACTGAGTTTTCAACTGAAAGGATGATGGGGCCGATGACTGGCGACTTAAAATCAAATGGCCGAGGCGGTGAAGACGGGATTTTCAAATTAATAAAAAAAGGTCCACATCAATACGACTATCAATTAAGCGCGTGGCGTGACAATCCACCATGGTACCCTGCTTTTAGAAATGAATTCGAAGCAGATTTAAATTGGTCGCAAAAACAGCCTTTCGCTCAATCATTTCTATTGCCAAACCGATTTCCAGTACTTGATTACAGTGTTGGCGGCGGAACATGTAAGGCGTTGTTTCACTAATAACATTGCTCGTATAATAAACATGATTATTCATCCGACAGTTCATCTCACCCAAAGCGGAACACTGTACCTTTTGTGACTAAAAAACCCAGTTTGAATTTTTCCCCAGCCATGGGGCATTTATTCTGGGATACTCGAATATATTTTCTCTGACGACGATTTTGTTGAGAGCTCATTTTGCATATATCGGCATGATAAGTTATTTTAAACAAAACTCTTTGAAAGGAGATTTTACATGGCAACAAATACAACTACAATGGGTCGTCCAACAACAGATTCTACAAGCAGAAAAGTTTACTGGGCAATTGCTGCAGCAGTCATCTTAGCTTTAGTTATCGGTTTCGCAATGAGATCACGTGATAATGTAGCAGGAACAGATGCAGCAACAGGATCGGCAATTTCTGACACAGCAAACACGAACACAACGGGTACTACAATGGGTACGACAGGAACGACAACTGATTCAAACAGCGCAGCAATGGGAACATCTGCTGGTTCTGCAGGATCAAACGCAGCTTCTGGAACGAACACTGGTTCAACAACTACGACTAACGGTGCTGCTGCAGGAGCGGATACAAACGCTGCTGGAACAACTAACGCTGGTGCTGGTACTGGAACAACTGGAGCTACAGAGCCTCAAGGCACTGGTCCAGGCGCGACTACTACAAATCGTTAATTTTTAAGTAAATTAAGAACTTTGTTTCGATAACAACGAAACGTTTAAAGAGGAAGCTAAATCGCTTCCTCTTTTTTTTGCTAGAATGGTTTTGTTGGTTTTAGTTTTACATCTTCTGGATTCGCAACGTAAATCAGATGATTGACCCACTTACCGAATTCGAACCAGTATCGTTTTTTGATTCCTTCTTCGCGCATACCAATTGATTCAGCTAATCGAATCGATTTTCGATTATCTAGATTAATCGCCGCTTCTAATCGATTTAATTTTAAATCTTTGAACCCAATTTTCAATCCCGCTTGAGCTGCCTCTTGCCCATAGCCTTGACCTTGAAAACGGTTGTAAATCGCGTAGCCAAAATTTGCAAATTGATGAGTTTCACGGACGAAGATATTAAAATCAATCGAGCCTATCAACCGTCCCGATTTTTTTTCAAATACTCCATACCAATAAAAGTCATCTTCCTTTGCGCCCTCACTGCAGTGTGAAACAATTTTTTTGAATCGTGCTTTGCCACACTGACTTTTCAACTTTGATCCTTGATCCCACCGGTTTCTTGCTGGGCGATGCTCAGTCCAAGTTTTATACCATTGATGATAATCACTCGCGCACAAGGCCCTTAAGACCAGTCGCTTCGTACGAACTTCTTTTTGTATCATTAATTATTCCTAAAAATGTTAGTGAATCCACAATATGGATTCGTTAAAATTTAGGGTAAAATTTCTTTATTAAAGATTAGATCTACTAACATGCTTGATAAAGGAAGTTACCCTGGCGACTAAATCTATTTTTCATGGTGAACCTCCTTCTTAATGGTTTGTGATTGTATACATTGAAGCTAAAATACTGTCAATATTTTAGCTGTTATATTTTACAAAGCCGCTTCAATTGCTTTCGTAACAAGGGCGTCATCAGGAGTTACATCAGGAGCAAAGCGCGCAACGACTTCTCCGTTTCGATTAATTAAAAATTTTTCAAAGTTCCAAAGAATATCATTCTTCTTTTCACGGTTTACTCCGTATGTTTTCAATTTTTCTTCAAACGCGTTGCCATTCGCTAATTGTGCATCAGGCTTTGTGTCGGTCAGAAAACGATAAAGAGGGTGCTGCCCTTCACCTTTAACGACTATTTTTTCAAACATCGGAAATTTGACTCCAAAATTCATCGTACAAAATTGTTGGATTTCTGTATTTGTTCCTGGCTCTTGGGCGCCGAACTCGTTTGCGGGAAATCCTAAAACTTCGAAACCTTTTTCGTAATACTTTGAATAAATTTTTTCAAGCGCTTCATATTGTGGAGTGAGCCCGCACTTTGAAGCGACGTTGACGATCAATGCTACTTTACCTTTAAAGTCGCTTAAGCTTATTTTATTTCCATCGATGCGATTCACAGAAAAATCATAAATATTTTTGCTCATAAAACCTCCCAGTTTTCAGATCTTGTTAGACTAGACTAATTTTGTAAACTTCGTAAGATCTGATTTCTTTTTTATTTTTAATGAAATATGCAGCTGCCATCAACATCCCGACCAAAAAGCCGATTGCGTGTGTACGATAGCTTGTCGTCGGCGCGAACGTAGATGGAAGAAAAATCATCATTGCAATACCTATCACTCGAATAAGTCGATTCATAATCGTGTACTGTCGCTGAATGAAAAAATACAATGTTAGCCAAAAGCCACCAAGTATATAAACCAAACCAGAGGCACCTAAAAGTTCAATGTGGGGTGCATAGGTTAAAATTGCGACAGCATTTACAACACCAGCAAGGAAAAAGCTCATCATTGGAAAAATGCTAAAACCGAAGTAACCGAAGACAAAAAAACTAAAGATCCAAAGCATATACACGTTTGATAAAAGATGGGCTAGATCAGCATGAATAAAAACGGATGTAAAGACTCGCCATAACTGCATGTTCTTATAGACTTCGAAATTCACGGCTGGCATTAGATCCGCCAACTTGATTGGCGCATTCCAGTAGAGCAACGTCATCAGTGTAATAATCATCACCGTTAACGAAGACACCATAAAAGCGTCACTCGATGGTTTCCCCGTTATTTTCGTTCCGATGAGTCTTTGTTCTTCAATCAATTGCAGATGTTCGTTGTTTTCCATCCCATCAATTTGCTGCCGTTATCAGGTCTGTCAAGGCGCAGCAAAAATGGAGTCGTAAGGTCTTGTTTTCATTAAAATCTGGTTAAAAGAGTGACCCGAGCGCCATATGTAAATAGTATGTAAATATGAATGAAACTATAAATGAAAAGAGCCCATCCCTAACGAATGTTCAGAAGAAGCTAGCTATCCTAGCCGATGCAGCAAAATACGATGCCTCATGCTCAAGTAGCGGGGCCAAAAGAAAGCGCGATCCTAATGGAATGGGTAATTCCGAAGGAATGGGAATTTGCCATAGTTATGCTCCGGATGGTCGTTGCATAAGTTTACTTAAAATTTTGTTAACTAATTTTTGTATCTACGATTGCAAGTTTTGCATCAACCGAGTTTCAAGTAATGTACAACGCGCGAAGTTTACACCGGAAGAAGTGATTTGGTTGACGCTTGAATTCTACCGACGCAATTATATTGAAGGTTTATTTTTAAGTTCAGGAATTATTGAAAGCTCAGATGCAACAATGGCTTTATTGATTCGGGTCGCCCGCGGTTTACGAGAAGATCATAAGTTCAATGGCTACATCCATTTAAAGGTCGTGGCCGGGGCTTCGCAAGAATTAATCGAAGAAGCCGGTAAATGGGCTGACCGAATTAGCGCTAATATCGAAATGCCCGTTCAACCTGATCTTGATTTATTGGCGCCGGCTAAATCGATCAGCTTAGTCACAAAATCAATGCAGCAAATTGCAGATAAAGTGATTGAAACCAAAGATACCGCAAAACATATTAAATCCACTCCTGCATTTGCACCTGCTGGCCAAACCACGCAGATGATTGTGGGTGCAACGGCAAGCCCCGACGCTGAAATTTTAAAAACGTCTGAAAGCCTTTATGATAATTTTTCGTTAAGAAGAGTGTATTATTCAGCTTACAGTCCGATTCCGAATTCAGATGCACTTTTGCCTTCCGTAAAACCATCACTTATCCGAGAAAATCGGCTTTACCAAGCCGACTGGTTACTGCGTTTTTATGGTTTCAAGGCGGACGAGTTAGTGAATTCACAAACACCCAATCTTGATTTAGACATTGATCCAAAAACGGGTTGGGCATTAAAACATCGAGAGTTTTTCCCCGTCGATGTGAACAAAGGTTCAAAATTAGCTCTACTTAGAATCCCCGGAGTGGGAGTTAAAAACGTCGATCGCATTTTGCAACTCAGACAATTTCACAAAATTACTTTAATGGATTTGCAAAAGATGCACATTACAATCTCGCGTGCAAAATACTTTGTAATTACGGCCGATCATAATCCGAATATTTGGATGCTTGATTCTGAAAGCTTAAGCAGCCGATTGCAGCCTAAAGCAGTTCAGCTTTCACTTTTTGACCAGCCCATTGCGACAGAGCCAAGCTTAATTCAAGCACCTAGCTTAATTCAAGTCCCTAGCGAGCCAAGTTTGGTTATTAAAAATGAAGCAAGCTAACTTCGAAAAAACATTCGAAGGCTGGCGAGATGCTGCAAGGCAATTTTTATTGGAAGGCGTTTCTCCCGATAAAATTAACTGGGATCAAGAAGAGATGTCTTTGTTTTCAATCTCATCGAATGAACCGATTGGCGCGACTGCGCATGTGCCCGCGAAAAACAAACTAACGGTGCCGCAAAAATTTATTGAATTAGCAACGGCGGTCTCGTACGCACGTGATGAAAGCCGCTGGGCTTTGCTTTACCGTATTTTATTTCGCCTACAGAATGAAAATCCCAACTTGTTAAAAATCAGCATTGATCCCGATATATCACGCGCTGAATCTTTGAAGAAGTCGGTCAGTCACGATATTCATAAAATGCATGCGTTCGTACGATTTAAAAAAACGATGGTTGAACACGAAGAAGTATATGTTGCGTGGCACCGCCCTGAACATTTAGTTGTGAAGCCTGGAACTGAATTTTTTGCGCGAAGATTTGGTGACAAACGTTGGTCCATATTTACACCCGATGAATCTGCGCATTGGGATCTGAAAAATTTAACTTTTGGCCCAGGCATAGAACAAAATGATTTCAATGCCACCGACGATTGGGATAATCTTTGGAAAACTTATTACAAATCAATTTTCAATCCTGCGCGAATCAAAATTAAAATGATGAAAGCAGAAATGTCTCCGAAATATTGGTCAAGCATGCCAGAAACGTCATTAATTAAAGATCTTATTCGCGAAGCTCCTAATCAACTGCAGAATATGATTAAAAATCAAAATCACGCTGCGATTGTAAATCCACTTCTTTCGATACCTGAGCTGCGTGAAGAGTCGAAATCATGTACAGCCTGTCCCCTTTTTAAGAACGCAACGCAGACAGTTTTTGGCGTGGGGCCTATCGACGCAGATATTATGGTTGTCGGAGAGCAACCAGGCGACGAAGAAGACTTAAGCGGTAATCCATTTGTTGGGCCAGCCGGTTTAGAGTTAGTAAATGCATTAAAAGGTGCAGGGATTTCGCGCGACAAGATTTACATTACAAACGCCGTAAAACATTTTAAGTGGACACCGCGAGGAAAGTTACGAATGCATCAAAAGCCAAATGGAAGTGAAATGCATGCATGTAAACCTTGGCTTGAAGCTGAAATTGCCAAAATCAAACCAAAAGTGATAATCGCTTTGGGCGCAACTGCGGCTACAGCGGTGACAGGAAAGCTTCCAAAGATTTCCGCCGAACGGGGTAAAGTGATTACTACTTTAAAGATTGCCCCGTCGGTTATAATCTCTTGGCATCCATCTGCTATTTTAAGATCGTTTAACGATCAAGAGATGACTCAGCGGCGACAAGAACTTTCTGATGATATTAAACTGGCTCTTTCAGTATTGAATTAATATCAAAAAATTTAAATCAAATCAAAGTAGCACAATTATTGCTATTGCACTTAAGCATCACAAAAAACACCGCAAAGTGAATAGATTCATTTTGCCAAAACAAAGTAAGGAAATTTTCCCATGAATAAAAAGTTTTTTATGCTTATTGCAGCGATCACGCTAACAAGTTTTCAAGCGAACGCAGCCGCAAAACCAGATAACGACATGAATAAGGTATTAAATGAATTATCAAATAAAGGCGGAAAGCCAATCGAAAGCCTAACTGCCGTTGAAGCGCGCACCCAACCAACGCCGGCTGACGCTGTCAAAGTGGTCATGCAAAAAGAGAAAAAAGAAAAACAACCTGAGTTAGCGGAAGTAAAAGACATTCAAGTAGATGGTGCCGCTGGAAAAATCGCAGCTCGAATTTACGTTCCTAAAGGTGATGGCCCGAAGCCGGTTGTTGTATATTACCATGGCGGTGGATTTGTTATTGCTACAAACGACGTTTACGATGCAACCCCTCGTTCTTTAGCTGAACAAACGAAGGCGATCTTTGTATCAGTTGAATATCGTAAAGCTCCTGAATCAAAATTTCCCGCTGCGCATGAAGATGCATTCGCCGCTTACAAGTGGGTTTTAGCTAACGCAGCTTCATTTGGCGGAGATCCAAAACGCGTTGCTTTGGCGGGCGAGAGCGCTGGTGGAAATCTAGCGTTAAACGTAGCTGTTCGGGCAAGAGATGAAAAAATTCAACAGCCGACTCACCAGTTATTAGTGTACCCAGTTGCCGGTTCAAACATGGAAACTGAGTCTTACAAAGAGCACGCAAATGCAAAACCATTAAATAAGCCGATGATGGCTTGGTTTGTTAAGCAATATTTAAATAATCCTGAAGAAGCAAACGATCCACGAATTAATATTATTGCGGCCAATTTAAAAGGATTGCCATCAACAACAATTATTACGGCCGAGATTGATCCACTTCGCACAGAGGGAAAACTTTTAGCAGATAAATTAAAAGACGCCGGAGTCAAAGTTGATTACAAAAATTATAACGGAGTTACCCACGAATTTTTCGGGATGGCATCAGTTGTAAATGATGCGAAAGACGCTCAAAAAATGGCGGCAGCTAATTTGAAAAAATCTTTAAAGTAAATAGTAGTAGCCCGTCATTCAAATGGCGGGCTTCTTAATCGCTTCGCTTTTATGTGGAACTCTTTTTTTTTGGTAAATATGGACGAATAATTGTAAAAAACCAATATCCGCACTTTGCTAAAGAATTGATGATTGGTAATCGAATCAGTTTTGTTCCGAACTGATATTTTGGAATTCGACTCCATATGTGAGCAAACGCATCGACGCCTACCTGCATATCTCCTGACGGAGTTAATACATGCATATTTTTATTAACGGCTTCTGCGGTCAATCCAAATTGACTAGCATCAAAATTCGCTTGGCTAATATCGACGATCTCAAATAATTCAGGTGCTATTCTTTTATAATGTGCGATTTCGTAATCACAGATGATACAGTTACCATCGACAAATATTTTCGATTTGTTGTTGCTTGCAAGTTTTTCCATATTTAAAACTTACACTAAAATTAAGCCCACAGCATTAGTGAAAATCTAAATCACGGGCCTGTTTTGCGCCAAGCGCGCCGGGTCTTCCCATGTTGGCGCCTACTGGACGTCGTTTCGGCAGTGAGAACGTAAAAGTGCTACCATGCCCGACGTGGCTTTCTACATGAACTTTGCCACCGTGTGATTCAACAATCGTTTTTACTACGGCTAGTCCTATTCCAGGGCCTTGATCTGCGGTTTTAGGAGCCTGCCAGAAATGGTTGAAGATATCAGAAAGTTGTTTTTCAGGTATTCCAGGACCATTATCTTTAACAGAAATATACACGAACTGCGGATCACTTTTGACTTTGACGATGACTTTGTTATTTCGCGGGCTAAATTTAATTGCATTGCCTACTAAATTTGAAAGTACGCGCATAACACGCTCGCGGTCCATAAAAGCAAGAGCTGGCGGATTCACAGAGTTAAACTCAAGCCGGATATCTTTCTGTTTGGCCAATGGTTGCATCATAAATTTAGCATCATCAAGAATCGTATCGATACCTAACTGATCAAGACGTAACATGATTGAACCTGTTTCAGCTTTGGCTTGATCAAGAATATCTTTGATTCGATCATCCATAAGAGCCACGGAACTTCTTAGCAATTCGACCACATCGTTAATTACAGCCGGATCAGTTGTTCCTTTCAGCGTGTCAGCCGCTTGATTGATCACGCTGACCGGTTCACTAAAATCTTGCGATACTGCAGATAACACTTCTTCACGATTCTGAACGGCCTTTTGCGCCTCTTCATAAAGTCGTGTGCGTTCAGCAAGTTGACGTGATCGCTCTTTTAACATTCTTAGAACAAGCAACGACATCGCTAAAAATAAAGTTCCCGTTAAGATAGTAAACCAAAGCATTCCTTTTGGGATTTGAATTTCCGGAGCTACGGCTGCTTCAAGCGCTTCAGCACGAACGCGCTCAAGCTCTGCGTTATGCAGAACTAAAATTTCGTCGAGTGCTTTATTAATTTGATTTCGAATTGGGTAGGCTTTTGATCGGTAGAATTGACCGACAATTTTTGATTCGGTTTGCTTTGCACGAAATTCCATCCCCTGGGTAAAGAAATCTTGTTCTTGTTGTTGGAGAGTCGTAACGCCTTGAATAATTTCTGGAATTTTAGGTAGACTGTATTGCTTCTGAAAATTAGCTAATGCTTCGGAAAATTCTTGTTTGTCTTTTTTCTGCTCATCAAACAGATTCGAAGAACCCATCAAAAAAAATGTCAGGCTATTATCGAATTGCGATTCAGATAAATTACGAAGCCGCTCAACTTCGATCAATGCGCGTACATCAACGTTTACGATCGCATTACTAGCTTTAATCGTCTTACGAAGATTCATTGAATAAAGCCAAGCACTTACAATCACAAGCACAAATAGTGTGGTAATGACGGCCAATGCTTTTTTCTCGAAATTTTTATTTACTGGTTTTGTAAGTGTTTTTTCCATTTCTATTAAATAACAATTACGCACAGCGTGAGCAATTAAAATTTCGTGAGAATCAACTGGTGGTTTTTCAGCGCGTTTTTTATTTTTTGAATACCTTGATCTTTAAAAAACCTATGTAAAAAAGCATCATTTAGCTATGAAAAGAGCAATTAATGTCACTCAAAAACCAGCATCGACTTAATCCACATAGGCGCTTTCAACTATATTGAAACGCGAGACTTTTTCTACGAACTCTTCAATTTCTTTTTTTGTATAAAGCAGGTCGGTCAACCGCGCCACTGGTATTCTTCCTAGTGCTAGCTTTTTATCATTCCAGAAATAGCCCAATCGATTAAATCTTTCTTTTCTTTTTTCGAACCAAATTTCAATTCTGCGATTCAAATCTTTGGTATAATAGTGACCAGTCGTTGGCCCCAGCCAAATACTTGTGTCAGCACTTATAAAACGTGAAGGCTCAATGTGTTCATCGGCTAAGCTATCATCGCCTGAAAAGAACATTTCAACAAAATGCCGTCCAATTTGAGAGTAATTGGCATAGACCGTACCGAAATCATAGCCTAGAAAAAAATCATCATAGCATTCATCCGGTATTAAAACTTTGTGCGCGCTATTCCAAGTGAAGACGATTCGTGAAGTTTCTAATCCGGTCATTTGCTTACTTCCAGTCGTCATCAGCGAAAACTCGATTGCATGCAGAAGAACATTGAAAACACGCCAATCATCATGGTTAATTTCATTAACTAATTTAGTTACGTGATGACTGTGCGCAAAGTTGAAGTGCAAATTATTCACTGATTTTTGAATATTATCTAAATCAATTTCCGGAAAATCCAAAGTGGGATGGTGCCGTTTTAACTTTTCAATAATTAGCATAAGTCGACTTAAATAATCACCAAGACTTTCTTGATTCGGAAAGTGATAGAAGCGATTCGTTTCACAAAGCCCATCTTTAGTTGCGGAAGAAATGCAGTTAGCCCAAAGTTGCGCAGCAGCGGTATTTCGCACTTGAAATTTTAATTCAATCTTTTCCTGGTTTGAATTTAGTGGGCAAATAGCAAAAATGAAAAAAATTGAACAGGGCTTCAATCAAATGAATGAAGCCCTGACAAGACAAGTAGAATGAACTTAATACGCATTAGTTACAGATTTCTTTTTGAACTTGAATAAGATCATCAACTTGCAATGCTTGGCTCGCGTTAGCCACTATCAAAATACCTTTACCTATTGTAGCTAGATTCTGTAGATATTGAGTTTTTGCAGTCGAAGCCCCTGAAGACATGTTGTAATAGTAAACTCCATTTAAGGTAACTCGGCCTTTTGCTAGCGCCATCAATTCGTTTGCATCAGGAATTATCTGCTCTGCTGACGAATAATCACTTGGCGCACCGTCTGAAATCATTGCTACAGAGTAAAGAGCATCATCACTAGGGTTGTTTCGCAAATCTTGTTCAATCAACGATTTAGCTGCTGCCAGCGCTGCTTTGTATGGTGTGTGACCACCATCAGCGTTGTCCATGAATCGTGAAATTCCATCTTGAATATCACTTTGTTGGTTTGAGAAAATTGCTTGTCCTGAGCCGGATACGATCTGCGCTTTCGCCGAAGTACCTTGAAATGTAACAAGGCCGAAATAAAAATTTGATTTCACACCGTAACGGTTTACTAAATCGTTAATAGCAGCGGCGCGCCAAACTTTCTTAGGATCCGTCGTTGAATCCTGGACGTTAGAGCCAGAAGCGTCGACCAGCAATAGCACTTTAACTTTACGGTTTGATTCAACGATCGAAGTTTGGCATTGCTCGGTGACAGCTCCTAGACCTTCACCTGCTGATCCGGCAACTGCCTTCTGGCTAAATTGCATCTTGGCACAATTTTGAAATAGCACCATCGGCAAAGCTAAAACTAATGCGCCTAAATATTTCATACAATCCCCCCGGACTCTTACCGTAGTACTATACAAAAACAAGACCATCCAAATCGAAGTGAAGCGAATCTGTGCGTCTCAAAATAATTCATCTGTTGAATTAATGATGAAAAAAAATAACTTGAGACCTCTATCACCTTGCAACTACTAAAGAAATATTCCGATTGCCTACTTGTTTATCGGTTGTCGTTTATGTATTCAGTTGTTTCGGCAAAAAAAATATTACCAATTCGATTGACTTGAAATTACAGGACCTTTCGTCGATTGCTTACAAATCAATAGGCCACTAACGTTACTACAGGAGGCTTCTTATGCGTATATTTTCGGTTATTGCTTTAGTTCTCACTTCACAGATCTTGGTGGCCGCGCCATCAAATAGTAAATCAACGAATCTCATTGGTATCGGGCAAGGTATTTCATCGCCGACTTTAACCTCGACAGTTAATTTTTCGTCTGGATACACGGCAGAAAATCCAACAGGAACTTTGTATCAAAGTGGAGTGCGCTTAACTGCAGAGTACGATTCTAATGACACAAATCGAGCATACGGAGCAGAACTTGGCTACGGTTCAGGAGACTGGGGTATTGCGGCCGGACATCGTAAAAGTGAATGTACAAACTGTACAGGGGTTACATCAGCCGCAGGTTCTATCAATTTCTCAGATGTTGGAATTGGTTTAAGAGCTTCTGAAAAACTATATAGCTTAGGCTTGCTATTCAATGTATTCGGTGCAAATCGATTCGGATTGATGGGTGAATCAAATAGTTCGGGCGGAAGCGGGAATGGCATTACCTCTTATGGTTTAGGATATTCACACGTAGGCGAACATTTCACGTTTTCAATCGATGCGTCGACCCGGTCTTTTGAAAACAAAGGAATTTCTGATAGTCGCACCCAAGTAACTCCAGGAATTATGTTTCACACCGATATATTTCAAGTTTCGATCAACGATAAAATTACTTTAAACAAAGACAAAAACAATGCAGCCCATGATGATCGCGATCATGACTGGTGGTTCGGCCTTGGCCTTGGTGGAGACCGCGGGCACTTAGCTTTTTATGCTGACTACGTGAATGAGTTTGCCTTTGCGGGAAGCCTATTTTTCTAAATTTGCTGAATTCTGTTTTTTACTAGTGATAAAACTAGACAGAAACAACGACAACAGCGTGTACGTCAGAAAAAGATAAAAACCTGGCTGAAGCGCTGTTCCGTTCGTTGTTAAAATGACGATGTCGTCAGACTTCGTTTCAAAATTTCCGAACTGACTCGATATAATTCCGTTAAAACCAATATACGCCATAAAAATTGCAACGACTAGAACGTCTGTCATCGACCACTTACCTGATTTTAGTACGAAAAACTGTACCCATTTTCTGTTTCTGGCATCTTTAAAATTATAATAATATCCAAGCGATGAAATAAGTTTAAATAAAGGAAAGATAATACTGAAAGTGACAAGCAATACTCCAACGGCTTTCATCTGCATGTCTTTATGGGTAATCATCACCCAGAAAACATCTAGGATACTTTTACTTTGAAAATACAAAACTTGATTCAAAAAACTGATTGGATGATCCATTAATATAAAGCTCATTTCAGAGATCTTCGCTTCCATATCAATCATTGGCGTTGTAACACCTGCGACCAATAATAAGATGAGGATAATAAGCATGATAATGTATTGTGGCGCGGATATCGCTTTTTTGCTGAATCCATTCATTGCAAAAAGAATGCAGGCTAAAAATACAAGTAGCCACGTGATTAAGTAAATATTTTTTTCGTTCGTGATAATTTCTTTATCAAGTGAGATCTTTGCTGACTCGATATCAGCCGTACCTGTTTTTACCAAGACCGAGTTAAGCCTAGATAAGTCTTGAAGTTCAAATGTTTTATCAAAATATTTATCGACTTTTTGTTGCAAGAGTCCTTTGACCTTTTTTTCGGTCTTACGCTTGGTCATTTGTTCCATAATCGCATCCGCGTATTCAGGAATACCTTTTTTAATCTCTTTAATATCAACAAAAGCATTGATGAATTTTTGCTTCATCCAGCCCTTCGCCGATCCTTTATTGGCATCCTGTATTTTAATCGCCACTTTATCGATTAGACCATCAAGTTGAATTTCGACGTGTTTTTTTAGCTCTCGCTCGTTTGCAGAGGTTAGTTCAAGCTTCCCGATTTCTTCGCCAATAATTGCAGATAACTTTTCTTTCCAGGCATTGATACTAAATAGACCGTATTTAATATGATTTACTTCAGTGTAATAAATTTTCTTCTGTTGATTTACGGTGGATTTTACGATGACTTGGTAGCATAAAATGAACGAAATTAACAAAATGAACACCGAGATAACTAATTTTATATTCTTACGATTCATACACATCCCCATCTGCTGCCTTAAGATGGGATAGGCTAGCACCATGAAGAGCTAAAAAAAAGAGTTAATATTCGGCGTGACTTAGCAGCGTGCTTGGATGCAAAGCTGATCGCATCGCTCATTGTGAATAATGCCCGAATGCGCCTTCACCCATTTCCAAGAAACTTGATGCAAAGAACAAAGTTGTTCAAGCTGCGAAATTTGGTCAGAAATAGCACTTGGACGATGATCTGAATTGGTTAAACTTTTGATAAGAATTTTAGAATCGGAATGGATGCAAGCTTTCGATCCTTTTTTTAAATAAAGCAAAGCCTGTATGGCGGCCTGAATTTCCATTTCAAGGCTTTGAGCGCTTCGGACCCGTCCAAATGATTCGTGAACGACTTTTTTATTCTGGACGACTACAAAAGCCCATGAACCCCATTTTCCTTTATGACTTCCATCAGTGTACACGTCGAAAATTTGATTCGAACGTTGAAACTGTCTAAGACCTTCGAAAAACTTGGTCAGGGCTTTTAACATTGACTAAAATCACTAGTCTTTGTTTTTTGCTTTTTCTTTTTTCTTAGCTTGTTTCTCTTTAGTTGTAAGCTTTTGCTTTCCTTTGCCTTCTTTTTGCTTGTCTGCGCCTTTTGCCATCTTAGTCTCCTTTTTGATTTAGCTTTTCAAATTGTAACAGATAATTTCGCATCAGAAAATACAATTCTACCGTAAATTATCCCCGGTCAGCCGCCTTAGTTGCGCTTTCTGGTACTGTCCAAAAACTCCCGTAAATAAGCACCGGATCAGGGGGTCTTCCATGATATCAGCTTCTGCGACCTGCACTTCAACTTCGTCTAAGAACGTACAATCATTGATTCGTACATACATCGACGTCAAAGATTCTCCATATTCGAGGGCAGCATATAATTTCTGAATAGGAATTTCAGTCAGCCACCCAAGTGGCATTTCACCTTCAGAAGATAGCTCCATTTTATTTCGGTCTATTAAATAATCAAAATGTACTACTTGCCCCTGGTGATCGAAGAGTGACAGCCGCCATTTCCGCCTCGTGGTAAAATAATCGCCGGTTGATGAATCCATTACTCGGTATTTCTCAATTAATTCGACGCTACAGTAATTTAACACTCTTTCGTTTTCCGAAATGCTCAGACCATTAAACTGGCGAGCAATTTCTGAAGTACCCGGAGGCTTCAACGAAGAATTGTACTCGTAATCTGCGTTTTGGTTTCCGATCGTCTTTATCCAAGAAAGCGGTGAACTCATTTCAAAAGAATTTTGCCCCATTAATAGGGAAGTACCCGGATTTAGTCTTATAACTTTTGCCGTGGGTAGTTTGGATTCAATTTGTATTTTAAACTGGGCGTAAGATATCGGAAAAAATGCTTGATTGTACCATGACCAAGGTTCCAGTTTAAACTGGCAAGAACTGGCCACTATGACTTTTGGATTTAATTTTCCTAACTGATCAAGCCATTCATGCGGCACTTCGCTTGGGGCTTCATGTGCCCTACTTGGCGCTAACACTTCGATTTCGCGCATCGTTTGAAAAGGCCAAAGCACTAAGTCCCACGACGTCGCTCGAGCTAAGATATCTAATGTGTCATCATCGATCCAAGAATCGACCACGTTTAGAATATTCAAGCCTTCAACTTTAATATGAAAAATCGAATCCACATCGGCATCTAATGCCACTCGGGGAATGACTTCAAAAGGACCAACTTTGATAATCCTGTTTATCTCAATTGAAAAGACTGATATGAAACCCAAATTACGAACCATTTGAAAAAGTTCGTCGTGAATACAATAAATATAAATTCGAGTATTGCGATTTAATAAATTCAGGCTATCTAAAGAGCAATGATCATCATGATAGTGAGAAATAAACACGGCCGAAAATTGTAGAATTTTAATTTGGTCTATATCGAATTCGACTTCTGGAAAAGCATGACAATTAATGCTAAAGGGATTTTCAAAAATTGGATCAAATGCAATTGAAACTCCGCCGCTTTCAAAGACATATCCCGCATGAAGAATTCTAGCAACTTTTAATGCCATAGATTATTCGCTTCGTAAAGCGTCGATAACCTGAAGCTTTTCTGCTTTGACGGCGGGAAAGATTCCACTTAATAACCCAACGATAATAATTGATGTCATTGAAAGAATTAATGCTAACCAATCGAAAGTCCATTCGAACTGTAGCTTACTGACAAACTTCGTCGCTGCCCAAATCGCAAGGTGGTAAGCCGAAAATCCTAGAATTAATCCAATAAGACCTGCGATTGCACAAACGATGACTGATTCCACTAAAAATTGTGTACGAATTTCATTGCTAGTGGCACCAAGCGCCTTTCTAAGCCCGATCTCGCGATAACGTTCTGAAACAGACACCAACATCATATTAGTGATGCCAATTCCGCCAACGGCTAATGTCACAAATGCAACGGAAGATAAAAGAATGGTAAATAGAGCCAAAAATCTTCTCATCTGAACTACTAGCACGCTATTCGCATCCATGCGAAATTTTCCAGACTTATCATATTTTTGCGTAAAAAAGGCTTTTATCTGGTTTCCAATCTCTTCGACATCAACCCCTTGCTTCACTTGAATCATAACTTCTTTAATTTGCGACGACCACCATTCACCCGCAATCGCTTGATAGTAAGTGAAGGGTAAGTAGATTTGAAGATTCGGCTTTATATATTCTTTATTACTACTGTTTGACGCCATAACCCCAATCACTCGGCATCCAAAAGCATTCTCACCTAAATTCAGTCTCAATAGCTGACCAATTGGATGAATACTCGAAAAAAGTTGTTCGGCAATCTGATAACCTATTATGCAAACAGGGCTCTTTTGTTCTATTTCGGCCATTGAAAAATTGCGGCCCAGAAGTAATTTACGATTAGCCATTGGTAATGCTTCTTCACTAGAACCGTACAGTGTAACTTCTTGCTCTATAGAACGACCCCCAAAATTAACTGCACCATTCCAGCCGATTAAAATTGGCGACATCCGACTGATTTCTGGAAAAATTTTTTTAAGTGGAACCAACTCTTGCTCCCAATCAAAGTATTTAAAAACAGCTGGCGACACGTCCGTCGCTTTTTGGTCCCAATTCGGATATCCATAAAAAACAATCGTATTCACACCCAAATCGGCATAACCAGCTAGAATTTTATCTTTCGTAAACTGGCCTAACGTAATCATTGCCAATACTGCGGCAATGCCCACTGAAATTCCAATCATTGTAAGTGCAGTCCGAGTTCGGTTACGATTTAAGTTCCTTAAGGCAGACGGAAAACTTTCTTTGGCAGACCCTAAAAGTTGGCGCCAAGAAAAAGTTTCAGTCTCCTTAACTTTTTTGGGTGGCGACACGTCACTAGAATCAAACGCTGTTGAGTCAGTTCCACCCTCGATAATAGCGCCGTCTTTAATTCTGATGATTCGATCACACTCACTAGCAACGTTATCATCATGAGTAATGATAATTACAGTTTTCTTAAATTCACGATTCAGATTCTTTAATAAACTTAGTATTTGCTCGGCAGATTTAGAGTCTAAGTTTCCGGTAGGCTCGTCCGCTAAAATAATATCAGGGTTTGTTATCAATGCGCGGCAAATGGCGACGCGCTGCTGCTGACCACCCGAAAGCTGGTTTGGATAATGCTGCAATCGAGATTCAAGGCCTACGAAGGTTGCCAAGTCGATTGCTTTTTTCACGCAGTCAGACTTAGGTTTTCGATCTTGAATATATTGTGTGGGTAATAGAATGTTTTCAAGCGCGCTAGTTTTCGGAAGCAAATGAAACTGTTGGAATACAAATCCGATGTTTCGATTTCGCATAACAGCAAGTTCATTCTCGTTCACTCCGGAGATATCACTTCCGTTCACTTTGATAACGCCGCTTGTGGGCGCCGAAAGTAAACCTAACAAATAAAGCAAAGTCGATTTACCAGAGCCCGAGGGGCCCTGTATGGCAACAAGTTCGCCCGGCAATATGGCCATAAATAAATTCTTTAGTACGGGAGTGATCGATCCGTCATTTTGATAAGAATAGTTAAGGGCTTTTACCTCAATCGCTGGAACGATTTTCATTCGCCTAGACTTAGCTCGGAAAAATCAATCTGTTTTACTTCTTCGCCTTCGCTTAAACCCGAAACTATTTCAAAAACTTCTTCATTTTGAATCCCTACCGTAATATCTTTTCTTTTATTGGAACTTAAAGTTACATAGTAGTTATCTTCATCGCGTCGAACAAATTCATGCCGTAAAGTAAGTACGTTTTCTTTTTTGGACGTAATTAGATCGATGACAACTGACATTCCTGACTTAATTGCATCATCCGCGTCCGTAATTTCGATTTTCATCGGGAACTCAACGACCTGAGAGCGACTCCAATTTTCTTTCTCACGTGCTGCTAATGATAACTCGCGTATGACGCCACTATATTTTCGACTTACAATTGCAGAAGCCTTTATAATCGCTTCTTGGCCCAGCTTTACTTTCATCCGGTCGATTTCAGGTGCATTGGCCACCACATAGACCTTACTAGAGTCGTCAATACGAAGAATAAAGTCCTTCTGATCGCCCTCTTTAACGTATTCTCCCTCTGATTTTTCAATCTGGACGACCGTGCCACTTAAAGGTGATCTTAATGGAAATGCTTCTTCACCTGACTGCAAAGACTGTACAACTGATACCAAAGGGTCGCCTTGTTTCACCTTATCCCCAATTTGAACGAATAGTTTTTTCACATAGCCGTTGTAAGGGGCCATTACGACTGTCTTTTTAAAAGGAGTGACCACTCCGGCAATCGTGACTCTTTGAATAACATCTTGCCGACTTGCTTTTGAGAGCTTGTTTGACGATGGTTGTTGTGATTGCGAAGGGCGAAACAACAAATATATTAAAGCGGCAAAAACAATTAAACCACCAATGATTATTTTTCTATTTAATAAGTTCTTCATACAATTTTCCTTGGTGATACAGCTGAATATAATGATTTGACTGTACATCGGATAAGGCAGAATAGAACTTTATTTCTGAGTCCGATAAGTTGTTAAGCCCAAGAATCAGATCCAAATACTGAACACGCCCGGTTCGATACTCTCGCTCGATATAAGTTATGTTACTTCGTTCAAGTGATAATAATTCTTTAGCGAGCAAAAAGTTCTTTTTATACTTATCTAAGTCGAGTTTAAGTTGATTAAGAGATGTTTTAAGTGCCAACAATTCCGAATCTAACTGATTGCTCTGTAATCTGGATTTTTCATTTGCTACCGCTGCATTCCGAGATCGTATTCCCCAGTCTAAGATATTATATTTTATCGTCAGCAGCGCGTTCCATCCCACTTTGTCATTATCATTGAATGATTGATTAGTATCTACATAATTTGAACTCGAATAGTCTATTCCAGCCGACAAGTAGAGTTCAGGATAGTTTTTTCGTGCTACTTGCTCAGCAATAATTTGACTGGACTCCTTTTGAATTTGAGCCGATTTATACAAAAGATGGTCTTCAATATTAAAGTGATGGAATGCAATATCGGTTTTCAATTCTTCAAGTCGGATTGGAATAAAATTAACGTCAACTTTTTCAAGCAGTCCCATGCCGACAAGACCTTGCAATTCTTGCTTTGATTTTTCAACGGCACTTTTTGTGCTAAGCAAGTCGATTTCGCTTCGACTCACCTGCGTTTTAAATCTAAAAAAATCTTTTTTGGTTTTCATACCCTGGTGATAATCTTTTGATATCAAGTCAAACTGTCTGTTCACCAAAAGAAATTGTTTTTCTTGAATTTCAGCAAGTTTGAAATTTAGTGAATATCTGAGATAGGCATTTACTATGTTTAGACTGACTTTATTCTTTTGATCTTTAAAATTTAATTCGGCTTGCTGCCGGTTCAAAGATGAAATTCGTCTATTCGATTGAATGATACCATTATCATAAAGTGTTTCCGTTAAACCTAAATTAAACTGGCTGTGCCACGGACTGATGGTCGATTTCGGAGAAGAATCAAGGATACCATGGGTAGCAGTAAGGTCGACACTAGGAAGAATACGTGCATCTGCCGATTTTTCCTCAAGCCGAGCTATACTTAATTGCCTTGTTATAGAGTCAAAAGCTGGTGAATGACTGATGGCAAATAAAATCGTCTGTTTTAAATTAAACACTTTGGTGTCCGGCGCGTCAGCTTTGACCACAGTTCCATAACATAAAAAAACACTTAAAAATACGCGCAACATACAGAATATATACCGGTCAAAATAATCGGTATCAAACAATTTGATTGCACTGCCTAGCTACTTTCCTTTGTTTTTTATGCGCTTTGTTTTTTCACGCAACTTCTTTGTGAATTGCCTTGCCGCTAACTTATCTTCTTCAGATATTCGGTTCCACACTTGGTTTTTCAATGCACCAATTAGAGCATACGCAAAGATCGAATGAATATGCTTAGGATTTTCTTTACTTAACTTGACCATTGTTTTTTGCCAACCCAGGGCGATAAATTGCTTAGCAGAATTAATGCCCGCCTTAAGAAATGCTTTCTCAGTTTCGGGCCCTAGGTTTTTAAAATCAATAATTCGCTTAACCTTCGACAGTTTTTCTTCTGCAGGCTCGTCAGCGAACATTTGCGGCCTTCGCATTTTAGCTTTTGACAACCATTTTGAATCCACCCCAAAACATTCTTTTACCATCGAATGGCATTTTCTTTGGATCATAATCAGTCATCCTTGGGTCCGCCATCACTTTTTTCATAACTTGATCGCGATGTTTACGGTTTTTATATGTAGCCCAAGAAAAAAAGACAACTTCGCCTTTTTTAAGCTTTACACTTCTAGAAAATGAAGTTGATTTGCCTTCAGGCACATCGTCGGCCATACATTCAACGTAATCTAAGGCGCCGCTTTCAAGCCAAACTTTTTTCGCCTTCAAAGCTTCTTTTTTGTAAGCTGCTAAATTTTTCAATGGTACTGGCAATACAAAACCATCTACATAATTTTCTAATCTTTTCATTTGATCTCCTCAAGTTGATAACGCTCATTTTGCAACAGCTTACTGCCAGAATCTAGAGGATCAAGCTTTTTGCACTTTGACACTTCTATCAAATCAATTAATGATAAAGGTTCAGAGGTAAATGTGGTTATTTTAAAATTGCTTTTATTAGTTACACTGAATTCATTCGGCGATAAAATATCGTACGAAGGCCGAGCAGTCAGTCTAAAAACGAAAGCCTTCATGTATAAAGAAGTACATCTAATCGAAACTGATGAAGCCGGCTTTAATTTAAAGTTGCACACGGATTATGTTGATGCAGAAGGTAAAATAATTGCCCGCAACTCTGGTGATTTTACGAAGAATAAGTACGTTCCGGAAGTCGTTTTCGAAGACTTTCGATTTAAAAAATCTTTTATTCAAACAGTCGACTTAGCATTGTCTCAAGTGACTGTTATGCAGAAAATAAATAACAAAGAGGTCGGTAAGAAAGTTATTAAAATGACTAAGAATATGGTTTCAGCTCAGGGTTTCGACAACTTTCTTAAAGCGAACTATTCTGATTTAAAAAGTCAGAAAATTGACTTTTTGGTTATCGAAAAATCCGACAGCTATTCATTTTTAGTTACATCAGCCCAGTCTGCAGATAAAGGCAATTCGACCTTTAAACTTGCCATCGACTCTTTTTTTGGTTCTTTCTTCTTAAAGCCAATCGAGGTGACTTACCGTGATGCTGACAAAAAACTGCTTAGTTATTCTGGCTTGTCGAATATTCTAGACTCAAATGAAAAATCTCAAGAAGTAGAAATTGTGTACACTGATGTCATTCAATAAATTTTTGTCGAAACTTAATTTGATCTATTTTCAAATTGCTTGGTATTGGACAGCTGTTTTAGCTCAGAACAATCAATCAATTTACACAATCCCTTTGTTTGTCATCGGCTGGGCTATCACAATATGGGCAGCCAAACCATCGATGAAGGATATAGTTGCTTCACTGTTACTTTGTATTATGGGATTCATTTTCGATTTCACCTTACATAAACTAGGTGTTATAAATTTTCCGAACAGCGATACTTATACCGTCTTCGGAATTCCGTTCTGGTTATGCGCTATATGGATTCTATTTTCTTCTGTACTTAACTCTTACGTGGAAATGTTTAAAACATCGCGTTTCACAGGTGCGGCGATTATGGCCGTTTTTGCTCCATTAAGTTATTTAGTTGCATATCAAATGAAGCTTATCAGTTTCGAAATCGCAACTGGCATTATAATCTATGCCGCATTTTGGTTTATTTTCTATTTAATCTCGCACAAAGTGCTAAATCTTAATAAGTACTAATTTGCTCGAAAAAAAGTCCCATTCGGTTGTATAGTTGATGAATATGATGTTCAGAACTTTTGCCGGATAATGTAGCCGACTCTTCTATTTTTTCTACGCATCTTAGGTCACGGCAAAGCATATAGGTGAAACTTGTATTGGCGTTTGCGGCCACGGAAAGCATCCCAATTTCTTCTGAGGACCCATAGGCATGGCACCAACTGCACATTCGGCCTGTTGGTCCTTCAGAACCCTGGTAAGCTCTTTTGAAAACCATTCCGCTAGGCAAATCCCAGTTCGGTTTCTTGAAAACTAGATATGTATAAGTGTTTGATGGCTCTTGCCAGGTAAAATAAGAACGCACTCGAAGCGGAAATGCGAGCCCTGCTGGCAGAATAAGCTTCTTTTGATCCGTCGATCTAAACGATTGTATCAACTCGTTTTCGGAGTCTATCGTAAATGTGAATTCGGTTTGAAAATTATTAGATAGGCTTAGCATTTGTAGATGTTAACATCTCATTTTAATTTTAAAAGAATTATGACAGCGTTCTAATAAGATTACGCTGCATATTATGGAAGTTGCATATTAAGATAACCAAATGTATCAGCTAAGAGACTATCAAAAACAAGCGGTTGAAAATACGATCAAGTTTTTTCAAAAAAAACGTGAACCGGCCGTTATTGTTTTGCCCACCGGTGCCGGGAAAAGCTTAGTCATCGCTGAGCTTGCCCGTATCGCAAAAGGCCGCGTTTTGGTTTTGGCCCACGTAAAAGAGCTAGTCGAACAAAATTACGAAAAATATCGCAGCTACGGTCTTTCAGCCGGAATATTTTCTGCAAGTCTTGGTAAAAAAGATTGGGATCAAAAAGCCATCTTTGGCAGTGTGCAATCCGTAGCACGTGCACCCGATGAATTTTTCAATGATTTTTCATTATTAGTGATTGATGAGTGTCATCGCGTGGCCGATGAAGGCGCCACACAATACCAAGAAGTAATTAAGAAATTACAAGATCGTAATCCAAACATTTTTATATTAGGCCTGACCGCAACCCCCTACCGCTTAGGTGTTGGTTGGATTTTTGAGTATTCCCAAGCAGGCGAAATCAAAACCGATAAAAAAAGATTTTTTAAACAGTGCGTGTACGAGCTTCCGCTTGCATATATGATTCGGCATAACTACTTAACGATTCCGGTTAAAGTCGATATCCCCGTCACTTGCTATGATTTTTCTGAGCTCACTGAAAAAGGAGGAATGTTTTCAACCGCTGAGATTGAAGAAATATTAAAAAGCCAAAAACGCCTAACCCCTTTTATTATTAAAAACATTGTCGACATTACTGAGCGCTTTCAGCGTAAAGGCGTGATGATTTTTAGTAGCTCAGTTAAACATGCCGAAGAAATTATGACTTATTTGCCGCCTGAAGACTCTAGAATCGTTTTAGGCGATACAGATATGAAAGACCGAAGCCAAATTATTGAAGACTTTAAACGAAGAAAATTTAAGTATCTAGTCAACGTATCGGTGCTGACGACCGGTTTCGATGCACCCCATGTGGATGTAATCGCTATACTTCGTCCGACTGAATCTAACAGCCTCTATCAACAAATCATTGGCCGTGGTTTACGTCTTTCTGAAGATAAAAAAGATTGTTATGTTTTGGATTACACCGGAATGGGCCACGACATATTCGCGCCCGAAATCAGCGATAAACGTCCTGCTAAAGATACGGTTCCCGTCATTGTACCCTGTCCGAAATGTGATTTTGAGAATAATTTTTGGGGTTATCCGGACCCTGACGGCTACGTCATCGAGCATTTCGGTAGAAAATGCAAAGGTGCTATTCAAGATCTGAAAACTCTTGAAATTGTTCCATGCGGCTTTCGGTTTCGTTACAAACTTTGCCATGCTTGTGGTAGTGAAAACGATGTGACCGCTCGCGAATGTGAAAAGTGTAAAGCCGTATTGATCGATGCCGACGCAAAATTAAAACAGGCGAAGCTTTCTAAAAATTTCCACGTTTTGACGCCAGACAAAATTACTTTTGAAGAACGGGCCGATAAAAATTCGAATCCGTATTTGGAAATAAGGTATTACGATTTCAATGCCGAATACGTTAGCGAAGCGCATTTTTTTAATAACCCCTCTGCTATCAAAAAGTTTAATATTAACTTTCTACGTTCTCATTTAAGGCGCCCTGAGCTTGCGGTTGACCTGAATACCCCGCAAGAGGTCATCAAATATCAAAAGCTTTTCAGGCTTCCATCGTTTGTCATCGCTCGAAAACAGGATAAGTTTTGGAAAATTACCGAGAAGGTTTTCGCCGAAGAGTTATAAATGACCTATTACACAGGCATTCTTCACCCTTGCTGCCAAATACCAGTTAAGTATGCCTTTAAACGTGGCATATTGAAGAATTCTTTCTTGGACATTCGAGCTAATTTTTTATAGTTTTCCCCAATGATAAAAGTACTGCACAACTACACAGCCGCTCCACCAATGGCGCAGGCGCAAAACTCAATTCAATCTCAGGCTGAAAAAGCAGTTCAAAAAACTCTTACGGAAAAACCCGGAGGCCTGTTAGGTATTGAATCTGAACTAAAGAAATATGCACAAGTTCCGGATAGCTTAAAAACTTTTAAATCCCAACATCATCATTATTTTGTAGTTGGAATTGGCGGCAGCAGTTTAGGCGTTCAGGTATTAACGGACGTTTTTCAAATTCGTAATTTTGAATTCATAGATAACGTTGATGCAACACACTTCGAAAACATTTTAAAGCGAACAAAAAATTTAGCTGAGACCGGTTGGATTGTTATTTCCAAAAGTGGCTCGACCATTGAAACTTTGGCGGCACTTGATTTCATTAACCAATTCTACCAAGACCATGCTACCGAACTTAAATCACATTGCATTGTCGTAACCGAAAAAAAGCAAAGTGACTTGTATAACTGGTCTCAACAAAACGAAACTCTCTACTTTGAAGTGCCCGTCAGTGTTGGCGGACGATTCTCAGTACTAACTTCGGTGGGCCTAATTCCGGCGATGTTGATGGGATTAGATGTTCAAAAGTTTCAAACCGGCGCATTGAAGGCTTATGAAAATTCAGATGCACTTACCGCCGTCACCCAAGCAACGTTGCAGAGTTTCGCACGTAATGAATGGATCAGTGTATTATGGAGCTATAGTTCTCGGCTAAGGTCTTTTGGATTTTGGTGGCAGCAGCTTTGGGCAGAGTCTTTAGCAAAAAAAACAGATCGCAATCAAAAACCTGCTCCGCGGGTCAGTACGCCGTGGCCATTAGTGGGCGCAACTGATCAGCATAGCACGCTTCAGCAAGTGATGGAAGGTGCTCGCGACAAAATGGTTTTTTTCCTAAGAGCCCAAGACGCCGAAATGGGCCAACTAAAGCTTAAGAAATCTAACTTAAAAGAAACATCACTACTACAAGGTTATACTTTAGGAAGTTTACTTAAGGCCGAAGCTGAAGCTATTCAACAAGCTTTAACTCATGAAGGCGTATCGAACATGAGCATCATGGTTTCGAAATTGGATGAAGAAACCTTAGGTGAAATGTTTATGTTTTTTCAATTATTAATTATTGCTTTAGCCGAAGCATTGAATATCAATGCTTTCGACCAACCAGGCGTCGAGCTCGGAAAAGTTAAAGCAAAAATGATTTTAAAAGAAGCTTCAATACCGAGGGGGTCAAATTGAACTACATGCAAGGCGCACCTAATTTGACTTTGAGCCACGCAAGTTTTCTAACTGCAAAAATGGCCCGTGATCGAATTGTAAAAAAAATTAAACGTTCAAATTCTAGAATGGTAGGTCAGCAATGAGCTTTTTTCACCGAGCGTTCGCTCAACTTCAAAAAATTGGTCAAGCATTGATGATCCCAGTCTCGGTTTTACCCGCGGCTGGTCTATTAGTGGCTTTTGGCCGAATTATAAAAGACCAAGTTTCGGCCGGACCCGTTCATACCCTTGGTGAAATTATGTTTTCGGGCGGACTTGCCATATTTGAACAATTACCCGTCGTGTTCGCGATGGGCGTGGCGGTTGGCTTTACGCAAGCTGCAGGAGTTGCGGCATTAGCTGCGGCCGTTGGATACTTTACTTTGTTCAATGTTTTAAAAGTTATTTCAGCTTTGAACCCTGATGTTGCCGCGATTAATACTGGAGTCTTCGGAGGTATTTTAATTGGTGCCGTAACTGCTTACTTATATAATCGCTACCACAAAATTCAACTACCGCAAATTTTCGGTTTTTTCTCGGGTAAAAGATTTGTTCCGATCGTAACGGCTGCATCTGCGTTAGTGCTTGGAGTTTTATTGGGAGTTCTATGGCCACCCGTCCAAGATGGTATCCGTACTTTTGGTATTTCAGTCACGAATTCAGATTTAGGTCCGGCAATTTATGCAGCTGGAAAGCGCATGCTGATTCCGCTGGGTTTGCATCACGTGTTTTACGCTCCGTTCTTGTTTGATTTTGGCGAATTTGTAAATTCAGCTGGGCAAATTGTTAAAGGTGAGTCGGCTCGTTACTTCGCGGGTGATCCCACGGCCGGTAAATTCATGGCCTCTGAATTTCCATTGATGCTTTTTGGTTTACCAGCGGCCGCTTTTGCGATGTATCTTCGCGCCCGGCCCGAGCGCCGAAAGGCCGTCGGCGGCATGATGTTAACGGCGGCTTTAACTTCGATTATCACCGGTATTACTGAGCCCATCGAGTTCGCGTTTATTTTCGTTGCGCCTTGGCTTTATGTTTTACACGTTTGCTTAGCGTTTATTTCTGGAAGTCTAACTTCATACTTCGACGTCCATCTAGGCTACACATTTTCTGCGTCGCTAATTGATTGGGCCCTTAGCTTTTTCAATCAAAAAAATAGCGGAGTACTTGCATATCTGATTGGACCAGTGATGGGTGGCTTATACTTTGTGTCGTTTTACTTTTTAATTGGTAAATTTGATTTGAAAACGCCTGGCCGTGAGGACATCAACGCCCTTGACGGCGAAGCCGCAGCCTCTGGCCCCGCAGTTTCATCGAACCTGACGACAAAAGCCGCGCAGGTATTAGCAGTTATCGGAGGTCGAGCGAATATCGTTGATCTAGAAGCCTGCATCACGCGTCTTAGAGTCAGTCTAAAAGATTCAAGCATCGTAAACCGTGCGCGCCTGAAAGAGCTTGGTGCCGCAGGAGTGATGCAATCTGGGCCCAACATGCAAATTATTTTTGGAGTTGAATCGGATATGCTGAAAACCGAAATGCGCAACTTGATGACCCGCACAGTTTTAGCGGCGCCTCTCGAGGGCCGAATTTTATCTTTAGCAGATGTTCCCGATGATACTTTTGCACAAAAAGTATTAGGCGATGGCTTTGCCATTGATCCAACCGAAGGTGTTGTAACCGCGCCCTGTGATGGTGAGGTGATTCATTTATTTCCGACCGGACATGCAATTGCGCTTCGAAATTCACAGAATCTAGAAATTCTTATTCACGTTGGGATTGATACCGTTAAAATGAAAGGCAACGGTTTTAAAGCACTTGTTAAAATCGGTGACCAAGTTCGCACCGGACAAAGATTAATTGAATTCGATCTGGATTTAGTTCGAAAAGAAGCTAAATCCACCATCACGCCGATCATCGTGACAAATATGGACTTAGTTTCGAGCATGCAATTAAACCCTGGTCAGAAATTGTCGGCATTGGACATTAAACTAAAAAGTTAATTTAAACACTTTAAAGCTTGGAACTAATTATGGAATTAAAAAAAACGATTTTAAACGAAGAAGGCTTACATGCGCGCCCGGCTGGCGTGTTAGCAAAAGCTGCAACTGGTTTTCAATCAAAGATTGATGTGATCTTTAACGGCCGCACGGTCAATGCAAAATCTTCGATGAGCTTAATGACCTTAGGCCTTACAAAAGACAGCGAAATCGAACTGCGTGCCGAAGGGCCCGATGCAGAACTTGCGTTAAATAAAATTTCTGAACTGATTGACCACAAGTTTCAGGTGTAAATATGAAAGTTTTTTCGGGCCAAAGCGCCTCGACCGGTTTTGCATCAGGACCCGCGTTAGTTTTAAAAAGCGAAAAGCTTCAACTCACGTCAAAAAAAAGCGAAGGCGCAGCGACCGAGACGAATTTATTTAACCAGGCCGTACAACGAGCAAAATTGGACCTTGCGCGGTTGAAAGAAACTTCGATTCAGCAAAATAAAACTGAAAGCATTGAAATCCTCGATGCCCACCTGATGTTACTTGAAGATGCCGAAGCTATTGATCAATCTTTACAAAGAATTCAAAGTGGCGAAAGTGCTGAACAGGCTTATTTCTCGGTGATCGAAGAATTTCGCCAGATGTTTTTACAAGTGAAAGATGACCTGATTCGCCAACGCGCCATCGATTTACAAGATATCCGAGAACGCGTCATTTTCTACATCCATAAACCACACGAAAAATTTCCTGACCTGCATTTAGAAAAAGCGACGATCGTGATCGCGCATGATTTAACTCCTTCACAAATTTTATCCATCGATAAAACAAAACTTTTAGGTTTCATTACCGTTGAAGGTAGCGGCACTTCCCACACGGCTATTCTTGCCCGGTCTTTAGAAGTTCCGGCAATCGTGGGCGCAGCGCCTGATGTTTTAGATATTCAGTCGAACGCGCTTGTTTTACTAAACGCCGAAAAAGGTCAGCTTTTCATTGACGTAAGCGGTGACGAGCAAAAACTTTTTTTAGAGCAAAAAGTGCAGTACGAAAAAAAGATTATGTTACATGAAGCTTTCAAGAATAAGCCATCGGCAACAACGGATGGTCGTCAACTAACGATGGCCGCAAATATCTCGGGCCCTCAGGATTTAGTTTCTTTCAAAAAGAATGATGGCGAAGCGGTCGGTCTTTATCGCACCGAATTTCTTTTCTTAGACCGCGAACTTGCGCCGTCGGAAGAAGAGCAATTTAAAATTTACAAAGATGTGTTCCAAGGTCTCAACGGAAAACCAATTTTGGTCAGAACTTTAGATATTGGAGGCGACAAACAAGCCGCCTACTTGAACATGAAGAAAGAAGAAAACCCATTCCTAGGGATTCGTGCATTAAGGCTTTGTTTTCAACGGCCTGAAATATTTAAAACCCAATTACGCGCACTTCTACGCGCAGGCGCTGGTGCACAATGGGGACTTATGTTCCCGATGGTCAGTCAACTAGAAGAGCTGAACCAAGCAAAACAGATCGTTAATGAAGTGAAAGTCGAACTATCTGCTGAAAAGAAAACTTTTAGCGCCGATTTCCAGATTGGTATCATGATCGAGATCCCGTCGGCCGCCTGGATGATGCCTGCCCTAGCGCCACACGTCGATTTTGTTAGTATCGGTACAAATGATTTATTGCAGTATACTTGCGCTGCTGACCGATTAAATCCTGAATTAAAATCAATTTACAATCCGTACAACGTGGGGTTTTTAAATCAAATTCATTTCGTGCTGAAGACTTGTCTAGAAAAGAAAGTTCATTCTGGTATCTGTGGTTCACTTTCACATCACGTTGATCTGATGCCTTTCTTCGTCGGATGCGGAGTGAATGAATTAAGTATGAGTTCACAGCATATCTTACCGACTCGCGGTGAGGTTCGAAAGCTTAGCTACGAAAAATGCCAGCGGTTAGTTACACAGGTTCTAGCTTGTTCGACAACTGCCGAAGTGAAAGAAAAATTTAAAGAATTTCACGGTTAGATGCTTTTTTTACGCAACTACGTCTTATTCAAATTCCAGTTGTAGTCTAGATATTTAATATCAAGTTGATCAGCTTCAAACTTTTTTCGATCTTCAGCATCGAATGGAAAGTATTTTAATAAAAACCTTTTCATTGGGCCATACTTTTTAGAGTCTTCGAAATCGCTTTTGTACCACTTAAAAATTGAAGACAACTGCAAAGTATTATTTTTCTTCGAAACTGAGTTACGCGTAGAATCTGCTAAGAATGCTTTTGTTGCCTGTTCAAGTTGATCGTTCAGTTTCTCTGCAGTAAATGCAGTTGTTAAAAGCGATGGGCAGCCGATCGAGGCGCAGTTGAAGGCGAAGTGCAACCGGGGCTCGTCAAAATTTTTGCGCGCGATATCTTGCTCGATTTCATCTAAGAAGCTTTGCTTACCCAGAAAGTTAAAGAATTTAATTTTCCAAGGGTTCTGAAGAAAACCACCAATTTTTTTGATCGACTTTAAATCTTTATTTTTTTCTAAATTTTGTAAAATCAGTTTTAAAGTTAATGCATTGTATGAGTTGAATAAAAATGAAAGTTTTTGCGGCTCGCTCCAGCCGTTATATTCAGCTTTGGTGACGCCTTCAACTTCTTTGATGTAGGTATTCAAGTCAGCTGGATTCTTCAAAAGGTCTGTGTACTTTACTTGAGTTGTAGCACCAGCCTTAACGACGTAGTTTTCAAGGACTTTATTAAACATGGCGTGGGAGTGGTCAAACGACCAAGCTGAAACAGCAACCAAAGATACAAGTATATAACTAGTTAGTGATTTCACAGACTAACCCCTTCTCCAGGTGTGGAATTTTTTTAAGAAATTAAGAACTTTTTCGGGAGCGTGAGCTTTTTTCCATACCCCGGCCGCGTACTTATTGGCTTCGGCCATGGTTGGGTAAGAGTGAATCGTCGATAAAATCTTATTAAGTCCTAGGCCGTACTTCATCGCGATCACAAATTCTGGCAATAGATCACTGGAATGATCGGCAACAATCGTTACGCCAAGAATTTTATCTTTACCAGGCACGGTCAGTACTTTGACGAATCCGTAATCGCTTGAATCTGCAATGGCTCTATCTAGGTCATTAATTTCGTACTTGGTGATTTCGTAGTCGATTTGTTTTTCTTTCGCATCGGCTTCATTGAGGCCGATCCTTGAAATCTCTGGATGAGTGAAAGTTGACCATGGTAAATGATCATAATTTATTTTGAACTTCTTAAACGGAGAAAACAAAGAGTTAACTGATGTAAACCAAGCCTGATGTGAAGCTGCGTGCGTAAATTGGTAAGGGCCAACTACATCGCCGCACGCGTAAATGTTCGGAAGGTTCGTTCGAAGAAATGCGTCTGTTTGAATTGTTTTTCGCTCAGTAAGTTCAATCCCTAACTGCTCTAACCCGAAGCCCTTCACATTCGCTTCGCGACCCGTTGCCAACAAAACGACATCAAACTCGATTTTTTCGCTCGTATTGTTTACTTCGATATTTACGAAATACTTGCCATTGCTTAGTTCGAAAGATTTTACCTTCGTTTTAGTTAGGACTTTCATACCTTCACGCTTAAAAACTTCTGACATAAGATTTACAACATCATTGTCTTCGCGACCTAGAATCTGCGTGCCCATTTCTAGAATCGTCACTTCACTTCCAAGTGCGGCGAAAGCTTGGGCTAACTCGCTTCCGATTGGCCCCCCACCTAGTACTAAAAACTTTTTTGGGAGCTCAGTAAGTCCCCAGATTGTATCCGAGGTCACAAACGGAACTGATTCTAATCCAGGAATATCAGGGCGCCGAGGTTTTGCTCCGGTAGCGATGACAATATTTTTCGCCGTGATATTGCGGCCTTTCAGGCGAATCGTCCAAGGATCTAAGATGAATGCTTCATCTTGAAGGCACTCCACCCCTAACTGCGTGTATCTTTCGACAGAATCATGAGGTTCAATTTTTTTAATTACATCGTGCACGCGATTCATGGCTTCAGAAAAATTCAGTTGTGCGGTAGCAGAATGAACTCCGTATTCTTTTGAATTTTTCTGTTCACGCATAAACCGAGCCGTGCGAATCAAAGCCTTGCTTGGTACACATCCAGTATTAAGACAATCGCCACCCATTTTGTGCTTTTCAATAAGGATCACTTTGGCTTTAACCGCGGCCGCAATGTAAGCAGTGACTAAACCGCCCGACCCCGCTCCGATCACGGCAATGTTGTAATCAAATGACCTGGGCTTTTTATATTTCGAATATATTTTGTAGGATTTAAATTTTGCGATAATAAATTTAATCAATAGTGGCATCAGGCCTAGCAAGGAAAATGCTAAGATCAAATTGGGCGATAAGATGCCGGATAAAGAAGTAATTTGCGATAGCTCTTTACCAGCGTTCACATAGACAAAAGTTCCGGGAAGCATTCCAATTTGACTGACGAGAAAAAAATTTCTAACTGAAATTGAAGTCAATCCCATCGCTAAGTTAACGATAAAAAATGGAAAGACCGGCAAAAGCCGCATCGTCAGTAAATACCAACTGCCGTCCTTCTTGAAGCCTTCGTTAAATGCAAATGCACGAGCGCCGATTTTTTTAGTGATGTAATCACGAGCTAAAAATCGTGAACTTAAAAAAGCAAGAGTTGCCCCAATCGTACTTGCAAATGAAACAATGATCGTCCCATAAAGTGCGCCGAACAATGCGCCAGCTAATAAAGTAAGGATTGTAGCTCCGGGTAACGATAGTGCCGTACAGAGCACATAAATTAGAAAAAAGCTTCCGACGCCAGTGACGGGATCGTTTTTAATAAACTCTTGAAACCGCCCCAAACTTTGTTGGATATAGCTTAAAGTTAAAAAATTTTGACCGCCCATTTGGTAGAATAAAATGAGCAGCCCAATAATAATCGCTATGAAAAATAATTTTTTAACGATCGATTTATTCAAAAATAAATCCTAGCAGCAAGCCGCTGGTAAACCGCTTGATGCCATTGAAGAATCAGGCGCACAATCAAAAAGACCATAGTGTGTCGAAGTATCGCCAACGATCTTAAAGTGTTTACCATAGCGCGAATCCTTTAACATGGTTGCTGTATTACTGCAGACCAATAGCGGTTGACCGGTTTTAAATAAGTGATGGTCATCTAGCATAAACGAGTGTGGAAATTCAGGAATTGTTCCCTGGTAGTATGCCACTTGACCGTAGTCTTCGCAGCGATCTTCTAATTTGACCTTGAAAGCTCGAATCGTCATCGAATAGAAATTTACCATTCCAATGCTATTCTGAATAGGACCGTTTGCTAATTCCAACTTAGTCTTAGATACGATGCGGAAATCTTGGCAATTATTCTGTGCCATCAATCTTCTAAAGTCTTCGATGTACAACGCTCCACCTAAGCATTCGCCCAATAGAACAGGGTCTTTAGCTAAATGAGCCGGGATACGTCGGTCGGAAAACACGTCTGAAAAGTAAAGCTCACCGCCTGGTTTTAAAACTCGCATAATTTCAGAAAAAACGCGCGTCTTGTCGGGTGAAAGATTTAGAACACAATTTGAAGTCACTACATCAATAGAATTCGATGCAATACCAACTGACTGTAGGTCTTCGATATAACCCTGTTTGAACTCGATATTAGGTTTTGTGTAGCCATATTTTTCAGTGTGAAAATTCAAGTGCTTGCGTGCAACCGCTAGTTGTTCGTCAGTCATATCAACGCCGTAGACTTGACCTTTTGGGCCGACCAATCTTGAAAGCATATAGCAGTCACGACCTGATCCAGAACCTAAATCTAAAACCGTGCGACCTTCCAATTCTGGTGGAATGGGTGAGCCACAACCATAAAACTTGTCTTGTACTTCTTCATGAATGTCTTTTAGCAATGGACGCAAATAAACCGGCATTGCTTCGGCTGTACAACATGCGCTTGTCTGTAAGTCTTTATTCGATTTTAAAAACTGCCCGTAGTAAGATTTAACGTTCTCGATCGTTTCCATTTCTGGTTGCATAAAAAGCCTTTCATAAATTGATAAAATTCATTTTACAGATTGTGTTCGATAAGACCAGATTTTTTTACAGTTGGACAAGACCCTTCATATTTGTATTAATACTAATTCGTCTATTTAAGTGTATTAAGGAGAATCCGTGAATATCTTGTTCATGTGTGTGGCTAACGCCGCTCGCAGCCAAATGGCAGAGGGCCTTGCAAAAGAATTGTTAAAAAACATGGCTCATGTTGAAAGTGCCGGATCACAACCGAAGAGCGTTCATCCACTAGCTATTCGAGTTCTTGCCGAAGTTAATATTGATGTCACACGTCATGCCTCGAAAAGTTGCGATGATTTAGATCCCGAATTTAGCAAAAAACTAGACTATATAATTACTTTATGTGCCGAAGAAGTTTGCCCAACTGGACTTTTTTCAGATGCGAAACGCCTGCACTGGCCCATGCCCGATCCGGCCGTCGACCAAGGAAGCGAACAGAAAAATGTTGAATATTTTAGAACCGTCAGGGATCGTATTAATTCAAAGTTGCAACTTTTTGCAGAGCAAATAAGAATTACAAAGGCATAAAAAAGCATATGCCGTGGTGATTTTTTAAAACAGGAGACAATTCAAATGAACGAAATGACCGGGCACCAAGAAGAAGCAGAACCCGTCTATCTTAATGCACTACAGATAAAAGCTTGGGAGCCGTACAAAGAATTGCCGCCTAATGAAGATTACCGTGCGCCGCTAGAAGCGCGAATGAAAAAAGTAAATCAATGGGGTAAAACGCAATTGGCGGGGCGTCGCTGGGGAGTCGGATGCGTTTCACTTGAAGTAACTCAACGATGTAATTTGGATTGCACGTTATGTTATTTGTCAGAGAGCTCAGAGGCCGTAAAAGATGTTCCTGTTGAAGAAATTTTCAAGCGTATCGATATGATTCGCGCCCATTACGGGCCAAATACCGACGTGCAAGTTTCTGGCGGTGATCCAACTTTGCGCGATCGCAAAGAACTTGTCGCCATTGTAAAACGAATTACCGACTCTGGAATGCGCGCAGCTTTGTTTACGAATGGTATTAAAGCTAGCCGGGATTTGTTAGAAGAACTTTGCAGCGTCGGTTTGTCTGACGTGGCTTTTCACGTTGATTTAACTCAAGAGCGTAAAGGTTATACGACTGAAGTTGAATTAAATAAAATCCGTCTTGATTATATTCAACGTGCTAAAGGCTTACCGTTGATGATTATCTTTAACTTCACCGTCTACGCTGGCAATTACCACGAAATCCCTGCGATGGTTGAATTCTTCCGTAAACACTCGGACGATATTCGTTTTGCTTCATTTCAATTACAAGCTGACACGGGCCGCGGAGTTTTACGCGAACGAGACTTTTTGATTACTCAAGAAACGGTCATGGATCAGATTCGTAAAGGGGCTAACGCGAAAATTAATTTTGATGTACCAATGATTGGACACCCGAAGTGTAACAAGTACTCTTACATGTTTTCTTGTAATGGAAACTTATATGATATCTGGGACGATCCAGATTTCTTAATTGAAGTTCTTGATGTTACCAAAGATGTCGAATTTAGTCGCACAGACAAAATGAAAACAATTAAAGGCGTTGTTAAGCAAGTCGCTAAGAATACTCATTTGATTTTACCGGGACTTCGGTTTCTTTTTAGAAATATGTGGAAAATGAAGTGGGATCTGATTCAAACTGGCTTCAAGGTGAACAAGCTGACCTTCTTTATCCATAATTTTATGGATGCTTGTAAACTTGAAGAAGAACGTCTTGAAGGTTGTGTATTTATGGTTGCAACTAAAGATGGTCCACTTTCAATGTGTATGCACAATGCAAAACGTGATGAATACATCTTGGCCCCGGTGGCGATGAAATCAGACGAAGGTGAAAAGCTTTGGAACCCTTTAACCGGTGGTTTAGAAGCGATTGAGCAAGGAACTGTTTTTTACGTAAACCCATCTACTTTGCCAATGAAGCAAGCAAAGGGTCGTATCAAGCAAGAGATCAAAGATAAAAAAGCTAATTCATTTGCGACGGATGCCTAACCAAGTGATTATCCAAATGATTTCTGAAGTGAGTAGTCAGATGAAGAAGCCAATGAAAGTCATTGGTCTATTCTCGGTTCTAACTTTTTTCGGATGTTCAACTATTCAAAAAAATCCAGTTGTTACACAGACTTATTCTGATAAACAGGCTTTAGAATCATACGGCCGCGTACTTAAGAATTTTGTAAACGCAAAAGGCCAAGTCGACTTTGAAGCGATGAAAGCGTCTCCGAAAGATTTAGAAATCTATGTTGAATACGTTGGCCGAAAAAGCTGGAACGAATTTAAAACTCCTGCTGAGCTTCTTGCCCATCATCTAAATTCTTACAACGCGTTATCAATGTATACCGTCATTAGCCGCGGGATTCCGAAGACAAATGCGGGTTTGAATAAAGTAGGATTCTTCTTTTTAACTAAAATGCAAATTGGTGGCAAACAGATGGCACTCGTCGACTACGAAAATAAGTCGATTCGTACTTTGGGTGAAGATCGTATTCATTGGGCTTTAAATTGTATGTCGGTATCATGTCCCCGTCTGCCACAGACACCTTTTACGGCCGCAAACCTTGAAAAAGAATTGCAGAACGGTGCGACCGAGTTCTTTAATTCAGAAACCCATGTCAAAGTGGATGATGCTAAAAAAATAGTCTACGTCAGCGAGATTCTAGATTTTTTTCCGGAGGACTTCGTTCCTAAAAAAGCTCAATCTATCAGTGCGTACGTAAATCTATATCGTAAAACTCTGGTTCCGCTGGATTACAAAGTGAAGTTTATACCTTATGACTGGACAATTAATAACTCCAATCATCGTTGATACCGACAACGCGCTTCGCACTCCACGCACTTTACTAGAAAATATTTGGGGTGGAGATGTTGATGACGCTTTTTCTTTAGTCTATTTAATAAAATCCGGAATTCCGATTAGTCATATATTGAGTGTCGGCGGTAATACGTCTGCTGAATTAGCCCACCAAAATAATATAGAGCTTTTGAAGCTTCTTCATCAAACGGATGTTGCAATTTGCGTAAAAGGGCTTGATCCAAAAGAATCCCGCCAACTACCAATATCTGCTTCAGGCAAAATAAATTACCTGGCATTGGGTCCACTCACAAATTTATCAAAATTGCTGGATTCAGATTTCAAACCTGAAAGTCTAATGGTCACCTTGGGCCGAATTTATACGCGGGGTCGGCTTCCCCCGTATTGGCCGATTGAATTCAATGCAACATTCGACCTTCCCGCTTTTTTAAAAGTTTTTAAGCAGTCTGAAAACTTGATTGTAACCCCGCTTGATGTGGCTTTTCATTTACAGTTAGGTCGAAGCCAAATACAGCGCTTACAAAATTCTGAAATAGGTCGATATCTCAGTAAAAATAGCCGCCGTTGGCTGTTGCGCAGCTTATTATTAAAGGGCCGTTACAGTTTTCCGGTTTGGGATTTATTAAGCGCCGTTTATTCTACGCACTCTGAGCTTTGTAAAATGCAAGACGGTATAGCTTATGTTTTTAGAAACGGTTTATGTATTTATGATGTTCCCGGCGAAAAGGTTTCATCCGCCAATCGCGATCAAGCCATTTACGTCAAAAAAGTTAAAGTAATGACTGGTTTTAATGAGGACGCTATTTGGGATCACTTTTTTAAAACGATCGAAAACTAAGGGGCCGAGCGGCCCAGTAGATTTTTTTCAACATCCTTATTATCTTGTCGTGAACCAATCCAGGTAGATAAAACAAGTTGGGATAATTCTTTATTTTCGGTCTTGAAAAGAAGCTTATCATTCACTGAATAAGACATACCTTTTCCTGTAAAAAAATAGACGTAGCGATCTTTAATCTTGAATTCAGGAACAGAATCCAAAAACTTTTGCACATCTGGAGCTAGCTTCTTGCATGCCTCATCACATTTTTGATCTAGCGACAGGCGCCAACCTTTAACACTGTCTGCAGCTGACACATCATATAGCGGATGTAAAACGATGACTTTTGTTTCAGGCGATTTAACAATTTCATCAGCTTTATCAGACTTCTCCTCGAGGTAGAGAGCACTTAGCCAGACCTTAACTCGAATAAATCCTACTTTGCGATAAGAAGCCCCGTTAAGAACCAGTTTTTTTCCGTCAATGACGTATTCATGCGGGATCGTAAAATCGCCAAACTTTAGGTCGGCCGCCATGGATTTTAGTCCAATAAGATTAATAGTAAACGCTATAGAAAGTAATAATTTGTATGTAATCGACAGAGTCATTTTCATATGCGAACATTATTTCATAGAATGAAATATATTAGAAATAAAAAATTATACATCGTTTTACAGTTTATATTTGTGATTTTACTGCTAGCGACCGCGACCGGTAAGTCGTTAGATATTCAAGGTTTTGCCGACGTTATTCAAACCTATCAATTTGGTCTTCCCGATATAATTGCATACGCGGTGGCTGTTGCTGTTATTCTTTTTGAATTAGGCTTAGCTATTTCGATACTTTTCAACTACCGCCAAAGAATAAATGCAATTTTGCTAACACTCATGCACACCGGGTATGTCATCCTAGCCGCTACGACATTGTACCGCGGAATAGAGCTTAAGAATTGCGGCTGTTTCGGTGTATTTCTACAGCGGTCACTTACAATTCAAACTGTCTATGAAGATTTAGTTTTGGTTTTAGTTTCGCTACTTTTCTACTTTAGTATTGATGACGGTAAACGCATTGATGACAGTAAACGAACAGCTGCCGACTAATGCTTTTCGGTCGACTGGTTATTTAAATTCAAATTTTTTTCGTAAATTTTATTCATGATTCGATCCGAAAACTTTAATAAATACGCCGCCTTTAGAATTTGATTCATCACGGACTGCTTCAGAAAGCCATTCTTTACAAAACGTATGGCTGAAGTCGTGCTTTTATAGGGCAGTAAAAGCGGAGCCTGTAATTTACTAAGTTGGTTACTAAGCACAGTGTCTTCGAAAATTTCGATGCTTGGCAAAGCCTGTTGTCGCAGCGATCGGTGAAAAAAAATACAGTGATCTAAATAAAATATTTTTCTTCCGCGCCCGCGAACTTGATTTGAATACCAAGAGGTAAACTTTAATAGCGGGTGCCGCTGATCAAACTGATGGGTGAATGCACCCCAAATTTTTTCTTGGCTGTGTTTGATTAGATATTCAATGCCTTCTACTTCGACAACGCTTCTAGGATGGTGAAATAGAATCATACTGCCTTTTGCGCGCTCGAAACCTAAGTTAAGTCTTTCAGCTCTAGATACAGCTTCTGATTTTTCTATACAGATCACTTCGACGTTTTTTAAAGTACTTAAGTTTTTTAACGTAGCCGCTAAGAATGTATTTTCAGGTTCGTTCGCTGTGGGGATGACAATACTTAACATTTAAATGGTTGTTCCACCACAGCTTGATCCTGAGCCAGCCGTACATCCATAACAATGTTGATTAATGATAATCGAACGCTTTTGAAGGGCTGCTTCTTGATATTTATCTAGATGGTCTTGATCGGGCGAAGCCACTTTAAGATCTAGCATCTGATTAAAATCACAATCGTAAATATAACCGTCCCACCCAATTGAAATCGTGTTTCGACACATGACGCCGCTTGCCGCCGTCGGGTTAAACGCATTCACTAACTTTTCCATGTAAGATTCATAATTTTCAGTTTGAATTAAATAATCCAAGTAACGCGATACGGGCATATTCGTAATTGCGAACAATTGGTTGAATTCGATATCAAATAGGCGCTTCAATTCAACCTTGAAGTCTTTTTCTAAAGCGTCTTGCGCCCCCGGAAGAAATGCTCCCGATGGGTTGTAGACCAGATCAAGCTTTAGTCCTGTATCAGGTTTACCATAGCCAATCGCGTTCAATTTTTTCAAAGCTTCGATCGAATCTTGAAAAACTCCGTCACCACGCTGACTGTCGGTCTTGCCTTTTTCATAATACGGCAGCGATGAAACAATATGGATATTATGCTTTTTATAAAACTCAGATAGATCATTATAAGATTTATTCGCCATAATAATTGTCAGGTTACAGCGAACAATGATTTTTTTATTCAATAAACTGAGCTCTTCAACAAACCAACGAAAATTTTTATTCATTTCGGGTGCCCCACCCGTTAGATCAACCGTATGAGCCGTTGAATTTTTTAGGATATTCAATATTTTTTGCATCGTCTCGCGAGTCATAATTTCTTTACGGTCAGGACCTGCATCAACATGACAGTGCTTACAAGTCTGATTACACATTTTTCCGACGTTAATTTGAAAAATTTCAAGCTGCGTAGGCTTAAGTGGAAATAACCCGGCCTCTTTCATCTTCAGCGCGAAGGGCGCTAATTCTGAAATACGATCGCTAAAAGTATTAAGCTGTTTTACTTGCACATCGCTATCGGCTAATTCACTTTTTCGGGCTTTCAAAGACTGAATCATTATAACCTCACATACTTAATTTTTTAACTTTGTTCATCATCTGCACGCCGTGAACTAAACTAGCTCCACCGCGAATGGCTGCGGCAACATGCACGGCTTCCATCATTTGTTTTTCGTTAATACCTTTTTCAAGGCCATCGGTCGTGTAAGCGTCAATGCAGTAAGGGCACTGAACGGCGTGTGATACAGCTAACGCAATTAAAGATTTTTCGCGCGCGCTTAAGGCTCCGTCTTTAAATACTTCACCATAGTAATCAAAAAACTTTTTAGAAAGATCAGGCCCAAATTCTGAAATTTTTGAGAATTTACTTAAATCTTTTGGGTCGTAGTAAGTGTCTGACATTTTATCTCCATAAAGCTCTCTGATTAACAATCGTTAGCATATAAGGATGACAGTTTTTAAAACATTTTCAACTGCAATTAAGGCGAATCTTTGAACTGTTGCATCGCTTTACCCACCGGCACAGGTGGTTTCCCAACCAAGATTCGAACGCGATCTAATACCGTCGTTTTACCAGCATAAAACCGTTGAATTAGACTTTCGGATAGCGTGTAAAAACGCTCTAAAATGATGTAGCGCTTATTAGGCGTAGCGGCTTTGAACATCATACGATTCAAGAAGCGATAGAATGAAAAATTCTTCCGTAATTTTTGATTAATTTGCGCAAGATTTTTTTTCGAAGTATTAAAGTCAATTTGTAATGGTGCGAGGATGGCTTCGATTTGCTGAAGAATAATTGGCAGAGTATAACCAGTAACCGGGTGCGCCAAACCAGCAGCAGCACCTAGTCCGTTGATCTGTTCACTACTTTTCAGATTGTACATGTCTAACGGCAAAGAACCTTTTTCAACGTGTTTGATTTGCTTTATTCTCCAATTCATTTCTTTAGCGTAATTTAGAATTTCGGCTTTTATATTTTCGATATTCAGTTCGGGAGTATTAGAATAGTAGGTGTCTTCAATCAAAAGGTCGTGATCAGACCACGGCAGCACATAGAAGAAACGATACCCATCTGTTTGTGGCTGTGTTGCATCTTTCAGAATAGGGCCCCGAAGGCCATGCGCCGTTTCTGTTTGCACTTCGAGTCCAACAAATTTTTGATAACCATAATCAGTAACATTTTGTCTTGGTGGCCATCCAGTTGTTACGAAATCTGCATTCTGAACTTCTGAATTAAAAACCACCGACTGCGGATAATTCGCTAAAATTCTTGCAGCCAAATCCTTCGATTTGATAGAGTAATAAGCAGTATTAAACTTACGACGAAAGCGCGGAAAATACACTTCGTAACTGGGCCAGGCGCAGGTCACTAATGGCTTAAGCCACGGCCACATCGATTTCGGAACGTCATCATGATGGAAGCTCCAGGTGTGCTCCCCGCACAATTTTGCCGAACGCTCGTGAAGCTGTACATTTAATTGTGGCCACTTACTTTTAAAGGCGGCTAACAATAAACAACCGGCTAATCCGCCGCCCGCGATTATAACGTGGGGTGAGGTTTCTGACTTCATATAGTCATCAATCTACTTGCAAAATTTTGCGATATCCAACAAATTTTATCAGTGGAACATTTTGAAAAATACGAGTCCTACATTCCATTTGATTTAACAAACCCAGCAAACTTTATGATCGCCTGCCTGCTCATATTTGCGATTGTGGTTTTTCGTTATTTTTCAGTGGCCGGGGTTTTCTGGTTGGCTTTTTATAAAAGTTCATCAACTGCAATAAAGAATCGTCAAATCTATCCAAATCTTCCTAGCGCCAAAAATCAGCTTTATGAAATTAAATGGTCCATGTACACCTCGGTTCTATTTGCGGTTAGCGGCGTTTTGATGGGAATTATGTGGCAGTTAGGCTGGACTCAGTTGTATCTAAAGTTTGACCATTTTGGTTACTGGTATTTGATCGTCAGTCTGTTGGTTATTAGTCTTGTTCATGATTTCTACTTTTATTGGACGCACCGTTGGCTGCACATTCCAAAAGCTTATAAAATGTTTCATCGTGTGCATCATAATTCAGTCACCCCTTCGCCGTGGGCTTCGTTTTCATTTCATCCGGTCGAAGGCTTAGTCCAAGCTTTAGCCTTGCCACTGATCATCTTATTTATTCCCGTTCATCCGCTGGCCTTATTGGTTTACTTAAGTGCCATGACTTTATCGGCCGTGACGAATCACTTGGGTTTTGAAATTTTACCTCGTGGTAGCGAAAAGACAATTGGCAAGTGGGTCATTAGCGGAGTTCACCATACTCAGCACCACCGATATTACCGGTACAACTTTGGTTTGTTCTATACATTTTTCGATGTTCTGTTTTCAACTGAGCACCCTCATTTTGCAAAAGAGTATCAACAGGTGTTTGATAAAAAAATATTATGAAACATGTTATTGAAGTTGAGAATTTGAAAAAGAAGTATTCTTCCAAAGTTGTTCTAGAAGATTTAAGTTTTACAGTGGGCTCGTCGTCAATCGTAGCATTTTTAGGCCCAAACGGTGCTGGAAAAAGTACGACTCTTAAAATACTGATGGGTTTACGTAAAGCTGACCAGGGCGTCTGTAAAATTCTTGGATCTACAGATCATAATCGTGAACTTAAGAAAAAAATTGGCTATGCCTCTCAAGAACTTTCGTTTCCGCCGCACCTGTATGTGGAAGAAGTTATTCAATTCGTTGCAACTCATTTTGAAGACTCGCTACCCATTGACCAAGTACTGACGCGCTTTGAGCTTTCAGGACTGAAAAAGAACAAAACCGGCGGACTGAGCGGCGGAGAGAAGCGGCGGCTAGGACTAGCTTGCGCTTTAATGAACCGGCCACAAATATTAATTTTGGATGAACCAACAACCGGGCTTGATATTGAATCAAGACAAGTTCTATGGAACGAAATCAAAAGTTTCAAAACGGCCGGAGGCAGTATTTTACTTTCTACTCATGATTTAACAGAAGCCGGTGCAATTGCCGATCAGGTCATTGTGTTAGATGAAGGACGCGTGTTGGCTCAAGGTAGCATTGCCGACATAAAAAGCCGCGTGGATTACAAAAAAGTGTCTTACCAATTGGGTTCCGAAAATAAAATCGAACTCGTAAAAGATGCAGATCAATTCGTAAGGGACTTAGTTAGTCAAAACGTAAAGTTTAACAATTTGCATGTACTTGACAGTAGCCTTGAAGAAGCATTTTTGAAAATACGGAAACAAAAATGAACTACACGAAACAACTGCTTTGGCATACTTACTATATGACCCTTGAGCTTCTTCGGCAACCCATGTACGTGGTATCAAGCATTCTGTTTCCGTCGATGTTTTTTTGGTTTTTCGGAATTCCAAATGCAAAAGCGCCTGGGGCCATTACGCTTTTAACTTATTCGTTTGCCTGCTTCGCAATTTTATCAGTTGTGCTTTTTCAATTTAGCGTAGGCATCGCTCAAGAAAAAGAAACCTCTTGGTACTATTATATGCGATCACTACCAAGCTTTCGTGGTATCGGGTTAGGATCGCGGATTGTTTCTGGTTTTATATTGTCAAGCTTTGCGATTGCCGGGGTGATTTGTACGGCGCTAGCTTTTTCAGATTTGAAATTCGCAGATATTGATATGCTGCAATTTTTATTTCGAATTTACTCGGGTGCTATCCCGTTTGCGTTACTTGGAATTTGCTTAGGACAGCTTGTTGGCAGCCAAACCATTCTACCGGTGGCAAACCTAACATATCTGGTTTTGTCGTTTGCTGGCGGGCTTTGGATGCCGCCGAACATTTTGCCCGCGGCAATTCAAGATATTTCGCCTTATTTGCCTACTAGGATGTATGGCGAATTACTTTGGTCTTTAGCCTTAAAAACTAATTTTGAACCAAAGTATCTACACGGGCTTTTGATCTATACGCTTGTCTTTTTTGTCTTGGCCTTATTCTTATTAAGACGCGAACAAGAAAAAAGTTTTTCTTAACGCTACTGTAGCAAATGAATTTGAACTCATGAAGCACTCCAAAGTTTATTTGTATTCGTTGGCTTCCAGGGATTAACAATCCTGGCCGGCAATAAAGTTAGCATTTTTAAACTTGAACAAAAAAGTAAAAATATTTTTCTAGGTTTTGATACGACAACTCGGTGTTCAAGAACACTTGCACCACCGGCTTTGACTTGTCGTCCAATTTCTCGATAAATAAATAGCGCCGTGCAAACAGCCCAGGCCGATCGCAACGAAAGATATGGTAGGCCAGCCTCGCCGCTTTTATACAGCTGATCGGCTTCAATTAACAATCGGTCGACGACCAATTTCAATTTCGACCGGTTCTCAATTAAAAAATAATTTTCACGATTCAGACCAACTTCGTCTAACCAGTCATCGGGCAAATAGATACGATTAATCTGATGATCGTCTTTAATATCGCGCGCGATGTTCGTTAATTGCATGGCCTGCCCCAGGTCGACTGCATTTTGCAATCCCCGATGGTCGCTGATACCCATGATATGACACATCATAAGCCCGACGGTGCCCGCCACGCAGTAACAGTAATCTAAAAGTTGATATCTGTTTTGAATTCCCTTCCCGAACGCATCGATTTGAAACCCGCGTAAAAGATCAAGTGGATATTTTTTAGGAATTTCATATTCATGAACAATTTTTTCAAACCCTAACCATGGATGCACCGGTGAAGGTTCGCTTTTGTAACATTTTTCAGTTTCGGTCGCTAACCAGGCTGAATTTTTTTGCGCTTCAATCAAAGATTCTGAATGATCAATGACGTCGTCACAATGTCTACACCAAGCGTAAAGCATCCAAGCGGCTTCTTTTTGTTTTTTAGAAAAAAAGAAACTGGCTAGCGAAAAGCTTTTTGAGCCTTTCTGGATATCGCTTTTTGATACTTCGACTAAATTAACTGACATTCATACCCATATCTTTAACAACTAAGCCTGCAGTAGCTTTCGCAGAGTTAACGACACCGGGAACTCCCGCGCCCGGATGCGTACCCGCGCCGACAAAGTAAAGGCCTTTAATCTGAGCGTCCTTGTTGTGCTGGCGAAAGTAAGCACTTTGCGTAAGCTTTGGCTCTAAAGAAAAAGCTGCGCCTAGATGAGAATTCAATTCAATTTTAAAATCTTCCGGCGTAAACAATTTTTTTACCACTAGGGACTTTAATAATCCCGGCATGTAACGCTCATCCAAATATTTTAATATTGTATCGGCGTAGCGGTCGGCTTCTTTAGTCCAATCAATTGGCAAGTTACCCAAATGCGCGACCGGAGCTAATACATAAAAGCAATCGCACCCCGCCGGAGCTAAATCGGGATCGCTTAAATTAGGCCGATGTAAGTAAAGTGAAAAATCATCTGGCAGTACGCCATTCGTAAAAATATCATCAAGCAAGCCCTTGTAGCGTGGTCCAAACAATACGTTATGGTGAGCTAAATCAGGAAATTGCTTGTTCGTTCCAAAGTAAATTAAAAATAGCGACATTGAAAAATCACTTTTCTGCAATGCCGTTGATTTCTTCTGGGCTTGAACGTTCTTTTTTAATAAATCGCGGTAAGTATGTACGACATCGCCATTACTGACCACCGAGTCACAGTTGTAAACTTCGCCGGTTTGCAAACGCACACCCTTCACGATATTTTCTTCTGTCAATATTTCTGCGATTTCACTGTTGTAGGCGATTTCACCGCCCAGTTCGTGGAAATATTTTACTAGGGCTTGAATGAGGGCGCCAGTGCCGCCTTTGGGAAAGAAGACACCCCAATTTCGTTCAAGATAGTGAATCAAAGTATAAATTGAAGAAGTATTGAATGGATTTCCGCCGACCAATAAAGAGTGAAAGCTGAAGGCCTCACGCAATTGTTCATTTTTAATATATTTTGAAACAGTTTTGTAAACGCTACGGTGCGCCTGCAATTTTGCTAACTGTGGGAAAACTTTGATCATACTCCAGATATGTAAAAAAGGTTTTGCCGCCAGTTTCGTATAACCTTGATCAAATACTTCTTTTGAATATTCAAGGAATGCCTTGTACCCCTTCACGTCACCCGGAGATTTGGCTTTGATTTGCGCGTAAAGGTCTTCGGTATTATTCGAGTAATCAAACTTATATCCGTCTTCCCAAAATAGACGGTAAAATGGACTAACCGGAATCATCTCTACATAGTCTGACATTTTTTTATTTTTTAATTGAAAAAGTTCTTCCAGACATTCAGGCGCCGTAATAACTGTCGGGCCAGCATCAAAAGTAAAACCCTTTTCTTTGTACACGTAGGCACGCCCACCCGCCATATCGCGTTTTTCGAAAATTTTAACTTGATAGCCTTCCGCTTGTAGACGAATTGCTACACTTAAACCACCAAATCCACTGCCAATAACGGCTATTTTTCTTTTAGTAGGCATAACTTAATTTTTCTTTCAGTTGTATTGCTAAGGAATAGGCTTCAGATGATTCGTCGAGCTGAAAATTATTTTTTAAATTTTCAGTCACTTCTTTTAAATCTTTAAGCGCCATCTCTAGGGCGGTTTCTTTGATCGGACAATCTTTCAAATAGGATTCAAGTAATTCAGTGCAGGGAAGTTTTTCAATGGCTTGAATAAATGTCGTCCATTGTTCGGCCGTGCCCGTTTGCGAAAGTACAGACCAAATCCAGGTTGGACGTCTTAACTTCAGATCTTCAAGATACTTCGGATTTAAACAAGAAATTTTCATATTTCCAACGTCATCTAACTTTTGCAAACAACTACCGAAAGATTCACCGAAATGATCTAAGTGATGTTCGTTTTTCAATTCGGGATTAAGAAGCGCCCCCAAGCGAAGAGCTAACTTCATAAGTGCGCCGCTTTTCAATCTAAGGCTGGTCTCAACAAGCTTCGGAACTTTTTCTTGGTCTACTTCAGTGATGTTAATCGTTATATCTAATGCTTGGCCTAAGTGGGCATCGCGCATCACTTCGATGATTTGTTTCAGCGCTAAATCTTTATATTGTTGTGAAACATTAATTTGGTTGATCAAGTGAGCCGCTTGAAAATACAAAAAATTCCCAAGATTGAGTGCCAATGGCATGTCGTACATTCGGTGTAATGTAGGCTTACCCCGCCGTTCAAAACTGTCATCTTGAATATCATCGATAATTAAAGAACCTAAATGAATTGTTTCAATGACGTTACTGATTTGATTTAAAATACTTTTGCACTCGAGCGTTGGCGAATTGGCCAATAGCCATCCTAGTTTTACGAATTCGGCTCGTATTTCTTTTGAGGGTCGTAAACTAACTTCTTTCCATGGATCAAAAACAGATTTGTCCCAGAACCCTTGCAGCATTGCCACCGTCGTTACGGGCGAGGCATCATTCTTAAGGATGTGATGAAGATCGACTAACTTATGCATTCATTATCCTTGGATTTTTTTCTCGAGGAAGTTAATTTGACAGCATCCTAAATCAATAATTTTACTATCGAGGTTGCTTTTTACATTTTCGGTAGTTGAATAACAAATCGATTTTCCCATTCGCTTAGAGAAAATAAGATCGGCATCGCGCAGCACCTTCAAATGATGTGACAGAAGACTTTGATCAATCTTTAGCACTTTATTGATTTCAGTAACCGATAATGGATTGTCGATAATTTGATGAATAACACGAAGCCTAGTTTCATCAGCCAGAACACGCAGCCGACCTACACAATTTTTAACCTGACTTTTGGTTTTGGCCATGACTGAAGAGTAATTTCAGATTGTTCCTACTACAACTATTATCTACCGCCCCTGCTGCACAATTATTAATCGACGCACATATGAATTTCTATTCATATGTAATCTAGTAGGTTAGCATTTAAAACGATTTGCAGCTCAACCATCTAGATAAAAGGGAATATTAAATGATTATAACTAAAATTTCAAAAGTGGCTCTGAAGTTCATTTTTTTAACATCATTAATTACACTGGCAAGTTGTCAGAATCCCATTACGAAGGCTGTCCGGGGAGTCGAATATTCAGCCTACGAGTTGGTCGGTATTCAAAAACGAGATCTTCTTAAAACCCGCGTCAGCGATGCTGGTGAAGAACAAAAAGAAGCCGGCGAGAAGTTCCAAGATGCCCTTCAGCAGCTTAAAAAAGTCTATGGGTTTGATGGCGGCGATCTTGAAAAAAAGTATAATTTGCTTAAGTCGTCATACGACCGCGCTTTTTACCAAGCTGAAGCTGTTCACAAGAGTATTCGTAAAGTTGAGAATGTAGCGGGAGACCTTTTCAGGGAGTGGGATAAAGAAATTGATCAAATCGAAACGGCATCTCTCAAGCAAAAAAGCCGCGATCAGCTTTCTATCACACAAAGAAAGTATGCAGACCTGCACAGCCGCCTTAAAGCTTCAGAAGCGCAAATGGATCCCGTTTTACGTAAATTAAATGATAATGTGTTGTATTTAAAACATAATTTGAATGCAAAGGCTATTGCTTCGTTAAAGAATGAGACAAGACGGATCGAAAATGAAATTGAAAATTTAGTCCGTGATATGAATAAATCGATCGAATCGACTGAACGATTTATAAAAGAGATTCCGTAAACTTAGTGTTGCCGGTCCGCATCTTCCATTTTTTTTATAACGATCGCAATTGTCTCCGAATCAACGCCGGCCCGCCTCATTAACGAGGCGGCCTTACCGAAATCATCGGCGTCAATAGCTTCGAAAAATTCTTCAACCTTTTGAACTTCGGCAAGTTTTTCTAAAACTAACGTACCTTCAAAATCATTTTCATCCATCAACAATTCCTTTTAAGTCTGAATCTTCTGATTTCTACGATCCATAATGATTGATAAAACAATAGATGACCCGATTAGAAATGCAATGATGGCTAACGACCAAGTAATCGGAAACTTTCCGCCAAAAAGTGAATTTAACCATACCATCTTTAGACCCACGAATATAAGTACTGAAGCTAATCCATACTTAATATAGGCGAAGCGATCCATCACCCCGGACAACATGAAATACATTGACCGTAAACCCAGGATGGCAAAAATATTTGAAGTGAATACAATTAAAGGTTCTTTCGTCAGTGCAAAAATTGCCGGCACTGAATCGACCGCGAAAATAATGTCGCTCATTTCAAGAAATAGAAGTCCTAAGAAAAGTGGAGTGACGTACGTAAGACCATTCTTCTTTATAAAGAAAGCTTGGCCTTCTATTCTTGGATGAACTCTGAATACTTTTTCTAGCTGTCTTAGAATAAAATTATTCTCTAAGCTTTGCGGTTTTGTACCAGCAAAAAACATTTTGATGCCCGTAAGAATCAAAAGCCCACCAAAGAATAATACGACCCAGTGATACTGCATTAATACCGAGCCCATTGCGATGAAAATACCTCTGAATACCAATGCGCCAAGAATTCCCCAGAACAAAACTCGGTGCTGATAGATTTTAGGAATTCCGAAATAAGCGAACACGACTGCAAAAATAAAAATGTTGTCGATAGCTAATGATTTCTCGACAACAAAACCGGTTAAAAATTCAAGAGCGGTCGTTTTTGCCTGCGCATCGGGGTCAAAATTTGGAAGCGAGGTATATCGTTCATCGGTCGAAAATCGATACTGCGCGTATAGATAGAAAAGATAATTGAAAAGGAGTGCCGTACTGATCCATATAGTGGTCCAAATTGATGCTTCTTTGAAGCTGACTTCATGCGCCTTCTTATGAAATACTCCCAAATCAAGAGCCAATACAGCTAAAACAAATACAGTAAAACCTAAGTAGAACCACCAGTAGTCTGCGAATGGAAAAAATATCATCTTATGGATTCTCCTTCTTTTCTAAAATCCCTTTAGAATACTAGGGCTTTTTTATGTATTGTTCAAATCGATAAATGAAGTTACTTGTATACTTTAAAAGTATATTAAACATTTCAAGAATACGACTATTATTATTGCACTTAGGAGGTCTTGCTTGTCCAGCCCATGGATTAACTACCATCATTTATACTATTTTAAAATCATCGCCGAAGAAGGCTCTGTATCGAAAGCTGCTCAAAAATTGCGTTTGGGCCAGCCTACTCTTTCAGCGCAATTAAAACAATTCGAAGACACTCTTGGCGTACAGTTATTTGAGCGACAACACAAAAAGTTAATTTTAACCGAACAAGGAAAAGTGGCGCTTGATTATTCAAAGGGTATTTTTCGTATGGGTTCTGAGATGTACGAAGTTTTACACGATCGCCTAAAACCTTTGAAGCCATCTCTTCACTTGGGCGCCCTTGATAGCGTACCTAAGCAGATTGTTTTGCAGCTGGTAAAACGCGCCTATCGAATTTCGCCGTGCCAAATCACTTTATCTGAGGGCAAGTCGGATGAACTTATTCGCGAACTTGTGTCACATCGGATGGATCTAATGGTCACTAATTTTCTACCATCAGGAACTGATGGCAAAGGTCTTTATCCTAGATCGATTACAAAAAAAAATGTGGCTTTCTATGGATCCCCGAAATTCAAACCTTTAAGAAAAGGATTTCCAAAATCTATTTCAGGTGTGCCTATGATTCTTCCAACCTATGATAGCCGCTTAAGGCAAGATTTAGAACACTGGGCGAAAATAAATAAAATTGAAATGAACATTGTGTGCGAAAGCCAAGACATCTCGGTTAAAAAAATGATGGCCACCAGCGAGATGGGTCTTATCCCAACCGCCACTCACACAGTTACTGGGCAAGTCCTAAGAGGCGAGCTTGTAGAAATTGGGCAGCTGCAAGGCGTCTATGAAGAACTATTTTTAGTAACGGCGCAAAGGAAAATAGAGAATGCGATTGCGGCGAAATTGAAGGAATCCTTTGTTATATAGTCTTTGCGCTACAAGGTGATTTAAACAGGCTTCTCTGATAATGAACAAAGGAACGGTTAATATACATGGCGAATTTTGACCTTATTATTCTTTTTTTTATATTGGGCGCTTTCGCCTCTTGGATTCGCTCTGACTTAGCAGTGCCCGATTCGGTTTCTAAATTTTTATCAATTTTTCTTTTGTTAAGTCTTGGTCTAAAAGGCGGACACGAAGTTAGAATTGCAAACGACCTTATAGGCTTTGCCCCCTCCCTTTTAATAGGACTAGCTTCGTGTCTGCTTATTCCACTTACCATGTTTTTTATATTTAAAAATCAATTAGGGGTTGCAAATGCTTCAGCACTTGCGGCCTCGTATGGTTCGGTCAGCGCAGTTACATTTATCACTGCGAAAAGCATCTTACTGAATGAGGGCATCCCTTCTAGCGGATACTTAGTTGCCATCATGGCTTTAATGGAAATTCCGGCCATCCTTATTGCAGTTTTTCTTTTCGAAAGATTCAAAAGTTCCGGAAGAATTACGAATAGTTCTATTATCAAATCAATTTTAACCACCAAGTCATTTGTTCTGCTGATTGGTGGTTTTCTTATTGGCTTCGCCATGAATCAATTGTCATGGAATGGTATTGCACCGGTTATTCAAGGTGCGTTCAAAGGGGTGCTTGCATTCTTTCTACTTGATTTAGGTATCGTCGCCCAGAAGCAAATTCGCGAAGCTTGGAAATTCAAAAAGTACGTGACCATTGTCGGCATTTTTTTACCGCTGTTTTTTGGAACTTTATCGTTATTAGTTTGTTCCTTGGTTGGACTTTCGAGGGGGGATCAAATAATCATGGCCATATTAGCCGGAAGTGCCTCGTATATTGCGGCTCCGGCGACAATCAAGGCATCGATTCCTGAAGCAAATTCGGGGCTGTACCTTGCTTTACCACTTGCAATGACTTTTCCGATGAATTTGATTTTAGGTATTCCGCTTTATATTGAAATCAGCCTTTGGCTACAATAGTAAGTCTTATGCCAATATTACGCTCACCTTGTAAAGTAATTGGCTAAAAATATTGTTGAGGGTTACACCCTTTTCAAGGAAACTTAACTACAACAAAAATTGAAAGAGGAGCTGCAATGACTCAAATCGAAAAAGTATTATACAAAGCAAACGCAAGCGCGACTGGCGGACGAGATGGCCAAATTAAATCTTCCGATGGCGTATTACAGGCTACCTTGACGACTCCGAAAGAACTAGGTGGATCGGGTGCCGTTGGAACAAATCCAGAACAATTATTCGCAGCAGGCTATTCGGCATGTTTTTTAGGTGCATTAAAATTTGTGGCGATGAAAGAAAAAGTAAAACTTCCTGACAATGTAAAAGTTGATGGCGTTGTAGGTATCGGCCCTATTCCAACTGGATTCGGAATTGAAGTCGAGTTGAAAATTTCTATTCCTGAATTAACAAAAGATCAAGCGATGGGCCTTATTGAAAAAGCTCACATCGTGTGCCCGTATTCAAATGCCACTCGAAATAATATTAAAGTAAATTTGTCTTTAGTTTAGAAAAACTTAAAAGGGGTGCGAATATAGACGTGCTCCTTGTGAAAAATTAGACAAGCTTAATATTTTTATTTACAATGATTACTACGGTTTTCAAGTACTTACGGATCTCAGGTTGAGAATTAAATCAGTTCTCAATTTGACTTATTAAGTCTTTATGATTTCACCCGAAAAGATTAATAGCTGCCGCTACTAGCTCCGTGAAACGAGGGTAAGCGTTTGGAGGTTCGAAACTCCTGCAGTCAAAACTTAACAGGGGGACGTGTGGTAAAAATGATCCGAAGACACTATGTTAGATTAGAATTAACAAACCTTCCAGGTACAGCACCGCCACAATAGCGTGTGTTCGAAAACTTCGGAAATCTTAAAAAAATGCTCGGTCGCCCCGGGCATTTTTCATTTGTGGCTCATGAACTAAATGCAAAAAAATATTCAAAAGCTTCGACAATTACCGAGACCCAAAAACAAAGGCTATGGTTATAGTAATAATCAAAGGTATGGCCGTGTAAATAATAAAGGGCGCCATTTCTTTCGTTTTTTCTTCTAAATTACGTGCTTTTTTTTCGTGTTCCATATAAGTTCCTTTGCAATAGAATCCGTTATCATCGCAACTCAGTCAAGAAATGTGATAAGACGACCTAATGACAAAGATTAAAATATGCGAAAGCTGCGGCCGCGAAATCGAATATCGAAAAAAATGGCTACGCAACTGGGATCAGGTCAAGTATTGCAGCGACGAGTGTCGACGCAATAAAGACAAATTTGATTTTAAAGATGCGATCCTTACCCTACTCAAACAACGTCAATCAAATCAGACAATTTGCCCCAGCGAAGTTCTACCGCTTGAGCAAAAGTCCGATAAAGTTATCATGGAGCACGTACGTCGTAGCGCACGATTGCTTGCGTCTGACGGGCTCATAGAAATCACCCAAAAGAACCAAGCGGTTGACCCTTTAGACTTTCGTGGACCAATTAGGCTAAGACTGAAAAGGTAACAGTTTTGTTGGCTCGATGGCTCTTGGTTTTATCGCTGGCATTGAGTCGTTAAAAATGAAGTTTCGTTTGCCAAGAGTAGCCTCCGGTGCGAATGTGATTTTAGCATGTTCACGGACAAACTAAAAAAAATGGCTGGATCTTTTTACTTAAGTGTCTTTCTGGGCCTGGCGCATTTCGCACTTTCTTTAGCTGGCGCATTTTTCTCGCCAGCAGCCGGATCCTATTATTTTTTATTTTCGACTTCATTTCTGGTGATGCTGCTTTCGGCTTTTTACGGTAACAAATCACCAAGCTATATATTTTTCGCGTGCATGCTATGGCTTGGTTTTTTTGGCAAAACAATTGTCCATTGGGTTTTGAAATATAGTTTCCACGAACCAGTTGGCTATTTTTCTTTTAAAGCCGATCAGTGGGATCAAGTTTTACTTGTCGCAAGTATCGGCGCGATTGCCTGTTTCACGACAAAACTGTTACTGGATCGATTTTTTCATTTGAAGCAAAATCCATTTCTACTGAACAATATTGAAATCAGCACATCGGTAGTTTTTAATAAATATAAGTTTGTAATTTTTTTTCTTTTCATAGCCTTCGCCTTAAGCTTGGCGATATTCAATTTCAAATTCGGAATTAACTTAAGTGGCTTGGCCGCCGTTACAATTCTTCCATTTCCATTAAATGCCGCCATCGGCTGGCTTTTGTATATCGGATTCGCCATTATTGCCGCGCAATTGTCGCATTGGGAATATACTTACGAACGCACAGCGCGTTCAGGATTTACTGTTTCCCTTTTTGCTGCTTTGTCTTCTTCAATTTCAATTTTAAGTAGAGGACTTTTTCTTTTTCACGCCATCCCAATTATTTTGGTGAATCTGATAAATAAGCAAAAGCTAAATATCGGCTGGGGGAAATCAATGATAATCCTCACTCTGGCTTTTCTGGGATTCTTTTTTAACTCGTATCAAGTGACGGCACTAAGAGAACCCCTATTTAATAATGACTCTTTCATGTATGATTTTTATGACGATGAAGATTACGACGCTCTTCTATTTGAAATTACGGAGTTAAAATACAATTCAGAAGTTGTCGTAGCCGTACCTTCTCCTTTGCCTGTAGTTAAAACTACTGAGACGGCAACTAAACAAATCATTACCGATGCAGCAATAACTCAAGCGCCTATAGCTGGTAGTGCTTTTTCTGCCCAGGCTGTTAAAGCAGATAATAAAATAATTAAAACTTTAAAGATGATTTCTACACTTGCTATCGATCGTTGGGTCGGAATTGAAGGCGTCATGGCTGTCGTTGGTTATCCAAAAAAAGATACTCAACTTTTAACAAATAGTCTTTTAAGAAACCCTGAAATCGGCGAGCTTGACGTTTACGAAACCATTGCCAATTCAATATATCAACCTAGTATGAAATACAGTTTTGCAAGTATTCCGGGACCAATCGCAATGTTCTTTTATTCGAATAGTTTATTCATCGTCTTTGCAGGGTTGTCTTTTTTTACTTTGGTCATGTGCGGGCTTGACCGAATTATTCATTCTTCGTTTAGAAACGCATTTCTGTCGACTCAGCTTGGCTTTTACCTGGCGAACAGCTTAGCCCAATTTGGACTTAGCCCTATGCCTTTGCTTAAATCATTTCTAATGACTGCCATTGCGTTGGCGATGCTAAAATTTGTTACGATGCAGAGTCAGAAATTTTTTTCGACAAAACTGCAATAATAACAACAGTGATAAATATGAGTGTAAAATACGGTAGATCGGTCAAGGGCGCTAATCCAAATTGAGCTACCATATTAGCTAAACCCAGTCCGACCAAGGCACACAAAAAAGAGTTTCCGGTATATCTAAAGATTAAACTTTCGTAGCTTAAAATAAAAAAAGTAATAACGATCATTCCTGCAAAAACAATGAGTAAATTTGCACTATAGTAAAGAAATGCCACTATTCCTGGTAAGCTTGCAAACTGCCAAATATTCTTTTCAGCATCCTGATAATTCGACTGAGCAATTTGTTGGAAAAAACTGACCTTTTCTAAACTGCGTGACTCAAGTAAACCCTTTTTTAGCAACGATAAATCTTTTTCGGCATATCCTACAACCGCCATCAGCCCTTCAAGACCGATAAATCGATCCACTATAAGGTGGTATATTCTTACAATTGATGTCGTACTAAACTGGTTCATTATATCATTTAAAAAATTATTTTTAAATTTCTCGATAAAACTGGTGAAGTTTAACTTGTGAAAACGGGCAAATTTATCGGTTAAAAACTTATGCTCTGTTTCAAGTTCAATTAAATCTTTTTGCTTTGGTTGACCTTTTGCAATTTGCCGCTTCAAAAGCTCAATTCCTCCATCTAAAGATTCGAGGCGAATGATAATCGCATTCTTCTCGGCCAAGCTTTCATTGGTCGGATATAGATAAGAACGGCTAATACTGGTGGCAGATATTGATACAAAAATAAATATTAAAGCGAGTGCACCCACCACCATGATTTTTTTTAAATTTAACTTTATTTTCTCTTTAAAATTGGCGAATACCACAATGGCCTGCGGAGCAATCCTGAAGACGAAGATGCTTCGGCTTAACATCGTTCCACTTGAAACAAATGCTTCAAGCACGACACAAAAAAATGCGAATTTTAATTCTTTTTTTAGCAGCCAATCCCAATACAGCAGGCAAGTAATGGCTAACGCAAATCCAATACTCACCAGCCACGAAATCATAGCATTCAAAGGCCACATCAATATAGTACGCGGGGTCAATCCAATCTGATGAACCCCGTAATACGCATTGATTGCTGCAATGAATAGAATAGAAAAAATAAGTAGGGACCAAATAAAGGTTCGGTAATTATAATACCAAACTGGCGGTCTGAAGTGGGGGCTCAAAACAAATGTAGAGGTATTCTTGAATAATTTTTGAAATGATGCATGCGACACGATCACTCCAAAAAATGCGATCGTGGCTACTCCTAATAATTCGTCCCAAGATTGATTTGATTCAAAGAATCGTCCAGTGGGCTCTACATAATTTTCATCGAAGATAATGTGTAAAACTAATTTCAGCCAAAAGCCTATCCACAAAAATACAGTTAGAAACAGATATCCATTGCTGACTTTTCTATAAAATCCGCTGAAAAGCAGAATGTAACTTAAAAAGGAAAAAACTAAGAATACCGAAAAACTTCCTTCGTAGCGTGGAAAAGCTAGAATAAATAAAATAGCGTGAATCAACGCGAATGAAGAAGAGACAAAGTTGCTAGCCAAAAAGAATTTTAATTTTTTAAACAACATCATTTTAGACTTAGAAGTTGCATCACTTCACCTAGCTTGCTGTAGCAAGCGGATGAAACCATTTTTGAGTTTTCACTCAAACAATTGTACACCCGATTCTGACCCGGAACAACGCTACTGCAAGTGGCTTTTACGTCTTTGTAACACAGTTGGCGTAAGATCTTCTTTTCTTTTCTAATTTTCATGGCAAGTTCTGCGCACGGAGATGAAACATGATCGTTATTTTCTCTTAAGCATTTTGCGATCTGGCGGTTTCCAGGCTTGATGTTTTGGCATAATTTTGTAACGTCGGCGTTACAAATTCCAGCCTGTACTTGGTCAGCATACGTTATAAAAATATAGAAAATACTTATCGTTATAAATTTAAAATTCTGCTTAGCGATAGCAATCATTGACTTTAAGGTCGCCGAATGGGGTTAATAAATCAACGGATTAATCTGAGAAAAAGTCAATTTATCCAAACAGATAACTTCGCGTAATGTGATCACAAATAATGTAATTATCAAATTAAGAATAAATATTTTATTTTGTATCTACTTGTAATCAATACACTTTTTCGCATTATTTTGTATAATATGATCACATATGTGAATAAATATACGCTTTAATCCGAATAGTATAGTAACCTAATCTAGTCAACAAACAGCGGGACTCAACCTTAAGAAGGCAACACCGCACTTAACAGGAGGTTTTTTGTGAGAAAGTTAAATTTAGTTTCTAGAGTTGTAGTGTCAAGTCTCTTACTGGGAGTTATTGGAATAGGTTGTGCGAAGCCGGCAGCAGACGGAAAGCTTGTTACGGCCGCTTTGACAATGACCGGATCTAGCCAATCGACAACGATCGCGAAGTATAAAAATGCGCATCCGCTATTTCAATTATTTTCACCAACCGCAATAGCTTTAGCGCCACCTGTAATGTCTGATTCAGGAACACGGGTTGTAAGCCTTAACAAAGCTTGGGTAATAGTGAAAGAAGTAGAATTTAAGTTAGCAGAAGTAGCTGGCGCAGAAGAATCAGCATCTAGCGAAGTAAAATTTAGTGGACCTTACTTTGTCGATTTACTTTCTACCATACCTGCATCGTTTGGTTCTGCGGAAGTGCCCGCAGGTGTTTATCGTCGCGTGAAGATGAAATTAGAAAAAGATTCAGCTTTACCAGCTGGCGCACCTTCACAATTAGCCGGAAATAGTATTTATTTTGAAGGCACGGTATCCGGCTTAGCTTTTAGCTATGCAGCTGCTGACGGAACCGAATTTAAAATAGCCGGCCCAGGCGGAGTAAACTTAAGTGATACAGCCAACATGGTCGTAGGCGTGAAAGTATCTGATCTGTTTAAAATGATCAACATGGACGCTGTCGCTGCTGCCACAAATAAGAATATTTCAGATACAAACCGAATTTCAACCGGATCTGTAAGCGCCTGCCCATTAATTGATTCTACTGTCCGCGATATTGCGACATGTTTTCGTAAAGGTTTAGAAAAAGCAGGTAAGTTCGGTAAAGATGATGATAACGATGGTGAAATTGAAATCGGTGAAGATGAAGTTCATGATTAATAGTTTTTCAGATGAAAAATATGAATTGAATTAATAGCGTGCAAGAATGAAGCGAGGAGGTAGGCATGAAACCAAATATACAAAATTACCATGACTACCTCGAGTTTTTGAAAGACTGGACACAGTATCTTAAGGAACAAGAAAGCGGGTTCAGTTTACGAAGGATAGCTAAAGAAGCAGGGATTGCTTCAGGCTATCTTCCGATGTGTTTTAATCGTAAACGCAAATTATCACAAAAGTTCTACGAAAAAATAAAGCCTTTTCTAAAATTGTCTGTTAAAGAAAAACGCTTTCTTGATTTGCTGCGAATCATCGCCGAATCAGAAGTTCACAAAGATCGCGTGCAGGCCTTGTCAGATTTACAAAAAATTAAAGATTACAAAGAAAATAATTATTCTGAATTAGAGGCGCACCAATATTTAAGTCGTTGGTACTATGTAGCCATTCGAGAGCTTGTTAACTTACCCGATTTTAAAGCTGAAGCCGCTTGGATCCAAGATCGTCTTCGGGGTCGAATTTCTCAGAAAGAAGTTCAAGATGGTTTAAACTTCTTAATTCAGTTTGGATTCATTTTACAAAATCCGTCAGGCAAATTTACAGTCGCAGAAAAACAGCTTAGCTGTCATAACGGGGTTTACAAAATATCATTGGGCGAGTTCCATCGACAAATGCTGGACATCGCTAAAAATTCAATAGATGAAGTTTCTCGCGAAGAGCGTATCTTGCTAGGTCATACCGTTGCACTTAGTAAGGATCAATATGAAAAAATCCAAGCAATATTACATGATGCTATAAAGAAAATTGAAACTGTGGACAATTCATCACAATTAAAATCTGACGTTTACCAAATTGAGGTAACCGCCTTTCCTTTAACAAAAAAGCCTTCTTTTAACAGAAGTAACGAGGGAGAATAATCCTATGAACACTTTTTTAACGTCATCAATTATCTTTTCTTTTCTAATTTTAACAAGTTGTCAAAAAAATGATGCCGGCGGAACCACTGCCGGAAACCCGTTAGTCAGTTTTACTATGACCGGATCGTCATCGCCTGCCACGGTAGCTTTCAACAATAATAGGCACCCACTATTTGCAACTTTTTTTCCGGCCGCCCTGGCACTTCCACCACCGATTTTGAAAGACTCAACTAATGCAGCCATTAGTCTTAATGAAGCTTGGATTTCCGTGAAGCAGGTAGAATTCAAGTCAACTGAAAGCACTAGCTTTGGGGAAGTTGATGGCGATAGCGTTAGTTTTGAAACTCCCACTGCAATCAACTTGATAGCCTCTACTCTACAATCATTTGGTCAAGCGCGTGTTGGCGCTTCACTGCGTAGAATAAAAATGCAGTTACATAATGTTGAGACATTACCCGCAGGCGCTCCAGTTGGCTTGTCCGGAAGAAGTTTTTTCTGGCAAGGCACAGTTGGAGCTAGGAATTTTACATTTACATCGACGGAAGGCTATGAGTACGAGTTAAGTGGTCCAAACGGCGTAAGCCTTACCGAAAACTCAAATGTTCTACTAAGTATTCAGATCGCAAATCTATTCAGAAAAATAAATATGACGAATGTGTTAGATGGCACCGTCATAAACCAAAGCTCGCGCGTGCCTGCCACGACTCCGTGCCCATTAATCAATGCTTCGGCGACAGATATCTATACCTGTTTTAAAGACGGTTTAAAGTCAGAAGCAAATTTAGGAAATGATGACGGTAACGATGGCGAACTTTCAGGCGATCAAACAGTTAAGTAATTTTTCGCGCAACAAATTTACTCGCACGATTGATTCTTACAGCCTTAAAACCAATGGATTATGTAGTGCTGCAAGTAGTTCCATTAAACTCTTGCGATGAATTGGTTTCGTTAGAAAGTGCGAAAACCCTGAAGCGATGGCCCGTTCACGCTCTTCCTTCATTGCGTGGGCGGTAAGTGCAACGATGGGCCCCGAATAGTTCTGAGAACGAAGCAATTTGACCGCATCATGCCCATCCATGACCGGCATTTGTATATCCATCAAAATGACGTTGTAGGTATGAGATTGCGCAAATTTAACACCTTCGGCGCCGTTATTTGCCAGCGTAATCTTCGCTCGAGTTTTGCCAAGCATCTTTTGGATTAAGAATTGATTGTCCGGAGAATCCTCCACTAGAAGGATTTCAAAACCGGTAAGGTCAATATGGTTAGGGTCCACTTTAATATCCGAACTAGGCGCGATGCGAACCGCTTTAAGCGGAACAAGTTTTACATCTGCAGGAGTTTTAACCTGAATGTTTACGGCAAAGGTACTTCCTTTACCTAGTTCACTTTCAACAAGCACGAAATCTCCGCCTAGGGCTTGGCTTAAATTTTTCGTCAGAACAAGCCCAAGACCTGTGCCACCAAATTTACGGGTCGTTGAAGGATCAGCCTGCGAAAACGCTTGAAAAAGACTAGTCCTTTGTTCGTCTGAAATTCCGCGGCCCGTATCAATCACCCGAAATGATAAATCTCCACCATGGTAGGCAACCGCTAATTCGACGCGACCCTTTTCGGTAAATTTAAGTGCGTTGCCAACAATATTGGAAAGAATTTGGCGAACGCGCGTTGGATCAGAAATGATAAATTCTGGCAGAAGAGTTGAAGCAGTAAATTCGAAAACAACTCCATTTTCACGCGCCCTCATTCCGGCTAAAGACGAAAAGTCTGCCATAAACTGAATTAAAGAGAATTCAAAATTCTCTATCACCATTTTGCCAGCTTCGACTTTTGTTAGATCTAAGATGTCGTCAATGATTCGTAAAAGGTGTTGAGAGTTTCGGTCGATAATTGATAGATAATTAGAAACTTCAATATGCTCTAAACCAGATTCTTTCAATAAATCAACGAAACCCATAATCGCGCCAAGAGGCGTGCGGATTTCATGCGACATGTTCGCAAGAAAAGCAGTTTTTGCGTGACTTGCTTTTTCGGCCTGTATTTTTGTTGATTCGATTTCTCTTTTCTGAGCAGCTTGAAACTCAGATTCAAGCTCGGCATACCTTCCAGCAGCCTTCGAAATTCCGTCGTCAAGGTACGCATGAATGGCTTCACGCGAATTATGATCAAGCGTGCACTGGGCTTCGAGTTTTTGAAAGATAATAAAGCGTAAAAGTTTGTACTCACCAATAACTTCTTCAAGCGTATATTCAGGTTGTTGTGCACGATCTTCACCGTGTTCTCTGGCAACTTCTGCATTCTTTTCTTTAAGGGCGCTTGGGTTTGAAGAAGATAAAGTTGCCGCCAACTGCTCTAGGAATTGCGGAAGTGAGTCTTGAAGTGCCAACCTAGATTGCACTTTTGCTGCAGGTACTTTAAGGCGCGCTAACTTTTCCCAATCGACTAATATTTCGGTTTTGGATCGAGTTATACAAATTGCAATTTCTTGATGGGACGATGCCGAATTTTTTGTAGTCACGTGATTCCCATCATTGGAGAAATGGCCTAGCTAGCTAAGAGTTTTTAAGTAAATGCTTCGTGCAAACCTGGATCTACAAACCCATCGAATGCATTGTGTTATACACACACTTCGTCCATAAAACCAGCACAATTCGCAATCTACATATTACGGTCAGATTAATCATTTTCATTATAAATTGAATTTCGTTTGAATGCAGCAAATGCGTGAAACAAAATTTGAGAAATGGTATTTTTAATCAATGTCTGCTTTTGATTATAACCAGAATTTTTCAAAATTAAACTTTAGAGAAAATCCCGAAATTTATCGAGTCGGCGTCGGCGAACAAGGTGTGCTTCTAGTTGAACCTTACAAATCAGAATTATTGCCTCATTGGCGATTTAAAACACCCGAAGTAGCGCAAAAATCATCTGAAGCTTTACTACAAATGTTTTCGCAATATTTAGCTGAGTCCGATTTTGCCGGAATGGACATGGCAAGAAAGTTTCTGCAAATGAGATATACTCGCTCTCGTCGTTACGCGAACCATCAATCCGGAAAAAAATATCTGGGCGCTGTTCCCGCAGACAAGAAAGGTCAAAGCGGAAGCCACGGGCGTTCGATTCTTCCGCTTGATATAGATCGTGTAAAGGCACGATCAGCGAAAATTTTTTATATAGCCTGGAAAAAGGTCGAGGCAAATAAAAAGTATCACAAACTACGGAACGATTGGAAAACTTGGTACGGATAAAAATTTAGTAGCGGAATTGAACGAAGGAAATTAAATGCATTTTATTTCAATCAGACTTTTCAAATTGCTTTTTTCAGTTTTGATTTGCTTAACTGCCTGTGCAACTAGCCCCTACCCTAAAAGCGACCACTTCGACGGAGAAAAATTTTTTCAACCTGGCGGCCCTCCGGTGCGTGGATTCACTGATCTCTTGAAATGGCAGCTTACAGGCGCAAAGAAAGAGTGGCCAAAGTTCCGTGAAAATACAATGACACCAAAGTTAATCACAAAAAAAGATTCGACTTCGCTCGGGATGACGTTCATCAACCACGCAACTTTTTTAATTCAAGCCAATGGTGCAAATATTTTGACGGATCCTATTTTTTCGAAGCGCGCAAGCCCACTTCAATGGGCCGGCCCCCAGCGCGCTCGATCCCCCGGCCTTGCACTAGAAGCTCTTCCACGCATTGATTTAGTGGTGATCAGTCATAATCACTACGACCATATGGATGAAAACAGCATTCAAGAATTACAAAAACTATTTGCCCCATTATTTTTGGTTCCCTTGGGCGATGCGAAAAATTTGAAAAAATTTGTCGCCACAAATGTAATTGAGCTTGATTGGTGGCAGTCGCATCCTTTACCCAATACAGATTTAGTTGTGACATTTACTCCGGTTCAGCATTGGTCGTCTCGTTCGCCATTTGATCGAAACAAATCTTTATAGGGCGGGTATGTTTTTAAGAATGCAAAATTCAATTTGTATTTCGGTGGCGACACCGGATACGGCCCACACTTTAAAGAAACGGCTAACCGTCTTGGCCCATTCGATATCAGCCTAATCCCAATCGGTGCTTACGAACCACGTTGGTTCATGAAAGAACAACACATGAACCCTGAAGAATCGGTTCAAGCCCATCTGGATTTAAAGTCAAAGTTTAGTCTGGGCTGTCACTTCGGAACATTCCAATTAACTGACGAGGGGATCGATGATCCAATCACGGACCTTGTGTCTGCTAGAAATAAGCTGGGTGTAAAGGCAGAAGATTTTGTCTCGCCAGAGAATGGTCAAAGTTTTTTGCTAAAAAGTAAGTAAATCGGGTTTTAGCTATTTCGGGCCGACAGTTTTTATTTGAATCAATTTGATGGCAGCATATCGGATTTGTCTTGAAACTAATTTCTCAGCACCAAGCGCAATTAAAAATCCACCGCCAATGCTTATCCAAAACAATTTCACCGAAAACTTTGACTACTTAATTCCGCCATATTCGCGAATCAAGCCACCTGCTAATACAGCTGCCGACTGATCCGATCCCGAATTAGCTAGAATCGCCAGGCCAAATTGCCGACCGCCCACATAAAAAGTTAAAATGTGGTTGCGTACAGAAACATTGTAAGTCGCACCGTTTTCAGGGTTTTCCGTAGGACCGCTATAGGTGCCCGTCTTACCGCCAACGTAAATGTTCGAAGGAATATATTTTAAACCACGAGAAGTGCCCGTCCGGCAGGTATGCATCAGCTTCCACACGATAGACGCTCCAGCAAAATTATTTTGGTAAAGATCATAAAGCGTTTCTACAGCTTCGTCTGCGATCAACTCGTTACCGTGGGTCTTTCCCCAGTAGCCTTGATAACCACGCGTATGCAAGTAACCCATTTTCTGCGTAAAGTTATGAACGCGCTCTCGACCTTTATCTGAACTTCCATCTCCAAGCTGGGTTTGAAGATCTGTCCAAGCAACATTTGACGACACAACTAACATATTTGCCATCAGCTGAAGTTGAGATGTTGAAATTACTCCGCTTTGTCGTTCAACCAATGCGGCGCCCACATATATCTTGGAACTAGATGCGCCAAATAACTTTCTATTCGAAGCAAGACTTTTTGCCACAACTTGATGAGAACCTAAATCCATCAAAGCCCACTGAACTTTATGGTTGGGATCAGTTTGCGTCGCCTTTTTTAAATTTTGATATTCAGTCTTAAGGCTACTTGTAAAAGCTGAACCTTTACCGCGCGTAAGACTTAGCTTTCGACCGCTTACAGATATGCTCTCAAGTTTTTTACCATTTGGAAGCGTCGTAAACTTAGGATCAGATGCCGGATTTAATTTATCCTGCGGTTCACCGGGTACAGGAGAATTCTCGGTACCTTGATCATGACTTTCCTCGATCGCGTAATCCGTTGGTACTTCAAAAGATTTTCCACATCCGCTGATTGCAAGTCCTAGACCGATGGCTAGGGTCAATTTCATAGTTGTTTTCATCATGATGGTACCTCGTTCTAAAATCTATCGACAGATTCTAAAACGTGCTAAAGCATCTTGATGTTATTCATCGCAAAATATCGATTTCATGGACTAAAATATAGACGTAAGGCCGTGAAATTAGCTATGGGCTTGGCTTTCGCGGATCACGAAGTTGTTTTATAAAGACATATTATTAGCGTGAAAAAGAATATGGCTTTCGATAAACGTAGAAATAAAATAGTAGCTGTGGTCATAGCCTTCTCGCAAATTCAGTTGCAGCTCTTGCTTATTATCTTTTGCGCACTGGGCTTGAAAGTTTTCTGGCATCAACTGGTTCGCTAAAAACTCATCTGCACGGCCCTGATCAATTAGAATCGGCTTTTCATGACGGTGACCCGCTTTCACCAATTCACAGGCGTCGTACGCAGCCCAAAGTTTTTTATCTTCACCTAAATATCCGGCAAATGCCTTGATTCCCCACGGAGTAATCGTCGGATTTGAAATTGGTGAAAACGCAGAAATGCTTTTAAATTTTGATCGTTCACGTAAACCAATAACCAAAGCCCCGTGCCCACCCATTGAATGACCGCTGATTGCAATTTTGTTTTCGATATTAAACTTATTTTGTAAGATTAAATAGATTTCGTCAGCTACATAGTCATACATTTTGTAATGATCATTGTACCCAGGTGTTGTTGCGTTTAGATAAAATCCCGCACCGGAACCGAAGTCGTAACTTTCATTTTCATGCGGCAAATTTAAACCTCGGGGTGAAGTATCCGGACAAATCAACACCATCCCTGCCTGCGCCAAATATTTTTGTGCCCCGGCTTTAGTTATAAAGTTTTCGTCTGTGCAAGTAAGAGGCTAGAAAAAGAAAAAAGGCTGACCATTGTGGAACTGATTGGATACATTGAAGAGCGGACTGAGCTTGCAAACGTTCCGATAGATTTTAGATTGGGATTCGGCTAGACTTGCAAAGTGACACCCAACAAAGTCTATCCTTCACAGCTCAAAAGAGATTATCAACTGGCGCCCTTCATCGGGTTAGCGTTGATTTTGGGTTGGTTGGGTCATCTGATCTATATTTTGCTGACTCCGCTCTCAGTTTTTTCTGCGATCTTACATATTTTATTGCAGACTTTTTTGTCCACGGGACTTTTCATCACGGCTCATGATTCGATGCACGGCATTGCAGCTCCAGGGAGCCCTCGGTTGAATCGAATTTTGGGAGCGGTTGCAATTTTTTTGTATGGTGGATTTTCATTTGAAAAACTGTTGCGCTCCCACTTGGCTCATCACCAACATCCTGCTTCTGCTTCGGATCCTGATTTCACTTCTCATCCAAATGAGGGATTCTGGCAGTGGCTTTTTCAGTTTGGACGCAGGTATTATGGATGGCGTGAATTTCTAAAAATGCATTTGCATGTGGCCTTGGTCTTACTGATCGGTGGAGCCTTGTGGAAAGTTTTTGCTTTTTACGCGGTGCCGGCTTGGGCTTCGGCCCTTCAGCTGTTTTACTTTGGAACTTACCTTCCACACCGAAGTGAAACTGCAAATCCGCATGTCAACGCTCACCGAGCCCGGTCGAACTCCATGCCGCTCATGTTGTCCTTGGTGACGTGTTATCATTTCGGTTATCACCTTGAGCACCACGAAAATCCGAGCTCGCCGTGGTGGACCTTGCCGCGAATCAAAGCCCGCTCCAAAATAGAATCATAATAAAATTTTAGAGAATCATTTGAGTGACTAATTTCAGTGACGAAAGGCTTTGATGAAATACTTTGGATGAATGAAAAGCATTCCGAAGTTGTCGGCCCCTTGCTTGGTGCGAACCGCGTGATGTTGCGCGTGAGCTCGAATCAAAGCCAGAAAATAGCGATTTTTGGAGCGAACAAAATTGAATCGGCGATGAATGATCGATTCGTGAACCACAAAATAGACAGCCCCATAGGCCATGATTCCGTAACCCACGATCGCTAACAAAGGCATTCCCCACTGGCTTCCAATCAGAATGGAAAAAAAACTGGGAATGGCAAAAATCAACGCGAAAGCATCATTCTTCTGAACGGATCGGCCAGTTGGCACATGATGATCCAAATGCCAGTTCCACAAAAAACCATGCATCAAATATTTGTGAGCCGCCCAGGCTCCAACTTCTGTCGCAAGAAATGAAATGAAAAAAACAAAGACTAGCATGACAGCCACTCTAGCCTATCCTTTGGCCCTCGCCAATCAAAAGTCGGCATTGTCCAGCCGAAGCAAAGTTGCAAAACAGTCTCACAAAGGGAGTGGAGCTTGATGGAAAAGTAACCATCGATCAGGGCGATGGGTACTTTATGTCTAAATAGGCTTGGCTTTGTCGCTGAGATTCCACTTTGCACGCGTACTGGATTTAGTACGCGGTCGATTGAAGATGATCCTATTTTTAAAAGTAATCTCTTATTTCGTTAGCTAAATTCAAAAAAACTAATCCATATCGGGATCGCGCATTTGAGTTTCTTTCAGCAGATGCGTCCGGTCGCTTCCCAGATCTCTTTCAGACACTCGCAGAAAGAGCAACTTCGAAACTTATGCAACCAGGATATAAGAGTACTAATACTTGTTTCTTCATACTTATTCCGAATATCCAACAAATCCTTCTTTAATCCCTGCTAACTTCCCCACGAACTTTACCGCTTCGTCATACCCAGAAGCGACAATGACAAAAATAGGAACATTCTTGTTCCGCTTGAAAGAGAAGACACCGCTCTTATTTATTTTAATCTTTTGTTTCAGTAAGTCATAATCGTCCGACCCAATAACGTTTTTTTCTTTAAGTTGATTTATGTTATCTGAGTGAACAATCAGCAACGAACTAAGAGTGGGAAGTTCATTAAAAGACTTCAACGTTCTTACATCAGACCATTCGCCCTGCCCTGAATACATTGAAGAAGTTCTAAATTCTTTCTTTACGGTGTCTCTGAACTTTCCTTCGAATTTGTTATCGGCGACTAAAATCATTTCGTTCAAAAGAAGTTTAGGAGTTGCTAGTTCATTTCCAAATACCGACTCAAGACTTGTGACATATTTTTCAACAAAAGTCGGCTCGTAAAGAGTTTTTCCTTCTTTCAGCCAATCTTCAAGCCACGGCATGATCGTTTTTGCAGCTTTATCAATGTGATAATTATTGTAAAATGATAGCTTCCGTGAAAAATATTTTTCCCAACGCTTTTTATCCATGTTTAGTTTATTAATCATTCCATTTCCCAAAGCCGCGGCAAGGGTTTCGTCTATTAAATTATAAGCCCCACGCGCCTCAACTTTTCCAGTGGCTTCGAATTTTTTTTGCATAGATGAAAATTTCTCGTCGTCTACGCTAGAGTAAAAGAAATGGCAAAGTTCGTGAATAATTACGTCGATTCTTTCGACTGGCTTTTCAGTAGGTAAAAATTCTGCCACCGAATAGTTCTCAATTTGCTGTCCGCTTGTCGATTCCTTGAAGTCGGGGCGATAGAAAAGATTAAAATGAATTATGTAGTCTTTTGGCAGCTGAGCCTCGTAAAAATTTGCGTACTGCTTTATTTTTTTTGAAATTTCAGGTTTCTTCAAAAGTAAATCGGTTTTTTTAGCAAAATCGCTTCCCGTTGGAAGGGCTACCCTGTCCCACCACTTTTTGAATCGAGGATAAAAATGACGAACAACTTTTTCGAATTTTTCTCGATCTTTCGGCAAGACAATTAAATCAAGTCGATTAAAATAATCTTCCATGTCGGCGGATTGAAAAGAAGCGATTCTAATTTTAGTTGATAACCGCACACCTTCGAACCGACCTGCGGTCGATCCCCCATTAGGCTTTTCGAATTCAGTTTCAGCATCATAGCGGTTATTAATTTCACTCCAAGCTTTTAAAAGCGCTCTATCTTCGTCTGTGTTGTAAAATTCCCTTTTCCAGAGGTCTTCATAAGTTTCGCTGCTGCAACGAATGCGTTCAGTGCTTACGCAATCCAGCTGATAGACCAAATTTGCTATCGGTGAAAAATGCAGTTTTACTTTAAGGTCTGCAAAAGCAACGGAAGCTAGCGAAGATAATAAAAATGCGATGAATTTTAAATGGTTTTTGATCATAAATACCCAGCCTTTAATTTATATAAATTGTAATGGCTTGGTTACGTACGGTCCAGCTTTAAAGCCTTGTGGCAATTGGGCCCTTTGAAATAAAACGGGTCATCCCTTTGTCCAAAGTACTATTTGATTTTTTGAATGATCTCTACATCAATGATTAAGCTATTCGTTGCTGTTTTTCTTTGTAGCCAAATATCCACCCGAGTAATAGCTTTCCAGACTCACGTCTTTCCAATTATTGGAGTTGCTTGAATCTCAGCTCTCCTTGTTTGGTGAGCAGGCCATCTCCAGCAAAGAGAGATTTAGAGGAAAGCTGTCTAACCTCATCTCTTTCAAAATCATAGAACCACAGTTGTCGAGGATCGACTTCCCAGGGCCTTGTAAGGCCTCTGGTAACGTAATGGCAATTTTTTGGATCAGACATGACATACTGTAAATCATTTCAGATGTATCGGTCACCATTCAGAATCACTATAAAATTCCGAGCACTGCAGTCGATCACTACAAAACGCCAACAACTGGCGTTACTTCCCATGATCTCATGTGATATTCGAAACCAAGAGTTAGGTCGCTCACTACAAGCTAAGATTTTAAGATTGTTATTGTTCTTGAAAAAACGATCCGCCGTATTTCAGGCGGTCATTGAATGGTGGAGGCGGGGGGAATCGAACCCCCGTCCGTAAGAAATCCACAGAAAGGCCCTACATACTTAGTTTGTGATTTAATTTATCTGGCGAGCTTCCACAAACAAAATATCGCCAGACATATCCACAAAAACTCTTAATCTTTCAGTCTGCAGACAGCCCTGAAAAACGATTCGGCATTAATAACGGAAAACTAGATCAACACCGACGACTCACCTAGATTCCGAAAGCGGCGATTAAGCTGCTAAAGAGTAACTATCGTTAGATAGTAAAAGTTTGAATGTTTTTATCGAGGTCCTCATTCTCCCCGGTATGCTCCTCTTGCTTCAGTCCCCACGTCGAAGCCAGGTCGCCCCCATTTCGTAGATCTTTTGCAAAAACAGATGGTCAGTTTATCAGATAATCGAAAAAACGGTATCTTTATGTCATCTTACGCCTGCAAGTACTTGTTTAGATCAGCCGCGCCGCCAATAAGGACTCCTTTATGAAAAACCTGCGGGAAAGTTGGCCAACCGCTCCATAATTTGATCGCCAAACGCTTTTTCCAGCCTCCGAAGTAGCTGCCATTCTCGATATAGTGATAATTCAATCCGCGGGTTTTCATGATACCGCGGGCTTTTGAAACAACAGGATTGTGCGCCATTCCGACGATAACCCATTCGTTCGAAGCGATGGCTTGTTCGACTTCAGTCACTGCATCCGAGTGAAACTGGTCGATCGCCGATTTCGCGCCCGTATGAAGTTTTTCTGTAGATAAAATTTTTCTCATTTGTTTTCCTTTTTTGGTTTTATTTATTCGGTATCGTTAAATTGTCTTTGTAATAATTTAAAATAAACCCCATCTTTGTCTGCGGCTAAATCTTCGTGTCGGCCGGTTTGCAAAATGCGTCCACTGCCGATAACAAAAATAAGATCTGCGTCTTTGATCGTTGCTAAACGATGCGCAATCACAATTGTGGTTCTGTCTTTCATTAGAATTCTAAGTGCATCTTGAACAAGATGTTCGCTGGCTGTATCTAAATTACTTGTAGCTTCATCCAAAATAAGAAGCTTTGGATTCTTTAGTAATGCGCGCGCGATGGCGACTCTTTGTTTTTGACCGCCCGAAAGTTGAATTCCGCGCTCGCCGACTTGTGTTTTAAAACCTTCCGGAAATTTATTAATGAATTCTAACGTGTTCGCTGAGCGCGCAGCCTCTAACACTTCGGCATCAGTTGCATCGGGTTTACCGTAGCGAATGTTTTCTTGAATCGTTGACGAAATCAAAACGGGTTCTTGCGCGACGATGCCGACTTGTTCTCGTAACCATGAAGCTTTTAATTCGGTAATAGGGTGACCGTCGAAACGAATTGTTCCCGCGGTTGGATCGTAAAATCTTGGAATCAAACTGGCGATCGTACTTTTTCCGCCGCCTGACATACCGACAAGGGCAATCACCTGACCCGCTTCAATTTTAAAGCTTAAATCTGTAAGCACTTCAACATCTGGTCTTGAAGGGTAAGCGAATCGAACGTTGGTAAATTCAACTTCTCCGCTCACCGAGGGTAATGTGCTCCCTTCATCTGAAAAAGAAGGCTCGCGTTCAATGATTTCAAAAATTCTTTGGCTGGCTCCAACGCCCGCCATAAGGTCTCCCCAAAGACTTCCTAAGCTTCCGACGCCAATTGCGACTACGAACAAATATAGTAAGAATTGAACAAGCGCACCCGGCGTCAGTTGACCAGCGATGACTTCTCGGCCACCAAACCATAATACAAAACAGATCGCCGTTATACCAAGACCCATCGCCAAAGTCATAAATTCGGCAATGACACGAATACGTGTTTTTGCCGTTGAAAGCGCATTCGTCAGGGTATTCTGATAACGAGTGACTTCGTTTTTTTCTTGAACGAATGACTTTACAGTGCGCAAACCAGAGATCGTTTCTTCTGCGATGATCGAGCTATCTGCAAGTAAAGCCTGAAAACTTTTTGAAAGAAGTCGGATTCTTTTTCCAAAAAAATAAGCCATCAGGGCTACGGGCGGAATTATTAATACCAAAGCAATTGAAAGCTTCCACGAGGTGTAAAACATAAAACCAAATCCGCCGATGACCTGACCAAGGTTTCGCAATCCTTGCGAGATATTCACACTAACCGTGTTTTGCAAAGTTGTTGAGTCAGATGATAGCCGGCTCATTAAGTCACCTGTGCGATTAAAATCGAAAAATGCGACTTCTTGCTTTAAAATATTTCGGTAAAGTTGTTCGCGAAGTTTAATCACGATGCGTTCGCCGCTTAAGGTAAAAAGGTAGTACCGAATGTTCCCAGCAATAATGCTAATCGCTAGTGCGACAAATAATCCAACGACGACTTGATTTAATAAATGTGAATCTTTGGACTCTAATACATGATCGACCATCCAACGGACGAATTGAGGATAAACCAGACCCGCAACACTTGAGACGACTAGAAAAAATAATCCCCAAAGAAGGGCTACTCGTTCAAGATTGATTAAAGAAAAAATTCGTTTGCGGGTGGTTGAAGACATTCGGAGATATCACTCTTCATAAAAGAGCACGTCAAGAAAGCATGAATAACTCAGCAAAGCGTAGTCGGCTTTATAAGAATCGTATCTTTTTTGTAACAGTTTTTAGGTTAAAACTAGCTTACCAAACAACCAAAGCAAGTTAAAAAATAAGCATAAAAATCACTGAGTTTTTGCTCTATATCTTTCAGAAAATTTCACTTTTTAAACGAATTTTAATTTCTGCTTTGCTGGTGTCATGTTATCTGTAACAATTGATGCAACATATTATTTCTAATGCTAAAACACGAAACTTTTTTGAAAAAACTGATTTTCAGAGGGAGTTATCAACCAAATCCCCAGGTTTTTCCACAATTTAAATGTATAATTGGGGCCAAATTGGCTTTTTGGGGCAGAAATCACGGGGTGTGTTAAAGATCAAATTTGGTATCAAAAATTAAGCATCGTACTTTTTAGACGCATTGCTTACGGGAAAAAGCTGTAAGTTCAGTTGGTAGACTCGTTCACCTTTTGCACTCATTCGGGCAATTGAATTATCCTTGTGAAGTGACTTCCGAAGTTGGCGTAATTTGAATTTTAATTCTTCAAATTCTTTCTCGGTCATCGATAAAGTTAATGATCCGAATTCGCGCTCGGCCGGTGAATCTTGATACAAAGATTCTAAACCAAGGTACATCAACTGCATTTGTAATTTACGTACTAAAGCCGACGGAATTTCTTCGGGCGCTTCGTTCGACTGGCCTTTTTTGATATCACCGGTCTCTGCGTCGCGAACTAGTTCACCTGATTTAATCAAACTTTCTAGCGCGTGGTTGATTTCAGTTTCTGATGCCTTGCCACGTAATAATTCTTTTAAATGCGGAGTTTTAAAAGATACCCCCGCTTGATCAACCATTGCGAAAATGATCCAACCAATCCAGTTCGGAACTTTTTCGAATACCTTCCGGTCAAGCTCACCCAGCTTGAGTTTTGATTCAACTCGGAATTCAGAAAGTTTTTTTAATGCGTAATTTCGATCGGCAGGATCTTCTGCTTGATTGAATAAAATTAATAATTTGAATTCTTCACTTTGCGCTTTATTTAAACTGCAAGCCTTCGCGAATTTCATGATCATGTCGTTTGATAAGTTTCGTTTACCTTCGATGATCATTTTTAGATAATTTGGAGATTTAATATCTGCTGCCGCCGAGAAAATAGCGTAAGAATAAGGTCGGATAGAGGTCTTAGTTTGCGCCTTTTTAGAGTGATAAAAATCAGCCAAAAAGAGGCGGTAATCCATATACTCTGAAAGGTCAGGCATATTGGCCGAAGTTGTTGAATTTTCTGGCTTTATAGTTAACAAATTCGCTGCATTTTCCATATTGCCCCCTTCAGTAAACGCCTCAGGTTTTTGTCCCATGAGGCGTACCTTTTGACAAGAAATTACTGTCGGTAAGCTCGTAATTCGATTTCGATATTTTCAACGATCACCGTTGAACCTAAAACCACCATTTGAAGCGAACGAATGTTTCGATCCAAGATCGCGCCGCGTGGAAATAAGTTGATTTGACGACCCGGGTTCACTTGTTGCGCGATTATGCGACCGTCAGCAACTAATTGAACTGTTGTCGTACCGGGACTGTTCGGGCTTGTGCGAGCACGAACCGAAACTACTTCGTAACCACTGAATGCTCGATCAAGACCGGCTAGCTGACGTAAGTGAAATGTTTCGTTACGAGTTGCGCGTCCAACATAAATTGTTTGAACTGACGTATCGTAATAATCTTGCTGCGGAGGCGGCAATGGGTGGTGTGGAGCTGGCTCGTAAGGATTCGGTGGATAGTATCCGCCGCCGTTACCTCTTCCGCCACCGCGACCTGGTCGACCACCACGTCCACCGTGACCGTATCTGTCATCACGAGTGCCGATTCCGAATTGATCTTTGCCTTCCTCATATTCGTCATGACCATACTGATCACCCGGAACTGGATTCTGTACTGGAAGTTGTCCACCTTGGTTACGACGCGATCCTCCTGGTCTGACCTTGCCGTCAAGACCAATGCAGATTTCATCGCCAATGCATATTTCGGGACTAGCTACTGCACTTAATGATAAAGAAATTATAAGAACTGCTGAAAATTTGGTGAATAACATAATCCTCCCCGGATGTGTTTAAGTCACCTTCCGCAAAAGCAAGTCCTGTGCCGTTTTCCGGCAACGAAAAAAGGGCCAAGCTGGCCCTTTTACCTAAACTGATTATGTTTTATTAAAACAAAAAATTAAAAACTCTTAACTTTGCTTTCGAAAGTACGAATTTGATTTAATGACATTACTTTCTTCTGCACACGTGAAGCTACGATCCACACCGTAGCTGGCGCTTGTGGCGAACCCATATTTAAATTTAATTTGATCTGGCCCAAGCCATTGTTAAAAATTAAATTTGCAGTATTAATTTTCTGACTTAAATTCTGTGAGTAACTAGCACCCGTTTTTAAATCATAATTAGAAGCTAAATCCGAAAGCTTTGAAACCGGAACGTTTACTTCTGATTTATTTGCACTGACGACTAACGGAATACTTAAACCAACCATTTCACGGTCTTTAGTTGTTAATAAAGCACCCATCCCTGCGCGGCCATTCACAATTTCATAAGATGAAAGCTGTAAAGAGTCAAAAACTTGCGCAACCGGAGCTTCGTTAATTGAATTTGTAATGTAATTCATCCAAGTATTGAAACCAGAGTTTGCGTTCACATTTTGTTGATATTGAAAATGCATATCAGCTAATGAGTTTCTAAAGATCAGTCGAGTGTATCCACCAGCAAATTTGATTTTTGCATATGCATTTTCACAACCACCATCTAAATCTAAACATTTTAAAAATCCACCTTGAAAAGTCATCTCGCCGGTCGTGCCGGATTTAGCAACTGACAACTTCATCATGTCGCCTTCAGTTGTCGCTTTAAGACGGTAAGTTTTCAATGTACCGAATTCATCAACATTAACTGTTACTAAGATATCTCCAGATGAATTTTGTCTTGTTAATTTTGAACCGACAATCGCTTTAGCTAGATTTGCATTCATCACTTGTTGTTCTTTAGAAACCTTTAAGTTGTATGACTTAAATTCTTCCATCAAACCATCGCGACCTGCGCTTGTATAAAATAAATCTTTTGTTTTGCCACCCGTTTTAACGGCCACTTGATCACGAAAATCAACTTGATAAGCACGCTCTTCAGTTTGCTTCACGCTCTCTAACGGTGGATTGATAACTCCTGTTTGGTCTTCGTTATTATCAAACGGTGAACCTGGGTAAGTTGGTAAATCACCCGGGCGGCCCTCAGCCGGGCGCCCCCACTGTGGTGCTCCCGAACGTGGGCTTTGCGGAGTAGCTGGTGAGGTTACCTCATCTTGTTCATAATCGATTGGCTCATTGATTTGCCCCGGTACATTTCCGCCGCGCGTAGTAACTGGTTGCGGGCGTGGTGCCGGAGTCGGTTCAGCCGGAGCTGGTTGTTCCGCTGGTTGTGGAGCTCCCGTCGGAGCCGGAGATTCAGCAGGAGCCGTTTTCAAACTTTTACTTTTGCCACAACTTGATAGCGCAAGTAGAAGACTAAACGATATTAAAACTGTTTTATTCATGCTCATTTTCATACGGGCTCCCCGAAAATAATTTTTTTTACCAACCAATATATAAGCAAGGCAAAGACCAGAAAAAATGCATTTTTGGAACGCTTAGAATCATTCAATGCGATCTTACAAAAAGCTCGCAGAAAAATTTTCACTGTTGTAAAGTCCATCATCTATGAGTGCGAACACCAACTTTTACAGTTTAGACCCCAATTTGATTTTAGCGACGGCTGAAAAGAATGGGTTTATCCCGACGGGTGAATTGATTCAGCTGAACTCATATGAAAATCGAGTTTTTGAAATACGGCTTGAAGATCGAAATTCGATTATTGCGAAATACTACCGCCCCGGCCGGTGGAGTAAAGAAACGATTTTAGATGAACATCAGTTTACTCAAGAGCTTTTGAAAGAATCGATCGAAGTCTCAGCCCCCATGGTTTTAAAGAATAATTCGACGATCGAGACTGTCGACAACATTCACTACGCTTTCTTTGAAAAAGTTCGCGGCCGCATGGTGCAAGAACTGACTCCGCAAAACTTTAAAAAACTTGGACGCTGGCTAGCGCGATTACATAACGTCGGAGCACTGAAAGAAGCGCAGCACAGAGGCTTTCTAGGCCCCTCGACAGATCACAAATGGTCGCAGCTTGAGAAAATGCTACCCACGGTATCGCCCGAGGTCAGTCACCGCTATGAGGAAGCCGCCGTTCGCATTCTTGAAGAACTTGACGAACGTTTACCCGATTTCGATTTCATTCGCCTTCACGGAGATCTTCACCGCGGAAATATTCTAGAAGCTTCTAATTCTGATTTTGTGATGGTTGATTTTGACGACATGATCAACGGCCCGGCGGTTCAAGATTTTTGGATGTTAATGCCTTCAAGTGATTTAAAAGAAAGCCCTGAGTTCGATACTTTGATTGAAGCTTATTCTGAATTGCGAGAATTTCCGCATGAACAGCTTGAATTAATTCCGCTATTACGTGGGTATCGAATTATTACTTACGCGATGTGGATTATGAATCGGTGGACTGATCCAAGTTTTCCTCGGCTTTTCCCAGATTATGGCTCTTATAGCTACTGGGCCGAGGAAACTGAAAATTTAGAAAAAATTATTTATTCGCTTTAGCCGCTTCAGTTTGCGAACCGTCTGTATAATCAACTGTGAAGAATTCTTTCATGCTAGAAAAAAAACCTTTTGATTCTTCTTTTTTAACAGGTGGATTTAATTTCGCCGCCTCTTCAGCTTGTTTTTGCTTTGCTAAACCTTCTTGAAAACGAGCTTTATCACTTGCGCGCATATCATCGGTATTTAATAAATTAGTAAGACCCTTGAAATGCTTTGCGATTGAACCTGTGAAGCTATGTTCTTCCTTCTTTTCTTCTTTAACTACAACGGCAGTTTGAGCGGGTTGCCCCGTCATTTGCGCTGCTGGTAATGCCGAAGTCATTGCCGGTGTATTTGAAGCTTTTTGTTCTGCGATCGCAGCTGCTGCTGCGGCTTTAGCTTGAGCTGCTGTGGTCGCCTTTGACTTTACAGAACCATCAACGATCGTTACTTGCGCATCAACTTCTTCGCCTGTGCGTGCATCAACTGCAGAAGCCTGCGCTGCTGCCGGAGGGGCTGTCATTGCTGAAGATTGTGAATTTGCTTTCGTAGAAGCGGCTGCTTCTTCAGCTTTTTTTTCTTCTAAAGCTTTTGCAATTGCGGCTTTTGCTAATTCAGCCGTTGTCGTGCCGGTTACTGACTGAACAACTGGGGTTGATCCTGCTGCCTTAACTGGAGTTCCGCCTGCGGCTTTCTTCGCCGCTTCTGCTGCTTCAGCGGCTTTTTTATCATCATCAGCTTTTTTAGCTGCTTCAGCATTAACTTTGTCGTCTGCAATTTTCTTAGCATTTACTTTTTCAGTTTCTACTTTTGATTTTCTAGCCGCTTCTTCACGAGCTTGAGTAGCTTTATCATCAATCGTTAATGTAGCATCACTACTTGCTGCTGCAGCTGTGTTTTCAGAAATCAAGTTGCCCAAGGCTTTCTTAAATTCTGCCTCTGATCTCTTTCCATCCGCGATTAAACATTCAATTTCATATAATCCAAAAGTCTCATCGCCTTCAGCTTTTCCATTAAACTTTTTAGACAAAGTTTGCCGGTTTGAATTAGAAACTAAACTTAAAGAGCCAGCTGGAAGAAATTTAATAACGCTATCTTCTTCAAGCTTGCCATTTGATTCAGTAATATAACAAACTGTGCTGTTTTTGTCTTTCTTAGCTTCATCAATATTCTTTTTTTCAATTTTACCATTCATAAAGTAGCTGAATTCACGATTTGAAGCGTCGAACATTTCGCCGAACTCTTTCGTGATTTTGAATCCATTCTTTTCGACTGTATTTTCTTTTTCTTGCTTAGACGCTTCAGCTGCTTTAGCTCCATCGTTTTCTAAACCACCAGTTAATTCTTTGATAATCGTGCCGGTTCTTTCAGAAACGTCGTTTAACATTTTGATCGTGTACGGTCCTTTTTTCGTTTTGGTTTTTGCATCCGTTGCTTCACAACCAGCTGCATTTAGTTTCGCAAGTTCATCAACTGAAAGTTTTGTTAAAGCTGCAAGTGAATTGGCTTCTTTTCGTAAAGACTCTTTAGCTTGTGCATCAAGTTTTTCTTTTTCATCTTTTTTCGTAATCTCTTTAATTTGAGCATCTAATTTTCCTGCCAACTCATAAGTCGGACCAAACGCTTTTAGAAATGCGGGAGAACATTCGACTATCTTACCATCAGTTTTGCCAGCCGGACCAACGCCCGCCGCAGGTGCTTTAACCGGTCGGTTTGGAGCTTTTTGGCAATTCACCAATAAAAAGGTTGAGGCCAAGACTCCGCACATAAGGGTTTTCGCAATTGAGTTTTTCATAAAATAGTCTCCTTCGAAGATAAAACATTCCAAATAGAAGGCCAAAACGAAATTATGAGCTATTAACCAATAAGATGCTTATAAGCTAAGATTCGATTCGGTTTTGTTTCGGCAATCTCAATCCGAGACGCAAAAGCAGCCTTTCAACTGTCTATTTTTTTGATAGGGAGCGCCGGAAATCGGTCGCATTTGATGCCCATCTAAGCGATGACGAAACAGCCGCTTCACTAGAGCAGTCTTTATTTACATGACTTATGGTGTTAATCACTGCTCCCAAGAGGCGCTTTATAGTAAACCCATGAGTGCTAGGTCCCATACGATTGACTCGTTAGTGAATCCCGCTAGGTCCGGAAGGAAGCAACGGTGTCTAACGAGCTTTGCGATATGGGGTGCCTAGCACTTTGTTTTTTTACATAGATGATCCAATCAATAAGGAAAAATTTTTTTGTCGTATCAAGTGTTAGCTCGTAAGTATCGTTCGCAAACATTCGACGAGATGGTCGGTCAGAATCATATTACGCAAACCTTGAATAACGCTTTAAAAAACGATCGCCTTCCGCATGCTTTATTATTTACGGGTCTTCGCGGTACCGGAAAAACTTCTTCGGCGCGAATTTTAGCAAAAGCTTTGCGTTGCGAAAAGCCCGTTAACTTTACGCCGTGTAATCAGTGCCAAAGCTGTATGGAGATCAACTCGGGGCGCGCCGTCGATGTGATTGAAATCGATGGAGCTTCGAACAACGGAGTCGATGCCATCCGTGATCTTCGCGATAACGTGATGTTTATGCCTTCTTCAGGCAAATACAAAATTTTTATTATCGATGAAGTTCATATGTTATCGACCAGTGCGTTCAATGCTCTGTTGAAAACCCTAGAAGAGCCACCGGCGCACGTTATTTTTATTTTAGCGACAACTGAGGTTCATAAAATTCCGCAGACAATTTTATCACGGTGTCAGCGTTTTGATTTTCGCCGTATTCCCCTTAAGCAAACGGCTGACTACTTACGAAAGCTTTGCGAGCTTGAAAAAATCACGGCCGATAAGGCTGCGCTTTGGTTGATTGCCCGCCAAGGTGATGGATCAATGCGCGATAGCTTAAGTTTACTCGATCAAGTGATCAGTTTCACAAACGGCGAAGTCAGTGAAGCGAAAGTCAGCCAAATTCTTGGCTTAACCGAGCGTTCATTGGTTTTTGATGTTTACGATTGTTTATTGCATCGCAAGTCGACCGAGATGGTCAGCTACTTAGAGAAATTGAGTACCTCAGGGCAAAACCCTAATTTATTTCTAGAAGATCTGTCTAAAATGGTTCGTCATAGTTTAGTTTTAAAAATGGATGCGACTGCAACCGGCATGATTGATCTTCCGGAAGATGAAATTGAAATGCTGTTGCAAAAAATTTCTGGCATCAGTGATTCAGATTTACATATGCTTTTTGATATGATGATGAAGGCGTTACAAGATTTGCATCGCGCGTCTGATGCGCAAATTGTTTTCGAGATCGCTTTACTTCGCATGAGTCAGGCTCCGCAGATTGCCGACCTCAAAGATTTGTTGGCGGGGGCGCCTCCAAGCCCAAAGCGCGTTGAGGAGAAGCCAGCCGTTGTTGCGGCAAAGGCAGCTCCTCCGGTTAAAGCGCAAACGGTTGTCATTCAGCCTACTGCGGCTCCGGTTTCAAAACCTGTCGTTCAACAGCCGGTCGCACCTACGCCGGTCGCACCGATTCCAAAACCGAAGGCGACGAAAGATCTCGATGCTGATCAATGGCTTCTATTTGTTCAAAGCTTGAAATCAAAAGATGCTTTGTTTGCTGCGAAAGTTGAAAATCTTTTATTTCAGGGCTGCCAAAATCTAAAAATTACTCTTCAACCTCCGATGAATTTTGCTTTTTTGGCGGACCAACTTCAGAATTCTGAAATGCGCCAAAAACTGCAAGGATTGATTGATTCAGAACTCGGTGAAGGATACAATTTTGAGGTGCTAAAAGGTCGCGCAGATGCTGTGGGTGATAGCGCCCAAACACTTGCCGTTAAAAAACAAGTTCAGGCTGATGAAAAGCTGAAAGAACAGTGGCAACTTGATCCGCGCGTACAGAAAGCAAAAAAAGTTTTTAAAGGTGAAGTTAAAATGACGAAAAAGGAGTCCTTATGAAAGGCGCAATGGGCGGAATGGCTGGCCTCATGAAGCAAGCTAACCAAATGCAAATGAAAATGAAAAAGGTTCAAGAAGAATTAGCTGCACGCGAATTCACTGGAACTTCTGGTGGCGGAGCCGTTACTGCAAAAGTAAATGGCGACAACAAAGTATTAGCTATAACGATTGATCCTGAAGTCATGAAAGCCGGCGACGTTGAAATGTTACAAGATTTAGTCGCTTCTGCAGTTAATGATGCATTAAAAGTTGCTAAAGATACTTCAAGCCAAGAGATGTCAAAAATCACTGGCGGATTAAACATCCCAGGATTCTAAATTGTTACACATACCTGCACTTGAAAAATTAGTTCATGAACTTAGTCGTCTACCCGGCATTGGCCCGAAGACGGCTCAGCGCTTGGCTTATCATATTTTGAAATCTAAAGATTCTTACACGACTCAATTATCTGAAGCAATTCAGCGCGTACAAAGCGAAGTGCACACTTGCACCGAATGCTTTAACTACACGGACCGCGTTGTTTGCCGCTACTGCGAAGATGCGTATCGCAGTGATGAGCTTCTTTGCGTCGTGGAAGAGCCTTCCGATATCGAACGAATTGAATCTTCAGGGGCATTTCGCGGACGTTACCATGTTCTACACGGAGCGATCTCTCCGTTAGAGGGAATTACCGCAAAAAATTTAAAAGTGGCTGAGCTTTTAAATAAAGTTGATGAAGGCGTTCAAGGCCTTCGGCCCACGATAAAAGAAGTGATTTTTGCTTTTGATGCCGATCTTGAGGGTGATACGACTGCTTTATACCTTACAAAAACTCTGCAAGGTAAAGGCGTTAAGATTTCTCGAATTGCGCACGGAATTCCGATGGGTTCTGACATTGATTTTATTGATGATCGTACAATGGGTCGCGCTTTAGAGAATCGAGTCGAACTTTAATGTCGTTTATCAATCACAATGCGAAAGAAATCCACTGTAAGATCGTCTACTACGGAGCCTCATTAGGCGGTAAGACGACGAACATTCAATGGGTCTATCAATCACTGGCGCAAGATCAGCGTTCAAAGCTTGTCGCTTTAAACACCGAAATCGAGCGAACTTTATTTTTTGATTTCTTACCCCTTGAAGTCGGCGAAATCCGCGGCTTTAAAACTCGTTTTCATTTATACACTGTGCCCGGCCAAGTCATTTACGATGCTTCTAGAAAGCTGATTTTAAAAGGCCTTGATGGAGTCGTCTTTGTTGTCGATTCGCAGGCTGATCGTTTAGACGAAAATATTGCTTCGATGAAGAACTTAGAAAAAAACCTTGAGCAGCAAGGCTATAGTATCCGCGAAATCCCATTGGTTATTCAGTATAACAAACGTGATTTACCAAATGCGATGCCCATCAGTGAACTTCGCCGTCATTTAAATCATTACAACGCACCTGAAATTGAAGCTTCCGCTTTTGAAGGCAAAGGTGTATTAGAAAGCTTCAAAATGGTCTCGAAGAACGTTCTTCAAATCTTAAAAGGCGGAACAGCCGTTTAGAAGACCCTTTAGAAGGATTGGTTAAGCCAAATGTCTTTTGATCTAATTGAATCGATTCAAATATTAAAAAAAGAAAAAGACGTCGCTCTTTTAGCGCACTTTTATGAAGACGGCGCTATTCAAGATATCGCCGACTACGTTGGGGATAGTTTTTTCTTGGCTAAGATCGGCCAACAGGTTCCGAATAAAAATATACTATTAGCCGGGGTTGTCTTCATGGCCGAAAGCGTGAAGATTTTAAATCCCGAAAAAACGGTTCTAGTGCCGGATCTTGGCGCCGGCTGTTCGCTTGTACATGGCTCGCCTTTTGATAAATACTTACAATGGCGCAAAGATCACCCCGACGCGATTTGCGTGACCTACATCAATTCTAGCGCCGAAGTAAAATCTATTTCTGACGTCATCATTACTTCTAGCAACGCAGCTCAGATTGTCGGAAGCATTCCGAAAGATCGCCGCATTTTGTTTGGGCCTGACCAACATTTAGGACGCTGGCTAAGCAAGAAATTAGAACGTGACATGATCTTATGGCCCGGCGCTTGCGAAGTTCATATTTTATTTAACGCAAAAAGATTATTCGCCTTAACGCAAGAACACCCTGACGCAGTCGTCATCGCGCATCCAGAATGTGAAGACGCCGTATTAAAATATGCAAGTGTAGTCGGTTCGACTTCTCGATTACTTGAAGAAGTTCAGAAAAATCCGGCAAAGAAATTTATTGTCGCTACTGAAACTGGTATCTTCCATCAGATGAAAAAACTTCGTCCCAACGTCGAACTCATTCAAGCCCCTGTCATGGATGAAAACTGTGCGTGCAACGATTGCCCTTACATGAAAATGAATACGCTTGAAAAAATTAAACGCGCTTTAGAAACTTTCAAACCCGAAGTCACCTTAGATGAAAAACTTCGCTTAAAAGCCGTCACTTCACTAGACCGCATGATGAAGATTACATCCGGGGGTTCAGTCACCTGGCCCGAAAGCTTTCAAGGATGAGTTTAGAAACTAAACTTAAACTCATGCACGAACTTGTCGACCCATCGTTACAAATCGTCGTCAGCGATAAGTGGAGTTCGACCGAACGTGAATTTAGATCTCTCATCCGTCACCACTTAGGTGATAACTTCGCCCCGCATTTTTCGCGCGAGCAGTGGGCTCAACTTTATGACCTCAATCAACTACCTTTAGCGCTGAAGGGTTTTTTCTCGATCTCGCACAATCAAGCCATCGGCGGCTTTTCGTATTCAGAAATGAAGAATGGTTTCGACGTCGAAATGAAAAATAGAATCTCGACCGCGATACTCAAGCGAACTTCAAACGAGATCGAATACATGAACGCACCCGTCCCAGAATTTCTGTGGGTCGCAAAAGAGTCTGCGTTCAAAGCCTTAGCGAAGCCTGATTTAAACTTACTTCTTCCCGATCTAATCTGCTTAGATTGGGAATCTCATTCTGAGAATCAGATTTGGAGCTTTCGGATTAAATCGGAAAAGACTTTAGAGTTTAATCACAACCGGGGCTTTATTTTTTCTGAAAATGATATTCTGTACAGTATTTACTACCAATAGAACTTCCATGTATTAACTTTTGTCCGGCTTTGCCCGATGAGTTATTAAGGTCGTTAATAACCGCCGGAGGAATAATGAAAACAGCACGTAAGCAAAGAGTCGCCCAAAGAAGAGAATTAGCTCCGCTAACTCTAGATTCTTTTTCATCTTTACAAAACCTTCAAAAGCTAGCAAAGCACGGGCAAATTATCGAAGCCTCAGCTTCTGGATTACTACTTAAGTTTCAGCGTGACGACTTCGTCGCAAAAGAACTTCGAGCAAACTTAAGCATCGATCAGCTAGTCGGAGAAAACGTTTACTTTAATATTCACGAAATGAATCTTGAGATATCAGGCGTTGTTGCCAGAACGAAATTCTTAGGAAAAGGCGAAGGCTATCTTGTGGCCGTAGACTACAGCGCAGACGCACCAGAATACTGGCGCGAATGCTTGATGGATTTATTGCCGGTTACTTAGTTGTACTGTTGCTGGCTTTTGGTTTTGCGTTCAAGTCGATTTTGTCGTCCATAAGTCTTGCACACTCTTTATCTTTTGTCGTTCCGCCACCTGTACATCCACAAGTTTCAGCGGCACTTGATCGTGCTGCTTCTGCTGTGGAAATCATACCCTCAGCTTCTTCAAAAGCAGTCTCGGAATCAAAATCTGTTTTAAGCTTTAAATTCTTGATGTCTTCTTGAAGTTTTGCCGCCATTGCTTTTGATATCGCTAACTTCTCATTAGTCGAAGTTGTAAAGCTAATCACTTCTTGATTTAACTGCGATAGTTTATCTAACTTTTCTTTTTCTTCGGCAAGTTTTTCTTCGTTCATACCCTTTTTCATCTCTTCAATTGCTGTATTGCTATTTTCTGCCGATTTCTTTTCATCATTAATACTTGATTGAAGTTCTTCAATTCGACCGTTTATATTTTGAATATTTTGGCTACTTCCCAAATTGATATCCGCAATCTGCGCATCGGCTTTTTCAAAACAAGCTTTTTTCGCCATATTTAATAACGAAGCAAGTTGAGCCGTGCCAGAAACTTTACCTTTATACTGTGCTGCTAAGGCTTCAAGTTGCTTTTGTTCAGCTGTTGTATTCTTTGGGTCGCCAACTTTCGTATTTACGATTCCTGCCTTCAACGCTTCGAACTCTTGCTTGCACTTTGCGCTGATTCTATCTTTAGATAGGTCAAGCATGGCTTTTTGATAGTTTAATCTTTCTTTCGCTAATGCTTGTTGCTCTTTTATAATTCCAGTTGCGTATTGGCGTAAGCGTTTTGAAGTGTCCAAAGTTGCTTTACGAATTTCGGCCGCCTGGTCGCGCTCTTTAGCATCTTTTTTAAGTAGTTCTTTTTTTGCATCAGCAATAATTTCATTTTCTTTCTTTTTGATCTCATCGATTTTTTCACGTTGCTTTTCTAGTAACTTTGCTTGTTCATCAGATTCTTTTTTAATTTTATCTTCTAAATCTTTGATTTCTTTACGGCGGTCTTTTTCAGCTTGCTTACGCTCTTTAGTGTCCGGCTCTTTTAAGCAGCTAACCGACTTCGAGGCATCAGCAGAGGCGGTATCCACGATTCCCATTTTGCTCTTGATTCCCATCATCGCCATCTCTTGCAGCATGCCTGTTCCAGACTTTCCTGATTGATCCGAAGTCGGAGTAAATAAAGCATCTTTTTTTGCCCGACATTCAGCAATACGCTTACTACACTGAGCTCCGAATTTTCCAGTTTTAGAATCGGTTTTTTCAAATGCTCCGCATGCCATACGACTTTTCACTGCAGCATCGTCATACTTTTTCTTTGCTTCTACGCACTTATTTGCAAATTCTTTATCATCTTCTTTTTTTATCTTGCGCTTATAGTTTGCTTGCCATCCTTCGCAATCTGATTTGTTTTCATATGTAGAACAAGTTGTATCTTCATCTACATCAGCCTTACTAATTGCAGCTGAATGGCCATACTGACCAAACACCAAAAACCCGACAAGTGTTGAAAGTTTGATTAGTGAAAATGTATTCATTCGATTTCTCCCGTTACTAGATACAATGAGCAAATGAGGGACCAAAAGCGGCCCCGCTATCTAAATATTTTACGTCGTATTTTGAGACATGTCTTTATTTGCGAATGATTGCTAGTCATTCGCTGGACGATGGGCCGTTTTGTTAAACGATTGGTGGCGGTGGTATCGGTCTTTTAAATTTTGAAGCTTGTCTGACGATCAAGAAAAGAACAAAGGCGACGATGACGAAGTCGATGATGTTTTGAATAAAGCTTCCGTAGGCAAGTACGCCGACTCCGGCCTTTTTTGCTTCTTCAATTGTTTGATAGTGTTGTCCGTTAAGCGAGATGAATTCACCAGCTACGTTGACGCCTCTTAATGCAAGGCCAACCAGTGGCATGATGATGTCGTTCACTAGTGAAGTAACAATTTTTCCGAATGCGGCGGCAATGACCACGGCGATGGCTAAATCTAGAACATTTCCTTGTGAGATAAACTTTTTGAACTCTTGAAGCATTGCGGTTTTCCTCCTGGGCTTTGGTCTATGATTATTTTGTAGCGGGTTTCAAGCAACACTTACCTTTCGTCCTAATGCTACGTATTAATTATTGTGAATCCTGGCCGTTAGCCTACCTTGTCTGAATGAATTCTGTCGTACCCGGAGAAAATTCTGATTTGTTCATTAATGGATCGCAGATCCATGTCCAGACTGAAGACTGGGGAAATGAACAAAAAGTTTTGATGAGCCGAGTTTTTAAAAATGGAAGCGTCTTTAAAACATTCAGGTTGGCTTACGAAAAAATCGACAAAGTAGAACAAGAAAATAACCGACGTCTTGCTTTAGTGAAATTTCACCAAACGATCATTGATTGGTCTTACCAGCAAATCTAGCCTAGTTCTTTCGTCAAAAACTGCCCAAAATAAAGTGTGATCGAGTTAAAACACATCTACAAAACTTACGGCGGCGACCGACACTCTTTACGTGATCTAAGCTTTACCATCCAAAAAGGTGAATTTGTTTTTTTGGTGGGCCCTAGCGGCGCCGGAAAGACGACTTTGTTTAAGTTGATATCTGCTTACGAGAAATCAAGTTCGGGCGATTTGAATGTTTCAGGTCATGACTTAAGAACATTGCGCGAGGGGCAAGTGCCTTTCTTTCGACGTAAAATCGGATTTGTATTTCAAAACTATAAATTATTAAAGAATAAAAGCGTGTTCGAGAATATCGAACTGCCGTTAGTAATCATCGGCGAAGAAGAATCGGTTCGTCGTGATAAGGTGATGGCTATTATTGAGCGTGTTGGCTTAGAAGATCATGCTGATCAATACCCTGATTTTCTATCCGGTGGCGAACAACAGCGGGTGGCGATCGCGCGCGCACTGGTGCACGAGCCCGAATTAATTATTGCTGACGAGCCGACTGGAAATCTAGATCCTGCGCTAAGCGATTCGATTATGAATCTATTTTTTGAATTTTCAAAAACCGGTATGACATTTTTGGTGGCGACGCATGATCATCGCCTATTTCAAACCAAAAAGGCGCGGCTTCTTAGCCTTGATAAAGGTATTTTGGTAGAGGATCGCCTGCTATGAAATGGACGACCCTTAAAATTTCACTGCTATTTATTATTACACTGTCGCAACTTATGATTTTAGCCGGTTTCTTAACTTATAAGAATTTGAATACCGTATTGGGCTCATGGAATAATGCCGCCCATCTAAGTATCTATCTACAAACTGATATTTTAGATGAAGAGCGCGGCACAATCGAAATGAAGATTCGGCAAAATCAAAATGTACAAAAAGTTGATTTCGTCGATCGCGATCGAGCCGCAAAAGATTTTCAAAAATCATTCGGCGCTTACTCGGCCGGCTTACTTAGTGTTGATGAGCTCATCGATATCGTTCCTGAAGCCTTTGTGATTAGTTTAAAGAATGATTTGTCTCTTCTACAAAAGATGGATGTTTTTAACGAGATCACTACGGCGACCAAAGGGCTTAGTGGAATCGATGAAGTCTCGTTCGGCGGAGAATGGCTTAAAAAGTTTTCAAAATTAGATCAAACTTTGAAATCGATCGGGCTTTTCGTATTGGCGATTGTATTACTGTCTGTGAGTTTTCTTTCAGCATTGATGGTTCGAATTCTAATCGACGATGCAAAGCCCGAGCTTGAAGTGTATACGTTGATTGGCGCGACACGATGGTTTACCTACAAAATTTTTCTTCGCGAGATGCTGGCGTTTACGATGCTAAGTTTAGTTTTAACTTTTATTTCTCTGTTTGGAATTTTTGAATATTTGAAAAATGTTTATTTAAGTAAGCACATGGATCTAGCTTTTTCGACCCGTTTAACGTTTTTAAGTCCAGGCGAAATATTCATCTTTGCTTTACTCGTAGTAATTTTTATTTTCGTAAGTTCATTTATCGCATTGAAAACAACAATCCAAAGATTGAATCAGTTCGCCTATGATTAAAATTCTATTGATTGTTGCGCTATCAATTATAGAAATTCCATGGGCCTATGCTGCGATTGATGCTGTTCAAATTGAAAAACAAATTAATGATACAATCGAAAACTTGGCGCATCTTGATGCCGAGAAAAACCAGCTAGAGCAAAGTATCAAAGATCTAGAGACAAAAATTCGCGAACGTAAAAAAATTCTTAATCAACGGGCCCGGGCGCTATCTTATCTTCAACGTTTTCAATGGGGTGGTCTACTTACAACGGAAGAGCCCTACCAAATTGAAAGAAACGTAAAAGTCATTAACCGGCTGAATAAGTATGATCTTACGTTATTTAAAGAATATAAGATTTCTTTAAAGTCTTTAGCACTAGCTCGAAATAATTTAGCGGTGACACAGAAGCAACTTAAAAATATCATTGCCCAGTTACAAAGACAGCAAAGTGATCTAACCAGCTTTGATACCGCACGAATTGTAAAGTTAAAGGCTGAGCGTACTAATTCGCTTCTAAAATACAAAGGTGAATTAGCCAGACCTTTAGTGGGCTTGATCACCCTTCCCTTCGGATCGCGTCCAGATAAACAAAATCAGTACGTTCTAGTTAGCAAAGGTTTGTTATTTAAAAGTGAACCTGGACAGTCTGTAAAAGCAGTCGGTCCAGGAGTGGTTATTTTTCGTGACCGTGTTCAGCACTGGCGAGAAACTTTAATAGTACAACACGACGATAATTATTATTCGGTTTACGCCGGACTTATCGGGAATCAAAATTTAGATTCGAAGCAAGTTAAAGACACCGTAGAAATAGACGAAATCATCGCCACTACGGGCGGAAACGAATTTTACTTTGAATTAAGACATTTCGAGCACCCGATCAATCCTGCACTTTGGTTTAAGGAGTCTTTATGAAGAAGCACGCAATCACGCTATCGATATTTGCCATCATCATCGTTTTTGGTGGAAGGCCCTTAGTATCGTTCGCCCAAGATCGCTATAACGAACTACAAAATTTTAGTAAAATTTTAAATTTGACCCAGCAGTATTACGTCGAGGAAGTTGATACTAAAAAGCTTATTACCGGCGCCATCAAAGGAATGCTTCGCGAATTAGATCCGCACACGAATTACATGCCACCTGAAATATTCAAAGACTTTGAATCTGAGACCGCAGGCGAATTTGGCGGCTTAGGTATTGAAATCTCGATCCAAAATGGAATTTTAACGATCATCTCTCCGATTGAAGATACTCCCGCTTGGAATGCCGGGATAAAGCCGGGCGATAAAATTGTAGCGATCGACGGTCAATCCACAAAAGGTTTCAGCTTAGTTGAGGCTTCGGCGATGCTAAAGGGAAAGCGTGGGTCCAAAACAGTTCTTTCAGTTATTCGTGATAATCAAGAAAAGCCGCTGGATTTCTCGATCACTCGTGGCAGCGTAAAAATTAAATCGATTAAACCAACTTTATTAGATGAAGGATTTCTATACGTTAAAGTAACTAGCTTCATTGAGAACACCAGCAAAGACCTTGAAAAAGTTTTAAGTGACTTTAAAAAACGCAACAATGGTAAAATCGAAGGTATCTTAATCGATTTACGAAGAAATCCCGGCGGCTTACTTGAACAAGCCATCAAGGTCAGCGATCTATTTCTTAAAGAAGGCATTATCGTAAGTACGATCGGCCGTGATCCGAAAAATAAAGAAGTCACTTACGCGACGAAAAAAGCCGCCTATGCAGATATTCCGGTTGTAATCCTGATCAACGAATATTCAGCCAGCGCCAGTGAAATTGTGGCCGGAGCATTACAAGATAATAAGCGCGCCGTTGTCGTTGGCGAGCGTAGTTTCGGTAAAGGTTCAGTTCAATCCGTGATCAAATTGGGCGATGGCAGCGGATTAAAGCTAACGGTAGCCCGTTATTACACGCCAAGCGGAATCTCGATCCAGTCAGAAGGAATCAAGCCCGATATCGAAATTGAAGATGTCGACGCCGAAGTTTTCGCTAAAGCCGTTAACAAATCAAAAGGTTACCGTGAAAAAGACATTACCGGTCACCTAAAAGGCGATAAAGAAAAAATTGCTAACGATAAGAAAAATTCAACCGTGCCGACGATGGATAAAAATGCAGTCGCATGGTGGAAAGATATTGGCAGCAAAAAAGACTCTGATCTAAGCGATAAAGAGAAGCTTTTCAAGTCTGACTACCAAGCGTATCAAGCTTATAGCTATTTACGAGCCTGGAAGACTTTAAAAGGAATGATTAAATAGTGAAGAAAATATGGCTCGTGGTTTTTTTAGTGCCGACACTAAAAGCCGGCGCTGCGAGCGATTGTTCACCTTTACCGCTGAACCGGTTTTCGATCGGTCAAAAAGTCACAGCTACCTGTCAAACACCGAACCAATCCGAACAAGTTGCCGAGAAAATTTATTTAAAAGAGGCATTATCGATCCGCGCTGAAGACTTGCAATGCGTTCGCGGCGCCGTTCGATTGATTTCGAACAATAAAGCTGATGCAGAGTATGAAAAAATAATCAAAGACGCTGAATGGAAATCGAAGTTTATCTCTAAGTTGAAGAAAGACTTAGTCATGTTAACGGCTGATCGCGGTCGCCTAACGCCATCGATGCACAAAGACCAAATTATAGAAAATGATCGGCAGCAGGGCGAAATTCGAGATCTTATCGAATCAAGCTATCAAAGCATGTTTTTAGGTTCGACGACACAAATGCGCGAATTAGCCGACACCTTCGCCGATTCAACAAAGACGTTCGCCCAAAAGAAAGCCGCCACAAGCGTTGTGCTTCAACAAATTGACTATCGAATGCAGCTTCAAGAAGCCGAAGTGAAAAGCAATTTAAATGAAGATAAAGAAATTAAAACCGAACTTAAGAAAAGTCTAACGATTGATTCAGACATTTTAAAAAAGTTAACACTTAATAAATCCTCGGAAGAGACACTGTACACAAGAACTGTACAATGCCATTTAGATGAAAAATATGGAATTAGAAAACAAGCCGCTAGTGATAAAGCAAATCTCGCATTGAATATAGTTGCCGTAGCAATTCCCATTGGTACCGGCTTCACGTTGATGAAATACGCCGGTTCAAAAGCAATTAGTTCAGTGATCACAGCAAAGAACGCAACTTACGCAAGTTTAGGATTTAGTACCGCTGTTGGCTACGCCTCGGCATCAGACTCTTTAGCCAGAGCCTGCTTGTACAATAGCCGCGACTTAAAAATTTCAACAATGGAAAAGTGCACCGGTTCAGAAGAAGACACAAAAAAGTTCATGATTGATAATTTAAAAAAACAAGATTGCGCGTACGAATTTATGATGCAAACCGCTCTACTGGTACCGATGGTGGGGTTTGAAAGTTACAATTTCATGAAAAACCGCGCAGCGGCTCAACGATTAGCTAACAGTCCGAACGGAAGCATCGACGCTGATTTTTTTTCCGCAGTTGAATACGAGCGACTGACTAAGTACGGAAGAAGCGTAAGTTCAAGATTAACAACTTTGCAAAAATCGAACGACCCGCATGCACTTTACCTGAAACAAGTCGGCATCGTGCCAAACTCTCGCCTTTCGCCAACGCAAATTTTTAATCGCGTTGATGAAGGTATTACCGACGATATTGCTTCGGGAACTTTAAAATCTTCTGAAGCACTGCGGCCTGGTAGACCGTACATGCTAAAATCCGGCGAAATAAAAATGTTTGGCTTACAGGATAAAATACCCGCAGACGCAACCCCGTATACAGCGTTATTACCTGAAAGAGAATTTTGGCAATTCGTCGCCGACGGACATGTTGGTGTCGGTGAAGTAAATACGGGCCTATCATTCGCTGGAAATCAACTCGGCTCTGACTTCTTACACGACGTTACCCATTTCTCAGGCTTAAAACGAAATCCAGAATTTGCAAAAACCTTACGAGAAACTGCAGTAACGACTACGAAGATGTCAGATGAAGATTTTAAAGCTGCATTACCAAGATTACAATTTGTCAGCGAACAAATATCGGCATTTCCCAAAAACAGCGAGGCGCAATTAACAGCGTTCGTTGGTATTGTAAAGCCGGCAGGCAAAACCGATCTTTTGAACCAATCCGACTATTTTAATCTATTACAAAAAAAGACTGATTCAGAGTTAAGAGTCATTCTAGTGAACACAAAAAAGCTTCCGCAACTTGAAGGCCTTGGCGGTTTGTCTGGTGACACAGTAGCAAGAACCTCAAAACTATCAAACACAACCATGGCCCCATTTGAAAGCGCCTACGAAGGCGGATCTGCCGGAGCATTCCTAGATTCAACCGGATTCGACCGAGATGCCGCAATCGAGGTATTATCATCAAAACTAACCGTGGCTGATCATCTAAAAGGACAATCAGCTGCCCAGTTAACAAAAGATATAGTAGCGTTCAAAAAAGATTCACCCGCTATCAAACTTTTCTGCAACAACCCACAAATCTGGCACTCATCCCACTATGCCAGCGCAATCTGCAAGCAAAAGTAATTGTTCTTCAAAAAGAAATAAATTAATCTCGTGAAAGTTGGAATTTACATGTCGTGTAATTACGTTCAAAACTTGGAAAGCAATCAAGTTTGCTTGTTTTATTCTTTCCAAACGAAATGATAACAGCGTTCGCAACGCGATAGTCGTCTCTGCCACTAGAAAAGTATTTTCGAACATTAGGCCCTGAAGCTGTCATCAATGTAGTTCGAATTTTGTCCACATCTGAACCAGAACGATCTGTTAAACGGACAAACCCCGCGGTCCCATTCATCGAGCTACCCAAAGTAGAAATTCGTAAATGGTCTGTTAATTTAAGTTGAAGGTAAACGTTATGTCCGCTTTGAGTGGGCTTTGCAGTACCTCCGATAAGTTCATTCAGGCTTCGAACCACAGTCGCCTTTTCATCAATGTACATATTCTCTATCTTTTTAAATTGTGGAGATTTTAACAAAGCCCCGACTATTTCGTAAGCGTCCGAGTAATTCGAAAGATGAATTTGAACACTTACACTTTCTTTATTTTGCTCAGTCTCAATAGACCCGGCTGCTGCGAAAGAAATCGAACACATCATTAATGCTAAACTTGAAACGATTAGTGACTTCATTGGGTACTCCTTTTAATTTAGCTTCGTTATTAAAGCTTCATTCACAGATACTTCTCGTCGGCACAGTTTAAAATTGCCATATAAGCAACGCTATGTTGCCAAATCGGCAATTATTTTATAAAACGTTAAGATGAAAGCTACAAATAAGGTTCCAAACGACTACAGCGTACTCTCAGCCGAAATGAGCTACTTTAAAATCGCCTACGAGCAAAAAGGCATACAAGCAGCCGCAAGAAGAATAGGCCAAGACGCCGCCCACGTATCAAGAATGGTCAACAGACTCGAGAATAATTTACAGACAAAACTCTTCGTTCGGCACAAGTCAGGCATGCGTGCGACAAGCGAAGGCGAAAGACTATATGTTGCAATCTCAAGTGCTCAGACCGAATTCAACAGAAAAATCTCCAATAACATAGAGATCACGACCCCTGTGCGCATCGGCTTTTCACCAACAGTCGGTTTTTCCTATTTCTCGCAACAAATTATAGAAGACCTTTTTGAATTGCAGCTACAACCCGAATTTAAAATCGCATCTTCAATCGAATTAATCGAAGCAATTAAAGTAAGAAGCCTAGATTTCGCAATCGTCCCACAATCAATAAAATTTCCAGGATTAATATCAAGAAAGATAGCCACGGAAGATCTAGTCTTATGCAGCCAATCGCAAGACCCAACGGGCACACTTCTACTGCACCCAGATATGCTAGGCTTAGAAAAACTAGTCCGAGAAATCTCGTATCAACAAAGATGGATGATCACAGATTACTTCGTAATTACACAATTTCTATCACAGCATAAAAAATTAATGGGAGTCTTACCAGAAAGCCTGATAACAACAGGAAAGAACCTAAAAGTAATCCAACGTTTCACAGGAATCGGACAAATCCACGCCCTAACCTGGCCAGGCTCACCCTGCATAGAACTAATCAAAAAAATATCAACTCGCCAAAACAAAAAATAAAACTCCCCAAACCCTTGATCTGACGGCCCGGATGGCCGTCAGAAGCCCGCTCACACGGACGGAAACTCTACGCAAGCAACCCAAAACCCCAAAAAAAAGGAGAGCCAAAGCTCCCCTTCCTAAAACTCATCGTATCAACGGAACTCAAACTCAGTGCGAAACCTAGTTCGCCCCATCATCCTTCAAATCCTTCGCATCTACTTCCTTCACCTTCGCCTTATCAGTCAATAGCTTAATCACCTTCTCTTCAGTGATCATGTAAGTTAAACGACTCATCTGCTCAGGCTTCGAATACCATTCTTTAATACGCTCAACTTCAATATTAGTCTGCTTCGCATACTCTTCAAACTTCAAATCAACATCTTCCTTCTTACAAACAAGATCATGCTCTTGCGCAAGCTTATCGATTAAGAAGCTAGACTGAATCATCTCAGCCGCAGTTTTCGCGAAATCACCGTCCCACTTAGCAACGTAATCTTCGTACTCGCCCGCTTGCATACCTTGCTCAGTCATACGCTTTTTAAAATCTTCGATCAAAGCCGCTTTCTGGTCCTTCATTAATGAAGCAGGAACATCAACCGGATTCGCCTGAACAAGTTTTTTCAATAAACGATTCTTAAAAGAATCTTCGATACGCTTCTTATCAGTTTGTTCCATGTCGGCTTGCACAGTTTTCTTAAACTCTTCAACTGTTTGGTTAACGCCAACTTCTTTTAAAAGATCGTCCGTCAATTCAGGAAGTTCTTTGCGCTTAAGACCTTTCAACGTCACCTTAAATTCAACAGGCTTACCTTCAAGAGCAGCCGAGTGATACGGAGTTGGAAATTTTAAACTTAAAGTACGAGTCTCGCCAATTTTCATTCCAACGATACCTTCTTCGTATCCTTCGATAAATTGATTCGATCCAAGCTCAAGATTTTGATCACGACCCGCGCCGTTTTCTAATGGCTTACCATCAACGAAACCGTCGAAATCAATAACGGCCACGTCTTTCATCGCTGCTGCGCGATCATCAAGAACGTCGACAAAGTTTACTTTTGAATTACGAACATTATCTAAAACTTGTTCGATCTTTTTTGGATCAGCCGAAAGTTTTTCTTTTTCAACTTCAAGACCTTCCCATTTTTTAACTTTTACTTCAGGACGAACGTCAAACACGGCCGAGAATGCGAAATCTTTCGTTTCAGTAGGATCTTCAAACTCGAACTCAGGATAATTGATTGGATCAACTTTTTGATCTTTCAAAGCGGTCGGATAGTGCGACGTAATTAGATCTTGAGCAACATCACCCGACACGCGGTCTTTGTACATTGTCTTAATCGTTGCGATTGGTGCTTTCCCTTTACGGAAACCTTTAATCTCTACGCTTCGTTGAATTTGTTGATAAACTTTTTCAAAAGTTGTTTTTACGGTAGCTTGCGGGATCTCGACATTTAATTTTCTTTGCAAACCCTCAGTTACTTGAATTTCAGCTTTCATTCGCTCTCCTTTACGTGCTACTTTGAATGTGATCAGAAACGAAAACTAGGGTACTTTTTAGGCAAATGCAATGGTAAAAAAAGCTCATTTTATTACAGGGAAAGGCGGCGTCGGAAAATCACTGATTTCTGCGGTTTTAGCACGCTCTTTAAGCCATTCAAACGCAAAAACCCTACTGACCGAGCTGAATGATAATACCTTCTACCAAGACTACTTAAAATTGAAGCGAATTTCATACAAGCCCACTTCATGGATCAAAGGCGTCGATGTCGCCCAGTGGAGTCCACAAGATTGTCTGAAAGAGTACGCGCTTCACTTACTAAAAATCGAAAGTCTTTATAAATTATTTTTTGAAAACCCAGTTTCTCGTAGTCTGATTCAGGTGGCTCCGGGACTAGAAGAGCTTGCCTTGCTTGGGAAAATCACTTCTTCACCCCGTTCGCACGGCCCTTCAATGAACTACGATCAATTAGTTATTGATTCTTTTTCAACAGGCCACTTCATGAGTTTGTTCAAAGCACCGGCAGCAATGGCTGAAGCCATTCAGTTCGGACCGATGGGAGAACAATCCCGGGGAATCGATCAATGGATTCGCGATCCCGATTTTACTCACATTCATATTGTGACGATCGCCGAAGAATTGCCAATCACCGAAACGATCGAACTGTACAAAGAAATTCAATCTGAATTTAAATTAAAGCCACATGTTTACTTAAATAAATTAACAGGTTTAGAAAAAGCTGACTTAGAAAATTTAAAGGATGATGTGCGCGAAGCGATGATGACATTGATTGAAAATGAAAAAAATGCAGTCGAAGAACTGAACGTAAATAAAATTCGTTTTGTCGAATTACCTCTAGTTGCTTCACTGGATCCCGATGTTTTAATCGAAGAGCTTTCTGATTTAATTTTAAAAAAGAAAGTTTCTCTGTGATTAAAATTACACCTCAGACAAAAACTTTGATATGCATTGGCACCGGTGGAGTCGGAAAAACGACCATGGCTGCCTCGATGGGTGTTGGTTTTGCTAAGCAGGGTAAAAAAGTTTTAGTTCTGACGATAGATCCATCGAAAAGATTGGCGCAAGCTTTAGGAATTAAAACCGATGGAGAGCCCCATCAGGTTTCACTGAAATCAAAAGAAAAAAAGGGCGAACTTTGGGCTTGCGTGGTGAATCATGAAAAGACTTTCGAATATTTTATTCGAAATGCGGCCGGGGAAACCGGGGGTGAAAATGATTCAATTTCTGATGAAAGATTGCAGCAGCTTTTGAACAATAAACTTTATCATCAACTTTCAGGACGGTTGAGCGGCTCTCAAGAATTTACTTCGTTAATTACTTTGAATCGTTATGTTACAAGCGGCGATTATGATTTAGTGATTTTAGACACTCCACCTTCGCAGCACACTTGGAATTTTCTTCGTGCGCCCGAGAAGATTACCGCATTGTTCAATGAAGGAATTGCGAAATGGTTTCGCCAGGCCGATGGGGAAAAGCAAAGCATCTTTAAAAAAGTGATCAATTTAGGAACTTCGCAAGTGCTAAAGGCGCTTGAAGTATTAACGGGTTCGCAATTTATAAAAGAGTTAGCCGCATTTTTTCAGGCGATCCAGAAGTGGCAGAAGCCTCTTGAAAATTATATTATGAATTGCCACCGGCTGTTAACCTCGGCCCAAACAGAATTTGTATTGGTAACGGCCCTAGACCCTTCCCGCCTTGTCGAAGCTCAAAAGCTAAGCCGCGAAATTCGCACCCAGGGGTACCGGTTAAGTACTGTTGTCATTAACCGAGTACCGGGTTGGTTATCCACACCTGTTTCCACGGATTCAAAGCGAGTTAAAAATCTTGTAACTTACTATCAAAGTCTTGAAAACGACCTGCAAAACCGTCTGACACAATTCAAAACTCAACTGAAAGTATACAAATGCTACGAGTTAAGACAGAATACTGAAGATGTCGCAAGCCTACAAAAAAATTTCGATGAGTTGGTTCCGCTTAACTAGCGCGTTCCTCATATTTTTTACAATCCATTTAACCAGTTGCACCTATTTAACCAAAAGTTTGTCTGAACGCAATGACGTGCAGCCAATGACCGAGCGTGAATACGTATTCGAAAAGGGCAAAGCGCTTTTCGATGGCGACCAGTATGAAAAATCAATGCCCTTCTTTTTAAAGATCACGCGCCAGCGTCCGAGTGCGGCTGACTCGTACTATGAAAACTCATTATGGAGCTTATCTGTCGCGTTTGAAAGAATTGGATCCCCAGAAAAAGCCCTGCTCACATTGCAAGAGTTAGCCAGGACAAAGCAAAATGTAATTTCTTTGTTTCGAATTCGGCTAGCCGAAATGAAGAATCATTTTCGGGTTTCGAACGAGTACCAAGCGCTTGAAGTTCGAAAGCAAATCGATGCTTTGCAGCCACTTTCTTATTATTCTATTGATGATATTTACGCAGATCTTATGGCAACAACTCTACTAAATTACGATCACCTTATTTTAGAAGAATTAGAATTCATTGCTGAAACGCAGAAGTATTTCGTTTATGTCATGGAAAGTAAGCGCGCGCCCCTTAATGAGCGTGCAACCGATGTACTCATCGGAATTAGTGACCGCACCTACGCGCTTTTAAGCAAAGAAAATCTAAATTTAGAATTTCGGCGAAAGATCGCTGAAGCATTGCTTGATTTTTTACGAAGATTTGATCGCTATAAGATTGATGACTTAAATATTAATTTAAACACAGTTTCGAAATTTTCACGTTATTCAGAGAAAAAGCAAAAATTAATTACGGAATGGCTACATCAATGACTTCATCAAGCACGCTAAACGATAATTCTAAAGCCCGCGAGTATATCCACGAACAAACATGCCTGCACTACAACGATTTGCAGAAATGGTTTCAAGCCTTAACTAAAAAGCTAGCTTATCCTATTTACTCTAGTTACGACATTCGTGATTCAGGCTATAAGGTGACCAATGTAGATGCGAATGTTTTTCCGGCCGGGTTCAATAACATTTGCCCAACCGATAAAGATACTTCTGTTGAACTATTTAAAAGATATATCAAAGTACATTACCCGTTTTCAGTAAAAAAAATTCTTTTAATTACTGAAGAGCATACTAAAAATCCTTACTACTTAGAAAACGTTTATACGATTTCAAATCTATTGCAGCAAGGTGACTTTGAAGTGCGTTTGGCTTTTCCACGCGATCTTCCTGAAAATTTAATTCTGGAGTCAGTCACCGGTCATCGACTAGAATTCGGTAGTGGGTATGAGCACTCGAAGTGGGTTAAAGATTTTGCTCCAGATCTAGTTATTAGCAATAACGATTTTTCATTGGCACTGGAAGAGTGGGGCCAGCAAATAAAAACTCCGCTGAACCCTCCCCGTGAACTGGGATGGTACCAGCGTAAGAAATCTCGGTACTTTAAAAATTATAATCAGCTGGCCACTGAGTTCGCTGAGATTATTAAAATTGATCCGTTTTTAATGCGGGTTGAAACTGAAGAATTTACTGAATTCGATATCAGTAGTGACGTCAGTCGCGATCATTTAGCCAATCAAGTTGATCTATTTTTGAATAACTTAAAAGTTAAATACAAAGCTGAAAAAATTGATCAAGATCCATTTTGTTTTGTTAAAAATAATTCGGGCACCTATGGTCTTGGAGTTATCCGCGTTAGCTCAGCCCAAGAAATTAAAGAGTGGACTTACAACGCCCGCAAAAAAATGAAGGCCGCCAAAGGTGGTAAAGATATAGAGCAAGTGATCATTCAAGAAGGTATTCCATCGATTATCACATCGGACGCATCATCGGCAGAGCCCGTCATCTATATGATCGGTTGCGAGTTAGCCGGCGGATTTCTACGTACGCATGCAGAAAAATCTTCGACTGAGAGTTTGAATTCTCCTGGGGCGGTTTACAAAAAACTTTGTGTCACTGACTTGTATGATGACCGCATGAAATGCCCGCAAGAAAACGTTTATGGATGGTCTGCAAAGCTTGGTTTGCTTGCGATCGGCCTTGAAGCACAAGACATGTCTATTCAGTTTGATGGGTATTCGAAAGCAGCTTGCGGTACGATTTAATTTATCATATCTGCAAATGGCATAGCGAGTGCGGGCCAAATTCGTACTGATTGGTTTCACCGTATTTTTCAAAACCCATTCTTAAGTAAAAATCGACTGAGCTGTGTCGCGCCATCGTCCAAATTTTTGTGATCTGATTTTCTTTCGCCGACGGAATCATGTCTAAAATAAGTTTAGTACCGATCCCTTTTCCCCGAAATTCGGTGTGTACCCACAATCCTCGCGAACGCATAGCACCTGTTGAAGTTCTGAAGCAGCTATTGACCCCAACGAGCCAGTCGTGAACATAATAGCCATAAAAGGTAGGTATGTTCGTCAAAATATTCATATCTATAGTGCCGGTTTCATTAATGACGCTGACGGGTTCAATCAAGCTTGTTCGTCCAGTCCAAAGTTCATTTTGCCAGATCGGCTGAATAGTATTAAAGTCGATGATCTTTAGCATGTAGTTACTTTGTACTATTCAGACCCGCTATTAGTCCAGCTTTAGTAAACCGTCTGGGCCCACTTTACCTGAACCTATGATATTATTTTATCAGGAGTTGGGTCATGCTTTCAAAAGTTAAAACATTCGTTTTTTTTGCTTTTTGTTTTGGTTTAGGTCTTAGTTTATTTTTCACTTTGTCAGAAAAATTTGAAATAGTTCGAGATCCTGCATCAATTGACGGAAAGATTTTTCAGATATCGACTTTAACTTCCGAGCAAATTAAGGATCAATTAACTCAAAAAATCAAAATTCACCCCACCGCAGACGGAAAAAAATCAATTCAGTTTACTGGCTTTTCTTCAGCCCTGTGTAAAACCTATCCCGAAATTGAAATGGAATTTAAAGCAGAAGGTATCTCAGTTTCCGGAGAGCCTCCGGTTATGAAAGTAACTGCCCCATGCCTAGCTGGCCAAGATCCGGCAGATATGGCTGCGATCTATCTGCCAATCGAGCAGTTATTGAAAGATAAGCCCCGAAATGCAGAATATGTTTTTGCTGGATTTGATGCAAAAATTGAATTTAAAAACTCGGCGGAAGAATGGCCGCGCGATTGGGTCTTAACAAAGGTTCAATTTAAAAATAATTTTGGAAATGATAAGTCGATCTATTTTCAAAGAACGCTCGCTTCAGATGAAACCAGCGAGCGCCCTGTAGTACTTAACTTTTAATTAAAAATAATTGCTAAACGTATTGTTTAGCAATTTCTACGAACGTACGAACCATCACTCCCGTTGCGCCCTTAGGTGAACAGTAGTTCAAACGATTGCCACACGCCCAACCAGTGCCTGCAATGTCAAAGTGAGCCCATGGAATATCGGCTTCAACGAACTGTTCTAGAAACGCGGCTGCCGTTGCAGAACCCGCCCCTGCCGCATTTGATGTATTTGAAAGATCCGCGAACGAGCCTTTCATATCTTTAACGTGCTGATCTGTTAAAGGCATATTCCAAATAAGCTCGCCAGAGATTTGTCCGGCCTTTTCAATTTTATTTTTGAAAGCGGCATCACGGGTAAAATAACCCGTATGCACATTACCTAATGCAACAACCATTGCACCTGTTAAGGTCGCCGTATCAATGATGAATTGTGGTTTTTGTTCTGAGGCATAGACCAAGGCATCTGATAAAATAAGGCGGCCTTCTGCATCGGTATTATTGATTTCAAAAGTTTTTCCGTTTCGAGCCGTATGAACATCACCAGGTTTTGTAGCGCGACTACCTGGCATATTTTCCGTCGCAGGCACGAATGCAATAACGTTTACCTTTAATTTTAATTGCGAAATAGCAAGCATGGTTCCGATTACGGCTGCGCCGCCACACATATCGTATTTCATTTCTTCCATTTTTGCGCTTGGCTTAATGCTGATACCACCCGTATCGAATGTTAGACCTTTGCCAACAAATGCGATTGGTTTTTTAGTTGCAGCTGCTCCACGATATTCCATGACGATAAATCGTGGTTCTTCCGCCGATCCGCGCGCGACGCCTAAAAGCCCGCCCATTTTTTCTTTCTCGATACGTTTTTGATCCCAAGCCGTGACTTTAAGTGATGTTCCTTTTGCAGCAGCGATAGCTTCATTAGCTAAGATCGTCGGCGTCATCAAATTACCAGGCATATCCCCTAGGCGTTTTGCAAAATTCGTACATGCCGCTAAAATTGTACCTTCGTTAAAAGCCGCTTGAATGGCTTTATCTTTTCCTTGCTTGGTGACTAAGTTAATTTGCAAAGCTTCTTTTTTCTTTTTATCCGCGGTTTTCAATTCATCAAAAGAGTAAGAAGCAAGTTGAAGACCTTCTACGAAAGCTTGCGTAAAACTTGCGAATTCTTTTTTGCTATTCGTTAAACCATCTAAATGAACAAATATTTCGGTCGTCTTAATCGCCTTAGCTTCTTTGTACAAAGCGGCGGCCGCTTGGCGAACCATTTCATGAGTCATTTTAGCATCAGCACCTAGACCTACGCTGATCACATTTCGATAACCTAAAAATCGAGCTTCACGAAAACTTAAAACTTCGTTATGGCTACCCGTTAATATTTTGTCTTCTAAAGCTGTTACTAAAGCTTTTTCTGTTTCTGGATGAGTAATTCGAGCGGGCTTATCTTTAGTTAGATTCGGTTTCGTGAACACAACGAGTGTTTCGCCATTCAAGGTCGAGATATCTTTTGCATGCAGGTGAACTTGGGTATTTGCCATTTTGGGAATGCTCCTTTTACGATGATTCGCATAGAAATTATCACCCTAATTAACGAAGTACATCAAACAATAACCATGATTTATCTATTTCATCGGCAGCTTTATAGGTGTATCATTTTAAGAATATGGATCATAACTATTCACATCCAATAGAACTCGACTAGACTTGCTGTGTTAATTCAAGTTCAACCCATATGATTTTAAAGAATCAATCGGAATAAGCCGAATTTAAATTACGCGGTCATGACCCAATCAACCACTTGCTCAGGAGATGCTGTGCCACTCTTACCTTATGTCATCGAACAAACCTCAAAAGGCGAACGTTCATACGATATTTATTCACGTCTTTTAAAAGATCGAATTGTGATCCTAGGAACACCTGTGACGGACGAAGTTGCAAACGCAATTATCGCGCAGATTCTTTTTCTTGAAGTTGAAAATCCAGAAAAAGATATACATTTTTATATTAACTCTCCTGGCGGTAGCGTTACCGCTGGTTTAGCAATTTATGATTTTATGCAGTTCGTAAAATGCGACGTAGCCACCTATTGTATGGGAATGGCCGCAAGCATGGGATCCCTACTTTTAACTGCAGGTGCAAAAGGCAAACGTTTCGCAATGCCAAATTCTAGAATTATGATACACCAGCCCTTGCTTCACGGGGGTGGCCTATCTGGCCAGGTTACAGACATCGAAATTCATGCTAGAGAATTAGTGAAGACGAAAGAAAAATTGACAAAAATTTACGAGACTCACACTGGTAAAGACTACAAAACATTACATGCGGCCATGGAGCGTGATAATTTTATGGATGTTGAAACGGCGAAAGACTTCGGACTTTTAGACCACATCGTAGCGTCACGCAAAACGAAGAAGGATAAATAATATGTCAACACCTACAAACTCTTCTTTACGCTGTTCATTCTGCGGTAAAGGCCAAAAAGAAGTTAAAAAATTAATCGCAGGACCTGGTGTTTACATCTGTGACGAATGTATTGATCTTTGCATGGACATTATCGATGAAGAAAAAGATAAAGAAGTTGCAGTCAAAGGCGCATTCCGCGTACCTAAACCATTAGAAATTAAATCTTTCCTAGATGATTATGTGATCGGTCAGCTTCAAGCGAAAAAAACAATCGCAGTTGCCGTGCACAATCACTATAAACGTGTGAACGCCTTGGCAGGTAAGAAAGCTTCTGATGTTGAATTACAAAAATCGAATATTTTACTTATTGGACCTACCGGTTCTGGTAAAACGCTAATTGCCCAAACGATTGCACGCATTCTTAACGTACCGTTTGCAATGGCAGATGCTACGACTTTAACTGAAGCAGGTTATGTCGGTGAAGACGTTGAAAACGTAGTCCTTAATTTATTACAAGCAGCTGATTATGATATCGAAAAAGCAAAACGTGGAATTATCTACGTGGACGAGATCGATAAAATCTCTAGAAAATCTGAGAACCCGTCAATCACCCGTGACGTCAGCGGTGAAGGCGTGCAGCAAGCCCTATTGAAAATTTTAGAAGGTACTGTTGCGAACTTGCCGCCTAAAGGTGGACGGAAGCACCCTCAGCAAGAATTTATTCAAGTTGATACCACAAATATTTTATTTATTTGCGGCGGAGCATTCGTTGGCTTAGATAAAATTATCGAAAATAGAACGACCAACAAATCAATGGGTATCAGCGGAGACATCACCTCACGAAGTGATGATGCAACTGAGCATTTACTTTCTAAAGTAGAACCTGATGATCTATCAAAATTCGGATTAATCCCTGAATTCATCGGTCGTCTACCATGTATTGCGACGTTAGCTCCTTTGAACGAGCAAGCCTTAACAGAAATTTTAACTCGCCCGAAGAATGCAGTTATTAAGCAATATCAAAAATTATTTTCATTCGAAAACGTTGATCTTAAATTTACCGATTTGGCTTTAAAGGCGATAGCGCAAGAAGCTTTAAAGCGCAAAACGGGCGCCCGCGGACTTCGCGGCGTTATCGAATCGTCAATGCTTGATGTGATGTTTGATATTCCAGGAATGACGAATGTAAAAGAAGTTATTATCGACGATAAAGTGATTCGCGATGGTGGCCAACCAATGATGGTTTACTACACAGACGAAGAAATGAAATCACGCTCCGAAGCGGATAAGAAAAAACAAAGCGAAAGCGCATAGCTTTCGCTCTCTTAAATTTGATGCAGAATGAAGGCTCTGGAAACAGAGCCTTTCTTATTTGGCTAATCGACTATTTAGCTTTTCGATTTTTTAGTTGGCGTTGATTTAGCCGCAATCTTTTTACTTTTAGCTTTCGCTTCGATAACCGGCGCCGGAGGCGCTACAGATTTAAACACGGCTTTTGACAAAAGTGGGATGTCGGCAGCATTTGGTAGCTTTGTATCTTCAATAATCGTCTCAACTTTTTCATCCGCATCTTCGTCATCAAACTTTTCAGTGTCGTAAATCTGAATTTTATAATCAATTGGGTTTGGTCCGCCAAACTTCTTGCTCATAATCAATTCTTTTAGATGTTTCGCAATAATATTCTTGCTGCGATTGACCTCATCGTTAGCGGCACGTTTGCCATTTCTTAGTTTTCCGGTCGCGGCTAAAGTTTCAACATTGTAGTAGAAGAAATGATTTCCAGTTTTCGCCGAAATCATCCCTGCCAATGTGATGTTCGTTCCAACCGTGCCCGTTTTAGCCACTACGCTAAGATTCGTTTCATGAGAAATATATTTGCCGCTAAACGTGCTTCCAATATCGCCACCGATAACCGCTAAGGCATTTTCAAGCTTTGAACCTTGTTTTTCTAAGTTCTTTTTTAATCCGTTCACGGCCCGCAATACACTCGTACAAGTCGCTTCATTATAAAGTCGGCCGTCGAGAATTGCATTTTGACCTGAACCATTCACAAATTTCAAATTATCTTCAGTAAACTTCATTGTTCCGTGGAAGAAATCGTTAAACTTCTCGATTCCCCCGGCTAGTGTAAGAATTTTATCAGCCGCGTGATTATTAGACTTCCAATTCATCAACTTGATCATGTGTAGAAGATCTGGGGATGCAATGAATGCTTTCTTTGCACCTTTAGGGACTGTAAATTCACTGCGCGCAACAAACTTGATCACCTTTGGATTGAAGACAAGCTGATTAACTAGGGTAATTCCATCTTTAGCTGCCGCCGCTTTTGTCGCACTGTATTTATCCATAATGAATGAGTTATGCTCAAGCTGCTTTTTCACCGCCGCTGGCAAAGGACCAATCACTTCATTCTTACCCGCTACTGGATCATAAAAAAACCGATCAACTTTTTTCTTTTTTGAATTCGGATCAGCGATCAAGCGGTTAACGCTGAATGCTTTTTCAGTCATATGAAGATACTTAAAATTCTCATCAAAACTTAATGTTCCTATTTTCGAAACTCCAACTTCATTTAATTTAGAAATCAACCACTGCATTGACTCACGATTGAAGTACGGCTCGATCCCGCCTTGAATATGCACATCGTAAACGCCGCCGCCGATATGATTGTAATAGAATTGGGTGTATACTTTGCGGGTAATAGGGATTTGGGAAATCGCAAACAAACTTGTGAACATCTTCGAAACCGATGCTAACGGAAGTCTCTCGTTAATATTGAACCCAGTGATCTCACTTCCATCTTCAGGCATTGTGCAAAAGCTTTTAAGCTTTGCTGCCTGTAACGAAATAGACGAGCTCAATATAAACGCGAAGATATAAGCTTTTTTAAATTTCATAAACGTTCCACCTCGTTAAACCTGTTAGAACTCTCTTTGCAAAGTCTTAAACCATATCTAATGTATTGTATTGAGACTGGCGGTTCTGAACTGTACAAGCATAGGTCTAACGCCGTAACTTGTTAGTCAGTTACAAATTTTGCGCTTTTCAAATTGAAGGGCGACAATAAAAGGGCCCAGACGGCTAAAATAAAGTTTGTGGGATAAGTGATGTCTAGGGCTATTGCGGTTCCTACATGAAAAATAATGAGTTGAAAACCGACCCATCGATGGTGCTGAGACTTTAAGATGCCTATGACTGCACCTATCTGTAAAGCTACAACAAGCAAACTTAAATAGGGATTAAACGCAGTCCATAGTCACTTACGTTGACCGGAGTAAAATAGAACCATTTACCGCTAAAAAAGGGCGAATACTTCCTTTCGTCACTGCAATACCAACGGCTAAAGCGATATAGATTGCAAAGGCAATTTGATAGCAACTCACATTCTTCACCGAAAAGTTGTAAACACAAGGTGTGTTCTTTCTAGATCTAGGTTGGCATTGACCGGAGTATGAATTTGGTCGGTTTTCAAAGTATAAAGCTGGCCTTCGTTAGGCATTCTAAAAACCCGATCATTGACGACGAAAAAACACTTTTTGTTCGTAATAATCGGAATGTGAAATCGGTATGCTTCAAGGTCTCGGTGATACGAAAGACAGGTCTTCGGATTCTGGGTTAAAAATCGAATTCGGCCGATCGATAATTCATATTTTTGTTTTGCCACGGCTTTCACTTCAGAGATTATATCGAAAATTGGATTATTTGCGCCGCCAACCAAGCAGGAAAATCGCTTTCTTTAAATAATTGCTGGCTTACATTCTGGTTTAAGTAGGCCGATCCACAGCCATCGACGTATTCAGGTTGATGAGGCCGGTGGGTTAACGAAACCTGAGGCTTAATGCCAAGATCTTTAATTGAAATAAAGTATTCACGCAGTCGTTTTAAATCAAACTGATACGGCAATTCTTGAATCACGTCTGTAGCTCCATTGCGATATCAACAGCATGGTATTTTCCATCTTAAATAACAAGATTAAATGTCTGGTAAAAGCAAGGCGGGGTTGACACGGTCAAGCTAAAAACAATTCGAAAATTAGCAAGCGCTTTGCATTTTTTGCCCTATAAATGGCCCATATTATGCCATACCAAATAAAGACTAATACTAGCGATAACCGCAACTCGTCGAATCACATAACCTAGACCATAAATTATTCTTACGACTAATAATTTTCTTTGCGAGTTACACGAAAAGCTCTAAGCTATTTAGAGGACCTAACGCTTTTATTTTAAAAGTTTTGGATTATGGATTAACCACAAGGCCCTATGGAACCGTAAAAGGTTTCAAAATCACGGAAGGAGTCTGCATGAGCGAACCGAAGACACAACAACTACCCCTACTCCCGCTTAGAGATCTAATCATATTTCCACATATGATGATGCCTCTATTTGTTGGACGCGAGAAAAGCATCAACGCATTAGAAGATGCGATGAGCAAACAATCAGATATCGTTTTAGCCGCTCAAAAAGACGCAAAAACAAATAATCCTGATGAAAAAGACATTTACGCCGTAGGAACAGTCGGAACAATTATCCAATTGTTAAGACTGCCAGACGGAACAGTAAAAGTTCTAGTTGAGGGAAAACGTCGTGTTCGCATTAAAAACTTTGTCAGTAACGAAGGGCATTTTGTCGTTAACTGTGAAGCGATTGATGAAGATGTATCAAACTTAACTGAAGCTTCAGCGTTAGTTAGATCCGTCAAAGGCACATTCGAAACATACGTAAAATTAAACAAAAGAATTCCACCTGAAATTTTGATGCGCGTATCGAGCATTGAAAACCCAGGTGAGCTTGCTGACATAATTGTAGCTCAACTCAATTTAAAACTTGAAGACAAGCAGGCGGTTCTAGAAATTCTAGATCCAACAAAGCGTCTTGAGCATTTATTGAACTTAATGACCGGCGAGATTGAAATTCTAGAAGTAGAAAAGAAGATCCGTACGCGCGTTAAGAAGCAAATGGAAAAATCTCAAAAAGAGTATTATTTAAACGAGCAAATGCAGGCGATTCAAAAAGAACTTGGTGAAAAAGACGATTACCAAGCTGAATTAGAAGACCTGTCGACTAAGACTCGCGATAAAAAAATGCCTCAAGAGGCTAAAGACAAAGTTAACAAAGAAATTAAAAAGTTAAAGCTGATGTCACCGATGAGTGCTGAAGCCACCGTCGTCAGAAATTACATCGACTGGGTTTTATCTCTTCCTTGGCAAGAATACTCAGAAGATCGTCATGATGTTAAGAATGCTAAAAAGATCTTAGATCACGATCACTGGGGATTAGAAAAAGTTAAAGATCGTATTTTAGAGTACCTAGCTGTTCTTTCTTTATCGAAAAACATGAAAGGTTCCATCATCTGTCTTGCGGGCCCTCCCGGAGTAGGTAAAACATCCTTAGCAAGATCGATCGCAGAATCTTTAGGCCGTCCATTTTCACGTATTTCACTGGGTGGAGTTCGTGATGAAGCTGAGATCCGTGGTCACCGTAAAACATACGTAGGTGCGATGCCGGGTAAAATCCTGCAAGCATTACGTAAAGTTGATAAGGGTAATCCGGTCTTATTACTAGATGAAATCGATAAAATGGCGAATGACTTCCGCGGTGACCCAGCGTCAGCGATGCTTGAAGTGTTAGATCCAGAACAAAATTCAACGTTTTCGGATCATTACCTTGAATTAGAATACGATTTATCAAAAGTGATGTTCGTAGCAACGGCAAATAACTTACAAAGCGTACCGCGCCCACTACTTGATCGTATGGAAATCATTTACTTAGATGGTTACATCGAACAAGAAAAGTTTCACATTGCTAAGAACTATCTTGTTGCAAAGCAAATGGAAGCGCACGGATTAAAAGACTTCCGCGTAACCATTCAAGATAAGACAATTCGCGATGTAATACGCTATTACACTCGCGAAGCCGGCGTCCGAAATCTTGAGCGCCAATTCGCGAATGTATTTCGTAAAGTTGCTAAAGATATCGTGATGTCACAAACGCTTGAAGACTTTAGAAAAGAACAAACCACTGATAAGCCGACCAAAGCTAAAGCTAGCAAAGCCAAAGGCAAAAAATCAGCTTCGAAGAAAAACGATGGTTACGTTGTAACTCCAGAAAAATTGGTCGAATTGATCGGCGCCCATAAGTATAAATACGGCGAAATCGAAAAGAATAATGAAATTGGTTTAACGAACGGTATGGCATGGACAGAAGTTGGCGGAGATTTACTTGCCGTTGAAGTCAGTGCGGTTCCTGGTAAAGGTAAATTCACGGTTACAGGTCAACTAGGTGATGTCATGAAAGAATCGTGCGTAGCCGCGATGTCTTACACTAGATCACGCGGACCTTTATTTGGACTTGAAAAAGAATATTACGAGACAATCGATATTCATATTCACTTTCCAGATGGAGCGACTCCGAAAGATGGTCCTTCTGCGGGTATTGCGTTAACGACTTCAATCGTTTCGGCAATCATGCGAATTCCAGTTAAACGGACTGTTGCAATGACCGGTGAAATTTCATTACGCGGAAAAGTTTTACCAATCGGCGGATTGAAAGAAAAAGTTCTAGCCGCTCATCGCGGTGGAATTAAAACGATCATCTGCCCGAAAGAAAACGAAAAAGATTTGAAAGATATACCAAAAGAAGTTCTTCGCGAGTTAAAGATTATCCTTGTTGATCACGTTGACCAGGTTTTGGTAAACGCCCTTGATATCAAAGGACCTAAAGATCTTTTCAAGGCTCACAATGAACGCGCTTTCGGAATTAAGGCTCACTACACGGGCCAACAGAATCACGCGACTCACTAATCAATATTCAAGTTGTACGCAGGGGATCTGGTGCTTAAAAGCATCAGATCCTAACCATCCCGATGACAATTTAAGCATATATCAATACCCAATCCTGTAAATATTTGAAAATTCCTCTTAATTTCCGTCTAAACACAATGTCTATTGACCATCCATTTCAGAATCTGTAAGAAATTGATTCTTCCGAAGGATCAATTAATGAAAATTCAAGCAGACCGCTTGTTAGAAATTGGAAAGCTTTACTGTGACCGTGGCGATAACAGCCTGGCACTTCCCAATTTAATTGAAGCATCTGAATTATTTTTGACAGACAAAAATTTCGATCTTTATTTAAAGTGCTTACATATGATTTTGCGCGTTCACGTTGAACGCGAAGAGCATGATCAAATCACTCAAATTAAAGAAAATTTGCATGATCTTGTCATACGTGAAAGCATCGATCTTAATTCTAAAACTTATTACACCCTTGGCGTATGTGCGAACTACAAAGGGCAAGTTGAAAGTTCGGTTGATTACTTCAGACGCGCTTTAGAGCTGGGCTTAAAAGCTAACAACCAAGAAGACATGTGTTACGCCATACTTGGGCTTTCACACTGTTACCGCCAGCAAAAGAAATTCGATGAAGCCTTAAAAGAAATTTATAACTTAAGCATATTCTTACAGATTCTTAATATTACCGAATTAAAAATTGCCTCAGCTAATTCGAATGCAATGATATTAATGGATTTAAAAAAGTACGAACAAGCTTTAGATATTTTATGGTCGGCTTACGAAGAAATTAAAAACACCAAGCAACTGATTGCCGGTCTAAGCATCTTAGCCAATATTGCTATTGTTTTATATGAGCTTGGGCAAAAAGATGCGGCTCGAATTTATTTTAACTTGGTGACGAAATCAGTTAATGCAGACGATAGCAAAAGCATACTTAGTAAAATCGAAAAGTATCAGAATGAAATTAATCAATCTGACTCTTCAGCCAGTGATCTTGTATTCGACTTAGAAAAGCATTCTGTAATAGAGAAAAATTTGGGTTCAATTGATTTCAAAAACCAATTCATCTTGCTAGACCTCCTCAAACTTTTTATTAGCAATCAAGGTCAGATATTCTCTAAAGAATATTTAGTTGAACACGTATGGAAACAAAATTACGACCCCGCGGTTCACGACAATAAGATTTATGTTACAATCAAGCGCCTTCGAAAGTTGATTGAACCGGATTACGATAAGCCAAAATATATTTTTAGAGCTAAAAACGGATACTATTTAAACAAGACAGCTAAAGTAGAGCTTAAAGAAGTACGAGTCGAGGGGGCTTTATGATTTCTAGAATTCTTTTTACACTTTTATTGGTAGCCGGTCTTACAGCGAAAGCACAGACCGAAAACCCAGAATGTAATTACAGTATTAAAGGTGTTGAGTTCTTTCCGTGGTCAACCGCGACTCTTCCATTTCCATGGAATGACATTCAAGGCGTATGGAAGCTAAGTACAGATTCATCTATTTACTTAAAAGCTAAAGTTATTAGCTCTACGAAAAATAGAAAAATTTTACGCATTGAACTTGTTTCGACCGAGCGATGTGCAACTTTAGCTGCTTCAGGTACTGGCTTTGTTGACGTAGGCGAAAAAAATGTTGTCCGTGCAATCCTAACTGACGGTAAATTTCGTTACCAACTGAAGCTTGGTATGTTCGATTCTAAAATGTTAAATATGGATGCTCGCCTTTGTGGACCAAACATCTTAGCTGCCACAGTCAAAATTCTTGGTAACGCTCCACTTTCAAGTTCGGTGTCTGTAAGTGTTCGAGCAGATGACAGCATTCAAAGTATGGTGCTTAAAAAGATTTCATCCGATTTAAATGCGATCTGCAAAAAACCTGCAGCTCACTAAAAGCTGCTAACCAGTAAAAAAGGCTTGAGTCTTGGTTCTGGTCCGTTTATAAATTTAGAACTCGCAGGGAGTTAGCTCAGTTGGTAGAGCGCCACCCTTACAAGGTGGATGTCGCAGGTTCGAATCCTGTACTCCCTACCATTTTTCAAGCTGTTCGAACCAGCGTCATAAAAATAGTTCGGTGTCAGATTCGCTTCAGCAGGTTTTAAATTCAAAAAATCAGATGTTACTCGGTTCCCGTGAAAAACAGGGATGGCCGAGCTATGCCTTTTTTCTGGTGTTACAGTGTTTTTACCGTGTTCTAACGAAACTAGCGCAGGTAAAGGGCGAGAGCCCGCGATTGCGAGCTCCCGCTTGTAGTACTTTTCACCGACGTAGAAATAAACTTCAACTTCTTCAGTTTTGACGATAATTTTGTGAACCACTTTTTGAATGATTAACGTCTTCACTGATGGATCAGCTTCATTTTCTAAAAGATCCGTTAAAACTGCTTTAAAAGAGTTAAAATCAGCTATACCGACCGCGAAATTGTCGGAACTTGATTTGTCCTTAAGTGATTTAACTGTTTTTTCAAACTCGTCCTTTTGAACCGACAATCTTTCCATCTGATCAAATACATGTTTGGGATTTACTGACTTTGGCAGTAAACCCAGACGCTCAGTAAGGGCATCAAGCTGCATGTTAATCTCGTAGATTTTATTTTGCTTACGTTCAATTTCTTGCTTCGGCGTTTGCAGTTCACTTTGCGTTTGGGCTTCAAGTAAAATCTCGGTGAAAAACTCAGGCACCAGTAAAAAATCTTTCACCGCTTTCCAGACGATGGGTTCAAGTTTTTCAGCTAAAACCCGCTGTGGATTACAACGTTCACCTTTTTTGTCAGTTACAGCTTCAATTTTTGCTTTCCACGCGTGATCGTAGTACGCGATTTTTCCGCCGTTGCCGTGCGCTGATTTCCCCGAAAGCCTATGCCCACAATCGCAAAATAAAACCCCTGATAACAAATAGGGCCATCTTAGTGGGGAAGATTTTTTTCGCGATTTATTAGCCTTTAGTATTTCACCAACTCTGGTAAAAATCTCTTCGTTAATGATCGGTTCCCACTGAGCTTTGACTTCATGCTCTTTGCCATTTTCTTCAAAAACCCTGACGCCAATATAAACTTTATTGGTGAGCGTTTTATAAAGGCTTTCAAGCATAATATATCCTACTCGTGGTTGGCCGCCGCCTTCTTTCCTGCGGGTTAATTTTACTTTTTTAGCATTCAGCGCTTTTGTTGCTGACGCTAGAGTCCCTGTCTGTAAAAACGTTTTAAAAATATCGCGCACAATTTCAGCCTCACTTGGAATCACCTCAAGTCGGCCATCTTTGTTACCACTGACTCGAAAACCCAGCGGCACGCTGCCGCCGTTGTAAAGCCCGCGTTTCGCGCGGCTTAAGAAATTTGCCGATATTCTTTCTCCGATTTGCTTACGCTCAAATTGCGCAAGATTTGCCATGAGGAACATCGAAAAACTTCCAACTGCCGTTGATGAATCAAACTGATCTTTCAGCGAATAAATCTTGCAATCAAGATCATCAAGCATGGCAACTAAGTTCGCGAAATCCCGAATAGAGCGAGTCAGCCTTGAAAGCTCCGTGATTAAAATCATCGTGATCTTTTTGGACCGGGCATCATCCATCATTTTTTGAAACGCAGGGCGGTTCGTATCTTTTGCTGAAACCCCGGCATCGCAGTAAAACTCAACCACTTCGCCGAAGTTTTCAAAACTGTTTTTGAGTTTTACAAATTCACGAAGCCTATGTTCTTGTGATTTAATCGAACCTTCAGGATTTTCAGCCTGCTCCTCGGTACTTACGCGCACGTAAATTCCGATACGGTAGCCGCCTTGGGCTTTGTTTTTATTTAATTTCATAACTAACTGCCTTTCTTTAAAGTTTGGGTAAAGTTTTTGTCTTTATCCAACCCCGTTAGAGAAGGTTCAGTCGAAGAAGATAAGTGAGTCTCCGTTACGGGACTGACTTGCTGGCAAAGTCTTTTATATAAAACTTCACCCACTTCAGCAAGCAATTGCTCGAAGCGTTCTTGACTGACCTTTGTTTGATTTATTTTTAACTGCTTTGGATCCCATCTTTGCTTTTTACCCATTCACAACTCCTCATGTCGGGTTAGCCCTTTTTATTAAAAAGGGTTGGTCACGTTTTGGGGGCTCATTGCTTCTTGGGCTTGATTTTGATCGTTTGGTGCGGTTAGTGCGTCTAACGGCTCAGAAGACGCCACCACGGCTGTCTCTGGCGGTATTTCGGGCGCAATTTTGGGTTTATCCAAAGCCTCGCTGAGTTTTCGGCTCATTTGGTTTAAATCAAACTTGGTGTCATTACGAAAATCCTTAAGGATTGAATTCACCTGGTTCGAAAAATCAATAAGCCTGCGGTCAACTTCAGCCTGAAGGTCCGTCGCACGTTTCACCATTTTATAATACCTGTAGCTAAAATAGATCGTGGCATAAACCGCACCAATTCCGATTCCAATCAGACTTAAGACTAAACCGATTTTTAAGGCCATCATCAAAAATGATTGTGCCGCCAATCCTACCGCATCAGCGGTTAAGCTCACTTGAATCATTATTTTTTCTATGGCCTTTAATAGAAGACCAATTACGACGACGACTAGAATGATGCCACCTGCAAACAGGTTACCCTTGTTATTATTATCGTTCATTACATAATTCCTTTCGTAAAGATTTTAAATACACGTATACAAATAAATACCCCATATCCCTTAACCCGTAGGGTGTTAAAGATTTTCATCGACTTCTACTTTCTCCGAAGTTATTGATTTTTGTGGGCTTTTGAACTTCGAGAAGAAAACATCAACACCTGTTTTTTGGCGAAGCTCTGCACCCGGTTTGCCTAGGCTTTGCATGATGTTTTCATGGATTTTGCGGATAGTACTTCCAACAAATTTTCCTCGATAAACTTTTGCACCCCACAAATCTTTTTTGAAATCATCAAGCTTGATAAATGAAAACTCGATTTTTTGGCCTTGAGAACTTTCATTCATCAATGTTTGGATACGCTCCGCAATCCAGTCATTTCGAACAAGCCAAAAAACCACTGCCACATTATTTAATTTCTGATAGTAGCTAAAAGTTTGCTTGTAGCGTTCGATGTCTTTAAGATTCAGATCCACTTCGTAGCCAATTCCAATCTCCTTTAAGCCATGACGAAGCATCGTGATGCCATCAGGGACGTGGCCATCGTCACTGACGAAATCTTTCGGAAAATTGCCTTTTTTAAGAGATGCCAGCATTTGCTCCGTGAAGAACAAGAGCTCCCAAGAATTAATCCACAGATCACCTAGCTGAAGGCAGGTCGCAAAGTAGTCGTGCGCTGGTGCGTGGGGTTTAAAGCGGTAATGGCTGATGTCGTCCCTGTCCATCAGCACCACTTCAAAACCAAGCGCAGTTAGCGTCCAAAGCTCTTGCTCAAGGTATTTTCCCCTTGGCAAACACTGAATGTATTTTTCCCTTTCTAGTTGTTTAATGGCTTTGTAGGCCCACCAATTAGACTTTGCCTTATAGCCGATGAGCTTTAGCATCTGGTGGCTAGCCACCTTCCAGGTCCATAGAAAATCTAAAATTAAAATATCGCCTAGGCTTAATTTTCGATTTGAAGTCCGTTTAAACTTTCTTTTCACAAAATAGCGCGATTTCGAATGCAGTTGACGCATTAAAGCTCCTTTATGGTTTTTTTTTATTTAAAAATTTGAAAACATTTTTGTGACTGCTTAAACTCTTGAAAAGCGCCGTTTTTATTTAAAGGTGGCGGCTTTAAAGCTTAAGAAATTCTTCTTAAAGAAGAATAATTGAATGACGATTGGCTTTCGCTAGTCTTAAACCTGCGGCCTTAATCGTTGATAAGAACTATTTGAATGTAAGTCATCTGAACGCCGGTCAGACCGATTTTTTGACGTGGTTCCCCCTTTAAATTTGTAATGGCTAAAAAATAAATAAACCCCGAAAGCTTTAAGTAAAAAACTTAAAACGAACGTATGGGCTTAATAGTGGCTCTTGATTGATGATCTTGTGTCTGAAGTCGGGCGTTTCAAATTTTTGATAAACGACTGCTTTGTGTAAGGAGTAAATCTGATTTTGAGCGAAATCAAAAGCTAAAAATGAGTTTGTAAAGATTACAGAATTTATTTCGGTAAGGCGATATTTCAAGTTCCAAAAAAAGAACCCCTCATAATACGGCGGGCGGCCTAAGTTTCCCCGCCATTTCCCCGTTTAAGCCTTTAAAGTTAATTAATTTTGACTTGAGAAGTATCTTTATTTTTGCAACGAATTTTAAAAATTTTGAAACTTGATCGGAATGGTTCGCTTTAATTTACAAATAAAAAAGGTCTGCTTTCTGTAAGCAGACCTTGGATAATCTATTTCGAATTTTAAGAAGTGGTTTTGTGGGGCCTACATTCGAAAACATTCGTCCTGCGAGATCTCTAGGGCCTCACATTTTTGCAATCTCATATCTTTCAGGTCCGGGTATTTTTCCCAAATTTTTTGGCAGTATTTATTTCCAGCGGGAGGTTGGGAACAGATCATTTTGCTGTCCTCTTCAGCTCTCTGAGCATCGAAATACGCGAGTGGAAACCACAAGCTTGCTAAAAAAAGATACGAGACTATGTGAACTGAAGTGATTTTCTTCCAAAACTCTTTTCTATCGATCCCATGCACGTGTTTTTTTAAATACCAGCCCTCAACAAGAATCGTGACAGGCAGATAACAAACAATAAAAATTATAGCACCTGCATAAAATAGACTATAAAACGGATCTCCAAAAGCTGGAAAAAGACTAGGAAGATCTGGCTTTCCAACTACAAAAATCTGATCCACCCAATAGGTTGAATCGATATTTATATCTGGATAATCAAAAGAGTGCTCTTTTCCAAAGGCGATACCCAGCATATTCAAAAAAAATCCAAGGGGAATACCCACAACTGTACTAACTAAATTAGCAAGCAGCGAAGATTTGTAAGGCTTTGCCCATCCCCATCTTTTAAGAAAAAATCCTTCAATAAGGACAACTGTAGGTAGAAGAAAGAGCCAGAGAACATTCGCAGATACCATCACTGGCAAAAATCCATTGGCTAAGCATCCTGATGAATAGAAAAGAGCCATAACAAATGCACTCGCTAAAAACCTGATATTTTTTAGATTCATATTGAAACTCAAACATTCAATCCAAAAATTGTAAAGAAATGTAATGACCTTGAAGCGGTGAGCGGACAGCTTACGCGATCCTAATGGTCTTCCATGGGCAAACATTCGCAGAATTTTGACCAATAATATAATTTTGACCACTAATCTAACTCATACGTGACGTTCGAATTTCGGGATAATATGTGTAGTTGCCGGCGGAATTTCTAGGATGGGTGGCACCCAACTCGGAACTTCAACCAGGCCTCTTTAGTAAGTTTCCAAGTTTCTGTTTCATAAACAGTGGGGTCGACGAATTTAAATGGTTTGGTCCCAATTAGAATAGCGCCTGTTTTTTCTTTAATCCTGCGAGAGCCGGTATTGGTGATAGCATTTCCGAAATACAATATTTCAAAACCTAGATCATGAAATGCATGATCATTAATTCGCGTGGCGGCTTCTGTCATATAACCTTTGCGCCAGAGCTTTCGACTGAGCCAAAAACCTCGATTGTCAAAAAGCGTATCACTTCTCCATAAGTCGATCCCACCAATTGTATCTGTAGAGTCTTCCTTCAAGAATATGCCCCAATGCCAATAATTCTTTCCTTGTTTTGGAACTAAGGCGTTTTTGTAAAAGTCTTCAACGCCATTTTCAGGATAGGGCCATGGCACATGTGCTGCCAAGTATCGGATAATTTCATAGTCATTAAAGTTTTTTTGATAGCTAGGAATATCAGCGGGAGTAATTGGGCGAAGTATCAGGCGCTTGGTTTCAAGTATAGGTGCTAACAATATGATAGGACTCATATTTATAGATTAGTACAGCTATGATGCTGGTCAACCAAACTAACATCCTTGAAGCGGTGAACAACTGGTTTACGTCAGTTTGTGCGATATTATAAGTACTCCATGGGCAAATATTCGAAGAATTTTGACCAACCACCACTAATCTAACTTAAGCGTGACGTCCAAATTTCGGATTTTGAGAATCTAGCGATCATTAAAGCTCGGATAACTAAATATCAAGCAGCCATGAATGAAGTGGTTTTAAAAGTCCATGCTATTGACGATTTTTTCAATCTCAAATGTTAGGCCACTACTGTCGTCAGGCGACTTCTCAATACGACTTAGCATTGCCTGAAAGTCCACATCGATTAAAAGAGTCTTAGCAAACAGTAGTTGCAGAGCGCCTGATCGATACCACGACTCCGAACTTTGATTTGATGTATCAATGACTTTAACAAAGTCGTTTATCGATAACAGTCCCGACTTGATTAATGTGTCAACACCAACAAACTGTGCGCTGCCTTCCACTAACTCTAGGCTGGCTTCCGCGAACGCACAAGTTACAGAACTCTCTCCGGAATTTCGAGATTTTACGGAATTGTTTTTTACGATCTCACTTCTCAAACGTCTAAGCTCTAGGAATTTGCGGATAAGTGATACCGCTTGTGAACGTTTACCTGACTGAGCGTTCAATACAGCGTCCAACAACGCATGATTTTCCGCAATATGTAGTTCAATCACTTTTTGACCGGCCTTGTAACATTGTTCAACGGTTGATCCGACATCGGCCACTCTTTGCGACCACGTGGGCCATGGATATCGTGAGCGCTCCCACTCTGGCTTCTCGGAACCTTGGTAAAAATGATGGAATCCCTCGTGAGCAATGGTACTCATAAGTCTTTCGGTGTCGGTGCCAGCCGAATGCAGACTAACGGCTACCGCCGAGAAGTGACCCAGTTTATTTAAAACATCTTTAAATTCAGAAGGAGGAGGAGGAATCACGTTTGGAATGTTCGGGTCAATAAAGCCCCAATCGAAAGGTCTTGAAAATCGGGCCATGATCTGTTCAATAAACGCTTGCCGTTGTTCCTTAGTTAATTCCTTCGGGAGGCTCTGAATCACATTTTCAAGATTAATAGGTTCTGGCTGTAAGAGACCAATCGAGAGACTCATTTTACTTACGACCCTGCCGTCTAGGTAGATCACAGCACAAGTTGGATGTGTTTCTGCGTTTGTTACCACGATAGGGTGGTTAGTGATTTTGAAACTGCGCCATGTGGGGCCCTGGTCGACCTTATTTAGTAACGCGATAAATGAATTAAGTTCATTTGAACTCCAAAAACTATCACATGCGGCATGAGTAAGTGTGGGTGCTAAGAGGAGTAAGCCAATATAAACAACGAGAGATTTCATATCCTGTAGTATAATAGAAATTTTTTTAGACATTATGATTTCTCCTGATTTGCAAGAGGTTAGTTTAACCATCTTTATTTAGAATTTCGCCTGTTATTTTTCTGACGAAGGTGAAAGGATTTCATGTTCCAAAAAGTAATCCTATTCGACGCCTATTGTTCGATACGCGCTTAACCTTTTGCGCGAAACAAAGGCCTCAGTCAGTAATCCTGAGCCTTTTAGTATTTCTTAGCAGGGTTCAGTATATTCGCCTTCATATCAAATCTATTGAAGCTTCAAAAGGCTATCGAGCGTCAGACCGACGGGGACCCCAGATTCATTAGGTTTTACGGTTTATAGAATTTTCAAATCAATAGATTTCAACGCTCGGATCGATTAGGTTCTACAGCTTACTAGGAGCTAAACGCGATGACGAAGAACTACATATCCTGGATACTCGGACTTACTTTTTCCTTTGTTGCATTTGGCTTTCCGACGACTCTCTTTGCTGCAGACATAGATTTTTCAAAATACTACATCGAAGAAGAAGCTCTAACTTCAGAAAACACAAGATTCTTTTTTGCTACCCACTCAACAGTGCGATACGACCTCGAAGCTGTTACAGGAAATGGTGTTCAAAGAGCCGTACGTGAAGCCAAAAATAAAAACTATGATATTACCTTTGTACTTGGAGAGCCGACTGAAGGCGCTAACAAAGACGAAATCGCAGCTGCCTACCGATTCTTTGACATTTTAAATTCACGGGAAGGTTTTATAAACGCAATTAGACCGTTTGTTACGAGACAGTGGCAAAGCTACTTCCTTCCAAAGATCGAGCCGGATCGATATGTTGGCTCATATGCAGGGTATGTAAATCTAAATGCGCCAAATATGCAGGAAGTGGTTTTTTCTGGTGGTTTTATTGAAGTTTGTTTGAGCGCTTCATTAGCTTCTGTGTTAGATGCCTTTAAAAAAAATTCTCAGCCTCAGCTGCTAGTCAGCTTAATTAGCGACGCGATTTATGTGGGCAATTGCGACGCAGATTCAGCGCGAATTATGACGCTTGGTGAATGTAAAGCAGTCTCGCCAAGAGGATTTCAGAATCACATCGAATCGCTCCACGAGCAGGCAAGAAGTAAAGGGCTAGAAGTAACATTATCAGAGTCGAAGTTTAATGCAGAGGCGATTTCGTTTCTGCTTTCGAAAAGTCATTAATCACTTCTTAAAATTCACATCTTCGATCACCAAGGTTCAGTCTAAAAAACTGAGCCTTTATTTTTTACTCCGGTGAGTCGAAGTTAGCATCCGCGTGTACTTCGAATACGACATAATCCCTTTCTGCGATTTCTCGACTGCCTTCCCCATCATAACCAAAGTACAAAATTTAAGTTGGCCCGCTAAGGCTAAAATAAACCCAATTCGCACGATCAAAGATACAAATTTCGCTACGGCCATAGAAATAACCTTTCAGCCCACGGGCTTAAATTTCTTCACCGCATCTGAAATCGTAGCCCGCCGTGTTTTACACCGACGAGCTATTTCCACCTGCGATAAGCCTTGAACCCAGTAAAGTTTTGCCAGCTCTTCCGGGTTCGTTATTGTCTTCTTCCACTGAACCTCGTATATTCGTTTTACCGATAACCGGGTTGGTTCGAATACAATATCGTCGCGCCTACCATTTTCTGCATGTCACAAGCAAAAACAAGTCGATTCTAAAATTTGTGGTTCTCCTCCAAAGGTAGGGGCACCTGGAGTTTCTGTTAGCCGCAATAGGCTTTTACTCTTAGACGATAATTGTTAAAATTATGCATTCCGTAAGCT
>JAYUOK010000088.1:0-6922 GCA_043760925.1 Bdellovibrio sp. | reverse complement strand
AATAAAGATGAAGAAGAAGCATCCGTGATTCCGTAACCCGCTAAAGTCGTCGGAGTCCCCGTTACCTTAGCAAATGCAACATCAGAAATCTTAGCATTGCTAACCGCGCCCGCAGCAATAGTCGGATTCGGATAAGTTCCTGATAAATCTCCTGAAGCTGTACCCATTGGCGCACGAGAATCTGTGAATCTAGAATCATTTCCGGCCGCAACTGTACCAGCGCCGGTACCAACGTTAAGCACGGATGCGCCGCCTAAACCTAAATTTGAACGAGCCGTCGATGAATTTGATAAAGATAAAACTCCAGAGCTATCAATCGTTGCATCACCCGATAAAGCGCGACCTACGGCAATGTTTGAGCCGTTACCTACGAAAATAAATGCTGACATTAAAGAGTTTGAAGATGCATCGGTAATTCCATACCCTGACAAGGTCGTTGGAGTTCCTGTAATCTTCGAAAATGCGACATCAGAAATTTTAGCGTTGTTAACCGCACCCACTGCAATCGTCGGATTCGGTAAAGTTCCCGATAAATCTCCACTTAACGCTGTCGCGGCCTGGAAAGCTCCGGTAATTCGCGAGTCATTACCCGCCGCAACTGTATTTGCAACCGCACCAACGTTAACCGTTAACGCTGGCGTCGACGAACCCGTCGCTACACTTAAGTAAGAATTTGTTGAAGAAACAGAAGTAACCGTACCGCTTGCACCCGTAATGTCAGCCGAAGGAACCCAGTTTGAACCATTCCACTTAAGGACTTCGCCAACTGCCGCGCCACCTTGAGAAATAATTGAAGGCGCAATCGAAGAGGGCGCACCCGCCACACAAGAAAAAGAAGTTCCATTAAAAGTTAATACGTTTGCGCCTGCGCAAGTTGGGATCGCCGAATTCATGACGAAATCTGTAGGCGCAAAACCACCTAATCTTTCAGAGTTCTCGGCAAACATCGCATAGGGAACTGAATTAATATCTAGCGCGGGTAATGTTTGCCAGCCGGCGCCGCTACCATCGTTGAATTGCATGACTAATCTTCGTAAATCAACCATCGTCGGAGAATACGTTCCCGTGCTTTGACAAGTGTATGAAGCGGTCGAGTTATTAAAAGCATCGTACCACTGCATACCACCCGCAGCTGGATAGCTTCGTGTTCCGGCCCCTAAGGCTAAAACAAGATTACCGGCGGTATTTGTCAAATCGATATTTGGAAATTCTTCTGAATAGATCACGCAAGTAGAAAGTGGATTCATCAAAGAGAATTTAAATTGGACGTTGCTTGCTTCAAGTGGAGTTCCGTCTGGTTTATATATCTTTGATTGAAATGAAATATTTTTTGGCGCGGCCCAACTCATTGCCGGAGTGATAACTCCCAACAAAATTAACAATGCTGCTAATCCATAATGAATTTTAATTAGCTGAGTGTGGTTCACCATTAACGTCCTCGATACGATCTTATCGGAATGTTAATAGTTTCCTAAATGCCCGAATCACTGATTTTGGATCGAAATGAGAAATTAAAAGACTTATTTTTTGTAGATTACTTGTACGCTATTTAAAAGATATCTAAACGGCTACCCGATGACTTTGGCGCCCCATTTTCGGAGGGCTTCGCGTATCGTTTCGATATGTTCGCGGCTGGTTGTTTCGATTACGAAATCAATCTGGGTTTCTTTCAAATTAAGACCTTGGGTCACACGATCATGGTGTACTTCTAAAATATTGGCCCGATGTTCGGCTAGAATGCGTGTTAGTTGGCTTAAACTGCCCGGTACATCGGGTACGACCACTGACATTTCAGACAAACGCCCGCGTTCAATTTGACCGCGCTGAATAACTTGCGAAATAATATTAAGATCAATGTTTCCGCCGCACACCATGATGCAAGTTTTGTCTAAAGGTATTATTTTTTTAGAAAGAACTCCGGCCAAGGCGGCGGCCCCCGCCCCTTCGGCCACGGTTTTGACCCGCTCCATCAGATAAACAATCGCTTCGGCAATTTCACCTTCGTTTACCGTTACGATATCATCGACATACTTTGAAATAAAATTTTCGTAAATTGCCTGGCTAGGTGCATTGACCGCGATACCATCGGCGATGGTTGCGCGTGCTACGTAGGGCGCTGGCATCTTTTTTGTTTTGAAATACTGATAAATTGTGTTCACCGATTCGGTTTGCACGCCAATTACTTTTATATTCGGATTTAAAGTTTTCAAGGCAACGGCAATCCCGCTGATAATTCCGCCGCCACCGATCGGCACAACGACCATATTTAAATTGGGGATTTGTTCATAAATTTCAAGCCCGATTGTACCTTGCCCGGCGATGACTTTTTCATCTTCGTAAGGATGCACAAACACAAAACCTTTTTCTTTCGCCAGCTTAAAAGCGTGCTCTTTTGCGTCGTCAAAAGTTTGTCCGTGTAAGATAACTTCAGCACCATAATTTATTGTCGCTTGAATCTTGGTAAGAGGCGCTGTTTCAGGCATCACAATAACAGATTTAACATTATTTAAACTGGCACTTAAAGCGACTCCTTGTGCATGATTACCGGCTGAACACGCAATAATTCCGCGCGCACGCTCACTTGTATTCAAGCTTGCGATTTTATTGAAAGCACCACGCATTTTAAAACTACCGGTGCGCTGATTATTTTCTAATTTAAAATAAATTTCTTTGTCATAAAGCGCCGAACACGACCTGGAAAAATCGCATCTAGTTTCAATAATACTATCTTTGATGACGGCTCGTGCATGCTGAATATCTTGTAAGGTAACTTTCATAGCCTTATGCTATCCCAAACAAATTTTTGATGCAGCTTTAAAATGACTCGCATGCCGCGAAGTACCTGGCCACAGAACCAGACAGATGACCAGACACAAAGCCAGGTCGAATCGCATTTTCGTTTACTGATCTAGACCACCATTACTCGTTGCCATTCGCTTCAAGGCTGCCTTAAAATAAAGAAATGAAATCAATTACAAATCTACTTATCTTTACCGCCTGTACTACTTTTACATCAGTCACTTTTGCTGAAACCATAGGAAAATACAGTTTAGGCGGATATTACACTTCAAATGCCAACCTTGAATCAACCGACGCCAATAGTGATACTTACACCCGGTTTGATGCTAAATTATATGGAAGCATTTCAGAAAACCCCGTTTATTTCGGAATCGCTTGGGTCAATTACTCAACCCAAAATTCAAATGATTTTTTAACGGCAACCGTTTCAACCGAAACCGAATCTTCGGCCAATGAAATAGGTCAATTTCAAATTATACTAAAATTATTTCACCGCAATTATCTTTCGAATTCTGCGACAACGTCTGACATCAGCTTCACGCATACCGGAATCGGAATTGATTTCGAAAAAGATTTTGCACCCATTCAAAAAGCAACATTTTCTGCCGCCGTCGGTTACGAAGGCCGGCACTTTCCAAGTTTTTCGAACCGAATTGATAATGAATTGCACGCGACCGGTGATGTTTTCTACGAATTAAATCCGCACGTAAAATTTTCGGGCTTCGGTGGTCTTGGGATTATCGTATCAAGTCTAAATGAATACGCGCGCCTATTTCTAGATATAGGCGCTGGCGCAAGTGGTCCGATCACAGATCAAGTTAGCTGGGGCGCTGATTTACAATTACTTAGAAATACCTATCTTAGCCGCAAAGTAAATCAGGCGACCGAAATCACGGATCGTCGCGGACGCGGACGCATCGTTACTTCCGATGCAAGTGAAGCCTCGCTATTAACAATCATGCAAGGGACTATATCAATGCAACTTGACCCACAATTTTCACTTAAGGGTGGGATTGAAACTTCGTCGCAAAGTTCGAATAATCCGATCAACAGCTATAGCAATTTTGAAGTATTTGCTTCGGTTAATTTGCGGTACTGAAAAGTATTTCGTTTTTTTCTAATCATAGCATATGCTAAATCCCGCAAGTCAACGCGCACTAATTTAAATATTCTTTGCAAATGCCCACGGCGTAATTCTAATTTATCTTGATCGATCCCAAATACCATAAACTAGAACTTGCGACCTTTTTTTTGAAACGGATCCGATGAAGTTTTTATATGCGAAGTTGAAGTTGCCGTCGCTTAATTTAATCAAGTTGCATTACTTGGAAAACTTCGTCCCGTTCCCCAGACTATTCTAACTGCGCCTGAGCCGCCAAAGCCGCCTTGGCCAGAAGCTGCGCCACTGGCAAAATTAACCGGTCCTTGCATAATACTTCAGGCTCCAACTTCCACTGCGTTCGCGACCGTTACGCCAGACGGCACGGTCTTAAATAAGTAATCGCGTAGCAAGCCCCTCTCAAGTGCATCACTTATGCTTTGCGCTTTTAATGAGGCCCTTGAATATTCATCGAAGTGATTCTTGCGAAATTTGACTGAACAAATGCGCGCCGCAGAGGGATCGGGCAATAATAAATTCATCTGCCAAAGCTGATAGTATGCTTGAGTGAATTGTCCGCGTGAATATTTCATACGCTACAACTTTAGTAAGTTACATATGTAACGAAGATTTCAGTTCCAATAACTATAAAAGTATAAAGCGCACGTTGCGCGCCCGGAATGGCCCCATGCCCTTGCGGTAAAACCACAGTCAGTCCAGCGTGAGTAAATGAACAAGTTCCGCCCGCAGTTCCATTGTAAAGCAAAGAGTATTTTCCGCCATCGGCCAATCCACTTAATGTTGTGGCCCCACAGCTTTGATCGGTCTTCATCACGTTGCGGGTAAACGCAATCGTTAAGTCTCCGTTATCAGTCTGACTATTAATATTTCGCATAATGCCTGACATTGTGATATCGCCCGATACCGTTAATCTTGAAGTTGGAGAAGTCGTTCCGATACCGACGTTGCCTTTAAGTGCTGTAGTAGTAATGCTGTCATTACCTAGAACAACTGTGTTAGCACCTAAACCGTTCGCATTGTAGCCACTGACAATAGAGTTATTGTTAGAATTATTTAATCCCCTTGAATTATAGCCTATGTAAATTGAATTTGTTGTCATTGATAGCGAGGTTCCACTAACTTGATACCTGCCTGCGTCGTGTCCTATTCCAATGTTGTTGCTGCCGGCTGTCGTGAGTAAGATCCAAATGCGGATACGATCACATTCGAGTTTACGATATTTTTCATTATGGGGTGGGTAGAGAATAGCGAGATTAATCTCCGCACCATAGCTGGACCAAGGTTTCGCTGCGGATAACTTTGGGAAATTACTTACGGCGTTGTTCGATTCACGGTGGTGCCATCACCGAGTTCACCATTCGAGTTTTGCCCCCAGCACGTTCTAACGCCCGTGTTTTTCACCGCACAATTTGAATAAATTCCGGTCGTGATCTGATGAAACTTATCAGTTGTTGCAGTTAACGTCGGCAAGGTTCGTTGCGTTGTTGTGCCATCGCCAAGTTGCGAACTGTTGTTTTGACCCCAGCATTTTATATCTCCGGTCGTCATCAAACCGCAAGAATGATTTCCGCCCGCTGTTGCAGACTTGTAAGTGACCCCTGAATCAACCACCGCTATCGGTGCGACACTCTGAAAACTGCTTCCATTGCCAGCTTGCCCGTTAAAATTATTACCCCAGCATTTAAGAACGCCCGAAGTTGTAACACCGCAAGTGTGCGCATTTCCGGTAGCGACTGAAAGATAATCCGTGCCTGGATCACCAACAATCGGAACTAAAGAATCGGTTGTGTTGCCGTTGCCTAATTGGCCGTTGCTGTTTGTTCCCCAACATTTCAGAATGTTACCTGTGGTAATTGCGCAAGTGTGAGTGCCTGTGCCACTCACATGAACAATTCTATAAGATGTTCCACTATCAACAAGAACTGGCACTAATGAGTCAGCGGATCCACCGTTACCTAATTGACCCGAAGTTCCCTGCCCCCAACACTTCAAAGCACCACTTGTGGTAATTCCGCACGCCCAGTTTTGACCTGCTGAAACCATTGAATACGAAGTGCCAGCATCGATGAGCACCGCTGATGATTTATTAACTGTAGTGCCATCGCCTAGGCCACCATTCGTGTTTTGCCCCCAGCAATGAAGGGCTTTTGTGACGGTGATGGCGCAGACAAAGCTTAAGCCCGCTGAAGCTTGAATGTAGGCAAATGATGGATTGCTTGCGACCGGTGATAGCCTTGTCACTGTTGTGCCATCACCAACGCCGCCATCACCATTAAAACCCCAGCATGTTAATTGGCCAGAATTATTAATATTGCAGCCGTCATAATAGCCTATTGAAACTTGAACTCGTGATTTAGAAAGATCACTGAAAAACATGTGACTCATATGAGCGAATGCAAAATGACCCACAAAAAAAATATTCAATATAAGCAGTAAACATCGGGTTAACATTACTGAAACCCTCCGGACCATGTGATATAACATGTCCAGACACCACTGACTTCAACCGTCAGTAAACCGTAAACAGTCTCGGTTGACGGCGTGGTCGGCCCGTTGGCTGGACTAAATTTAGCTGTAGTACATCCAGAAAAAGTATAAGTTCTTGCCACTGCATCGCGAACCACAAGAGTGTAAGTTGCCCCATTGGTCATGTTGCTTACGGTGATTGTTGATGCACCGACGCTGCTAAGAACATGAATGTTACTGAGTGCAAGGTTAACGGCACCTCCGGTGGTGATCACGTTTGTTCGCGATGTCATGGTGCCTATGACTTCAAGTTTTGAATTCGGCGCAGTTGTTCCGATACCAACGTTTCCATTAGCAAGTACAGTTAAGCCAGAACCCGCAGTTGAATTTGATTGAATTCGCGCGACCATTCCACTAGTCGAAGCACTCGTATTTGCAACATTTAATAAACCGCTTGTTGAGTCTAAACTTGCGCTTGAAGTTGTTAAATTTAATAAACTTCCGGTCGTTAGTGCGTTTGCAGAAATACTCATCGGA
>JAYUOK010000087.1:0-2983 GCA_043760925.1 Bdellovibrio sp. | reverse complement strand
TTTTTAAGCCGACACCGGTATCTTTCACTGAAATTTTAAATACAGTTTTCTCGCCAATATTTTCATTGGCGCTAACTTCAATCGTGACTCCACCAGTTTCTGTGAACTTCACGGCATTCCCGACCACATTGATTAAAATCTGTCGAATACGGGTCGGATCGGAAAAGACTCTGTCGGGTGTTCCTTTATTAATATGGGCGCGAAGGAATATATTTTTAGAACGAGTGCGTTCGCGAAAGACATCCATGACTTCATCGATCAGATTGAAAAGTGAAAAATCCAAATTTTCTACATCGAGCCTGCCTGATTCAACTTTTGCGAGATCAAGAATATCATCTATAATCTTTGTCAAAGCTTTGCCATTTCGCGTGATTGTATCGAGAAATTGATTACGCTCTTCGTATGACAATTCCCTCTCTTTGAGAAGATCAGTGAACCCTAAGATAGCACCCAAGGGTGTTCGTATTTCATGAGACATGTTAGCCAGAAACGATGACTTGGTTAGGTTCGCATTTTCGGCGTCGCTTTTTGCAACCTGAAGTTGCATCCGGCCGTAGACTCGGTCCGTTACGTCAACAGCATGATTGTATACGCCATAAGGTTTTCCATTCGGATCATCAACTCGGACATAAGTAAAATCGAAATATCTATCTTCTAGTGGACCATCTTTTTTTCGAATAATCTTAACTAACTCTTCACGTCCAACAACTGGTTCGCCAGTTTCAAACACCTTTTTTAACATATCCATAAATGGCTGATCTTTTAGTTCGGGTAAGGCGTCAAGAAACGACTTACCTAGAAATTCACGGCCCTCGAAGATGGATTGGTAGTTCAAATTTACCTTTTCAAATATTAACTCTGAGCCGCGCCACAGGGACATAGCAGCTGGTGATTCTTTGAAAATGGTCTCAAGCTTATGCGTTTCAAATTCAAGTTGAAATTGAATGGCCTTACGAGCGGTGATATCGATTGAAGTCCCATGAAAACGAATCGGAGTGCCTTCAGCCGAGTAATCTATAATTCCTTGAGCTTCAATCCAGATTGTTCGACCATCTGGCCGCACCACGCGGTATTCTGCAAAATAGGCAGATCGATCATTCATAGATTTTTCAATTAGCTGTCTGGTTTTTTCCCGATCATCAACGTGAACTCTGGCGAATAATTCTTCAAAAGAACAATTAAATTCGACTCCCCAGTCATTTCGCAACTGATCACTGAAGATGATCGAATTTTTTTGGATATCCCAATCGTAAAATCCAACTTTGGCGACTCGAACTGCGTTGGAAAGCAATTCTTGATTTTTTAAAAGAAGGGCGTCCCCTTCTTGCAATTTTGTCCGCGCGCTTATCTGATCAGTTACATCCGTTATTACTGCCACAATTCCTGTTATTTTTCCTAAAGGATCACGTAAGGGCTGATAAACCAAATTAAGGTGAAACTTTTTAATTTTTCCATTTGGCTGAAGAAGATCAATTGGCATTTCATTGCCAATGTAGGCTTCTCCGGTTTGATAAACATGATCCAGCAATTTTTTAAAACCCTGTTCGACGGCTTCAGGAACAGCTGCGTGGACCGATTTACCGATAAGATCCTGTCGCCCTCCAAAAAATTGCGACAGGTAGGCCGGATTCGCCATCGTAAATATATGATCAGGTCCTTCAAACACGGCTATCGCGCCTGGAGTTTGCGCGAACACAGCTGCAAGTTTCGCGCGTTCGTTTTCTGCGAATTGCTTCAATTGTTCGAGCAGTTCTTGGCTTCGCAAAAGGCGCGCTTCGCTATATTCCAAATTTTTCCGAGCAAGAGCCTGCTCTGTGACATCAATGTGAAATGCCAAAATGGCCGTGATTTTATTTTCAGAATTTCGTATTGGATTGTAACCAAATTCGATAAAGCGTTCGCGAACTACACCGTTTAAATCAAGAAGTGGAACGGAGGTCTCTTTCCCGATATAGGGTTCGCCCGTCAGAAAGACACGATCAAGAATTTCAAAAAAGGGACCGACTTCGGCTTCGGTAAAAGCATCGCGTACTTTTTTCCCAACGACACTTCTTCCCACAAGCTTATCGTAGTGTTGATTGGACAAAGTGAAGATATGTTCAGGGCCTTCAAGAACGCAAATCGCAAGCGGAGCTTGCATGAAGAACGCAAAAAGTTCTGTACGATCATGCTCGATTTCTCGCCGTTGATTTTTCTCACTTTTAAGCTCAATCTCGGAATACCTGGCAGCGGCCTTTCGAATTCCCCGATCCATGAATTCGTGTATGACTTTACTGGCCGCCGTGCTAAGTGGAGCGTCTAACTCTAGAAATTTTATTAACGTCGTTCGTAGTATTTGATACTCATAAATCAGTTGGTCGAGGGTGTAGGGTTTTAAATCCGAACGCTCTTCGCCATGATCACAAGCAACTTTGGAATTTGCTTCGTAGTCGGTTTTGAAGTCAGGGCGTATGGTTAAAATCAGTTGATCTATAAATTTAGGAATTTCATTCAGAAAGGCAGGATGGCTTTGAATTTTCGCGGCAAGTACTTTTTCACGGCATTCCGATTCCCATGCCTGGAGGATATCATTTTTAAACCGAAAAAGAAGTGCGGCCGCATCGGACAGTCCTAAGCTTTCAGACTTGAAGTCAGGCGGAAGTATTTCGTCAGACTCCTTGGACATTTGAACCTCGATTAAAGAGTAGCGGTCTCATAAATTTCTTTTGAAAGCAATACTTTGCGGGTGGAGTGTAAATTTGGGTGTACCACCCGCTCCGCCAATTTTCTAGTAAATTACTTTGACAAGACTTTTTCAATTCTTGGATCGGGATACAGCCAAAGTATCGCAACAAACGCGTACAATGCAAAAGCTACTTCTGGTATCCAAAAAGAGATAATGAGAGCAGTAATATAGAGAACAAGCGAAATACGTTCCTTTAATTGGCTACCTAAAGCTTTGTGTAATTTAGAGTCCGTGGAATGATTGTTAAGTAAACTGACT
>JAYUOK010000086.1:0-3002 GCA_043760925.1 Bdellovibrio sp. | reverse complement strand
CGTGATTTTGACGGGGCGCCCTTATGGGGTTCAAATATATTCAGAGCTTCAGAAGGAATTTAGCATTGAATCAGAGGTAGAGTTTGATTTTAGCGGAGTGGCTTCGTTAGGGTCGTCATTTGGCGAAGAAGTAATTGTTCCTTTTGCTAAAAAGCAGGGCAACAAGGTTACAGTGCACTCCGCGAACTCTCCTGTATGCAGTTGTTTACAGCTAATTGCGCAGGACTTTAACTTGAAAATAGATTTTAAAGAAGACTAATTGATGGAAAATGGAATTAATTCAATCACAAATTTAAACTTGATCCAAAAGTCTACGTATTTTTTCTGAACGTGATCCATTTTGGCGAAGCACGAGATAGAACTTTTGATACAAAGATCTGAACTGATGTTGCACCACAATTGTCTTATTTTGCAGTTCTCGGGCGGCTCCAATTCGCGGGATGGCTACAATACTATCGGTTTCAATTGCTAACAAGCGAAGTAAAGCAATATCATCAATGTAGCCCTTAATCTTGATTCGCTCTTTTTGACTTTTTAGAAATGATTCTATTTCGGAAGTAACTGGATTGCTGCGCGCAGGAAGATATATTCCATATTTAGCAAGTCGTACCTGAAGCGGAGTACTCTGTTTAAGTTTTCGGGCGATCAGACAAATGGGCTCTCGCGCAATTTCGCGCTGAATTAGGGGCTCATCTTCGGAGTGTGGAAATGGCACATCACAAAGAATGGCGTCTAAGTTAAATGTCTGAAGTCGGCTCAACAAAGTTTGAGCATCTCCGACATCGACTGTGATTTCAAAATCAGCTCGATCGATGACTGGTCTAAGTAGTCTAATTTGAAGATTCTTTGATAAACTTCCAATTGCGCCAACTCTTAGTGTGGATTGAATACCGCCTTCTTTGAGACCATCAACAAGTTCTTTGCCCTGCCGAAAAATTTCTTCGGCCTGATTGAAAACAATTTGACCTTCTTCGGTGAGGGTCAGTTTTTTTGAGGTTGAGCGCTGGATCAGCTTCTTTCCTAAGAAATCCTCAAGCTGCGCGACTTGAAAGCTCACGGCCGATTGTGCAATCCGCAATTTTAAGGCAGCTTTAGTGAAGCTTTGTTCTTTAGCTACGGTCCAAAAATAGTAGAGATGATGATAGTTGAGCCATTCCATGCTTACCAATTTATCTGTTTAATAGATGAATTTCAAATATTTTATATGTTTTACAGTATAGCCGAATTTGGCGATAGTAAGGTTATAAAAAACGGCCAAAGCCTTTAAAAATAATGGACTGAACTTTGACAACATTTGAAATCTTAAGAACAAACTTATTATCTCCAATAGTACTAGCGTTTCTGCTTGGAATTGTAACGAAATTGCTAAAGAGCGAACTGAGCCTGCCAAAAGATCTCTACTCTTCATTATCCATCTATCTTTTGTTGGCGATTGGGTTAAAAGGCGGAGTTGAACTGTCTGAAAGCACTTTTCAAGTTATTGCTTGGCCGGCTTTTGCAACTCTCGTTTTGGGATGCGTTACTCCAATCTCGGCCTACTTAATTATGCGAAAACTGGGACGATTTGGGCAGATCGATGCAGCTGCATTGGCCGCACATTATGGCTCAGTTTCTGCAGTCACATTCATTGCGGCAAATCAATTTATCGAACAGATGGGGAAAACGGCAGAGGGGTTTATGCCGACACTCTTAACTCTGCTAGAAAGTCCAGGCATTCATATCGCACTTGCCATAGGCGCGCTGAAACGAGCGAAAAATTCTTCATTAGTATTAAGTGGAGATAAAAAAACCAAGTCTGCCATCTTTCATGAAATTCTAACTGGTCGCTCTATGATTTTGCTGGTTGGAGGGTTGGTCATAGGTCTTCTCATGGGAGCAAAAGCTTACGAGCCGATAAAACCTTTTTTTGAAACAGGTTTCAAGGGCGCGCTCGTATTGTTTCTTTTGGAGATGGGGATTGTCGCAGGAGCGAGACTTTCCGATCTTAAAAAGGTAGGTTTACCCCTTATTTCGCTCGGGATATTGTTACCCATACTTCATGGTGCATTGGGTGTTTTTCTTGGGCACTGGTCCGGACTTTCTGTGGGGGGCGCTACGGTTCTTGGTGCGATGGCGGCCAGTGCATCTTACATCGCAGCACCACCTGCGGTTCGCATGACCTTGCCCGAGGCTAATCCCACTTATTATCTAACTGCGAGTTTAGCCGTCACTTTTCCATTTAATTTAGTCGCAGGAATTCCATTGTTTTTTAAATTCGCCGAATGGCTTGCTCGGTAAGGGGGAGAATATGAAACTCATCAATTTTAAACTTGTCACCATTATTTGCGAGCCCGTTTTAAGCTCAAGTATTTTGACCATCAGTCAAGACCTCGGGGCCACAGGCTTCACCGTCACAGAAGTCAGGGGTGAAGGCAACGGAGAAAAAAGCAGTGGCGAAATTCCTGATTTAAAATCAAAAATCGAAATCGTCGTAGAGCCACAACTGGCCTTAAAAATTATGAAAGCACTAGCAGAGAAGTTTTTCGAAAATTATTCTCTGATTACTTACTCATCCGATATATCTATTTTTCGGCCCGAAAAATTTGAAAGAGTTTGATGAAGAAAAAAAACTGTTGCCTCTATGTTTTGAAAAACGCCAGCGTGTGGTCGTCTGATCACGAGCCAAAAAAGATGGATCTTCTGATCAAGGACGGACGTATTTTACAAATGAAGTCTGAAATAGCGAACGTTGGCACGGTCCTCGACCTTGGCGGTAAGGCACTTCTTCCTTCGGGTGTTGATGTGCAAACTCATTTGCGAGTTCCTGGCCAGCAGCAAAAAGAAACGGCCGCAACGGGTTTGCTCGCTGCCTTAAAGGGTGGCTACTCGGCTGTGCTAACTATGCCAAACACACAGCCGACTATTGACTGTGTCGAAGTGCTCAACCAAGGAAAAGCTGAGGTTCGAGAGTTTGAAGAAAACTATGGCATCTCGGTTTTGTGGTCGGCGGCAATTACTAAAAG
>JAYUOK010000085.1:0-3011 GCA_043760925.1 Bdellovibrio sp. | reverse complement strand
CTTCGCCCTTAACTGTTCTTTGCATGTCCGTAACTTCTTCAGGACGCTCGTCAATCAGTAAAACGATCAGTTTTACTTCAGGGTGATTAGTAGAAATTGCATTGGCAATGTTTTGCATTAAAACAGTTTTTCCAGTTCGCGGCGGAGCAACTATAAGGGCGCGCTGTCCTTTACCAAGTGGTGACATCAGATCGACAATTCGAGTCGTCATTTCGGCTGGATTGTGTTCTAGGCGCAACATTTTGTTCGGATAAAGTGGAGTTAAATTGTCAAATAAAATTTTATCTTTGCTGGATTCTGGCGACTGATAATTCAAAGAATCGACTTTGATCAAAGCAAAGTAGCGTTCCCCCTCTTTGGGTGGTCGTACTGTACCCGTTACGAAGTCACCTGTTCGTAAACCAAATTTACGCATTTGTGACGGAGAAACGTAAATATCATCTGGTCCTGGCAAATAATTATAATCGGGTGAACGCAAAAAGCCATAGCCATCTGGTAAGATTTCTAAAACACCCGCGCCAAAAATATCACCTAATTTGGCTGCACGTTTCAATATTTCAAAAACCATGTCTTGGCGGCGCATACCTGCCGCATTTTCAATTTTTAACTTCGTTGCTAAATCAGTTAAGACTTGAATGTTTTTTGATTTTAAATCTTTAGAATTTAACCAGCTTTTTTCTTCGTCTGTTAAATTAATTTCTGCTAAATCGATTTCTGGCTCTGTATTTTGTGAATGCTGAGTGCTGTTTTGTGGTTGTTGCTCGTTATCATCACGGTTTCTATCAAATCTTTCACGAAAATCTCGGCGTGGCTGATTGTTCGAATTATTGTTGTTATTATTTTGGTAACGGTGTCCCCCGCCTTGGCCGCCACCTTGGTGACGATGTCCGCCGCCGCTATTACTGCCGCCGTGACTTTGTCTTTCGCCACCGCCACCACCACTGCTGCCACCATACTTGCGAAATTCTCGGCGTGGTTGCTGTGGTTGCTCTTGTTGGGGTGCGGGCGATTGCTGCATGGGTTGTTGTGGATTTTGTGCTGGCGCCGCCGTCTGTTGAATCGTCACAGGTGCTGCGCTTTCCTGAACTGGTGCTTTTGCTACGGGCTCCGAAGGCTCGGCAGCTGTTTGGCTTTTTTCGGAGGCCGTTTTTTCAGTTGCACTTGCTGCTTCAGAGGCCAGGGGTTTACGAGATTTCTTTTTGGTGGCCTCGACGATTACTTCTTTTTTTGCCAAGATGGGCTCCTTGTGGACTATAAATCTTAATTTGAGTTTGAAATTTAAGTTAAATAGTTGTGGTTACTAAAATCCTTGAGAATTTTGTTTGATTTGATATGTCGGTAGCGACATGAATAATATCTCTTAAACATTGGACTAAAGTCAACAATTCACAAAAAACGTCTCAAAATAAGAATTCATTAACTTTTTTAGATACTTAGCCGATAAGTTGCAAAACACCAAAGAAAGATAATTGGAGGATACCAATATGGATACAATGAAAGCTCCGGCGCCCAGAACGCCACTAAATTTGGATGTTTCGTTTCGTCGCAACTATGCTCGTCAAGACGTCACCGGAATTTTAAAAAACATCAGTTTATCTGGTGCATTTCTAGAAGTCGAAAGTCATGATCTGCGAGTCGAAGAAAAAGTGAACTTAACTTTTATAGTTGGTTCACGTGAAAGAAAAATTGGCGCGCAAATCATCTGGAAAAATTCATATGGCGCGGGCATCAAGTTTTTGCCGCTGAACAACCGCGACGTACAGATCGTCGATGATTTAATTTATTATGTAGAATCAAAGCGCATTGGACATCGTGGAATTCTAGACGGAATACTTAAAAAAGTTTCGTAGTCCAACCAAACCAATTTGAATAAAAAAGGGAAGCGTTTAGCTTCCTTTTTTTTTGGTTAAGAATTCAAACCTGAAAGTTTATGTTCCAACGTGTGTTTCATTCATGGCTGCTGCCATCTCTGCGGCTTTTTTCTTTTTACGTCGTATTAAAGCAAACGCCAATGCGGCAGTTAATACACCCACAGCTCCTAATGACATCATCGTATCGTTATCTAAACCACCAACATTAGAAAGTTCTTGGTCTTCAGAAGCAGCGGGCTTCGTCGAAGCCGTTGCATCCATTGGTGCGGGAGGAGCCATTTCAGCGGGCGGTGGTGGTGGTGGTGGAGGTAACGAAGCTGATGCATCCATCGGTGGAGCTTCTGTTGGAGCATCCATCGCAGGCATTGGTTGTTGATCCATAGATGGCGGCGGAGGTAAAGACGCTGTTGAATCTGGCGGTGGCGGCATATCTGTTGTTGCTGCAGCTCCCGGTGCTGGTGGCATTTCTGCAGCAGGTGGCGGCGCAAATTGTTCCGCCGGAGGACTATCAATCAATTGTGCTGATTTCGAATTACTTGCAACAGTTGAATTCGTCACACCAGAAGCAGAGCGCCAGTATTTTAAAGTTTCGCCCTCTGTCAGTTTACCCTTTGAGTCCACTGGATTAGCTGCCCATATTTCCATGTACGCATCTTTGTAGCCCAAGATATCTTTGGCTACTTTTTTTAAATTATCACCTTTTTTTGCTACGTATGTTTCTGGAACCATTCCCATATCTTCGTAATAAAATAAAGTTTTTGCTGAATCATCGGGGCGGTTCGGAGACACATAATATAACTTGTCACCTGGTTTGACCGAACGCCATTTCAAGTAACTGTTTTCTGCGATTTTTTTAAGATCTTTGACTTTATCTGAAGCAAATATTTTTTGACTGATATCTGCTAATGTTTCTCCGGGACGAGCCATGTAAACCGTATTCACCCAGCCGTTTGAAGCTTGATACGGAGTTGTTAAGGCCATTTTTTTCAAAGAGTCATTTCCAGCTTTCGCAACCGGAGCTGTGTAATCAGTCGTGGAGTTATAATTAGAGCCAGAATTTTCATTCAATGAAGCTTGATTTGAAGGCTCAATTTGCGGAGCTGACTCAACGACAACTTCTGCAGGAGCACTTTCAATAAC
>JAYUOK010000084.1:0-3037 GCA_043760925.1 Bdellovibrio sp. | reverse complement strand
AATCTTATCCCAATAATTTCAACGCCAACTGCTGCTGCTGGTTGGCTTGACTCAATACAGAAGTCGCCGCCTGCAATAAGACATTATTTCTAGCCAGTCGACTTGATTCTTCCGCAATGTCAGTGTCACGAATGCGTGAATTGGCTGCCGAAAAGTTTTCGTCCGTTGTCTGTAATGTTTGTGATACAGTTTGCAATCGATTTTGCACGGCTCCTAGATTCGCGCGAATTCCGTTCACGTAATTGATAGCATCATCAACAACAACAAGACTGTTTCTGGCTTGTTCTTTGCCCGCAACCGATTGTTCTACTAATTGCATCGCTGCAACGCTGGCATTACTTGCTTGTGCATCGAATGATATTCGGTCTTCAAACTCGACATTATTTACGCCAATTTGAATATCCAGTAAACCACCCTGACCATTCAGCAGCGGCGTCCCATTGAATTGCGTCGTTTGCGCAACCCGGTCGATCTCTTCTTTTAATTGTTGATACTCTATGTCCACAAAGGCTCGTTCGCGATCACCAATGGTGTCAGATGACGATTGCACTGCCAATTCCCGCAGTCTAATCAGCATCGATGTTACTTCGCTTAAACCGCCCTCGGCGACTTGCACTAAAGAAATTCCATCGTTCGCATTTCGATTGGCTTGTTTGAAACCTCTGATCTGTGCTTTTAGGTTTTCTGAAATCGCTAAACCTGCGGCATCGTCTGAAGCTTTGTTAATTCTATACCCCGATGACAAACGCGCCATCGTTGTTCCCATATCTAGATTTAAACCATATAAATTCCGTTGCACATTCAGTGCAGGAATATTGGTTGCTATTCTCATTCCCATAATTATCCTCCGTGTCTATTATTCATCCTTGAATGGTCCTTTCCTTGGTCATGTCAGAAATCCGTTTCTGACAGTTAACGAACGCATTTGATTCATCATCATGACAATTCAAATGAAAAATTTAATCTTTATCTGTTCTGAAATTTTAAAAAAAAATCACAGCACGAATAAAGTTTGTTTAAAGTCGAACCGCTACTTTCGTAGCGGTTCTTCAATCGCAGGAAGCACTTTTTTCACATCAGCTTGTCGTTGCTTGCACTTAAAGAAGAGTTCTTACGTCTTCATCTACCCTTTTCCTAAAAGAGTTAAAGCTAGCGCAGGTTGCTGATTTGCTTGGGCCAGAATGGATGTTCCAGCTTGCAGCATTATATTTTGTCTTGCTAATTCAGAACTTTCTTCAGCAATGTCAGTATCGCGAATTCGCGAATTGGCTGAAGCAATATTTTCTAAATTAACATTTATATTATCTACTGTTGAAGTCATACGACTTTGCAAAGCACCAAAATTGGCGCGCATGCCGCTGATATAATTGATGGCGTTATCTAAAGCGCCTAAAGATTCTTGAGAAGTTAATTTATCAAAGGCACCAGTCAGATCAATTCCCAAAGCTTGCGTTCCGGCATCCGCTGCCGCCGTATCGAATGAAAGGCGATCTAAATCCGGAGAATTTTTGGTACCAATCTGAAATTCTAGAACTTCGCCGATTCCCGACAGCAAAGGCGTTCCGTTAAATTCAGTCGAACTTGCGATGCGGTCAATTTCTTCCAACATTTGACCGTACTCAATATCTATTAAGCCGCGTTCTCGGTCACCGATGGTATCGGAAGCCGCCTGAACATTTAATTCGCGAAGGCGTATTAAGATATTTCCGATTTCACCAAGACTGCCTTCGGCGGTTTGGATCATCGAAATTCCGTCCTGAGCATTTCTAGATGCCTGTTTTAAACCGCGCATTTGTGCTTTGAAATTTTCAGAAAGGGCTAAGCCAGCAGCATCGTCTGCCGATTTGTTGATACGACTGCCAGAAGACAAACGCGACATGGATTTATCTAAGGATGCTTTTGTTGCACCTAAAGTACGTTGAGCATTTAATGCACTCACGTTTGTACTAATTCGCATTCCCATACTTCCTCCTTGAAGGCGCTTTCTTAATTGGTAAAATCCTTTTTACCAATGGAAGCTATTCCTAAGCTTCCCTGCGCTGGGTACTGTCTCGTTCTTGTACAACTGATCGGATCATAATGAGAAAACCTAAATGCTTTACAAAAAATCTAGCCCTAGGCCCCGTTTATTTACCAACCAACCCGCCCAACCAGGGGTATCGGTCACGGCTGTTTGTAGCCGATCTATTTTTTAGCCAAAGCACAGACCAATCATGAAGCGTTAGCCCGCGCAACCGGCTTTTCCGGTAGGGAATAACCCCGGTTACTTCCTGTTCATTCAACTGAATATAATTGCGAAGCGTATTAAAATGCCGAAAGCCTTTTACAATCCGCGTAAACGGCCTAGTTCTCCAAAGAACGATTTTCTTCCCCCCTGAATTTTCTTTCCCACCTGGGGTATCGGTCACTTTCAGGTTCTGAGCAATTTGACCTGAGAAGACTCGAAAAAAATTATGAAAATTAGATCGCCGACTGGATTTAGCCATTATATGGATATGGTCATGCTGGTAACTAATCTGCTCAATGCGAACCCGAAAATGTGCCGAATATTTTTTCAGTAATGCCTGAACCATACTAAAATTTTTGGGATGACGAAAACTTCGGTAGCGTAAATTATTTTTCACGATCTTAAAAACAATGTGGTGAGACCTTCTGTAGGAAAGCGGTCGTTCAGTACGACCTGAACTTTTTTTTCGTAAGTCTCCGCCATGGGCCGAGTCAAATTTGATATTAGCTGCAAAAAGATTTTCTGGAGAAAGTTTTGTCTGAGTCATCCACGATTTTTTTGCAAAAACCGATCATGACCCATACCCAAGTAAAATAGTGAAGAAAACTTTATTAAAACGATTTACGGAGAAGTGAAAATACTTACCTTACTGAAGCATCACCGGTTAATTCACCATCGTTGGCATCATCACGACCCAAATTAGATTCAGTCTTTAAACCATTGATAAAACAAGTATAGATGTCTACTGCAGAGGCGTTAATCAAGGGACATGGATTCATCGCAGGCACTCGGTTATCTTTCGTTATGATG
>JAYUOK010000083.1:0-3055 GCA_043760925.1 Bdellovibrio sp. | reverse complement strand
TCTTTTCGAGCGTTGAAAGATTAAAACGGTTCAGAAATGGCCGGTAGCCTTCGGGCGTAGCGCCCTGCCCGACCAAAAAAATACTTTGGTTGTCTTTTTCAACTGCAACTACCAGACGTTTATATTTATTATCAACCGTGTATTCTGAACCGGGATTTCCGTATTCATCATTTTCATTATAATTAAAAATCTCTTTTTCAGAAACAATCTTCGAATTACCAAACTTGATAAGCTTCGTATTGATAAATGTTGAATCACGTTCATAATCGCTGACAAGGTAACCAAGGTCGCGGTCGAGCACTTTTAATCCTTCAAATCGGTTTTTAGTTTTATAAATACTTTCAGCCCGGGTTTGCCCCTTAGCGAATAAATGTAATTTAAAAATTTCGTCTCGAAAGGCAACTTTGTTTTTCCAGTCGCCGTCATCGAGGGCTTCAACATAAATCAGTGTGGCCGGCTCATCCGGCAGCCAGTGCAAGCCGCGGGGCCCCTTAATTACGCCATTAATAGGCACGTTCTCGTGGGGACCACTTTTGTACAACTGAATGGTTCCGCCCCCTTTGACGTCCCAGACTTCAAAGTTTTTGGTAAAATAAGACAGTGGTACGACATAAGAAAACGGTTTTGCAATTTTCGAAATCAAAAATCGCGTGCGATCCGGCGAGAGAGAAATATCATAATAAGCCGCGGGCTTCCCGAAATCGCGGGTCGAGCCGGATTTTATATTATGAACAACGAGCTGGGCCTGAATGATTTTTGAAAGCATCTCTTCGTCCTGCTGATTCTTCAACAAGTCCTGATAAGTGCGGTTTTGGGCAACGACGCCCTTTGAAACCTGGATCACCGGCCCGGTGGGCGGCAGCTTTTCGATTTTGATTTCAGATTGTTGCGACTTCAGTCGCTTTGAGATCAGGATTTCCTGATCATTCAACCAGAAGAAACTATTGCCGGTAATCTGATTCATACAAACGCCAGGAATGCGTTTCCTCTTCAATGACGGGATATCGACCACCCAGAGCTCCGAACAGCCGGGAGATTCTACCGAAACCAGAAAGTGCTTGCCGTCTTCAGACCATCCAGACTGCGAAAGAATCGTGCCTTTAGGAAACTCGATTTCCCGATCGTTTTTTTTCTGCATATCAAAGTAGACCAGCCGATTCGTGTAAGAACTTGAGATGGTCGTGTAATTCTTAGGGTTAATTCTGAGCCCGGCAAGCTTAAGCTGCGGTTTTGAAATAAACGCAATGCTTGGAGTGTATTGCCTGAATTTTTTTATCAGCGCAGTATTCTGATAATTAAGACTGGCCGATGAAAAAGAATCGGCACGTAAAAGATCCGAAATGGGTTTATCGGTCTTTTGATACAATAGTTCTGCATACAAAATATTCGCAAATAACAGTCCGGAAATCAAAAGCAATAAATTTTTCATAAATTGATTTTTGCCGAATACAATTGATATTTCAAGGATTAGTACCGGATAATCGAGAAAACATTAAATGAGGAGTTTTTATGGTAAACGATTTTAAAAAATTTATTGCACAAGGCAATGTACTCGACCTTGCGGTCGGCGTTATTATCGGTGGCGCTTTCGGAAAAATCGTCAATTCCATGGTTAACGATATGCTGATGCCGATTATCGGTTTATTAATGAACGGCGTTAACGTTGCCGGCCAGTTTATCGCTCTAAACGGCCAAAAGTATGCCTCGGTTGAAGAAGCAAAAAAAGCCGGTACCGGCGTGTTGGCTTACGGAAGTTTCCTGCAAAACACCATTGATTTTTTAATCATCGCGTTTGTTCTTTTTCTGGTAGTCAGACAGGCCGCCAAGCTCAAGCGGCACGAGCCTGCTCCGACCGTCGTTTAGTGTCTGACTATTTTTGGCTGCCCCCGGTAAACTCGCCGGGAAAACCCGCTATAGCCGGGCCCGGTCGGCACTCAACTTGCTCTTCCCTATCAGAGGAGCAAGGCACCGAATGTCTCATTTTGATACACTTAAAAACCTGAAATTAATCGCGCTGTTTGTGCTGCTTGTTCACCCTTGCGCAGATGCAAAAATAAAATGCGAAATTCTGTTTAATCCCAAACCGGGCTTCACTGAAAAATTAAAAGGCCTCTTCACACGGAAAGCCCAACTGACTCTGTCAGACGAGCAGGCGCTGGAGCTTAAAGAATTTCTGGCTTCTGACCTGAACATTAAACCTTATGGCATGGGCCGTGGAACCCATGACCCGCTGTTCATTTACATCTGGGGCCTGATCCCTCATCCAAAAAAACTTGCCTTGATTTATCTGTTTGAAAACACTCCGCAGGAATTCAAAAAATACAGAAATGTTATCACCGAACTGCTTTCAGAGCATCAACTTGACAGCTCGGCAAGCGCCACATTTTTGGAACTTCTGTTCAGCAATTGGGGCGAACACCTGAATGGCGACACCGCAAAATTAAATTTTACGGATTGGATATCGCAACTTGAGGTGAAGTACAATCAGCGCCTGAATGCGGGAGAATTCAGAATTCAGGATCTTAAAAAAAAGTTTGAGCAGGGCGTGCAGTACAAAAATGCCGGAACCTTCTGGCAAAATGTTTACGGGGTACACGAGGTGCCCACCAAAATGGATAATTCGCAGTATTTAGTAAATATCAATGGCACTTGGCTGAAAGCGCAGATCAACAAAGCCAACAAATCAATTCGGATCCTGACCCCGCGCCAAATGATCGGCCGTGCCGCATGGAATCCGATTTACAGTGAAGTCCTGCGAGCAAAAATCGCTAACGGTCACCGCCAGCTTTCAGAATACCCCGCCTTTCTTGCCACGAACGGCACATTTTATTTGTCTGATGGGAATCATCGGTTTATGCTCGATACTCGCACCGAGGTCTGGCTTGAGATGAGCTACCCCGCAAAAACCTCTTCGATGTCTATTAGTTTTGACGCAATTGGTTTGTCTCAGCCCTCAATCGAAAAGCAACTGAGCCTTATGAACAAAGAGATCACTCTAGAAGAGCTGATCGGAGAAGAGCTTGCTGCAAAATTAATCTACCGCTGAACTCGCTTG
>JAYUOK010000082.1:0-3055 GCA_043760925.1 Bdellovibrio sp. | reverse complement strand
ATTTGCTGACCAGCAAAAATACTGTCAGCAACAGTTGTGTTCGCGTTTGCAGATGCAGCGATAAATAAAGATGCTGCGATTACTAATGATTTAAACATAAAGCCTCCCTTGGTTTTTGTTTTAAGTTCTCAAATCACACCATGGGGACTCATCAACCGCAAAAAAATTCCACTTAACACAGTTGGTTATATGACATTCGTTTTCTTAAGTTAAGGTTTCTTTAGATTAAGGCATATAAAATGCAAAAAGCGAGTCCACGTTTAATGAAACTCGCTAAAAGGATCTTTCGTCTAGTTTTACGAAGGAGTTCACCATATTAGCCAGCGTGACTACTGACAAGCACAGTCCGCGGCTTACTTCCGTTTGCAGGTCCGACAACGCCTTCTTTTTCAAATAATTCAATTAAACGCGCCGCTCGTGGATAACCCAATTTAAATCGTCGTTGAATCAACGACGCCGAGATCGCTTTTTGTTCAGATGCCCATGCCAAAATTTCGTCGTAGCGTTCATCGTATTCGTCTTCAGTAAATCCTGAGTCACCGTTCAAATCGCCGCCACCGGCGCTTGCGCCAGCTGCACTTGTTCCTTCAAGTGCACGCATGGCAATTGGATCGTACTCTGGTTCTGCCTGGTCACTCCAGAATTTCGCAACGGCATTGATTTCCGATTCTTTTAAGTAAGGTCCGTGATGACGAATCGCTTTTGAAGTTCCGGCAGAAATAACCAACATATCACCCTGTGCTAGTAAGCGCTCGGCACCTTGTTCATCTAGAATAATTCTCGAATCCATTTTTGAAGCCACCTTAAAACTGATGCGACCTGGTATATTTGTCTTAATCAAACCGGTTACAACTTCTTTCCGCGGTGACTGCATAGCTAACATCAAATGAATTCCGCACGCCCGCGCCATTTGTGCCAAGCGCACAACGCTTAGTTCGACGTTTTGTTTATCGACGGCCATGAGATCACCGAATTCTTCGACGGCAATAACGATGTAGGGCTGGAAAGAATGATAATACTGTTCTAACTTCATCACGCCTTGAGTTTCAAATTCAGCATTTATTTTTTCATGCTCGGCCAATTGTTCAGCCGTTAGCTTTTCAACAGCTTCGTTAAACTGTTCGATATTTCTGGCGCCGAACTTGCTCATGGACTTATAACGCTTTTCCATTTCGCGGACGGCCCAGCGTAATGCAAAGACTGCTTTTTTCGGATCACGAATCGGCGGCATAATTAAATGCGGTATACTTTCGAAAGCTGCCAAATCCACTTGCTTAGGGTCTACTAAAATAAGCCGTAAAGTTTTCGGTGAGTGACGAAATAAAAAACCGGTGATTGTTGCAACAGTAAAAACAGATTTTCCAGAACCCGTCGTGCCCGCTATAAGCAAATGAGGCATCTTACGCAAATCGACAATGCGCGGTTCACCATTAGACTGTTTCCCGAGGGCTATTGGCAGTTTGACTTCTTCCGCCCAAAACATCTCGTCTGCCAGCAAATCTTTTAGATAAACTGTTTCCCGAATTGAATTCGATGTTTCTATCCCGATGACATCGCGGCCGGGTATAGGTGCAATTATTCGAAGAGATTCTGCAGACAGTGCTAAAGCTAAATCATCTGCCAATTCGGTTACTTTATTTACTCGCACATCTACATTCGGTTTGAATTCAAACATTGTGACAGCGGGGCCTGGTTTGGCTGCAACTATTTGTCCGTTAACGTCGAACTGTTTTAGTTTTTCTAAGGTAATATCTGCTTTTCTACGAATTTCTTTTTCATCTATTTTAACTCGAGTCAACGGTGGGTCTTCGAGTAATGACAACTTTGGCATACTCCAGTTGGCCACCTTGCGCGGCGTTCTGGTGGCCATAACTACTTTTCTGCGCGCTTGTGGTTCGTACGCAGAGACAGACACTTTTTCATCTGTATCTGAACCAGAATCCTCATCGAAGGTTAATTCTTCATTTTTTTCAGAGCTCAAAATCTCTTCGTTTGTTTTTAATTTTAACTGCGAGGGTATTAGCAGGGCAGGTCTTTCCGATTGCTTCAATTTTTCTGAATTGTTAGCTAAAAGATCTTTTGGTTTCTTTAGTTTGTTTTTAAGCTCTTCAACTTTCGGCCATTTCCAATTTTGAAAAAAGTCTGATCGAAGCATTAATTTAATTTGATCTGCCAAAGCCAAAGCAGGTCTTACCAACACTTCTTGCAAACTGATTTCGAAGCAGAAAACCAATAGCACCGATGCTGTGGTTAATAATACAATTTGCGCGCCCACGGAATTTAGTATTTTAATAAGTCCCGTAGCAAGTCCTAGCCCCAACAAACCGCCGGGGTAAATCTGATTGTCAAAAATTTTGGTTTCATTCCAGTAGATGCTTACTAAGGCTGAAATCGAAGCTATTAACAGGATCATCCAAATCAAACGAATATTTTTTAATTCAACGGCTTCGCCTTTTAAACTCAGGTGCGCGGCTTGTAATAAGCCCGCCACCATTAGCCACGCCGGTAAACCTAAGACCTGAAAAACAAGATCAGCAATAAAACTTCCGATAAGGCCACAGTAGTTTAAAGTGTTAAGGCCGTGCCCTAGTGAGTTAAACGACGGATCACGCGGATTGTAGCTTGCCAAAGCCAAAGCTAAAAACAAACCCGCACCCACAAAACCAATAGCTTTTACATCATGTTTGAATTTCTTAAAAAAAGGACTCATGAATTCAATGTAATAGGGCTTATGCCGACGTGCAAAAACACCAGGGTCCAGTCACGTCTAGATTAAATATTTAAGACCTAAAACAAGGGCCAGTCTTGACATTGGTCCAAGCCAAGGGCACAAAACGGATTCTTCATGATCAAAATCAATGAGATTTTTTATTCCATTCAAGGTGAAAGCTCTTACGCTGGAAACCCAACGGTGTTTATTCGAACAACGGCGTGCAACCTACGTTGTTCCTATTGTGATACGAAGTATTCTTACAACGAAGGCGAGTTCTGGGAGATTGAAAAAATTTTACGGGTCGTGAAAGAGTATGGAGCTCAGTACGTTTGTATAACTGGT
>JAYUOK010000081.1:0-3066 GCA_043760925.1 Bdellovibrio sp. | reverse complement strand
CTACAGTCTTATCATTCCAAAGGATTTATCAAATGAAAATTTCAATGGATTACTTCAGAGAGTTTTTCATGGGAAAATCATAGATGAAACGATTGTTCTTTGTGAGATATCTAATCCTAACTGAAAAAAATAATTAGTACGATATTCCCCCAAATTGGCATGCCAGTAAGCCACTGAGTTCTGAATGGCTTTGTAAACTTGAATGAGCTTTTTGTTCAGATTAAAAGTATAAAAATAAATTAATCAACGGCGCTTACCAAATGAGCGCCGTTTGCATTTGTAAGAAGGGGTTTCGAGAACGCTGAAGTAGACTTTGGCTCTTTTTTTGACTTTATCATACGAGTTCTGTGGCATCAGAATTCCAGCATTGCACTCAGAACGAAAACAAGCTGTTTTTTCCTTATCTTGGAGATCAGGGATGCGACCTTTGGGGATTCTGAGACCTCAAACAATTACATCGCGCACCTTTTTGATGCGTTCGAAGAATTCTTGATTAGACCACGCATTTCCAGAAACAAGCGTTACGGTCTGTTCGCAAACATATGGACAGCCAATGATGGTCAGTTTTTTAAAATCGAGTGAGTCAGCAAAGTAAGGGGGCAAATAGGCTATAGCATGCCCATCGTCCAGAAGTAGTTCCAGCGTCTTCAAACCTAAATTCTTATATTTTATTTTTCGTTCGAATTTATCATCTCGCCAGCCGTCCGTACTAGCCTTCGATTTCAATCCTCCAAAGATATCTTCACCAGGTACTAAAAAATCGTAGGTCAGAAGTTCATCAACGGGAATGGGCCGTTTTTTATTTGCGAGCGCATGCTTTTTACCTACATAGGTTGCAAAAAAAACGCTCTCAATTGTCCTGTAGTTTAGTTTTGAATTACTTTTCCTAGCGTACGTTAGAAATGCAAAATGAACTCTTCGATCTTGAACTGCTACTTCAGCCTCTTGTTCAGACATTTCCAAAAAGACAAAGCTTGCTTGTGCGTACTTCTTTTTAATTTCTCGTGTTAATTGTAGTCCATAGTAAGCAAGAAAAACTTCTGGACCAGCGATGCGAATCTCTACCGGGGAATTGTTATCTGAAACCAGCAATTTAGTTTCATTTTCGAGTTCTGTGAATTTTTTACTTTGCTGAAAAAGCTTTCTTCCTTGCTCAGTTAACTTTATGTTTCGCCCGCTTTTCTCAAATAAAGCAACTTTAAGCTCGTCCTCGAGTCTCGAGATAGCTTTACTTACTGCGGACGGAGAAATATTTAACTTAGCGGACGCCGCATGTATATTTTCCGTTTCTGCAACTGCTCCAAAGTACTTAAGTTCGAACATTTCCATAATCGCAACAATCCAATCGAAAATAGATCTTTTTATTCATCATATTCATAGGTAAAGATATCTTTGTCAACGCCCAGAAAAATAAACCAATAGATTGGAAAAATGATTATGAACATCACGAAACTGTTTTTTAGCCTTATTTTATCGTTACTAACTCTTGCACCAAGTTACAGCCTTGCGGCGTGCAAAGTAGATGATTCGCCTTCATGTCGACCACCTTCAGAAATTGCACGCTCCGTATTCGAGGCGCCTTCGGAAGCCCTACTATATGCTTCTATGCAGCTCAAAACTCGAACTGGACCGCATTACTCTGCGACGGGCACATTTATCTGCAAGCTCGTGTCGTCTAAATACCCAATTTTTCCGTCTTCTTACCGTTGCGTAGTTGGGGTGGGCCTTATTATGTCTCTCATCGAAACTGATGATTTACCGCAACTTAAAATTAACGAGCTGGTAGAGAGTTTGATGCAGAACAAACCAGCAGCGATGTCTATTTATGAGCTGAAAGGCAGATTTACCGTCCGAAGTATTTCGACGGGATGGAATACTTCGGCGTCGTCTGCGTTTGTTACCTTGGAATGACGTTAGGTCGACTTACCTTTAGTTCAAATGATTTCATTTAGTAATTTGTGGCGACCTTAATTATGTGAAACGTCAATGTAGATTAGAATTGAATTCATACTTTAGCTTTCATCGCGCAAATTACTTTGGTGGTCATCAAGGGAATCAATTACGGCAGGTCGTGGGTTTCGTTTAAGCTCAATTTTATACAATTTGGCCGATTTTTCTTCTATCCGTGAATTGACTTGTCGAACCACTCGAAACCTACCTTGCGTTGGTTCGGCTTGAATCCCACTGACTCGTAAATGGCGGCTGCATGGTCGTCTTCATCGGCCTCCATCACCAAAGTTTGAACATTCATTGACTCAAAAGCGGCGATCGCGGCCCGGTATACCAAAGTGCCGCAGAAGCCCTGTCGCCTAAATTCACGATGCGTGGCCACTTCATTGAAACGCCCAATGCCATTCGACGTGTAGATTCCAAGGTCTGCGACGATCTGTCCATCTAAGAATGCGCCAAATCTCTTCCCCAACCCTGCGTTGGTCATCCTTCGGAGATCGCTAAACATTTCTTTTAAGAAGGGCCTCTGTGAACCAGCCTTTAAATACCACTCGTCAGAAAAATGAACTTCCACAAGCTGTTCCCATTCGGAGTCAGTCTTGATTTCGCGCACTTCCAAACCGCTCTTAAACTTTGGCGGAGGATTCACTGAAGAAGTGGTCAATACTTTACTCGTGTCGCAGCGAAATCCAAAGTCACGGAACTCCTGGGCTGCTCCCATTTCTCCATCAGGGGCATCGACCGCAAAAGTTATGAAACCCTGTTTTTTATAGTCGAACTTCGAGCCGTATATGGCGATCCATTCGTTAAGCGCGCCAGGAGCCAGGGGCTCAGGCATGACAAGATAATTGCCCCAGAAATAGTTTGGGCTCGAAGGGGTCTTTACAACCATGTAACTGCCGCGATCGAGTACCTCTCCGAAAAAACGGCCAAAAATATAATCTGTCTGGATTGCGAGAGACTTTGGGCTCATCGGTTATTTGTACCTAGACCAAGAATCGATGTCTACAAATGGAATCCAACTGAAGCTTAGCGCCAAAATGTTCGCCTTAGCCTTTTGAAGCGTGGCAAATGGGGACGAAAACAAGGTAATTGCTATTTTCACGATTTTTTAAC
>JAYUOK010000080.1:0-7222 GCA_043760925.1 Bdellovibrio sp. | reverse complement strand
GGATTTTAGTTCGGTCATGATTTCTTCAGATTCAAGATCAAAAGGCGAACGCACCGACGGATTATTTTGTGGTGGCGGTTCGGTGAATGCGCGCGACGAACATCAATGGATAAATCAAGATGGAAAAAAAATAAATTTGAATCAGTTAGATGGATCTCCAATTATCGTAACTTTAACTTATACAAGTTGTCCCGTCGCATGTCCGTTGATGGTTTCACACATGAAATCTTTCGAGAGACAACTAACTAAAAAAGAAAAAACTAAAGTTAAATTCATGACTTTTTCAATCGATCCTGATCGTGATACACCAGCAGCATTAAGGTGTTTTATAGCAAAATGAAACTCGATAGTCGTTGGACGTTGCTGACATCGAATGCCAACCAAGTACGGGAACTTGCGGCTGTTTTCGGGTTAAATATTAGCTCGTAAAGAACGAAATTCAGATTGGAAAGAGTTTTTAGAAAAATTTAAATCTGAAGTAAAAAATGCTGATAGGTAACGCTGCTGCACAAGCTAAGGCAATTGATAATTAATCTTAACCTTCAGGGAGCCACGGTGTGGCTTCTAGCGAGTATTGCACGATTGAAACCCAATCTGATCGACACGTTCATTTTACTCAAGTATAGCATAGGTATGCATATAGGTCTTTCAAGCGAAGAATTTGGTAATTTAAAATCCGCAATCGACGAGGCTGCGATCGTTGCCATCACCAACAATCAGGGTGTCATTACTTACGTAAATGATAAATTTTGTGGAATTTCGCAATATGCGCGTGAAGAGCTTATTGGAAATACACATCGAGTTGTTAATTCTGGTTTTCATTCGAAGGAATTTTTTGTCGCGATGTGGAAAACAATTTCGAATGGCAAAGTATGGGAAGGCGAAATCAGAAATCGGGCCAAGGATGGAACTTTTTATTGGGTCAATACGACGATCGTTCCCTTCCTCGATGCGAATAATAAACCAGAACGCTACGTGGCCGTTCGTTACGATATCACCGAAAGAATTTCCGCTGACGACAAACTAAAAATCGAAGCGCGAAAGCTAGCGCTCAGCAATAAAGAACTCCAAGATTTTGCGACGGTCGCAGCTCATGACCTTCAAGAGCCCTTGCGAAAAATTCAGTCCTTCGCGGATCGATTAAGGTCGAAGTCGAATTCTGCATTGGATTCTGAAACAATTGATTACCTTGAACGAATTCAAAATTCGTCCTATCGTATGCAAACTTTAATCAACGATCTTTTAAATTATTCGCGCGTATCGACAAAAATTCAACCGTTTGCGCCGATAGACCTTAATCAAATTCTGACCCAAGTTACTTCTGATTTAGAAATTCGCCTTGAAAAAACTCAAGGAAAAATTGAGTGTGGTGATCTGCCGACGATTGATGCTGATCCATTGCAAATGACTCAATTATTTTTAAATCTTATTAATAATGCATTGAAATTTCATAAGCTGGGCGTGACACCCGTTGTGAAGATCTGGTCCAGAAAAACAAAATCTAGAGAGAATGGATCGGAAATTTGTGAGATCACGGTTGCAGACAACGGAATCGGATTTGATGAGAAATATAGAGATCGCATTTTTACTATTTTTCAGCGACTCCATGGGCGTCAAGAATATGAAGGCACAGGCATCGGTCTAGCTATCTGTAGAAAGATTGTTGAGAGACACGGTGGAGAGATCATTGCGAAATCTCTTCCTGGTGAAGGAGCAACGTTTATCACAACTCTTCCTATGAAACAGAAAGCTGAGCATCATTATGAATAGATTGAAAAGATCAGTACCTATTCTTATTGCCGATGACGATGACGATGATCGCGATATGATACGAGATGCGCTAAAAGAGAGCAGGCTGTTAAACAATATCCATTCGGTCAAAGATGGGGAAGAGCTCATGGATTACCTTCATCACCGCGGAAAATTTGAAGACCAGATTGAGAATCCATTACCTGGCCTGATTCTGCTGGATCTGAATATGCCCCGCATGGACGGGCGCGAAGCCCTTCGTGAAATTAAAACGAACCTTCAGCTCCGACATATTCCCGTCATTGTTCTAACGACATCGCAGGCTGAAGAAGATATTTTTAGAACTTACGATTTAGGAGTCAATTCATTCATAACTAAACCCGTTTCTTTTGAGAACCTTGTTAAAGTGATGAAGGCCCTAGGGCATTACTGGTTTGAAATTGTCGAACTTCCTGAACTAGGGCGTAAGCAGTGAAAGAATGGCAACCCGGAGATATCATTAAAGTCGTCATCATCGATGATGACCGCGAAGACTTCCTAGTTACTAAAGAATTGCTCAATGACGTAGAGCAAGGGCTATATGAAACTCTTTGGGTTTCGGATTATTCCGCTGGGGTGATCGAAATTAAAAAACAAGAAGCTGATGTTTATCTGATTGATTTTAATCTCGGCGCGAAGTCAGGGCTCGACATATTAGAAGAAGTTAGGTCTTTTAATTTTATCCGTCCGATGATTTTACTGACGGGTATGAACGATCGTGAAATTGACTTGGCTTCAATGGAGGCGGGGGCCGCCGACTTCTTAAAGAAAAATCAATTGTCAGCGGAAATTCTCGAGCGTTCTATTAGATACTCTATGAAAAGTGCCGATGATTTTATGCGAATAAAAGGAGCCGAGAAAGCTAAAGCTGAAAAGGAAGTAGCTGAAGCCGCGAATCTTGCTAAGAGTCGCTTTCTAGCCCACATGAGCCACGAGATTCGCACCCCGCTAACGGCAATGCTTGGCTTTACTGAATTAGCTAAAGATCCACAGCATTCGAGCGATGAGAAGGCTGAATTTCTGGAAGTTATTAAAAGAAGTGGGGATCATCTACTTCGCGTGATTAATGATATTCTGGATTTGTCTAGAGTCGAAGACGGAAATTTCGAAATTGAAGCAACTGAATTTAATTTTATCGACGTCATCTCTGATGTCATTAAGCTTTTCGAACCTGCTGCTCATACCAAAGGAATCACAATTAGTCTAAAGGTTGATAATAATCTACCCCCAGTTATGAGCTCAGATAGCCGTTTGTTTCGTCAGATCTTAACCAATATGTTAGGTAATGCGGTTAAATTTACTCATCGCGGTAGGATCACGATCGGAGTTGAATCCAATTCGAACAATTCCGGATTTATAATTGCGATGCGTGATACTGGGTTAGGTATAGCACCTGATGAACAAAAAAAACTCTTCCAACCTTTTTCTCAGGCAAACGCCAGTCTCAATCGAAAATTTGGAGGCTCAGGATTGGGATTGGACTTATCTAGAAAACTTGCTCGCCTTCTTGCGGGAGATCTCATACTGGCGCAAAGCACTCTAGGTGAAGGAAGTACATTTAACCTTAATTTGCCTTTTCATTCTTTGCAGAACTCCATTCGCCAAATTCACATGACGGTGAAAACGCCAGCTCCGAGGCGGCACTCTTCGGAAAGTATGTCGGTCCTTGTAGCTGAGGATTCAGCAGACAATCAACTTCTAATTAAATATTTTCTGAAAGGCACTGGTATTGTACCAAGTTTTGTGAGTAACGGCATAGAGGCCGTTGCTAAAGCAAATGTGAATCAGTTCGACGTGATTCTTATGGACATTCAAATGCCTGAAATGGACGGTTATGAGGCGACGAGTATTCTGCGAAAAAGCGGTCACTTAGAACCAATCATTGCCCTTACGGCACACACTTTTAAGGATGAAAAAGAGAATGCACTTCTTTTTGGATTTACAGATTTTGTGTCAAAACCAATTTCTCGAGAAAGCCTTCTCAAGGCGCTGCGAGAAATCAGAACTCCGTTTGCTGGCGTGGCTGCACATTAAATTCTTCGCTGGTTTTATAACGATGACTCAAACTCCAAATTCAGCACGATGCCTATCAATGCTATTAATATTGATCATGTTGAAATAAAACTGCAGACGTCTTCACAAACTCACTTGCAGCGTAGAAAAATAATTTTACACTAATGTGTTAGTTTCAAATTGTTTTCAACCTTAAGCACGCCCGGGGCGTTCCAGGCGGCTAAGCCGGCATCACCAATTTCATAATTTGAATGAACGTTACCTGAAAGGGTCACGCTATTGCCATGTATCGCAACCTGAATTTTTCGACCCTCGCGTTCAGCCGAGCGTTCAGCCGAGCGTTTAAGCGCTTCTTCAATGCGAGTCTTGACATCAGACGATTGTACTTGCGTCTTAATTGTCACTTCGTTTGTATCTCCGCGGACACCCATTAACGTAGTTGCGGCAGATATGGCGACGCAAAAGTTAGGAAGTGCGATTATTCTTGATGAAGGTAAATTAATTGGGATATTTACAGCGACTGATGCTTGCCGCGCCTTATCCGAAATCTTTGTTAACAATTAAAAAACTAGATCGTGTTCACATTCTAAGTACCCTGCTCTAGGTCGCCAGTTTTATAAGTCGATAGAAAGATTTTTACATAAAAAATTGCAGAGACAGCACCGACCAAGCCGGTGATAATTATCGCCCCCGGATTTGCTTTACCAGCTAGAAGAACATTAAAAAAGACCAAATACTGAAGAACGGTGGTGAGTTTTCCCCAAAGGTTGGGCTGAAAGAGTGGAATTGCCTTATAATTCCGTTTCAAAATGACGAAAAAAAGGAAGCCAGAAGCAACAGTTAAATCCCTGAAAAAGAGAACGAAGAATTCTCCCAAAGCGATTTGACTATCTGAAACAAAAGTAAGTCCAACCGAAAATGCAAAAAGCCTATCAGCAATGGGGTCTAAAGTTTTTCCGAGAGAGGAAGTCCAATCAAACTTTCTGGCTAACGCTCCATCTAAATATTCAGTGAGAAGAGCCAAACTTAAAAAAAATATTCTTAGCTCTATCGGAAGAAATGGAAAAGAAATAGCAATCGCAATTCGTAATCCGCTTAAGAAATTAGGAATTGAATTAGGCCATTTCATTAAACCTCACAATGGTGCACTTTTTAAACCCAGATGATATCCGATAAAATTCATTGCAAAATCCAACACAGTCAGTACCAAGAGGCCCATTAAAACAAATTCCAAGCTTGGTACGAAGACCAGGGACAAGCTGAGAAAGGAGCCAATAATCCAATCGATTTGATCAAAGGGAATCCATGGTTTACCTGAAGAAATTCCTAGGCGGCGTTTAAAGAAACTTTTCAGTAAATCACCCGTTAGTGCCCCGAAGCCAATCCATGCCCCAAAAAAAGGACTGACGGCTCGATAATCAAAAGCACTCCAAGTTCTTATTTCGGGAAATAGTGCATATAAATGTTTTTGAAAAGTAAATACCAACATCCCTGTAACGACTCCACTTACCAAGCCACGATAAGTCTTATGGGATCCGAATATCTCTTTACTATGCCAAAATCTTCCAAAATCTATAGGGGTGCTCCATGCAGGAAAAATCTTTTTTGCGAAAATTGGACTCATATTGGCTAAACCCGCAGGAAGAAAAAGCCATAGAACCTTAAAAATTAAAAAGAAATAAGATTCGATCACCTATCTGTGCTCAGTTCTAATCATGGCCTGCTCCGCTTCAAGCACGAGTTGAGTTAAATCGTTGGATCCAATGGAAAAGCCATCAAATATTTCTGCAAATTGTTCGGCTAAAATGACATTGCTCGGGAGTTCACACATCACATAGACTTCCAGTTTATTTTGGCCTCGGGCGAGGCCATGTTTTTTCATCTCTGCTAAAACTTTCATTCCTTCTTCAGGAGTACGGCAAAATGGAATCATGATTTTTAAATTTGTAAGTCCCATTTCATCACGAACGAACATGTCGAATTCCTTCAAGAGCTAGCACATTTTAGCTATTTCGAACCTCACTCTGAATTGAAGTGTCTTTTGAAGGCAGATGTTTCCCATTGGATTTCTGCTTTGCCTCGGCGATGTGTTTCGGAATTGCCGTAGGCCGATAAAAGATCAGCACAGGACACTTAGCATATAACAATATGTCGCGTGCAACACTGCCCAGAAGAGCTTGCGTGACGGGACCGCTTCGATTAACAAGGGCAATTAAGCTGACTTTGTTCTTTCTTGCGGCCTCAAGAATATCCGCTGCAAGATACTTTTGTTGTCGTTCAACCAACAAGGAGCTTTTGATATTTTGACTTTGCAAAAGAGACATCCATTCAGCTCCTTTTCTCAAACGCAATTTTTCCACATTTTTTAATTCCAAATTTAGTCCTTCAGTTTGTCCTATGCCGTTAAAATCTGCGAGATTGATGTTCGGCGTTTGCACTTGGTTGTAGAGTAATATTTTAGAGTTAAATGCTTTTACCCAAGGCTCAAGTTTTACAAGAGCATCTTTCGAGGTCAAAGAAAAATCTGTCGGCAAAAGAATCGATGGGATTTTAGTGGATACCAGCGCTGAAGGATTAAGTAAAAGAACAGGAACCCGTGAAGTTGCCACTAAGGTTTCGGCAAAGCTTCCCATACGAAATGACTTCCAGGTCTTCATCGCACGAGTATTTGCAAAGACAAGCTGTGCATTTTTGACTTCTGCGTATTTAGCCATTTCTGTGGCCATCTTTCGATTTGATTGTGACGAAATAAAAACCAAGTCTGGAGGAAGAAAGCCTTTTGCTTGGGTCTTTTTCAAATATTGGATCATGGATTTTTGTGCGATCTCTTTTAGTTTGTCCTTCCAAAGAAAAGACATTTCCATAGGAAGGTTTAAAGTGGACAAAGAGAATATCGTAACGGGCTGAACATCACAATTTAAACGCTTAGCCCAGATTTTTAACTCTTTGATAACATTCTTTGCGTCAGCTGGGTTTTGAGTTGGATCAACAGACCAAATGATTTGATTTTTCTTGCTTAAAGATTTCATTCTCTTCCTCGGTGTAAATTGAAAATATGTTTTAAATTGCAAGGTGCAGGCCACTTTGTGCGAATGTGTATCTTGCCAATAGAAATGCAACAGATATTTTTTGCCAAAGATCTACTCTGACATTGCTGCCAATATGTCTCGTTGAATTTTCGAAAGCCATCTGAACCAATGCAAGGTCTTTCGTCATGAAGCCTTATCCAGGTGAAATCGCGAATGTTAAATGATCTTCAGGTACTTAAATTGCAATGCTTTATATAACTCATAGAGCATAATGGAGATTATATGAAAATGTATAATTCAGAAAACAAATTTTCTCAGTCTAACGAAATCTTAACTCAAGCTCAGGCTTTGAAAAACCCGGGCGACGATTCAGTCGTTGATTTCTATGAAAG
>JAYUOK010000079.1:0-3109 GCA_043760925.1 Bdellovibrio sp. | reverse complement strand
GTCATCACTAATATTCCGGCGTTGATGAATGCGAAAAAAATTGTCGGATCGGATGAAATTTTATGTGCTGTCACGGCTCTTGATGAAGTGAAATGTGCGGGATCGAATCAATTCAGGCAACTGGGCTACTATGACGTGACTCAACGGGGGCCAAGTGCTGCGCTTGATATGACAAAACTGCAGCCTGTTCCGGAATGGAAGGGTGCCGTGGAGGTCGTTGTCGAGCCATACAAGGTGTGTGCACAGTTGCCGGATGCGACGGTTCGCTGTGCCGGTCTTAATTTGTCTTCACTTACCGGATCAACGTATCAGACGACTGATAAGTATGAATTTTTATTTGATGTTCCAGGATTGTCAAAAGCTCTCGAAATTAAAGCCAATCATAACTACGACGCAAATTGCGCGAAGACGGATGTGAACACCGTTAAGTGCTGGCAACAGATTTTATCAAGTTCGGTGGCCAATTCGCAGTCGGTTTTGCAGCTTGCCGGCGAGTTTTTGCCTGCGTTGAAAGTGGTGAATGCAAGCTCGGTCGACGATGTGACTATCACTTACTATGGCGACGGTTGTTTCAGAACCGCAATGGGTACAGTTAAATGCTGGGGAGGCAATACATATGGTCAGCTCGGAAATAATTCGGTGATCAGCTCGACAGACCCGGTTGATGTTGCGGGACTTTCGGGCATTAAAAAAATTCAGGGAAATGGCACGACCTGGTGCGCGCAGACGGCGACAAACACACTGAAGTGCTGGGGCTTGAATGATTCAGGCGGTTTGGGAAATGGAACATTTAACAATTCAATGGTTCCGGTCGACGTTCAGGGGCTAACTGAAGTAGAAGAATTTGCGACGGAACAAAGCAAGTGGTGCGCTCGGACAAAGGCGGGCCGAATATTCTGCTGGGGCTACCGGGCCGGCAATAACAGCGTTAATGCCGCATTACCGATTGATAAAGGAATTCAGGGCGCTACTAAAATGTATATGTTTTATTGGTGGGGCTACGCCATTCTAAATGATGGCAGCGTGACAAACTGGTTCGACTCTGAGCCTGCAAGTTCCTATTCGCCACGGAGCATTGCCGGATTGTCCAACGTGGCGGAACTGGATTTTAGCGGTAATTCGTATCAATGTGCTTTAATCAAGGATGGTTCGGTAAAATGCTGGGGCGCAAATTCCTTGGGTCAGTTGGGTGACGGTACCCGTGCGGATTCAGTTTCGGCGGTTAGGGTACAGGGAATAAGCGGCGCTAATAAAATATTTAATTTGAATGACATTTTTTTCTGCGCCATCAGCAGAGGCGCGGCAAATGAAGACGTCACACGCTGCTGGGGCAATAATCAGATTAATATAAATCCGAGCGGCTTGGCTTTCGAAGTCAAAAGTTTAAAAGGACTCAAACAGGTTTCGGGCAATCTATTTTTAGATCAGGCCGGACGAGTCCGGGCCTTCAGCGGAACGCGGCTATTGATCGGCCCGGCTCTGACCGTCAACCCGAAATAGGGGACCAAACACTATAGGCAAAGATAAAGTCTGCAAATCCGATACTAAATAAACAATTGCTAACGGTAAATTATTTTAGCGGCATTGGCCGGGCCGATTAAATCTTCTAACGTAATTTCGCCCTTTTGCAGGCTCACGAGCTTTTCAATTGAGGGCTGCGCTAAGCCGATGGCGTCAAAGCTGTTCGACATCGAGGCCGTGCGCGCAGGGTAGCTCATCTCAAGCCAGACTGCAGGACGATCATCTAAGATATACCGATGATTGCCGTCCGATAAATAGAAAATTCCGTTGGTCGCAAGGAACGCCGGGTATTGAGCCAGCTTTCGTTGCCCCGAAGCTATTTTAGCCTTTAAGACTTCTGTGTAGATGGGGTTCCAGGCCGCACGGCCGACCATTTCCCGTGGTTTCCCTCTAAGAGAGCACCAATACGCTTCTATCTGTCCTCATGAAGAATACCTGAAATATCAAACTTAAAGGTAATATAATTCCGAATATCAAACTTGTTGTTGATCAAGTCGTTTGTAAGCTTAGTAAGTGAAACATTTGATGGATTATTTCTTGCGGCCAAAGCTGCCCATTCGATTGCCTTTTGTTGCTCGCCCCGTTGGAGATATAATGAGGCCATCGCGGCATGTGGATATGTATCAGATGGGAAACTCTCTGATAGTCGTTTAACTTTTTCGAAACCATCTTCCTGAACACTGAACACTGAATACTGAAACAATTGCATCGCGTACACTTTGATTTTTAGAATCGATCGCGAGTGCCTTATTGATAAATTGCAGGTCTTGATCTGACAAGGGCTGAAGAAGTAGTGAAGTGCTTTTTAACATTACAAATATCCGATAGAGCGAGGGGTCCTCTGGATATCTAGCGAGCATTTCGGTGAGATAAGGCATAATAATTTTTGCAAGCACTGTACTGATACCTTTTGGATTTGTAAGCTCATAGGGCCGAATCTAACTATAAAAAAGCGTTGATTGTATCCACCCTCTTCTGGAAAGCCTGCTTCTTGAAAAAATTTTGTTCGGGCTTCTAAAATAGTCATGTGTCTAGCTAGTTTTTACAAATTCAGTGAAACCCAATTCAGCGCCGAATTTATGACCGCATTAATATTCATTTGAGTTTTGGCTTGATTTACGGCTCCAGTTGTATCTTTGACTCGAAAGCCATGATCGCCGCCCGCAACTATAGTTGCAATATTGCCTTTTGAGTCTTTTAAAAAATCATAAAGGACAGGAAGTAAACAAAGGCTGTCGCCATTACCCATTGTCATCAAAACGGGCCGCTTATCCTCTTTCATTTTAGGATAATTTTCCTCGCAAACATTTTGCGGTTCAGGCAGCAGGTTTCCGCTGTCGTCGGTAGTGTAAGAGCAAATCGGCGTAAAAAGAATTAATCCCTTAGCGCTTGGTTCTTTCGCAAATACAGAATAGGAAACTAGGCTACCTAATGATTTGCCAGCGAGTATAATATTATTTCTATTTATAGCTGCATGAGTTTTTGCGAATTCTAAAACGGTTTCAAAATCTTCGATTTCATTTTTCAAATCTTCTGATGGAGTTGATTGAGACGGATTCGAATTGCAGTAACTCCATTCAAATCTCAC
>JAYUOK010000078.1:0-3276 GCA_043760925.1 Bdellovibrio sp. | reverse complement strand
GGGATTGATTCTTCAGTCGACTTCTGAGGGCGAGGGCGGAAGTGGAGAAATGGCCGGCTTCTTTTACCGAACCCCGAAGCTTCTAGAAATTTGGCGAGCAGCACTTAGGCCGGCAGCTACGATCACTTTATTGTCGACACCAAATTCACTTCAGAATGTAAACCTGATTCAGCAACAGTTTACGATTTCATAAAAGCTTCTAAAGTAAAAACAGATAAAGTAGGTCAGCAAATCAGCCCTTATTTTACTGAAAAAAAAAGAAATCAGCTGGCAGCAGAAAAGCCGGCAGCAGACAACACTTTGGTTAAAATCGATAAGTCTGATTCGGGTTTGATCGTGCGGGCCTTAACCGAAATCGAAAAAGCAGATGCCTTCGGCAGCCTTGATGTTTCTTTAGAGCGAATGAAGTTCAACGAATACTCACTGATACTTCAGTTAATCAGTGATCATATTCCTGTTGCAATGTCTTGTCGGAAAGATTTGCAAGACGACGATTAATAATATCAAGCCCAAGGTCTAGTTTAAATCCTGATTTTTAGCCTAACAAAACCCTGACTTTACTTTCGTCTATGTGGGCGCTGTGATTGGACATCGAAAATATTTTTTTCATCGTTCACGGAGGAGCTATGATTTTAAGTTTGAGTTCAAGTTTGAGTTTACGACTGTTAAGTTTCTTGTTGGTGTGTTTTGTTGGTAGCAGTTCCTTCGCTGAAGGGATGGCAATCATGGGTGACGCTGGCCGCGCCGGAGCAGAATTAAATAAACTAAAAGCTTCCATAGAAAAAGAAAAAATCACTTCCATCATTATGCCTGGTGATAATCTGTATGCAGGTACCTACGAATCTGTTTGGGATAACTGGAAACAAAGCGGTTTTAAATTTGATGTGACTGCGATTGGCAATCACAATAGCGGCTATGCAAAAGAAGCAAATTATTTTGGTATGCCATCTGAGTATTATTCAGTCGTAAAGCAGGGTGCTCGTTTTATTATTTTGAATTCCGATAACGCTGCAAATGTAACCGAGCAGTTTACTTGGTTGAAAAAAGAATTTGCAGCTGCCACAGAACAACTTATTTTTTTGGTTTATCATCATCCAACATTTACGATTTCAAAATCTCATACTTGGGGTGAAAAAAAATCGTTTCAATTGCAAATGCGTGATTTTTTGAAAGCAAACCACCCGCGCATTACGGCCCTTTTACTTGGTCATGATCACATGAGCGAATTTGTAAATTTTGGACCAGTACCAGTGGTCATTGCAGGATCTGGCCGAGAAGTTAGAAATGAAGGACCTGTTTCGTACACAGAGAATGACTTTAAAATCGAAACGCGTTTTTTAGCACCACAAACGGCCCACTGGGGTTTACTAGAAATTCTACCGGGCGCGCAAGAAGCCGTGATTCACTTTGTTCGTGTGTCGGATCAAAAACGTTCATGTACTGCGCGCTTTCGTAATTCGGATATGATTTTAGAAGGTGAATGCCGCAGTTCCAATGAGTATGTGGCTATACCACACACTCATGAATAAAGAAATTAATTCTTATAGTACTTAGATATAACTTCTTCAGATAAAACTTTTCCGACGGGACTAAAACCATCATCTTGCGGTCCCATTTTTTCAGGCAATAGAGAAATTTCCCAGAAATTAATTCCCTGAAACCATGGCCATTTAGGATCCCAAAAACTTTCTAAGACTGCTTTTAGAGCGCTTGATTGATGAACTAAATTGACAGTGCCTGCACCAGCATACGAAAAGGGATCTACGAAACCCCGATCGACGCTACGAAATCCAATTTCTTTAAATAGAACTGGTTTTTCAACATCTAAAGTTAAAGATATTTGAGTCATTGTGTTATCCATCTGTGTGGCAAATGAATCTGATCGTTCGCGCAGTTTTGCCGTCAATTCAGAAGGATCAGTTGGAAATTCGTCCGCCGAATCGGCAAGTGACCGATACATATCGATTCCAATGGCATCGAGTTCACGCCAAAAAGATGCAAAATCATTCCAAATTTTTCGTTCTTCTGGTTCTGAACGATCAGCTAAGTCTACCAGGCGGTATCGCCAGCGTTCTAATTCGCCTCCGGATGCTGTAAGTCCACCACTATCCACGCTATCGTCTGTAAAATTGATATCATACATCAAGCGTGTGTTCGGAAGTGCTTTACGCACGTACCGAAGTAATTCCAACCAGCGACCCGGAAAGCCATAGGGATATTCTTTCCACTGGTCTTCGATTCCCACAGTCATCGAGTAAAGTTCGGCGCCAATCGTGAATTCCTCAAATTTTCCAATTTTTGCCAACGTCAAATAAGCATCCAAGAAGACACGAAATGATTCGAACCAACGGTTCGGATCCTGCGGTTGAATATTTCCGTGCCACCAGAGTTTACTAGAGCCATCCGCCAACTTTTCAATATAAGGAAATTCGCCGTTGGGTCCAAAGACAAAAAATATGGGACGAATTCCAACGGTCATTCCTAACGATTTGATGTATTTCGAAAGTTTGAGCATGCGTTTAAATTCAGAGGCTCTGTCTGCAGGGGGTGTCATCGGAATAATTTCATTTCCGCGACCACCCTTCATTTTGGCACGCACATTTAAAATAATGTGATTGGCGCCCAAGCGCTTGGCATGATCAACCGCAATCTGAGCACGTGTTTTCGGATCCGTTTCGGTCTCGGCCGAATCATATTTTACAAGGTCATTGTCGACTAAGTTAAAACCTCGAACTAACGGGCCATCCGCAAAAACAAAACCACTGAACAAAAAGATAAGTGCAAAAATGAGTTTCATAAATTATTTTCCTTTATTTTTTTAAGCTTAAATTCTTTTGCTGAAATTCCGCGACCGCCAGTAATAATAAAACCGGTCAAAGTGTCGACACCATCGCTATCTTTGATGTGTTTCATGCGGAGGTGCCCGAACGCAGTTTGCAGTCGACCTGACGTCATATACAAAATGGAATTGGAACCTGATGTTCCCATATTCATATCAAAAATGACCCCAAACGGATCGCTAAGACGACCTAACGTGTACCCATTTAAATTTGTCAGTGACAGCTTAACTTCTGTTTCATAACCACCAGCAAAAGCCATGGTGCCCGTGTAAATGCCGTCGATAATTTCTGACGTTGGTATGCCTTCACTGAAGTAATCCGGGTAACTTTCAATTTTCTTTCCATTTAAAAAACGCAGGGCCGGTTGTGCAGATAAATCTTCGAATTGAATGCCACCGTGTTCATCAAATTTAAATTTTACCAGCAGTTGTGCAGA
>JAYUOK010000077.1:0-18541 GCA_043760925.1 Bdellovibrio sp. | reverse complement strand
GAAGTTATAGTGCTATTTACGATTTGCGCAGACGTAATTGCATTGTTTGCAATGTTTGCTGACGGTAATAATCCCATCACTGATGTCGTTAAATCAATGCTCGCAATCGAAGTATAAGTTCCTGCCGCAGTTCTTCTTACAAAACCGTTTGACGCTAAACCTGCTAATCCAGTTAACTCAGTTGAACCATCTTGTTTCGCATTAAAAGTTGTAAAATCAGAAGAGGCTAAGTATCCATTTACTGAAGCCGTCGCACGAGAAATATCGATCGAAGGTGAAGTAGTTGAATTTGAAACTGTAATTGGATTTCCAACGGTCGCCGCAGCTGTTACTCCAGTTACCGTTCCTGAACCCGAAGTTAGATTCACGCCGTTCACTTTGAAATTTCCGGTTACATTCACATCGCCAGAAACATCCATTGCATAACTTGGCGATGTTAATCCGATTGCAACTTGACCTGTGCTGACGATGAAATTTCCAGTTGTTACTTTCACGGCGCCGGCGACTCCGGTTGATGTTCTTGTACCTGCAGCGAAATTAATATCTCCGCCGTTATTTGCGCCCGTTCCGTTGGCGTTACCGCCTGAAATTGTAACGGCTCCACCGGCGCCACCCGCGCCCGTTGCTGAACCTGCCGCACCTAAGATAGAAACTCCGCCGCCGCTTGAAGTTGCGACAGCGCCGGCCGCACCACCTTGAATTGTGACAAGGCCGCCGACTGTTGCGCCGCTGACTCCGCCGGCTCCGCCGGTAACAGAAACGGCTCCACCGTTTGCCGTATTTGCGGTACCACCCGAGTTACCACCACGTATAGTGACCGTACCGGGCGCGTAACTTCCAGCAACCGTCGATCTAGAACTATCTCCACCACGGAAAGTTGCATTACCACCGGTTGCGCCATTACCGGCTGCATCACCGCCTCTGAAGACCGCGGCCCCTCCTGCATTTATCCCATCACCACCATTGGCCGTTAGCAGACCACCGGTACCAAGCGTTGGACCACCCGCGCCTGCAGAAAATGTTGCAGTTCCGCCAGTTGAATTTGCACTACCTGCGACGATACTGACGGTTCCGCCCGAGGCGGCCGGACTTGAAAAACTAAAGTTGCGTGCCGACATCGTGATATCACCGTAGACAGAATTTGTGCTGCCGCCGGCGGTAGTCATGATGATGCTGCCGCCTTGAGAATTTTGACCCGCAAGACCGGTTAGAATACTAATTGAACCGCCTGAAGTTCCATTCGAAACCGCTGTACCGCCGGACTGAATTGTAATACCTCGACCGTTTGTTCCCGCCGCACTGTCAGGAACTGAAATTGTACGGTTCGCATTATTTGTAAACTGAATGTCACCGCTGACCGTTAAGGCCGCGGTCGGGAATGTCGTTCCGATACCCACTTTACCGGCTACGTAGGAAGCATCGTTACTGGCATTCTTTGACCAGATATCGACCCCGGGCGTGTAACCTAAAGCAGTGGTTACGTCTAACGAGTTAATATTTGTCGATGCGGTCACGCGACCTTTTGTATCAAAGGTAATTTTAGAACCTGTACCGCCTGCGCCAATCGCAAGTAAGGTGGGGTTTGGATAGGTTCCCGATAGATCTCCGGATGCTGTTCCAGTCGGAGTGCGCGCGTCGGTAAAGCGTGCATCGTTATTTGCCGCCGGAGTGAAAGTTAAAGCTGTCGTCACATCCGCAGAAGTTAGTGTAGAAAAGTTTGAAAGCTTAGAATTGAAAATCGACCAGTCACTCGAACCTAAATATCCGTTCACCGAAGCCGTCGCACGAGAAATATCGATCGAAGGTGAAGTCGTTGAATTTGAAACTGTAATTGGATTTCCAACGGTCGCCGCAGCCGTCACGCCCGTCACAGTTCCCGATCCCGAAGAAATATTCACACCATTCACTTTGAAATTACCCGTCACATTCACATCGCCCGAAACAGACAGCGCAAAACCGGGAGCCGAAGTTCCGATACCGACGTTTCCGTTTGCTAGCACGCGGATTCTTTCGTTGCCTGCACCGTCCGCGATTAAAATATTATTTGACGAAGCCGCAATCGACGAGCCGGTGTTCGAACCGATGACGACGTTATTGTCGCCAGACATAATTGCCGATCCTGCATTGTATCCAATACCAATGTTTCCAGATCCAACACTCATCGAAAATAAAGCAGAACTTCCAACAGCCGTGTTACGTAAACCCGTGTTGTTAGACGAAGGAGTGCTACCTCGAAGCGAATAAGCCCCGACCGCCGTATTGTTTGTTGTTGTAATCGTTGTTGTTGAATCTGCAAAATACATCGAGTTGTATCCGATGGCCGTTGATCCGCTTTTAGCTCTATTTTCGATAAGTGCGCCGTAACCAAGCGCTGTATTAGTGCTTCCGGTGGTATTGTTATACAGGGCCTGACCACCATAGGCAGAATTATCGGTACCTTCGGAATTAAAATAAAGAGTTGCATATCCATGCCCTGAATTTTGAAATCCACCGGCATTGCTGTAAAGAGACAATGATCCATTGGCCGTATTGTAGTATCCACCTAAATTGTTAAACAAAGCCTGGTGGCCAAAAGCTGAGTTTTGCGCGCCGGTCGTATTTGAATAAAGTGCTGAACGGCCACTCGCCGTATTAGAACTTCCGGTAGAATTAGAGTAAAGAGCCTGGTAGCCATTCGCCGTGTTCGAACCTCCTGTCGTGTTTGAATAAAGCGCCTCACCGCCATAGGCAGAGTTTTGAGTTCCCGTTGTAAGGGAAAAAAGTGTTTGACCGCCATGTGCTGTATTGGAACCTGTGCTACCGATGCCAGCCGCATTCCAAATGATAAAACTTGAGTCTAATGTTCCGCCTGGCTTAGTGGCCGAAACGTAAGTCATTCCCGCCCATGCAGTTCCTTCACTCACTTGCGCAACAAAGCCAATTGTTTCAGTCCAAGCATCCATATCAGTGGCCCGCGACCAGCCAGCAGCAGAAACAACGTAAACCCCATTAAACCAACCAAAAGTTTGATTTTTTACCAACACTCGATCACCAGCAATAACAGAAACGCCATCAATCGTTTGTAACCCCGATAAAGTAATATTAGCTGTGGTAGCGACTCGAACTTGATAAGTAACCAGAGAGCTTGCTGGCAATCCACCCGCCGCAGCCCAAACTCCATCACCGCGTAAATAATTTGTTGAATCCGCAGAGCCCGCACCTAAACGCGCGGTAGAAAAAACTCCGCTTGTCACTTTACTTGAATCTAAACTTGGAATATCTGTTGCGACAAGCGCAGCAGAAGCGGTCACGCGGCCTTTGGTATCGTAAGTAATTTTTGTTCCCGTGCCGCCCGCATTTAAAGTAGCTAAAGATAAAATCCCGCCGCTAGTGATTGTGGCATCGCCAGACAAAACAACGCCCGTCGCAATGCCACTTCCGTTACCAACGTAAAGGTACCCAGGTAGTAATCCACTTGCGGTCGGAACAAAACCTAGCGCGGTAGTTACATCGTTAGAGCCCAGAGTTAAAAAATTAGAAAGTTTAGAATTAAAAATAGACCAATCGCCTGAAGATAAATAACCGCTTGTCGCTGCATTCGCACGAGAAATGTCAATCGATGGCGAGGTGCTTGATGCACTGACTGTAATTGGATTACCCGCAGTTGCCGCAGCCGTGACTCCGCTAACAGAGCCCGCTCCTGAAGAAATATTAACACCATTTATTTTAAAATTTCCCGTCACGTTAATATCGCCCGATACATCAACCGTATAAGCTGGAGATTGATTCGCGACTCCAATAAATCCGTTCTGGTGTACGCGCATTCGCTCTGTTGGCGGAGTTCCCACGCCAAATTTGATGGCCTTCGTTGTGCCTTCAGTGATAAATGTAAGATCATCACCGGTATATAAATAAGAATCGTTTGCTCCTAACGCGCCGTAATTGGCAGTTGAAGAGCTAATTCCAATTGAAAGGCCATAACTTGGCTTCTCGATTTCAATTTGCGTAGCCGCCGCTGCTCCGCCACTGCTGTTTCTGAATCGCATCGCATTCGTTGAGTCTTGACTAAAAATAATGTCGAAATTTCTAGATGGGGTTGCCGTGCCTATACCAACTTTACCCGCGTTATAGGAAATATCATTACTTGCATTTACCGTCCATAGTTGCGTTGATGGAGTATATCCAAGAGCTGTCGTTAAATCGCTTGAATCAATATTCGTCGACGAAATCACGCGGCCTTTTGTATCGTAAGTAATTTTATAACCCGTACCACCCGCGCCGATCGCCGCTAAAGTTGGTGCAGGGTAAGTTCCCGCTAAATCTCCTGATGCAGTTCCCGTTGGGGTTCTTGCATCTGTAAAACGCGAATCATTTCCGGCCGCCACCGTATTCGCGGCAACGCCTACATTTAAAGTTAATGCCGGCGTCGTTGAACTTGTCGCAACCGAAAGGTACGCACTAGAAGATGTAACATTCGTTACCGTTCCACTGCCGCCGCCACCGCCAGAAATATCGGCCGAAGACACCCAGTTTGAACCATTCCACTTTAACACTTCGCCAACGGCCGCGCCGCCTTGAGTGATCGCCGAAGGTGCAAGGCTTGAAACCGTCGGTACCACGCAAGAAAAAACAGTTCCGTTATAAGTTAATACATTCGCACCCGCGCACGTCGGTAGTGCCGATCCCAACACAAAATCAGCGGCAACTTTGGTACCTAGTTTTTCTGCGACTTCTGAAAACATTGCGTACGGTACCGAGTTAATATCCATCGGTGGCAAAGTCTGCCAGCCAGCTCCGCCGCCGTCGTTGAATTGCATCACAAGTCTTCGCGTATCAATTAGCGCCGGCGAATAAGTTCCCGAAGCTTGACAGGTGTAAGATGCGGTCGAATTATTAAATGCATCGTACCACTGCATTCCACCCGCAACTGGATAACTGCGTGTACCCGCGCCTAAAGCTAAAACCACATTTCCCGCCGAGCCTGTTAAGTCTACTGCCGGAAATGTTTCTGAATAAACCACGCAAGTCGAAAGAGGATTCATCAACGAGAATTTAAATTCAACGGCAGAAGATTCAAGCGGTGTTCCGTCTGGCTTATAGATCTTAGATTGGAATGAAATATTTTTTGGAGTTGCTAACAAAGTTTCTGAAAATAGTAGAACACACAGAATTATCAAATTCATGTATTTAGCGGTGTGTTTCAGAAATTTCGGGCGCAAGTACATGAAGTTCCTCGATAAATACTTATCGGTACAATAGAATATTGCTACAGTGAGCTAAGGTCTGTATCCTCACTGTTTCAGAAATATTTTTAGTTTTAGTTTAAAACATCTCAGATTAAGACACCGACGTTGGTCGGTGATCCTACAAATTTCGGTTTTATCTAAATCTTATGCGGCCAGCTTGTTTGGTAAACCCTCGCTGATATGCCCGTATTTAATCTTTCGTATCATTCTAGCCAATAGACCCCTATTAGTTGAGTCCATGCTCGAGAATTTAATTCGCAACGCCTCTTTCGTGTTTTGCACCACGCTGGCCTCTAACTCGATACCACCTTCGATAAACTTAATCGAGATCACTTCTTTTTGAACCATGGCTAATTCTAAATCTTTTAAATCAAAGCGCGCACCACTGATTGATAATGAATGACACGCAATCGAATATTGATTTTGGCCTGCGGTTACGACACATTCAAGATTTGTATCCACACGCGGAGCAAATCCGAATAACGTAGATCGACGATCCAGATATGGGTAACGGAAGTAAAAAAATACCACTCCGACGGCCAGCGTACTTCCTAGAGAGAATACTAAGGGAAGAATGGTTTGCAATGACAGATCATTGAATTGAATCAAGTGAAATAGGTTTCGAAAATTAATCAGAAGCGTTAGCGATAAAGTTAGTATCGCAACTGTCCAAGCTGTTTGATGCCGGATCATCAGCAAAGTGCCCGAAATAAAAATGAACCCTAGCCAAGCACTTTCTAAAAATTTCATTTCGCGGGTTATGGCTAATAAATTTTCTAGATGATACCAGTCCGCTTGCCCAAGGCTTAGCGAGGTTAACATGAGGTTTCCGATCGGAGCGATCATAAAACCATAGATCATCAGTTGAAGAATGATGGGCCTTCGATGAATTTTCTTTGTGTCCATGCTACTCTTTTCGGTAGACGAAATTGCTACCTAGCTTAAACAATTAGTTCAAAGTAAAAATTGCAGATCTTACGTGAGGCTTCAACATACACTTCTGTTGATTAGGTTCGATTAACTCTAAATTGCTAACCTTCAGTTGAATTAAATAAGATTTGCCTGCTTCGACTGATACGGGTTTATCTAGTTGCAATTTAAGTCCGCTTGAAATTCCGCCCGGAATAACTAAATTCATCATGTTACTATTCATATCTAAAACTTTATTACCCTGTTCATCTAAAATTAAATTGATATCTCGCACCACTCCGGCGGCCATTGCCTTCACCATTAACGAAAGCTTATCTGCCGAAAGTGTTTTTTCACCCGTTATTACAAGTAACGAATCGTTACCTCTGTAACGAGAACCAATTCTTAAAGCTTTCACGTTCAATAAAATATCTGCGATGTCGATTCCGGCACAGTGTCCGATTTTTTGTAATGCGGGCCGCGGTGCAGTTGGAAAGGTCGTCGCCACAGGCGTTTGCTCGGTTGTTACGGGTGTTGTTTCTTGCGTAGGAGCGACCGGCTGCGCGGCTAGACTTTCTTCCTGCGTCACTTCAATACTAGCTTGCGGAAGCGCTTGTGGAATTTCTTGTTGGACCGCTTGATTATTTTCATACGGAACCGCCGATGTCGGATCAAGGGTAAAAGTATTCCCGATGGGCTCAGAGCCGCCCGCTATCTTAGATAGGGTTTGTTCGGTCCGAGCGAATTTTGTTCCGTTGCTGCAATTTTGAAAAAAAAGCAGTATTGGAGCTGTGGCTAACGTGACAATAAGCAGGACTTTGGTTTTTGATTTCATGTCTAAGATATCGGCGATTTACTAGACTTTCTTAAGTGGTCTAGGCGACCTATTTTGAATCAGTGCCGTTTTGATACACGTTAAATCAAATGATCGCGAAATATCAATTGCTACAATAAGTCGAGCGAGCAAGGCATTTAAGCTTGCCAGTCTTCAGGTATAATATTTTTTAAAATAAAACAGTAATATGATCCCGATGGCCATAATAAATGCACCAACGTACTTTATCCAGCGGCCGGGATCGCGATTAACGGAAAAAATACTGGCAACGGGCGCTGCTCGATCGTCAGTTTCAAAACTGGCTTGGTAAATAGTTAATCCGTTGTATTTTAATGGTTCGTTCATTGATATTGTATATTCAGAGCCATCTGGAACAGAAACTAAGCTTTTGTAGCCTAATATTTTCTTTGATCCAGGATAGTATTCGATTTCAAATTGTTTCAAGCTTAGCGTAAAATCTAATGGTATTCGACGCTGCGAATACACGAGGCGGATAAGCGCTCCGGATCGCACCATGCGGACAACATCATTGAGTAACAACCACTTTTCTTGATCTTGATACTGAATTCTAATGGCGGCTTTTGTTAATGGGGATGGTCGGTCTTTGATGACGATATCCCAAGTTTTATCAGCTAAAGGAAAATATCGTAATATTTTTAATTTTAGATTCATCCAGCCTAATTTGATGGATTCACCCTCAGTTATTTTTCCTTCTGCAAACGGTTTCACTCGGTCCTTGTGAAATATAAAATATTTTAGGTAGGGTCCTTCGGGGACCAATAGAACGACATTTTGCCGGTTAAAGTCGATAAAATTTGAAGATAAAACAATTTCGGCGGGACCGGCTGATTGACGGACGAATTCTTGGGGATTTGATTGAAAAATCCATTCACTTTGTTGGACCTCATCGCTATGCACTTGATAGCGAAGTCCTGATCCCGCTAGTGGATCGGTGGACGAAATTATTTTCTTTGTGGGTAATACATAGTTTTGAAATTCGATAATTTTAATATCGAAGCCACCGGCAGGAATAATTAATGGGTTTTTTTCAGTCGGAGCCTCTAGAAAAAAATCGACTTCTTTTTTAAAAGATTCTTCAAATTGATATCCGTCCCGAGACTGGTAAACCACGATGTCTGTAATCGGCGTCGTAAGAATTCGACTACTACCGAAAAGTTCGATACGCAAGATTCCGTCTAAGCCATACTTTTGTGTTACCAGGGCTCCCATTAATAGAATGATGATTCCTATATGGGCTAACAAAAAGGGAGCATGTTTTTTTCGCCAAGGCCAGCGGTCGACCATGACGGCCAATAAAACAACAATCAATAAACCTAAAAATAATTTCATCCATAAAGTATTGTAAACAAGTTTGTTAGCAGCTTCGGCATCGTACTTAGACTCGACTACAGTGCCGATTGCAATGAGAACTGAAATGGCAAGCATAACGAAAATCGCCAAGCGTATTGAAGCTAAAAATTTTAGAAGTTTCTTAAGTTTAGGATTATGTTTCATATTTGGAACTCATTAAATTAATTTTGACTTTATTTCATAATATTAATCAAGTCTCATCAACAATAATCCGATGCCGTTTAGACGTGTACATTTGAGACATAAGTGCTGATTTTAATCCAAATTATTTGAAAAAGTACCAAATGATAGGTGGTGCCGTATACACTAGATATCACGGGATGAACAGACAGTTTACAGAAGTAGGAAAATATTCATGAAAAAAAGAATGAGCCATTCATTAGCGTCGATCGGTTTTTGCACGGTCCTCATCACCATGTTTATTAATTGTGGTCCTAGTTTTATCTCCCGCTTTCCGAGTAGCTTAAGTGGGTCTGGTAGTCTGCCGTCCACGAGCACTGAAAACGAACTGGTCATTCTAAAAGGTGAAAAACTGTATCAAGCAAACTGCTTTGGTTGCCACGGCAGTCTAGATACTTCCACAAAATTAGGAAAAACTCCTCAGCAAATTTCCGATGCGATTAAGTTAATTCCGCAAATGCGGTCATTAGCACATTTATCGCTTGATGACGTCAATAAGATATCGCAGGTTTTGGTACCAGGTGCCTGTGTCAACGTACCAGTCGGGCGCACGGCATTGCAAAGATTAAATAAAGTTGAATATTCAAACTCGATTCGCACGATATTTGGCATCACGGGTGACTATGGAAGTTCGCTGCCCCAAGAAGCTTTATATAATGAATTTTCAAATTTAAGTAGTTTCCAGTCTATGAATTTGGAACTTATTGAAGCTTATATTTCAACAGCTGATAGAGCTGTTGAGGCGGCCTTTACCAGTGCCAAAGGGAATATATTTATTTGTGCCGAGCAGAATGACATTTGCGCTCGTAAAATTCTCGCGCGGATGGCGGAAAGAGCCTACCGGAAGACACCCACGGCAACTGAACTGAATCACCTCATGGGGTTCATGCAGGTGGCTACCGCGCAAGGCGAAGGCTTTGAAGCCGGAATTAAATTAGCACTCCAAGGAATATTAATAGCACCGCAATTTATCTTTAGATTTATAGAAGCGGGTTCGGCAACTTCAAGCTTGGCCGTCGCTGACCTTAACCCTTTTGAAGTCGCCACTCGCTTGGCTTATTTTATCTGGAGTTCTCCTCCAGATGATACCTTGATGAATTTAGCAAAGAGTGGCGAACTTAGAAATGAAACTGTACTACAAGCGCAAGTTGCTCGCATGTTAAAAGATCCTAAGGCGCAGGCTTTAGTGGATCAATTCGCCATGCAGTGGCTTAACTTAAGTACTTTAGCCGTCAATAATCTTTCGCGACCTAATTTTCCAATATACAGCGATGCTTTAAAAAAGGATATGATTGAAGAAACTAAGCAAATGTTTAGTCACATTCTTAAAAATGATTTATCTCCAATTGAATTGTTTGACGCGAACTATACTTTTCTGAATCAAAGATTAGCTGAGCTTTATGGAATTCCAGCGGTGGTCGGTCCCGAATTCCGTCGGGTTGAATATCCACCGGCCTCTAATCGCAAGGGAATATTAACGCATGCGTCGGTTATGTTGATGACCGCTAAGGCAACTGAGACGTCGCTTATACATCGTGGCGTCTGGGTATTAGGTTCGATTTTATGTGATATGCCTGAAGCGCCACCGGTCGACGTGATGCAGTCAGACACTTTATCAGAAGCAGAAAAATCTAACGATCGATTAATCAATCCGAACTGTGCCAAATGTCATACTACGATAGATAATATAGGAATTGGTTTTGAAAACTTTGGTCCAATTGGTCAACTGCGAACCGTCGATTCTTTAGGTAAACCAATATTGACTAGCGGTACGATTATTGGCTCAGGAAGCTACAACTCATCTGTACAGCTGGTAAATTTTATCGCTAATGATACCCGGGTACCTTATTGTTTTACGAAGAAACTAATGACGTTTGCAACTGGTCGTGAATTTTCATCGGCGCAAAGGTGTGCCGTTCGCCAAATGGGCCAAAGAGTTGTGAATAAATCTAGTAAATTTTCAGAGGCAGTGATCGCAATTGTTCAAAGTGAATTTTTCAAAAAGCAGCAAGGTGGTAATTTATGAGCAAATTAGTAATGCCCAGACGAACTTTTATTCGTGGTGCTGGGGTGTCGATCGCGCTACCTTTTCTTGAGGCTATGGTACCGCTTAATGCTATGGCTCAGGTGCCGACCAAACCTAAAATAAGATTTTTATCTATTTATAAGCCGGACGGAATTGTTGGTGGTTGTTTAGATGAAATCAATGGTCAATTTCCTGATGTTTTAAGTCCTTTACAAAAATACCGATCTGATGCGTCCATTATGTTGCGACTAGAAAACCCCTCGTACGTCGATATAGGAACTCATTATTTTGGAGACGGCCACGCCCAAGCAATCTGCCGCTACTTAACGGCCGAAGACTGCGACTATCGAATCGCAAATACAAATAAAAGATCTTTAGATCATATTATTGGTGACATGATTGGAAAGCAGCCCCTCTATGTAGCGCCCGATGATCAAAGCCGCAAGGGACCCGCCTTTGATTTACGATATTTTAAAAATGTCTCGTGGGTTGGCCCTGGTGCAGCTGATAAATTACATACTCCGCAAATGCTTTTTGATAAACTTTTTACCGCTGGGGGCACTCCGGTTATTGATAATACAGCAACTGTTGTTCGCGCGCGGACTTACAAAAAAAGCCTGCTCGACTTTGCGCTCGGAGAAATTAATCGAGTGGTTGCAAGCGTTGGGGCTGCCGATAAAGCTAAGTTAGATGAATATTTCACCGGATTAAGAAAAATTGAAACTCAGGCGTCGGCCATTGCTCCGCCTCCACCAACTATGGCTTGCGTCCGAACGCCGCTGGCAATTCCTCAGCGACCTGCCGATTATTATAAAGCACTGTTTCCGCCGAATGCCGCAAGCCATACTTATGAAGAGTGGCTGCCACTTATGTATGAACTGGTCTACCGCGCTTTCCAATGTGACGAACAACAGTTAGTTACGCTTCAATTAGGCGATGAAGTTAGTAACTACTGCGTCGACAGTATATCCGAACATTCATGTCATGAAATTTCTCATTATTTTGGTAATCTTGGCGGCGAGACAAAGGCCCAACATATTGCAGTTAATAAATATCACATCCAGCAGTTGGCTAATTTAGTTGAAAAACTAAAAAATAATATCGAACCCGATGGTAAGAATATTTTAGACAAATCGATGATTCTTTACGGGATCGGTATGAGCGACTCTCAGGGACACGAAATGATTCCAAATAATCTGTTGATTGGTAAAGCTTCTGGCCACTTAAATCCACAAGGAAAGTATCTTGCTACAGGGGGCCAGCGCCATGGAAATTTATTACTAAAAATTCTACAGACAATGGGCAGCACCAGAACCTCATTCGGCAACAGCACCGGAGTTTTTCCTGGACTATAGATTAAGTTAGATTTCACAAGTTCTGCGATTACTCTGAATGACAAGCTGGTACCCGCGGAAAGCCTTTTTCTATAAGACATTAAAAATTAATTGATGCGTTCTCATTTTGATTCACTTTTTTATTTCGATATTTTTCGTAGAAAGAATAATCAACGTCATAAAGATCTACAACTTTTTACTTCCAAAAAAAACGTAGCTTTTCTGAAGCGGCATCTAGTTTGCTGCTAAATTACTAAACCATTAACTTATATCATTGATCTTGGGGGTCGGTATGTTCAAACCTGTTTTTAGCTTTACATTTATTGTTTCGTTCGTTTTGTGTTTATCAAATTTGGCGAATGCCGCCATTAGCGTCAGCATGAGTTCACCGATAAACGGTTCAGTTCAATCTGGAAATATTGTCTTATCAGTTCAAGTTAAGAGTTCTCAAAGTGTTAAGCAAGTTACATTCTACCGCGACAATTGGATTGCCGTCGGTAACGATACAATAGCCCCCTACAGCATCACCATCAATTCAAGTTTGCTTACAAATGGATCCCATCAGTTTTTCGCTGTTGCGACTGATTCCGCAGGCGTAAATGCTGCATCAGGTGTAATAGCGACTTCAATTTCTAACGCTGTGGCAGATACGACGGCGCCAACTCTAAGGATGACTGCACCTTTGGCTAATTCAGTACTGTCTGGATCAAGCGTTGTCGTCTCTGCAGAAGCTAGCGATAACATTAGCGTTACAAAAGTAGTTTTCTACCGAGATAATTATATAGAGCTCGGAACTGATACAACTTCACCATTTCAAATTCTAGCAGATTCGAAATTGCTTTCGGACGGTAATCATAACTTTTTTGCAATTGCTTTTGATTTAGCAGGAAATAAATCAACGCCTACGGCGGTCGTTGCCCAAGTCTTAAACGCGGTTGCTGAACCGGTTGTTATTGCACCAACCCCAGTGGCAGCAGTTGCTACTTTAACCATGATGAAGCCCGTTGTATCCATTGGTAGTGTTGCACTTGCTGCTTCAGCTTCTAATATTTCCAGCGTAGCAAAAGTTACATTTTTTCGTGATGCATGGATTGAAGTTGGTGTCGACACGACATCACCTTATTCACTTTCATTCAGCACAATTGGGTTAACTGGCGGAGCACATAACTTCTTTGCTGTGGCAACAACCAGTGCCGGTGCAGGCATCGCCTCAGGCATAGAAACGGTTTCTATACTTCAAGCAACAGATCCTGTGGTCGTTGCTCCTGCTCCTGCGCCTGCGGCCCCTCAACCAGCAATCTGCACGCCAATCAATCCAATTTCATTGTCAGGATTTGATGCCTTGCCTGCGGTGCAGTCTGCGCAAATCAAATCAGGCCCCTTCACTGGTGGTTACACAGTTGAAAAAAATGATTCCCGCTTGAACTGGTATTTTGCGAATATTGCCTTACTTGGCTTCGTGGATCGTATTCCGAATGACGTAAAAAATTACATGAATCTTTATCTGCGTAGCACGAACCCTAATTTCAGCATCAAAGATATATTTTTCAAAATCGAAGCTACCGGCGTTAATTTTAGTGCACCACAATATGAGGCCAATGGCGTGGGTCAGTTTTCAGACAGCGATGATTCTTATGCGGCTACAATTTTATCATTAGCTGCTCGTTACTACCAAGTTACATGTGATAGAGCCTATTTTGACAGTATTGTTCCAGGAAAAGACTATACTGTTTTGCAAGCGTTAAAAAATATTGCAACAAATAATTTAGTTAATTCATTGTGGCCTAACGGCTTAATTCATGTGTTTCAAAGCGCGCCTGTTTACTACATTGCTTACACGGAAGATAACGTCGAAGCCTATCGTGGATTAGTAGATTTTGCTGATATGCTACGTGCGTTTGGCGACGGTTCAGCTGGAACTTATCAAACGACCGCTGATAAAGTTCAGGTCGCTATGCAAAATATTCTATTTATGAACAACTTGTATTCGGGCGCAGTTGCATTGAATAAACCAGGCTACGCGTATTTCTGGGGAAATGGATTATCATTCACCGCACCTGCTGAACCATTGGGATCACCTGTTAAGTTTTATCCGGATGCAGTTACACAGATTTTTCCACAAGCTTATCGTATGAATATGCCGCAATCCCAATATGATGCCGGATGGAGTTTTTTAGACTCTACATTTCCGCTGTATACAACTAACGCCTATGAAAATGATCCTTGGGTGCTAATTGGCTTAGCTGCGGCCCTAGCCGGTAAAAATGACTTAGCTATAAAAATGCAAACCAAAGCAGAAAATTCTTACCGTACTGGAATTCCAGTTCCAATTAACAACTGGTCATTTCACCGTAGAATTAGTTTAAAATTACAAACGGGTCAAACTTACTAGTTTCTAAATTGGCGACAGAAGCTAGCGTTTGAATTCTTTTGACATAAAAATTCTTTAATTCTGAAGTTCTCTTCCTGCAGATTTTTAATCTGCAGGTCTTTATTTTTGATATCCGCATTTAATTGCTCATTCAACATATCATGCTTTGCTTGAAAGTTCTGAATCAACTTGTGAAGCTGCTGGACAGCTTTTATTAACGGCGCGATAAGCTCTGAATAACGTATACCGTACTTATCGCTCTGAATATCATAATCTACTAGAGATGCCGTTCCCACTATAATTTTATTTCGTGAATCTGCTAAAACTTTTTCGGTTTCCTGCGCAAGAAGTCCGTAATGAATTTTATCATCACTTCCATTTTTCCAGCGATAAGACACGGGCCTTAATTTATTTATAAAATTGAGGCCCAAATCGACGTCAGAAATATCTTTTTTCAACCGCGCATCTGACGCGGTGACTGTTCCCGTTGTCGTGTAGACAGTTGAAAATGCTAAACCACTTGTACCCAAGGAATACGTGTTGGTGATCGATGGTGAAATAACTCCGGCAACCTGAAGTTTCGTCGTTGGAAGGGTGATCCCAACTCCGATATCCCCTGAAAAATAGTTTCTTGCCGCAGCATCCGATTGATAGACTCCAAACTTATTCAAGGCATTAATTTCACCGATTTGAATTCCATAACCAGTGTTAACCGGGCCGGATCCAGGCCATGCAACCACGGTTGCCCAAATTGCCGAGGCGTCAGTTATTGTTCCAGTTCCGTAATGATCTATCAAACCATAAATGCCAACTGCCGTAGTTATACTTCCCGAAGAGGTCAACTCTGTTGAAGATTTTCCTACAAGCCCTTGGGCTCGGGCCAAAGAGCCAGACGATTGAATATGACTATCAAAATGTCCCCCAATAATACGATCAGAATTTACAAGCGAATTATATTGGGCTTGAAAGTCAGCAAACCATAAGTCATTTGTGTTTGCAGCTAAAGGCTCATAACTTCCAATAAAGGCGACACTTCTACGGTAAGCAGCGGCAGTGCTTGAATCAAAAACTTCAAACTTCTTTGTAGGAGCGATAACCCCAATACCGACATTTCCAGCGTTGTAGTAAATATCGCTCGTTACAATTAGACTTTTTTGCCACAAGCTATCGGCTTGCGAACCAATCGAATAACATTCAGTAAGGTTGCCGCTTCCGTCAACTTTTGCTTTTAAAGTTATAATATCGGGTTTTAATTCTGGGGCCGTACCGGTTTCACCTAATCTCAAAAATTTAATTCGAAACTCAACACTTCCCCGAGTCGGAAAGCCAGCATCAGAAATCCAGTTTGTGATTTTGAACTCTTCAAATTTAAGAAGTCCGGTACTGTCGTTGACTAAAGTGTAGCGGTCTGCACCCAAAGCATCTTTTAGTGCCGTAACAGTAGCCTGTGGGACTGGGTTTCTTCCGACAAATGTGTTTGTACAGGCGGTTGGATTTGCTAGAAAGCTGCGAATGATCGAAGTTAGTTCACGTTGGTGGTCTTTTGCTTGAACTCCCCGTTGCGTTTTCATTACATTTGTTACTACACCAATAATAGCAGCAGCGATAATTCCGATAAGGGCAAGGCCAACTAAAACTTCGGCGATACTAAAGCCGTTTTTTTTCAATTTGCTATACCGCTTTCGAAAATTATTCATTTGAGGCTCCCTCGTATAAGTTGGCTAATCGTAACTTATTCTTTCAGCTAATTATATAGATATATTTTGCTAAAATTTTCTCGAAGTTTTGCACACCTGTGTAAAAAAATCTTAACAATAGATCAAATCAAAAGAAAAAAAGCCAGACTTAGGTTAGAGGCAAATTTTGGGTATGCATTAGGATAAACCAATCATCAGCAGAAACGATTTTAATTTTTGGAAAAATGACTGAAGTTAATTTCTGCCTGGCAAGAATGAAAAAATCCATTTTCGTACTTCACAAGTAGTCGATGTGATACCTTCAACTTTTTCAATGACTTGATTTTCAATCACTTAATTATTTTGATTTTAATTCTGAAAAAAGAAAACCGACCTAGGTATTGAAGTGGCCACTTTTGCTGCGGCTTCAGACACTGGCCCATGGGACCGCCTGACCGACGTTTTTGGCCCTATTTATGTGCGCCGCCTACATTTTAGTTACCAGTAAACAGCAAGGCCCCACAATGGAGGATACTTCGCTTTCATAATTTCATGCCACTGACCCGCATCGGCTTTGATCTCAGGTTGATCAACTTCAAGACCCAGTGCTGCCTTCTCATTGAAAAATAAAAATGGTGCGAAGTGCTTGTTGCAACCCGCACATTTACTAACAAGGGCTGCTTCAACTTCATTAACCACCCCGCAAAGGTGACAACGACGAACATGTGTAAGTTTAGCCTCTATATTTTTCATAGCTTTTATAATTCTCCAATATATTGTCTAACTTAGCAACAGATTGGCCATGCTTTCTAAGAATGAGCTATTCATTAATAAGAGCTGAAGGCTTTTGAATGTCTAGTGACTTGACGCGATAGCGATGTTTGATGCACAGACGAAAAAACGCCTCGAAGTGAGACGTTCATTTATAGATTCAAATTTTTGCATTTTAGTAAAAGCACTTATTTTTTAAGTAGTGCCTTTTCGATTTTATCTAAGCGCGCTTTAAGTTCGGCCATTTCTTTTTCTTTTTTAAGGTTTTCTTTCTTAAGTTGCTCGTTTTCAGCCTTCACCGATGCGATCTCACGCGATTGCTTTTCTTGAACTTTTTCTAGGCCAAGAACTTTCGTGTACATTGTCTTAATCGCTTCGGTAATCCACGGGATTAATCCACTGTAATAAACTTGTAAAAAGCCATCATCGTCTTCACGTACGAACTCTGGCGCAAATTTACGAATTTCTTGCGCAAGAAAACCTGTCTTACGAGTTTTGTCTTCATCTTTTTTAAAGTTATAAGTAACCGCTTGAAACTTTAAAATATTTTCTAAAGCATACTCTCCATTAACTTGATCGATATTTTCTTTTAATCTTTCATCCGAAGAACACGCCATACCAGAAATTGGTGTCACCGTACATGTTCCACTGTTCGTTTCAAATCTTGCCACGACGCTAGCCGCTGCAGTTGTCGAGTTACCAACGTGCAACAGTGCTGTCGGAACCGTTTGGCCAACACCCAAAAATCCGCTGGTATCGATCCGCATACGCTCAGCATAGGAAGTTCCGCCCGTCTGCTGACCGAACACGATGGTAGGCGTGCTTATGCCTGCATTAGATACCGCTGAAATATAAGAACGCTGAAGTGTGCCAGTGCCATTCGTCGCAGACAATTTGATTGAACCGTAATTTCCATCGCCCCATGATTCGTTCTTTGCAGAAACTCTTACTGTTCCGGCTGGTTCACTGACAGCAACACTTGAAGAAACATAAGCCGAAGCATGACTACTAGTAGCATCAATGGTCGCGCCACCAATACTGCTATTGATTGTTAAATTTGCGGCCGCTAAGTTTCCGTTAAAAAAGCCATTTCCGGCATGATTAACCGTAAAAAGATCAAAGCCATCTCTGCGAACTTGTACTGGATAGTTACTACCACTTCCAGTTGCAGTGGTAGTAATATTAACCAAAAGTCCGGAATAACCACCCGCTCCTGACATGTTAACTGTCGGGGTAATCATTGCTCCATAAGCCGTGCCCGTTCCGGTCAATGTTGAACTTGCCTGAAGGATAGCCCCAGGGATGGCAGTTCCGATACCGACTTTGTCAGCAAAATATCCGCCCCCTGTTGCTGATATTCCTGCAATAATCGCGGCGCTGCTATTTTGCATCTGTAACATATCTGATGTCTGCGACGCCGAACCTTTTACTCGGATACCAATCGTTGTTGCAGAAGCCGTCGACGCGTCGATCTGAGCACCCGCACCACCTGGTGAATTTACAGCAATATATCCGAAACTACCTGAACCAGCAGCAGATATTTTCCAACTGCCTGAAGTTCCGAAGAAAGTATCACCAATGATCGTTGTATCTGAAGCCGTAGAACTTGCAGCTGCCGTGTTTCCGCCAAGGATTGAATTTCCATTAACAACTAGATTTGCAGCTGGCGCTGTTGTACCGACACCAACACGACCATTAGCAAGTACAGTTAAGCCAGAACCCGCTGTTGAATTCGATTGAATTCGCGCGACCATTCCACTAGTCGAAGCACTCGTATTTGCGACATTTAATAAACCGCTTGTTGAGTCTAAACTTGCGCTTGAAGTTGTTAAATTTAATAAAC
>JAYUOK010000076.1:0-53430 GCA_043760925.1 Bdellovibrio sp. | reverse complement strand
TTCTTTTCCTGTGTAAAATGTTTTCGTCTGCTAGATACAGCTTCCATAAAGACTCCCTGGTTTGGGTGTCCAAATCAAATCGGGGTCACGAACAGTTTAAACTTAAGTAACAGTACCTAATCAAGGAAAGAGGGTTCAAATTGAAACAAATTATTTTTGTCGGCTTCCTTTTGTTGCCCCTTATTTCATGTAACTCTTATTTTCATTCTAATTCACTGTCTCAAGCTTCTTACATAGCGCCGGGCTTAAATTTAACTTTACCCACTCAAACGATCAGAAGCAATTTGACTGCAGTTACTGCTGGTGTGGCATCGGTGGATTCAAATACTTTTGTGGCGGCCGGAACCAGTCCCTGGGTTTCAAATGTCAGTGCACCTCGCATTGGCGGCACTTACCAATCCGTCTTAGGTAACGGGACTGTAAATTCGTTAACTGGCGTAGTCGTCGCGACGACCAAATCACGCTTGCTTCTTTTTCACCAAATCACGACAGATTCGGCAGCGCTTGCGGTGACACTCAACGGAGTTTCTTTGCCAGGAATTGCTGCCGGCCTTACAAATACAGGTTGGACCTATACCGATCTTGGAACAGTCGCAGCTGGAAGTCATAATGTAGTTATTCAAACTTCCGATGCCGGGCCAAAATTTGGTTATGTGGATGGATTTATTTTATTACCGGTTTCTTCAATCGCTGCGGGTTTACAACAAAAGGGATGGTTTGAACAAGATCACCCGCACATTTATAAAACTGGAACTTGGAATCTGCTTGCAAGGCCTGGTACTTTTCCGTTTACGGTGAGCACAACCACAGGTACCGGAGCGGCAAATGCGACAAACGCCGGAGATGCGAGTTTAATTTTCGTTGAGTCAGCGGCGCCAGCTACCTTAAGAATTTTTTCTCAACTTGCAAATAATCAAGGTATAATGAATGTAAAAATTAACGGTGTAAGCCAAACTCAATTTGATCAGTATTCGGCCACCGCAATTTACAAATCATATCGAGATTATTCGTTAATTGCCGGCGAACATCTAGTCGAGCTTTCGGTATCAGGTGCAAAAAATGCCGCTAGCTCAGGCTTTGCTGTTTATCAAGATGCAATTGAACTTCGAACTACTGTCTTGACCGATGAGCAGCGAGCGCTGGCCATGGTTGATTCGATCGTAAGTAATATTAGCTCGACGGACGGGGCTTCTAGAGTGGCTTACGATTCTAGTTTATTTAATCAAGATAATGACAGCGGCTATTCCATGATGGCGCTAGCACTTGCAGTCGCGCGCTGGAATATTCCAGAACATGTAGTGGCTCTAAAAAATAATTTGCAATGGTTTTCAAACATCATGCAAAGTGATGGCGTTTGGTATTGGGGCTACTGCAAAGAAGGTGAAGCTGATTGTCCAAGATCTTATATAGAAGCTCCGTCGGGAGCTGTTTGTAAAGGCGGGTATTGTCCATCGGTAAATAGTTATTATGCGGGGTTAACTCCGCCAATTACGGCGATTCGAAGTATCGATGCTCCGCAAAGTTTTCCAACCGTAGGCCTAGCTATTTACGCAAGCTTATTTCCTGGCGACACCGCTTTTATTAATTCATTAAAGCCGGGAATGTTGAAAAGTATTGATGCATTGATTGCAAATAATTATGATCCCTCTAACGGATATTTTTATTCAAGTTACCAATATAAAACAGGTCTTGGCTGGAGACTTTTCGAAGCGCAGTACAGTGCTGGCCAGTGCGATGTGTATATGGGTCTGATGTCTGCCTACTCTTTATCTGGCGATGTAAAATATAAAAATTATGCTGATCATATTAAAACTAATTTTGATCGAGACTTTTTTGATTCAAGTCGTAATGTTTATACAGTCGGACTGTTTGGACCCATGGGCCAAGCTAAAGTAAAAGACACCACAACTTACTACGGTTTTACGCAAGGTTGGTGCGCGTGGATTTTTGGACCGGGAGTTTTAACAAATGCGTCAACAAGCTTAGCCACTGTAAAAACTTGGGTTCAACCCAACGGCTACAGTATTCTTCCACCACTAGCGACTGATCCGCAAAGTAGTCAATCAGCTTGGTTATTAATGGGGCTTCGTGGCTTAGGAATCGATTCAGTGATACAAGAAAATTTAAAAGCCCGTTTCAGAAACTATCAACTTGAATACCATCCCGAATTACAATACGGGCACGGGTCGATACAGTTCTCTGATACCATTCCGTATTTTTATACGTCGAATGCAGGCTGGGGCTTCATCGGACTTACTCAGCAAGCTTCGCCCGCGACTTGGTGGCGGTAAACGATTATGGTTCAGTGCGGACACAATTTAAATGTGATTTTCTGTAACCCATTTGGCTAAAGCGTCTTGTCCGGATTTTTTTGGTTCTCAGAAAGAATGATGAGAGCCTTAAGTATTTGAAATTAAAGAAAGTACTGGTGATCCGAATACACCAACATCCAAGCCAGCGCAACCCCTTGGAATCACTCATATCTGTATCTCAGAAAGACCGGATTGTTCCAAGGAAATAGTCGAAAAGTACAAAATCAACATGCGGCCGGCACGAAGTGTGACAACGCGGACCGCAGTTTTGCAACAAAAAGCCAAGTCTGGTGCTAAGCCATTTTATGGATTCTGTTATTTCGAAGGTGCATTGGCTAAACATCCGCTTGAATTTCCTGTGTTGCTAAAGATCCATCGACTGTGGGCTGAAGGTCGGTCTATTCATCAAATCAATCAAGAATTGGATAAACATAAAATCAAATCGCGTAAAGGCAGAAAATGAAGCTGGGCCGCGATTCGAAATATCGTCGAACGTTTCGAAAAAGAAATTCTGATTATTTCCAAAGGAGGAAAGTATGAACTTAGATAAGTTAATTTTGTTAACCATAAGTGCAGTGTTGATATTCTCGGAAGCTCACAACATTGGTGAAATTCAGACTTGGGTTTGGCGTGCGCAGGCTAAGTTACTTTATAAATCACGTACAGAAACTTGGGGAAGCCCCAGATTTTTTCATTAAGCAATGAAAAGTAAGTCGCACGAGAAATGGCAATCGCCATGTTGGAAGTCTGCTACCGAGATTTACAGTTACTAAATCTTTGATGCTTTTCGGATTGCAAATTTTAGAGATGGCGATCAGCTCATGTAATAAAAAAGTTATGCGACTCAGTACGTAAAAATGTAATCAGTAAAAAAAATGGGCACAACATGAACTTCGAAAAAACTATGAATTGTATTGTCGAGTTCGTCATCGCATTCTTATCCATTGGCAATAATTTATTAAATTTGAGTAACTTGACTACCATTCTAATATTCTTTAGAATGATAGCAATGAAAAAGAATTCCAAAGACGCTTTCTATGAACAGTTTGCAAGATCTACAAAAGCTCTCTCAAGTCCCAAGAGAATTGAAATTTTAGATCTTCTCTGCCAAGGTGAAAAGACGGTTGAGTCGATTGCCGATCAAACAAACCTTCGGATCAAGAATGTTAGTGCCCAACTCAAAGAACTTAAGTCAGCACTTCTTGTTGAAAGTAGACGCAGTGGTAAATATGTCTATTATCGAATTTCAAATAATTCAGTTGCTGACTTTCTTTTATGTCTTAGAACCTTCAGTGAAAAACAATTTTCTGAAATTCAAAAAATTGCTTCCACATCCTTCAAAAACATCGCTGCAATGGAGCCCGTCAATCGAAAGCAACTCTTAGCCCAAGCCAAAAAAGGTGAAGTCATTATTTTAGACGTTAGACCGTCAGATGAGTACGCGCACGCTCACTTGCCATTTGCTATCTCGGTTCCAATTTCAGAGTTAAAGAAACAACTTCGAAATCTTACCAAAGATAAAGAGATCGTGGCGTACTGTCGTGGACCATATTGTTTTTTTGCAAGCGAAGCCGTTGAGCTTCTTAAACGACAAGGGTATAATGCATCTCGGCTGAAGGACAGCGTTCACGAGTGGGCCTCACACGGTCTACCAATTAAATCAACGCGGGCATTATAAAGTGAGTACCTTTGTTTCCGCGTTAGTTCCAAAACTAGGTCTGAAGGAGAACTGGTATCAGTTCACACTGCTAGTATTCGTAAACGCTTTTGTTGGTGCGATGATTGGCCTTGAGCGCACGATTTTGCCACAAATCGCAGAAAAAGAATTTGGTATGGTCGTCAAAACGGCGATTCTTTCCTTCATAGTCGTTTTTGGTTTCACAAAAGCTTTCACCAATTACTTTGCCGGCCGTTGGGCCGATCAATTTGGGCGAAAAAAGATTCTTGTGTTTGGATGGCTTATTGCGATTCCAGTTCCGTTTCTTTTGATGTGGGCGCCAAATTGGAAATGGATTCTTGTTGCCAACGTTTTTCTTGGAGTTAGCCAAGGATTGACCTGGTCTACAACTGTGATCATGAAAATTGACCTCGTGGGGCCAGAGCACCGTGGATTTGCCATGGGTTTAAATGAGTTTGCTGGTTACTTCGCAGTAGCCATTTCGGCTTTAGTCACAGGATATGTAGCAAGTCATTACGGGCTTCGTCCTCAGCCATTTTATCTAGGAGGGGTTTACGTTGCCTTTGGGCTTTTGATGAGCTTGCTCTTAGTGCGGGAAACAAACGGCCATGTTGCTCAAGAAGTAAAACTAACCTCTCAAAATGAAGTCCACCCCACAGGTTTACTCACTCAAAAAGAAATTTTTCTTCGAACAACGTTGAGCGACAAAAATCTTTCGGCGGGAACTCAAGCGGGCTTTGTGAACAACCTCAATGACGGGATGGCTTGGGGACTGTTTCCAATAGTATTTGCAGCACATGGGTTGGGACTAAAGGAAATTGGATGGCTTGCCGCAATTTACCCAGCGATATGGGGACTCAGTCAGCTTTGGACTGGTCACTTGTCAGACTCCTTAGGGCGTAAAAATCTGATTGTTTGGGGCATGTGGACTCAATCTTTTGGGATTGTCATCACAATGCTCTCAAACCAATTTTCAGGATTTGCGTTAGGCGGAGTTTTGTTAGGAGTTGGTACGGCTATGGTTTATCCAACACTTCTTGCAGTGATTGGTGATATTGCACATCCTAGCTGGCGGGCTTCTTCTATCGGTGTTTATAGATTCTGGCGAGATTTCGGTTACGCGATAGGCGCAATTATTTCTGGAATTGTCGCAGACGTATTTGGAATAAGTGCCGCCATTGGACTTGTCGCAGTAATTACGTTTTTGTCAGGCCTTGTCGTTTCAATACGCATGACTGAAACAGTGAAGAAAAAGGTGTGATTCATGAAACCATCGAGCCTCACTTAGAAACTTATTAGGAATTTTGGGTTAATCTGCCCCGTGGTTTACTAATTAAATTCCTCATCTGTTTTCAAATCGACCTCACGCGGCCTCATGATTGCATTCTAATTAACGAGACAATTAAAAAAAGGATAATATTTTATGAATTTAAATAAGTTTTCAAAGTTCAAAACAGTGTCTGTTAGTGCTTTACTATTCGCACTGCTGATTTCAACTACTGCGAGTGCCGAGGAAAAAGGCGCCTCAGCGCATTCTGCAAATCATATGGCAGCTACTCCCGAAATGAAGAAAGACATGGCCGACATGCATCAGAAAATGGCCGATTGCTTGAGAACAGAAAAGTCGATGCAAGATTGTCACGGCGAAATGATGAAAGACTGCCAGGGGGCTAAGGCCTCAGGTCATTGTTCTATGATGGATGGCATGATGAAAAAGGGCGGTATGATGAATAAGGGCGGCATGAAACACGAAAAGATGAAAAATAAAAAAGCAGACCCTTCAGAATCCAAGTAATTATCAAAAGCAATTTTTTACTGCGGTCTACAATTCTATTGTATACGGTAGCCAGGAGCCCAGCATGCAGGAAGTTAATTTTAAAAAGGAAGTTTCAGGCGAAATCGAAGCATGTGTTTCTAAAGTTACGGAAAAACTTAAGGAGCAAGGTTTTGGTGTTTTAACTCGCATTGATCTACACGCGAAAATTAAAGAAAAAATTAATAAAGACATCAGACCCACGGTTATACTTGGCGCTTGCAATCCACAACTTGCTTACGAAGCCTTTTTGGAAAATCCAGATGTGGCAAGCTTACTTCCATGCAATGCGGTTGTTCGTGATATCGGTGAAGGGCGAGTTAGCATCGAGTTAGCCAAACCCACATTTATGATGAAAATGCTCGATGATTTAAAGCTAGTTGAGCTTGCTAAGGAAGCAGACCGGCGACTTAACGTTGTGCTATCTGAAATCTAATGAATCATAAAGTGGACGTCGCAATATTAGGTGCGGGCACGGCGGGTCTCTCGGCACTTGCAGAAGTAAAAAAAGCAAAAAAAAGCTTTGTGATTATCGATCCTGGGCCGTTGGGAACCACATGTGCCCGAACTGGCTGTATGCCTTCAAAAGTTTTAATTCAGATTGCAAATGATTTTCATCGTCGCAAGGTCCTTTCTCGTGAAGGAATTTTCGGCGGTGAAATCTTAACGGTCAATCGACCCAAAGTTTTAGAATATGTACGGTCTCTTAGAGATCGCTTCGTTTCTAGCGTGATGAAAGATTTCAAAGACATTGAAAAATATTTAATTACTGAACGGGCGGAGTTCGTCGAGCCAAACGTAATCCGTGCCGGTAAAACTATAATTCAAGCAAATCGAACCATTATTGCTACAGGTTCAAGTCCAGTGTTCTTGCCAGAGTGGAGCGATTTTTCGCAGAATATTTTGACGTCTGAGAATTTCTTTGAACAAAAAGTTCTACCTTCAAAAATTTCGGTCATAGGTGTCGGCGCAATCGGGACAGAAATCGGTCAGGCATTAAGTCGACTGGGAATTGAAGTGACGTCTTTCGGAATGAATCGAGCACTGGCTGGATTGACTGATCCGGTTGTGCAGGAGGTAGCAATTCAAATTCTATCATCTGAAATGGATTTACAGCTGGGTTCCCCTGCGCGACTGACCAGAAGCGAAGATAGCTTCCAAGTTGAATCAAACGGAAAAACAGTATCTTCTGAGGCTGCGTTTGCGAGTGTTGGACGCAAGCCGAACTTGAATTCTCTAAAGCTTGAAAATATCGGCGCGAAGCTCGATCAACGAGGGGCACCATCTTACGACCCCACAACCATGCAAATTTCAGGGCTCCCAATTTTTCTAGCCGGCGATGTGGACTCGGATCGACCACTTCTACATGAAGCGGCAGATGAGGGGCGGATTGCTGGCTATAACAGTGTCAACGAAGTGGTTCAATTTTGTCGCCGAACACCACTTAGCATCGCTTTTACATCGCCAAACATCGCACTTGTAGGAGCCACCTATGCACAGCTGCTTCAGCAAAAACCAGCTGTAGGCGAAGTGCGGTTTGAGGGTCAGGGCCGATCTATAATTAAACAAGAAAATGAAGGCATATTAAGAGTTTATGCGGATCCTAAAACAGGAACACTACTGGGCGCAGAAATGATAGCTCCTGAAGGCGAACATCTTGCTCATTTACTAGCACTTGCAATTCAGCGCAAATTAACCGTCTTTGAGTTTTTGCAGATGCCTTTTTATCATCCGGTCGTTGAAGAAGGTTTACGAACTGCCTTGAAAGATCTAGGGCGTCAAATCAAGAATCGCCCTTCGATTTCAGATCTAGCTTTTTGCGAAAGTTCCGCGTTGGCTTTAAGTTAACTATATCGATATGAATGACCGGCAGCTAGCGCCCATACCTTTCGATTGCCTGATTAAGACTTCCTACATTTTCAACTTCTTTAAATCCGTTTGCTTTCATAATTTGTAAAGCTTTGCCCGATCTATTTCCGCTTCTACAGTAAACTTTATAAGAGCCATCCTTTTTTAACTTAGAAATATTGCCATCAAAATCTTTATTTAAAACATCGATGTTAATGGCACCTTTTGCATGGCCTTCTTTGAACTCTTCAGGTGTACGCACATCGAGAATTATTACTTTTTCGTTAGTCGCCATACTTGATGCAGTTGAACCAATTACCAGAACGAGTGCAACGAGGGCGAAAATTGATTTCATATTGATCCTCCAATTGGAATTTTAAGATATCTTTACACGCTATTAATTAATGGTTTAAATCAATTAGGTTGCTTACTATCAACGTCGTAAGGCTAAATCACCGGAACAGTTGCTTCAATGCTTTTACGATTTATCATCCTTTGATAAAATTGTGCAAGACTAGGATATTTCTCTGTCCAGAGGAAGTCTTCACTGAATCGAAGCCCGATGTAGCCAAGCGCACTGGCGACTGCTATATCTGCCACCGAAATACTGTCTGCAAAAAAATATTCTTTTTCGTTCAATAAAGCCGTAAGTTCCGTTAGACCGCGATGAACTTTTCCGAATTGACGATCTATCCACCATTGATATTGCAATTCTTTAGGCCGTTTTTTACGCTCGGCAAAAAGGCAAAGGGCTGCGTCCATCACGCCATCCGCAAGCGCCTCAATTTGTTTTACTTTTATTCGATCACTTTTATTTTCTGGAAAGAGATGAGGTTGCGCAATTGTCTCTAAATACTCTATGATAACTCTTGAGTCATAAATAGCCTCGCCTAAATCAGTGATCCATATCGGAACTTTTCCTAGCGGATTAAGCTTTGTAACACCGGTATTTTCATTCCACGGAACATCGACGATTATTTCAAATTCAATATTTTTTTCTATTGCGGCAATCCGTACTTTTCGTGCATAGGGACTAGTTAAAGAAATAATAAGCTTATGTTTTTGATTCAAGTTTCACCTCGATATGAATTTTAGCCAGATTAATAACGAGCATCTTTAGGCTTATCGCCATTAACCCAGTCATGGATTTTCTTTTTAAAATCGGGCCGGTCTTGATTTACAAAATAAGCGGCCACATCAAAAGCGTCATCATCTGATAACGAATTACCTTGGCCCAGCGGCATGTTCTTTTTCACAAAACCAGCAGCGGTGTGCAACCTTGCCATTCCAGCACCTACATTAAAAGACTTACTGCCCCAAAGAGCTGGAAATGAAACCTTGCCATTTTCTGCATACACTCCCTGGCCTTGGGCCTGATGGCATGAGGCACATTTTAAATCGTAAACTTTTTTTCCATTTGCAGAATTAGGGGCTCTTTCAAGCGCAAGTTTTGGCATTCCACTGCCCTCTACATCTTGGCCGATAGCATAACCTTTAGAAAGCCACGTCATATAACTAATGATATCAGTCATCTCCTTACTATTTTCAGGTAGTCTCTTGCCATTAAGACTTCTTTCAAAGCAGTCGTTGACCCGGTCTGGCAAGGTGTCCACTTTTGCAGATCGGGCGCGATATTGTGGAAACCTTGCAGTTACTCCAACCCATGGGCCCGCAAACTGAGTTGTCCCGGATGCCAAATGACAACTCGTACAATTGATTTTAGCACCAACAAACTTAGGTAGTTTCTCAAAAGTGTTCTCTAGATAATCTTTTCCACGCAGAATACTTTCGCCGTAATGATCCTTTGGGACAGTTGATATGTCAGGTACCCTGAAAGGTTGAACAACTTTTTTTAATGTTAATGGCGCGAAATCATTTTCTGATGCTGCTACTTTTTCGACCTGTACTATGTTCTCATCAATTTTATTTTTCGATGAGTCACAACCAGCCGTAGCAAATAGCGCCACTCCGGGTAAAAGAATACTAAGAAACAGCAATTTTACGCTTAGCGAACTATTAAACCGAATACTCTGCCACACTTGATCCTCCCACTTAGAAATATAGGTTAGCTTCATTGTTCAATTGCAAATGATATGCTGGCATATAAAAACTCAAATAAAAATGGAAGCTGGTGCAACATATCATTTATATCTAATTAAACCCTGTTCAAATAAGGTGTACTTATGGAATGGAAAGAACTGTGGTCCGAACTATCGACTGAAATTAAGTGGCAGTTTGAATCCCAATCGAAAACAATTGTGCTAAAGCGCAGTGAAATCGTTTATAGGCAGGGTGATCGGCCTCGCGGAATTTATTTTGTTAAGCAGGGGCTTGTTGGCCTCTTGCTTACCGGGCCAACGTCTGGAAAGGAACACCTTGTTCGATTCTTTAGACAGGGACAATTTTTTGGTCATCGAGCTTTGTTTTCTGACGAAGGTTATCATGGCACGACAACGGCGATAGAGCCAACTACGCTAAAACTGGTACCTAAAGAGATCATACTTTCAACAGTGGAAAAGCATCCATTTCTACTAAAAAATGTAGTGAAGGTCCTTTCAAAGGAACTTCGGCGATCTGAGAACCATCAAGTGATGATTCTTGAAAATCAAATTTTAGGTCGTACAGCACAGGCGCTAGTTTACTTAAAAGATCTGCATCCGGATCATAACTGGACCCGCCAAGAGATCGCAAATTTTTGTGCAAGTACGGTTTCATCAATAATTAAGGCTTTATCTGAATTAGAAGAAATGAATCTGATCCAACAAAATGGCCGTTCAATTCAAATATTAAAACGAGACGAACTTATCGCATTGCAAGAAAGTGAGACATTATAATTCAGCCATTAATGATGTGCCAGCACATCATTAATGGCTATTAACTTAAATTATAATTTGAATATGAGATTAACTTCAAAGATTACTAAACTATCGTGCGAGCAAGTTTACAACCTTTGGGCAACTGAACCCAATTTAATCAAACTTATCGATCTGCGACCGAAACAAGAATTTGAAGCCTTTCATATTCCAGGATCGAAGAACGTGAATCCGGATAAGATTTCCGAAGAGTTAAAAAATCTTGGAGATCGTCTTGCAATAATTTTGGCGCCGGAATTAATTGAGCCTTCCTTAGTGAAGTTACTAAGTGGTCGTCAGGATTACGTTTTGATGAGTCAATGTCATCGTTGGAATGAGTTAAAAAAGCCACTTGCCGGCCACGGTATTCTTTCTACAGTAATGAGCTTTAAAGAACTAAAAGGAGTCGATATGAGATCCGATATTATTTTTCACCAGCTTTTTGAGGCTGAGTCTTCAACTTATACATATATTATTGCAGATAAAAAATCGAAAGAAGCAGCGATTATTGACCCTGTTTTGGAGACAGTAGATCGAGATTTGAAATTGATTGAAGAGTTGGGCTTAAAGCTCATGTATATTCTTGATACGCATATTCACGCCGATCATATCACGGGCGCAGGTGAAATACGAAAAAGGACTCAAGCAAAAACTGCTGTCAGTCGCGATGCCGAGGTTGCTTGCGTTGATATTTCACTTGAAGACGGGCAGGAACTTTTACTCGGTGATAAAAAATTAAAAGTGGTTGCGACACCTGGTCATACAAATACGTGCCTAACTTACGCATTCGAAGGAATGATTTTTACCGGTGATGCTCTGTTAATTCGAGGGTGCGGTAGAACTGATTTCCAGCAAGGGTCATCTGAAAAATTATATGACAGTGTTCACGAAAAACTTTTTCACTTTCCAGACGAAACTCTTATCTATCCTGCTCATGATTATAGAGGTCAAACCTCATCTACAATAGGGCTCGAGAGAAAATTTAATCCGCGTCTAGGTGATGATAAAACGAAGGATGATTTTAAAAAAATTATGGCGGAGTTAAAGCTCGCAAATCCTAAAAAAATACACGAGGCCGTGCCGGCGAATCTTGCTTGTGGAAAAATCAAAGACGCTAGAACATTACATCCTCAAATAGTAGATGGTATACCAGAAGTTACCTGTGAGGATGTGCTTTCGCATTCACCACAAATTGAAACTGAAAAAGTAAAAGTCATTGATGTGAGACGACCAGACGAATTTAATTCTGAATATGGTCATATAAAAGGTTCTGAATTAATTACCCTCGGCCCCGATTTGACAAAATTTCTTGAAAATGGAAATCGAAGCGAAGAGATTATCTTTGTTTGCCGTAGTGGCGGGCGCTCGGCAAATGCTACTACCGAAAGTCATAAGCTAGGTTACAAATTTGCAGTCAACATGGCCGGCGGGATGATGCGCTGGAACGAACGAAAACAGCCGATCGAAAAAAATTAAATTTTAAATAAAGTGAGGATTTATGCATCAAGATTGGATCAACGCGCTCTTCGGAGGAGTTATTATAGGCATCTCAGTCTCATTGATGCTTCTTTGGAGTGGTCGAGTGACTGGAATAAGTGGAATCATCAATGGAACTCTGGTTCCATTAAAGGGCGATACTGCATGGAGAATTCTTTTCTTAGTCGGACTTTTTACGGGCGGTTTAGCTTTAAGGGCGCTCAACCCGGATATTTTTTCAGCAGTTCTGCCAACGGAAACGTGGACGACAGTGGTCGCTGGGTTACTGGTTGGCTTCGGTACAATTCTGGGTAGCGGCTGTACGAGTGGTCATGGAGTTTGCGGCATCAGTCGAATGTCGCCACGCTCTTTAGTGGCGACCGTTATTTTTATCGCGGCCGGAATTATGGCTGTTGTTGTCTTTAGACGATTAGGAGTATTTTTATGAAAAATGGTTTAGCAGCCCTCGTCGTTGGATTTATATTTGCGATTGGACTTGGTATTTCTGGCATGACTCAACCTCAGAAGGTGATCGGCTTTTTAGATTTATTTGGCAACTGGGACCCTTCACTTATTTTTGTAATGGTCGGTGGAATCATCGTTCATTTTGTAACATACAAACTAATTAGGAAACGCCAATCACCTTTGCTTAGTACTGCTTGGCATGTGCCAACAAAAAAAGAGATTACGCCAGCTCTTGTAATAGGTGCTGTTCTTTTCGGAATTGGCTGGGGTCTTGGAGGTTTTTGTCCGGGACCAGCGGTGACTTCACTTGCAAGCTTCGAGTCTAGGCCTTTAATTTTTGTTGTAAGTATGCTTGCGGGAATGTTTTTGTTTCGACTACTTGACAAAACAATAGCCATTAAGAAATGAGATTTTTATGGAAATGTATGGTTACGTAGCAGCAATATTTATGGGTCTATCGCTCGGCATGATTGGTGGCGGCGGATCCATTTTGACGGTGCCGATTTTAGTATATCTTTTTGCAATAGATCCGGTTCTAGCAACAGCGTATTCACTTTTTATAGTTGGATTGACGGCACTTGTTGGCGGCGGATTCTATTTTAAAAAGGGTGAGGTCGATCTAAAAACTGGTTTCATTTTTGCGGTTCCTAGTTTTATTGGAGTCTATTTAACTCGTGCCTATGTTGTACCGCAATTGACTGATCCGGTTTTTTCAATTGGTTCTCATTATATTTCAAAATCTTTATTAATTATGTTGGTTTTTGCTATTTTGATGGTTGTAGCCTCAGTTTCAATGATTCGAACTAAAGTTATTTCATCAACGAAACCAAAAGAGATCTCTATAAAAAACAGATTTCTTTTGATTTCATTAGAAGGCCTCATTGTCGGCGCCGTCACGGGCTTTGTGGGGGCTGGCGGAGGATTCTTGATTATACCCGCTCTAGTTTTACTGGTCAAAATGCCAATGAAAATTGCGGTCGGCACATCACTGTTTATTATTGCTGCTAAGTCTTTACTTGGATTTATTGGCGACGTTCAACATCAAGCTTATATCGATTGGAAACTTCTCATTACACTTTCAATTATAGCCGTTATGGGTCTGATAATTGGTATTTCACTTTCAAAAAAAGTATCTGAAAAGGCGCTTAAAAAAGGTTTTGGTTTTTTCGTTTTAATAATGGGAACATTAATTTTAATTGATCAAATCATGAAATTATAAATGCTGTTTCATTATCGAAAATCTAGGTTGAAGTCGCCGAATTGGCATTGTCTCGATTGCGGCGAGCAGAGAAATTATTAATTAAGCTCGCGACCAATATTGCAAGATAAAATTGCCCGGTAACCACTTCTAAATAAGCAAAAGTACGAACTATAGAACTGACGGGCGCAATGTCTCCGTAACCAAGCCCGGCCAGCGTAACGTAGCTGAAATAAACAAGAGCTGGAAATACGGGTTTACCTTCCGATGCAAGCTGATTAGAAAAAGTGGCCAAACCAAATATGTGCAACAATTGATAGATGACGGCCCATATCAAGCCAAGAAGCAGGTAGATGCAGAACGCACCAACTAGAGAATTCAGATCAGTTTTGTGTAAGACAAATATACTGCGCGCAGCGATCCAAGCACTAAGAATATAGAAAATCATTACAAGCGCGAATCTTAACGGTTCGAAAATAAAATGGTCGCTAAAATAGTCGACTGAAGCTGTTAAGAAGATAGCTGATACCAGAATTATTCCTGAAACAAACAAGCGCCGTGAAGCAGCCATACTCCAGAAACTGATCAACATAGATAAGTTAAAAATCATCATCACAGAATGCCGTCCAATACCATGCAATTGGCTTAAAAACGGCAACGACAGCAATACAAATAACAAACCGCAAAGCAAGTACCAAAAATTTCCACTTCGACCGATCTTTACCATTTCTAAACTTTCCAATCTTTTAACAAGTTAGACCATTGCCTTCGTTGTCGCAGGTTTTTCCTTCTTGAGGCGGTTCAGAACCGTTGCTTGTTGATGGGGTCGGGGAAGTCTTTGCGCAGTTAATATTAGGCAGCAAATTAATAGCTTTACGAAGATTAATTTCACTTTGGTAACCAACAGGATGAGCGAGTTCTTTTCCGTCAGAAGTCATAAGGCTCATCGTAGGCACTGCATTCACGTTGAATTTTCTAGCTATAGCAGCATTAGCCGGTAGACCGACATTGACCCGGACAATTTGAAATTGGCTTGAACTGCACTCTTTTTCCAACGTTGGCATAAAGGTCTCCATTTGATGGCAAATCGGACAAGTTTCCGTGTAGAAAAAAAATAATTTATGCGCTCCCGGTGCTAATTGGTCGAAAGTTGTGGGCCCTTGGGAAGTAGTCAGAGCAATGCTAGATTCTTCATTCTTGTCGATCAAAAGTGATGGGATACTTGATTGGGTGAAAATCATGAAACCCACAATGATAAGAGCATAACCTGTATATTTTTCGATACTCGGAAGAAACTTTTTTAATTTATTAAACTGACCTTGAACTAAATCTCCACCGATCGCGAGAGCAATAAAAGGAAAAACTATACCACTAGCAAAGCTAATCATTAGAAATACGCTTTCCGTAATGGATCTATCTTTGGTCGCGACGTAAGTGAGCACGCCGCCAAGGATAGGGCCCACGCAGGGAGTCCAAGCTAGTCCAAAAGTTGCCCCAAATAATAAGCCATGCAGAGATTTTGGCAAGCGCTTCTGAAAGTTAGGAATATACGCAGAATTATTCATCCACCTGAAAAAACGCGAATCATCGGCATTCTTAAAAGCCATTCCACTCATTTTAAGGCCGTACAAAATAATCAGCACCGCGGAAGCGAGAAGTAAAAAGCCTTTCGCCTCACCTAAAAAATCGGAAACAAAAGGAAGACTCAATCCCATCAAGGTAAAAGTAAATAAAAAACCGAATGAGAATAGTAGAGTCGATTTTACCCGCGCAAAACGACTTTCATTTCCAGCCAATAAATAGTTTGCCGCAATGATTGGAACCATAGGCAGTACGCATGGTGAAAAAAACGTTAAAATACCGGCGCTAAAAACGCCCAAAATACTCATATCCATTTCAATTTCCTTTCGCATCACACTGATTAAACTTGCCGATTAAAGTAGACAGCTAATTCAGACAGCTTTGTTTATTTGATAGGAAGTTTCTTTCAGCCTAAAAGCAGCAAAGCCTTTTTTGCGAAGCGATATCACGGCTTGATTGGCAAGAACGCAATATCGACCTCGGCAAAAAATAAATACAGTCTTTGATTTAGACAAACTAGCGGTAAGATTATTAAGTTGGGATGCAGGAAAATTGATTGCCCCTTTTGCGGGTGAATTTTCAAACTCTTCTTTTGATCTACTATCGATCAGCACGGCTTTGCCCAGTTTTACAAGCGTAAGAATTTCTGAAAGTTCTAAATCACTGCAAAGTTCTTCAGGCGATAAAAAATTTTCATCTACTAATATCTGTGGAGCCACTTCGCTTGCAAGGTCCTGCAGGCTAAACCAAATATCAAGTATCTTATTATTTGTCAGGCTATATACGCGACGTACGCCTTGTTTTTCGCAGCTGACAAGGCCAGAGCGGAGCATTCTTTGCAGGTGCTGCGAAGTGTTTCCAATGTTCTCATCTGCCATTTCGCTGATGACTTCTACAGTGCAAGGCTTGTTTGAAAGTATTTGTAAAATACGAAGCCTAGCTGGGGAAGCGAGCGATTGCGTGATTGATCCTAAATTTTCAAATATACGCCTTTTGCATTTGAGTAACTCTTCACCTTGTTTAATCATTATTCAAGTATTCTATATAATAATAGAATATGCAAGTTAAAAAACTTTTGGAACTTTTTGGCTTGAAATATACACTTAGTTGTTTGAAATTAATAATATTTGGAAGTCACGTGAAGTCGTTCGCTTTCTATTAACCGCCCGCATATGGGCCGCCGAAAAAATTTAAGTATGAGTAAGGAAGAGGAATGTCGGATCAAGCATGTAAAAATAGAAATAGCCATGTTGGAACAAGAGGCGACCAACAAATTTAGAATGCAGGCGCAAGGTAACTTTGGTTCCGATGTCTTAAAGATGATGTCTGAGCGATTGGAGTTGATTGCCAAACAAAAGAACCAATTTCTCGAATCTCTAAAGATGTTTGAGTCTAAGCAAGGCGACGTGTTCGATGCGGCAGAATCGGTTTAATTTATTCGATCAAGTATTGTTGAGTTCGAAAAGGGTTTTGATAAGGCTCCGATGGGTTTTAAGAAAAGACTTGTTCGTAATGCGCTCAAGCAAGTTGTGTTGGCTCACGATCAATTGGCGTTTTGGTTTTTCACGGATGAAAATGATCAAGGCGCTGGACAGCGCCATTTGAAATTAGTTCGAGATGAGTCGAGTGAGCTCGGTATTTCTTTAGCTGCGGGAGCTGAACTCGCGGTTTCTAATCTGGGATCTCCCCAGTTAACAGTATAAGGTTTGGATATTGGTAAGTTTGGTGATTCCGGCACGACTCGAACGTGCGACCCTCTCCTTAGAAGGGAGATGCTCTATCCAACTGAGCTACGGAACCAATCAAGTAAGATTTAGCAAAGTCTTCGAAAGTTGTCTTCTAAGGAACGCGTTTAAATTGACCTGACGCGCCGAGTGAATGGCCAAGCGGTGACAAAAAGTGACAGATCGTCAGCAGACTAACAGCTAAAACGGTTGTCTTGAAATAGAACAACTGCCCCTGGTGGCAAGCTTATCGCTACTTATCCTCTGGTAACCAAAATTAAACGGAGATTATATGAATAATTTGAATCGGCCAATGCTTGTCATTAAATCAAGTCTATTAATGGCGTCGCTATTTACATCGTTAACGGCCAACGCAATTGCTGATTCGTGTACGTTACTTCGCACGGCGGTCCCTTCTGGCGTGAACATGAGCCAAGGCGACATCGAGTGGTATCAACTTAAATTACAAAAAGAATGTGATATTACCATGAAGTATCGCAATGCACGCGCGCAGTTACAGCAAAATTTTGGCGTCTCAATTGAGAACTTGAATGAATACCAAGGGATGCGTTTCGTGCGACGGGTGAATTATAACGAATCGAAATACCAAAATTTACCGATCGAGAAAACTTACCAAATTAAGAAAACAGATTATTTGTTGCCGGTTGAGCAGCGCTCTTCAGTGATCTGGGATAATTGGATGGCTGGTCTTACGCAACTGCCACAGAGTCGCGAAAAACTTTTAAGTGGTGGTCAGTTTTCGGTCGAAGATTTAAAACGGGTTCACAAAGGTTTTTTCACTTTATCTAAAGAAGAAGGCGATGCTGCGCATGCACCAGACGAAGGAACTTTTAAGCCTGAAGCTGAAAATGATAACTACTGGTGGGATTTCAAAGATGAGACTGAAGGAAGAAACGCGCTAAATGTTGTTACTGAAGTGAATGAACATTACCGTAGCCTTGGTTTAATTCCAACTTTAGCCGATGGCGGAGATTACACTGATGTATTAAAAGTTAAAAAAGCGATCAACCCGAAAACGGGTTTAGAAGTTTGGGCTATTTACTCGGGTGATTCACGTATCAACCGAACGCATGTTAAAACAATTCTAAATTTCGTAAATACAATGACATCACAAGCCTTAACTGGAAACCATATGGTTTGGAATGGAAAGTTATTGTCTCCGGTTGAAGTAGCGGTACTAGCACAAAAATTTTATGTCGGAGTTCACCCTTTTTCTGAAGGCAACGGTCGCACAAGCCGCTTTATTCAAGAATTATTCATGACGGCGTTCGATATGCCGCATGGATCATCGGGTGATTTAATGGATAACGACGTGTTAATGACGTTTTCTGAATATTATCACTTAACTTTAAACGAGACTTTATCAGTTGTTCGTAATGTTGAAGGCTGTTTAGAGTCTTACCGAGCAAACCGAATGAATTCAGCGAATCAAATTCGTAGTAACGCGGCAGCGATTTATTATAACTGCCGTCTTATTAATTAATTTAAAGATTTTAAGAATTAACGAACATAGCTCCTTAAAGGGCTATGTTTTTTTTTGCCATTTTCTGTTGAAGAAAAGCACACAGCGATACACCTGACAGCACGACATACCAAACCACCAAGAGCCAAACTAAGAAAATTGGAAAAGATGCAAGCGAGCCGTAAATTTTATTGTGAGCAAAAACTGTAATCGAAAACCAAAGAAAAGATTTTTGCACGATGCTTAAAGCTAAACTAGCTAAAACGGCCGAAATCGCTGAAGGAGCAAAACCCACCTTCGTATCTGGAATCACTTTGTAAAGAATCCATAAAAATAGAGCGATCCACATGGAAAACAAAAACTGTTGTTCGATATCCTGGCTGATATTATTCACAAAGTTCACTGATTTTAGACCAGTGAACAATGCCAGCACAACCGGGACGGCGACAAGCAACACCCAGTAAAGCATCATGCGTCTATACAATGGCTTTCGAACTTTAATTCTCCAAATACGTTGAAATGCGATGTCTATATTTTTTATCAAACCAAGCGATGCCCACAATAAAAATAAACCTCCAGATAAACCGACGGTTCGGGGTCGAACTTTACTAAGTAAACCCCGCACGTATTGGCTGACGGTTGATCCCGTTGCTTCTTTTAGCGAAGAAATCATGATGCTTTCTATTTTAGGGTAGAACTTTTCTAGCCCGCCAATATATTGAAACATCGCGAGGACGATAACTAAAAATGGAATTAACGAAAGCAAAGTCGAAAAGGCAAGGCTTGAAGCTGCGAAGCGTATATCTGCGAACTCTTCATGGAGTCGAACGTAGAAATCTTTAATCAAGTAAAAATCTTTCTGTCACTGCAAAATCGTCTTTGGATTTCTCAACGGTGGCGATATCACAGTAAGGATCATGTTCGAAATACAAATAAGTTTTTTTGCTTTGGGCTTTTTCGAGCAAGGCTTGTTTTTCTTCAATCAAAAGCAATGGGTTTATATCATAGCCCATGACCCAAGCAGATCGTACGTGGCTACTCGTTGGCACGACGTCACCACAATAGAAAAGCGCGGTCTGTGCGTCTTCGACGATAACAACTTGATGACCGACCGTGTGACCGTTCGAAACTTTCAGCGAAATACCGGGTAGATAATTTTGTTGATCGCCATCGATCAGTTGAAGTTGGTTTGAGTCAATTAGCGGCTGGTAATTGGCCGGGTAGTAGCTGGCGCGTTCGCGCAAGTTCGCTTTCTGGGCGTTCTCTAAATTTTTTCTTTGTAAGTGATACTTTGCATTCGGAAAGGTCGGTACAAGTTTTCCGTCTTTTGTTGTCGTAGCCCCACCGGAATGATCAAAATGCAGATGGGTTAGGATGACGTCAGTAATATCGTCTGGGTGAAGGCCAAATTTTTTGATTGAACCAAGTAAGTTAGGGCCCGTTTGATCAATTGAAAACATTTCAGCAAATTTGTTTCCGAGCTTTTCCCCGTATTTTGCAACAAAGTCAGAACCATTTCCCGTGTCGATTAATATATTTCGATCTTTAGATTTTAAAAGTAAAGCCCGCGCTTCCATTTGAATACGGTTTTGCTCGTCAGCCGGATTTGTCTTTTGCCACAAAACTTTAGGAACAGTACCAAACATAGCCCCACCATCAAGGCCGAAAATGCCCGTCGGTACGGGGCATACTTCGTACCCGGCAATGTTTAATCGTAAATGTTGTAATGGATTAGCCGATGTCATTTGTGTCTTCCTCGTTATCGATTTCTTGTAGTGTGCTTGGATCTTCGCTCATCACTTCGTTTTCTTCGGTCATGTCGTCCGGTAGCACGGAAGGGTCGATCGTTTTGACCCAGGTTAAATAATTCTTGTACACTTCTTTAATGTTCGTCGGGTGTTGGACGGGCCCAATATGAATGGTTAACTTTCCGGGTTTGGCAAAGATCGCCCCTTTGGGCCACAGGCGCGAATTTCCATCAATATATAGAAATAAAATTGGGGTCCCCGTTTTTTCTGCAAAAATACTGATGCCACGCTTGAAGTCGTGAATTTTACCATCTTTGGACCGAGTCCCTTCCGGAAAAATAATCAACCACATGCGGTCCAGTTGGGTCAGTAATGAGATGATCAGTTGGACCGCTTCGCCCTTACGATCCTTACGATCGATGGGAATTGCGCCCAAACAATGTTGAGAAAAAAAAGTAAAAAGAGGATTTGTGAAGAAATAGTCTTTGGCCGCCGCCATATATAAATCCATCCAATGGGTGCGGGGTATGGCGCCCGCAATTGAAACGGCATCTAAGTGCGATGCGTGATTTGAAATGATAATTAATTTTTTATGATCTTTATATAGCTGAGCAAAACTTCCGCCTTTGACTTCAAGACGGATATAAAAAGTGTAGAACCAGTTTTTAAGGATGAGCGACCATAAAAATCTGACAATACGGCTGAATAAATCAAAGTGCTGCGTGAACAAAGGTAAATGTTTTAAGTGCCCCGGAAGTTTCGTCCATTGTTCATTTTCGTAATTCCATTCACGCATTAACTAAGCCCTAACATGATAAAGTAATAGATAGGTGCTACAAATATAAGTCGGTCCACGCGTTGTAAGAAGTCCCCTCGGCCTAAAATGAATGAACCAACAATTTTAACCCCGGCATCTCGCCGAATGACCGACATCACTAGATCCCCTAAGACTCCACCAAATGAAGCAATCAGGCCCGAAGCTAACCAGTACTTTTCACTGCGGTCGGGTAAAAGGTGGCGCATGGCGTAGGCAAGAATCACCGTAACAATAATTGAAAATAAAGTGCTTAGCCAAGTTCGTTTTGAATTGATTTCGCTAAGCACCTTGGGTCCGCGAAAATAGCGGCTGACGGCTAAATTTGTATTGTCGCAAAATTCAGTCAGAATAATTAAATACATCACTTGGTAGATGCCGCTTTCGAAATTCAAAATGAGGCCCAGATGCAAAAAAGACCAGCCTAAGAAAATAAATCCCAGTAAGGTCAGCGAAATATACTGAATCATATTTTTGTAATCGCGTTGAATAAGGGGCACTAAGCAGGAAAGTCCAAGCACCATCATCGGCATCTCATTGTAAATCAGTAGATTATCAAACTGACTAAAAATACCGAGGCCAATAATTCCTAAATAGCAGATGTAAACAAAAGCTGACTTGTGAAACATGCCAAGAATTTGAAAATAAACTTTAGCCCCATAAAGGGCGAACATCGTAAGTGCGATGATCGGGAAGGGCGCTCGCAAACCTAAAAGCCCAAACATCAACGGAGCCAGCAGTAGCCAGCTTTTAATCGAAGCCCAAGCCACCATCGAGTAATGATTTTTACGACGTAGAAAAAAGTTAATCGCGCCGCTGACAAAAATAACGAGTAAAACGATAAACGCCGTTTGTTGGTAAACCGGGCTGTCCCACGCCGCCGGAGCATTTAAAAAATCAGCATTATTCATAAGTAATTCCTAGATCTTTAATTTTTTTGTATAAATTAGATTTTGATACTTTTAACAGCTCGCAAGATTTTTCAATATCTTTGGTTTGCTGCAAATTAAATTCGATGAATCGTTTTTCTTGTTTCGACATAAAATTTTCTAAAGACTGATTAATATGAAGCTCATCTGCAGACTCCGAACTTTGTGTCCAAGACAAAATTTTCGTCACGTCTTCGAAGCGAATCATTGGTAAAGGTGAAGTGAGTGCAAGTTGCTCGCAAACCCGTTTTAATTCGCGCACATTGCCAGGCCAGGCGTAATCTTGCATCGCTTTGAATGCATCCGCTTCAAATACTTTGTTGCGTTTACTTTTTTCTAACTGAAGAAAATGCTCTGCAATTAGCTGAATGTCTTCTTTGCGTTCACGTAGGGGCGGAATTTCGATCCGTTGTGAACTTAGGCGGAAATAAAGGTCTTCACGAAATTTTTTCTCTTCAATTAATTTCTTTATTGGAATGTTGCTGGCGGAAATAATTCGGGTTTGCACCAGCATCGAATCTTTCGCGCCTACTTTTCTAATTTCGCCAGATTCTAAAAACCGAAGAAGCTTCGCTTGCTGCGAAAGAGGTAGCGCTTCAATTTCATCCAAAAATAAATCGCCCCCATGAGCGGCTTCGGCAAAACCAATTTTATTCGCCTCCGCGCCGGTGAACGAGCCCTTCAGGTGACCAAAGAATTCACTTTCAAAAAGAGTTTCTGTTAGCGCCGAACAATTAACCGCGACGAATGGTCGCTGACCTTCTTGCTGATTTAATAAATTTGCAATGATCTCTTTTCCAACGCCGGTCTCGCCCTCGATTAAAATCGGAGTATTCTCCATTCGCAGCTGCGCAATCTGTTTTCGGAGAGCTTCAATTTGTGCTGATGAACCAATTAATTTTGATTTAATTTTCGATCCTTCATACGCGGTTAAGCGAAGGGCCCAGTAAGCTTCAATTTTTTCGAGTACGGATTTAACTTCTTCAGCCAGCAAAGGCTTTGCTAAAAATCTTTGGGCTCCGGCGTGAATCGCTTTTTCCATTAACGCGCGATCAAGGTGGCCTGACATCGCGACGATCTCGATCTGCGGATTTTTTTTCGTTAATTTTTGAATGACGCCAGGCCCGTCGGCCACTTCACCGGGAACAACTTCCAAATGCATATCAACCATCGCGGCGTGAAAAAAAACATGATCGGGTACAAGACTTGGTTTCTGCACGAGGTAAACTTTAAAACAATCCGGTGCCATCATTTTTAAAGAGCTGGCTAGTAATTGATCATCTTCAACGATGAGTAGATTGAGTAGAGTTTTGTTAGACATAAGGAATATCTTGAATGAATCCCGCAAAGCTTGTTACTATTGGTGCAATGCGCATTTTATTAACTGAGAACATACACCCCATTGCACTCCAAAGACTAACTGAAGAAGGCTTTCAAGTTGATCTTTTACCGCATGCTCCGACCGAAGACGAATATATTCAAATTTTAAAAAAATACGACATTTTAGGAATTCGTTCCAAATCAGAAATTACTCAAAAAATACTGACTGAAAGTAAGCATCTGATGGCAATTGGCGCTTTTTGTATCGGAACAAATCAAATCGATTTGTTCGATGCCAATCGATCGGGAATTCCGGTCTTCAATGCTCCTCATAGTAATACCAGATCAGTTGCTGAACTAGTCATTGCCGAAATGATCGCCCTTTCTCGACAATTAGGAGATCGAAACAATCTGGCCCACAAGGGTGAGTGGATGAAATCTGCTGAGGGATCGAAAGAAGTTCGTGGAAAAACTTTAGGATTGATCGGATACGGACATATCGGAAGCCAGGTGAGCATCTTGGCCGAATCGTTGGGAATGAAAGTTATTTTCTACGACATCATCAAAAAGCTACCTTTAGGCAACGCGCAATCTGTTACGCATTTAAGTGAATTGTTAGCTGAAGCTGATTTCGTCAGTTTGCATGTGCCCGAAACTCCAGAAACTAAAAATATGATTTCAGCCCCGCAAATTTCCAAAATGAAAAAAGGAAGTTTTTTAATAAATGCATCCCGCGGGACGGTCATTGCGATTGAGGATTTAGTCGTTGCCTTAAAAGAAAATCATTTAGCCGGATGCGCAGTCGATGTGTTCCCAGAGGAACCGGCATCAAATAAAGAAAAATTCAAATCTCCATTGCAAGGGCTCAAAAATGTCATTCTTACTCCGCACATTGGTGGCAGTACCGAAGAAGCGCAGTACGCGATCGGTCTTGAAGTCGCAGAAAGTTTTCGTAAGTATATTCGGTTCGGAACGACGGCCGGAGCAGTCAATTTTCCTAATGTTGAGCTTGTTGCAAAAACGGATGTGACTCGAATCATGAATGTTCATCGCAATGAGCCCGGCGTGCTGGGTGAACTGAACGGCTTTATCTCGGCGGCGAAAGCGAATATTCAGGGCCAGTATTTATCAACGGATCGTCATATTGGTTATTTGGTCACGGACCTTGAATTAAGCCCTGGTCAATCAGCTCAGCGGCTTGTAGATCAATTTCAAAGTTCAAAACGCAGTATTAAAACGCGCGTGATTTTTGAATCTTAAACTGTATTCAAAAAGATCTAGATCACTTTACCCGGATTCATAATCAAGTCAGGATCAAAAGTTTTTTTGATCCCTTTCATTAAGTCGATTTCTTGTTGCGAACGGGTGTAAGTTAAAAAAGACTTCTTCGTTAAGCCAACACCGTGCTCAGCTGAAATACTTCCTTGCTGTTTTTGCACGGATTTAAAAACCAGTTCATCGACCGAGCGACACTCTTTCACGAATTCTTCTTTGTTCATTCCGGCAGGTCTCAAAATATTAATATGTAAATTACCATCGCCAATATGACCAAACCAAACCACTTCCCAAGTCGGATAGGCTTTCGTCAAAACTTGATCTAAGTCCGTCATAAAATCGGGCACTTTTGAAATAGAAACGGCAACATCATTTTTGTACGGATAGTGAGGTGATAATGATTCACTGATATCTTCACGGTAGCGCCAAAAAGTTTTAGCCTGCACATCTGATTGCGCAATGACGCCGTCGATGACCCAGCCTTTTTCTAAACAATTTTCAAAAACCGACATAACTTTTTCTTCGGCTGCATCGGTGGCGCATTCGACTTCACAAACCACGTAGAAATCTGTGACTGTTTCAAACGGTCTAGATAAACCGGTTGAATGCAAAACGTGTTTCAGAGCTTTTTCAGAAAACATTTCGTAAGCTTGTAAGTGGCAATTATTTTTAAACTCTGAAAATACTTTCATCACGCTTGCCAACTGATCGACCGCAAAAACTAAAACCTTAAGCGCGGGCGGCGTTGGCGCTAGTTTCATCGTGGCTTTCGTAATGAAACCTAAAATACCTTCACTGCCGATAAATAAATGTCGTAAATCTAAACCAGTCGCATTTTTCACCAGGCCATTATTCAAATGCAAAACTTCACCGGCGCCGGTCACCACTTCAAGCCCGATAACCCAATCGCGAGTTAGGCCGTAGCGGACAACTTTAATTCCGCCGGCATTGGTCGCGATGTTACCACCCATTTGCGATGAGCCTCGGGCCGCGAAATCAACGGGGTAGTAAAGATTTTTAGTTTTAGCGAATTCTTGTAACGACTCGGTGACGACACCTGGTTCAATATCTACGGTTGAATCCGTTTCATTAAACTGTAAAATTTTATTCATTTTTTCGAACGATACGACAACTTCACCGTTGAGGGCGCAAGCCGCGCCGCTAAGGCCCGTGCGTCCGCCTGATGGGACTAAAGATATTTTATTTTTGCGCGCCCACTGAACAATCTGCACGACGTCTTGAGTAGATTCGGGAAATAAAATAGCCGACGCATTGATATCAAAGTACGTCGTCCAGTCGCGCCCGTAGTATTTGAGCGAATCGGGGTCAGTCTTAATTTGAGTTGGCTTTAATGGAATTGAATCAATTGCTTGCATAGTAAAAACTATCGCAAGGTTCTAATCCGAAAGAAAGAATAAATTGGACAAAGACCCCATCCTGCCGTGATGAGTCCATAAACTCCAAAGCCCCAGAACCATATAGGGCCACCCGCAATTGCGTAGGCCAGTACGATCACTGAAATGACGAAACGTAAAGTTCTGTCCCAGAAGGCTATGTTACAAAGCATTTAGTTTTTGATCAAAGTTTGTAATTCGCCAGCCTGATACATTTCCATCATGATATCGCTGCCGCCGACTAATTTTTTATTAACATAAAGCTGAGGAATAGTTGGCCAATTTCCATACTCTTTAATTCCGTTTCGGATCTCTTCATCTTCAAGAACATTGATGTCTTTGAACGAAACGCCAAGATCTTGCAGAATTGCTGTCGCGCGGGCCGAGAAGCCGCACATTGGAAATTGTTGCGTGCCCTTCATAAATAGCACAACTTTGTTTTCGTTTAATAAGCCATCGATTCGTGTTTTTACATCAGACATATATTCTCCCGTTTAGTATTTAAATAATTATTTTATTGCTGTCTTGATCGACAATGCATGCACTTCGCCCGTTTTTAATTCGGGAGCAAAAGCTTTCATTACGTGTTGATGCTGTTCGATTCTAGAAAGTCCGCTAAAGGCCGAACTTTTAACGGCTACTTCCCAGTGGTCTGAAGTACCGGTCAAATCAAACACTTGAATGTCTGAATCGGGGGATGCATCGGGGTAAGCTTGAATGAGGCGTTGTTTCATTTCTTCAATTTTCATATGTCTTTACTAGCAAAATTTCAGATTTTGAGCAACTCTTGTCTGTATAAAACTATGTGGATATTAGCCTATTTTCTACTTCATTTCTTGTTTTACGTGATTTTAAGGACTCAGTTTTTGTTTTGGAACTGGACTTCGCTTAAAACTCTTTCTTTAAGCGACACGCTCAAGGCCTTTTTGTACGGGGCCCGCTTCGATTTATCGGCTTTAGCCGCAACAACCGGGCTATTTTTTCTTGCAGCCATTTGGATTCAAAAACGGGGTCTTCGTGCCGTTTGGTTTATCTTATGGGGTCTGATTAATGCGACTTTTATTTTATTAAACATAGGCGATAGCGAATTAATTAATTTTACTGCCCGAAGATTTACTAAAGCATCGTTATTCTTACTTGGCGAGGGTAGCGTTGCCAGTTGGATTTTCCCGTACCTAGGGATGACGGTATTTACGATTATACTTTTTAGTATCTACACGGTGATGACTTACCGGGTTTATGCTATGCAGTCTGAAGTTAAAACCACCCCGCGTAAAGTGATGTTAACTGGATTGATCCTTGTTTTGGGAATCATTGCATCACGAGGAGGGTTTCAAACGAAGCCCTTAACATTTGTCGATGCGAAAATATTCGATCACACGTTCGCCAATAATTTAGTATTAAATTCAACTTTTACCTTGATCAAAAGTCTTGGGAAAAGTTCTTTCGAGCGGCAACATTTTTTCGATAATCTAGTCATGCTCTCACATCTTAACAAACAAGATTTACCGACACAAATAACCCCAGCGGTACCAAGCAAAAAAAACGTCGTGATCATCATTTTGGAAAGTTTTTCGCACGAATATACAAAGTTAGAGTCTCCGGCGGCGACACCTTACTTTAATCAGCTAGCACAGAAATCATCGCGTTTTGAAAAATCATATTCGAATGGTCTTCGTTCGATCGAAGGGATTGCGGCGTTGTTGTCGGGGATTCCGGCGCTGATGGAAGAGCCTTTCATCAATTCTGAATTTTCGTCGAATCAGATCATCGGGCTTGGCACGCTTTTAAGTGCAGAAAAATATCATTCTAGTTTTTTTCATGGAGCCAAAAATGGTAGTATGCACTTTGACCAGTTCGCAAAAAGCGTCGGGATTCAGAATTATTTTGGCAAAAGCGAATACGAAGCCATCGGGGACGATGATGGCACTTGGGGAATTTATGATGAGCCCTTCATGCAGTGGACGTGTCAGAAGTTAAATACATTTCCAACTCCGTTTTTCAGTACGGTATTTACTTTGTCATCCCATCAGCCTTACAGTCTGCCGAAGCAGCATCAGGCCACTTTTAATCAACATACGATTCCGCTTTTAAATTCAATTCAGTATGCTGATTTTGCACTTGAGCAGTTTATGAAGTGCGCTGAAAAACAAAGTTGGTACCACGATACTTTATTTATTTTGACCGCAGATCACACCGGGCCGCCATTGGCCGCCAATGCAGATTTTGAATCGCGCTTTCGGGTTCCGCTTCTTTTCTTTCACCCGAACGCCGAAATTTTAAAAGGCCTCGACACAAACCAGCTGGCCCAGCACATTGATGTACTACCGACTTTACTAGATACTTTAGGAATACCTTTAAAAAATAAAAACTATTTGGCTAGGTCATTATGGCAAGTGGGTCCAAAGGTGATTGCCCTTTATGCCGATGGCAAATACCAGTTGGTTGGCGATATAGTCAAAAAGGAAGAGCAATTGAAGGCCGTGCAACAGTATTTTAGCGAAGGTCTTTATGATAATCGGCTTTATTATCCAACGAAATAACGATAGGTAATTTATGTCAGACCCTTTTTACACTCCAGCGTCCGATGCCCATAAGCGCAAAGAAAAAGAAAAAGCCCGTGAACTTCGTCAAGGCTCTTGGTGGAAGCAAGTTTTAGGTAAGGGTGTGTGTTATCACTGCGAACAGAAGTTTAAAACCACCGAATTAACGATGGATCATCTAATTCCGATCGCGCGCGGCGGGAAGTCTGATAAAAAGAACTGCGTGCCCAGCTGTAAAGAATGTAATACGAAGAAGGGCTCAAAAACCCGCGCCGAGATGGCGATGGACGAGCTCAAGCTTACGACCGGTGATCACGATGAGGGCGAGTCTTAAGTTATTCGATTGGTTTGTTGATACGAGTTGGGTTTAGACCTGTCTCTTTTGTAAATGATAGATAAATTATTTTTGCTAGGCCGGTTACGTTTTTCGCCGGGATGGGGCCTAGGTACCTTGAATCGAGCGCATTGTTTCTGTTATCGCCTAAAAAATAAAAACTATCTTCTGGGACTTTGATGATTTGGGTTTCTGCGTTCAATTTGTTTTTATTCCAAATGACGGTGTAGGTTTTATTGTCGCTAGTCTTTTCTTGGTAGGCCACGTTGTCGTATAACAATTCATTTAAATGATCATCGCCTAAATCTATGACCTTCTCACCAGTGATTTTAACGCCGTTTAAGAAAACTTCGTGCCCTAAGATTCTTATTTCATCATTCGGTAAGCCAATGATTCTTTTGATGTAAAATTCGTTTTCTATACCGGGCTTTCTGAAAAGGGCTACGTCACCTCTTTTAAATTTTGTTTTTGCGCTGACTTTATTGAAGCCCTTGTCTATGAAAATGTAATCTCCAGCTTCAAGTGTCGGTTGCATGCTCATCGATGTAATTGTAATTGCTTCCAAAAGGTGATTTTTGATATATTCGCCGTGGAAAGTCGGCAGTACGTGTCCGATAATTATAATTGCGATGTATATATAAACTTTGTTATAGCGGCGTAATTGATATTGGGTACCGATTCTTTTTGCGGTCTGATAGGCGTCAACCGCACCGTAGACTAGAACCATAACTGTAAGCGCAAACGCGACAAAAATTAGATTTACGAAATTAGTTTCTAGCCCAGAACCAAGTATTAAAATTAAAAAACTACCAGCGTAAAGCGTGAAGTAGACGATAAGTGCTTTACGTACTTCTCCATTATAAAGTTGCCCCATTCCGGGTAGGGTTAGTGCAAAAGCTAACGCTTTTTTTGGATTTCTCTTTGAATTTGATATTGCTTTCATTCAATCCTTTGGTTGTTCCTTACGAAGGAAGAAAATTTTAGAGCTCAACAGCATTAAAACAAGTTTGGGTTCAAAGTGTATGCATTTTAATTATTCTTTTGTTGGGTTTTCGCACCTTTCTTGAACACTCACTTTATATATGACGTTAAATATCGCATTGGCACACCGCGCGTCACGTGAAGGCTTGATTTTAACCGACCTGTACCCCCTGAATATATCAATATTAAAAGATTTTGACCGTCGAAAGCTTGCTGTTTTTCATCTAAATTGGGGTAAAAAATAACAAAAATCGACGTGTTTTTAGCCATTGAAGGGACTTAATTGTGAGCAAAATCACCAAAAGTAGTACCGCTGAGTACTTTGCAAAGAATCTACAACAGGTGGGTTTTTCGTCTCCTTTGAAAGCCGTATTAACGACTCTAAAAGAAGCCGTCGATAATTCACTTGATGCTTGTGAATATAATAACATTCTTCCAGATCTTGAAATTGAAGTCATTAAAGTCGGAAACGGTTCAACGAAGAATACTGATCTAGTTAAAATCGTAGTTGAAGACAACGGGCCTGGTATTGAGGGCGATGATTTAGCCAAAGTATTCGGAGAGTATTTAGCTTCTTCAAAGTTTGGACGCGGGCAGTGTTCACGCGGACAACAAGGGATTGGTATTTCTGCAGCGACTACGTGGGCGCAGATGACGAACGCAAAAGGCGTGCAAGTTATTTCGAAAACAAAAGGAATGCGTAAAGCGATTTCCGCGCAAGTTGACGTTGATATTAAAACTAATACGGGCGTAGTTAAAAATAAAGAAATGATCGACTGGAAAAACAAAACAAACGGCGTTCGCGTCGAGTTTTTAATGGATGGTCGAATTCAGCTCAACGGCGACGGCGGTTTGCAAACTTACATCGATGGTACGGCGTTATTAAACCCGCATGCTTCAATGAAATTTAAATTGGGTGAAATGGACTGGCAAACTACCGACCGTGTCAGCACCGAAACTCCGATCATTCCGGAAGCTACTTTACCTCACCCCCACACTTTTAAATTGGGTGAATTTATCACGCACGCGACTTTATACGGAAAAATCAGCGTTGCGAAGTTTTTAAAGACGGGTTTTTCTCGTATTTCAGATCAATCGATTAAAGATTTCGTTAAAGCGGGAATGCCAAAGGCTTTGGTTGAAAAACCAGTTACGTCTTTAAATGAAGAAGATTTCAAAAAAGTATTCCAATCTGTACAGGCAACACAGTTGATGTCGCCATCGACGAAATCAGTACTAACCGTTGGCGAAGAGTCGCTTTCAAAGTCGATCAATCGTCTTGGACAAGTGGATTTTTTCTCGGTGGTGACTCGGACTCCGACAATTTGCGATTTTAAGCCGGTCGTGGTTGAAGTTGCTTTAGCTCGGTTTATCAGTCGTGGCGATGAAGGGACCCCGGTTCAATTACTTCGCTTCGCGAACCGAGTGCCGTTGCAGTTTGATAAATCCGGTTGTGCAATTACCTGGGCGATTGAAAGCGTTAATTGGAAGTCTTACGGATTACAGCAACCGAAAGAATCTTTACCATTAGGCCCTTACGTTTTTGCTGTGTCAGTGGTTTCACCTTTTATTAAGTTTAAGAATGCTTCGAAAGAAACGATCGATGCGTCGGACGAGTTGGTGGAAGAAATTCGCCGCGCGCTGATGCAGGCTGGTCAAAAACTGTCTCGTCATATTAAGAGTGAAATGCGCGAAGCCGATCTTGAAAGAAAATTAGCCCATATCGAGCAGTTTGGTCCGATCTTAGTTGAAAAACTAGTGATGTTGGCCGGCGCGAATGAATCAAGAAAGAAAAAAGCTGAAGAAGGTCTTAAGAAAATCTTAGGCCGTGATTCAGAAGAAGCAGTTAATCAACTTGAAGAAGCACAGTCGAAACTGGCCGAACAAAAAAAGAAAGAAGCTAAAAGACTTGGGGTTGAAATTGAAGATACTCCGACTGAATTAGCCGAAGAAGCTCACGAAAAGGCCGACCTCGGCGGCTCCAAAAAGACGAAAGCAAAGAAAAAGAAATAGGTGATTTATGGCAGGTCTTAGTAAAATTCGCGAATTAAAATTAGATATTCCTCGAGAAGCAAAAATTTTGGCTGAAAGAATGCTGAAAGATCTTGAAAACTCGAAGCGCCCTTATCTTGAAGCAGTGAAAACTTCTTTAGATAATTCAGAATACAATTCAAAGGTGGGTTATTTAACTCCGGGTGATAAAGTTGTACGAACAGAGCTGAATGTTTCTTCCGTACAAAAGCTAGCTCGTGTCGTGTTCATGCTCGAGATCTTGTTAAGAAATTTAGATATTGGCGCTGTTAATACGAAGCGTGAACTTTATTATATTTGTAAAGGTCTGATCAAAGGTAATACCCGTTATAAGCCGTTAGATTTTGATAGCCAGGACGAGTCCGACACAATCATCGATTTCATTGGTGATATGCTTGAAGTTTATCGTGAAGAATTAAACTGTTTCGCCAATGATCGCGGCGGACAAACTTATTCTCAGCAATTAGTCGTGACCGAGACTCTACCAGACGGAACAAAAGCCAACGTTGATTTATCAACACTTGGAACTTCACCGTTTCAGCCTAAAAATAAACCGCAAGCTTTAAAGCTCAAAGCGAAAAAGAAAATTGATTTCTGCTTGGTCGTTGAGTCAGAAGGAACCGCGGGTACTTTGCAAGCCATGGGATTTACGAAACGTAATAATTGTATTTTGATGGGTGCCCAAGGGGTTCCATCGAATGGAGTACGTGGTTGGTGTAAGTTGATCGAAGATCAGCTAGACGTTCCGATGTATTTTTTCGGAGATCTAGATGCCTACACGATGCAAAACATCTTCCGTACTTTAAAGGCCGGTTCGGCCGCCTCTTTAATTCGAAATAGTGACTTCTCGGCACCTAACGTTCGCTTTTTAGGAGTGTTACCGGGTGACGTTAAGAAATACGATCTGCCGCATTACAATGTTAAAGAATCAGACCCTCAAGAAGCTAGGGCACTGAAGAAAGCTAAAGACGCACTAGAAAACGATCCGTTCTTCCGAGATAAGAAAAACCGTGAACTTTCCGATATCTTACGATGGCTCATCAAAGAAAAAATCCGTTGTGAACAGCAAAGTTATTTCTCGGTCGATCCTCGTGACCCCATCAAAACCGAGAAGATTATTTTAGAAAAGATAAAAAAAGGTGATTACGTCTAGATATTAATTCGACACTGTTGAATTAACCAGCTAAATTAAGCTTCATGAGGGAGACTTTATGAAGCTATTAGTTTCGTGTCTTTTCGTAGTTTTTTCTTTAAATTCATTCGCTACCCAAACTAAATTCAATCGCGTCGTCGTTTTCGGAGATTCGCTTTCCGATGTTGGAACTTATGCGCCAGTCGCCTATTTTCAGGGTGGCGGCAAGTTTACTACAAACCCCGGGAAGCTTTGGGTCGAAAATATCTCTGATTATTTAGGTTTACCGATGAAGCCTAACCGACATGAAGGTTTTGGAATTCCGTTCGTTAAATTAGGTGGGTATAATTTCGCGCAAGGCGGAGCTAAGTTAGTTGAGTCTGTTCATCCAAGTTCACGCTATTCAGCACGTCCGGTAACGACTCAGCTAGATTATTTTTTAACTGATCATTTTCAATTCAATGCGGGCGATATTGTTTTTATTCAAGGCGGCGCGAACGATATTTTGGCGCAGCTTCGCGCGGTATCTGATAAGTCGATCACGACCGAACAAGCGGTTCAAAATATTATTCAAACTGCGAATGATTTTGTTTCGATCATTTCTAAAGTGCAAAGTCACGGGGCGAAGTCCGTTGTCATTTTGAATTTGCCGATGGTGCAGAAGGCGCCTAAAATTCTTGGGCGAAGTCCTGAAGTGCAAGCTTTCACCGCGCATTTGGTAAACGTTTTTAATTCGAATTTGGCGGCGCAAACTCTTGTGCTTAATGTTTTACTTGTCGATCTTCATTCTTTTGATCAGCATTTTAACGACAATTATTTGGCTTATGGGTTTATCAATATAGATCAAGAAGCCTGTGATTCTTCGGGTGTGGTTGGTGGTATAGCTTTGTTTTGCAGTGGTGAAAGTTTAGTGGGACCTGGTGCCGATCAGAATCATAAGTTTGCCGATGATCTTCATCCGTCGACGGGGTTTTCGCGGGTGGCGGGCGAGTATGTATGGGGTGTGGTTAAGACTTGGTATGGGGTGGAGTAGTACTGACTTTGTTGGTTGTGCTGGCTTCGCTGTTTGTAGTGGCTTCCGCCGGAGTGTGGATTGTGGCTTCGCAGTGGCCTATCCGTCCGTGTGAGAAGGCTTCTGACGGCCGTCGTGGCCGTCAGATCGGTAATTCTTTGGGGACTATAAAACTTTGGTAACTATTTTGTTACCAGATCCATTTGGATTTTGATTTTGTCTTCGATTAGTTTGTCGCCTAGGGCTGATGCTGATTTGAATTTTGCTGAGTTGTAAACGATGTCGTATTTTGTTCGGTCTTGGATATCGGTTTCGGCTTTTGCCATTACTTTGTTATCTGCTTTTTGTACCAGGGCTGTGAATTCTTCTTTGTTGGTTTTATCTTTTATTTTTAAATCACCCGTTAGTTTGTAGTTTGGGGCTCCGACGGCTGCGTCCTTGATTTTTTCTACTTTTGTGATTTTGAAAGTTGCTTCAGGATATTTTTTTACGTCGAAAAAATCTGCTGATTGTAAATGACCTTCTAATTTTGGTGAATCGCCGGTTTTTAATGTCGACATGTCGATTACGAAATTTCCGCCAGTTAATTCTTCGCCCTTCATTTCAACTTGGCCTGATTTTACTTGTAATTGGCCTGTGTGAGTTTTTCCGACTCCATAACCGGTCCAATTTAAAGTTCCGCCGACTTCCATTTTGGTAACGGCTGCTGGTGCAGGTTTCGTAGCTTTTTTGTCGCTTTTTGTTTGTGCCATGCTCATCGAGCTGACAAGTAGGCAGGTTGCTAATAATAATTTTTTCATTTGAATACTCCTGGTGTGGGTTGGTTTGGCCTTTATCTGACCACACCCTTTGGGAAAATCAAACGGAGCGGTGTCATTTGAGAGTGAAAATTGCTAGAATTTGATTAATTTTTGGGATGAATTGTTTTCAAGGTGTTGGTCCGCCATTTGAATACTGTCTCTTGTGAATCTAAGTTGTCGAATTTTGGTGCCAAATCGGCTTTTTCTTTCGACGAATCACCAAAAATGGCTTAGAACTTGGCAGCTTTATCTACTGATCCTTGGGGGGATTTAATGAATATGAAATCAATTCTGAACATCGTTGTAATTATGACAACTGCTTTCTTAGCCGCTTGTACGAAAGAGACTAAACAAGACGCGTTGAATCCATTATTACGAGATTCGCAAAATGTCATTAGTACGCGTCCGCAAAATTCGACGCAATTAATTGCGGTTTTGAAATTAACAACTCCGGCTTTGTTGTCCAACGTAAGTAAAGAAAAAGGTAAAGCAGTGGTTGATCCTGAACTTTTAAAATTAATTTTAAAAGAACAAGAAGATACAATCGCATCCCTTAAAGCTTTGTCTGCAGATATCCAAATTATCTACCGTTACAAAATGGTTTTGAACGGTTTAGCGATTTTAGCGCCGATCGAATTGGCTGAAAAAATTAAATTGTTGGGTACAATTTCCTACCTTGAAACTTCTCGTGACTTTGCTCCTCCGGTACGGATGGATTCGCCGGCTCCGGTTGTTCCGTCGCCATTTCTTGAGCGTAACTCAGCAAAGTTTATTGGCGCAGAGAAATTAAATAAAATGGGAATCACTGGAAAAGGTATCACGGTTGGTATTGTCGATACGGGTGTTGATTATACGCACGCGATGTTCAAAGGTATCGGAACTGTTGAGGGATTCAAGGCCGTTCAGCCCAGTGGACCTGCCAGCGGTTTTCCAAACGAAAAAGTTGTTGGTGGAATTGATCTAGTCGGAACTGAATACGATTCAGCGTCTCCTATTTTTGAAAAGCATATTCCTAAACCAGATATGAATCCCATCGATGAAGGTGGTCATGGAACGCATGTTGCCGGAACAGTTTCTGGCCAGGGCGACGGTGTAAATACTTACAATGGCATGGCGCCAGATGCATTGTTGCATGCGATCAAAGTTTTCGGTGCGAAGGGTTCGACAAGTGATATCGTGGTTATCGCCGCTTTAGAATACTCAGCAGATCCGAATGCGGACGGTCAGTCAGTAGATGCTTTAGATATTATTAATATGTCATTAGGCAGCGGCTACGGTAACCCGCATATTCTTTACAGCGAAGCTGTTAAAAATTTAGTGAATGGTGGAACTGTTGTTGTGGCTTCTGCCGGTAATTCTGGTCACACAGATTATATCGTCGGTGCGCCAGGAACAACGGAAGCGGCATTGTCAGTTGCAGCGTCAGTTGATGATGGAGATCACAACTGGAAATTTAACACTTCAAAAATTCATATTGGTAGCGAAGTTTTAGTTGTTGAAGCAATTGAAGCTGCAACCACTAAAAAAATTGCTGAAGCGGGTAATGTAACGGGCCCTTTAGTTTACATCGGAAATGCAGCTGAAGAGTTAACTGAAGAACAAAAAGCTTCGGTTAAAGGTAAAGTAGCATTGATCGATCGTGGTATTGTTGAATTTAATATGAAAGTAAAGCGCGCGGCAGACGCCGGTGCGATCGGTGTGGTTGTTGCCAACCACGTGCCGGGGCAGCCAAGTTCGATGGGAACGCGGGATCCATTTTTAATTCCGGCAATTATGATTTCTTTGGAAGATGGAACAAAAATTAAAACGGCACTTGCGGCTAAAACTGAAGTGACGATCGAGTTTCTAGGAACTGATAAAATTGAAAAACCAGAATTAATTGATACGCTAACTGGTTTTACCTCAAAAGGTCCGCGATCAGTTGATGGCGCTTTGAAGCCTGAAATCGCAGCTCCGGGAAGCAGCGTGATATCGGCAAAAATGGGTGGCGGAGCTGAAGCCGTTCAGATGTCTGGTACTTCAATGGCTGCGCCCCACATGGCGGGCGTGATGGCGCTCATTAAGCAAGCGCAACCGACGCTTTCGGCTGAAGAATTAAAATCAGTTGCAATGGGAACGGCTAAAACACTTGCTGTTAAAGGCGAGCGCTACCCAATCACTTTACAGGGATCTGGTCGTGTTCAAGCTGACAAAGCCGCATTCAGCCCAATGGTGATTGCTGAGCCGTCAATATCGTTAGGCGAGACTGCAGTTGAATCAAAAAAATTAGTTCGCCGAACATTACACTTAAAAAATCTTTCTAAAGAAGATCTACAGTTGACCACAAAATTTGATGGCAACGGTTTTATTACTATAACCAGCGAAAGTGCTGTGACAGTTAAGGCGGGCGAAACAGCTGTGTTCAACCTAGTTTTAACTTTGGATTCGACGCAAATGAAGGATCTTTCTATCCGTGAGATGGATGGATGGGTTAAATTTATGAAGGGCGAAGAAGAAGTTTACCGCGTGCCGGTGTTGGCGATCGCTCATAAGTTAACGGCAATTCAAGCTAATGACTTGATTGTTAATGCATCTTCGAAACGTGATGCTGATGGCGCCATGGCTGAATTAACGATTAACAACGCCAATCAAAATGGCGGCGAAGTTCTATTATTTAATTTGTTAGGTAAAGATGAAAGAAAGCCTGAAGCTAACTCTTACATGGCCGCTGAATGTGATATGCAGTATGCAGGTTACAGAATTATTTCAAAGACGAATGACAAAAATGTAACTGAAGAATTTTTGCAAATCGCCGTTAAAACTTATAAGCCAATGACGACTTGGCACTCATGCGACGTCAGCGTCATGATTGATGCGAACGGTGATGGCTTAGCTGAACAAGAGCTTCTTGGCGGAAGTATTGCGCCAGCTCCGGGTCAGCCAATGGCGAAGTTTGGATCGACTTTAATGGACGCAGTTAAAGCGCGTGAGATTCGTAGAAAGTTTGAAGAGGAAGTTCTTAAAGTAAAAGATGATGCAGAAAAAGTTAAAGCCTTGAATGATGCTTTGAAATATGACGAAGCTATTGTCGACTTACGCGAATTTAAGTTTTTTAATAACTCGACCGTTGTGATCGTTGAAGCGGCCGTAAATGCTTTAGCCCGTAACGCTGCAGGAAATTTATCATTCAAGGTTATTTTAACATTGAATGAACAAAGTAACGTGCAGATGGATGATTACTTGTCGACGACCGTCAAAACCGACCGTCAGATTTCGTTAAAAGCAGCTGATCAAGCATTTGTAAACTTGCCTGAATCAGTTGTTATGGCTGCCGAAGAGACTAAAAAAGTTGAATTAACAAAAGGGGCTGGTACCGATAGTCTTCTATTGTTAATGCCTCGTAACAAGTTTTCTCATTCTGACCTCATCATTGATGCACAAGCACAAGTGTTGAAACCAAAATTTAAATTGCCTTAAAACAGTTCTTTCGAAGATTGCTTCAAGGCTTTTACAAATGAAGTAATCACCGGCAAAAAAGAAATATTCTTACGAGAGATCAATTTGATCTCTCGTTTTATATTTGGGATCAGCAAATGAATAGATTTTTTTGGGGCTCCCATTGTTAGTGCAACTCCGAGGGGCACTAAGCCGTGCCCAAAACCGGCCTGCACCATTTGTACGATCGCCGCGAACGATTCTACGTAGGTGAGCTTATAATTTTTTAGTTTTGGGTGCTTTAATATATCGGCCCCGACCATTTTCCAAGTGGCTGAATTTTGTTCGATCGTGATCAAAGTCTCAGATTCACTGTCGGCATCAAAGCGGCTTGATAGTAACACCATCGGTTCTTGTGAAATCACCTCATACGCCAGCTGGCTTTCGATATTCGGGCTCACGCAAAGGCCTAAGTGGTAGCGGCCCAGCTTGACGTTTTCCTCGACCAAAGTGCTTCGGTGAACGTGCATATCTAATGAAATGGTTTTTTCTTTCTTTGCCGCAAGCCGGATCAGGCGGGGGCCCCAAGAAGATGCGATCGAGTCAGAAATGCCGATCGAAAAGTGATTCATTTCTCCTTCAAGTTGCAGATTTTTTAAGTTTTTCAGTTCTGAAATCAGCGGCCGCGCTTTATCTAATAAAGATAATCCCCTTGGCGTTAAGCGAACCCGTCTTCCGTCGGGTTCAATGACGGCGAAGTTTACTTCATTTTGCAAACTTTGGATCCGTTTGCTAACGGCAGATTGGGTCAGTCTAAGCTGGGCGGCCGCCTCACTGATCGTGCCCGTTCTTTCGAGTGCTAAAAGTGCTTCTAGACCTTCAACCATGAACCCTCCTGCAGGTTTTTGATATATTCCTTATACTACTACATTATATTCCAATTATTCAATTTTTTCTTGAATGAATCTGGTCGATGCTGTTATCTAAGAAGATCTCAAAAAACCAACTTCATAGAAGGACCATTCACCATCATGGCACAAATCGAAACGACCCCAGACCTAGTCAAGAAAGTCTACGCCACCACTCGCAGTAAAATTGAAATTATTCGTAAACGTTTAAACCGCGATTTAACGTTAGCTGAAAAAATTGTTTACGGTCATTTGGTTGATCCACAAAACCAAGAAATTAATCGTGGTAAAAGTTTTCTACTTTTGAATCCAGACCGCGTAGCTATGCAAGATGCAACGGCGCAGATGGCGATTCTTCAATTTATGCTAGCCGGAAAATCTGAAGCCGCTGTTCCATCTACGGTGCACTGTGATCACTTGATTCAAGCGCACTTAGGTAAAGAAAAAGATATGGCTAATTCAAATATTTCAAATCGCGAAGTTTTTGATTTCTTAGCGACGGCATCTTCTAAATATAACATCGGATTTTGGAAACCAGGCGCGGGTATTATTCACCAAGTTCTTTTAGAAAATTACGCTTTCCCAGGTGGTCTTATGATCGGAACTGATTCACACACTCCGAATGCGGGTGGATTAGGAATGTGTGCTGTTGGTGTGGGTGGATCAGATGCCAGTGACGTGATGGTTGGCTTACCTTGGGAAGTTAAAAACCCTAAGCTGATCGGTGTTCACTTAAAAGGCCGCATGAGCGGTTGGACAGCAGCAAAAGATGTGATTTTAAAACTTTGCGGGATGTTAACGGTCAAAGGTGGAACGGATAAAATCGTTGAATACTTTGGCGATGGCGCAACTTCAATTTCTTGCACTGGTAAAGCCACGATTACCAATATGGGGGCTGAACTTGGCGCGACTTGCTCGGTATTTCCGTACGATGCAAAAATGGCTGCTTACTTAACTGCAACCGGACGAAAAGATTTAGCGGATATCGCTGATCAAAACCGAGATATTTTAATTGCCGATGCTGACGTAGAGATGAACCCGGCTAAATACTTTGATGAAGTTTATGAAATTGATTTAAGTACGCTTGAGCCTCATTTAGTAGGGCCTCATACTCCAGATTTAGCGCGGCCGATTTCTAAAATTGCCGAAGAAGCTTTAGCGAATGGTTGGCCAACCAAATTATCATCAGCCTTGATTGGCTCGTGCACAAATTCTTCTTACGAAGATATTGGGCGCTCGGCGGATGTCGCTCAGCAAGCGATTGGTCTTGGGCTTAAGATGAATCAACCATTCTTGGTTTCCCCTGGTTCAGCACAGATATTTAACACCGTCCAACGTGATGGCCAGATGCAGATTTTTCAAAGCGTTGGTGCCACGGTTCTTGCGAACGCATGCGGGCCTTGCATCGGGCAATGGAAACGGGATGACATCAAGACGGGCGATAAGAATACCATTGTAACTTCATTCAATCGCAACTTTCGAGGACGTAACGATGCGAACCCAGATACTTTGTCCTTTATTGCTTCGCCAGAAATCGTGATGGCTTTAGGACTGGCGGGACGGATTGATTTTAACCCGATGAAAGACGAATTAGTCGGACCAAAAGGCAAGATGGTGTTGAAAGCGCCCAACGCGCCCGAACTTCCTGAAAAAGGCTACGTTAAAGATTTAGAAGGCTACCAAAAACCTGAAGGAGAAAAAGCAGTCGTGGCGGTCAGCCCGATTTCAGATCGTCTTCAGCTTTTAAAACCTTTTACTAAATGGGACGGCAAAGATTTTGAAAATCATTTATTATTAGCAAAAGCAAAAGGTAAATGCACGACGGATCATATTTCTCCGGGAGGAAAGTGGCTTAATTACCGCGGGCATTTAGATAATATTTCTAACAACATGCTTTTAGGTGCAGATAATGCTTTTATTCCGGGTGAAATCGGTAAAGGTATGAATCAATTAACTGGTGATAAAAAAGAATTTGCGCAAGTTGCTCGTGAATACCAAAAAGCCGGTAAGTCTTGGATGATCGTTGGTGACGAAAATTACGGTGAGGGTTCATCGCGTGAACACGCCGCCATGTCGCCGCGATATTTAGGTTGTACGGCTGTGATTGTAAAATCTTTCGCCCGGATTCATGAGACGAACTTGAAAAAGCAGGGTGTACTAGCATTGCACTTTGTGCAGCCAATCGATTATGATCGTATTCAAGAAAAAGATTTATTAACGATCCGTGGACTTGAAGAGCTGGCTCCGGGTAAGAATTTATTCTTAACTGCAAAGCACACCGACGGAACCGTTGATATGATCGAAGTTAAACATACTTATAATACTGAACAGATTCGCTGGTTTAAAGCGGGTTCGGCGCTGAATCTTATTCGCGGAGTTTAAGTTACTGATTAGTTACTGGCTTCTTTTTGGCTCTTCTGATTTGATTTGAATCGGCTGGTAAGCACCTTTGTCGGATTCGTAAAAGTAGTGAGTGTAATCAAAGCGGGCCTTCGGGTCTGTTTCTTTTTTAGTCTTAATGTTCGACGAAATCTTTTTGCAGATTGGATTGATGGCTTTTTTTGCTGAGCCTCTGTAACGCTCAGTAATTTCAACGCATTTTTGCGGCTCGGCTGGGCAGGGCTGCTTTGGATTTCCCTTGAATAAATAAACTCGTTGGCTCATTGATTTTTGGACTTTTTCTGCGATCGATGGGTGAAAAGAATTACAGTTAATGGTCTCGTCCCAAGCGGGCGTAACATAATCTTTCAAGGTAAACTTTTGTTCAGGGTTTAATCCCCAGCGGCCGTTTGACTGACAAATAATAAAGGCATCTTTTTCACAAACTTCTTTTGTTTTTGCATCTTTTTTTCGTGGAAATCCGCAAAGTTTTTTCCAAAATAAATAACCATCGTTATTGGCCGCCATGTCGGCGTACGAGACGACGCCGGTTTTTGATAATCCGTAATAGGACTTTTCTGCGCTTGTGCTGTCTTTGATTCCGGCATCGATACTTTCTTCATCATTGAGGCGCTTTCGATTTTGTAAATAAATCGAGTAGCCTTGGCTTAAAAAGTGCCCCAATTTATCTGCGCCAATTTGATTTCCATTAACGGATAAGACTGATGTGATGCCGTAATGTTTAAGAATCGCGAATTCTTCTTTCGCTTCTGCATAGATGGATTCATCCATACTAATTTTTCTTTTTTTAACATCTTTTGATTGGTTCGCGAACGATTCGATGACGCCAACCGGATGATCGGTCGAAAGTTGATCAACCAAATTGTCGAATAATTTAAAACGCGCCTGCTGACGAGCGTCTTCTTGATCTGAGTTACAATGTTTGCGACCTATGGCGGTCCCAACAAAACCGGCATTCGCTTTATCTATTGCCGATTGCAGACGGCGATTAATTTCTGTGTCTAAAATTGCAGTTGAGTCATTCGGCACTTCGTCACGACGGGTAAACTGATCGACTTCATAGCCGTAAGCTAGAATTGGCAATAGGGTTAAAATCAGCAGGGAAAGGGACCTTCTAAGCATGGGTATTATTCGGTTTTTTAACGCAGATTCTATTTTGACTTAGGTCTAGTTTGTTGCCTAAGCTGAGGGATAAGCGAGGATTATATGAAAAAAACGATTCTTATTTTAGTTTTACTTTTTGCCGCCTTCACTCCTGCAGTTGCTGAAGCCCGCTTAGCGGGCGATTGGATCGGCTGGGGAAATTGGTCATTCAAAGGTGAAGGGCCTGGTGCCGACTGCAATCCGATGACAATGACGTGGTCTGAAACAGCCGACTCGATTTCAATCGAGCATGGATTATTTGATTGCGGAATTGTAGCGATGCACCTTGGTAAGACCGCATGGAAGCTGAAGCAAGGGGAACTTTTTGATGAAGCCAACGCGAAGGTCGGAACTTACGACGGTACTAGTTTCAGCGCTTACATGCCTAGCCCAAATGAAAATACGACCATTGAAATCAAATTGAAGCGCGAAGCAAATCACTATGACTACCAAGAAGTTTGGTTTAATAAATATGAAAAAGTATATGTGATCAAAGGTCGCTTATTTACGTCAGGAGAATAATTTTGAAATTTACTATCGCACTTTTTATATTTTGTTGTTCACTTTTTGCCTACGCTCAATCGAATCCTCATTTGATCATGGTCAATGGGATCGCTGAAAGATCTGTTGATCCGAATATGACGGTTCTTCGAATTGAGTCATGGGGAAAAGCGCCGACAGCGAAAGTCGCCCAAGAAATTCAAGCGGCGCAGTACCAGAAGTTGAAAGCAGTCACCGAGAAATTCAAAATAAAAAAAGAAGATGTGCAAACGGAAAACTTTTCTATTTCGCCGGATTATTTTTATGACCAGAAAACCCAGAACAATAAAATAGTTGGCTACCGCGTCAGCCACCAAATCAGCTTAACTTACCGAAAGACCGAAGAGGCCGGCGCATTGATCGATGCGCTTTCCACTTCAGCGAAAGCCGACAACGGCGGAGTCAGTATTCAAAGTATTGGTTGGGATTTTGATAAAAAAAACGTGGTTGAAGTGGGAGCATTGGCGGATGCCGTAAAATCTGCGCGAGCCAAGGCTGAAGATCTGGCGAAGGCTGCTGGTGTTCGCATTAAAGCCGTACACCGCATTCAGCATTCTAGTCATTCGGCGCCCCCACCGGCACGTCCCATGGCTGAAATGAGCATGAAGGCGATGGACTCATCGGCCAGCACCGAAGTTTCATCGGGCCAAATTAAAATTCGGGTTGAAGTGCAAATGGAATTTGAGATTTAAAATTTAATAGCTAATTGTTAATTATTTTACGGGCCATACATAAGTTGTTTGCATCGACTTCGCATCGAAGATTTCATAAATTTCTATAACAGAATCTTTTTTTTGCAATTTATTTTCCATAATGAATTTTTCTGCCTTTGGATAGACTTTGAGCGGGCCAATTCCGGGTGCGCCGCTAAATAAGGCCACCACGGCTTTTGTTTCAGGAATGATGTCGACCATAAAATCTTTAGGAACTGAATTTCTAATTTTCTCGATAATTACTTTTTCATTTTCCACCAGAGGATCAACAATGCATCCGCCGCGGGAATGCAGACGACCTTCTTCCACTAAACCAGGATCATCGAAGTATTCACCGAAGCTAAGTCGGCACTTCAGGCCTTGAGATTTAGACCATTTTTCAACTTCTTGGATTATGCTGACTATTTTATGATAAGCACCGACATGTTTTTTATAAATAACAACGTAGGGCCCGCGTTGGTCAATTTGCACAGAGACACTTTTGAATGCTCCGGTGTACTGAAAAAGATAAAGAAAGAAAATCAAAAGGCCAATGGCTAGGGCAAATATCGTATGTTTAATCATTTTTAATCCATTTGATCGAACATCCCATTGAAGGCACCTGAGCACGCGTGATTTTTTTATTCTGTGAAAGTTCAATAACGGCTTCGTAAAGTTCGCGCGTTTTAACGTGCGTGGGGTCTTTCCATGAATCATCTAAGCGCCCTCGGTAGGCAAGCTTCGTTGATTGGTCATAAACAAAATAATCCGGCGTACAAATCGCGCCAAACTTTTTTGCGACTTCTTGTGATTGATCGTGAAGATAGATAAAAGGGTAGTTTTTTTCTTCGGCTCGTTTTTTTAGATGATCGAAGCTATCTTCCGGGTAAGACAATTCATCGTTTGCGCAAATAGCCACCACGTTGATATTTACTTTTTTGAGGTCATTCCCCAGTGCAATCAATCGGTCTTCGATTACTTTGACGTAGGGGCAATGATTGCAAATAAACATAATCACTAAAGGCTTTTCGTTCTTGAAATCTGCAAGTTGATAAGTTTTTCCGTTTGTAGCCGGCAAGTTAAAATCAGGACAAGATAAGCCAAATTCAATTTTTTCGGGAGTGTAGACGGGCATGGGTTCTCCTAAAGTTCAGACCATAGGATCTTTTTCTTGGCGGTCGATAAAGTTCCGGATGGATCTAAAGCTAAATATTTTTCTTTTAAATGAGGATGTAAATTCAAACTATGGATTAAAGCGGTGGTGCTTGTCGAATTTAATGGATCGGCCCCCAGCTGTAATGCGAATGAAAATTCAAAAAGTAACCGTTCTAAAAATGAAATCCAATCTTCGGCTAGAAGCGGCGTTTCTAAGGGAAGCTCGTGCGCGATTGAAGTCGCCAGCGCGACCTCTTCCGGGAATGCGAACACGTTAAAACCGAAGCCGATTAATAATCTTAAATCCGCACCTTGCGAAACGTTTTCAATTAGAAGACCGGCTACTTTTTTTTCTCCGATGTAAAGATCATTCGGAGCTTTCAAATTCCATTCTAAAAAAGGCCATGTTGCGAGGGCGGCACGATAAACCGAAAGACCAATTAAGGGTGCTAACGTCGGGCGTGGCGGCTCTTCAATCATAAATGACCAAGTTGAAAAAAGTTGTGAACCGATCGCTGCCGATTGCCACTTGTTCTGCCCGCGGCCACGGCCGGCCGTTTGCTCATCGGTAAGGTATAGAATTAAATTCTCATCGAATGAAGTTGGCTCGAAAGCTTCTATTTTTGCTTTCGCATTGGTGCTATCAATTTGTGGATTATAAATGCTTTTTAACTTTTGAACTTGCGCCCATTGATGGGTGATTTGACCAATACGAATATCCGCGGTTGGTGAATCTTGCATATTAACTCCAATCGAACAGAAGGCTTACATCAGCCGAGGGCGCCGAATGAGTCAAAGCACCGACCGAAATAAAGTCGACACCTAACTGCGCGACCGATTTGACTCGGGCTAAAGTCATATTTCCGCTGGCTTCTGTTTTAATTTCAGCCGGAATGAGCTTAAGTGCTGCCGCGATCATTTCATTTGTCATATTATCTAGTAATATTCTTTGAACTTTTAATTCAACACATTCTTTAACTTGGTCTAACTGACTGGCTTCAACTTCAATTGGCAAATCGCAATGCTGGCGCAGTCGGTTCACTGCTTTTGTAATTCCGCCCATGAGGGTGATGTGATTATCTTTGATCATCACCGCTTCAGATAAGTTAAAACGATGATTTGTACCACCACCATGCTGGACGGCCCGTTTTTCAAGCCCGCGTAAAAGTGGGGTGGTCTTTCGTGTATCTAATATTTTTGTTTTAGTACCTTCAACCTCTTTAACGAAGTGTCTGGTAAAGGTAGCGATTCCTGATAGCCGACCTAAAAAGTTTAAAGCCACACGTTCTGCCTTTAAAACTTGAATCAGGTCGCCTTCAATCGAGCAAATATTTTGCCCTTTGTAGATCAGATCGCCTTCATTGAATTGCCATTTGACCCGCGCTTGAGGTTCTAAAAAAAGAATGGTTTCTTCGAAGGTATTTGCTCCGGAAAGGACTAAATCTTCTTTGGCTTTCAGTAAAGCCTCACCCACTTTAGGTTTATGCGCTAAAGATTCAGTCGTGATGTCGCCTAAAGGCATATCTTCTTTTAATGCCGCGCGAATTAATTCAATCGTTGTCATAAAGATTTATCGATATCTTTTAGTAATTTACTGAGTTCTTCGCGAACTATTTTTTCAGTGATGTCAGGAATCACCTGCCAACAAATTTTTTCAGCTAATTGACGGACTTCTTCTTTTAATAATTGCTCATCCAAGGCAGAAATTGCACGGCTATTTGAATTGGGAATTTGTGCTCTACTTTGTGCAACCGGAGAATGCTCAAGGTAAGAACTGACTTGGTCTTGAATTCGTTGCTGTAAATCCGGAGCCGATTGCGGTCGTGAATTGACAACCGTAACTTCTTCGAAATCGCCCATTGATTCGGTTTCGACGATATACTGGTTATTGCCGGTGCTCCACTCGTCTGCATCTTGAAGCTGATTTTGAACGGGGCCTAAAGCAAATTCATCTTCAACTTCTTCAATGCCGTGTGGGTTATGATTTGAAGTTTGTGAAAATGGAGGTTGCTTGTCGGCAGGCGGCCTGGCGGCAGGTGGCTTTACGGTCGGCGCTGGCTGGCTGGCTTCAGAGTTCTGCGAGTAAGCAGATCTTTGACGAACAAACGTATCTGATTCTTCGAATTCAGGAAGATTCGGTGTATTTAATAAACCCTTCAGAGGAAATGAATTTAACTTCGTAACAAACTTCTCTACAAGTGTTCGTAGTGCTTCAGAGTCGAAGGGTTTTTCTAACGAGGCGTCAGCTCTTACTTTGTGAAATTGGTTTAGGTCGAGTTGCATAAAGCTACTCCACATTAAAACCACGGGGATGTTTTTGGTCTGCGGATCTGCTTTCAGCTCGTTACATACTTCATAACCATTTTTTTTGGTTAACAAGATATCGGCTAAAATGATATCTGGTTTAAAGGAATGAGTGACTGATAAAACATCAAGCCCCGAAGGAACACTTTTTACCTCAACTCCAAAATCAGACAATGCCATTTGCATTGCTTTTCTTATTGTCGAGCTTTCATCAGCAAGTAAGACGCGTAAAGCCATGACTAAAGTACATATCACAATAGCAAACGAGTCAAGTTCAGGGCACTATTAATCTATGTTCAGTCGCATTGATCGTTATTTATTGGGCTTATTTTGGGTTTCGTTTGCAGCGGGTCTACTTATATTTATCACTTTATTTGTTGCGACGGATGCAATGACGAATTTGGTTCGTTACAAAGATGTCGCAGCCGAAGTTTTCGTAAGGTATTACATTTTTTTCGTTCCCGAAATTATCTATAAAATGCTTCCAGTTGCTTGCGTCGTAGGCACCGTAATGACTATTTCATCTTTGAACAAAGGTAGCGAGTTAGTTGCTCTTTTTGCCTCGGGGATGAGTTTATTTCGAATTTCTAGAGTCATCTTTATTTCGGTTATTTTTCTAAGTGGCTTTTCGTACGTATTGAGTGACCAATTGATGCCGGTCTTCGCGAAGAAAAAGAATTATATTTATTATAACGAAATCGAGAAAACTCCTTCAAGATTTCAAACAATTAAAACGAATAAGATTTGGTACCGCTCAAAAAACGCTATTTTCAATATTAAAACATTAAATGCCGAAGGAAGCCGCGCTCAGGGTTTAACATTGTATTTCTTTAATGACGCTTGGGAATTGGTGCAAATGTTAACGGCGGATTCGGTTTCGATGAACGGTTCGCAGTGGGTTTTGAGTAAAGGAACTGTCACCGCATTTTCGAAAGACTCTAGTTTTCCAATGAACGATAATTTTGTTGAAAAAACGATTGTGATGTCGGAAGAGGCTCAAGATTTACGAAGCACAGGTCAGACCTCTGATTTACTAACGCAAGCCGAACTTTCGCGATTCATTAACAAAAATAAAGATGCCGGGCTTGATACGATTAAATACGAAGTTGATTTTCACTCTAAATTTAGTTTTGCCTTGGCGGGACTAGTGATGAGTTTACTTGCTTTACCATTTTGCGTGGGACATGCCCGTGGCGGGGGTATGGCTAAAAACATCGGTATCTGCATGGGTCTGGTTGTGGCTTACTGGATTTTTTATAGTTCTTCGCAAACTTTGGGACAGCATAACCAATTAGCCCCAATTATAGCCGCCTGGATGCCGAATATCGTTATGACCGCCCTTGGAGCAACGTTACTATTGCGCGCCAAACGCTAATCGTTTAAACATATTCTATGGCAAAATTAGAAATACTGACCTACCCAAATCCGCAGTTAAGAGAAGTTTCAGAAAACGTAAAAGAATTTACGCCTGAAATTAAAAAACTCGCCGATGATATGCTGGATACAATGTACGATGCGAACGGCATCGGCTTGGCCGCCCCGCAAGTTGGCCAACTTTATCGAATGCTTGTGATCGACACGCGACCTCGCGATTTAGAAAGTTCACGTTACGAAAATGATGACATGACCGAGCTTGAATCTAAAATAAAACAACCTCTGATATTAATTAATCCTGAAATTATAAATGGAACTGGTAAAACGACTTTCGACGAAGGCTGTTTATCGGTGCCAAGCTTTTTTGAAACCGTCGAGCGTTTTGAAAAAGTTGAGGTCAAAGCTTTTGATGTGAATGGCAAAGAATTTCGGTTTACAACGGATGGGCTTTTAGCAATTTGCATTCAACACGAGATGGATCACTTAGAAGGCACACTTTTCATTGATCATATTAGTTTTACGAAAAGTAATAAAATTAAAAACCAGATCAAAAAAAGTGGCTATCCGACCAAAGAAGAATTAGCTGAAAAAAAAGAAAAACAAAAGGCTACGGCCGCTCGAGTACTTAGCAAGACATGAGCGTCGTACGGGTCTGCTTTTTAGGAACTCCAGACTTTGCGGCGACTCATTTGAAAATGTTGCTAGCTGATGATCACTATGAAGTTGTCGGCGTGGTCACACAGCCAGATCGGCCTTCGGGGCGAAAGATGCAACTGACACCGTCGCCCGTTAAAATATTAGCCGAACAATTTAAATTACCTATCGTTACGCCTGAAAATTTACGCAAAGAGCCCGAAATTTTTGAGATCATTAAATCATGGCGTGCAGAAGTTGCGATCGTCGTAGCCTTTGGACAAATTTTATCTCAGGAATTTTTAGACAGTTTTGAATTTGGTGCGGTCAATGTGCATGGAAGTTTACTGCCAAAGTGGCGCGGAGCTGCGCCGATTCAAAGATCAATCGAAGCCGGTGATGCGGTAACTGGTGTTTCGTTACAAAAGATGGTCAAAAAATTAGATGCCGGAGCCGTGATCGGCGAGCGCCGGGTTGAACTTGATCAAGAAGTGACGGCGACCGAACTTTACGATCGCTTAGCCGTTTTAGGTTGTGATTTATTACATATTGAACTGATGGATTATATTCGCGGAAATTTAGCGCCGATCGAACAAGATGAATCCAAAGTGTCTGTTGCGCCAAAGATTGAAAAAGAAGAAAGCTCAATTGATTGGAATGGCGACGCTCTAAAAATCCATAATAAAATTCGCGCATTTACCATGGGGCCAGGAACTTTTACTTTGATTCAAGGCAAAAGACTTAAAATTCATAAAACCAAAGTTATTGATTCGAAACTAAAAGGCGTCGTTGGCGTGGCTGGGCAAATCTTTTCTGTTTCTGAACAAGAATTAGTTATTCAGACGGGTGAGGGTTTATTGGCTTTGCTAGAAGTTCAGCCCGAATCAAAAGCGAAAATGAAAATTGCAGATTTTTTGAAGACCAGTTCATTTAAAAAAGGAGAATCTTTTGTCTAAAGTTTTAATTGCTCCTAGTTTACTATCGGCTGATTTTTCTGAGTTAGCGGCAGAGATGAAAAAAGTCACCGAAGCCGGCGCTGATTGGTTGCACGTTGACGTAATGGACGGAAACTTTGTTCCAAATTTAACGTTAGGTATGCCCATTATAAAGTCCTTAAAGAAGCATGCAACAATTCCATTAGATGTCCACCTCATGATCGATAAACCCGAACGTTATATTGAAGCCTTTATCGAAGCGGGCGCTGATTACTTAACTTTGCATGTGGAAGCGACCGCTGTATTAAAAGAAAGCCTCTTAAAAATACGCCAACTTTCAAAAAAAGCGGGAATGACCTTACGGCCCGGAACACCGCTTGATTCGCTTAAGCCTTATTTAGGAATGGTCGATCTTGTGCTTGTCATGACCGTTGAACCGGGGTTTGGCGGGCAAAGTTTTATGAATGAGCAATTGCAAAAAGTATCGCAGCTGAAGGCCTGGCGGGACCAGGGTTTAGGCAATTACCTGATCGAGGTTGATGGTGGCATCGCGCCGACCACGGCCCAAATCTGCATTACGGCGGGGGCTGATGTATTGGTTGCGGGCAGCGCTGTTTTCAAAGGCGAAAAATCAGTTATGAATTATCGCACCAATATTCAAGCCTTAAAAATGAACTAAATTTCTCGACCCGGGCAGGGCTTTTTAGTAAGGTCGTTCGCATGACAAATACGACTTTAAAACTAGATGGGCAGTCAATCCGCGTCGAAAATTTTTACCATGCGGTTCATGACCCGAAGACGAAATTTCAACTTGATGATGTAGCAAAAAAAGAAATGAAGAAGTCGCGCGATTATATTGAATCGCGAATTAAAACCGGTGAAGTTATGTATGGCGTTAATACGGGCTTTGGCGCTTTCTCGTCAGTGCGAATTTCTGATCACGAAATTGAACAACTACAAAGAAATCTAATTCGTTCGCATTCCGTCGGTATTGGCGAGCCATTCACGCGTGAGCAATCAAAAGGTATGATGATTCTTCGCGCGAACACACTGGCCCGGGGCCATAGCGGAGTTCGCATCGAAGTCGTCGAAAAAATTATTGAATTTTTAAATGCGGATGTGATTCCAATTATTCCTAGTCAAGGAAGCGTCGGTGCAAGTGGAGATTTAGCTCCGCTGTCACATCTGGCTTTAGCGTTGATTGGTGAAGGTGAAGTTTGGGGCGGAAGCTTAAACGGCGTTAAACCTTTAGAGCTCAAAGCAAAAGAGGGTTTGTCATTAATCAACGGCTGTCAGGTCATGACCGCCGTTGGTTTACTTGCTTTGTATGAAGCACAGGATTTAATAAAATTAGCTGATATCAGCGGTGCGATGTCGGTCGAAGGGTTGCGAGGTTCACGAAAACCGTTTGACCCATTGATCTCGGCAACTCGCCCGCATGCCGGCGAAGCGCCGACTGCGCGAAATTTATTAAAAGTGATGGGCGAAAAAAGTGAAATTTCTGAAAGCCATGCCATTAATGACCCACGTGTTCAAGATGCCTATTCTTTACGGTGCATGCCGGCCGTACATGGTGCAGTCAAAATGGCAATCAAGTATGCGAAGCAAGTTTTAGAAACAGAAGCTAATTCAAGTACAGATAATCCATTAGTTTTTGCCGACGCGGGTAAAATCTTATCGTGCGGTAATTTTCACGGAATGCCGGTGGCCCACGCGATGGATTTTGCGGCCATTTCAATTTGCTCATTAGCAAGTATTTCTCATGAAAGAATATCAAAGTTTATTTCGACGCAAATGAGTGAACTACCTCCATTTTTAGCTCCGATGGGCGGGCTTAATTCGGGTCATATGATTGTTCAAGTGGCCAGTGCAAGTTTAGTCAGTGAAAATAAAGTTTTAGCCCATCCCGCTAGTGTCGATTCGATGCCAACTTCTGCTGAAAAAGAAGATCACGTATCAATGGGAAGTATTGCCGCTAGAAAATTTGCGGAAATTCTTAAAAACGCGCAAAACGTCGTTGCAATGGAATTTCTTTCGGGAACGCAAGCTTTAGACATGATCGCACCACTGAAACCAACAGCCGGAGTTAAAACGGCTTTTGATGTGATTCGTAAAGTGGTTCCGTATGCAAAAGAAGATCGAATTTTTTCTAAAGATATTCAGCAGATTAAAAAACTTATTTTATCAGGCGAACTTTTAGCAAGTGTTGAAAAGACCGTCGGTGAATTGGAGCTTTCATGTTAGAAAATAAATCGGGTTCACGGGTCGTGCGCGCGCCAACTGGAACCAAATTAAATTGTAAGGGTTGGTTACAAGAAGCCGCTTACCGTATGATTCAAAATAATTTAGACCCTGCCGTGGCTGAAAATCCGAAAGATTTAGTTGTTTATGGAGGCATTGGAAAAGCGGCCCGTAATTGGGAATCATTTGATAAGATTCTAGAAGCATTAAAAACTTTAGAAAATGATGAAACATTATTAATTCAATCGGGAAAGCCCATTGGGGTTTTAAAAACGCATGAAGATGCGCCGCGAGTGTTGTTAGCGAATTCAAACTTAGTTCCTAAATGGGCTAATTGGGAAACATTTCATGAACTAGATCAAAAAGGTTTAATGATGTACGGCCAGATGACGGCCGGATCATGGATCTACATCGGGTCCCAGGGAATCGTGCAGGGCACCTATGAGACGCTCGGCGCGGTGGCGCGCAAGCATTTCGGCGGATCTCTGCGCGGCCGATTTGTTCTCACGGCCGGCCTCGGCGGGATGGGCGGCGCTCAGCCGCTCGCGGCGACGATGCAGGGTGCGGCGGCGCTCGTGGTCGAGGTCGATGAGTCCCGCATCGAGAAGCGGCTCGAGACGGGCTACCTGGACCGCAAGGCGCGCGATCTCGACGAAGCGTTGAGCCTCATCTCGCTCGCGACACGCAGCGGCGAAGCAATCTCGATCGGCCTGCTGGGGAACGCAGCCGACGTCTTTCCCGAGATCGTCCTGCGCGGGGTGAACCCGGATGTCGTGACGGATCAGACGAGCGCGCACGACATGCTGAATGGATACGTGCCGGCGGCGATGACGCTGCGCGACGCGCTGGAGTTGAGAAAGTCGAACCCCGAAGAGTACGTGCGACGTGCGACGCGATCGGCGGTCCGCCACGTGACCGCGATGCTCGAGCTTCAACAGCGCGGAGCAG
>JAYUOK010000075.1:0-241754 GCA_043760925.1 Bdellovibrio sp. | reverse complement strand
GCTTACGGAATGCATAATTTTAACAATTATCGTCTAAGAGTAAAAGCCTATTGCGGCTAACAGAAACTCCAGGTGCCCCTACCTTTGGAGGAGAACCTCTCTTTATCTTAAGTTTTCTTTTTTTAGTGGGTTTAGTAAAAAATGGTGGCCAAAGACGGAATTGAACCGCCGACACAAGGATTTTCAGTCCTCTGCTCTACCAACTGAGCTACCTGGCCACGTCAAAAAGTGAACCTGAAAATTAGCGATTATGGCGATTTAAGTCAACCTTTCACTCGGTTGAATGCTTGCTTCAAATCGCCAAGTAGGTCGTCGATATCTTCAATTCCAACTGACAATCTGATTAAAGAATCATCAATTCCAAGTTTTTTACGCAAATCTGCCGGAACCGAAGCATGGGTCATGATCGCCGGATGCTCGATCAACGACTCAACTCCACCTAAAGATTCAGCCAAAGCAAAAACTTGGACTGATTCCAAAAACTTTCTAGATGCGTCCATGCCGCCTTTGATAAAGAAAGTGATCATGCCGCCAAAGCCATGCATCTGTTGTTTAGCCAAAGCATGCTGGGGGTGAGAAGATAGCCCTGGGTAAACGACCTTATCAACCAGCGGATGAGTTTGTAAAAACTCTGCAACTTTCATTGCGCTTTCTGCGTGCGCCTTCATTCGAATCGGTAATGTTTTTAAACTTCGTAAAGCTAAAAAAGAATCGAAAGCACCCTGAATTGAGCCCATCGAGTTGCTCAGAAACGCAATTCTCTCGGCCAATTTGTCGTCGTTGGTTACAGCAACTCCGCCAATGAGGTCACTATGGCCACCTAAATACTTTGTTGCGGAATGAACAACGATATCAGCACCTAATTCAATGGGTCGCTGAAAGTAAGGCGACATAAAAGTATTATCAACGGCGACCAAGATATTTTTTTGTTTCGCAATTTTACAAATCGCTGCGATGTCAGTTAATTTTAAAGTTGGGTTGGTTGGAGTTTCTAGCCAGACCATTTTTGTGTTCGGCTTAATGGCCTTCGAAAAATTCTCAACAACGGTTAAATCTTCGTATGAAAATTCAAACCCATCGTTCTGCAATACTTTATCGAAAAGGCGAAACGTACCACCGTACATATCATCCATAGCAATAACATGATCACCTTTTTTTAGAAGATGAAGAACCGTAGTCGTTGCGGCACATCCGGAAGCGAATGCAAAACCATGCTTTGCACTTTCAAGATTTGCGATACAATTCTCGTAAGCCCGGCGGGTTGGGTTATGAGTACGCGAATACTCCCACCCTTTATGGACTCCCGGTGACTCTTGAACGTAGGTCGAGGTTAAATAAATTGGTGTCATGATCGCGCCGGTTGATGGATCAGGTACTTGACCGGCATGGATCGCACGGGTTGAAAACTTCATTTTTTCTTTTACAGACGACATGCGAAACCTCTATTTGTATTTTTTTAATTCTTCGGCAGCGGGGACTTCGACATTAAACGCAGTTTTAAGAATTTCAGGATTCATAAAACCGTTTTCAACCATCCATTGATCGTTAAATGCTTTAGATAAGTAAGCTTTACCAGAATCTGGCATCAACACTACAATTTTAGAAGGCTTCGTTAATTTGGATGCGTATCTCATGGCGGCAACTAAAATAAGTGCGCTTGATGGCCCAACGCATATGCCCTCTTCTTCTACTAACCGACGTGTCATTTTGAAAGAGTCTTCGTCATTCACTTTTTCGAAGCCGTCAAAAGTTTTTAAATGGCAATTATCCGGCAACATGTCTTCACCAACGCCTTCAACTTTGTATGGCGCCGGAGCATCAACGACTTTTCCATGATGATATAAGTCAAAAAGGATACTTCCGATCGGATCAGCGCAGATGATTTTAACGTTTGGATTTTTTTCTTTTAGATACTTTCCTACGCCAGATAAAGTCCCGCCCGTTCCGACTCCGGCAACAAATGCGTCGATTTCGCCTTTTGTTTGATTCCAAAGTTCAGGCCCAGTGACTTTGTAGTGCACGTCAAAATTATCGGGATTGTGATATTGATTTGTATAAAGACAGTTCGGAGTTTGTTCTGAAATTCTTTTCGCAACAGAATAATGGCTCATCGGGTCTTCGGGTTCGACACCCGTTGGCGTTATAATGACTCGGGCTCCGTAGGCCTTTAACATCGCTCTTTTTTCTTCCGACATTTTTGCGGGAAGAACAAAAATGCACTTGTAACCTTTAACCGCGGCCGCAATTGCAAGACCTAATCCGGTGTTTCCAGCAGTCGCCTCAACGATTGTTCCGCCTGGCTTTAAATGCCCACGTTTTTCGGCCGCTTCAATCATAGATAGACCGATGCGATCTTTTACTGATCCGCCCGGATTGAAATATTCAACTTTAGCTAGAAACTGGTGAGGCGAATCCTTGGTAACCTTATTTAATCTAATCAACGGAGTATTGCCTATAGTGGCAAGAATATCGTTTGAAATTTCTAATTGGTTCATGCTTGTTTCTCTTTCATAACGGGGCGCTTCACTTCGTTCTTTGACAGAAACACTAAAACCTCAGACATAAGGACAATGAGATCTGCGCTGTACGGAATACCTAGAATTTCGGTTTTATTTTTGATTGTTTGAAGATTTGGACTTTTCTTGGCCAATTCGTGAACTAAAACATTTAAATCATCATTCTGAATAAGAGACATCAGGCTTCCTCCTTGATTAATCCCTTAAAAATAACTTCCTGAGCCCTTTTAAACAATCCTTTTTTCTAGAATTGAATGGCGTTAAGTAGCGGGCCAATCAGCAACAGCATCAACGCCGGAAAAATGAATCCCATAAGGGGAATCATCAAGATCAGTGGTAATTTAGATACGTGTTTTTGTATTTCGTCTTCACAGCTTAATATAAGCTCACCCTCGTACGATTTTAAACTTTCAAGGATGGCTTGGCCTCGCAATCCTTGCTCAAGAATCTCAAGAAGATATCTTCGGGTATGGGCCAATTTTGATTTATCAAACGTTGCGCTTTGATTGCTTAAGGTTAACCACCACTCATCAACTTGCTTTGTAAAAGGATCACTTTTGTTTCTTGCTAGAAAAGCTCGTACGCCAACGGATAACGCCTGCCCTTTTTCAAGTGCGCGCTTCGAATCCCATAAAAGTACTAACGATGGAGCTATGTTTTCCATTTTATTCGCCCTCCGAAAATAAAAATCGTGCCAAATCCGATCAAAAATAACAAAAGCGAGATAAAAATCAGCGCAATTGAGTTTTTTAAATTCAAATAAGCATGGCTTAGACTAAATATTCCAACGTAAATGATCACAGATACCATTGCTTGCGCTCTAATTTGTTGTGTTACTTGTCCGGACTTATGTCTCAAATTGCGTTGAATACGCAAACCTTCACGAAAAGATTTTAATTGTTCGATCACGTGCGAAGAAGATCGCAAGATTGTATGCATTTCTTGAAAATAGAATTGATGTTTTTCAGTTAACGGCTTTATTTCTTGTTGGTCGATTTCAAAAATAGTTTGTAGATTGCGGAAAATCATTTTTTCCCACACCGAAAAGCTACTCAGAACGATTTTAAGGCTTGCTTGCGCTGATTTTCCGGATTTTAAAAGTAAAATCAATTGATCTAAAACTTGCAGGTGACATTTTTCGTACGTCGAATTTGAGAAAAAGATTAATATTTTGCGATAAAAGATCAATGTTAACAGAAATATTCCGATATAATAGAAGAGAAATGCAGATTGTTCTTTGAAAACGAGATTAAAATACAACGGCAACTGAAGAATTACGAAAAAGATTATCGATTTCTTCACAGATATCACTTCAAACTTCTCAAGAAGAGACAAATTTCGGCGTACGATTACGATTCCGAACATCGAAAGTAGTATTAATAGCACAAAGAAGCCCTCCAAATTCAACTTCTTGAACGCAATATTGATGCACAGCAAATTTTTTCTTGACGAAGCTTGTCGATTTATTAACAATTTTATTAAGGAAGACTGAAAAGTCGAAACAACAACAACTGTGGTTACAGAAATGTGATCACTACCGATAGGAGCAACACATGGCAAAGAAGAAAGCTAAAAAAGCTACGAAGAAAGCTAAAAAAACTACAAAAAAAGCTACTAAAAAGAAAAAGAAGTAGTTTGTTTTGTAAAAGCATAGGCTTTGGAAACCCTTGGTCACTGACCAGGGGTTTTTTATTTTTAAGTGATGATTTTTTTCTAATTTAAAATAAAAAAGGCGACTTTCGCCGCCTCTTCACCCGTAGATAAGTTATTGAAATAACTTAGTAATAGTAAGTGACACCAATCGCACCAGTGGGAACTAAAGTTAGCTTTCTTAATTCAGCCATCATGATGACCTCACCATAGAAGTTCACGCCCGCAAGGTCGCCTTCTAACTGATTATACTCAAAACCACCGCCACCAACTGCGAAGTCAGCTTCAAAGCGATTTGCACGCAAATCATCATCAGAAAAAAGTCGTTTAAGAACATCAGAATCAGTTGCCGAACCAGCGCCACTTGCTGAGTTAAACCACTTCGAATAACCTACTTTAGTGTACGGAGATAAATAATTTCCTTCGAAATTATGCTTCCACCCTAGACCAAACGTTCCATAACTTGGTCCCATACCTAGTCCAATGACTAAAGCTTCTGATGGTTCTAAATTTATTTCTCCATTGAATGCAATAACACCCGTTGATCCACCTAATTGAAGACCTAAACCGAACTCTTTGTTCGCTTTAAGATCTAAATTACTTTCATAAAGCTCAATTCCTTCATTATCTATCTTCTGCTTTCTTGCGAAGACCGACTCATTACTTTGTGACATATCTGATGTTTGCTGTGCGAAAGTGTTCAAAGCCAAAATCATCATAACAAGACCAATTGCTAACTTATTCATAAGACCCCATTTATTGAAAAGATGTTAATTACACCGTTTTCGTAAAATTTATTAACATTCATGACTTAAGTCCATCGAATTTTTCCACAATAACCCGATTAGTCTTGTGAACAGTTTCAAAATAGGATTTTGAGACTTCTTTGTCCACATAAGGAGCTGCGATGAAAAAACGAACATCAATGTCTTTGACAATTTTCTTCTTCACATTGTCGACATTACTTATTTCCCTTTCTAGCTGCGGCGGAAGCGGAACGAACTCATCTTTTTCATTACCTTCAATGGGCGGAGCACCTTCGGTTGAAGATGGCGTTGATGGCAACTCGGATGGTATTACAGATCCGACTCAGTTTTATATCGGAGTGAAATCAGATGGTAATATTTTAGCGCACGTAAGAGCGGCCAGCTCATTTACCTCAAAGTGTTCAATCGCTCCAACCGCATCGAATACGGACATAGCTTGCTATATTGATGTTCCTGAAGGTGATCTGTACACAAACGATTTAACAATGATTTATAATATTCCGCCAAACATGTGTCGATACATGCGTCGAACTCCATACTGGTATTACAATCATGAGGTTGGAGTTGGTCCAACTTCTATAACCATGAATATTACACAGAACGCTTCGGGCGACGTAACGGCTTACACCTGCGGTATCAATGGTGGCGCACCCGGATCGTGCAGTGGACTTGCCGAAGCAAATGTTAACCAAACCACACGAACTGCTACCTGTGTTTATGATAAAAGAACTTCAAGCGGGGCGAACTGCTGTTTTGGAAATTATACGTTAACCAAAAATGTAACAACTCCAACATCGACTCTAAGTGAATCAGCTAATAATTCTTGGGGCGGCAATTATAGTTCATGCATTGGCGGACCGGGAAAATCAAACTGGACCGCTTTCTCGACGTCTGGACTACCCATTCCGATTCTTGAAAAGACACGGGCTGGAGTTGTCGGCGAATTCACTGTCACGGCGCCTATTTCGAACATTTCATCTCAGTCGACAATTTCTGTTTCAAATTACTATAACCCAACACTTCATACTCACGTCGGCTTTGTACTGCCTCGGTCAACAAACAAACCCTATTATCTAGATCCAGTCGATGACCGCTCGGGTACCGCGATTAGTCCCGCCAACGACCTTTATAGTTTTGACTGTCTTGATGAAGCGTTCGAGTTAAAACATCGAATTAGAGTAACCGTTCGCGAATGGGATACTTACCCGGATTTTTTAAATTATCTTTCGAGTTCCGGCGTTATCGTAGTTCCAGATCGAGGCATTACAACAGAACCAGGTGGCTGTATTGGAATCGAAGGGCCATGTAATGATCATTTCGATGCCGATGACTTTTTAACGGCTGTTATTGGAACCCCGTCTTACGATATGTCGGCCCCCGCAATTCCAAACCGCGGCAATTATTTTCCATCTTTACAGTAATTAGAAGTTGAGGGTAGCTCGGCCAACAATTCCCTTTGTAACGACGTACGAGCCGCCGGTATCATATGCTTGGGTGGCCGTGGCCGTAGAATTTACGTCGTCCGCAATTGCATTCCGATAGTACGAGTATAAAAAATCGATGTTAATTTTTTGAAAGTTAATCCCTGCGCCTGCTTGTGCGCCCGATCCAAATTTTTTCATGACTCGATTGATATCACTACCCATGATGTATTGCATGCCACCACCAGCAAACGCGTATAATTTGACATCTTTTTTCAAACCGAATGTATAGGCCAAATTTAATTCGCCTTTTATTGCAGAAATAGACGGTAAACCTACGGCGTCGTGATTGATGGATGTTAAATAACTGGCGTTGATGTCTGTTCCCACTTTATCAACCGGTAAAATTGAATATCTTCCCACGACTCCGACGCTTTGTATCGCTGAGCCTTCAACCGTACTTGAGACCCGTGGCTGTGCTGGGGCGCTTGGATTGTAAACTTTTATTGTTGTATCGTAAGAAAGTGAATTCATGACCGCACCAATTGAAAATCCGTGCATCGCAAAATCAGTTCGCTTGGGGTCGTCATTTAACAACGTCAGCGAACTTCCGCCCTCTTCTGCTAACATGCTATCTTCCATCAGCGCGCTGTCTTCCGTAGGTGCGCTGTCTGCGCTATTTGTTGGCTCATTCATCAGAGCATCGAAGTCTTCATCAACTTCTTGAGCCCATCCTATTTGACAAATGAATGTGAAAATCAAAACTGCTTTTAAAATAGATGAATTTCTTCTGCTCATCACATTATGTTAAAGAAGGGTTTCCAGAATGAAAACATGTATTCATCTAACGCAATACACCTATGGGAAGACCATCCGTCGCATGGAGTTCTAAAAATTGGGCAATTCGAAGAGACTTCTGTTTCCTATGCTTTCGTCATGAAGAAATTTGTAAGTGAAATTCAACGACAATCACATCTATCTTAGGTTTTATAGACTTGTGCTTTTCTCGTGAATCCTCTAGAACTTGAAAGATCAAAATCAAAAATTATCTTATTTAAAAGGAGATTCCTATGGCTCACAAAAGAAAAAAAGTGGCAGTAATTGGCGCGGGCTTTGTTGGTGCAACAACCGCTCACTGGGCAGCACAAAAAGAACTTGGCGATGTGGTTCTGCTTGATGTGAATGAGGGAACAGCGATTGGCAAATCAATGGATCTGTTTCAATCGGCGCCGATTGAACTGTTTGATTCAAAAGTAAAAGGCACTTCAAACTATTCTGATATCAAAGACGCTGACGTTGTGATTTTAACAGCGGGAATGCCACGTAAACCTGGAATGAGCCGCGACGAGCTTGTTGGAATCAACGCAAAAATCGTAAAAGACGTTTGTGCCGGAATCAAACAACACGCTCCCAATTCAATTGTCATCGTAGTTTGTAACCCAATGGACGTTATGGCTGTTTATGCAAAACAACAGTTGGGCTTTCCGCGTGAGCGAGTGATCGGAATGGGTGGATCATTAGATTCAGCACGCTTCCGCGCATTTATCGCTGAAGAATTAAATGTTTCAGTTAAAGATGTAACTGGAGTTGTTTTAGGAAACCACGGCGATGCAATGATGCCTGTTGTAAGAACGGCCGCTGTAGGTTCAATCCCATTAATTGATTTACTTCCAATGGAAAAAATAAACGCAATCGTTGCTCGCACAAAATCCGCTGGTGCTGAGATCGGTGGCCATCTAAAGACAGGTTCGGCTTTCTTTGCTCCTTCACGTGGCGCTGTTGAAATGGCCGAAGCTATTTTAAAAGATCAAAAAAGAATTATTGCTTGCGCAGTCGAGCTGAATGGCGAATTTGGCGTTAAGGATAACTTGATGGTTGGAGTGATGTGTAAATTAGGTGGCGCCGGAATGGAAGGCATCATCGATTTCAAAATGAACGCTGATGAAAAAGCTGAATTCGATAAATCAGTTGAGGCTGTTCGCGCGTTAGTTTCTATTTTAAAAACTGTTCAGTAATTTTAGACAGACATAAGGGTGCCATAGATGAATATTCACGAGTATCAAGCAAAAGAAGTTTTAAGAAAATTCGGAGTCGCAACATTAAAAGGCCAAGTTGCCAACACAGCCGAAGAAGCAGTTGCCGCCGCAAAACAAATGGGTGGCGCGATTTGGGTCGTTAAAGCCCAAATTCATGCGGGTGGGCGTGGTAAGGGTGGCGGCGTAAAGCTTGCCAAATCTTTAGATGAAGTTCGTGAACTAAGCCAAAAAATATTAGGAATGACATTAATCACTCCGCAAACCGGTCCCGAAGGTAAACTTGTTCAGAAAATATTTATTGAACAAGGCTGTAACATCGCCAAAGAGTATTATGTTGCATGTTTGATTGATCGCGAAACCGGACGAGTCGCAATGATGGCTTCTTCTGAAGGTGGAATGGACATCGAAGAAGTTGCTGAACACAATCCAAACGCAATTAAGCGTGTTGATATTGACCCCGTCACTGGCTTAGGTGCATGGCAAGCGCGCGAATTAGCTTTCGCAATCGGAATGCAACCTGAAGTGGTTAATAAAGCGGTGAAATTCATGATGTCATTATACGAAGCATTCGTAAAATGCGATTGCTCAATTGCCGAAATTAATCCGCTAGTTGTAACTAAAGAAGGCGAAGTACTTTGCCTTGATGCCAAAATGAATTTTGACTCAAACGCACTTTACCGTCAGCCGCAAATTTTAGAAATGCGGGATTTAAGCGAAGAAGAAGCGACCGAGATCGAAGCTTCTAAGTTTGATTTAGCATTTATCAAGCTTGATGGAAACATCGGCTGCTTGGTCAACGGCGCAGGCTTAGCAATGGCAACATTAGATATCATTAAGCTTCATGGCGCGGCTCCGGCAAACTTTTTAGATGTTGGCGGCGGCGCGAATAAAGAAAAAGTGACGAACGCATTCAAAATTATTTTAAAAGATAAGAACGTAAAAGGTATTTTAGTTAATATCTTCGGCGGCATCATGAAATGCGATGTGATCGCAGAAGGTGTTATCGCGGCTTCGAAAGAAGTCGGATTAAAAGTTCCTTTGGTTGTGCGCCTTGAAGGTACAAACGTTGATTTAGGTAAAAAGATTTTAGCAGACAGTGGTTTAAATATTATTCCTGCGAACGATTTAACGGATGCTGCGAAAAAAATTACCGCAGCGATTAAGGGGTAATCAGATGGCAATTTTAATTGATAAAAACACAAAAGTTATTTGCCAGGGAATCACTGGATCACAAGGCTCTTTTCATACGGAGCAATGCAAATCTTACGGAACCAAAATGGTTGGCGGAGTAACTCCTGGAAAAGGTGGAACGACTCACCTTGGAATCCCCGTTTTCAATACGGTCAAAGAAGCAAAAGAAAAAACGGGTTGCAATGTTTCGATGGTATTCGTACCACCGCCTTTTGCGGCTGATTCAATCATGGAAGCGGTTGATGCAGATTTAGATTTAGTGATCTGTATCACTGAAGGAATCCCCGTCTTAGACATGGTTAAAGTAAAAAAATACATGCAAGGCAAGCGCACTCGCCTCATCGGCCCGAATTGCCCGGGCGTTATCACGCCTGACGCTTGTAAGATTGGAATTATGCCAGGGGCCATTCATAAAGCGGGCCGCATCGGAGTTCTATCGCGTTCTGGAACTTTAACTTATGAAGCTGTTGGTCAGCTAACTGCACTTGGACTAGGTCAATCAACATGCGTTGGAATTGGCGGAGATCCTGTTAACGGAACTAACTTCATCGATATGCTAAAATTATTTAATGCCGATAAAGACACTGACGCGGTCATCATGATTGGTGAAATCGGTGGAACAGCAGAAGAAGAAGCGGCTGAATATATTAAAAAAGAATTTAAAAAACCAATTGCAGTTTTCATTGCAGGCGCATCGGCTCCTCCAGGAAAACGTATGGGTCACGCGGGCGCAATTATCAGCGGCGGCAAAGGTACGGCCGAAGCAAAGTTTGCGGCTTTAGAAGCTGCAGGTTGCAAGATTTCACGTAGCCCGGCTGATATGGGTACAACTTTAAAATCGATGTTGAAATAGGGGTTATCTTGAAGCTGGTTATTTGTTTTATATATATAATTTTAATTGCCGGCACAGTTTCGGCAGCAGAATGCACAGTGGAAAACCTTAAGCGTTTGGCCGTAGCCAGCGCTGAACTAAACGGCCAGCTGGGAGCATTTAAAATTAAAGTTAATAGAATTTTAAACAAAGAGCACGGAAAAAAGGCAAAGATTTCAGAGCTGAAAAAAGAAGTTTTAGCAGAAATTGATGTTACTTCAAAACAGCACGAACCATTCTTTTCTGAAATTGATAAAATCGTCACGGCTAATCCTGAATGCAATATTAATAACTTATTCAAAACTACCAAATAACAAGGAGATCACATGGCTACAGAAAGAACGTTTTCAATCATCAAACCAAATGCAGTAAAGAAAAATGCAATTGGTGACATTATCGCAACTTTTGAATCAAAGAAGTTGAAAATTGCAGGGGCAAAATTAGGAATGATGTCTAAAGAAAAATGCGAATTATTCTACGCTGAACACAAAGAGCGTCCATTCTTCGGCGAACTAGTTTCATTCATGACTTCAGGTCCAGTTATGATGATGTGTTTAGTTGGCGACAATGCTGTTTTAAAAAACCGCGAAATTATGGGCGCAACGGATCCTAAAAAAGCTGATGCCGGCACAATCCGCGCTAAACACGGCGATTCTATGGGTGAAAATGCAGTACATGGTTCTGATTCAGTGGCTTCAGCTGAACGTGAACTTGCGATCTTTTTTGACAAGCACGAACTTGTTAATATGTAATTGATTCGTGAGTAATAATCGCAGTCCAATTCAAAAAAATACGCAAAGGGATCCTGAAACAGGGTCCCTTTTGCATTCCGAACACCTGGTAACAGTTGAAAAATTAGCCGTTGGTGGCGACGGAGTCGCAAGAATTCCCATAAAAGACCGAACGATGGTTGTCTTTATTAAGCTTGCGGCACCTCAGGATGAGCTAAAAATTCGTATTATCACCGTTGAAAAGAACTTTTTGCGAGCTGAAATTGTGGAAATTTTGAAGCCTTCTACGTCTCGTAGAACGGCGCCTTGCGAATATTTCCCTCGCTGTGGGGGCTGCTCTTGGCAACATATTACTGAAGATGAACAGTTACGCCAAAAAGAGATTATACTTACCGAACTTTTAAAAAAGTTTATTCCGGAAGTTCCTTATTCCCTGCAAACGAGCATCGCATCGCCAAAAAGTTTTAATTATAGAAATCGTATTCAGTTAAAACAAATCGGCGCACAGTTGGGCTATTTTCAAAGGGAATCGCATGAAATTGTTGATATCGACTATTGCTTGATCGCGGATCAATTGATTTCAGACCAAATTCCAATTGTGAAATCAAAATTAAGGCCCGCCAAAGAACTGCAAAAGCTTGAGCTTAAATTAAATCATAAAAACGAATTCGAATACTATCGCATCGGCGACGAGGGCGAAGGCCTATCGTTTTCACAGGTTAATAACGAAGTTAATCAAATGTTAGTAGAATTGGTAACGAAGCTAACAGTAGACAAAAGTCCTAAATTTCTAACCGAGCTTTATGCTGGTGCCGGCAATTTTACATTCAATCTTCTTAAAAATATTCCTGAATTAAGAATTGAAAGCGTCGAAATGAATCCATCTTTAACGAAGTTTGCGACTCAAAAATTAACTGAACTGAGCTTACAGAAAAGACTTTTTACATTTACTTCTGACTGCGAATCTTTCGTAAAACGGCGCTCTTTATCTGAAGAATTCATCATACTAGACCCTCCGCGGGCTGGCTGCAGCGATGTTGTCTTAAAGAAGGTTATCGCCGCGGCCCCTCAAGACATTATTTACATAAGTTGCCACCCTGTTTTTTTAGCTCGCGACTTACAAAAAATTTTCGCTGAAAATAAAAATTATAAAATTCGACATCTGCAAATTTTCGATATGTTTCCGCAGACGGATCACTTCGAAACTTTCGTTCATTTATCCACGACTTAATCCCCATTGACTCAGAGTCATTGAGTGCTACCCTGAAAGCATGAGTTTTGGGCGTATTTGTATACTTATAATTATTTGCGTTATGATCGCGGGATGTACAGCGGCAATTCGCGAAGAAAAAAATGAAACCGCTAATCTGCATATGCAAATCGCAATTTCACACATGCAGAAGGAAAATTATCCGTTAGCTCTGAAAGAGCTACTCATCGCTCAAGATCTTACCCCTAATGATGCAGCCATCCAGGCCAACCTGGGTCACGTTTATTTTATGCGCGAACGCTTTGACCTTGCCGAACAACATTATAAACGCGCCATAAGTCTTCAGCCCCGCTTTACGGACGCAAAAAATAATTTAGCGCGCGTTTACATTGAAACTTCGCAGAATCGTTTGGCCGAGGCTTTATTGAAAGAAGTTCTACTCGATTTAACTTACGTGGATTTTCCCAGAGCATATGCTAACTACGGTGTTCTTGAATTCAATCGCAAAAGATACAAACTAGCCATTTCATATTTAAAAAAGTCCCTTGAAAAAGATCGCGAAAATTGTTTTACCCATATTTATATAGGTCGAAGCTTTTTAGAACTAAAAGAGAATCTACTGTCCGTTGCCCAGTTAGAAAAAGCGATTTCATTCTGCCAACCGCTTGAAATAGAAGACGCTCACTACTACAGCGCCATTGCTTTATACCGTAATAATCAAAAAGACCGCGCGATATTCCGTTTTGAAGAACTCGTTAAACTGTTTCCAAATAGTAAGTATTTAGACCGCGCGCGAAAAATGTTAGAAGTTTTGAAAAAGGGTGATTTATGAAAATAACTGGAGAGCTTTTAAAAACCGAACGGCTTAAACAGAACTTATCTGTTCAAGATGTGGCTTTTACTTTGAAGTTAAGTTCTAAAATAATTACTTCAATTGAGCATGGTGAACTTGAAGAACTTCCGGCCAAAACTTTTGTTCGCGGTTTCGTTAAAGGATACGCTCAACTTTTAAAGGTAGATGTCGACATGGTGATGCGGCAGTTTCAAGAAGAAATGGGCTCAACTCACCCCATGCCGAAGACTCCCCCGCCAATGCCTTCAAGTAGTCCCCGATCAGAATCAAATCCAAACGGAGCTCCACCGAAAAAAAAGCAATCTTCACAAACAACGACAACGAATTTAAACAAAGATAATCATCGAAAAACTTTTATTTACATTGGATTAGCTACCGTACTTATTATCTTAATTATTACGACTAATCGAGTTGTTGATAAATACCAAAAAGAAGCTGTCTTAGACAGCGCAAATGTATCACAAATAAAACCAATTGAAGGATCGTCAGAGAATATTGTGTCTGGGGACGCTATTTCAAAATCTTCCGTTCCGGCGGCTTCGGCTACGGCTTCTGGAGATGTTGCAAGTGCCGCACCCGCTTCAGACATCGCCGAAAGCTTAGAAAGTTCTACAACTTTGGCTTTATCGCCCGAAGAAGGATTTGAACAATCTTCTGGAAAACCTGTGGAAGTCATTATTGAAGCAAAAAAGAATGTCGATTTGCTTTATGCAAAAGGCAATAGTAAGAATTTTTCAAAGCTACAATTGCAGTCGAAGCAGATACAAGTTATTCGTTCGCCGGATGGTCTTTATCTAAAAGCCGAAGACGGCGGAGCACTTCATTTAATTGTGAATGGCATCGAAAAAGGCACGGCCGGAGTTAGTAACAAACCGGTTAAATTGACCTTCTAGCTTGGGCAACCGAAAAATATTAAAAATATTTATCATCGGCTTTATTGTTAAAGTAATTTTAGCTTTACTGCTACCTGTATTTGCCGATGAAGCTTATTATTACGTCTGGACTCTTCATCCGCAGCTAAGTTATTTCGATCATCCACCGATGGTTAGCTGGTTTATAGCATTAGGTAATACACTTTTACCTATCGGTGGTTCGTTCTCTTTAAGGTTATTTTTCATCATAGCAAGCACATTAGCGATGGTCATTTGGTACTTCATCCTTAAAAGAAAACAGGTTTCTGAAAAACATATCGAATACTTTTTATGGCTTAGCTTACTCAATCCGTTGTTAGGCCCAGGTGGAGTTGTGGCTACGCCGGATGTACCCCTAGTTTTGCTTTGGAGTTTAAGTTATCTTTTTTATCTAGAAGTATTAGAAAAGAAATCGTGGAAAGCTTATTCGCTACTTGGCGTAGCGCTTGGGTTAGGCTTCTGCGCGAAATATCATATCGTGATATTTGTTTTGTCCGGCCTTATTTATCTGGTTCTTTTTAAACAGTATCGGCGCTTAGTCATAAAGTTCATTCCGTTAACTATCATTTTTGGATTACTTTTTTCTTTACCTGTTATTTACTGGAATTATCAAAACCAATGGAGCTCGTTTACTTTTCAATTAAATCACGGATTTGGCCGAACTTATTACGACTGGACTTGGACAGCCAGCTTCATTCTGGGCCAAATTTTTATACTGAACCCATTCTTGCTTACGAATTTATTTAAACGAGCTGCGAATCGCCCTGACCAGACGTTTGCGCTTAGCCAGTCATTATTTTTTCTAACCAGCTCATTTAAAGCTGTCGTTGAAGCGAACTGGCCGATCACATCTCATTTGCACGCCACCAGCGCTTCGGTTACAACGTTGTCAGATCGGCGATTTAAGTGGGCGCTTGGCTACTGGATCGTGATTTATTTAGTGTTTGCAATTTTAGTAATTTCGTCGCGAACAGAAAGCTTGTTTAAAAATCAGATCAATTCGGCGCAATTAGCCGAGGTGCTTCCGGTTGTAAATCAGTACAAACCTTTGTATGGACCTAACTATCAAGTTTCGTCGCTTCTAACATGGATGAGTGGAGAGCAAGTTTTCAAACTAAAAGGGCTTACGCGGTACGATTTTTATGATTCGCTTGATCAATCTGCGCCCAAAGAACAAGAATTTTATGTTTTAAAGCATATGACATCTTACTGGCCTGAAGCCTACCAAAAGTTGGTTATTACGAAAATTCAAAGTTTTGAGAAGCCGCAGTTAGAATTGTTTAAGGTGACCCATGAATAGATTTCTAGCTAGCTTCGCTTTTATTCTAATAAGTTATTTTATTTATGGATTCTACATTTCGCAATTCGAATTCGATTTTGTTCCACGGAAAGTTAAGACGACTGATTTTTACTATGACTACCGGCTAGGCATGAACATACATAGTAATCTATCAATCGGATCAGAGCCATTAAGCATTATTTTATCCGAAGCTAAATTGGCTGAAAATAAATTTATATTGATGACCGATTTAAATCCAACTTTGAAAATTCCCGATGACAGTTATTTACAAAATGTCGGCGTATTACAAGGCGCAAAGTATGGATATAAAGACTCAAGACTTATTTACTTTTCGACGTCCGAGAAAAATTTAGGCATACGCTCAGGTGAATCGCATTTACAACTGACCGATTTACTGTCTCAGTCTTCCAAAAGTAATAGCTCATCACTAATTGTTTTAGCTCACCCATTTAAATCAGGCTTCAACTGGTCCGGAGAAATTCCAGAAGGCCTCGATGGAGTTGAAATCGCCAACTTAAAAAGTATGGCACAGCGATCTTGGGATTATTCAAAAATCTCGACCCTTTGGAGTCTTTTGCTTTACCCTTTCAATCCGAAGCTGGCGCTTATACGCTTGTTTCAAGAACCTACTGAAGAACTTATTTTATTTGATCAAACCTCGCAAAAAAGAAAATTTGTTGCATTTCAGGGTGCAGAAGCTTCTGCGCGTGCGATTCCGCTAACCGACTGGCTTATTAAGTTTCCAAGCTACGAACGATCACTAAGTATCGCCTCAAATCATTTGCTTCTAACATCAGAGCTCAGTGGAAATATTTTCGAAGATCGAAAAAAAATTGTAGAGGGTCTTAAAAAAGGACAATTCTATATTTGCTTTGATGCCTTGGGCGATCCGAAAGGTTTTGAAACTTACCTTTACGATGAAGATTCACAAAAAAAGTATTCGATCGGGTCAACCGTTTCAAATTCAAAAAATTTAAAAATGTATTTCAAGCTTCCGTCTGAGCCAACATCATACTATGAGGTGGTTTTAATTAAGAACGGAACTCGTGTCGATACACTGAATACATTCGAAGGGCTTTTTGCGTTGCAGGGTGAGGGCACATATCGAATTCAAGTTCGAATTAGTCCTCGTTTGCCACTACCCGACGCGATCAAATGGCTTAGCTGGATTTATACAAATAACTTCTATATTCAGTAGTCTTCAGGAATATCAATTTCGATTGATTCTGAAATTTCAACTTGGCAAGCCAAGCGCTCGTTTTCTAAAAAATTTCGCTCCGCACTTCTTTCATTTTCTAATTCAGTTCGTGGTGGCAAATGCTCTAAGCCCTTCAGTATAGAAATACGGCAAGTCGTGCAAGTGCCATTGCCTCCACAAGATTGCCCAATGCTTATTTTGTTTACATTCAAAATCTCAAGAACGTTTACACGCCCTTTAAATAGAATAGGTCGAGAATTACTTAAAATAGTGAGTGTTTTTGTTGAATCAGCCACTGTTTATTTGTATCAAACTTAGTATGAGATTCATAGCTTTTGACTTAGAAACAACAGGTACCGTCCCCGGAGTCGATCAGATCGTAGAGATCGGTGCCGTCAGATTTGATAATGGCGTCGTTGATGGGGTCTTTGCTACTCTGATTAATCCTTTTAAGTCGATACCGCCCGGAGCCACCGCTGTTAATGGAATTACTGACCAGATGGTGCAAGGTAAACCTCGTATCGAAGAGATTCTTTCTTCATTTGCTGAGTTTTGTGAAGATCTAGTTCTGGTCGCGCACAATGCGCCTTTTGACTGCCAATTTTTAACTTCAGATATTAAGAAGCATGAATCAATGGCGCCTCGAGGGCTTATTCTAGATACGCTTCCGATTAGCCGAAAAGTTTTTCCCGGAATGCCGAACTATAAACTAGGAACATTAGTACAACACTTAAAAATCCCAACGACGGGTTTTCACCGGGCTGAAGAAGATGCTACGTATTGCGGCCAGGTATTTCTTGAACTAGTTAAAAGAATTTCAATTGGTGGTAAACCGCCACAACTTGAAAACTTAATCGCACTCACTGGAAAGCCAGAACTTCGCTTCCCACAAATCGAACGTCAGCCCAAACAGATGGGCTTCCTTTTTTAGAATTTTAAATTTTAAAAAAATCAGAACTCATTTGCTTTGTGCGCAAGTGGATATCTTCGTCCGCGCCCAAAAGAATGCTCTGATACTTTTAAGATGGGCGGCGCTTGCCAACGTTTGAATTCAGTTTTCATCAGTTGCGGCAAAAGCCATTTATCCGTCGCGTTTTTCGCACGACCTCTATCTTCAACCATGCTTTTCACTGAGCGATCCAGCAATGCGTATTCTGGCAGGCTGTCTTGATCTTTTTGATTCGGTCTTAGCTCTGCCGTCGGAGGTCGATCAATAATTCGAACTGGGATTAATTCGTATTCAAGATTGTAATGTTTTGATAATCCGTAAACCTGTTCTTTTGTTAAGTCACCAATTGGCGCCAAGCCCCCGCACATATCACCGTAAAGGGTTGCATAGCCAGTTGCGTATTCTGACTTGTTTCCGGTTGTAAGCAATAAGCTTTGATTCAGGTTTGAATAGGCCATTAAAAAAAGACCGCGCAGTCTAGACTGCAAATTTTCGTGCATCAATTGAAATTGTTTAACATTCAGTTCTTTATCCAAAACAGCTTTTATTTGTAAGTAACTTTCTTGAATCGAAATGGTCTGCAATTCAACCCGAAGATTTTTAGCCAGCTGTTTTGCTAAATCAAAACTTTCTGGATGATTAAATTCGGTCGGTAGTGCAAAAAGTTTAACGTTATTCGGTCCCAGCGCATCAACAGCCAAACAGGCAACAAGGGCCGAATCAATTCCACCTGATAAACCAAGGTGTACTTTCGTCAGTCCCGATTTTCCCATGAAGTCCTTTATTCCTAGCGCCAAAGCTTTTCGCAGTTGATCGTATACATTTACTTTTTTAACTAATGGCTCTGCATTCCAATCTTTAAGTGTGTCTAACTCAAAAACATTCAAATCTTCTTCGAAGGCTCGACATTTAAACTGGATTGCGCCTTTCCCATTTACTAAAAAACTTTGACCGTCGTAAATAAGTTCATCTTGGGCGCCCACCATGTTGACGTATAACATGGGTGCTTTAAAAAACTTCGCGGTGTTCACAACCATAAATTCACGAAGCGCAAACTTCTCGTCGTAAAAAGGTGATGCGCTCATGTTAATAACTAGATCGATTTTTTTACGGGGCACCAGCTTAAGCGGATTTTCGCTGTAAATAGATTCTTTGTTCTTATTCTCCCACGCCCAAATATCTTCGCAAATCGTTAAAAAGAAAGTTTTGTTTTTAATTTTAAAATAATTATTTTTAACTGCGCCTTTTTCAACAAATCGCGCTTCGTCAAAAACATCACCTGTAGGCAAAAGTTCTTTCTGAAAAGTTTTAACAATTTTATTTTTCTGGCACAAGAAAGCTGAATTAAAATACGGCCGGCCTTTTTTGCTTTCATTTTTTTCAAAACCGCCTACCAAGACAAAAATATCTTTTGGAAGTTTCTTAACAAGCTCTTTCAATGCTTTAGTTTGCTTTTCAACTAAAGCTTCACGCTCAAGTAAGTCAAATGGGTGATATCCAAACAAATTGGCTTCAGGGAAGACAACCAGTTCAGCTTTTTTTTCTTTTGCACGCTGAACGAAGTCTAAAATTTTATCTTTGTTTTTGGTAAAATCGGCTAGGATCGAATTAGTTTGGGCAAGGGCAATTCTCATGTGATTCCTCGTTTGAGGAAATTAGAATACGCCCAGTAAATCCATCTTGGTAGCCATGTTTATATAAAATTTTAACTTCAGGAAATTTCCAGCAGTAATAACCGTCTCCGTGGTCAAAATCGGCCAACCAAAGACCTTTCGGCTTTGCGCCAAGGCGTTCAAGCTTGTTTTGCCACTTTTCAATAAGGGAGTTGATTTGATCTTGAATCTCAAGGGCGCGTGCTGATTTTTTATCAGGCAAGGCTTCCACGCACGACATCAAGTACTTGGCACTTCTAGACGCTTCTTCGGTAAGTCGGTAGACAAGGGGCAAAATCTCTTGAGCTTGCTCTAGAGAAAAATGCCGACCTTGTTGACGATTAATAATTTCAACCAACTAGAACCCCTCGTTTAAAAGGTAGTTATAATTTTACATCGTTTCATGTTTCAATCTGCAAGTTTCATATTGTAGTTTATTTAGATCGCGCAAGGCGTTGGTGTTTTCCCCAATTGTCGAGTTATTGGTCTTTTGAATTCGAGTAATTCAAGATTTGCCCACCGAATAAAACAAGTATTGCGATGACCATTCCTGCAATGAGAAGCCACTTGAAAAGGTAACCAAAACTGAAGCCTTCATCTTTATCATTTTGTTCAGGAGCAACTGTGCTTGGTGGTGTAAAAGTTTTTTTGTAAGGTCTAAAACGATAGCCACCTTCTGAAGCATCTAAGATTTTTGAAGACGGTGCTCGTGCAGATTTTCTTATACTTTTTTCAATCTCAGCTCCCATTCGGCCTTGAATCGCTCGGTATGCGGGCCGATTCAGCGCAGATCTTGAAGATCTTTGATTACCTAAAGTGCGACCTTGCTTCGCGGTCTCAGATGATTCTTCCTCTTCAATGATTCTAACTTTGCTAGAGGCTGCAGATGGGCCGTCTGCTGTTGCAAAACCCGATTCGCTTGAAGAGACACCTCTTGATTTAGAACCATCTGCTGGGCCGCTACGAACGCCGCCTCGACCTCGGCTGCTTGAGTTTGAATTTGAACTTGCATCGGCACTGTTGCTGCTACCTTTGCTTGCATTACGTGAAGAATCTTTATTGCTTGATGAAGAGCTGTTTGATGAATTTGAATTTCGTCCCGAACTGGCCCCTCCGCCACTCCCGCCTGATATCTCGGCCATTTGAAATTTTGCTTCGCAAACTTTTCCGCTTCCGGCGCCTTTATGATTTTTTAGTGCGGTGTTTTGAACTCCCAAGCTTGGAAGCTCTCCGTATTCCATTAAACAGGCGACGTAATCACCCATGTATTTATCTATGAAATCAGACATACCTTTGAACATACCTTTAGATAAGAAAAGTAAGCTGATTGTAACGATCAAAATTAACGTGAATTCGACCACGGATTGTCCACGGCGATTTTGGATTGGATTTAAGGCTGTATAGCCCGAAATTGACTCTTGTTTCACACTTGAACTTATCGGATGATTAATACTGAAACGATATAAGGGAGCCATGCTTAAGTTTATTTTATTTAATCTTAGTTTTGTCTTTTGTCTCAATTTGAGTCAGGCCCAAACTACGGCTCCGACGACTTCGCCGGCTCCTGCACCAAGCCAAACACCAAGTCCGGCGGCAACTCCAGCAACTCCTTCAGATCCGGCAATGCCTCCGCAAACTGCACCTCCCTCCGTGACTCCTTTACCCCCAACCACGGGGGACGCACTTGGAACTTTCAAAACGCCGCCTGGAAAATACGAAGAGTATCAATCGATTTGTCGTACGAATGATTTTGATCTTACTTTCTATTTAAGTTCTGAATTAAAAAATAAAAGAATTAATTTGCTCAAAGAAAAAATTAAAACTGGAAAAGATGAAGTAAAGCTTCGGCTGCGGTTATTGAAAGAGCTAATTGATCAACGTAAGCCCGAAGAGGCAAATCAAATTTACGGCGAAATAAAAGCGCAGAAATTAAGCTCGAACGAAAATAGTTTTGCTGATGGCTATTTAGATTTTATGAATAAAAAATGGAAGAGCGCCCAGACTCATCTTGAAAAAATTGCGGCAAGCGAGCCTAAAAATACAGAAGCCCTTAAGCTTTTGGCCGAGACTTACAAAGAACAAAAAAACTTTTTTGAAGCAGCTCAAGTTTACCATGATTTAAATAAACTTCATTCAGGCGGTTATTATGATCAGCTTTGCCCCACTTTGATTTTAGATTCGCACCACGCTGACGGAGAGAAGGCTTGCCAAAAAGCTATTCTAGAGAAACCAAAAGATCCGTACCCGCTCATCTATTTAGGCATATCTAGTCGTGAAAAAGAAAAAACCAAGGATGCCATTAATTACTTTAACCGCTCAATCGAAGTTAAAAAAACCGAAATGGCCTTAACTTGCATTGGCGAGATCTACTATATCGAAAACAAATTCACACAAGCGATCGATTATTTTAATCAAAGTGTAGCCCATGCACCGCATTCATCTAGAGCGTTGGTGGGATTAGCGTGGTCTCAGTTAAAAAATAAAAATGTAGACGAAGCCTTAGCATCATTTAAAAAAATGTGCGCGCTTGACCGAAAACTTGTAATTGAAATGCGCAAGGCCTATAAAGTTTTAACTGCGCAGAACTCACCCGAGGCTAAAAAATTCATCGACCAGATGACCGCTTGTACTCCATAGATAGGTTATAAAATTCTTACGGAATGATTTCGAAAAAGCTTTTTAATATCGGCTGAGGTTCGGTGATCAGAGTGCTTTTAAGCCTTTTATTAGCCTTTGAGAATTCTAAAAGCTTATTTTTATCAGGTGATGTCGCCGTTATAATCGTATTACTTGGATAGGTTCTAACAATTCTTAAATCCAATAGTTGAACTGCATTTTTTAGCAAAATATCTGCCATCGACAGTGCTTCAGAAACAAATTGCGATTCAAGAACCAGAATATTTTTGTCTATTGGTGCTTGTTTTTGACTTAAGTAGACTTTCAACAAGTCATCATGAATTTCTTGAATGGTCGTTAAGTTCGTAACGGCAAAAGCCCATTGCGATAAAATTTCATTTTTAAGTACCTCAACGGCCATTGCTTCTTGAGTCATTAATATCAAAAGCGCGGCTTGACCAATGGGACTGACTTCAAAAACCTTTACATCATTGTCGTCAGCAAATTGATTGATAATTGCTAATGCGCTTCCGTAAGAAGCTAAATCCATAGCAACTAAATGACGGTACTTAGCCAACGATTTCCCCGATCAAATCATATTCCATACTTTCGGTAACTCTGACTTGAACGAATTCGCCGATTTTAGCTTGGCCATCATTAATGAGCACAACGCCGTCAATATCAGGTGCTTGCTGAGAGGTGCGGCCTTGTAATAGTAAATCTGTTTCGTCGCTAAGACCCTCGACCACAACTTCAATTGTTTTACCGATAAAGGCACGATGTTTTTCTCGAGAAATATTTTGCTGAACTTCCATGATTGCATCATGGCGGTGCTGCTTCACTTCGTCGTCAATTTGATCAAGCATCTTTCCGCCTGGAGTATTTTCTTCGGGCGAATATTTAAAGCAACCTACGCGGTCAAATTTTTGCTCAGAAATAAACTGCAAAAGATTTTCGAAATCTGCATCTGTTTCGCCAGGAAATCCAACGATAAACTGGGTGCGAATAACGGCGTCCGGAATTTCTCGGCGAATTTGCGTTAATACTTCGACGATATGTTCTTTAGTCATCTTGCGATTCATTTTTTTAAGAACATCATTACTAATATGCTGAAGCGGCATATCAAAATACTTCACAAATTTTTCATTATTCTTAATCAAATCGATCATTTCTGGAGTGATTCCATCTGGATACAGATAAAGCATTCGAATCCATTTAATTCCGTCGACTTCAGCAAGCTGGCGCAATAATTCAACTGGCGTTTCATGCGCTAAAGGGTCTTTGCGTTTTAGGTCTAAGCCATAATCCGTAAAGTCATGGCTGATGATGATAAGCTCTTTAACTCCGCTGGCAGCAAGCAGCTTCGCTTCATTAATAATGTTATCAAGTTTTCTAGATTGTAAATTTCCACGAATTAAGGGGATCGCGCAAAAAGCGCAACGCTTCATGCACCCTTCTGAGATCTTAAGGTAAGCACGATGTTTTGGCTGTGAATTTACCCGCGGAGTTGTAGATTCTTGTAAGTAAGTTGGAAGATTAAAGAAAGTTTTCTTTACTTCACCCTTTTGGTGATCTTTTAAAATTTTTCCGATGTTTTGAAATTCACCTGAACCAACAAATAGGTCGGCTTCAGGCAAGCCTTCCACAAGGTCGTTTTTGTATCTTTGGGTAAGACAACCGGCAACCACGATCTTCTTGATGAGGCCTTGCTCTTTAAGCTGAGCCATATCTAAAATTCTTTGAATAGATTCTTGCTTTGAATCTTCGATGAACCCGCAAGTGTTAACGACAACTGTGTCGGCGCCTTCAGCGTCGGCAACAACTTCGTAGCCGTCTTTCATCAGGGTGCCCGCCATGATTTCGCTATCGACCAGATTCTTCGGGCAACCTAAACTAATGAAGTGAACTTTTTTTGGCGTTGTTTCTGTAAGTGTATTCATTCTGGCACGACCTCATCGGATTTTAGGGCTTTAAATGTGAATGTCGAATTAGGAATCGACGAACCCAATTTTAAATTGCTTAACTCTAAAGTTGTTTTAGTATCTACATCATCGATAAAAATGATTGAATCGATTAGTTTCTTTTTTGGATTAATAACTAAAGAGAAGTTTTTAAAGTTTTTCTGTTCTGGCTTCAAATCAACAATCAATGAGCCTTCTTCATTTTTTTCGGAAACGACTTTAAATTCTTTTAAAAAACTTTTCGAGTTTGAAAAAAGCTTTAATAATCCAGTGATCAATGCGGGCTGTGATTTTGTTAAGATTGTTACCTTGCGTTTACCATCGCTTTCAAAATCTTGGTCTGGGTACTCAACTAAAGTAATTTTCTTGTTGTTATAAAAAAATTCGGTTTTTTTATCGCTATCTAAAACTAAATAAATTTTGCCCGCTTTGTGTTTAAGAACACCTTGGCTAGTCGACTTCGTGCCTAGAGTTACTTTTTCATCATTCTTCTTTATTTGAACTTCTAGCGAAGAAGCTTTTGAGTACTTTTCTAAAGTCTTAGTAAGTTCGCTACTGGCAAACGAAGGTAAGGTGAAAAACAAGATGGCATAATAGAAAAAGATGTAACATTTCATCCTTTCTTTATAGCAAAATTGATCAAAAACAACAAGCTAAGTCTGGATAGCTTTAGGCCTATAGAATAGGGTCGCCAAAATAGAATTGTTTTCATTCTGTAAGGCTTCTTGCGAGCGTTTAAAAGTTGCTCCCGTTGTCATAATGTCATCAACGTAAATAAGTTTGAGGTTTGCAGTGTCCTCATGTGTAAATTGTTCAAGTTTTACTATCGGAGATCCCGTGGATTGATCTGTCCGTTGTTGGGCGGTTTTTAGTTTTTGCTCTCCAGTTTCAATAACTTTTTCGAGGCAATGAAAAACCGGTAGCTTTAGATGCTGTGAAAGAAATTTTGCAAAAACCGCCGAGTGGACAGAACTCTGGGATGATCCAGGCAAGGGTACAATTGCATCGAATGATTGAACATCAATACAGTCTAAAATCTGTTGCGCAAAAACATCAGAATAAAATCTCCATGCTTTGATGGCTCGGTCTGATTTGAACCGGTATACCATTTCCGAGATAAGATCGCTCTGCCCTGGAACCCAGTCGAATAGATAATAGTGCTCGCTAGTTGCGTCAACTTGACTGGCTTTGATTTCGAGATTTGTTTCGATATGCTTGGTAAAACAAAAATGGCAGAACAAATGGTCCAGCACAAAGAATGAGCCGCAGTTAATACATACAGGATTGTAAAAATATTGCTTAAGCTGTGCATTCACGATGGTCGTCATGCAAGCTTTAGGCAGTCTTTAGAAATGAAAATTGGGGTGCTCTAAATATTATGGTACGGAATTCGATTCATAATTGTATGGGCCCGGTAAAACTGTTCAAGCAACATGATCTCAGCAACTAAATGGTTCATCGTCATGTCTGACAAGCAGATTGTTAGCTGACTTCGCTTTTTGATTATATCACTGACGCCAAATGCACCACCTATAATAAGGACGCCGCGCTTCTTGCCGGACTCGGTAATTTTAATAATTTGATTGGCGAACTGCACCGAATCAAGCTTTTTGCCTTTTTCATCGAGCAAAATGATGTAGTCATCGTTCGTCAGTTTTTCGAGTAAAATTTTTTCTTCAAACTTTTTTTTGGTTTCAGCATCGTCGCGATCAACGCTAACTGTTTTAAGGCGATTAACTTCAAATTGAGTAAAGGGCTTAATTTTCTTTAAGTAAAGCTGGGATGCTTCTTCGAACCACGGTTCTTTAGCCGTTTTAAAATCGTAAAGCGCCCATTTCATTATGTACTCTTTAAACCTTAACTGTTTTATCGGCTAATTTTAACTCGGTACCATCTTTCCAAAGATCTTCTAGTCGGTATTCTTGGCGAACGAAATCGTAAAATACGTGAATTAAAAGTGCCCCGTAATCAACTACGACCCAACGGCCTTCGTCAACGCCTTCAATTGCAAGCGGATAAAGATTGAATTCATCTTTAACGGCTCTTACAACGTTTTCTGCCATTGATGACGCATGACGAGTGCTTGTACCAGACGCGATCAACGCTATGTCACAAGTTGTTGATACGCCTTCAAGATTAAAACCTTTAACCGCGATTGCTTTTTTATCAAAAAGAATCTGCGCACAAAACTCAGCAAACTTGTTAAAGTCAGATATTTTGCTGTTCGTCGTTTTGTAGAGGTTGTGCTTCTTGATGTAGCTTTCAACTGATAATGGTAAATATTTTTCTGCGGGTCTTCCAAGGCGAAGTTTTTTTCTTAATTCGGAAGATGAAATGTCTAAATCTTCAAGCGTGATAAATTCGACTGATCTACCTGTCGTAAGTTCTAAAGTTCCGAAGTCGCTTTCACCCACTAGCTTGCTTAGGTACGATGGTAGCTCAGATTCGTTTTCAGGAATCGCGTAACCCGGGCGTGTAGTAACAACGATATTTACCAGCTCTAAGATTTTTTTATAATCTTTCCACTGTGCAAGGTTTTCGAAATTATCTGCACCAATGATCAGGTAAAGTTCGCTGGATTTATGCGTTTTCAAAAGTTCTTGGATCGTGTCGATCGTATAGCTTTTTCCACCGCGCTTCAATTCTGAGTCATTAACTGAGAAAGCTTTTCCGTAAGTGCTAAAAGCCAAGCGCGCCATTTCTAAGCGATGTTCACTTGAGGGCCCATCCATTGGGATTTTCAATGGATTCTGGCTGTTGGGAATGATGTGGATAAGATCAAAACCCATTTTCTTTTGTACTGTCGCAAGGCTATTAACGTGACCGTTGTGGGGTGGGTTAAAGCTTCCGCCGAATATTCCTATTTTCATAATAATTCCTTAATCTTGTTCTTTAGCTTTGATAATTTTATCCGCTAAAAATACTAAAAATTCTTGCATGTTTTTTCCGGTAACTGCTGACACGGTAAAAACATTCACGTCATATTTTTTCTTAAACTGACTTTTTATTTTTTCAGCTTGTTCTTTTGATAACAAATCGATTTTATTTAAAACCACAATTTGTTCGCGCTCCATTAAAGGAAAGAATTCGTCTTTGCCCTTGTTCATTTCGTCGTACATTTTTAATTCGTACTGAATGTCTTCGTAATCTTGCAGCGGGTCACGACCGTTCATCCCGGACACATCAACCATGTGCAAAAATAAACTTGTGCGTTCAATATGTTTTAAAAATAAAATTCCAAGACCCACGCCTTGATGCGCGCCTTTGATTAACCCTGGAATATCGGCTACGACGAAATTACTGTAATCGCCCACTTTAACTACACCCAATTGCGGAGTTAGAGTTGTAAACGGGTATTCAGCAATTTTAGGTTTTGCAGCAGAGATTCTAGAAATCAAAGTTGATTTGCCAGCGTTCGGGAATCCAATAATTCCAACATCGGCTATTAATTTTAATTCTAAAATAATTTCTAGTGTTTGGCCTTCTTCGCCCGGCTGCGCATGCTCCGGAGCTTGGTTAACGCTGTTCTTGAAAAAAGCATTACCCTTGCCGCCCCGACCGCCTTTTAGAACACGGACTTCTTCAACGTCGGCTAGGTCATAAAGTACTTCACCTTCGCGAGTACGAATAACTGAGCCTTTTGGTACAACCACAATGAGGTCTTCACCATCAGAACCGGAACAATCAACACTTGCGCCTGGCTGTCCATTTTGTGCGGAATATTTTCGGTGAGGCTTGTAATCAACTAACGAATTCACATGGCGGGATGTTTTGAAAACGACATCGCCACCCTTACCACCATTACCACCATCGGGACCGCCACGAGGAGCAAATGACTCGCGCCGAAAACTGACTGAACCCGGGCCACCGTGGCCGGAAGCAATGGAAATTAAAACTTCATCAACAAATTTCATAATATCTTTCGTAAGCCGATCTAAAATAAAAGGAGCCTTTGCGGGCTCCTTAGATTTCAAGCTTGTCTGTTAAAACTAACTCAATTTAAATTAGTTCTACGCCGCTTTTGGGTAAACGCTAACTTTAAATTTTTCTTTCGAAAATCTTTCAAACTTTACTAAACCTTCGATGACTGCGTAAATTGTGTAATCACGGCCCATTTTTACATTGTTGCCCATGTGAAACTTTGTTCCACGCTGACGAACGATGATTGTTCCTGATTTAACTAACTGTCCGCCAAAGCGCTTAACACCCAATCGTTTCGACTGCGAATCGCGCCCGTTCTTGGTACTACCACCAGCTTTTTTCGATGCCATTATATACTCCGTTTAAAGTTAATTAAAATTACTTCGTTTTCTTAGTTGTTTTCTTCGCTGCTTTTTTAGTCGCTTTTTTTACTGAACGCTTAGAGGCAACTTTTTTAGTAGCTGCTTTTTTTGCTACCGTCTTTTTAGGAGCCGCTGCTTTTTTCTCAGTTTTAGCTACTGGATCAACATCTGTTTCGCGACTTGTGTTGCGCGCTACGCGATCAGCCATTTTTTGTTCGATACGCTCAGTTCGTAATACGGCCATATCTTTTACAACTGGTTTTTGATCAGTCTTCGAAGATGTTCCATCTGGAGAAGCGATAGAAACAATAAATACTTCTGTAAAATGTTGCTTGTGAGTTCCGAATTTTCTGTAACCTTGACGGCGCTTCTTTTTGAAAACGATAATCTTGCGGCCACGAGCCTGTTTTGTAACAACTGCTGTTACAGATGCGTTCTTTACCATTGGTGTTCCAACGTGTGCCTTATCGCCACCGATCATAAGAACTTCACCAAAGCTAAATTGAGCACCAAGATCTTGGTCAATTTTATCAATCTGTAATACATCGCCAGCTTGAACTTTATACTGTTTACCGCCGGTTTTAATAATCGCGTACATTTTACCCTCGCTTTATTCATTTATATTCTTAACAAGAACTGTTTAATTGCCATTTTTCTGCTGTTGCTGTCAAAGGGTTTTAAAACAGTCTGGCTTTCATTCACACTTTCGGTTATAAACGGGTCATATTATGACCCAATTGATATGGCAAAGGCCCGAATGGCCCTCATTTAGCTGGCAAAGCTCTGTTTTACTTGAGCACTTGGTGAAGGTTCGTTTCACCCACGGAAAGCTATTGGCTTATGCGCCACTCATCGAAATCCAGCGCGGAGACATTTTATTAATCGATTCTATAGACGAAAACTTAACAAAGGATCGGCTGCTTGAATTCTTTGGAGAATTTCGACAGCAGAGCCGAAAGGGATCGTCTGTTCCGTTCGAACAAATCCCTTTTGAACTTAAAAAGTTTTTTACTTGGTGGAACGACCCGCCAGTGGGTTTGGACGGCACCCTTCGCGCGGGAGTCGCGCTTTTTTGGTTTTTAGTCATTTCGCCGTTCGAAGAAAATAATGAAGAGATTGCACGCGAAATTTGCGAGCTGGCTTTAGCGCAGGATGAAAAAATTTCTGTCCGGCTTTACGATTTGCCCATGCAACTGAAAATTCATAGTACTCAATATGCCCAAGTTTTTTCAAAAGCGTTGCAAGGCGATGGAGATATCACTGATTTTTTAATTTTCTTTTTAGATATTCTATTAAAGGCTCTACTGGAGGCAGAGGCCCCTTCGAAGGATGCTTTAGCGGCATTCCAATTCTGGAAGTCGCGAAATTTATTAAAATTAAATATACGCCAAAAGAAGCTAGTCGATTTCTTAGCTGGCAAACCTGGCGATTCGATCACAAATCGCGACTATGTAAAAATTTATGATATCAGCCGAGAAACCGCTAAAAGGGACTTATCTGAATTAGTGAAGCTTAAGGTTCTGTCGCGAAATTTAGGCAAGGGCCGATCGACCACTTACCAGCTTATTCCGTAAAAATTTCGTATTGTTCAGTATGATACGTCGGTTCAATTTTAAAAGCGATTGAGCGACCGATTCGTTTTTCTAACGCTTCAAGTGCTTCGGATTCGCTTTCGTAGACCCAATCAACAATTTCGGCATGGCAGTGCACGATGACGCCTGGTTTTTTTGTTTTTTCAACTAGGCTGACTTCACGTTCAAGCTCGCGAAAAATTTCATTTGCGATTGTGTTTTTGCGTTTAATGTAACCTTTGCCGTCACAGTAAGAGCATGGCTGACAAAGCGTTTTTACCAAGCTGGGACGAATTCTTTTTCGGGTCATTTCGACCAGACCTAATGCCGACATCGACATAATGTTCGTGCGACTGCGGTCTTTTTTTAATTCTTCTTCCAGCGCTTGCATGACTTGTTCGCGGTGGGCAGTTCGCTCCATATCGATAAAATCAATAATAATAATTCCGCCAACGTTTCGGACGCGAAGTTGATGCGCGATTTCTTTAACGGCTTCTAGATTTGTTTTTAAAATCGTATCTTCTAGATCTTTTTTACCAACGTAGCGTCCGGTATTAACGTCGACTACGACCAGCGCTTCGGCTTCGTCGAACACGATATAGCCGCCAGATTTAAGCCATACTTTTCGCTCAATGGCGCGCGAAATTTCTAAGTCGATATCGTAAAGATCGAAAAGCGGTTTTTTTTCTTCGTATAAAATAATATTTTGTCGGTATTTCGGCATCAACTGACTTACGAATTTAGAAACTTTTTTATAGGCTTCAACTTCATCAACCCAAACGGTGGTGACTTGTTCACTCATTAAATCACGAAGCGCGCGTAACTCTACATCTAGTTCGGCGTGTACAATTCCGGCTGTTTTCTTCTTTTCGTAATTTTTTTGTATTTCTTTTCCAAGGCGATCTAAATAATCGATGTCTGCTCTTAAGGCCTCTTCGCTTGCGCCCTCAGAAGCGGTTCGAACGATGACCCCTCCGGCTGGATTTATTTTTTGGATAATTTTCTTCAGGCGCTCTTTTTCGTTTTCGTCTTCTATCTTGCGCGAGATTCCGGTGTGCTTTACGTAAGGCATGTAAACGATGCCCCGACCCGGTAATGAAATATGCGTCGTGATTCTTGCGCCTTTGGTTCCCAGTGGATCTTTGGCAACCTGAACCATTAACTGCTGACCTTCTTTAATCAGATCTTGAATGGGAGTTTTAATTTCTCGGGATGGGCGTGTTTCTTCTGTTTCAGCATTGGCATGCGGCGTTTCTTCTTCTTCTTCAAAAAACTCGCGGCCTTCTTCAGTTAAAATATCTCCGACGTACAAAAAGGCGGCTTTATCTAAACCGATATCTACGAAAGCGGCCTGCATACCCGGTAAAACTCTGGTGACGATTCCCCGGTGAACTGTACCCACAAGGGTCGGCGAAGTTTTTCTTTCGATTTTAAGATCCATCAGCGTTCCGGCCTCGACGTAAGCCACGCGCGTTTCTAAGGGGCGAACATTAATTAGAATTTCTGCAGCCATAAAACCCCATTAAGTTGAGCAATTAGACCAATGACCTGTTTAAAACCTCTTCAGTCATACCGAAGAATAGATTGATAAGCAAATCGCGCATTTGGCGGTATGCTACAGATGGAGAGTGCAATGGCAACGATAGACGATCTTTTTCGACTTATGGTCGAACAAAAAGCCTCAGATTTACACTTAACAAGTGGTGCGCCTCCATTTTTACGCCTACACGGCAACATGGTGCCTCTAAACTATCGCCAACTCAGCAGCCAAGACGTACAGGGACTTATTTTTGAAATTTTAAATGAAAAACAAAAAAAATCTTTCGTTGAAAAATGGGAGCTTGATTTTGCTTATGTTGTTGAAGGCTTAGGACGTTTTCGTTGCAATATCTTTATGCAAAGAAAAGGCCTCGGCGCCGTGTTCAGAACAATTCCTGAAAAAATTAAAACAGCGCAAGAGTTAAACCTACCAGCTTCGATCCTTGATTTGATTGATTGCGACCGTGGTTTAATTTTAGTCACTGGGCCCACTGGTTCAGGTAAATCGACTACACTCGCTGCCATGATCCAGCATATTAATGCAACTCGCGAAGCCCATATTCTAACGGTCGAAGATCCGATTGAGTTTGTGCATCCGAACTTAAAATCATTAGTTAATCAACGTGAAGTTGGTTCGCATACAAAAACTTTTGCGAACGCCCTGAAAGCGGCACTCCGCGAAGATCCAGATATTATTCTGGTGGGTGAGTTACGAGATTTAGAAACGATTTCACTAGCTCTTACCGCGGCAGAGACCGGCCATTTAGTGTTTGCTACGCTACATACAAGTTCAGCAGCAAAAACAATCGATCGTGTTATTGACGTTTTTCCATCGGGGCAACAAGGTCAAATTCGCACAATGCTTGCCGAATCAATCCGTGGAGTTGTTGCGCAAACACTTTTCTCTAGAGCAGATGGGCAAGGTCGTGTAGCCGCATTCGAAATTCTAAAAGGTACGAAGGCCATCGCGAATTTGATCCGTGAAGGTAAAATTCATCAGATTCCTTCCATCATTCAAACTAGTGCCTCACAGGGAATGGTTCTATATGAAAAATATATTGATGATCTGGTTAAAAAGGGTTTAGTGACACAAGCCGATGCGAAATCTTTTTTAGGTAAAGAAGATACGCCAGCTGCACCAACCTCGGGCGCTCCTAAAAAAGCGTCCTAGAGCCTAGTTCATATAGTCAATGATTGCTTGCTCTGGTAAAAAAGCATAGTTTGATTGGCTATGATTCAAAACTTAGATCTTACGAAACCTCAATCTTTGGCTGCCTTTATTGACCATACGTTATTAAAGCCTGAAGCCACCAGACAAGATGCGCGCAAACTTTGCGAAGAAGCTTTAGAAAATCAGTTCTTCGCTGTTTGTGTAAATTCATGGCTTATCAATACCTGCAGAGATATTTTAAAAAGTACAAAAATTAGTGTGGCAAGTGTAATTGGCTTTCCCCTTGGCGCGGTCGAAACTTCTGTGAAAGCATTTGAAACCACTCGCGCTCTTAACTTGGGTGCTGATGAAATTGATATGGTCCTAAATATTGGCGCGCTAAAAGCTCAAGACTATTCTTTCGTAGAAAAAGAAATTCAATCGGTTGTTCGCGCAGCAGAGGGCCTTGTTGTAAAAGTTATTCTTGAAACTTGCTTGCTGACTGATGAAGAAAAAAAACGCGCTTGTGAGCTTAGTTTGAATGCGGGCGCGCATTTCGTAAAAACCTCGACCGGTTTTGGAAAGTCAGGCGCTACTCTTGATGACATTAAACTTATAAAATCAATCGTAGGTGCAAAAGCACAAGTTAAAGCCAGTGGCGGAATTAAGGATTTTCAAACTGCAGTCGAAATGATTCAGGCTGGGGCGACCCGCCTAGGAACAAGTTCCGGCCTAACCTTAGTAAAGGGTCAAGATGCTTCCAGCCGAAATTATTAAGAAAAAAAGAAATAATGAAGAACTTAGCTTAAAAGAAATTGAGTTTTTTATTTTATCGTTTACTCGGGGGGAAATCCCCGATTATCAAATGTCTGCTTTGTTGATGGCAATTTATTTCAACGGTATGACGAATGCAGAAACTGTTGCACTAACCCGAACGATGCTTCATTCAGGCGTTACCGTTGACACCAGCAGCTTAAATGGATTTAAAGTTGATAAGCATTCTACAGGTGGCGTCGGCGATAAAACTAGCTTGATTTTAGGCCCAATTGTGGCTGCCGCCGGTGTTTTTGTTCCAATGATTTCTGGTCGCGGGCTGGGCCACACGGGCGGAACACTTGATAAGTTAGAAAGTATTCCTGGTTTTAATACTCAGCAAACTCTAGAAAGATTTATCGAATTAACTGGTAAAATTGGAACTTGCTTTATTGGTCAGACGAAAGAAATTTGTCCCGCCGATAAAAAAATATACGCGCTTCGTGATGTAACCGCGACTGTTGAAAGTCTTCCGCTTATTTGCGCGAGCATCATGTCAAAAAAAATGGCCGAAGGCATAGATGGTTTAGTTTTAGATGTTAAATTTGGTTCGGGCGCATTTATGAAAGACATTCATCAAGCAAGCACCCTTGCCTTAGCACTTATGGATATCGCAAAAAGTTACAATAAAAGTGTTGTTGCACTTTTAACTTCGATGGAGCAACCCATGGGCCGCTTTAGCGGAAATGCTTTCGAAGTTTTTGAGTGTGTCGAGATTATGAAAAATAAAACTTTTATTGGCGCGGGCGGAAAAGATATGTACGCCGACACGCGCGAACTTTCATTACAGCTGTCGGCCCACATGATTCATCTTTCTGGAAAAACAGCCTCGGTTGAACAGGCCTACGGCATCGCAAAAGAAATTCTTGAATCGGGAAAAGCCTTACAAAAGTTTGAGCAAATGTGCAAAGAGCAGTCTGGTGATTTAAGCAAACTAAGCTTGGCTTCAGAAAAAGTAGAACTCATCGCGACTTCAACCGGGTATTTAGCCAGTTATAACGTCGAGAAAATAGGTTTAGCTGGTATAGTACTACGTGCGGGCCGAAGAAAAACTGAAGATAAAATTCACCCTACTTCTGGTATTGAATTTCATTTTCAACTAGGTGACTCAGTTAAGGCCGGTGACGTTGTTTACACTATTCACGGTGATGAGCCTGAACATTTCGCGGAAGCTTACGAAATGCTAAGCAAATCTTTTGAAATTTCCTTGCAAAAGCCACATGAGCACGTTCTGATTAAAGAAGTATTGGGGTAAGACTTATGACGGTGATTGAAAAGCTAACCGAAACGGTTGGTTTTCTAAAATCAAAAACTAAAATGAAACCTCGAATTGGAGTTATCCTTGGTTCGGGACTTGGTCATTTTGTTCAACACATGGACATTGAATTAACTTTACCGTTTCGTGACGTACCTAATTTCATGCCACCAACTGTTGATGGCCACTCTGGAAATTTAATCTTTGGAAAAATTGGAGATTTAAATTTAGTCGTTTTACAAGGACGCCTTCATTACTACGAAGGTCATTCAATGGAGACCGTGGTTTTTCCGGCGCGCGTAATGGCGTTACTGGGAATTGAAATTTTAGTCGTTACAAATTCAGCGGGTGGATACGGCGATGGAATGAATGCCGGTGATTTTATGATTATCGAAGACCACATTAATTTGATGGGCACGAATCCGCTGATGGGTCCCAATATTAAAGAGCTTGGTCCTCGCTTTCCCGATATGACTGAAGCTTATGATCTGCAATTAATTGCCGCTGCCGAAAGAGTATTGCGCTCGCAAAAAACTTTTTTTCATAAGGGGATTTATGTTGGGGTTACTGGGCCCACTTATGAAACTCCGTCCGAGATTAAAATGTTTAAATCATTAGGCGGAAAAGCCGTTGGCATGTCGACCGTGCCCGAAGTGATCGCAGCCAATCATCTAGGTATTCGGGTCGCGGCTATTTCTTGTATTACGAATTTAGCGGCCGGAGTCTCGCAAAATAAATTAACACATGCTGAAGTTACTGAAACCGCGAAAAAAGTTGAACAGAAATTTTCTGCCTTCTTGACTGAATTCGTTACAAAGATTTAACCGTAAAACCCACACTAGACCATCATCTGGGCGCCCCGGCCTAGCCGGCCGGACTACGCGTCCCGGACCTCTCCTCGACTCATTATAATACGTTATTCATCCGATCTACTAACCATAACAAGGCCTTTAATGGGTCTTACTTCAAAAGCCAAGATGGCTTTTAAATGGGGAGTTCGCATGGATGCGATTCGAATTGGTTCTCTTGTTTTGTTGGGTTTTATTGCAGTTGCTTGTAATAAAACAAAAACTTCTGAATCTGTTTTCCCTAATCAAGCGCAAACAGCTTGTAGTAAACAAGCCAGTCAAAGTCGCTTCATTGTCCAGTGGGAAGACGGATCTTTTACCGTCGAAAAAGATCGCTCACCTGAAGAATTCAGAAATGGTTTTGTCAAAAGTAATTTAGCACTCATTAAACACGTTGATCATGACCACCGTATTTATTTAACTCCAATGTCAGATGTTTCTGAGTTATCAACAAGTAGCTTGAACTGGGGAACTGAAAAAATTCAAGCAGAGCAGTTATGGTCGCAAAATCTTCGCGGTGCCGGAGTAATCGTTGCCGTCGTCGATGGCATGGTTGATGTAAATCATGATCAACTCAAAAATAATATCGCGATTAATACCGGTGAAATTCCAAGTAACGGAATCGACGATGATAAAAATGGTTTTGTTGACGATCATAAAGGTATTCAAGTTAATGCCGAAGTAAATATTCCTTCTCAAAATACCCATGGCACTCACGTAGCAGGAACAGTTGCCGCTGACCCAACTTTTGGACCTGTTGAAGGCGTTGCACCTAAGGCTAAAATTCTACCGGCGCAATTTATTGGGAATACCCCTTCTGATGGCCGCGGAGCCAGCGGTTCAATCGGAGATGCCATTATTGCGATGAACTATGCAGCCAGCCGTGGCGCTAAGATTATAAATATGAGCTGGGGCGTAGGACCTTGTGTTGAACTTCCAAATTTAAAAGCGTCGCTGAAGCAGCTTTCTGAAAAAGGAATTTTATTAGTAACAGCATCTGGAAATGGCGACTCGCGCGGTGTGGGTTACAATGTGGATATTTACCCAACTTACCCTTCTGCATATAATTTACTAAATCAAATCAACGTAGCCGCGACAACAATTTCGGATAGCATGATTGGGTTTTCTAACTATGGAAACCGCAGTGTTCATATTGCCGCGCCGGGTGTCGATATTTATTCGACCATTCCAAATAATGGGGTAAAAGCGATGAGCGGAACTAGCATGGCTGCTCCGATGACGGCAGGTGCCGCCGCACTATTATGGGGAGCAATCCCTTCAGCAACCGCAACCCAAATTAAACAAGCAATGATGAAGGGTGTTGATGTGTCTCCGGGGCATCCGTTAGATGTTGCCAGTAATGGAAGACTTAATGTCGTCAAAGCTTTCGCCGAACTTAAGAAGTTGACCGGTCAATAGATGCTGTGAAAAATTCGAAAACCACCCTACTCTTTTTTTATCTGCTATTGTTTGGCTTCTTCGCAAAGGCCGACGAGATATTTTTTACTTTCTCGACTGAAGTTCAAAGTTTCTATTTGAATCCTCCGAACAGCGCAAATTTATTTGGTCGAGCCGAGCTTCTAAGTAAAGGAAGTTATAGTTTTACCGAAAATTTTGGCTTCAAGCTGGAAGCGGCGGGTGATTATGCACGATTAAATAAACAAGATAAGATGACCAAAGTAGTTTTCAATCCAAAACAGTTCGGTTTTTATTCAACCCTTTCTAATTTCGATTTTCACGTTGGTGGTTTTACGGTGGCCGCCGAAGGTGCTGATCTAAACAATATTTTTGATGTAGTTCATGGTAAAGATTTTCGAAACCCTTTCAATTCGAAAACATTCGGGTCACTTGGATTGCATACAACGATGGCCTTGGATCCTGTTACGGTTAAATTATTTTACATTCCGAAAAATACCAAGTCATTGATGCCCGATACTCAATCTGCTTGGTATCCACGAACCGAAAACCTTCCGATTCGCAATTCTAACGGAACTTTTTATGTGACCGATAAAATGAGCTATGTTTATAAAAACGAATCTGAATATGAAAAACCTTTTGATAATAACTTTGGCGGAAGTATCAAAGCTTCGTTTTCTTTATTTGATTTTCATTTATTTTATTTTTCTGGCGCGAATCAAATGCCAAAAATTTCTACTGACTTTAATATCGATGTGACTTCATTTAATCCACTTGTTGGAACAATTCGACCTCCTGTCGAAATTAATTTGAACTGGTTTAGGTCTGAACACGCCGGCGTCGGCACAACATTTGTAACTTACGACTGGATAACCAAAATATTTTGCAAACAACAGACTGATCATTTGCCGCAAAAAGAATATCTTCCGGCATGCACCTTCAGTATTGAAAATGGGTTTTCGCTTGGGGGCGCCGCCGTAAACTATTTTTTACAGACTAACCGGGTATGGCGTTCAACGGCCGTTGCGCAGGAACTTGAAACCCTAAGTGGGTTCTTTGAAAAATCAACCGCACTTGGCTATTTGATTGATATGGATTCTAAAGGGACCGTGTCGGGCGCATTTGTTTATAATGAAAAAAACCCATCTTGGTTGGCTTCAATCGGCTATGAGTTTCGATTCACCGACCATTTTCGCACGAAGCTTAGTATGAATCAAATTTTCGCTACTCAAGATCTAATTGGAAAAGCATACGACCATACAGACAATGCTTCTTTACTGCTGAGCTACGATTTCTAATTCATTTCGATAAGTATGGCATCTTGGCCAATTTGCTTGATCGAGCTTTTCTTTTTTAGCATCGCGAACAAATCTTTTTTCGCAAGGTCACTGATAGTTGAATTTAATAAGGTTTGTAACGCTGACTTAAATAATCCCGTAGAAATTCGGGTTGACCGTCTTGACCACTGTGTATACGCCGGATCTTGCTGACCGTTAAAAGCCATCAATTGTGCTTGTGGTGTTAGCGGGGACACTAAAACTTGTGAATTAAAATAAGCAAGTTGTCGGCCATCGCCTGCAGCCCACGAACTTAATTTAACGTTCATCTGTAACGTATTCAAATTTTGCAGCTGAACTGATTCAATTTGGTTTTGAATTTGTAAATCAAAACATCGGTTCATTCCGAACAACGCTGGCCATACAAAGAATTGGACCCATCTAGAGCAAGTTAGACGGCTTAAACCCGAGTTCAGCTTTGAAGTAATTAAGTTCTTCTTCAAAAATTCATTTAGGTTCGTTTTTATGAGGTTTTCAACACTTGATTTTTTTATTAGCATCGAAGCTTTTTTTGATAAAGAAAGATTTGCTAAATCAGCGGCGGCGAAAGAAGCAGCAACTGTATCATTAGTATAAATCCATAGATTATTCTTTTCATCGATTACGTGTTTTTGCTCTGGCTTTAAGTTATAAGTCGCAGAAATTTTAGCTAACGTTTCGGTAATTTTTGTATTGATCGCGACATTTAGTTTTGAATTTATCAAATTCTTTAAATTATCCAATGCAAAGCTTTGCTGAATGAACGTTTTGATCTGACTTCTAAGCTCTTCATCGAACCCTGCAACTTCATTACAGCCTATAAGCTCTGTCTGAACTGCAGTTGACGATAGGTTCCAGTTAATTCGCGAAACGGCCGCAACGCCGTGTTGAAGCGCGATATCTGTTGAAATAGGATTCGTATTCGTAAGGCTAATTCGAAGTTGCTGGCACTGCATATTAAGGTTAAGCGTTGCCCAACCAAAGCCCAGGTCTTTTTTCACAGTAACGTTTAAATTAAGATTCTGCGCCAAGATTGAGGCGCCATTAAGGTGTAAACCTAGACTGAATGCTTGCTCGCCCTCTTGATTTAAACCGTCGGTTTCAACCTGTGCAACTAGCTCAATTCGCTCTGAAGCAACATTGATCGAGCCATCTGCGGTTTGCGTTTGAAATCCAGGTAAATTTTCGCTTAAAGAAAATTTCTGTCTGCTGACGGACTCTTGCAATTGCGTACCAATTTGTTTGAACGGTATAAACACAATAGCATCGATTTTTGATGGCGGTACCTGCGAGTTTGCAATTGAATCTGGACTCACCAGAACCGCTTGGATGGCCGAAATAACAAACATGTTAAGAAAAATATTTTTGAATTTCATATCTGAACTTTTCGGCCACTTTGGACCGAAACTCAATGCGAAATCCTCTTTAAGCGCTGGAAATTCTAAATCAAATGATTCGAAAACTGTCATAGTTTTCAACAGAGCCGTTTCGTCGGCTTGTATTTTACTTTTTGTGTTTGGAGTTTATACAAGTTTACAAACAAAGACTGAATTTTCACTCAAACAGTTTTATCCTTCTGATCACCCGTTACTATTAGAAGAAGAAAAAATTGCACAGCTTTTCAAGATCGAAAAAAACTTATCTGTTATTGTTTTGTTACAGACAAAAGATAATTCAAGCTGGCTGGAAAATAAAAGCTATACCGACTTAAAAAATGTCACTTCAGCTTTTCAAAAAAACGAAAAATTGAAGTCCGTTATTTCATTGGCGACGCTGCAGGGCGCTCAAGATAATGGTGATCAATTAGACGTAGGACCTCTTTTCGAAAGCCAGCCCGCGCTACAAAGACGAAATATTGCCGACAAGCATCCATTCGTAAAACCGCATCTACTTTCGAAGGCAGAGTCTTCAACTTTGCTTGTTTTAAATTTACTTCCAGCTTCCCCGTTAGAGATTAATAAATACACCGAAAGCTTGAAAGATTATTTTAAGCAAAGTTTTTCGACTTATAATGTGAGCATAGGCGGATTAAGCGTCTTACAGGCTGATATGAGTTATCTGTTGAAGCAAGAGCTTTTTAGATCAGTATTCATTGGATTATTTCTTTTTGTATTAGGATTACTTATTATATATAAAAAACCAATCGCCGTCTTTTCAGTTCTAACTACTCTTATTTTCGTAAACGTAGTGATTTTAGGTTTTTTAGCCTGGTTTAATATTCCTTTGAATGTTTTGCTTTCAACTTTACCTATTCTTATATCACTGCAAGTTATTTCATTGGTCATACATATTCAGGGCCACTTGAATAAATCGAAGAATATTGCCCATACCTACAAGGATCTATTTTGGGAAAATCTTTTGGCTGTTTTGATTTCTGGCGTCGGATTTTTATTTTTAAAGACATCCTCTTCACTATTAATTCAAAACTACGGATTAATCGTCGCAATATCTTCTTTTTCAGCTTGGTTTTTAACACATTTAATTTATTGGCCGGTATCTTTTATTTTCGTAAGCACAGACTTTCGCGACTGGTTATTGCGGCCTGCATATTGGTCGCTTTGGTCACTTCGCCATCGTCGAAAAGTTTTAGTTTCTACTTTGATCGTCTTTATTTTGGGTGCTTATAGTATGACAAAGATAAATTGGAACTCGCGGGCGCTTGACGATTTACCCGAGCATCAAAATACTCGAACCACGACTGAATTTATGGATAAGAATTTTGGTGGCACTTTAGAAATGAATTTTGTTGTTCACCGTCCACTGAAGAAGAACAGCTGGAACCAATCTAGAAGCATTAAAAAACTAGATTTAGCGCTTCACAAAATAAAAGAAATTAAAATGGTGGGCTCGGCCTTATCCGTAAATGATTTTTACAAAGCACTGGCAAACCCGTCTTTAAAAAATAATCGTCTGCCCGCTTCAAACGCCGACGTCTCTGAAAAGAATTTTCTTTTTTCATTGGGACAAAATAATCCAATCGATTCGCATGTATCTAAAGATCAAAAAGATTTGCTCATAAAAGTCAGATATCAAGATGTTCCTTCAAACCAAATTAAAAACGCAACTGTTAAGATCGAAAGCATTTTGAAAAAGTATTTCCCTGAGGCAAAAATCACCAGCTCAGGATTTGCTGAACAGTTTCACACGATGAATCAAGAAATATCAAAAGATTTGGTTTTCAATTTTTGGCATGCAATTGTGTTGGCCGGATTAATTCTAATGTTCGCATTTAAATCTTGGCGTCTAGCGCTTTTAGCTTGTTTACCAAATTTACTTCCGCCACTTACATTAATGATTTGGCTTAACTATCAACAAGTTTCTTTAAAGCCAACTGTCGCAATAATATTTTCAATCGCTATTGGTTTAGCTTTTGCTAATACTGTGTATGTCATAGGTAGAATACTGAAGTTACAGAAATTAAGACCCCATTCGAAAAATTATTTACCTTTAAAGCGCGCTCTTCTTGAAGAGGGAAACCCGTGTCTTGTTGCGACAATGCTGATTATACTTGGTTTTGTAGTGTTTTTATTTTCATACTTTGGAGTCAATCGACTCTTTGGCCAATACATGATACTATCAGTTTTAGCCGCGCTCATAGGAGACCTCATTTTTATGCCAAGTTTTTTACAACATTATAAAAAATATTTTATTTCAGCTGCACTTTTGTTTTTAATTATTCCCAAGAACGCCCATGCGCAAACCACTGCGGTGGAAATTTTAAAAAAATCGCAATCAGTAATTAGTTCAAAGGATGATAGCACCACGATTAAAATGAAAATTATCGAGGCCGACCAATCTAGCAAAGAACGAGAGCTTACTTTCAAAAGAAAATTCGAAGACAAAAAACATCAAACAATGGTTAAGATTTTGAAGCCCGCCGACCAGCGCGGAGCAGGTTTTTTAAGCGTGCTCGAAAATGGGTCTGAGCAACAGTGGATCTATTTACCAAGCTCAAAACAAGTGCGGCGATTTGTATCTAAAAATAAGCAAGAAGGTGTTCTAGGTTCAGAGCTTAGCCCTCAAGACTTAGACCTAACCACAGTCAAATCTTCAAGTGCCAAACTGCTAAAAAAAGAGAAAATGGGTGCCTCTGAAGTTGCCTTGATCGAAGTAACCTCTAAAGATAATCAAACTGCATACGCGAAAGCAATTGTTTGGGTTCATATGGGACTTTATGTTCCTCTGCGCATCGAATTCTATGATGCTAGCGGACAAGCTCAGAAGCGAGTGGATTTTATGAATTATAAAGCTGTTAACAGCGTTCAAAGAGCACAAAAAGTTGTCATTAAAAACCTTAGAAATAAACGCGGCACCGAACTGTTGCTTTCTAGCATGAAAGTGAACTCCGGATTAAAAGACGACGCATTTACTCAACGCGCCCTCTCGAAAGACTAATTTCTTGTTGAATAACTGACACATCGCTAGAATTTGGCTCTCTGGTTTTAAAACGAGAAGGGCAATCTATGCGCATTTATATTAGTGATCTAAAAGATCATGTCGGTCAGACCGTTGAGCTAAAAGGTTGGGCTTACCAAACACGTTCATCAGGTAAAGTAAAGTTTCTTGAACTTAGGGACGGCACTGGAATTATTTCGTGCGTTTTTTTCTTGGGCGATTGCGGGCAAGAAAATTTTAATAATTTCGATCAAATTTCTCAAGAATGTTCTGTGAAAGTAACTGGCAGTATTCGGCAGCATCCGAAGCAACCTAACGTTTTCGAAATGGGTGTGAAATCTTTTGAGATCATTGGTAAATCTGAAAATTATCCAATCACTCCGAAAGAGCATGGAATTGATTTTTTGATGGATCATCGACATTTGTGGATTCGTTCGAAGCGACAACATGCAATTTTAAAAGTTCGTCATGAAATCATCATGGCAATCAGAGATTTCTTTGATGGTCGCGGATTTACATTAACAGATGCTCCTATTTTTACTCCTGCAGCCTGCGAAGGAACATCAAATCTTTTTGAAACAAAATATTTTGACGATAAGATGTATTTGTCACAGTCGGGCCAGCTTTACATGGAGGCCACAGCTCGAGCTTTTGGAAAAGTTTATTGCTTCGGACCAACTTTTCGTGCAGAAAAATCGAAAACCCGAAGACATATGATTGAATTTTGGATGGTCGAACCTGAAGTGGCCTTCAATGATATGTACGACAATATGGATTTAGCTGAGCAATTTACAGAATACATTGTACAACGTGTTCTAAAAAATCGTCCTGAAGAATTAAAAATTTTAGAACGTGATATTTCAAAACTTGAACCTATTAAGGGAGCTTTTCCAAGACTTCATTATACAGAAGCTGCCGAAATGATTAAAAAAGAAAATCCTGAGTTTATCATCGGCGACGATTTTGGAGCTCCGGATGAAACGATCGTTTCTTCTAAGTTTGATAAGCCTGTTTTTGTTCATCACTATCCTCAGGCGATTAAAGCTTTCTACATGAAAGAAGATCCGAAAGAGCCCGGCTATGCAATGGGTTGCGATATGTTAGCCACTGAGGGCTACGGCGAATTGATCGGCGGCGGCCAGCGTGAAGAAAGCGTTGAAACTTTAATTCAAAGAATTAAAGAACATAAATTAGATCAAAAAGATTTCGAGTGGTATTTAGACGTTCGTAGATACGGTTCGACGCCAAGCTCGGGTTTTGGATTAGGTCTCGAGCGCGCAGTCACGTGGATTTGCGGACTTCCGCACGTTCGTGAGGCTGGTGCCTTCCCAAGACTATACGGCCGTTCATACCCATAATAAGGAAACAAAAATGACAGAGATGATGCAAAAAAAAATTGATGAGCTTGAGCGCCGAAATGAAGTTGCCCTTGAGGGCGGTGGCGCCGACAAACTTGCTAAGCATAAGCAAGACGGTCGATTAAGCGCACGTGAGCGCGTTGAAGTTTTAATGGATCCAGGTAGTTTTATCGAAATGGATCGCTTTGTCACTCACCGGTGTACAAACTTCGGCATGGAGAAAACAAAGGTTCCCGGCGATGGAATCATTACCGGATACGGTCGCATCAACGGAAAGCTTGTTTATGTTTCTTCGCAAGACTTCACAGTTACTGGCGGTTCGATGTCGCGAACGCAAGCCAACAAAATTTGTAAAGTCATGGACCTTGCTATAAAAAATGGTGCGCCCTTTATTTCAATTAATGACTCTGGCGGAGCGCGCATTCAAGAGGGCATCGAATCTTTAGGTGGCTACGCAGATATTTTTACTAGAAATGTTTTAGGTTCTGGAGTCATTCCACAGATTACCGCGATCATGGGACCGTGCGCAGGCGGTGCGGTTTATTCCCCTTCGATTACTGATTTTGTTTTTATGGTCGAAAAAACAAGTTATATGTTTGTTACTGGTCCTGAGGTCATTAAAGCGGTTACTCACGAAGAAGTGACCAAAGAAGATTTAGGTGGAGCAATTACGCATTCACAAAAATCTGGAGTGGCCCACTTCACTGCGAAAGATGATAAACACTGTTTGCTTCTCATTCGCGAGTTGATGAGCTTTTTGCCATCAAATAACTTAGATGATGCTGCGACATTAGCGACGAAAGATCGTCCCGATCGAATTAATGAATCATTAAATTCGCTCATCCCGGATAGTCCGAAAAAACCTTATGACATGCTTTCAATTATTTCTGAAATCGTTGATGAAGGTTATTTTTTAGAAATTCATAAACACTTTGCCGCAAATATCATTGTTGGCTTCGCCCGCTTTAACGGAAGACCCGTTGGCATTGTGGCGAACCAGCCGCAAGTTCTTGCTGGATGTTTGAATATTGAGGCCTCACGAAAAGCAGCACGATTCATTCGCTTTTGTGATGCGTTTAATATACCAGTTGTTTCGATTGTCGATGTTCCAGGATTTCTTCCGGGCAAAGATCAAGAATGGAACGGAATCATCACTCACGGAGCGAAACTTCTTTACGCCTACGCAGAAGCAACTGTACCGAAGGTCACATTGATTACAAGAAAAGCTTACGGCGGTGCTTACATCGTTATGGGTTCAAAACTTTTACGTAGCGATATTAATTTAGCCTACCCATCTGCCGAGATTGCGGTGATGGGTGCCGATGGCGCCGTTAATATCATTCATCGCGAAGCGATTGCGAAATCTAAGGATCCTGCGAAAGAGCGCGCAAAGCTAACTGCAGAGTATGAAGAAATGTTTAGTAACCCTTACGTTTCGGCCGAACTTGGTTATACAGACGAAGTTATTGAGCCCGCTTTAACCAGAAAAAGAATTATTGATTCACTCGAGATGTTGAAAAACAAGCGCGACATCATTCCGGCTAAAAAACATGGGAACATACCGCTATGATTACGCCTCCGTTTAAAAAAATCTTAATCGCAAATCGTGGTGAAATTGCAATTCGTATTACCCGCGCGTGTCGCGAGCTTGGGATTGCATCAGTTGCCGTATTTAGTGACGCTGATCGCGATAGTCTTCACGTCTTTTTGGCAGATGAGGCGTATCACATTGGCCCAAGTCCCTCTAAAGAAAGTTATTTAAATTTTCGTAAGATTATAGAGGTAGCGAAAGAGGCTGGCGCCGATGCAATCCATCCTGGATATGGCTTCCTATCTGAGAATCCGGTATTTGTCAGAGCATGCGTTGCTGCGGGAATTACTTTTATTGGTCCAACTCCTGAAAATATGGAATCAATGGGTGATAAACTTTCGGCAAAAGCTTTAATGAAAAAAGCCGGGGTACCCTTGGTTCCAGGCAGCGCCGGCGGCGTTGAAACCGTTGAAGAGGCACAAAAGATTGCAAAAGAAATTGGTTACCCCGTTATCATTAAAGCTTCGGCTGGTGGCGGTGGTAAAGGTATGCGCGTCGTTCATGCAGATGAAGAGTTAGAAAGCGCATTCCGTGCGTGTCGGTCAGAGGGTCAAAACTATTTTGCAAACCCCACTGTTTACATGGAACGATTTATTAATGATCCGAAACATATTGAAATTCAAGTGTTTGGCGATACTCACGGTAACGTGGTTCATTTATTCGAGCGCGAATGTTCAGTTCAGCGTCGCCACCAAAAAATCATTGAAGAATCCCCGTCGCCATCTGTTCCAAATGATGTGCGACTAAAAATGGGCGACACTGCGGTCAAAGCGGCAAAATCAATTAATTACATTGGCGCTGGCACAATTGAATTTATTTTTGACAATAAAACTAAAGAATTCTTTTTTATGGAGATGAATACGCGTTTGCAAGTTGAACACCCAATTACTGAAATGGTAACCGGCTACGACTTAGTAAAAGAACAAATCTGGGTCGCAAAAGGAAAGCCGCTCAGTTTTAAACAGTCTGAGATCAAGCAAAAAGGTCACGCCATCGAGGCACGAATTTGTGCGGAAGATCCAGAAACTTACAAACCTCATCCGGGAAAAATTCGGGCTTGTCGGCATCCGCAGGGCCCTTTCTTAAGAATTGATTCTTATGCATACCCTGGCTACGAGGTTCCAATTTATTACGACCCGATGATTGCGAAAGTGATTACATATGGTGATACGCGTGAAGAAGCGATTGACCGCATGGGTCGCGCGTTATCTGAATTCGTTTTAACTGGTATCAAAACAAATATTGTTCTGCATGTTTCAATTTTAAAGCATCCTAAATTTTTAGATGGCTCATATACGACACAATTTATCGAAAAGAATTTTCAAGTACTAGAGCCCGAAATTTTTAAAGACATTGATGATCCGGTTTTCTTAATTTCTGCGGCTATAACGGCTTATCAGGACCGACAATCAAAAGATGTTCGTCGATTAAATGTGGCTTCTAACTGGCGCCGAGTCGGCCGAAAAATGCAACTTCGCACTTAGTGCCAAGAAGGAAAGATTATGTATTTCGAAGCAGAGCTTAGAGGAAAAAAATATAAAGTTGATGTCACCGAAGGTCGCCACAATTGGAAGGTATCCTTGCAATTAGAAGGCGCGGACTGGAAACATTACGATATTTCTAAAAATGATTTTAAAACCGCAGAAGAATACGTCAGTTTTCTATTTGAAGGTAAATCTTATTTGATCGACGTTCTCGGGCAAGATACCGAGTATACTGTATTTACCCGGAACTCATTCCGTACAATTAAAATTTTCAACGATGAAATGCTGTTGCATGAATCTTTAAAAAAGGGTGGCGGCTTCGGTTCAGAAGACCAACTTAAATCAGGAATGCCGGGCAAAGTGATCGAGATTTTTGTTAAAGTTGGTGACGAGGTTAAAGCCGGAAAACCACTTCTTATTATGGAAGCCATGAAGATGGAAAATGAGATGCGCGCAGCCAATGACGTAAAAATTAAAGAAATTTGCGTTAAACAAGGCGACTCGATTGAGTCTGGTGCGATTCTTATTAAGTTCGAGGCGATAAAGTGATAAAAAAGATTCTTTTATCTTTCAGCTTTATGTTGAGTTTTACGATTCTGTTTTCTTGCTCTAAGTTAGAAACAGGTCTTCAGCTTGCTCCACGAGTTGTTAGTAATCGAATTGATGATGCATTTGAATTCAAATCGGAAAAGTTAGGCGTCTTGCGCGGCCAGATTGAAAAAGACATTGGTGTTAACAAAAAAGGCTTAGCCTTAAAGCTGATTAGCCATATCGATACCCTTCTTGAAATCTCTAAGAAAGAAAAGATGAGTCCGGACGAGGTTCGCGATTTTATTCAAAGCCTGAAAGCAACTCAAGCTACAGCGGTGCAAAACTTTAAGCCTTCATTCGAAGTTGCACTAAATGGCATTCTGGACGGCGAAACAACTTACTTCAAGCAGTACATAGATAAAAAATTTAGTACTGACCTTGAGGTCGCACAGAACAAGACAGCATTTCTGAACAAGCGAAAAAAGTCTGTACTTAAAACTTATGGCTATTTCTTGGATGAGATTACTGAGCAGCAAGAAAAATTAAACGCTGACTTTGTCGAAAGAAATTATGCCTACTTTGTTGAAAGAATTAAAATTAGAAAAACGTTCGCTGAAAATTTTCACTTGAGATTAGTTTCTAAAGCTCCGACGGTTGACTTTGCAATGACTTACTATGCCGGTGAGGTTAAGGATTTTTCGTCCGGCATTGTAAAAGCCTATTTGGAAGATTTTTATAAATTTCAAGCCGATTTCTGGAACCTAACTTCACCAAAAGAACGCGAAAACTTTCGTACAAATTTGAATGGATACAAAGACGAATTAAAGAAAATTGCCGGAATTTAATTTAAATATTTTCGGATTCTTTTTTCGCTTTATTTTTTTCGAATATTCCAACGACGATGATGGATATTTCATAAAGAAACCAAAGTGGCACGAGTAGTAAAATCATACTCAGCGCATCTGGCGGCGCGGCAATGGCCGATACAGCCGCAATTGCGACTACGGCAAAACGTCTTTTTTCACGTAGAAATCGCTGGCTTAGAATCCCGGCCATTCCTAAAAATGAAATCACCACCGGCATTTCGAATGCGAGACCGAAGATAATTGCGGTTTGCGCAAAGAAACCTAAATAGTGATCAATTGTAATCATCGGTTTATCAACCGACCCACCAAAGTTCATTAAAAACTCAAACGCCATTGGCAAAACGATGAAGTAACTAAACGCTACGCCCAAAGCAAACTGAAAAGTTCCAAAAAATACAAATCCGGCGGCCACCTTTTTCTCGTTCTTGTAAAGCGCCGGAGAAATAAATTTCCAAAAGTGATAAAGCCAATACGGGGCCGAAATTAGTACGCCGCAAACAAACGCAATTTTGACGTGGGCCATAAATTTGTCAATTGGCGCGGTATACACCAAGCCACCACTGGGCAAATAGGCCTGAATAGGTCGTCGGATATAATCAAAAATCATTTCGCTAAATCCCCAACAAGCACACATGCCGACGAAGACTCCAAGTCCGGCGCGTACAATGCGATAGCGTAGTTCGCTAATGTGATCGACTAAGCTCATGCCTTGTTCTTCGTTTTGCGAACTTAATAAATTTTCACTCATTTGATTTTTTTTCTGGATCGGTTACATTTGCGCTTATCGCTGGGTCTATGTATGCAACATGGGGTGTTTCAACGGGCAACGTATCGGGCACATGCGGGCCGGGCGCGGGCGCTTGTGAAGTGTCGGGATAATTTGGTTTGTATTTCATTAGATCTTCGGGCTTCAACATGGCTTCATGCTTTAAGTCATCCCACACTCCGGCCGTGCTTCGACGCAGATCTCGGAATAGCCTTGCCATTTGACGTGCGAATTCAGGCAATTTATCTGGTGGAATTACAATGAGCGCAATAAGCGCCAAAATAATCATGTGTGAAAAACTCATACTTAATTGTAAACTTAGGCTTTAGACAGTTTCAATTGTTCTTTTGGTAAAGTAACAACTCCTAGCTCTGTCAATTTTTCGCGAGCTAGCTCAGACCCTGTGCGCAAATACCTGTCATACAGCCTAAGAACATTCTGATCGGATTGAACCTGAGATTTTTCGCTAATGTAATTCAAGACCTCGACGTATTCCAAAAATCGTTTCGAAAATACTTCGAAAACGGAAGCGATGGTTTCTTGGCGACTCCAGGCCGAAAGTGCAGAGTAGGCTGCTGAACCAATTTCTGCATAGTAATCGATATCAACAATTTTTCTTTGTAAGGAGTCTGCGAAGAATCCGGTTAGGTATAAAGACCGATCGGCAACGACTCTCATAAGTTCGCGATTTTTTGGTGCCTCAGAATTCATTGCTTGAAGATACATTTCTGCGAATGTTTCGATGGGCTTTGCCGTCGAATCATCTTGCAAGGGGCGATGAAAGTTTTTTGAATCTAAGTAATGTTTTAACAGTTGGACTAAATAGACTTCAACATGTGGTTGCGTTTTGACATGCCGTTCGTGACAGGCCTCTTTGACCACTTCAGTGAAATGTTGTTCTGGAGAGATAAACACAAAAGATTTCATTTTGAGACACCTCAATTGCTATTACTATTTTATCGGTCTTTTATTGAATCTGCTTAAAAAAAAGTTCGACCAAGGGATAGTTTCGACTAAGGCCTAGATATTTGCTGAATTTTATCAGTTGATCCTCCGATAAAACCTCTATGAAGGTCGATTACGGTCCACTTAAAACTTTATTGGAGTCCGAAGACATTTCCGAAGTTATGATTAACTCGTGGAACCAGGTCTTCGTTGAACACAAAGGGATGCTCGTAGAAACATCAGTTCGTTTTGTAGATGAGCGCCAGCTTAACGAATTAATTTATTCAATCCTCAGTTTTGATAACAAAAATTTAAAATCAGCTTTATGCTTCGACGGAATTTTACCGTCTGGCTATCGATATAATATTACGTTGCCTCCGATGTCGCCTAAAGGCCCAACTTGCACGATCAGAAAATTTTCAGTGAAGACACTGAATCTTGCCGATCTTGAAAAATCGAAGTTCTTAACTGAAAAAGCCTCACACTTTTTGAAAGCGGCCGTACAAGGAAGGTTAAGCATTGTCGTTTCTGGCGGAACTGGAAGCGGTAAGACTTCACTACTAAACACTTTAGGCTCGCTTATTTCGCCGGATGAACGAATCGTAACAATCGAAGATGTGGCCGAATTAAAATTTAACCACCCGAATTGCTTATCGCTTCAAAGCGTTAGAGATGGCGCTTTGCCGATCAGTCTGCGCGATTGTTTAATTAATGCATTACGTATGCGACCCGACCGAATTATCATTGGTGAATGTCGTAAAGACGAAGCATTTGATATGCTTCAAGCGATGAACACTGGCCACAGCGGTTCGATGACGACAATTCATGCGAACTCTCCGATTGATTGCTTAAGCCGATTAGAGTCCTTAGTGCAGTTCTGCGGAATCGAATTACCATTAAGACAAATTCGTTATCAGATGTCACAAGCGATTGATTTGATTGTTCAGATCAGACGTCGAGCGGATGGATTTCGCGAAATTACTGACATTTGGGAAGTAACTGGAATGAATAATGAAACAATATCAAGATCCGCGATTTTCGAATTAAACAAGCAAGGCGAACTTATTTTAACCGGATATGTTCCCGATGTTTTGAAAAAAATGAATAGCGCCCGCCCTCTTTTGCATGCTTCATTTTTTGAACAGAAATCACCAGCTAAAAAAGTTGGCTGAAATATTATTTGATGTCTGATGTTGCAAGTTTTAAATCAGTCGCAATTCTTAACTTCAAACGATTGAAATCTTTCTGAAATTCTTGCTGGATAATACCTGTAAAAGATAACTTTCCTTCATTGTATTGCGCATCAGTGCTGTACATTATGACCCAGTCTTTACTTTCGATAATTACGTAAGTTCCCGTGCTGCCCGTTGTTTGATTTGTAGACCGCTTATCGCCAGCAAAGTCCGCATGGTCAGGATTTGAATTTAAATCGACATTGGAAGAAAACAAAAGGTGCAGGCCACCCGGTGAAATTGAATAAGCATCTGCTCGGTAAAGCGCGGTTAAACACTTCCATCCAAGCAACTGTCGGCATTTTTTTAAAACAACCTGTTCAGATGCTTTAAGCGGAGTCGCTGCCTCCGGAAGTAAATAAGAAGTTTCTGAGCCGACTAAGTTTTTAATTGGGCCCGAAGTTAAATTCTCTGCTATCGCGTACTCATAAACAAAGTTGTTTGGTTTCGCCGAACGCTTGTATGACGTTAATGCGTTCAAAACATTTTTTCCAGAAACGGTCGAATTTTTTTTCGGTATAAGCATCAAAATTCGCGCTGTTGCCGAGCTTGGATTCTGGTCGACAAAAATAATATGTGCCCCACCATCCGCAGTCATTTTGGAATCAATTAAGTTGGCGGCTGCGTGCACAGCCTCGATTTTTTTATCTTCGGCCGATGAATTAAAAGCGGCTGTTACTAAATCAATTTCACGAGTAATTTGATCGTTTATAGATTGAATTCGGTCGCTGGCATTCTTACTAACATCCAAACTTTTTGCTGGAGATAAAAGTTTACTGTAAAGCGAATCATTTCCGTTTGTGCGTTCTTTAAGAATTTTAGAAACTTGTAAAGCTTCTGGCGTTGCCGCGAAAACGCTTGATGCAAATAAAATAAAAAGCGTGGCAAATAAGATAACTGTTTTTTGGTTCATAACGGCCCCTCAAGCGAAGTTGCTTGCTTGTTGAACCATTAAATATAAAAATTGCCGTTTTTTGTCTAGGCATAGTTATTTCATGAATAAGTTACAGGCGTTTTCCGACGACGCTAACGACGTGCGGCTTACTAAAAAGCTTCTGCGAAAGCTCGATAATTTTCTCCTGAGTAACCTTCTGGTATTCTAATGCAACGTGAAGGCTTTGATTATAATCATTTCCATACACCTCATCAAACACCAACAAGTTACAGAGTGCTGATTTGCGTTGTAACCCGATGTCATGTTGACCAATGAGATACCTTTTCGCGCGATCTAGCTCTTCATTTGAAACTGTTTCTGTCATTAATTTTTTAAATTCGATCTGAAACATTTCAATCGCTTTCTCAACTTTTTCTGGCGAGCAAGCAATGTATCCACCGAAATATCCGGTCTCAAGCGATTCCATTTTTAATGGCGACACCGAGTATGCTAAAGAATTTTTATCACGCAATTCATAGAATAAACGACCACCTTGGCCAGCAAGTATCGCTTGTATGGCTTGAAGTGCAAAACGGTCTGGATCTGTTAAGCAAAGTCCACGCCAGCCAATGATCACGTGTGATTGCTCTTTATCTTTTTCAAGAAAAACTTTTTTGTTTTCATTTAAGTCTGCAATAAAGTGTGGGCTAGATATTTTTGAATGATGGCCCATTCTTCCTTCGAAATCTTCAATCTTTTTCAGCCATAGTTTTTTATCAAAGGCACCAACGACGGCCACCGTTAAGTTTTCAGGCGTTAGAATTTGCTCTTTTAGTTGCAAGACTTCTTTGCGATGCAGGTTCTGTAATGTTTGCTGGGTTCCAATCGCATCGTAAGCTAATGGATGTGATCCGTACATTGCCTGCATGAATTGGCGGACGCAAAGACTTGAAGGGTGATCTTCTTTCGATTTTATATGTTGAAGCATTACTGTTTTTTCACGTTCAATAATTTCAGTCGTAAAAGGCGATTCTGTGATTGCATCGATCGCCAGATCTAAAGCCCTCCCTTCGAATGCCGTTAAATAATCAACTGAGAACCCAAAGGTGTTTTTACCAGAGAATGGTGAAAGACCCATTGCAAGCTCTTCAATCGATTTAAGCAATTGAGCCTCGTTTAGATCTTTAGTGCCACTGAGCCAACTTCGAGTCGCTAAGTCAGAAAGGCCCATTGAGTCTGGTGTTTCTAACCTGGCCCCGCCGCGAAATACAAACTTCGATGAAACAGTCGGAATATCATCCATTTGTTTGAATAGAATTTTTATTCCGGACTTTAGCTCAACCCGCTCGACTTCTTGGTGGCTTTTTACTTTTTTCGGAGTGGCCACAAGGCGCGGAATATTTACTTTTTTCTGCTTTTCGACTTCTGGTTTTTTAGGAAATACAATTTTTTCCCACATTTTTGGGATTGATTGCAATTTTTTTTCTGAAATTGATTTGTCAGCGGCACCTAAGTAGGCCGAGCTTAACTGATCAAGCTTCAAATATTTTTTTGCAATTTTTTGGACGTCTTGCGGAGTTAGCTTATTTATATCTGCTAAATACTTTTTGTGCGCATTAGGATCCCCTAAATAAAACTCTTGCCCCCCGGCCTTGCTAGCCAGCCCATCTACTGTTTCGATTGAGTAAAATTGTTCAGATGAAATTGATACTCTTGCGCGCTTAATTTCATCCCATGATGGGGGATTATTTTGAATATAGTCGATTTGCTTTAAAATTTCTTCAGTCACTTGATCGAATTTTTCGTCTTGGTAGTGCGCAGAAATTGCGAAGATGCCTTGATCTTGTGGGTTATAATTGAAGGCAGACACGGATGTGACGATCGGATTTTCTAGTCTTAGTTTTTTGACAAGCAAAGAGCTGTCGCCCTGGCCAAGTACCATAGCTAAAATATCGAGCGCAGGAACATCTTTACTTTTTACATTCGGTGCTTTGAAGGTAAGGTGCAAATGCTGGTCTTGAATTTGATATTTCTCGGCCTTGAATTGATATTTTTTTTGCTTTGGTTCTTGAGTACGCTTCACCTTTTTCAGCTTATGCGGTTTAAATCCAGCAAAGTATTCTTGAACTTTCTTTTTCATTTCAGGAATTTCGAAATCTCCGGAAACAACTAAAAACATATTCGACGGTACATATCTAGATTGGTAGTATTGTTTAATCTTTTTAGTTGTCCAAGAGCGTACATTTTTTTCGTAGCCAATAACTGGAATTCCATACGAATGTTTTCTGAAGGCTGATGAGAACATCAGTTGTGACGATCTTCGGCCCGGAGAATCTTTGCCCATTTTAATTTCTTCGCAAACAACTTCGCGTTCGCTGTCGATTTCTGAAGACACAAAAGTAGGAAAACCCATCATTTGGCTGACCATATCTAATGCGACATCTTTAAAGCTGCTAGAAATCGTCACGTAAAATACCGTTTGGTCAAAAGAGGTATACGCATTCAGTTCGCCACCAGAGGCTTCGACGATATTTGCAATTTCACCGACTTTGTATTTTTCGGTTCCTTTGAACACAAGGTGTTCAATAAAGTGACTGATGCCTTCTTCAGATTTTTTTTCGTCTGCCGCGCCAGTTTTGACCCACATCTGAACGTTAACAACCGGAGACTTCTTGCTTTGAATGAATAGAATTTTCATTTTGTTTTTCAGTTGATATTTTATCTGCTTCATCTATAAATCCTTCTATGGGTGCTTTAGGTGTTTACATTCACATTCCGTACTGTCTTCAGCGCTGCACGTATTGTGACTTTGCAACATATGTTCATTCTGAAATTCGCCCACCTCAAGATTATGTCGCTTTGGTTAAAAAAGAAATTTCCGATAAAAAAAATCTATTTACGCCACAGGTTCTTAAAACACTCTACTTTGGTGGAGGTACTCCCAGCCTGATTGCTGCTGAGCTTATTGTAGAACTGATTTCTGAACTCGCCAAGTTCGGATACACAACTGGACCACAAACTGAAATCACAATCGAAATTAATCCCGCCACCGTCGATGAGAAAAAATTAGAGATTTATTTGAAAGCAGGAATAAATCGTTTTAGCGTTGGCGCTCAGACGTTTTCGGATCGTTTGCTGAAAATGGTGCACCGAGAACATAATGCAGAGCAAACAAGACAAACCTTGGCTCTGCTTCGCAAGTACAACTTAAACTTTTCTTTTGATGTGCTTTTTGCTTTACCAACGCAGTCTATCGAAGAGCTTCGGCACGATGTGACTGTCGCCGTCGAGCTGGGCTCGAAGCACATTTCTCCGTATTGCTTGACGGTCCCTGAAGGCCATCCGCTTTCAAAAAATCGCCCGCTTGAAGATGAGCAGGTTCAAATGTTTGAAATGATCCATGAGGCTTTAACGAAAAGCGGTCAGCATCGGTATGAAATTTCGAACTACGCCCAACCCGGGTTTGAATCTCAACATAATCTACTTTACTGGACTGACGCCGAGTTCTGGGGTCTAGGGTTAAGCGCGCATTCCTATTCTAAATCAACTGAGTGGGGAACACGTTTTTGGAATCCGAATTCGCTAGAAATTTACGCGCAGCAAGTTTCTAGTGGTGCTTGGCAAAGCGAAAACCAAGAAGAACGTCTTGAAAAACATCAGGCACTTACAGATTTTTGCCATACTTCGCTTAGATTAAGTGAAGGCCTGTCTGTGGATAAACTTGTGCAGAAGTTTGGTTTGGCGACTTCACAACGGATTGAAGAATTAATGCTGCCTCTTTTAAATCACAATTTGGTTCACAAGGCTGAGCGCTCTTTTCAGCTGACCGACAAAGGAATTTTAATAAGCAACCAGGTGTTTGAAAAATTCACTTTTCTTAAAGGCGATCTGAATTAATTTTCGCTCGAGGCGCATTGACATTTTGTAACTAAACCCCAATGTATATATTGAAATATTCGGGAGTAAAAATATGTCAAATGCTGAAGATAAAAAAGCCCCAGAGACACCAATTGCCGGCGCTGCAGAAGCTCCGCAAAAATCTGAATTAGAACTGGCGCAGGAAGAGTCTTTAAAGTGGAAGAATGATTTTTTATATTTGAAGGCTGAGTTTGAAAACTTTAAACGTAATTCGATTAAAGAACGTTCTGAACTTTTAAAGTTTGGTGCGGAACGAATCGCGCGCGATGTGCTTGAAGTGATGGACAATTTTGATCGTGCCCTTGATGTAAAATTAACGCCAGAAACGATTCAGACTTTTAAAGTTGGCGTCGAGATGACTGCTAAAGAATTAAAAGAAATGCTGGCAAAGCATGGCATCCAAGAAGTTCCTAGCGAGGGTTTGCCTTTCAACCCAATGTGCCACGAAGCAATTAGTTCCGAAGCAACAAATGCAGTTCCGAATGGTCATATTGCGCGAGTATTTAAAAAACCTTACAAATTGCACGAAAAAATTATCCGTATTGGCCAAGTGGTCGTGGCTAGTTCTGCCGTTCCTCAAGGAGAAGCTTAATCGTGGCTAAAAAAGATTTTTATCAGTTGCTTGGGGTTTCCCGGTCAGCAACTCAAGATGAAATAAAAAAAGCCTATCGCAAACTTGCGATGCAGTATCATCCAGATAAAAATCCTGGCGACAAAAAAGCTGAAGATCGTTTTAAAGAATTTTCAGAAGCTTACGAAGTTTTAAGCGATGAAAAAAAGCGGCAAACTTATGACCAGTTTGGGCATGCCGGCGTCGGCGGCAACCCCTTCGGCGGTGGCGGGCCCCGCGGACCCGGCGGTGGTGCCGGTCCCGACCCTTTTCAAGACATATTCGGAGACGTTTTCGGAGACATCTTCGGCCAAGGTGGGCGCGGCGGCGGAACATACTCAAGTGGCCGCGCCCGAGGCCCGCGCGCAGCCGCTCGCGGCTCAGATCTACGCTATACTTTAACTGTAACTTTTGAAGAGGCCGCAACAGGCTGTGAAAAAATGGTCAGCTTTGTGCGGCAATTAGGACCGAAGGAAGAATCTGCAAAACTTTCGGTGACCGTTCCGGCCGGGGTTAAAGAAGGTCAACGCCTTAAGCTGTCAGGCGAAGGCGACAAGCCCGCGTCGGGAACCGCTGGCGATTTATACGTGATTATTGATTTACAAGATCATTTACTTTTTAAGCGTGAAGAATACGACGTGATTTTAGATCTTCCGGTATCTTACACCGATGCCATCTTAGGTACCTCTGCAGAAATTCCGACTTTGTTTGGTAAGGCAGAAATTAAAATTCCGGCGGGTACGCATTCAGGTCAAGTCTTTCGCTTAAAGGGCAAAGGCTTTCCCCGGCTAGGATCAAGCGGTGCCGGCGATATGCTTGTGAGGGTCGCGGTTGATACTCCAGAAAAAATAAATTCAAGACAAAAAGAAATTCTAGAAGAGCTGCATCGTTATAATGAAGCAACCCCATTAGTAAAAAGTTATCAAGACAAGTTACAAACGATACTTCGAGGTAGAAAATGATTCGACTTTTGCATTTAATTATTGCCAGTTTTTTTGTATTTTCTTGCACAAGTAAGCCCATACAAATTCACACGAATAGAAAATCTCCATCGATTCGCGTGCAACAGCAGCGCAATCAAAATTATCCGCAAGAAACAGTTGTCGCCAATCCGGGATTGATGCCTTCGATGCCGGTTAGCTCTTCTGAAGGTGTCAAAACAAATTCGAATGTTTCAGTTTACGCTGCAGAAGATTTCGAAACAGCAACGACTCCTGTAGCGACCGATTATGTGTCTGCACTTAAAACGAATCTTCCCAAAAAAGCCGCCAACGATATTATTGAAAACAAACTATCTGCCGAACAGCTTGAACAAGCGGCTGTTGATCCGCAGTTAAGCGCTTATCGTCCGCAAATTTTATGGCGTCTGGGTATAATGGCACAAAAAGAACGCCGCTCGGGGCGCGCTATTGAATTTTTTCGTTCTTTATCAACACAGTACACCCAGAACCCATTAGCCGCTCAGGCGCAGCAAATGGTGACGCTCATTGATGCCACCGCAAGCGTTGATGCCAAGGTGATCGGTGCCATTCTTCCTTTGACTGGTAAAAATGCAAACGTTGGCCAGCATGCTTTGAATGCGATTCGTATGGGTTTAGGTTTAAACAAAGCAGATGCTCGTTTTCGACTGGCAATCTTTGATACTCAAAGTTTGCCTGAATCTGCAAGTGCCGGAGTTGATAAGCTTGTACGCGACGATAAAGCAATTGCCTTAATCGGTGGACTTTCTTCTAAAGAAGCCATGGGGATTGCACAAAGAGCTGATTTTTTAGGTTTGCCTTTTATTGCGCTATCGCAAAAGTCTGGGCTAACTAGCGTTGGCGACTTTGTCTTCAGAAATTCTTTAACTCCCGAAATGCAAGTCGACCAATTAGTCCAATACGCTTACGAAAAGCTTTCGGCGCGCCGCTTCGCAATTTTATATCCAAATGATACTTACGGGGTCGAGTTTTCAAATATTTTTTGGGATCACGTCTTAGCACGCAGTGCGCAAGTGGTTGCCGCGCAAACTTACGATCCGAAAGAAAATGATTTTAACGCCGTTATTAAAAAAATGGTTGGCACATTTTACCCTGAAGCGCGACCTGAAGAATTTAAAGAACGACAAAAAGAACTGCGACTAGCAAAAAAAGATCGCGACCAAAAAAATTCAAAGAATAAGGTAAAGAAGAATTCGCGCGAGCACGAAGTTGAAGAAAATATACTTAGCCCAATTGTGGACTTCGATGTTCTGTTTTTACCTGATAGTGGTAAAAGCTTAGGCCAAGTGATGGCTTTCATGAAAGTGAATGATGTTCCCAAGGTGAGTTATTTAGGAACAAATATTTGGAATACGCCTGACATTGTTAAGCGTGCCGGTGCGCAGGCTGACGGAATTTATTTCGTTGATGCGGTCGATTTAAATGATGCAAAAATGCGCGAAACTAATTTTTTCAAAGAGTATCTTTCGCAGTACAACGAAGAACCTACATTAATTGAAATGCAGGCTTTCGAGTCGGCTAAAGTCATTCGCGATGTTATCTCTGGCGGAGCTACTACTCGCGAACAGGTAGCGTCACGCTTACGTTCATTAGGTCGCACTGCCGGCGTTACCGGCGAGCTACGCATGTCTAGTTTGCGCGAACTTGAACGACCTGTTCATGTTTTATCGCTTGATAAGGGCCTCATTAAAAAAGTTGAATAACTTTTAACCGATCTGTACCAGCCAACTGTCTTAAATCCCAAGAATGACGCCGCGGCCTGGCCTGCTCGGACTGCGCGTCTCGGCCCGACCCTTGCTAGACTAGGCACGGGTTCTGGCCATTTGTTGCTCTTGATGCTCGCTCGTACAGCTTATACTGCTGACTTGAGTGTAGCGGCCCACCTAACACAAGGAGGTCTCTATGGATTTCATGCAGAACTGTAAAGCAAAATTACTTAAAGTAAAAAGTGATTTACTGAATCGTGCTAAGCAAGCAGCAGATCATTTCAATCAAATAGATAAAGCTAGTGGTGATGAGATCGATCAATCGGCTGCCCACCAAGAAGAACATACTTTCTTAATTAACCAATCACGCATCAAACAACAGTTGTTAGAAGTTGAATCTGCTCTCGGAAGAATCGAAATGGGCAACTATGGCGTCTGTGAAGAAACAGGAGAAAAAATCGAGCAAGAAAGATTGCTTGCTTTACCTTGGACACGACTAAGCATCGAGGGCGCGGAAATCAGAGAAAATGCTCAGAAAAAATACTCACTCGCAAATCATGTTCGATGATTCGTCACGCAACTAAAAACTTTTTTTGGTGACATAAAAGCTATGCCGGCTAATTATCCCCCTAACTTTTCGGAAAATTTTTATCTAGGGGGGAATTAGATGAAGAGCGCCGAAGTTCTTAGTTCGGAATTAGATTTGGTAAAAAAATCTCTCTTGATTCAAAAGAGTGAGATTCTAAATAAACATATCGAGTTCAGAAATTTACAGCATGCATCTATTAAGGCCGCCGACGAGGTCGATGCTGTCGTACAAAACTTACAAGACAATCTTAATATTCAACTGCACGAGCGCGATCAGCATTCATTGCTATTGATCGATAAAGCTCTTTCAAAATTTACTAACGAGACGTACGGCCAGTGCGAATGCTGCGAAGATATGATTGATCTACGTCGTCTGAAAGCCCGTCCCCTAGCGACTTTGTGCATTTCATGCATGGAAGACCAAGAAACGACCGGCAAAAACCTTTTTCAATAAGACTTAGGACTCATTGGAAGAGTGTTTCTGACATGGATGTCAGTCTTGATTTTCAAAACCAGACGTCAAATAGTTAAAGCGCACATAAGATTGCTCCGAATAATTCCTTAAGGAAACAGGAGCAACTCATGACATTTGATAATCAGGCCGTCGAAATTCCTCAAACACTACCCATGTTACCAGTACGCGATATCGTCGTATTCCCTTACATGATCATTCCACTTTTTGTTGGACGTGAAAGTTCAATCAGATCGGTTGAAGAAGCATTGTCTAAAAATAGACTTATCTTCTTAGCATCACAAAAAGACATCGCAGAAGAAAACCCATCTCCAGATAGCATCTACGAGATCGGAACAATCGCAAAAATTATGCGGATGCGAAAACTTTCTGATGGTCGAGTTAAAATATTAATTCAAGGCGAAGCAAAAGGCCGAATCAAAGCATTCACTAAAACAAGTGGCAGCTTTGAAGTTGCAGTTGAAAAAGTTGAAGACGTGATGCCTGCCGGAAATGTTTCTGAAGTTGAAGCCTTAGTTCGTACCGCAAAAGAGTGTATCGAAAAAACGATTGCTCTTGGTAAAGCCCTTTCTCCTGATATTCTATTAGTATTAGATGACGTCACTGATGCCGGTCGCATTGCAGATTTAATTGCAAGCAACATGGGATTAAAAGTCGGCGACGCTCAAAAGGTTTTAGAAACAATCGACGCAAAAGAAAGACTTTTAATCGTAGTTCAACTTTTACAAGCTGAACTTGAAGTTTTACAAGCTCAAGCAAAAATTCGTGGTTCAAGCCGTGGTGACGATCAAAAAAATCAACGCGAAAACTTTCTGCGCGAACAAATGAAAGCTATAAAGAGTGAACTTGGTGACGGAAGCCAAGACTCAAAGTCGGAAGAGATGGAAGAATTAAAAAACAAAATCATAAATGTAGGAATGCCACCAGCTGTTGAAACTGAGTCATTAAAACAATTGTCACGTTTAGAGCGAATGCACCCAGACGCAAGTGAGGCGACAATGGTTCGCACTTATCTTGATTGGATGGTTGACCTTCCTTGGAGCAAGCAATCTGAAGATATTATTGATATTAAAACGGCGAAACAAATTCTTGATGACGATCACTATGATCTTCAAAAAGCAAAAGATCGCGTATTAGAATTCTTAGCTGTACGTAAGTTAAAAGCCGGAATGAAGGGACCTATCCTTTGCTTCAGCGGACCTCCCGGAGTTGGAAAAACTTCCCTTGGCAGATCGATTGCAAAAGCAATGGGTCGCGAGTATTTCCGTATCGCCTTAGGCGGCGTGAAAGACGAAGCAGAAATTCGTGGTCACCGTAGAACTTATGTTGGAGCAATGCCAGGTAAAGTGATCCAAGCATTACGCCAAGCTAAAACAAGAAATCCAGTTATCGTACTTGATGAGATCGATAAAATGGCTTCTGACTTCCGAGGCGATCCAGCATCTGCAATGCTTGAGGTGTTAGATCCAGAACAAAATTCAACATTCCGCGATAACTACTTAAATGTAGATTTCGATTTATCAAATGTATTATTTATCGCAACGGCAAACGTTGTTGAAAATATACCAGCGGCGCTACGTGACCGTATGGAAATGATCAGCATCCCTGGTTACACTGAGAACGATAAGCTATTAATTACGAAGAAGCATTTAATCGATCGCCAAATTGAAGCGAACGGAATTACTTCTGAAAACATTAAGTTTACGGACGAAGGTATTAAATTCTTAATCGCTGGTTACACTCGTGAAGCAGGATTACGTAACCTTGAGCGCGAAATCGGATCGGTTTGTCGTAAAGTTGCTAAAAAAGTTGTAATGGCTGAAGCAACATTTACTGAAATTACCGCAACGACGGTTCCAGAACTTTTAGGCCCTCCACGTTTTATGCGTGAAGATAAAATGCTTGAATCAAATATTGGTGTGGTTCAAGGTTTAGCTTGGACACAAGCAGGCGGAGAAGTTTTATTGATTGAAGCATTAAAAATGAAGGGTAAAGGCAACATGATGTTAACGGGCCAATTAGGCGACGTTATGAAAGAATCTGCCCACGCCGCAATGTCTTACGCAAAAGCCCATATGGATGAATTAAGTATTCCAACTGAGTTCTTTGATAAGTTTGATGTGCACGTGCATTTACCAGCGGGCGCAATCCCGAAAGATGGTCCATCAGCAGGTATTACTTTAACGACGGCGCTAGTTAGTTTAATGACTGACACTCCAGTTAGAAATGATATCGCAATGACAGGTGAAGTGACTTTACAAGGTCGCGTGTTGCCCGTCGGCGGAATTCGTGAAAAATGTTTAGCGGCTCTAAACTTAGGGATTACTAATATTATCATCCCTTATGCAAACGCTAAAGATTTAGAAGATATTCCACAAGTATTTAAAGAAAAAATTAACTTCATATTAGCTGAAAATCTTGATGAAGTGTTTGCAGTTGCTTTTGAAAAATCAGAAAAATTTAAAAAGTCTGGTTCGAACAAAAAGCAGGATAAAAAGACTAAATCTCCTGCCGCCGCAGCTTAATTACAACCCTTCGCCCCTCCCAAGAAGCGAAAGTTTCCTTAGAAAACCCAAAGACTTCGGTCCTTGGGTTTTTTTTCGTTCAAATTCTATTAATCACCGTCTCAAAATAAGAATGTGGTGAAAAAATTATAAACCTCATTAATATCAACCGATTAGTCTAGGCGAGGTGTTGAATGAAGCTTTTTTTGTTTTTATTTAATTTATTTGTTTTTTCTAGCGCATTTGCCGCGAAGTATGATTATAAAAAATATTGGACTCGCGAAGATTTAAAAAACTCTCAGGTAAAAGTTTCTGTTTACACAAAAGACAGCCCGCTTGAGTATTTAAAAAATATCGCCACCCTAACGGTCTCGCAAAACAATAAAGATTCATATGAAACCGTAGTCGGGTTTTTTAAGCGTTCCGTTGGAACTAAAAAATGGTCAGATCAAAAAATTGATGGCTTAGAAATTCATGAATCTTACGAGCCTGACAGTAATACTCTATATCGGCTCGCATTTAATAAGAAAACAAAACAGTTTTCAGTGGGTTCAGTTAAGTTGCGATATTTACTGCCAAGCTACTTAGAAATGCATATGCTTCAGGTAGAAAAATTAACTAAAAAATCAAGCAAATCAACAGCTACAATGCTTTACGATTTTATATTGCCGAAAGCTTTTGCAGACGACGCAATTGGCGGATTGATTCAGTCATTAGGGTTAACCATTAATAATGGATTCAATAATAGCGGTGTGGCGAATGGTCTTAATAATGTATCAGATAGCGTAAATGGTTTTCGAAGCACCGCCAATAATGCCGTTGGAAGCGTAAATAATGTCGCCGGAAGTATTAACAACGCGGCCGGAAGTGCTAATAACGTCGCCGGAAGTATAAATAATGCCTCTGGTAGCGTAGACAATTTAGCATCAAGCGTTCGCGAATCAAACCAAACTGCCAGAGACATGATGAGTCCCGCAAATGTTGCCAAGCTTGCGGCAGTCGGAACTTTAACTTCAATTGCAGTAAGCAGTTTAGTAACGTTTGCCGCTCAAGGAACCTGGGAATTAGCAAAACGAGCTTACTTTGAAATAAAAGGCGAATTCAGTCCCGCTGAAGCTGATGCGCGAATTAAAAATTTCGAATATTCATTATCAAGTTTTCAAAAACTGTCGCCAAATTTAATCCAACTTAATACGCAGTTAACAATTTTGGCCGCCGCCACCTCGAGCCTTTCGAGACTTCCGGCCGAAGCAGCTTTGGCGCAAGTCGACGCCGATTTAATTCGCGCCCGACAATCAGAAACCGCGGCGTCGGTTTCTGTCCTAGGCTGTGCCGACTGCATGGGTGAAAGATTAATTGAGATTAAAAAGCTTGAAGAAATGAAACGTATTATTCAAATGGCTGGCGGCAATGTTGAAGACGCTAAAAGAATGTCGTGCGAAAACCTAGACTCGGTCTACGAAACTTGGGTTGCCACCGAGCGACAACTTAACCAAGCGCGGGCCGGAATTATTCGCGATGCCCGAGTTTTTATGGGTCTAGTTAGTAGTACCTCAGACATTAACTTTTCATCGCAAGAACAGCGAAAACAAAATAATGCCTGCACGGCGGCGGCTGAATCTAGAATTAAAAAGTTATCTTTTGCTGATCGCGAACAATGTGACGCCGATCCCTATTCAACCCGTTCAACTTGCATCACGCTTAGGGCGGCTAAAAAAGAAATTTCATCGTGCGAAATTGCTTCGACCGCGCTTGTTACAGAAGATCATCAAGCGAATTTAAGTGAGTCGGCCGCAAAATTTAACGAAAATATAGCTGATCTTTCTAGCCAGCTTTCGACTTTAGATTGTTCTTTATCGCGAGCTGGGACTTGTCTAGTCCCTGGACCTTATAAAGAGATGCAGTCAAAAATTCAAACGAAATTAACTTCAGTCTATAGCCAATGCCCTGATCGGCGATTTGCAAAAAGTGTAAGTCGTGAGGTCATTGTTAAACAAAAAGCGATGGCTGAAACGCGCGCGCCTGAACCTAGATCAGTGCTATCAAATTTTTTCGGACAGTTTAAAACTTCGAATTCTGCGCAAAATGGTGCGAACGCATATCAGTCAACTGTACTCGGACAGGGTGATGGGCCTTAATTTCTTAAGCGATGATTTTCAGATTCAAGGACCTTAATTAATGTTTTGAGGTCCGCGATTTCTTGTCTTAACTCTTGAATTTGTCCTTCTTTTTCTTGAAGAACTTGCGTATAGGCTTTTTTTAAATCTGATAAAAGTCGATTGGCCGCAGTAATCACTGACTCACCCATCTCTAAATGATTGTTTGTGTGGCCGTTTTGAGATGAATTTGTAGAAGCGCTAAAAGACGCCGACTTTGGTTGAACGTCACTACTTAGGGAGGGGCGATGTTCATCGGCGTTTTTTAAGGCACCATTTCTTGAGGCTGAATCTTCATCATCTAAGATAAGATACTTACCTTCATCAAAACGATACTGGATATCCTCTGCTTTAATACGACGGCGAAGTGTTGATATACTCACCTGATGCTTGATTGAGTATTCAGCTAGTGGCAACCAACTTTGTGCTGATGTCATCCTATTCACCTCGACTATTCAAGCCTAGCACAGGCGAAAGGCTTGTCAAACATCGAATATTCTTTGGTCTTTCGTCTTGGTTAGCCAGCCTATTCAGCCTTTTTTTAGGGTTTATCAAAGCTTTTTTTCGTGGTTAACTGGACTTACATCATGAATATTCAGAAAAAGAAGAAGATAGCCTTGGTTTTAAGTGGCGGCGGAGTAAAAGCCGCTGCCTACCATATTGGCGTCTGCCTAGCCCTAAAAGAAAAGGGCTTTATCTTTGCCGGCGGTTCTAAAGAATGGGTCCATCAAAAATATCCGACGACGAAGCCAGATACCAAGCCAACAATTCGGCTTTACGTCGGGTCTAGTGCGGGTTCGTTTGTCGCTTCAATTTTAGCTTCGGGTCGATCGCTAGAATCCTTAATCACCGCCTTTCAGGTCGGGGTCGGAAACTCTCCCTTTTATAATCTTCCGAAAGAAGAGCGAATAAAGGCAATTGGTTACCGACATATTTTTAATTTAAATTCGAAAAGAATGCTCAGTTGGTTACCAGAAAGTTTATTACAAAAGTCACTTTTAACCGGTGGTCTAGAAGTTTTTCTAAAACAAGGTTTCAAACTGAATGGTCTTTTTAATACAAATGGATTGGAACGATATCTTCGAAAATACGTTTTAGATGAAAATGATTTTTCAAGACTAGGGGTCGAGCTTTATGTTGTGGCTACCCAGCTCAACCATTCTCGAAAAACAATTTTTGGTCCCTATCTAGAAAGCACCAAGACAGATACCGCAAAATTTATTGGATATTCGAAAATTTCTGAGGCCGTCGCGGCGTCTAGTTCTTTGCCTCCGGCTTTCGCGCCCTATCCAATTACAAAACCAGACGGAAAAGTCATTTACCATTATGACGGAGAAATTCGAGATACTTTAAGTACTCACGTCGCCGCCGATCACGGAGCCGATTTAATCATCGCTTCATATTCGATGCAGCCTTACCATTATTCACCGGAAATTGGTTCACTACATACTTACGGAATGCCGGCTATAATTAACCAGGCTTTGTACCAGGTCCTGGAACAAAAAGTAGCAAAACACATTTTATTCCAGCAACAGAAAAAAGATACTTACTTAGCCGTTAAAAAATCCTGCGATGAACTTAATGTCTCGGTGGATATTAAGAATAGGCTACTGCAGGTTGTGAAAGACAATTTGGCTTTCAAGCCGGAAATCGATTACATCTATATCGCTCCACGAGCGCAAAATTACGAAATGTTTTTCGCAGATCACTTTTCACTTAATCCTGTCATCTTAGAAAGAATCTTAAGAATCGGATTTAAATCAGGGCTTCAGGTTTTAAAAGATCATTGTTAAGGTTTCTTGTTCTAATTTAAGCCTTACGCTTTTCGTTAAAGTGACTAGGTTTTTGTCGCTCTTTTTCGTCTTCTAGAACTCATTCTTCCTGAGTAGGCTTCATTCTAGCATCAACATAATTGGTTCATTAAATTAAAACGCGCCCGGCGCAAGAGGAAAATATGAAAAAACTTATCGCAATTTGTCTGGTTACAGCTTTCGGCTTATCTGCAGTAGCCGGTTCTCCGACCCCAGTCAGAGAAGACGTAGAAATGGTTAACTCTGCTTTTTCTAAGAAAATCTATTCAGTACTACTAAAAACTGTAGGTCCTACCATTGTTTCACCTGTTGGTAGAAAATCTGATCTTATTATGGTTTCGGCTGGAGGCCTTTCTTGTTTAAAATCAAGAAGCATTACTTGCTCGATTATGGCCGATTCGGGTTGGACGAAACTTTCGCAAGATTCGATTTATAGCGCTAATACTGATGAAAACAGCATTGAACTTTTTAACGCCCTTAAAGGAGCGAAATCTGAATCAGAAGGCGATATTGAAACTCGTGCTATCGAATTAAATGTTAAAGACAGCGATGGCGGTACTGAGAGAAACTTGCTTACTTGCATTTCTCCCACTTCTGAGTTTGCTAAGCAGCATTTTCAAACGACTTGTCAGCTTATCAATGCAATGTAATTAATTGATCAATCGATTGGCCCAGTCACGCTGGGCCTTCGTTTTTACATCAAACTTCGTTCAACCATGTCAAAAAGTGGTCCTGAGGCCAAACCAAGAACAATAATAAGAATCGCCGCAATAACAACCGTTACTGTCGTGCCGAAGTGTCCTTCGTCTGAAACATTACAATCACCTTCTCGCATATACATTACAACGATTGGGCGTAAGTAATAGTAAACACCAATCGCAGAATTCAAGACGCCCCAAAGTGCTAACCAAAGTAAGCCTTCGCTAACTGCCGCACTAAATAAGTAGAACTTTCCGAAGAAACCTATCAATGGCGGGATTCCAGCTAACGATAACAAGAAGATCGTTAAGCAAAAAGCTAATAAAGGTTGGTTCTTTGCAAAGCCAGCCAAATCATCCGTTTGAATAACCGAGTTTTCATTTTTTTCGATTAAGCTAACAATGGCAAAAGCTCCCAGCGTCATCAATGAATAAGCTAGAAGGTAAAAAACAACGCTTGATGCAGAAAATACAGAATTCTGACTGACGCCTGCGGTGATCACACCAACTAATATATAGCCTGAATGTGAAATCGATGAATACGCCAGTGTTCTTTTTAAGTTCGTTTGTACAAGCGCGGCGACGTTTCCGACAGTCATCGTAATAACCGCGAACCACTGTAAAACAATAAATAAATTCTCTGACCCTAGTAACGGTTTCGTTGCTAGAAGTCTTAAAAACGCTGCAAACGAAACTGTTTTAACTGCCGTTGCCATGAAAGAAGTGACCGGGGTTGGAGCTCCTTGATAAACATCGGGCGTCCATGCGTGAAATGGCGCAATCGATACTTTAAAACAAAAGCCTAAAACAATAAAACTGATTCCAAACATGAAAACTTTATTCGTTTTAATAAGAATCGATGCGTTTTCCATTAAATCTAAAATGTTGACGGTACCGGCGCTTCCGAAAACAAACGAAACCCCGTAAAGAAAAATCGCAGAAGCAAACGAGCCTAAAACGAAATACTTGATGGCTGCTTCTTTAGAAATTTTTTGTTCATGCGACATCGCAATCATCAAATAAAGAGCAAGTGACATCATTTCTAAACCGATAAAAATTGTAATCAAATCAACCGCTGAAACTAAAATCAACATTCCGACAATTGAGTTCATCGCTAAAAATATAAGTTCTGAAAACTGCTTCCCGCGGGTCGCTGGATTCTCATACATCATGATCATCGAACCGCCGGCAACGATGACAGCAATTAAACCCATCCACTGAGTTAGTCCATCAAATACTAGCTGACCATTAAAAGCCGTTTTACCCGAACCACCAAAAATAATTAACAATCCGGCTGTTAAGGTCAGGCCGATGAGGGCCTCAATAATAGTTGCGGTCGGACTTTGTTCAACGTTGCCGCGAAGTACTTTAATCGTTAGCGGAACCAAACTGAAAAGAAACATCGCGATCATCGGGGATATTAGTAAAATATCAGCCATCATCGTATTCATATTATTGCTCCTCTTCCTTAGCTACATTTGCGCTCGTCGGAATTGAGTAGTCCATTTTGTTTTCCACTAAGTAATTTACGCTGACCTTAGAGAAATCCATAAAGTGATTTGGAAAAATTCCCATCCAAAAAATCATGATGATCATCGGCACTAGAACAGCATACTCGCGCCCCGTTAAATCATGAAGGGCATGTGATTTGTCTTTTTCAGAATCAAGCATCAGTTCGCCTTTAGGCCCGAAGAACACTCGTTTTACCATCCACAACATGTACGCCGCACCAAGCACGACACCAGTTACTGAAAATGCCGCCACGACGGGAGAGTAAATATACGAACCCATTAAAATTAAAAACTCACCGATGAAACCATTTGTCAGCGGCACTGCAATCGATGAAAGCGTTACGATAACAAAGGCAATCGTGAAGTAAGGAAGCACCCCGGCCAAACCACCGTACTTAGAAATTTCGCGTGAGTGTGTTCTTTCGTAAATCATTCCGATCAACAAGAACAATGCGCCTGTCGAAATACCATGATTTAACATTTGATAAAGGGCCCCGTTTACTCCGTACGTGTTCATCACGAATAAACCAATTAAAATGTAACCCATGTGTGAAACCGAAGAATACGCGACTAGCTTTTTTACATCCGGTTGCACCATCGCCACCAGTGCGCCGTAAATAATACCAATCACGCCGACCGCAATAAATATCCACGCATATTGCTCGGCTGCTTCGGGGAATAAGGGAATAACCCATCTTAAAAAGCAATATGTACCCATTTTTAACATGACCCCGGCAAGCACAACCGAACCTGGCGTAGGCGCTTCAACGTGCGCATCTGGTAGCCAAGTATGTAATGGAAACACCGGCACTTTGATTGCGAATGCGATGGCAAAAGCAAAAAATAAAAGCGTTTGCGGAGTTAGAAATTCGCCATTCACAAAGGGAATATTTAATTTATAAAAATCCAATAAGCTTGCACTGATGCTTCCGCCGGTTACTTCCGGAGTTAGGCGCATCATAAAAATAATCGCAAGCAACATCAGCATCGAGCCTGACATGGTATAAATGAAAAACTTAAGCGTCGCATAAATTCGGCGTGCTCCACCCCAAATACCAACGATAAAATACATCGGCACCAAAGAAAGCTCCCAAAAAACATAAAATAAAATTGCGTCCATTGCTAAAAATGATCCAAGCATCGCGGCTTGTAGAACAAATAGGGCTGAATGAAAGCCTTTTACTTTATGTTCAATCGAATTCCAAGAACCCAAAATAATAATAGGAATTAAAAAGGTCGTTAGCATAACAAGCATAACTGAAATTCCATCAATTCCTAAAAAGTATGAAATTCCAAAGCGGCTGATCCAGGGCGTTTGTTCAACAAATTGAAGCGCTGCCGTTCCCGAATTAAATTTTTGTAGCATACCCAAAGATAAGAAAAATTCGATGACCGAAAATCCCAAAGCCAAGTGGCGAACAGAGTTTTTCTGCGGCCATACGGCAATGACGATTGCGAATACGATTGGTAAGAAAATTAGTGCTGATAACATGGATTACCTCATTAATACGATTGAAAGCGCAACGACCACTCCGACACCAATGTACATCGCATACTGTTGCATGTTTCCAGTTTGCAATGATTTTACAAAAGAGCCTCCGCCACGAACCAAGTCAGAAACTTTGTAAGTCGCTTTATCAATAAAGTTTACGTCAACGTAGTACCAAAGGTTTTTACTGCCCTCGACAAGCGGGTTAATAATTCCTTTGAAGTACGCCTCATCAACCAAATATTTTTTATTAACTAGTTGGTAGACAGGGCCAAAGGCATTGGCAACTCGATCTGCCGAACCTTCTTTTTTCGTATACATGATATAGGCGGCCAAAGCTGAAAGCGCGGCAATACCAACCGAAACGCCCATCAGTGACCACTCAAGCATTGCATCGTTCACATGTGGCGTAGCCCCTGCTGCTAATGGAAGTTTTCTAATAACCGGGTCTAACCAATGCTCCCAAAAGTTAGGAATATGGCCAATGTATTCAGATATCACATGCGGAATTCCAACCCAACCACCGATCACTGATAAGATGGCTAGCACGATCAATGGGATAGTCATTGTCAGTGGGCTTTCATGAGGATGAACGCTTTTGTCGACGCGCGATTTACCCCAAAAAGTTAAAGCCATTAATCGGGTCATATAAAATGCAGTTAAAGCCGCGCCGAAAACTCCGGCGGCCCATAGTAAAACGTGTCCTTGATCCGAAGAAAATGCTTTCCAAAGAATTTCATCTTTCGAAAAAAACCCGGCAAATGGTGGCATTCCGATAATGGCAAGCCAGCCTAAGAAAAATGTTGCGTGAGTGATTGGTAAATATTTTCGCAAGCCACCCATTTTACGAATATCTTGTTCTTCGTTCATGGCGTGGATAACAGATCCTGATCCTAAGAACATAAGCGCTTTAAAAAACGCATGCGTCATCAAGTGAAACATACCTGCGCCAAAAGCCCCGACTCCTACCGCTAAGAACATGTAACCAAGCTGGGAAACCGTCGAGTAGGCTAAAACTTTTTTAATATCAAATTGTGTAAGGCCAATTGTCGCGGCCATGACCGCAGTTGCCGCGCCTGTAATCGCGATCACCAACATTGTATTTGGAGCAATAATAAAAATTGGATTTAATCTTACGATCATATAAATACCGGCCGTAACCATCGTCGCCGCATGGATCAACGCTGACACCGGAGTCGGGCCGGCCATTGCATCTGGAAGCCAAACATAAAGTGGAATTTGAGCCGACTTTCCCGTCGCTCCGATAAAAAGCATGAGCGTGGCAAGCGTTACGGCACCTAACCAACTTGCTTCGACAGCTGTTGGCGCTAACATATTCAATTCTTGAATATTTAGCGTTCCGAACGTCATGAATAAAATAAACATTCCGATCAGAAAAGCCGCATCACCAATTCGGTTTGTAATGAATGCTTTCATGCCTGCAGCGGCTTTGGCCGAATCATTAAACCAAAATCCAATCAGTAAGTATGAACAAAGGCCCACGCCTTCCCAGCCAACAAACATTGTCAGTAATGAATCGCCAAGAACTAAAATTAACATGTTGAAAATAAAAAGGTTTAAGTATGCAAAATATTTCGTAACGCCTTTATCGTGATGCATGTATCCGATCGAAAACAAATGAATAAGCGAGCCCACACCGGTAATGATCAAAATCATGATTGAACTAATTTGATCAACTACAAAGCCCGCATTAATTTTTAGTTTATCAACGGCAATCCATTCAAAAAAGTTTGCAGTGATCGTTCGAGCCTCGGGCGCCATCGCGGTTAAATCTAAAAATAAAAGAATCGAACACACAAAAGAGATAAACACGGCAAGTGTCGCAACTGTGCCGGCTAAGATATAATTTGTGCTACGAAAACGAAGTCCGTTTATAAAAAATCCAACCAGGGGGCTTAGTAATAGAATGGCTATCAGCGCTTGGTGATTCATGCTTATCCCTTCAAGTGTTCGAAGTAGCGGATGTTAACTTCTTTAAATCGTTTAAAAATCGAAACCGCTAGAGCTAATCCAACAGCCGCTTCTGCCGCCGCAATCGTCATAACGAAAAACACCATGATTTGGCCTTCAATTTTACCTGAGTAATGTGAAAACGTAACAAAGCTGATATTGACCGCATTCAACATTAATTCAATCGACATTAATAGAACGATCAAGTTTCGGCGAAGCAATACGCCCGCCATTCCAATCGAAAATAAAATGGCCGATAACACCAAGTAATGTTCAGCGCCAATTGAAGTTAAAAAATTAATCTCTGGCATGCGTGCCCCCTTTACTACGTGATAATGCAACGGTTCCAACAGCGATAATTAAAAGCAAAACGCCAAGAGCTTCGAAACCAAAAATATTTTTAATGAAAAGATTTTCTGCTAACGCTCTAGTTGAATCAACCGCGCCGCCCACGTTCGCCGAAGCAGCCATATCTGCACTTGTACGACCCGCGACTGTTAAACCAATAGTGACCGCGCCAACAATTAGTCCCGATAAAATTCCGACGGAGGCAATTTTGATGGCTCCGGTTGCTCGTCCGCGAGTGAATGCTTGAAGTTCATGCCTAAGGTCAAACAGCATCAGCACCATGACAAATAAAACCATCACCGCGCCGGCATAGACAATCAACTGTACCCCGGCTAAAAAATAAGCCTGCAGAGTTACAAAAATCGCCGCAACGCTAATCATCGTCATTGCCAAACACAAGGCTGAATAAATCGGGTTTGCCATCAATACAACCGCGAGCCCGCTTGCCACTGTCGTAAATGCTAAAAACCAAAATAAAAATGCATCTGCAGTCATCTTAACTCCTTACGGTTATGCCAATACAAAATACGAAGTAACAAAAATCACAACGGCCGTTACAATAGTGTTTCCAAGCGCCCACGGAAGCATTGTCTTCCATCCCAGATCCATCAACTGGTCATAGCGAAAACGCGGAAGCGTCCATCGAACTTGAATGAAGATCCACAAAAATATCGCGAACTTAATGTTAAAAGAAAGAAAGTGAAGCACGACGCTTAAAACGTTTGCCCAAAAATCATGATCTACAATTTCAAAACACCACTGATAAACTTCCTGCGCGGTAAAGTTCCAGATCCCATAGCCACCAAAAAAGAAAGTCGCCATCAGGCCCGAAGCAATCATCATGTGCGCATATTCACCGATGAAAAACATAAGCATTTTGAAGCCACCGTATTCGGTATGAAAACCAGCAACTAGTTCGGCTTCGCCCTCGGCCAAGTCAAAAGGAAGTCGGTTTGATTCTGCAAACGTGGCAGCGAAAAATAAAATCATACCGATGGGTTGATAAAATATTCCCCAATTTGGCAGCCAATTAGCCCTGATATTGTATCCAAAAGCTGAAAAATTAAAAACGCCCTCTTGAGCATGAACCATTTCGGTTAGGTTAAAGGTTCCGTACAACAAAATAATCCCAACGATTGATAGGCCAAGCGCAAGTTCATACGAAATAATTTGGGCCGAAGCCCGAAGCGCGCCCATTAACGAAAATTTACTTCCCGACCCCCACCCCGCCATTAAAATTGTATAGGCCGCTAGTGACGAAATTCCTAAAATGAAAATAATGCCAACGCTGATGTCATAACCTTGAATTAAAAACACCGAATCTTCGTACTTTAGCGGAACTGACAGCGGTATTGCCATGAATGCAACGGCTCCTGGAATAAGCGCAAACACCGGGGCCGCGTAGAACATAAAGCGGTTCCCTTTTTCAGGAGCAAAATCTTCTTTCGTTAAAAACTTAACAGCATCAGCAAGTAACTGCATAAGTCCTAGTGGACCAACTCGGTTCGGACCAAAGCGGTTTTGAATAAATGCAGAGCCGCGGCGCTCAAGCCATACTAAGATTGGAACGGCTTGAACCATCATTAAAAAGATGATCAGTAATTTTACAGTATTGACTACGATCTCAAAAGTTGTCGTTCCCATGGATGTCATGCTTTAGTCCCATTCCAATGCTTTAGATTTAATTTCCCACCAAAGACCATAGATGAAGATAATCAAAAAGATTCCCATCGAGCTGAATACCAATAAGCCAGAGCCCGATTTGATGAAGTGTCTGAAATTAACGGCCCATGGGTACATAAAAATAATTTCGATGTCGAAAAGAATAAAAAGAATCGCCGTTAAGTAAAACTTAACCGAGATTTTTGTATCCTTTTTTTCTTCAACGGGAATTCCGCATTCGTAAATATCGAACTTGGCTTGGCTCGTTTTTTTTGCTTTTCCACCGGTCCACCGCGCTAGGTAAATTAAAATTACACCAAAAGCAGCGATAAACAGAGTGATGAAAATGACTCCACCTAATGGCATGCGTCCTCCTCGATGATTGACTCAACCAATTTTTTCTTTTTTCATTTTATTTCAACTACTTAGTTATACAAAGCCCGGCTGTAAAAACCAATTAAAAATCAATTGGAACACACACCGATAAAATGTCGAAATGAAGTGACGTCACGCTTTGTTTCAAGCAGTATTCCATTCGTTCAATATGAAATTGCAAACGGCTGAAACTCGACTTGAAGATTTTTTAGTTCGCGGCTTTGAAAAACAACGGACTCTTTTTAATATCGTTGGCACTTCATCATCTGCGGCGATTTCCTATGTGTTGTCCCAATCTTTATCTAAAGAAATTAATGAGTTACCACGCTTGATTGTGGTTTCTAGTTTAGAGCAAGCGCTAATTTTTGAGCAGCAAATTCAGTTTTTTTCAGACCGTTTTAGATGTCATATTCTTCGGCAACTTGATGTTTCGCCATACTCTGGTTTAACGCCCTCACCGCTGGTGCGGTTTTCAAGAACTAACTTTTTGTTTTGGGCCGCGCACGCACAAAAAAGCGACATCTTCATTGCGCCTATTTCTGCACTCATGCAGCTATCGGTACCGTACTCGGCATTTTCAAAAAGGTCGCAAATTTTAAAACAAGGCGATGAACTTCCAACAAACTTAGCCGAATACTTTAATTCTTTAGGATATCAATCGGCGCCGCTTGTTGAAGATGTTGGGCAATACAGTTTGCGCGGCGGAATTGTTGATGTTTTTTCTCCGGCCGAACAATTTCCCGTCAGGCTAGAGCTTTTTGGCGATCAAGTTGAATCGATGCGTACGTTTTCATTAGTTGATCAAAGAAGTTTGTCTGAGGTCACAAGACTGAACATCATTCCGGCATATGAAATCGAGTTTAACGATGAAAATCTTGAGTCGATTATAAAAAACTTTAGAAAAACACTTAAAGACCGTAAAGTTCTGCATACCGAAATCGAAGAAGTCGTTCGAAGTATTTCGCTAAAAAATTATTTTCCGGGCAGCGAATTTTTATTATCCGATTGCTACGAAAACTTGGCTTCGCCACTTGATCATTTTAGTTCTGGCTTAAATATTTTTCTGCTGGATCCCTCTGAAATTTCACGTGCTGCTGACGAGGCCTTTCAAGAGCTTGTCATGGATGCGCGGGCCGAAACTCATCATGTCTATCATCCTGAGTTGGAAAAAACTTACACTTCTTACGACAAAATGGCTTGGCCCGAAGATTCAAGAATATTTCAGTTTTCAAGGCTTGCCTTTTTAGAAGACGCGCGCGTTGACGAAGAAAGAATCGAATACAATACCCTGCAATTGACTGATTTTTCTCAGCTTGCGCAGAACCTGGTGCCTGCTTCAGATCCTTGGATTAGTAGCGCCTTGCCGAAAATTAAAAAGTGGCTCGAAACGGATTATAAAATTTTTATTACGGTCAAAAATCAAACTCAAATCGATCGTCTTAAAATGCTGCTACAAAGAATGGAGCTCTCGTTTGAATTGGCCGCCCAAGATGAGTTTCTGTGGGAAGATTGGTTAGATAAAAAAGACAAAATTACAATTTTACCGCGGGTTCTGTCTGAAACCATTCTTATTACTGAAGAAAAAGTAATCTTTCTGCGTTCGGACGACTTTTTTGGACGCAAACAACGGGCAAACACGCAAAATGCCTACGAACAATTCTCGACGAAAGCAAAAAGTCTTGCGTTTGGAGACTTAAAGCCAAGCGATCTAGTTGTGCATGTAAAACACGGTATAGGTGTTTACGAAGGCCTAAAAATAATGAATATCGGCGGGATCGAATCCGAATATATTCAAGTGGCTTACAAAGATAAAGATAAGTTATATCTTCCTGTTTACCGGGTCGGTCAGTTGCAAAAGTTTTCGGGCGCGGGCCAAACTTCAGTACTTGATAAGCTTGGCGGCACTGGTTGGGAAAAAACGAAAATCAAAGTTAAAGCTCACTTACGCGATATTGCGGCTGAGCTTTTACAGCTTTATGCAAAACGAAATGAAATCACTCGCAACCCTGTTCCTTTAGATGAAATTGCTTACACTCAATTTGAAAAAGGTTTTCCGTTTGATGAAACTGATGATCAGCTGCGCGCAATTGTTGATATCCAGAAAGATTTCCACAATGAAAAGCCGATGGATCGTTTAGTTTGCGGCGATGTTGGTTTTGGTAAAACCGAAGTTTCGATGCGGGCAGCATTTCAAGTCGTTCAAAACAAAATGCAGGTCGCCGTTCTTGCGCCAACCACCGTTTTAACATTTCAACACTTAGAAACATTTAAACGGCGCTTCGAAGGCTGGAATTTTCAAATTCGTTCGTTAAATCGATTTGTTTCACCCGCAGATCAAAAGAAAACATTGGCTGAGCTTAAAGATGGAAAAGTTGATATTTTGATCGGAACGCATCGAATTTTAAGTAAAGACGTCGCATTTAAAGATCTAGGCCTATTGATCGTCGATGAAGAGCAAAAATTTGGCGTCACACACAAAGAGAAAATAAAAAAGTTCAAAACCGAAGTTGATACCCTTACCCTTTCGGCGACGCCAATTCCTAGAACTTTAAATATGAGCTTCACCGGCATGCGGGACCTTTCTATTATTAATACCGCGCCAGTTGATCGTCTGCCGACTAGAACATTTATCTCTAAATTTGATACCGAATTAATCCGCAAAGGAATCCAAGCCGAAATTGCCCGGGGCGGACAAGTTTATTTTATTCACAACCGCGTGCAAAGTATCTACGGAATCGCGGACGAGCTGAAGCAAATCGTGCCGGATGCACGCATGAAGGTTGCGCACGGGCAAATGAATGAAGAAGACCTTGAGCACGCCATGCTTTCATTTTTCAATCACGAAATTGATGTTTTAATTTGTACGGCCATTGTCGAATCTGGCATGGACGTTCCCCGAGCTAATACAATGTTTATCGATCAAGCTCATATGTTTGGTCTATCGCAACTTTATCAACTGCGGGGACGTGTTGGCCGAAGCAAAGCCCGTGCGTTTTGTTACTTGCTGCTACCGAAAGATAAAAAAATCGAAAAAGATGCACAAGAACGACTGAAGATTATTCAAGACAACTCGGCCCTTGGTTCGGGAATTCGTATTGCACAATATGATTTAGAACTTCGCGGTGCCGGAAATATTTTAGGCGATAACCAATCCGGTCATGTAAATTCAGTCGGTTATGAATTATATATGGATTTACTAAATGAAGCTCTGGCAGAAGCTAAAGGCGAAGCAGTAACCGATCGCGATTTAGACCCCGAGATTAATCTTCGTGTTCCAGCTTTAATTCCTGATTCATATATTGCGGACATTCGCATTCGTTTAAGCTATTACAAAGCCTTGGCCGAAATTACTTCGCAGGAAGATTTAGACCGAATTGAAGATGAGCTAAAAGATCAGTTCGGAGAAATCCCTGAGCCGGTAATTAATTTAATGGGACTTATGTTGATTCGCAAACAGTGTAAAGATCTGGGCGTTCGAGATATTAGTGCCGGCTTGAAAAATATATCTCTCATTTTTACTGAACGAACTCGATTAAAGCCGGAAACCGCGATTCAGCTTGCAATGCGCGAGAATAAAAAATACTCAATTACTCCCGATCAAAGACTTAATATTCGATTGAATAACATTACCTGGTCTAGCGTCTACGAAGAGCTTAATTATTTGCTTACTTTAATATGACCTATTTATCATAGCTAAAGGCTTAGCCAGCTCAGTTTGCTCATCAATTTTATTGCATATCAATTTAGCTTCGACGTGAGTCATTTTTCCACGTGTTTTTAATAACGTGTGTAACCCCTGTTGCTTAAATTGATTCTGAATAAACAGGTTTGCGATGAGTGAGGGCCTTTGGATTGCATATCTTAGTAAAGAAGCATTCATAAGGAGGCAATAAATGTTTGCAACAGATCATTCAAAATCTTTAGAAGATTCAGACCGTAGAAAAGAAAACTTAGGTAAGGTCGAACGCCTGTTAAAAATCATTAAAGCCGGAATGCTGACGACAATTAATTCAAAAGAAGAACTTTGCAGTCGCCCGATGATGTTGCAAAAATTTGATTTCGAACGCGGCGAGCTTTGGTTTTTTACCGGAAAGCATACCGGTAAAATTTTTGATATTGAACACGACCCACGCGTTAATATTGCATTTGCATCGCCAGGATCAAGTTCGTTTGTAAGTGTTTACGGTGAAGCAGAAATGGTTGATGATAAAGAATTAGAAAAAGAACTTTGGACTCCAGCATTACTTGCTTGGTTTCCAGATGGTCTAAAAGATCCAAATTTAGTTTTACTTTGCGTGAAGATCGTTTCGGTTGAGTACTGGGATTCTTCATCTACATTTGTACAAATTGCTGGTTTTGCCAAAGCCCTTTTAACAAAAGAGCCTTACACGCCGGGCCCATCTGAGCATGGTCGATTTGATATGAATCAGTAATTAAAATTCTAGCTTCAGGCCAATGCCCATGTCGAAGCCCGTTGACATATTTGGTTGCGCTTCATTATTTGCTTCGTCTGGTGCGCTTGCTCCAGACGAGGCCATCTGACTATTAAAATAAACATCTAAAAATGTATTTTCCAGCCCCGAAGATCGAAGTCCTTCAGTTTGCGTTGATGGATCAATCGCATTTTCAATCCAGTTTAATTGAAAAAGTACGCCCGCACGGTAACTAAAACCGTATCCTGAGTTATCATTATTAACTGTGTCGCCAAAATTTTCAGTCACGGCCATGTTATAAATTCCACCTTGAAGGTAAGGAACGACCCACGGTTCTTCAGTATAATTATCAAATGCAAAGTTTGCAGACACTGTTGTTCGATTTACTTCAATACTTCGACTGTTTGATGGATCGCCGCTTGCGGCGCTTCCGCCTCGTGCATAACCGGCAAGAATCGCGATTGATCCCAACGGAATATTCCGTTTGTAACCCGCCTCGATAGAAACTAGCTTAAGTGGTTCTGCGCCAACGATATTTTCGATATATCCTGAATTTGCAAACATCGAAGTGTAATCAAGCGGATAAAAATTCTCGTAATTCACTGAAAGAATTCCGCCATGCTTTGTTCGACGTTGCTTGTAGCTTGCGATTAAATCTATCGGTCTCTCAACAACAACTTCGCCTTGCTGAAGAGGTTCTTCGCCAAAAGTTTGCTCAAATATATCGGCTTGGGCGTTAGCTAAGAAAATAAAAATAATGGCGCTGAATAGAGTGAAAACCTTCATTTATAAATAGTACGTGCATTTCCATCAAAGAGGCATCGAACGAAGGTCTGGTTTTACTGTATTATGTTAGGACTTTGGTGGCTGTCTAGAGGCTAATAGTCTGGAGGCCCGCTAACCTAGTGTTGAACCAAGTTCATCGCTGCATGAGCCTTATCAACTTCGTTCACGGTGTGTTCGTAGTCCGTGTCTGAAAGCACTTCCGTCACAAGTTTTTTCTCGGCCGTTTCTAGGCTTGATTTATATTTATCAACATTCACTTCTTCCGGAGTTTGCATAAACTCAGCAAGAACGTTAACTGCTCCCGGAACTACTTCACAGTAGCCCCAGCTTAGAACGGCCTTAAAAACTTTGTCTTGGCCTTTAACTTTGTATTTTAAAATTCCGGTACCTAAAGTTGTAATCATCGGTGCGTGGCCAGGTAAAATTGTCATCTCGCCCGAATAAGCCGGGACCGTCACTTCTGTGATCTCTTGGTCAAAAACGGCTTTTCGCTCTGGAGTTAAAACATTAAGTTTAAACATATTCTACCTGCCTACTAATTCGTTAATAAATTACGTTGCTTGTAACTTCTTACCTTTTTCGATCGCATCTTCAATTGTTCCAACTAGGTAGAATGCTTGCTCCGGTAAAGAGTCATGCTTTCCATCAAGAATGGCGCGGAAACCTTTAATGGTGTCTTTGATATCAACGTACTTACCAGTTAAACCAGTAAACTGCTCAGCAACGAAGAACGGCTGAGACAAGAAACGCTGAATACGACGAGAACGCGCAACAACTAATTTATCTTCTTCAGATAATTCATCCATACCTAAGATGGCGATAATATCTTGAAGTTCTTTGTAACGTTGTAAAAGAATTTGCACGTCACGGGCTGTTTTATAATGTTCATCACCTACAACTTGCGGATCTAAGATGCGTGAAGTTGAAGTTAACGGATGAACCGCCGGGAAAATACCCATTGCTGCGATATCACGATCTAAGTTTGTCGTCGCATCTAAGTGAGCAAACGTAGTTGCCGGAGCTGGATCCGTGTAATCATCGGCCGGAACATACACGGCCTGAACTGAAGTGATCGAACCTTGCTTCGTCGAAGTAATACGCTCTTGCATCACACCCATCTCGGTTGCAAGTGTTGGCTGGTATCCAACGGCTGATGGAATACGACCAAGTAGGGCAGAAACTTCTGCGCCCGCCTGAGTAAATCGGAAAATATTATCAACGAAGAAAAGAACGTCTTGTTTTTCAACGTCACGGAAGTATTCCGCGATCGTTAAACCCGTTAAAGCAACGCGCGCGCGGGCTCCAGGTGGCTCATTCATCTGACCGAACACCAGTGCAGTTTTTGCTAATACGCCTGAATCTTTCATCTCGTGCCATAAGTCATTTCCTTCGCGAGTTCGCTCTCCAACGCCAGCGAAAACCGAGAAACCACCATGTTCAGTTGCAATATTACGAATTAATTCTTGAATCAAAACGGTTTTACCAACGCCGGCTCCACCGAATAAACCAATCTTTCCACCCTTAGAATAAGGAGCTAAAAGATCGATAACTTTAATACCTGTCATCAACATCTCTTGAGAAGTTGCTAAGTCTTCAAACTTCGGAGCTGAACGGTGAATTGGCCAAACTTCTTTAGTTTTTACTTCGCCCATTTCGTCAATCGGCTCGCCGACAACGTTAATGATTCGGCCTAAAACTTCACGACCAACGGGTGCGGTGATCATGTTGCCGGTATTTTTAACTTCAGTTCCGCGAACCAAACCTTCAGTTGAGTCCATTGAAATTGTTCGAACAATTCCGTCACCCAAATGCTGTGCAACTTCTAGAACAAGATTAAATTCTTTATCTGAAATAATTTTGTTTGTTGCACGAAGTGCCGTATTGATCGCTGGAAGAGACGCGCTATCAAATTCAACGTCGACAACTGCTCCAAGAACTTGTTTGATTTTACCGTTAGCCATTTTAACCACCCTTATCTATTAATAATTCTTAAATTTATTTTAATGCTTCTGCGCCGCTGACGATTTCAATTAGCTCTGTCGTAATTTTTTCTTGGCGGGCTTTGTTGTAATTTAAAGTCAGCTTCGCAATCATGTCGCGCGCGTTGTTCGATGCATTTTCCATCGCGGTCATGCGGGCTCCGTGCTCAGACGCCACAGATTCAGCCATTGCTCGGTAAACTTGTAAGTTAAAATTCTTTTTTAAAAGATCTTCTATAATCACTTCCGGAGCCGGATCAAAAATCATGTCGGCTGAAAACTTACTTGCGTCCGCATCAGTTTCTGGTCTTTCGATTTCGACAGGCAAAATTGTTTCGCAAACGACTTTTTGAGAAATGGCTGATTTGAATTCATTATAGATTAAACGAATTTCATCATAATCACCCTTTTCAAAGTGGCCGATCAGCTTTTCAGCAATCGACTTTGCGAAAACATAAGAAATATCTTTATCTAGTTTAGTAAAATTCTCGGTCGCGCGAATGCCCTTACGAGAAAAATAATCAATTCCTCGCTTGCCGATAAAAATAAAATCAATTTTTTCATATCGGTTTTTGTTCTCTGAAATATAGCGATCCGCAAACTTAGTAATACCGCTATTGAAAGCGCCGCACAGGCCGCGATCTGAAGTTAAAACGACCAGTAAAACGTTTTTTACATTTTCTTTTCTAGCCATCAACGGATGCGATACTTTTTGTGTGGCCGCGATGTCGGCAATTACGTTTTTAAGCGTAATTGCATACGGTCGCATATTCTGAATTTGATGTTGCGCTTTACGCAGCTTCGCCGCCGAAACCATTTTCATGGCCTTCGTAATTTGCTGGGTATTTTTCGTCCCGTCGATTCGTATGCGTATCTCTTTTAGATTAGCCATTAAATGCCTTTATTTCGAAGGTTTAAAAATTGCTGCAAATTCTTTTAAAGCCGTCGTTAACTCTTTTTTCAAATCGTCCGAAACTTGTTTTTTCTCTTCGATATTTTTTAAGATAGTTGAATACTTCTGTTTTAAAAATTGAATCATTTCTGATTCGTAACGTTTTACATCAGTGTCTGCTAAAGTATCTGTGTAAGCATTCGTCACCGCAAAAATCGCCGCAACTTGTTCTTCAACGCGAACGGGTTGGTATTGACCTTGTTTTAAAAGTTCAATTAACTTACGACCACGATTTAATTGCTGCTGAGATGTTTTATCTAGATCAGAAGCGAAAGCCGCGAAAGCCTCAAGCGCACGAAACTGAGCTAACTCTAGCTTTATCGGACCAGCAACTTGTTTCATCGCCTTTACCTGAGCAGATCCACCCACGCGTGATACCGACTTACCGATAGAAATTGCCGGACGCACACCCTTGTAGAATAGATCAGATTCTAAGAAAATCTGACCATCTGTGATCGAGATCACGTTAGTAGGAATGTACGCCGAGATATCTCCGGCTTGTGTTTCGATAATTGGTAACGCCGTTAAAGATCCTGAACCTTTATCTTCAGAAAGCTTAGCCGAACGCTCTAATAGACGACTGTGAAGATAGAATACGTCGCCCGGATAAGCTTCACGGCCCGGAGGACGACGAAGCAATAAAGACATTTGGCGATACGCTTGCGCTTGTTTTGTTAAATCATCATAAACGATCAATGCATGACGGCCGCTGTCGCGGAAGTATTCTGCCATTGCGGTTCCAGAGTAAGCCGCCAAGAACTGCATTGGTGCAGGATCAGATGCGCTGGTTGCGATAACAGTTGTGTATTCTAACGCGCCCGTTGAGCGAAGTTTTTCAACAATTACTGATACGGTTGATTGCTTTTGTCCGATGGCTACGTAAAAACACTGAACGTTCTGACCTTTTTGATTAATAATAGTATCAATTGCAATCGCAGACTTTCCAGTTTGACGATCTCCGATGATTAATTCACGTTGACCGCGGCCGATTGGTACTAAGGCATCAATCGCTTTTAAGCCCGTTTGCATTGGTTCGTGAACACCTTTACGGTAAACGATACCCGGAGCTTTTAATTCAACAACGCGAGAGTGCGGAGTATTGATCGGACCTTTTCCATCGATTGGTCGACCTAAACCGTCAACAACGCGACCCAAAAGTGCTTCGCCGACAGGAACCGATACGATTTTTTTAGTACGCTTAACTTGATCGCCTTCTTTAATCGAGCGATCTTCTCCGAAGATAACCACACCGACTTGCGATGATTCTAAGTTTAATGCCATGCCTTGAATTCCACCCGGAAACTCAACAAGTTCACCGGCCATGACATTTTCAAGACCGTAAACGCGAGCAACCCCGTCACCTACTGACAAAACGCTTCCGGTTTCTGCAACCTCAACGCTTTTGTTATATTTAGAAATTTGTTCTTTAAGGACGCGTCCGATTTCATCGGCTCTGATTTGGGCTTCCATCTACATTCCTCTCTTTGAAATGTCTTCTTTTAATTTGTTTAAATGAAATTGAGCAGAATCATCAAGTGTCCATCCGCCGACGGTCACTTTGAATCCTGATAATAGGCTGGGGTCTTTTTCTAGCTTAAGACGAACTTTTTTCTTAAGTGACTCTGAAAGGCGCGCTTCAACTTGAGCTTTAAAGTCGGGAGCAGGCTCGGTCGCCATATAAAGGATACCTTCAGTTTCGCCGGATAACGATCGTGCAGACCCCTGAAAGCGTTCGTTAATTTGATCGACTAAACCAATTCGTTCATTTTGTACTAGTGTAATGATGAAATTAAAAGTTTCTGGAGAGCATTTTCCTTCAAGCGCAGCCTTTGCAACCATCACTTTATTGTCTGCAGAGTTAAAGGGGCTTGCGAAAAATGCCGCCGTCGATTCTTCAGAAAACAATTTAGAAACAACCGCTAATTCTGAAGACACGACATCGGCTTTTCCAGAAGTCGATACCGTTTCAAAAAGAGCCTGAGAATATTTTTCGATAATGGCTTCAGCACTCATGATTTCACCTGCGAAATTTGGTTTAAAAATGCAGCTTCAGCGTTTTTGCTAACTTGCGCGCTGTTTTCATTGATTTTCTTTTTCACAGATCCTATCGCTTGCCCTAAAATTAGCGTGTTAATTTCAGCCTTCGCTTTTTCAACTTCGTTTTGCAGTGTCAGTTTTAAATCTGATTTCATTTTTGTAGCTGATGTTTCTGAATCTTGAATGATGTGAGTCTTCAGAAGGTTGGCTTCGTGCAGAGCGTTTTCAAGAGATTTTTTTTCTCCCGACTCAAGTGTGTTCAATTTGTTTTTAATATCTGATAGCGCAAGCTCTGCATGAGCTAGTGCGCTTTTCGTTTTTTCGGCCTGACTTAAAAAATCAGTTCTGCGTTTTGCGAATGTTTCGATGACTGATTTACGTAGAAAATAAATTAGCGCAAATAGCAAAATGCCAAGATTTGCGGCCTGCCATCCAATTTTATCAAATGGAATTCCCTCTTCGCCAGACGCCGCAAAAGCAAACGTTGAGAAAAAAAGTGTAGCTAAAGCAATTTTTATCATAGTGTGGCCCCGGTAATTTTTTTAGAAATTTCAGTCGAAACTTCTTCCGCAATGGCTTGTGAATTTTGTTGAGCTTGGCGCTTTTGCGCATCGATATTTTGTCTAGCCTGCTCGGTTGCAGTTGCTACATTGACTTTTGCATCATTCAAAATTTTTGCCGCTGAATTGGTGGCTTCTGATTTTGAGCTATCAAATACCGCTTTAATTTTATCGTTAATTTCGCGGGCTCTAGACTGATAAATCATTTCTAGTTTTTTGGCTTCATCTTGAGTTTCAGTTGCAACTTGATCTGCACCCTTAGTTAGCTTCAATCGTTGATCATACGCTTTGAAAAATGGATTAAAAACATACGTTGTTAAAAACGAAATGGTAATAACGAATAAAATGAACTGAATAAAAGCAGTCTCGTTCGCACCAAGCTGTTGCAAAATTTCCATGTGGGACCTTTACTTCTTTATTGACAGTCTGAAATAGCATTAAGCTGTTTTATAGGTCAAGCGGTTCAGGACTTCTGACACGAGTTTAAGCTTTTGTTTAGAAGGCTAAGCTTTGGGTACGTAAGATGCGCCCTCAAAAACGACACCTTCTTCAATCTTTAAACTTGGCGTTGTTACGGTTCCTCGAAAATTTGCAGGCGGGATCATGACTACTTTATGGTGGGCAACAATATTTCCTTCGAACTGTCCTTTTAAAATAACGTAACTGGCTTCGACCTCAGCAACGACTTGCGCAGTTTCTGATATAATTAATTGATCTCGGGTGAAAATCTCGCCTTTAAACTGTCCCGCAATCTTTGCCGTACCGCTGTAAGAAAGGCGTCCCTCGAAAGAACTGCCTTCTTCTATAATTGTAGAAACGATCGCTTCTTTTTCCATTATGATTTTAATTTCTCGTAGATTTGGGTCAGCTGATCATCAGAGTAAAAACTAATCTCTACTTTTCCACGGCCCGCATTATAGTTAATTTCCACTTTTGTTCCAAGTGACTTTTGAAGCTGGTCGGCCAATTCGCTGGCAAGTTTCGAAGCGATATCTATATTAAAGCCCGCGATGGCTCCGGCTGATTTTCCAGCGCTTGCGCTGTTTAGGCTTGTTTTGATCTCGGTTTCAATCGCTCGAACAGATAGGCTTTTTTCATATGCTTTTTTTGCAAGTCCGATTTGCTTTGCCTTGTCAGTTAATGACAAAAGTGCTTTAGCGTGGCCAACAGAAATTTTCTTTTGTACAAGCATATCTTTTAATTCGGACGGCAGCGCCAAGAGGCGTAAGGCATTCGCTACTGTCGATCGATCTTTTCCAACTTTATCTGCCACTTCTTGCTGAGAATAAGAAAATTCCTGCATGAGTCGTTGATAACTGTCTGCTTCTTCAATTGGATCTAGATCTTCTCGCTGTACGTTTTCAATGATAGCAAGTTGAAGCGCCTCTTTATCTGAGACCTGTTTTATAATCGCAGAGATTTCATGGAGGCCTGCGATTTGAGCCGCTCTCCATCGTCGTTCGCCGGCGATAATCTCATATCCTCCAGCGGTTCTTTTTCTGACTGTGATTGGCTGGAGCAACCCGTTTTGCTTGATTGAAGTTGCTAGTTCATTGAGTGACTCTTTTTCGAATGTTTTTCGAGGCTGATATATTCCGGGGACCAATTTATCAATCGCAATACTCCAAATTCGATTTTCATTATCGGTTTCTTTTGCCGCAGAAGGTTGCGGTTTTGTATCTGGTGACGATGGACCCGACTTTTGACTAGCCTGAGTATCCGAAAGCCCACTCGTTTCAGAACCGCCCAGCAATGAACCTATGCCACGGCCAAGTCTTCTTTTGTTTTGATTATCTTTATTAGTTTCCATACTTTATCCCCTATAGCTCGACATTGTTGTTTTGCTTATTGTCCGCTGCTTTGTTCTCTAAAGCAGTCTTTTCAACTAGCTCTTTGGCTAGCTCTAAGTACATAAGCGCGCCAATTGATTTTGGATCGTAACCAAAAATGGATACTCCGTGACTAGGCGCTTCGCTCAGTCTTACGTTTCGGGGAATCACAGCGGTAAATACTTTATCTTTAAAATGCGCTCTAATTTCTTCCACAACCTGATGCCCAAGGTTGTTTCGCTTATCAAACATCGTTAATAAGATTCCCTCAATATGAAGCGAAGGATTAATGCTTTTTTTAACTAGGCCGGCGGTATTCAAAAGCTGACTTAAACCCTCAAGCGCATAGTATTCACATTGTAATGGAACCAAAAAACTAGATGATGCGGCTAAAGAGTTTAAAGTCAGTAGTCCTAAAGATGGGGGGCAATCAATTAAAACGTAATCATATAAAGAAGAGACTCCGCCAATAGCATTTTTTAATCGATATTCTCTTTGTGGCATATCCACAAGCTCGATTTCGGCACCAACTAGGTCAGGATTTGCCGTTGCAACCCAGAGATTCTTCGTTGAACTTTGAAAAACCACTTCTTGCAGTGTTTTTTCGCCAATTAGAACATGGTAGATGTTCGCATCTTGCGTTTCATGCTTTTTAATTCCAAGTCCGCTTGATGCATTCCCTTGCGGGTCCATGTCGATGACTAGCACTTTGTGGCCCATTTGCGCTAAAGCCGCCGATAGGTTAACAGTTGTCGTTGTTTTGCCAACGCCACCCTTTTGGTTCGATATACTGATGATTTTAATCAAGGTTCCTCCTGGATGGCATAAGACTATGGCCAGACCCTAAACGCGAGCAAGTAATTATTTCAGTTATTTGCATTTTACGCCGATGTTCTACGTGGAACATCTATGAAATACTTAATTTATATACTTTTATTATGCTTTTTCGCCTCTTGCGATAAAAATGATCCAAAGCCCGAGCTTTCGGATGAAATTTATAAGGATTATGAGACAGAGCTCGATATCGCTAAGAAGACATTAGAAAATGAAGAAAAGGCCCATTTAAAACTGATAGATGAAAAAAATAAAGTTATTCCACAAACTGGACAAATTAAATTTATTCAAAAGAAAGTCTATGATTCAGAAAAGTGGATTGAAACCCTCAAACAGCAAAAACAGTTCTTTGCTATTAAGTTAGAGGTAAGAAAGGCAGAAGTTCGCGAAAAGTATCTGCGAAGCAAAAAGGGTGGCAAACCTTGGCCAGATGAAGCTGAGCTTCAGAACTATCGCACTACGATTAAACTACATCGAGATAAGCTAGCCTGGGATAAAAACAAGGGCGTTAAAAAGAATGTTCCACGTGGAACAGAAGAATCTAAAAAAAAATAGAAATCTAATCTGATTCGCTTGATTTAAGCTATTTTATCGGTGCGAACTACGTACATGCGAACATCGCCTTCAGGAAGAGCGTATTCGGCTTCTAAGGCCGGTTGCCAAATTGAACAAAGTTGCGTTGGGATTTGAGAAATTTCTAAGCTCCAGTCAGCCGATTTCAAATGGTAAATAAAACCTTTAGACTTAACAATTTTTCGTAGCATTAATAAAGCTTTTGGGATTGGTGCGAAACCTCGACAAATGGCTTGTCCAATTGAGTCGTCTGGAAGCAGATCAATTTTTTTATTTTGTACTTTTGTATTGGGCAATCCAAGCGTGTCGACGACATGTTTCATGAACTCACATTTGCGCTCATCCGAATCCATTAAGATCATTTTCTGATCTGGATAAAGAATGGAATAGACCAATCCTGGAAAACCATTGCCACTTCCAAGATCATATAAGTATTCGGAAACATTAGCTTTTTTTGAAACAATTCTTGATGCAAAAATACTGTCAGCAAAATGAATCGAGTCAGCCCCCAATATTGTCTTTGCCGATACGAGGTTCACGACCTTATTAAATTTAATCAGCTCTACAAAATAAGTGCGCAGCAGGGCCAATTGCTTTTCGTCAATGTCCGGGAACCACGTTTTGATTCTCCAGCTAGGAGACTGGTTTTCGCTCAAAAGGAACCTCAACTAACCATTCATAGTAGGCAGATTTATTTTCTTATGACCCTTTAAATATATCATAATGGCCTGCAAAGCCGAAGGGTTTACTCCACTGATACGCTGAGCCTGACCCAAAGTACGGGGTTTAACACGAAATAGTTTATCAACTTCTTCTTTTGATAATCCCTTTATGAGAGAAAAATCTAATGTCGCTGGAATTGGTAGTTCATCTTGTTTCTTCGTTTGTTCGATAATCTCTTTTTGTTTACGGATATAGCCCGAATATTTTACTTCGATCTCGACCGCATCTGTAACTTCGATGTCATCTTCGATTTCAAAATTCAACTTTTTCAGTGTATCAAAAGTCACTTCGGGACGCCGAAGAAATTCCGCGAAGGTAAGCGGCTTTAGCAATGGAGAACTACCAAGCTCGGCAACAAGTCTGTTGGTTTCAGGCTTCGGATAAAGTGAAGTTTCGTCTAATCTTTTAATCAAGCTTGAACGTTTTTCTTTAATCAGATCTAATTTTTGCAATGCGGCCTCAGACACGATCCCCAGTTTTCTAGAAGTCTCTGCTAGTCGATCGATTGTATTGTCTTCGCGCAGAACCAATCGATGCTCGGCTCTTGAGGTGAACATTCGATAAGGTTCGCGAGTTCCCTTTGTTACTAAGTCATCAATCAATACGCCCGTATAGGCGACGTCGCGGTCTAAAATAAATTCTTCACGACCCAAAACCTTATGGGCGGCATTCACTCCGGCTACAAAGCCTTGCGCAGCGGCTTCTTCATACCCGCTTGTTCCATTGATTTGCCCAGCTAAAAATAAATTCTCGACCAAGCGAGTTTCAAGGCGGTGAAATATTTGCGTTGGCTCAATATAATCATACTCAACAGCGTAGCCATAGCGAACTACTTTTACGTTTTCAAGCCCGGGAATCGTTTTCAAAAACTGATCTTGAACATCTTCCGGCAGCGACGTCGAAATTCCCTGAAGATAAATAAGATCTGACGTTAAACTTTCGGGCTCTAGAAAAGTCTGGTGGGAAATTCTTTCGCTGAATCGAGTAATTTTATCTTCAATACTGGGGCAATATCTAGGCCCCGCGCCCTCGATAACTCCACAAAACATTGGCGACTTATCTAAGTTAGCGCGAATGATGTCATGAGTTCTTTCGTTTGTGTTTGAAAGATAGCAAGCGACTTGCGGCATATAAAAATCTTTTTTAGATGTATGGCTGAATGGGAAAAACTTTTCGTCCCCGTATTCAGCGGTGGTTTTGCTCCAGTCAATGCTATCTTTATGCAATCGGGCCGGAGTACCCGTTTTTAATCTTTTAACTTCAAAACCAAATTGCAGTAACTGATCTGATAGGCCAATTGAAGCTTGATCTCCAATTCGTCCGCCCGCCAATTGTTTTAAACCAAAATGCATAACTCCATTCATAAAGGTACCGGTTGTAATGATAACCGTTTTGGCTTTAATTGCCGACCCATCACCAAGATAAACACCTTCGCAAATATTTGTATTCAAAATTAAACTTTTTACCTCGCCCTCGAGAATTTCTAAATTTTCTTGCGAACGAAGCGCGGTTTTTTGTAATTCTGAATAAACTTTTTTATCGCATTGGGCGCGGCTTCCGCGAACGGCCGGACCACGGCTTGAATTCAGTCTTTTAAACTGAATACAAGATTGGTCGGCGGCAATTCCCATTTGCCCACCTAGAATATCAATTTCGCGAACCATGTGGCCCTTCGCCAGGCCGCCAATCGATGGGTTACAAGACATGTAGGCAATGCGGTCTAAGTTCGTTGTTACTAAGAGCGTGCGCAAACCTAGTCGTGACGTTGCCAAGCAAGCTTCAACGCCAGCGTGCCCCGCCCCAACCACAATCGCATCATAATTAGTTTCACTTGAAGACATGCTTGAAAACACAAAGCCTCTTTTTTAGAAATTATAGTCCGAAATTATTTACCTAAGCAGAATTCCTTAAAAACGCGATCCATAATCTGATCGTCATAAACGTGGCCAAGAATTTTCTGCAAAGATACGAGGGCATCTTTCAGATACATCGCCACGAATTCAGCACCGCTGTTTTTTTCAAGTTCTTTTAAAGAAACCTCAATCATTTCGGCCGCGTACTGGGCTTTTTCAAACTGGCGGGCCGAAGAAATCATGGCTTCTTCAAGATAGCTTAAATTTCCAACTGCGGCCTTAATTTGATCTAATATTGTAGTTCGGGCAAGGGGATCAAGCGCCGAGGTAAAAATCGCCTGCTCGGGACCAAGTTTGGCTTGATAAGACTGTAATTTTTTTGTGATTTCACTCAAGTTTATGTCTTGAAGGCGGTCCATTTTATTAACTAAGAACAGGTTTTTTGTGCCGCCGACTTCATTAAAAAGCTGAAATGATCTTGTCCAATCTGTTTCGGTCGCATCAAGCACAAAGCAAAGAATGTCTGCACGAGCTGCTTCTTGCCGTGAACGATCGACACCAATTTTTTCGACCCGATCTTCGGTATCGCGCAAACCGGCGGTATCGCTAATTAAAAATTTAACGCCCTCGCAGACGGTTGAGCCCTCGATCACATCACGCGTGGTGCCTGCGATCTCGGTAACAATGGCTTTATCATTTTGCAGTAATGCATTTAGTAGGCTTGATTTACCCACGTTAGGTTCACCGACTAGGACAACTTTAATTCCATCTTTTAAAAGACGTCCCGATTGATAAGAATGAATGAGTTTATAAATTTCAGAAAGAATTAGCTTAATTTTGTTAATTAATACCTGGTGGTCAACGATGTCTAATCCTTCAGTCGAAAAATCAATCGAAGCCTCAATATGAGCCAAACACCAGGTCAAATCTGACTCTAACTTCAAAAATTCTTTCGAAATATGGCCATCAAGCTGACGAAGTGCCAACTTCGCAGAAAGTTCATTTTGGCTATCAATGAGTGATAGGACAGATTCAGCCTGAATGAGGTCAATGCGATTATTCATAAATGCACGAAAAGTAAATTCACCACGGTCGGCCATTGAGCATTTGTTTTCGATTAACAAATCTAAAATTTTTTGGGTGATATACGTACTGCCGTGACAAGAGATCTCGATGACTTCTTCACCCGTGAAGGATTTGCCCTGCTGAAAGTAAGTAATAACAACTTCATCAATTTTATGTTTTTTAGAATCAAAAATTTCGCAGAAATAGGCTTTATGTGAATCGATCGATTTTTTTGTAAGATTGGGCGCAATGATTTTTGCAGTTGCTAAGGCAGAGGGGCCGCTAACTCGAATAACGGCAATACCGCCCTTGCCCGGCGGAGTCGAAATGGCACAAATCGTTTCTTCACTTCGAATCCGCATAAAACCTTAATTGCTATTTAGTTTCTTCAGCTAAAGCGTCGTTTTCAGAAGCCTCAGTTGTAGATTTAGCTGGGTAAATTTTAATTTTTTTGTAAAGGCCGTCACCTAAAGAGCGACTTTTCACTCGGCCGTCTAATGCTAAGTACTGGTGTACAACTTTGCGTTCTTTTGGAGGAAGAGCGCGGTAATAAACTGACTTGCCTTGTTCAATCGCAATAGTCTTAAGATGCTCAGCGCGCTCGATTAAAGCGGCTTCTGATTCTTCACGGTATCCGCCGCAATCAACAATCACATTCGTTTGTAAATCAGAAAAATGGTGCTGCGTGACCCGTTTTACAATTAATTGAATCGCGTCTAAAAGTTGACCTTTGAAGTCTTTCAAAAGCGCTTCGTCCCCGCCTGAAAATTCGATCTTAACTTCCGTAATTTCTTCTTTTTTAGAAAGATTCAATTCGTACGATAAATCAAAGTTACCCTTTTCAAGTATACCATTTAACGTCGCCTCAACGACTGACTCAAGGTTGTCTTCTTTTTTTGCGCCACCAAAAAGTTTGCTAAAAAATCCGGCCATACTATCTCCCTCTTTAAACAGTTTTTTTTGCTGATTTATCTTTTAATAAAAAATATTGTTGAATCACGCCAAACAACGCGCTGACGAAGTTATAAAGCGTCAGTCCGCTTGGTAAGCTTAACATAAACACCGTAAATATAATCGGCATGAAGTTGAGAATTTTTGCCTGCATCGGGTCCATCGTTGTCGGAGTCAACTTCTGCTGAAAATACATCGTCACGCCCATCAGCACCGGTAATACGAAAAACCGATCATGCGAACTTAAATCAGTGATCCAACCGAAAAATGGTTGCTGATAAATCTCAATGCTTGATCCAATTGTTTTCCATAAAGCAAAAAAGATTGGAATTTGAATCAACATCGGTAGGCAGCCACTAAGCGGATTTGCTTTATGCTCTTTCATCAAAGCCATCGTTTCGCGATTAACTTGCATCGGATCGCCTTTGTATTTTTCGCGAATGGCTTGCAGGTGCGGTTGAATTTTTTGCATTGCACGTGCTGATTTGAAAGATAAAATATTAAAAGGCAACATGATGATACGAACGATAATGGTTAGTGCGATAATCGCTAAACCCCAATTGCCAAGCAATTGGTGCATCATCTTCATTAACAATAATAGTGGCTTTGCGATGAAGCCAAAAATTCCGTAATCCATGACTTCTGATAAAACAGGGTCGATCTTTTGCAGGTTTTCATTTAGCTTTGGTCCCACAAAATAAACCTGATTGATCGTTCTAATTTGAGAGTTCTTTAAATCATATGTAACTATCATCTGAGCATCAGTACCCTGAACGCTCATCGCGGCAGAGGGCGCAACTTCTGACTTATCAATCACCGCCTGGGTGAAGTACTGGCTTCCAATTGACGCTAAAGTGATGTTTGAGGCGCTTTTACTAAAAGCTTCGCCAGCAGATAGGCCCGAGATATTTTCGGTACTAATTTTACCCGCTTCACGAAATAGAAAATCTTGTCTTTCAAACGATGGCATGAAGAACGAACTATTCTGAATCTCGTACTTTTTTTCTGCGAAATTGAAGCTTAGCGAGGCTAGCCCGGGCTCGAATTCTGTAGCTGATTCAAAGTACCGCAATGCTTTGTTGTATCGAAGTGTACGCTTAATCGTTTTTCCGGCTACGGTGGCGGTACCGACAAATTCGACATCACTAACCGGAGCGATTTGAAAATACGCTTTCTCTAAGTTTACGTCGACTGAAAATAGCTTATTGGCAGACGTAAATACGATCGGTTTTCTTGCCGTATCGAAATAGTTTTTTAATTCAAAATAAGCTAATCCCATTCCATTCGAAGATATCTGCCATTTTACGTTTTCATCTTCATAGCCGAAGGTTTTTTCTTCCGCGGGCGCAGCACTCACTTGAGCGGCTGATCCATCGCTAGGCTGTTGAAATGCTTTTGGTCTTTCGTCATCTTTTTTAGATTTTTGAATGTTCTGAGCGCTCTCCGCGCTGCGGGCAGCAACGGCTCCTGGTTGGGCGTAGTTTTTATTAACGTAATACTGCCAGCCCCATAAAAACAGAAACACGACAACGATCGAAATTAAAAAACGCGGATTACCAAATGGAGATTCATTTTGATTATTCATCAATGGCTCTTTCTATATGGGGAACGGGGTCATAAAACGGTTTTTTACTGAGCGGATGACAACTTAAAAACCTAAAAAATACAAGTTGAGTTGCGCGAAAAAATGTAAACTTTTCATAAGCTTCAACAGCATAATGCGAACATGATGGATAGTACCGGCAGCGCCCACCTAAAAAGTGTGCGAAGGTGCTTTGGTAAAACCGCACAAAAAAAGTTGCGCCCTGACTAAGCGGCGAAATATTTAAATTAGATTTTTTGGTAGAGCTGTAAAAACTCTTGAAACTTAAGTTCTGAATAAAAGGATTCTTTAGTTTGTGGTTTGAACACAAACACGATTGTTTTTGATTGAAGCTTTTCGGGCCAAATTTCAGTTCGTACACAGTTGCGAACCCATCTTTTGAGCTTATTTCGAACAATGGCATTACCAACTTTACGAGAAGCGGTGATTCCAAAATAATTTTTAGAATCGGCAGAATTCATAATGTGAAGGGTAACCCAAGAAGCTAGTCTTTGCTTTCTTCCAGTCAAAGCAGCTTCTTTGAAATTCGATGATCTCTTAAGAGGATAAACCTTATTTGCCACCAGTAGTTACGGTCAATTTTTTACGACCCTTAGCGCGACGGCGATTGATCAATTTTTTGCCCGCAGCAGTCGCCATTTTAGATCTGAAACCATGTGTTTTAGCTCGGCGCTTATTACTTGGTTGATATGTACGTTTACCCATCTAACACCTCTTCTACGACGTCATTCACGTCAATGCATAAATAATTAGCACGAACTAATTAAAGTGAGTTAGAAATAAAGCACAACGCGGCATTGAGGTCAACTGTTGATAACTGGGTGTTGATAACTTGGCCCTATGTTGTTACTAACTCATGTCCTGAGGGGGGAACAAATGGAAATGAATAGTTCATTTTGGAGTCAAATCAAGTCCTCCATGAAAAGTAAGAACGGAACCAATAAGTTATTAGAGAACTGGCTGGATCCAATCGAATTAATCCGGGCTGAGAAGAATAACGACACTTTAAAGGTTATTCTAGGCGTTCCTAATCAATTCTTTTTCTTCTACGTTAACGAACACTTAAAAGAGAAAATAGGCCAAGAACTGGCTTTGGTTTCGGGTTTAAAATTAGATGTTGAGTTTGTGGTCACCGGCAAGGTGGCTAGTGACTATAATACATCACTACAAGATGTGATGCAGAACGCAGAACAAATTTTTCAAAACACAAATCGGCCGATCACCCCAGTTTATGCTTCGAAGCCAATCGAGAACATTAATGAAGACTTTACATTTTCGACGTTTGTCGTCGGAAAAAATTCTGAGTTCGCGCATGCCGCAACTTACAATGTTTCGCAGAATCCCGGCGCTGATGATTATAACCCGCTCTTTATATATGGACCATCGGGAATGGGTAAGACACATTTACTGAATGCGGCTGCAAATCAAATCAAACAAAACTATCCACATTTACGAATTACATATATTTCGGCCGAAAGATTTTTGAATGAGTGCGTCTCTGCCATCCGACGGCAAGAGATGGATAAATTTCGCCAAAAGTACCGTGAAAATTCAGATATAATTGTTGTTGATGACGTACAGTATATTGGTCGCGGAGAAGCGGTTCAGGAAGAGTTTTTCCACACCATTAATACTTTTATCGAGAAAAAACGACAGGTCATTCTTGCAAGCGATCGAATGCCAAAAGATATTTTGGGTTTAGAAGACCGCTCTAGAACAAGACTTGAGCGCGGCCTCATCGCTGATATCACAATGCCGGATCTAGAAACTCGGATCGCTATTTTACGTTACAAAGCAGAAAATTTTAATATTCGAATTTCTGAAGATACCGTTCAGTATATTGCAAAAATTTCTAAGAAATCGATTCGTGAATTAGAAGGCAATCTTAAAAAGATTAAAATGTACTCAGAACTTCAAGGCTTAAGCATCAACTTAGAACTTGCTCGAAAAGTGCTCGCTCATCACGAGAATACGGTCACAATTAGTATTGAAGAAATTCAAAGAATTGTTTCTGAATATTTCAAAATTCGTGTGAGTGACTTAAAATCAACCAGCCGGGCAAAACCAATTGTGGTACCGCGACAGATCGCCATGTATTTAATCAAAAAGTTTTTAGATAAGTCATTAGTGGATATTGGTAAGGCATTTGGCGGAAAAGATCATACCACCGTAATCAGTTCTTTAGAGAAAGTTGAGAATCTACAATTGAAAGATGCTCAATTCAAGAATGATATCGATGAGTTAATCAATCAAATCCACAATGTGACTGGTTTATAAATGTGGATCGTGGATAACGATGTGGATAACGTGGCCCGAAACTCTGTGGATAAGTTTAACCCACTTTTAAAGGGAGTTATAAATTAATTCTACATTGAGTTTTCCACGGCGAAAGGTTAATAGTTTCATAGATTTAGTTTAATAAACTGATTACCAACGCTCCTACTACTACGACTACATATATATATATAATAATAGGGAACCAAGAGTAATGAAAATTGAGATACAAAAAAAAGATCTTCTGGGACTCTTAAGTCGAACCCAAAACATTGTCGAAAAAAGAAATACGATGCCAATTCTGGTGAATGTTCTTTTGGAAGCCCAGGATAATCATTTAAAGGCTTATGCTACGGACTTAGAGGTCAGCTTGACTGATTCGGTGCCAATCCAATTAAAAGAGGCTGGCAAGGTTGCAGTGAGCGCTAAGAGCCTGTTCGAAATTACCAAAGAACTTTTAGACGGACCGATTCAACTTTTCAAAAAAGAAAACAACTGGCTTGAAATTAAGCAGGGTAAATTTCTATCAAAAATAATTGGCGTAGCCGCTGATGAGTATCCGGTGTTCCCAACTTATAATTCAGAAAACTTTTCTAAAATTAATGCAAGCGAATTTAAATTCATGATCGATAAAACTATTTATAGCGTTTCAAATGATGAAACCCGATATCATTTAAACGGAGTTTATTTTGAAAAAGTTGAAAAAGATTTTATCACGATGGTGGCAACCGATGGTCACCGACTTAGTTTAATTAAAAAACAATTTAAAAATTTACAGATGGCCGATAAGGTTGGTGTAATCATTCCTAAAAAAGGTTTGTTCGAAATTAAAAAATTAATCGAATCTTCAGTTGAAGATGTACATGTTGCCGTTGAAGGTTCGCAGTTTATTTTAAAATCTGGTAGTTGCATTCTAATGATTCGTTTAATCGAGGGGAAATACCCGAATTATCAACAGTTTATTCCACAGAAGTTCACTCACAATATCGTCGTTCCGCGCGATGCAATTCTTTCAAGTTTAAAAAGGGTTTCTTTATTAGCGAATCAGAAATCCAAAGCAATCATGATGACATTTTCGCAGAACAAATTAGAAATTACATCAAGCAATCCTGAACTAGGTGATGCAAAAGAAGAACTTGATATTAACTACAAAGGGCCCGATTTAAAAATTGGTTTTAATGCACGTTATGTTGAAGATGTATTAAAAAATATCGAACAAGAAAATGTAGAATTCGAATTAAACGATCAACTATCACCGGGCGTTTTAAAAGCGCACGAGCGTAACGATTATATCAACGTTGTTATGCCAATGCGTATTTGATGAATGATAATTCGATCGCTTTTAGTTTCGAACTTTAGAAATTTCGAACAAGTCCATGCCGATTTCGGTGAACATGTTAATATTTTTTTAGGCGACAATGGTCAGGGTAAAACAAATTTACTTGAAGCCATTTATTTATTAATCGAAGGTGAAAGTTTTCGATATTCAAAATATGAAACGCTCGTCAAAATGGAAACTAACGAAGCGTTGATCAAAGCGCACATTGAAAATGAATCTTTAGAATACAATTTAAAACTACATTTTTTAGATCATAAAAAAGAATTTATTGTAAATGAAAAAAAAACCTCACACACGAAATTAAATATCCCTCCGGCTGTTTTGTTTTCCCCAGAAAGCCTAAGTATCATCAAAGAAAGTTCGGATGAGAGAAGATCTTTAGTCGACCAGCTGGTTATGCAAGTAAATCGACATGGTCGAAAGGTAATTCAGGATTTTAAAAAAGCTCTAAAAACTCGCAACCGGATTCTTAAAGACATCGCTGGCGAAAAAATCGATCGTACGATCGGCATTGAGACGCTAGCGAGTTTAAATCAGATTTACTTAAAACTAGCCGCGGAAGTTACAATTCTGCGTTTAAACGCCCTTTCTGACGTTAAAAACGAGGTCGAAAATGCGCTTGTTCAGATCCACGCTGGGCAAAATATAAAATTTGATTACAATTACATCATTTCTGAAAAAAATCATAGGCACTCAGACCTGAATTTAATCGTCGAAACCTTACAAAAAAGAATGCAAGAACTAGAAAAAATAGAGCTTCAAACTGGCATAACTTTGGTCGGTCCTCAGAAGCATGACGTCATTTTTCTATATAACGGAAATGATTCAAGATTTTATTGTTCGCAGGGACAGCAAAGATCCATCATATTAGCTTTCAAAATGGCCCAGATTGTGTATCATCATAGGGTTCACGGATTTTACCCAGTTTTGCTTTTAGATGATGTTTTGTCCGAGCTTGATTTAAGTAAGCAAGAGTCATTAATTTCGACTCTTAATCAGACGAAAACGCAAACATTTGTTACTACGACAGATGTTTCACTTATCTCTAAACTGAGCATGAGTAATAGCCGTGTTTTTAATATCAAGAACGGACAGATTTTTACTTAGTATTGACTGAGTTTCTCTTTTTAAATTGTGAAATTTAAATTGTGGAAAAGTCTGTGTGTTCTGTTGAGATCTTTTTTTAGATCAATCAAGGAGATAAGATGTCGGGAATGAACACGAATGTTGATCAGGATAAAGTTTACGGCGCGGACGATATTCAAGTCCTAGAAGGTTTAGAAGCCGTTAGAAAACGCCCTGGTATGTACATCGGTGATACAACGATCCGAGGATTTCATCATCTTGTGTATGAAATTGTGGATAACGCCGTAGATGAATCATTGGCAGGTTATTGTAAAAATATTCTCATTGTTATCCATACGGATGGTTCTTTATCTGTTGATGATGATGGACGCGGAGTTCCTGTCGGGCCTCACAAATCCGGCAAAGACGCTCTGGAAGTCGTTTACACGGTTCTACATGCCGGTGGCAAATTTGAAGGCTCAGCCTATAAAGTTTCAGGCGGTCTACATGGTGTTGGCGCTTCAGTCGTGAATGCGCTTTCAATACGTTGCCAAGTCGAATCACATAAAAACGGAACACTCCACAAACAAATTTTTGAAAAAGGTATTCCGCTAGGCCCTGTGCAAACGATTGGTCCCACGCCGCGCACGGGTACCGTGGTGACTTTCAAACCCGACACTGAAATTTTTAAAGAAGCCGGAATGTCTTTTGATTTTAATACCCTTTCGACCCGTTTCCGCGAGATGGCATTTTTAAATGCGGGCTTACACATCAGTCTTCGTGACGAGAGAACAAATAAAAAAGTTGATTTCCAATACACCAAAGGTATTGCAGAATTCGTTGCTTACTTGAACGAATCTAAAAAATCTATTCATAGTGATGTGATTTATTTCCGCGGTGAAAAAGATCAAGTTGAAGTTGAAGTAGCTATGCAGTGGAATGATTCATACTCTGAATCAATTTACTGCTATGCGAATAATATTAATACGCATGAGGGTGGTACGCACTTAATTGGCTTCCGCGGAGCATTAACTCGTACGACAAATTCTTACGCGACCGAAAAAGGTCTTTTAAAAGATTTCAAAGAAGGAATCGAAGGCGAAGATATTCGCGAAGGCTTAGCCGCAATTATTTCTGTTAAAGTTCGTGAACCTTTATTCGAAGGTCAGACAAAAACAAAATTAGGTAATGCCGAAGTTAAAGGTATTACTGAATCTTTAGTAAACGAAAAATTTGCAGACTGGTTAGATCGAAATCCAGGTTCAGCAAAAACGATTGTTAGTAAGTGTGTGGAATCGGCACGCGCGCGTGATGCCGCAAGAAAAGCGCGCGATTTAACTCGACGTAAAACAGCTTTAGATGGCGGATCTTTACCGGGTAAAATGGCCGATTGCCAAGAGCGCGATCCTGCAAAGTGCGAATTATACTTGGTTGAGGGAGACTCGGCCGGCGGATCTGCAAAAATGGCTCGTGACCGAAAAACTCAAGCGATTCTTCCTCTTAAGGGAAAAATCTTAAACGTTGAAAAAGCGCGTTTTGATAAAATGTTATCAAACGATGAAATTCGTATGATGATTTCTGCTTTAGGCACTGGTATTGGAAAAGACAACATTAACGTCGATAAGATTCGCTATCATAAAATTATTATTATGACGGATGCCGACGTCGATGGATCACATATCCGTACGCTTTTACTGACGTTTTTCTATCGTCAAATGCCGGAAGTCATTGAGCGCGGATATATTTATATTGCTCAACCACCACTTTATCGAGCTAAAAAAGGCCAATCAGAAACCTACCTTAAAGACGAAGCGGCTTTGGTTGAATATTTATTAAATACGGGACTAGATTCTTTTAAATTCAAAGGTAAAGAAACTGACCCAGTTGTTTTGCGACAGATGATTTTAAAAATTCAAAAGTTCTATAATATTTTAAAGGCTTCTTCGGTTAAATATGATCCAGATGTTTTGTATTACACTTTAACAAAAATGTCGAATCTGGAAGACGTTTTAAAAAGCGAAACAAAAATCGCATCCGTTGTTACCGAACTTAAAGATTGGGTTGCAGCAAATCCGGCGTTTGGAATTACTGAAATTAAATCAACGGAACAAACTGTTGATGGAAAGCCCTCGGCGACAATTGCAACGACCCGGTATGCAGACAAGCGGGTTACGACCTTAAATACCGACATGCTAGCAGCCCCTGAAATCATTGAGCTTCGTGACCTTTGGAAGTCTATTCAGTTGGTAAATCTGCTTCCAGTTACAATTATGCAAGGTAACGATGAGTATTCTTTTGAAAACTACCAAGAGTTTTATACGCATGTGATGGCATCTTCTAAAAAAGGAATTTACATCCAACGCTATAAAGGATTGGGAGAGATGAATCCAGAGCAGCTATGGGACACAACCCTTAATAAAGAATTTCGTCGACTGTTACGAGTAACCATTGATGATGCGGTAGCGGCGGATGAAACATTTAGCGTACTAATGGGTGAACAAGTTGAGCCTCGGCGTAAATTTATTCAAGACAATGCGCTTTCAGTTCGAACGCTCGACGTATAGTAAGATTTAATTTTTTAACTAGTTAGGTGATCTATGGATTCTACAAATGATGTCAAAGGTATAACAAATGTCGATATTAATACTGAAATGCGCGAAGCGTACTTACAGTATTCAATGTCGGTTATCGTGGGTCGCGCCCTGCCCGATGTTCGAGATGGTTTAAAACCAGTTCACCGACGAGTTTTATTTGCGCAACACGAACTTTCAAATACGAGCGATAAACCGTATAAAAAGTCAGCCCGCGTAGTTGGTGACGTTATCGGTAAATACCATCCGCACGGAGACTTAGCCGTTTACGAAACAATGGTTCGTATGGCTCAAGACTTTTCTTTAAGATACCCGCTGATTGATGGTCAGGGAAATTTCGGTTCGGTAGATGGCGATTCGGCCGCAGCGTCTCGTTATACGGAAGTGCGTATGACTAAGCTTGCGGAAGATCTATTAGCCGATTTAGAAAAAGACACGGTTCCATTTGGGCCTAACTATGATGATTCATTACAAATACCATTGGTTTTGCCGGCGCGATTTCCCAATCTTTTAGTGAATGGGTCTTCGGGTATTGCCGTTGGTATGGCGACAAATATTCCGCCGCACAATTTAGGCGAAGTGATCGATGGCTGTATTCACCTTATTCATAATCCTGAATGTGGAATTGAAGAACTGATCGAAAGAATTCCGGGACCAGATTTTCCAACAGCGGCCCAGATTGCGGGTAAAGAAGGAATTCTTCAAGCTTACCGCAAGGGTCGTGGAATTATAACGATCAAAGCAAAAGCAGATATTGAAATTAAAAAAGATCACGAAGAAATTATCATTAGTGAACTTCCGTACCAAGTTAACAAAGCGAAGTTAGTTGAAAGCATTGCCGACCTAGTAAAAGAAAAAACAGTCGAAGGAATTGCTGATATCCGTGATGAATCTTCACGTGAAGGAATGCGTATTTTGATTGTTTTAAAGCGCGGTGAAAACGCTTCTGTTATTCTAAACAGACTTTATAAGTTCACGCAGTTACAAGTAAGCTTTGGTATTATTATGCTAGCGCTTGATGCAAAAAGCCAACCCGTTACATTTAACTTAAAACAAATGCTTGAAGCGTTTGTCGAGCACCGTCGCGATGTGGTTACAAAGCGAAGTATTTTCGAATTAAAGAAAGCACAAGAGCGCGCCCACATTTTAGAGGGTTTGAAAAAAGCGCTCGATCACATTGATGAAGTGATTGCGACAATTAAAGCCTCGAAAGAAGCGCACGCCGCGCGCGAAGCATTGATGACGAAATTTCAATTTAGCGAACGCCAAGCCGTTGCTATTCTAGAAATGCGTTTACAAAGATTAACCGGATTAGAAATTCAAAAAATTGTAGATGAGTTGAATGAGTTGATGAAGCAAATCGACTGGTTAAGATTCGTTCTTGCTGATGTAAAAGAAATTTACAAAATTATTGTTGGTGAATTAGAAGATATTAAAAAGCGTTTCGCAGACAAGCGCCGCACTGAAATAACAGGCGATTTATCTGACATTGAAGACGAAGACTTAATCTCAGACGAATCAATGGTCGTTACCATTACAAATACCGGATATATTAAGCGAATCTCTACCGAAGAATATCGCGTTCAAAAACGCGGCGGCAAAGGGCTCAAAGGCATGGAGACTCGCGAAGAGGATTACGTAACTGATATCTTCACGGCATCCACTAAAACGATGCTTCTTGTATTTACTGATAAGGGTAAAGTTTACTGGTGTAAAGTTCATAAACTTCCGCTAGGAAGCCGAATATCAAAAGGTAAAGCAATTGCTAACGTCGTTAACTTGGCGGCAGGGGAAAAAGTTCGCGCAATTTTACCAGTTAACGAATTCGTCGAGAATAAATCAGTCGTTATGCTGACTGAAAAAGGAATCATTAAGAAAACTTCGTTAGATGCCTTTGCAAATCCTCGTCAGGCCGGAATTATTGCCTTAACAACTGATTTAGAAGATCAGGTTGTGTCTGCAAAAATGTCAGACGGACAAAGCGATATCTTTATCGCCACAAAAGAAGGTATGTCGATTCGTTTCAATGAAGATGACGTTCGCGTGATGGGCCGATCTGCTCGTGGAGTTAAAGGTATTACGCTTTCTAAAGACGATCTAGTTGTTGCAATGGAAATTCTTGAAAAAGGAACTCCAGATACAATTCTTATGGTGACTGGAAAAGGTTACGGAAAACGTTCTGAAACTGGCGAATACCGCGTGCAAAGTCGCGGCGGAGTCGGAATTATCACTCAGAAAACGACGGATAAAGTTGGTAACGTGGTCGGCACTAAAAAAGTCAGCCCTACGCAGGAACTTATTTTATCGACAGACCAAGGCCAGGTTATTCGTATGAAGATTTCTGATATTTCAGTTTTAGGTCGTAATACTCAAGGAGTTCGTTTAATTAATCTTGATGATAAGCAAGAGTTCGTTAAAGGAATTGCCGTAGTAGATGATGAAGAAAAAACTGGTGAAGAAATCCATTAAAACTTTAATTTGGGGTTGTGCCGCATTCATTTTTTTATCTGCGTGCACGCCTCAATCAGAACGCTTGTATTCGCAAGCTTACTCCGAAATTGAAAACGGGCACTTCAGACTTGCGCTTGATCTTTTAGAAAGATCGGCCGAAGCCGAAAGTCAGAACAAAAAGAAAACCAAAGCCCTAGTTGAAGCCGCACGAATTGCCCGCTTTGAAATTCAAGATTATGGCCGGGCACTTCGCTTGAACCGCGAAATAGTGCTAACCTCGGAAGATTCAAAACAAAGACTTAATGCACAAGAGTCTTTGGCAGAAATTTATTTAGAGAACTTACAAAATTACACGCAAGCGCTTAGCGAGTTGATGATTTTAGAACAGCTTGTTCCGGATCTTCAGCACAAAGAAAAATTAAGACTGAAAATCGCTCAAGCCCAGTTTTTAACGGGCAATCCTCTAGGTTCGCTAGAATATATCGAAACTTCTTTAAAGACAGCCAACCTTGAAAAAAGAGGTTTTTTAAAATTGAAGGCGCAAGTTTTAGTCGCTCTAAAAAAATACGACGAATCTTTAGTCGTTTATGAAGAGCTTAGAAAACTTGATGAGCCTTTCTTTGCGAAAGAAAACCTGTACATTGCTACCTCAATCGCCTTTGAAGAAAAAGAAGACTATGCCTCGGCACTTGCCTATTTGGATAAATATAAAGCGGTCATTCATGACAAATCCTACCTAGAGCTGCGGGTAAAAAGACTTAAAGAAAGATTGTCAAATAAGCCGCTTTTTCAAGGGCGCCGCAAATGAGGAACTATGAAAAAGAATAAATACGTCATATTTGCGATGATTGGCTTTGAACTGATCAGTCTTATACTTATAGCCTTGTGGTTAGGTAACTATTTGGGTGAAAAAGGATTCGATCCGACGATTGCCCAAACGTTCTGTGTACTAGGTGCCTTTCTAATTTGGTTTATTAGTCTAATGATTAAGCTTAAGAGCCTTAAAAATGATTAAAGTAGTGGCAGCCGCCACTTTTGTTTTTTCAGCTATTCTTATTTTGGTCTGCTATGCGAGCTTGGGTTTAGATGGGGCATTCAGCTGCGCACTTGGTGCGGCCGTCATGCTAACGAACCTAATCGGAATCTGGTTTTTTTGGAAATTGGTCTTTTTGAAAAAATCTATTGCGTTAGCCATTTTGGTCATTATATTTAAGTACGTAATTTTAGGACTGATTCTGTGGGACTTATCGCAATATCAGTGGCTGCAGCCGGTTGGATTTATTATCGGTTTAAGCTCACTTTTGTTCGGAATTGTTTCGTCAGTGTTTTATAAAAAGTTTTTATGAAATGGGGATTTCATGCATTTTAACTGGACTCAACTTATTCCCGGAGTTGGACATCACTACGTTCACGTTGCAACTTTAATTATCGTTTCACTATTGATCATGTTAATGGGCGTCGTGGCTCGCGCATCTTTAGGTAAAGGCGAAACAGCCGTTATTCCGACAGATCGCTTTTCAGTTCGCGGAATTTTTGAAGTGTTCACGGAATATATCGGCGGCTTAGCAGATCAAGTGATTGGTCACCACGGACGAGCATTTGCTCCTTACTTCTGTGCGATCTTTACATACATTTATTTCAACAACTTAGTTGGTCTTATTCCGGGAATGACTCCGGCGACTGAAAATTTTAATACGACATTTGCTTTCGGTATTTTTTCTTTCTTAGCTTACAATGCGATCGGTTTAAAAGAAGGTGGCGCTGGCTACCTAAAACACTTCTTGGGGCCAGTCATGTGGTTAGCTCCGTTGATGTTAATTATCGAATTAATTTCTCACGTGATTCGTCCGCTGACTTTAGGTCTTCGTTTAGCGAATGTTATGACCGGGGATCACACGGTTCTTTCGGTTTTCTTGGGTCTTTTCCCAATTGGACCGGCGATTCCGTTTTATGCGATGGGTTTGTTGGTTTGTACCATTCAAGCTTTCGTATTTACATTACTATCAATGGTCTACGTGGCTCTTGCAACAGCCCACGACCACTAATTAACAACTCGTAAAGAGTAAGGAAAAACACACATGAAAAATGCAATCGTATTTGCAGTAACAGTATTGGCTTCAGCAGTAGCATTCGCACAAGATGCAGCAGTAGCGGGTTCAAACGCAGGTTTGATCGCAATTGGTTCTGCAATCGCAATCGGTTTAGCCGTTTACGGTGGAACTTCAGCTCAAGGTAAAGCAGCAGCAGCGGCATTAGAAGGTATCGCTCGTAATCCAGCAGCTGGCGACAAGTTATTCACTCCACTAATTTTATCTTTAGCTCTTATCGAGTCTTTAGTAATCTTAGCGTTCCTAGTAGCGTTCATCAAAATTCCAGGAGCACGTTTCGGTTTCTAATTTTAGAAGTCAAACAACTACTTAGATATGAAAGCCGGCAGAAATGTCGGCTTTTTTATTTTTAGGAGAATTTCTTTTATAAATACTTATTAACAACACTCATAACAGAGTCTTGAATGCGCTCAAGCCCCGCTGCCGTTGTTGATTCAAATCGAACGACTAGGACGGGCTGTGTATTTGAAGAACGAGCTAAAGCCCACCCGTCTGCGAAACTTATACGAATCCCATCGATTAAATTAACCGTAATTGATTTATCCGTTGAAGCAGAGAATTTCTCTTTAACCTTTTCAACGATAAGAACCTTTTTCTCTTCCGTAGTGTCGATTCGAATTTCAGGCGTATTGAATGCAGAAGGCAACCCCTCAAGTAATTGCGGAATTGTCTTCCCAGTCTTCGCTAAAATTTCACAAAGGCGAAGTCCAGCGTAAGGCGCATCATCATAGCCATAATTTCGATCAGCGAAAAATATATGACCGCTCATCTCTCCGCCGAACGGAGCTTTTTCGTATTTAATTTTTTCTTTTACTAGGCTGTGACCGGTTTTCCACATAATTGGTTCACCACCACATTTTGCAATGTCTTGGTACATGCGATCAGAACACTTCACATCACCGATAATTTTTGCACCTTTGCTGGTTTTCAAGATATCGCGGGCATAAATAGTCATGAGCTCATCGCCATAAATCATTTTGCCAGTGTGGTCGACTACGCCGATACGATCTGCGTCGCCATCAAAACCAATTCCGCAGATGGCGCCGGTTTCTAAAACTTTATTTTTTAGGTCCACAAGATTGTGTTCTACAGTTGGGTCTGGGTGATGGTTCGGAAAATTTCCGTCTGGTTCTTCGAAAAGAATTTCTGGATAAAGACCGACTGTATTGTAAAGTTTTCGGATCACGCTTCCGCCTGCGCCGTTACCAGAATCTAAAACAACTTTGATGCCTTTGATTTCGTTAAATTCTTTTTTGTACCGAGCAAGGTACTCAGGCAAAACATCATAATTTTTTACTGAGCCCGTCGCGGCACCCTTAACGTAATCTTTTGCTTCCATAATTATTTTTAGGGCCTGAATTTCTTCACCGAAAATTGTGGTTTTACCTAAAGAAATTTTGAAACCATTATACTCGGGCGGATTATGACTTCCCGTCACCATGATGGCGCCATCAAGATCTAACTGGAAGGTCGAGAAATAACAAACCGGCGTCGTTACTAAACCCAGAATTAAAACTTCAAGGCCGGACTCTTTCATTCCCTGCGCAAGCTTGTCGGTGATTGCAGGCGAAGAGCTTCGGGCGTCGTAACCGATTGAAACGCGTAAGTTTTTTTTTGGAGTTTTCTTTGTAACGTAAGATGCAAATGACAGCCCCAAATTATAGGCGAAATCCAAATCGAACTGTTCGTTGTAAACACCGCGAATATCGTACTCTCGAAAAATGACCGGACTAAACATGGTTAAACCCCACTGTGTATTAGTTTTAAATTTAGGTTAATAGCATCTAACATTGAGTTCGGATTTGCTAGATTTTTGTTATAAATATCGAACGCAGTTCCGTGATCAACACTGGTTCTAACGAAAGGAAGCCCTAGCGTGATGTGAACTCCAGCGTCTTGCCCGTGATGCATTTTGAATGGGATAAGTCCCTGATCATGGTAAAGGCAGATGTAAAGCGAATACTTTTGCCAATTCTTTTTTAAGAAAGCTGCGTCCGGCACAAGTGGCCCTGAAAAGCCGCGAGGCAGTTTACTTAGGAGCTTTCTTTCAAAATGACCCATCAGACCGGCTTCGCCGGCGTGTGGGTTCAAGCCAAGAACGGCGACATCTTTTTTTGAATTCAGCACAAGCTTCAATTGGTTTGCTGCTTTAAAAACTGAAACCAAACTTTTTTTGTTTAGAGTTGATTCAATTTTAGAAAATGGAACGTGATCGGTCGCGAGCAAGACGTGAAAATCTTTTCCTAAGAAGGCCATATGCATTGTCGATTTGGGACACATCGCTCTAAATATTCCGGTGTGGCCAAGCTCTTTCCGGCCCGAACGTCGAATGAGGGTCTTTGATAAAGGACCCGTGACAAGCCCTTGAAGGTTTTTCTGTAAGCATAGCTCGGCAGCAGCTGTCACCCATTCGGCGGCGTTAGTTTGCAAAGACAGATCAACCAAAAAATTATTTTGGTTGCGATCTTTCTTATCGAGTGAATTTATAAAATTAAGCGCAGTTTCAACACTAAAAAATGTAACTCTATTCCATTGCCGATCAAGAAGCTTAAAATAACGAGATTGCGTTTTTTCTTGTTTATGATCGCGGAACAGAAGGAAGATCTGGTTTTTATTTGGCTTAACTTGAGCAAGCGCCTTGGCAGTGACTTCGAAGCCTACGCCATTTGGGTCGCCGGTTGTAATGGCAATCTTTTTAAACCGAAGTGTTTTGGATTTTAATGTAGGCATCTTGCTTTTTAGATTCAAACCAATTCTTTAACTGCCGCTGAAAGTTTTTTTCGACAAGCGAAGCCTTAATCATTTCTTTTACTTTGATAAACTCGGGGTCAAGAATGGTTTTTTTAGAAATAACTTTCACGATATGAAAGCCGGCCGGGCTTTTTACAATTTCAGAAACCGCATTTGGGCTTAGATTTGTAATTGCGCGCTCAATCTCTGGTAAAAACTCACCCGCGCGAAACGCGCCCATATAGCCATCTTTATTTGCGCCCGGTGTTTCATCAAACTTATTAGCTAAGTCCTCAAAGCTTTCGCCGTCTCGAATGCGAGCTAAAGTCGCCTGCGCTCGCGCTAAGGCCTCTGTGCCCCCGCCACGCTTTGGTGAAAAGAATATTTGTGCAATTTTAAATTCATTTACATTTGGCTTACTTCCAGGATTTTTTGCTTGGTATTCACCATAGGCATCTTCGTCTGTAATGCGAAGCTTAGAAACAATCTCACTCTCGAAAAAAGCCTGACGCTCAATCCGATTTTTTAGAACTTCTTTGTAGTCTACTATTTGATAGCCTTGTTTTGCTAGAATTTTTGCAAACTCAGGGCGAGTCAGCTGGTTTTTGCGGGCCATCTCGTTTAGTTCAGTTTCGACACGCTCATCGGTTACGGATAGATTTTGTCTTTTGATTTCTGACTCGACTAGTTTTTCGCGAATTAAAAACTCAAGCTGAGCCTTTTCATTGTTTTTTATCGAGGCAAGCCCTTCACCCAAAAGCAAAGTTTCATCAATTGAGCCTTCGCGGCCGATTCGTGTTTGCAATTTTTTAAGGTCAGAACGCAAAACAATTTCAGAATTTACGATAACGAGAATCTTATCAACAACTTCTTTGGCTTGCGCCAATCCAGGCGCTGCGGTTGAAAGTAAAAATAAAAACGATAATAAAAATAAATTATAATTGTTCATTAAACGGCCCTTTTTTGTTCGGTTCAAAATTACCGGGTTTCCACGTAAATACTATCAAGGATTACGCTGTTCTTGTAGACTTTGTATCTCTTGATTTGCTCATCGAGCCAAGCTGAAAAACGGGCTGTTTCGCGCAACGCTAAGACCTCAGAACGAACTTGGTCTTTTACCTCGGGGTATTGGCGGATGCGTTGAGAACGCTTCTGGTCTACTTTGAAAATATGGTATCCGTCTGATAATTTTATCGGAGGTAAAATTTCGCCGATACGCGCTTTAAACGCCCGCTCGAAATCAGTTTGTGAATCACGATCTACCCAGCCGAACTGCCCACCAAACTTTGCATCTGTACTCATCGAAAACTTTTTCACAAGATCTGGGAACTTTTGTGATTTCGATAGTTTTTTCACAATTTCGGCCTGATTCTCATCGGCAACTAGAATATGGGATAGCAAGACAGCCTCATGCAGCTGATACCGCGTTTTATTGCTTTGGTAATGAGACTCTAGTTCGATCTCGCTGGGCGGGGCCGAATCTTTGATTAGCTGATCAAAAATAACTTTTCGCTTTAAACTAGTTTCGATCTTTTTTTCCCACTGAGCATATGTAATGCCTTCTTCGCTAAGTGCTTCGCGAAAACTAGCATCGTCTGGATAATTACCAATAAGATTTTTTAATAAAGCATCAACGTCGTTACTTGAAATCACTAACTTTTTTTCTTTAAACCAAAGCAGCATTAATGATTCAACGACGAAATCACTTACAATTTTATCTTTGAACCTTCGAATGACCTGGGGATCTTTTGCTGACAACGCATCAAGATTCTTCAATTTTGCCGCAAGGGCCTTCGATAAGTCTTGGGTCGTCAGTTTATGCTCGCCTACCGAAACGACGGTCTGAGATAAAATTCGATTCGAGAAATAGTCGCAACCCGGCAAAGTTACGATTGTAAAAACAAAAAACCCCGCAAGGGCGAGGCTTTTAAGACTTAAAATAAATCGAATTAAATTATTCGACCAATTTTGAATTAACATTAATCTGGTATTGCTTCTTTACGTTATTAAAAAAATTGTCGAAAACAACGCGACGTTTTTCATCAAATACGGCCATGCGGATTTCACGCTTAGTAGCTTCTTCATAGCTTCTGCGCCCCGTTAATTTGATAATATGAAAACCGAACGGCGTTTCAACGACATTTGAAATTTCACCAACTTTAAGCGCTAAGGCTGCAGCATAGTACGGCTGGATTAATGAAATTCTTGATTGCCAACCGATGTCTCCACCCAAATTTTTTGTAGTTGAGTCGTCTGAATAAAGGCGAACTAGCTCTTCAAAGGGACGTTTTGATTTTTTTACTTCGTCTAGAATTTCATTCGCACGTTTTTTAGCTTCTGCGCGTTGTTCAGGTGTTGCGCCCGTTTTAACATCAATAAGAATATCTGAAATTCGAATTTGTGGGTTATTCGCATACCAAGCCTTCATTTCGGCATCGCTTACTTTATTTTCTTGAACCTTCGCGCCTAATTCTTTTTCAAGCATTGCTTTGTAAAGCTCTTGATTCATTCGATCTTGCACCACAGGATCTTTTTCAATTCCGCGTTTGCGAGCCTCTTGAACGCCAACTTCATATCGAACAAGGTCCTCAAGAAATAACTTTTTGGTGGGAGGGTTTACTAAAACTTGCGAAGTAACTTCTTTATATTTTCGATTAAACTCATCCAATGTGATTTTCTTTGTTCCAACTGTGGCGACCACATCGGCAGGCTTTGCCTGGGACCAAGCCAATGACGAGGCCAAAAGAACAGGAATTAAAATCCATTTCATAGCTGCTTTTCCTTTGCTGAATTGTTCATATTTAATGCTACCCTTGGGGGTTGGCTGCGCCAAACAAATTGGCCGCATGCTGTCGCGCGGCAAAGAGTTGATTTTGTAGGGCTTTTGCCAATTCTGGTGAGCGCGGATCATCCTGTTTAGTAATGGGACCAAATGGACCTAGCCAAACAACCTGAATCTTCGCAAACGGTTTAGGTAAATAAGTCTTATTCCATGATTTCGGGAAGTGCCATGCGCGATCACAGTAAACGCCGCCCGAGTAAATTTCTGAATTAAGTAGCCGAGATAATTCTAGGATACCGGGTTTAACTTCATGCAGAGGCCCTTTCGGACCGTCGACCGCAACACTCGAGTTCCAACCTTGCTTGCAAAGAGTAATCAAACCCTTCAAGGCCGAAACACCGCCGCGCGTGGAAGATCCACGCGAAGTTTTTCCACCCATCAGTTTTAAAACGGCATCCATAAGTTCACCGTCTTTACTGGTCGATGTCATCGTCGCAATTCTATAACTAGGAGTTAACCCAACAAGTGCAAGCTCATCCCCGTGAAAATGGGCTAAAATAAATGTTTTTTTATTTTTTAAACTTGTCTCTAAGTCTTTGTCGTTAAAAATTGAAATCTTCCATGTAACGGAAAGCGATCGGTAGATAATTAAAATCAAAAATCCAAGAGCGAACCCCCGGATTTTGTTAAAAGATAGATTCATGAATTAATGCTGAAGAGCTTTTTTAAATTCTTCAGTTAACTTCGGCACAATTTCAAAAGCGTCTCCCACGATTCCGTAAGTTGCTTTTTGAAAAATCGGAGCATTTGCATCGCTATTGATGGCAACAATTACTTTACTACCGCTCATGCCCGCTAAGTGTTGAATGGCACCTGAAATTCCAACTGCGATATACAAAGAGGGCGCAACGGTTTTTCCAGTTTGGCCAACTTGCATCGAGTGCCCGACCCAGCCAGCATCGACTACCGCACGTGACGCACCCACGGTTGCACCTAAAACATCGGCAAGGTCGTTAAGAATTTTGAAGCCGCCCGCTTCTTTAAGACCGCGACCACCTGAAACAACGATATTTGCTTCGGTTAAATCAAGCTTTTCAGAGGTACCTTTAACGATTTCTTTAATTAAAGTTTTTAAATTCGGTTTTGCGAATGTGTGTTCAGTTAATGTCGCCGACTTTGAAGTATCAGCAGCCGCAACGGGCAACTGATTGGCGCGCATTAAAACAATTTTCACAGTCGCATTTTCAAACTGAGCAGTCGCAAAACACTTTCCCGCATACATTGGTTTTTTTACCTTGATATCATCGCCTGACATCGTGATCTCGGTTCCATCAGAAACGACACCCGCACCAATTTTAGCTGCAACTCGAGGGAATAAATCTTTTGCAGTCGAAGATGCTGAAGCTAAAACCGTAGTTGCCGAAACCTTTTGAATCGCTTCAGCCGTTGCCGCAGAAAAAAGTTCAGGATTATAAGAATCAAACGCAGAGTCTTTTGAAAAAAGCACTTCTGAAGCCCCGTGGTGGCCAGCTTGGGCTGCTGCGGCCGCCGCTTGCGCGCCGAATGCTAAAGCAACAACAGAGCCGCCTGATTTTGCAGCGAATTGAAGAAGTTCTTGCGAGCTTCGCTTAAGTTGACCATTTTGAAATTCAGTAAAAACTAAAATCTTAGACATAAAGACCTCTTAAATTATTAAAGTATTTTTGCTTCATCTCTTAATAAAGAAATTAACTGTGTTGCTTGTGAAGAAGCGTCGCCGGTTAACATTTTGACCGCAGGCTTGTCAGTAGGTAACGAAAAGCCAACGTATTTTACTTTTTGTTCGGTTGGCGCAATTCCTAAGCTTGAAAACTCAACTTCCTTAATTGTTTTCTTTTTTGCTTTCATGATACCCGGTAAACTTGCATATCGAGGCATGTTTAAACCTTTGTTCGCAGCAATCAATGCCGGAGCAATCATTTGTACAACTTCTTTTGATCCGCCTTCGACATCGCGCTCGGCCGTCACGTTTTCAGCTGTTGCGGTTAGTTTCGAAACCACGCTTGTGTGTGGAATTTCTAAAAACTCGGCAACCATTTGTGGCACAGAAGATTGATTGGTATCGATTGCTAATTTTCCAGAAAATACTAAATGAGCCCCACCCTCTGCCTTAATTGCAGCAGCAAGTGCCTTGGCAGTTGAGTAGGCGTCTAGCTGTTCCGGAGAATTCACAACGATTGCTTCATCGGCACCCATAGCCAACGCTGTTCTTAAAGCCTCAACCGCGCGTACTTTTGGCCCGCTTGTAATCGCCCAGACTTGAGCAGTTGGATTTTTTTCTCTAAATTTAATGGCTTCCTCAACCGCATATTCGTCATAAGGGTTCATCACCCATTTGATTCCGGCTGGATCAATCCCCGATTGATCGGGTAAAATCTTTATTTTTGTTTCAGTGTCGGGAACTTGTTTGATGCAGACGAAAATCTTCATAAAACCTCACATTTTATAAACCAAAGTCGAGTCTTTTTGTTTTAACTTAAGTGATTGATAACATGAATCTATTTTATAATTAACGTGTTGCAAAACACAGCATGCCAAAGTGACATTCTTCAAAGCGAAGAGTAATTATTAAATGAAAATCAAATGATCTTAGTTAAACATCGAAGGAATTCAATATGCTGGAGTTTTTGAAGTCGACCGTCGGGCGTAAGTACTTAATGGGCCTCACCGGACTTGTTTGGGTTGGATTTATACTGACCCACATGCTGGCCAATATGCTGATCATCTTTAGCCCGGATGCATACAACCAATACGCGCACCTGTTAACTTCCAATAAACTTTTATTGTACTCAGCCGAAAGCGTCCTCGTATTGGCGCTGATCGTTCACGTTATTTGCGCAATTTCGCTAACGGCCAAAAATCGAAATGCGCGGGGCTCAAGGTATGCGGTCAAGCCGAACGGAGAAAAAGGGCCATCATTTGCCTCAACTTTTATGGGCGTTCAAGGCACGATCATTTTAGCGTTTATCATTATCCACCTAATCACTTTTAAATACGGAACGTATTACGAAACAACAGTCGACGGAATCGTAATGCGCGATCTGCACCGTCTAGTTCTGGAAGTTTTTCAAATCCCAATGTATGTGTTTGGGTATATAATCAGTTTGGTCTTATTATTTTTTCATCTTAGCCATGGGGCGCGGTCGGTATTTCAATCTTTTGGAATACTAGAAAAAAAATATATGAGCCCAATTAAGAAATTTGCCTGGGGTTACGCAATTATCGTTGTTGCTGGTTTTTTATCTCAACCACTTTACGTCTACTTGATCTACCAAAAGTAAGAATTTATCGGAGAACATGATGTCAATTATACTAGATAGCAAAACACCAAGCGGGCCGGTTGAAACGAAATGGACGAACCACAAATTCAACATGAAGCTTGTGAACCCAGCGAACAAACGAAAGCATTCAATCATCGTAGTTGGGACGGGATTGGCGGGCGCATCGGCCGCAGCAACGCTTGGCGAGCTTGGCTACAAAGTTAAAGCTTTTTGCACACACGAGTCTCCGCGGCGCGCGCACTCGGTTGCAGCACAAGGCGGAATCAATGCAGCAAAAAATTATCAGAATGATGGCGATTCAATTTATCGACTTTTTTACGACACCGTAAAGGGCGGAGATTTCCGCGCTCGTGAAGCAAACGTTTATCGTTTAGCAGAGTCTTCAGTGAACATTATTGACCAAGCCGTTGCGCAAGGTGTTCCATTAGCGCGCGAGTACGGCGGATTACTTTCAAACCGCTCATTCGGAGGCGCTCAAGTTTCAAGAACTTTCTATGCGCGCGGACAAACGGGTCAACAACTTTTACTAGGCGCCTATTCGTCGATGATGAGACAAGTTGATTTAGGAACGGTTGAGTTGCGCACTCGTCGCGAGATGCTTGATTTAGTCATCGTCGATGGCAAAGCGCGCGGAATCGTCGTTCGAAATCTTTTTAACGGCGAGCTTGAATCTCACGAGGCAGATGTTGTCGTATTGGCAACAGGCGGATATTCCAATGTATTCTATCTTTCTACAAACGCAATGGCGTCGGCAGTGACTGCAACTTGGAAGGCGCATAAGCGCGGATCTTATTTTGCAAACCCTTGCTACACGCAAATTCACCCGACATGCATTCCCGTGCACGGCGAAAATCAATCGAAGCTAACGCTGATGTCTGAGTCTTTACGTAACGACGGTCGAATTTGGGTTTCTTCTAAGAAAAATGACAAACGGTTTCCGCAAGACATTCCAGAGAATGAGCGAGATTACTTTTTAGAGCGGATTTACCCAAGCTACGGAAACTTAGCTCCTCGAGACGTGGCATCTCGCCAAGCAAAATTTCGCGTCGATGAAGGTTTCGGCGCAATGGGCGACACAGCCGTTTACTTAGACTTTAAAGATAGCATCAAACGTTTAGGTGAAGATCGAATCGCTGAGCGCTACGGAAATTTATTTCAAATGTACGATAAGATTTCAGGCGAAAACCCATATAAAATGCCAATGAAAATCTTCCCGGCACCACACTATACGATGGGTGGATTATGGGTTGATTATAATCTAATGAGCACAGTTCCTGGATTATTTGTCGCAGGAGAAGCTAATTTTTCTGATCATGGCGCGAATCGCTTGGGCGCCTCGGCGCTGATGCAAGGCCTAGCAGATGGTTACTTCGTACTTCCGTATACAGTCGGAGACTACATTGCGAACACGAAGTTAGGTGAAGTAAAGACCACCGGCGATGCATTCAAAGGCATAGAAAACGATGTAAAAAATAACGTAGATAAAATGATGAAAATTCAAGGCAATCGAACCGTTGATAGCCTTCACAAAGAACTTGGCAACGTGATGTGGGAAAAGTGCGGAATGTCTCGAAGCAAAGAAGGGTTAACGGAAGCGATCACGCAGATTAAAAAAATTCGTGAAAACTTCTGGGGCGAAGTTCGCATTCCAGGTTCAGCCAACGAAATTAATCCTGAATTAGAAAAAGCGGGCCGAGTTTCAGACTTCATCGAACTTGGAGAGCTGATGTGCCGAGACGCTTTAACTCGGGAAGAATCTTGCGGTGGCCATTTCCGTGAAGAACACCAAGTCGAGGGCGAAGCAAAACGTGACGATGAAAACTATTGTCATGTGGCCGCTTGGGAATGGGGCGGATCACCGGATAAGGCGCAAACCCGGCATACTGAAGATTTAAAATTCGAAAACGTAAAACTTGCAACACGATCTTACAAATAGAGGCAGTGATGGAAACCAAAAAACCAATTAATTTAACTTTAAAAGTTTGGCGACAAAAAAGCGCGCAAGACAAAGGCGACTTTGTAACCTATTTAGCAAAAAATGTTTCTCCGGACGCATCGTTTTTAGAAATGCTAGACACGGTTAATGAAGATTTAATTATGCGCAGCGAACAACCAATCGTTTTTGATCACGACTGCCGCGAAGGAATTTGCGGAAGCTGTGGTTTTATGATTAACGGCAACGCTCACGGCCCGCAAAAAAGCACGACCGTATGCCAACTGCACATGCGACAATTCGAAGACGGACAAGAGCTTGTGATTGAACCTTGGCGTTCATCTGCGTTCCCGATTGTTCGCGATCTAATGACGAACCGATCGGCCTTCGATCGTATTATTCGGGCCGGCGGCTACATTTCGGTTAACACCGGCGGAGCACGAGACGCAAATAGTGTTTTAATCCCGAAAACAGATGCAGACGAAGCATTTTTATCTGCGACCTGTATTGGATGCGGAGCCTGCGTTGCCTCATGTAAAAATGCTTCAGCCGCACTGTTCACAAGCGCGAAGATTTCTCACTTAGCGCATCTTCCACAGGGACAAGTCGAACGAGATCAGCGAACATTAGACATGGTCGCACAAATGGATGCCGAAGGATTCGGGGCCTGTACAACAACCGGAGCTTGTTCAGCGTCATGTCCAAAAGACATTTCTCTGACCAATATCGCGAAAATGAACCGAGAATTTTTACGTGCCAACATAGCTAAAAAAGAAGAAGTCAAAGGTGGCGACTTAGCCTAGGTTGCCATAAAGATTTTGTAATAAAGTAATGTAAACTAATTAGACGGTTCTAACTTTTTTCTAAGATATTAAACTTTCAAAGCGTCTGACCCCACTTACTGATAAGATCGCAATCAGTAAGTGGGGGTTAAAAGTGTCGAATTCCAATTCTTATATGCTAGCAGCACTATCGATCACATTCTTTTCGACCGTTGTATTTGCAACTCCGAATTATCCGAAACAACCAGACGCAGAGCTAACTCCGGGCGCAGTATGCACAACCCCCGATCGGTATCGTTACGCATCTCGCATTCCTTATTGCGAGCGCGATGTTGATTCAAATCTAAAGTGGGTCGTCATCATGAAGTATATGAAAAAGTTTAATTTTGTTATCGATTCATCTAACCGCGATCAATTCAAAATCGATCACTTCATTCCGCTTTGCATGGGTGGCGCAAATTCAATCGATAATTTATGGCCGCAGCATAAAAGTGTATTCAGCCGCACCGACGACCTTGAACTAGCCTTATGTCAGAAGCTTAGCGAAGGAAGACTAACCCAGACGCAGGCTATTCAAAAAATTAAGACGGCCAAATTAAATCTACAATTGATCCCTTCGTTGATAAAAGAGGCAAATCAGCTAAGATAGTAGGATGAAAGATTTTTTTAAAATTTTCGGCGTCCTTAGTTTAGTAGTCGCTTCGTTCATGTTCGGCCGCAATCATGGCGAACAGAAGTTTCAAGAATCAGAAGCATATCAGTCGTTACTAAAAGGCAGAACAGCCGCAGAATTCGCTAACAATGATGTGGCAAACGCCCGTACCAAACTTCAAAACATTTTAAATACAGCTGAAACGCAAAAAACCGAAGAGTTGCTTGCGCAAATTCTTAATGTGTTTCTAGTCGACTTAGGTTTGCGAATTCAAAATCAAGAAGCATTTTTGAAAATAAAAGAGCAAAAAGCCGAAGAAACAAAGGCTCCGCCTGAAGTTGCAATAGAAAAACCGAAGCCAGCAAGGCTGCCGGCAGAACGCGACGAAAAGAAATTAGAAACGTACCTGGCCAATCAAAAGAAAATGAAGTCTTTCGAGTGGATGCTGGTCAACGCGCAAAGTTCAAAAGAAGTAAAAAGTATTCTAAAAAATGTTGAGATCAAAGACTTAAGTAGCGCACTGAAGGCCTCTAAGCCAGGAGAGCTCTCGCAGTTTCAAAGCATCTTTGGTTCGTATCGTGGGCGCTTGATGGCTATCGACGGCGCCCCTTTTTCTACTTTAATTTTCGATATCACTGGAAATCAAGAAAAAGCGAACGTAAAAATTCAGACCATACAAAATGGAAGAAAAAATGTTCATCATTCAGAAACTGATAAATTAGGCTTTGTAATGCCTGAAAGCTCGGGTCTAATTTTAAACCTTGGCAGCGCCAGCAGTTTCTACCAAGTTTATAAAACTGAAACGAATCAGCTTGCGGGATATTTTTATGAGCGACTTCAAAACGGCACAACGAAAACAATTGGAAGCTTTGTGCTTAATCGAGTCGATCAATTCTAACGCGAACACACATAAGCAAAACGCATATCTAGAATAAAATTCTCTGTTGGTAAGCGCTTAACCATGCGCTTTGCGGTATGTCGTCTTAAAATAAGACAACATCTTGATTCACTCAAAACTTTACAACAACTCGACTTTCATCTTAATTCTGCACCTCGAAATGACGATAAGAACGAATACGTTCTTTAAGGAGTTCAGATGAAAAAGATAAGCGAGTTGATGAAAGACATGGGCTTTAATCAAAATGCATCAGATTCTGCAAAGGAAGCTTTTCTAAAATATCTAATTAAGCAATCATCAGGGGTCGATGTTCTTACGCCGAGCGAGAAAAAAATTATTCAAGACAATCCTCAAAAGATAGTTTCGTTCCCCAACCAACTTTCTTTTGATTTTGAAGAACCCATTTTTTCAAATTCGAAAAAAGCTAAGTAGATTCTGGCTTTCCTTCGCGACCAATAGCCCAACGTCTAGTTTCAAGTTGGTACCGTAATAATTTTTGCTAGGCTTCTGTCGGTGTTGATACGCTTTAAACAACTTATTAATTTTCTCACGGAAGGGAAATAAAATGTTGTCTAGAGCTATCGGTATACAAATCGCGACCTTACTAATAACTGTCTTCGCAACCCAAGCCTATGCCGCCAAACACACGGCCGAAGCGGTTCCTGGTGAATACGTTGTTCGATTAAAAAAGAATGTTAATAAGCTGAGCATGAGCTCGCTTTCTCAACAACTAAGAGTTTCTATTAAATCAACGATTCCAGCTCTTAATATCATCGTTGTTAAAAAACCAGTTTTTGAAACAACTCATTCAGCAATTAAAAGCTTAGCTTCGAATGAATTAGTTGAAGTTGTTGAGCCCAATTTTATTTACCGAATTAATAAGACACCAAATGACCCACTATTAGGTCAACTATGGGGTTTAAAAAATATCGGACAACTTGATTCTGAAGGCGGCGTTGGCTTGACCGGTGTGGATATTGATGTGGAAAAAGCCTGGGACATTCAAACGGGCTCAAAAAAAGTTTTAGTTGCTGTGATCGATACAGGTATCGATTTCAATCATCCAGATTTGATTGATAATTTATGGACGAACGAAGCTGAAGCAAAAGGTACAGCCGGAATTGATGACGATAATAATGGTGTTGTTGATGATATCCACGGATACAACGCGATTACAAATTCTGGGAATGCAAGCGATGATCAAGGGCACGGCTCACATTGCGCGGGTACGATCGGCGCCAAAGGCAACGATGAAAAAGGTATCGTAGGAGTTGCGTGGGATGTAGAATTAATGGCCGTTAAATTTCTTGATGCAAACGGATCAGGAACGCTGGAAGACGCAATTAAAGCGATTGATTACGCTACGCGAATGGGGGCCAAAGTATTAAGTAATTCTTGGGGCGGTGGTGAATTTTCTCAAACATTGTTCGATGTTATTGATGCCTCAAATAAAGCCGGAACAATTTTCATCGCAGCCGCAGGAAATAGCGCTTCAAATAACGATCAGATGCCAGCCTACCCGGCCTCTTTCGAGGTTGAAAACATACTTGCTGTTGCAGCAATTAATAATAAAGGAGAAATGGCTGACTTTTCAAATTACGGAAAAAGATCAGTTCATCTAGGCGCCCCGGGCGTAAACATTTATTCTTCAACTGGTGGAGCTTATGATTCTTGGTCTGGAACTTCGATGGCCACCCCACATGTGTCGGGCGTCGCGGCTTTAATTTGGGCCAACGAACCACTATTAACGGCTCTTGAGGTGAAGCAAAGATTAATGCAGACAGCCCGTCCAATCATGGGTTTAAGAAACAAAACAAGAACGGGCGGCTTATTGAATGCATACAATGCATTAACAAATACAACGCCTCCGCCAGATATGAATGATCCAGTGAATTGGGAAACGGCACCGATGAATCATGCATCGGCAATGCCGTACTTAAAAGATACTGACCAAACAGTTGATGTGAGATTTGAAGGAGCAAAAGAAATGGCTCTTTACTTCGAAAAATTTGAGACCGAAGGAAACTACGACACGCTGACAATTTTTGATGCGGCCGGAAGCACCGTGCAGGTTTTAAGTGGTCACAATGACGACATGTTTTCGGCGATCATCGCGGGCGACAGCGCAAAGCTTGTCTTTAAGTCGGATGGATCAGTTGAAAAAGGCGGATGGAAAATTACTAAAGTTGCTTTTAGAAGATAATTTAAGAGCTACAAATTTAAATCAGAAAAAACCCGCAGCAATTGCGGGTTTTTTCTTTAAAACGAAAACCGTTAACTGTTTTTTACAATGAATTCGCGCAATTTGAGGTTCAAAAAATCTGGCATATCCAACTGACAGCAATGCGAGCCATACGGTATCAAAAGGTACTCAGAATTTTTTATATTATCATGCATTTCTTTTTGATAAGAAGTTGGCGTTAGCATGTCTTTGTCGCCAGTAATTATCAAAGTAGGACAATCAATTTGCGGAAGTACTTCGCGGGCGTCAAACTGTAAAAGCTGTTCAAATATTTCGAAAAAATAAACAAGCTCTAAACGCGAAACTCCTCGGCCATACATTTCGATATCTTTAAACTGCGTCAGGCGAATATTAAAACCACCCGCCAAGGCTGCAAACTGAAAAGCAATTGGGTTATCGATCAGCCCACGCCATAAATTATTCCAAAGGTCAGGTGACTTTCGATGCTGTTCTCGCATGAAATGAAATAAAGGCTCTACGAACTCAAGACCAAAAAGTTTTTTTAATGGGTTTCTTGCAAAGCCATTAATAAAGGACATCGATTTAAATAACTCAGGAAACTGTTCGTAAGTTTTAATAAGATAAGGAACACCAAAACTATGCCCGACGAAGTGCGCCTGCTTGATTTCGAGGTGACTTAACAAACCCTTTATATCAAACGCAAGATGCTCGAACTTAAAATTATTTGTATTAACCACCGGAGTGCTTTTATGGTGACCACGGATATCAAACAAGATGACTTGATGAGTTTTAGAAAAGTGTTCGACTTGTAAATGCCAGTGATTCATCAGACAGGCGATTCCGTAAATAAAAACAATCGGCTCACCTTGTCCGCGCACCTCATAATAAATTGGTGTTCCATCGAACGCCTTGAAAGTTCCGGTTTTCTTTTCAATAAATTGATTTGGTGAATTGCTCACTTTAATAAACTCAATTCTATCACATTCGATGCAACTGTTAGTCGATCCCCGTTTGAAAGGGGATGTTGATCAAAAGTTTTATCATTAATCAGAGCTTTTTCTCCACAAAGGTTTTCGATATATACTTGATCGCCAATTTGAAAAAACTTAGCAACACGGGGGGGCGCTGTTGGATCTTTAATATTCAGATCTAAATTATTAAAGCCGATTTCTCGGGGCCCGTAACTGAGCGTATAAAACTCCTCAAACTGAGGCCCCTGAGTAAAGGTCAAACGGACGGCATTCAGAAAGAAAAAAAGTTCATGCGCCACCAATCGACCGGGGTTATTTCGAAGCCAATCTTTGACTCCGTCTTCCCACGTTGCAAAGGCCAAAGGTGGACGCTCAACGACTTTGAAACCGGTTTGTCCCAAGTGAAAAACCAGGCCCATTAGAAGCTGCGCACGGTCTTTTTCTTCTATACCAAGCCGAAGCTTAGATGGAGCTAAGCATTCGATATACCAAAGCTTTTTCTGATCAAAAGACAAAACTCCATGCAAATCGGCCATTTGGCCGTCCTCGAACGAAAGGGGGCCCGCTAAGCGACCTAATTGCAGTCCGTTTTTAAGTGGAATGCGTTTACCTTTCTGGGGTCCATCAAGGACTTCAAGCTCGATTTTCATAGGCTATAATCATAGGGGATTGAATCAGGGCTTGTCCACTTATCAACTCGGTGTTAGACCAATAAAACATTAAAAGTCATCCTTGGTCCCCCAATTGTGGAGGGGCCTTTAACCGAAGGGAATATCTATGGAAGCTAGCGCACAAGCGAAGCTCGATCTTAAGCGGCCGTATGAGGTTGTTATCCTTATGCACCCAGATTCATCAGCTGAAGAGCAAAAAGAGCTTTTCAAAAAAAACAAAACAACAATTGCTAACTTTAAAGGTTCAATTCACACGTTAGAAACGTGGGGAAAAAGAAACCTAGCAACGCCGATTGGTAAACTACGAAAAGCTGTGTACTTTCACTCGATTTTCGAAGCAAACCCACAAGCCGTAGCTGAGTTAGAGCGTACAATGCGCATCAACGATAAAGTTTTACGCTTTATGCACACCAAGCTTGATGAGCGCGTACCAATGTCTAAGCACGCTGAAGCCTTCAAAAAAGGTTTATCTGATTCAGCAGCTCGTGAAAAAGAACGTGAAGCTAAACAGCAGCTACGTCGTCAAGCGGCGATGCAAGCTCGTTCTGAAAGATACGATAAAGAAGACATGTAATCGAACGTTGTCAGGATTGATCAATGAACTTAGTTGAACAGAAAAATAACAAAAGAGTTTGGATGCTAGGACTAGCCAGCGTTGCTATGTCTATTCTATTTTCTTTTTTTGGAGCTCCATTCTTAAGGGCTTTTTCTGTTTCAGCTCGATCTCGAGTTTTTTGGTCGGTCTTTATTGTGTTTGTTGCAGCTTTATTCTTGGTTGGAACGAAAGATAATCAAGTTTCTCAGGCCGCCGTTTACTTAGGAGCAATCTGGATGACTTTAGGCTCTTACAGTGAATTGGAAAAACGAGGAATCAGCTGGAGACATGCAGGCATGATCTCATTATTAGCTGGGATTATATTTGCTTGGATCGGTTACGCACTGGTTTTAAAAAATCAAGCCGATTCGAACATGCTTCTCCAATTAGTTGAGCCTTCTCGTGAAGCTTTAAACAAAGCGTTTCCGGACAGTAAAATCGAAGCAGCAACTTTGGTTCGCTATTTACCGGGATTTTTTGTTGCAAGTTTATTTGGAGCTTTAGCTTTAGGGTTTTTACTCGAATCAAGAGTCGTAAGAATGTTTCAGATACAAAGAGAAAAAGTAGCTTCAGGCCTTCGCTGGCTTGAGTTTCGGCTTCCAGATGTTTTTATTTGGGTTTCGTTATTCGCGCTTTTATTCTCGATCATCGATCTCGATCAAAAGTTAATCAAAGTGGTTAGTATTAATTTATTAATCGTCGCCGGCGTCGCCTTCTTTTTTCAAGGATTGGCCGTCGTTGAGTTTACGATGAGATTTATGCGTTTTGGCGCCATTATGCGCGCGATTACGTATTTACTAATTATCTTTCAACTTGCACCGTTTATTGTTTTCATGGGGCTTGTTGATTACTGGGCTGACTTCCGAAGGCTCATGCGAAGAAAAGCAAAAAGTTAGTTTAATTAATAAAGTGAGGATTATATGAAAGTTATTTTACAAAAAGACGTTAAAGACTTAGGAAAAGTCGGCGATCTAGTGAACGTTTCTGAAGGCTTTGCAAGAAATTTGCTTTTCCCAAGAAAATTGGCTCTAGAAGCTACTGAAAGCCGCGAAAATGAATACAACCATTTGAAGCGCGTTGCTGAATCAAAAAAGAAAAAAGCAATGGGCGAGCGTCAAGCAATGCTAAATAAAATTAAAGGTACAACTGTAAGCTTTAAATTAAATGCAGGCGACAATGACAAGCTTTTCGGAACTGTTACGACAACTGATATCTCTAAGGGTTTAGAAAAACTTGGTTTCTCTGTAGACCGTAAAGATATTCACCTTGAAGAGCCAATCAAAGTTCTAGGAACTCACAAAGCTGTAATTAAATACGGTGAGGGCGTAGAAGCTCCAATTCAAGTTGCAGTCGAGCGCGCGTAGTATCGGGGCGCGTAGCCCGAGGCGCGTACCCTAAATTTGCAATAGTTTTAAGAAAGCGAGGTAGCAATGCCTCGCTTTTTTTATTTCAAAGGCTAGTAAACTGTCCAAACCTGATGCTAAGCTTTTCCCATCGTCTAACGATGGAGACAAAATGAAAAAAGCGACCGCAATACTATTAACTTTATTCTCGACGCTATGTTTGGCCGCCCGCCTGACGGATGGCAAAGTGGTAACTAAAATTGCGAAAAATGAAATACGCTTAACCGTCATGAGTGGGTTTCACTTTAATACAGAGGCACCGGCCAGCGCTAAATTTGATGAATCAAGCAGCGTCGCAAAACCCAGCACCAAGACTGAAAAGTCATTTATTTATAAAATCCCGAAAGATTCGAAAAAAGCACAACTTAGCTTTTACGTTTGCGATGATAAAAAAACTGTTTGCGAGCAGCAACAGGCTTCGATCGATTTAGCCACGTCGCAAATTAGCCAGGTTGAAAAAAAGCCCTTAGCGGTCAATTTCGAAAAGGTCACTAGCCTTGAAAGCGTTGATGGCAAACCGACGTTGTTAATATTTTCGGCGCCATGGTGTCCGGCCTGTATCCGCATGCAGACTGAAACTTATCCGGTGGCAAGTGTGGCTAAAGAGCTTAATAAGATTCATTTTAAGAAAGTAAACAGCGATCTTGTAGAGAACTTCGAACTATCTGAAAAATTTCACATCAAAGCGATTCCGACACATATTCTGTTAAATGCAAAAGGCGAAGAGGTCTACCGTTGGCTTGATTTTCAACCAGCCAATACTTTCGCAAAAAGTTTGGCGGCCGAAACTAAGAAAATAGAATCAAGCTCACAAAGTTTACAAGTCAAAGCGGCGCAAGGGGACCTTGAGGCCGCGTCTCAACTGGGAATGCGCGAATACAATTCGATGAATTGCACGGACGCGGTAAAATGGCTTTCGATCTCTAAAAAACCGGAAGATCGAAAGTACAAGCTGGCAGCAGAAGTTAACTGTGCTGAAAACAACGTTGAAGATAATAAAGAATCTAAAGAAGCCCACCTACAAACGCTAGAAAAAGCCATCGCCTTGACCGAATCTGAGTGGGATCAGATTCGGTGGCTAACCACTTTGATTGAGAATAAAAAAGAAGCGGGCCCACTTTCAGCTGATATGAAGTCTAAAGCATCAGAAACAGTAAATCGAATTGAACAATTGCTTAAAGTAAATGTGAAGCAGTTATTATCGGAAAGCACATACGGAGAGGCCGCAAGCTTTGAAAAAGAAGAAATGCTTTATACTAAAGCTAATCTTCAAGAGTTGCTTGAACTTAAAGAAGATAAGAAAAAAACCTTAGATCGAAGCGTCCAGCTTCTTTCAAAAAGAAAGTTAAGCGTTAACCGGCCGGGCGAAATGCTGATTGCGATTGCGTATCTGCGCGAAGCCGGCGAAATAAAAAAGGTAGAGGCCCTCTATGAGTCTCTGATTAAGAAATATCCGTCTACTTATGTTTACTATGAAAAATACGCCAGATTTCAACACAAGAATAAAAACTTAGAAGCGGCGCTGGCCCTGTCAGACAAAGCAATTGCGTACAGCGAAGGGAATGATCCACAGCTTTATCTTTTAAGGGTTCGTATTCTAAAAGATATGAAACAAATTGAGAAGGCAACCGCTGAGGTTGAAAAAGCGCTGGCCCTAAAAGATATTGAACATAAGCGTTTTAAGAAAACAATGGCGCAACTGAAAACTTTAAAAGACGATCTTCGAAAGTAATTCGGTCTTTACTGGGTTTTTTCGGGGCTAATTCCGTAGAACACTTCATCAAGATAAATCAGCAAACACTGGCGTAAGTCTTCAACGGTCATGTTTTCAGGATCAACTTCAAGCGCGCGAATAGCCGCAAACAATTCGGTTTCGATTGTGTCCACATCGATCTTTGCGTGTGTTGCAAATTTCTCTAGAACTCGTCCCATGCTCGCCTCCGTGCTTGCTTGATGACTAACGTATTAGTGACTCCTCATCCTGAGAAAGTCACATCACTCTTATACTGACAAGCTCATCAAAACAAAAGGTTAACCCACACACAAATAGATTAACGATCGGACGACAAGTTTAGGCGTATCGTCTAGTTTTGAGACGGTTTGACATATTTAAATCTAATAGAACGCTTATAGCGATTAAGGCCATGGGTCCTGATTTTGGAAGGTTTATACAAGCAGACAAATATAGAACGTAGGAACATATGAATAAACAGACTTTAATACTTATCATGTTAATGGTTACCGGCGCGTGGTCTCAAGCCGCTGTATGGACTGAAGAAAACCAATGGTCCGAAGCTTACGAGCAAAGCTACAAAGAATGGCTTCGCATTAATTCAAGCGTTACGTTTTTTTCAGCACCAAAGAAAGCAAACGGCGAAGTAAACCCATATTATGGTATTCGTGTTGATTGCGCCGATTTGGTTTACACGAATCGCATCATATTCGCTTATGAAAATAAATTACCTTTTGCAATGGTCAACCCGGTCAGTCCGCGCCGAGACCTGATTACAAATCAGGTCATTCGATTTGATAAAACTCCGGAAGGTCTGCCGCGCTTAAAAAGATTTTTAACTTGGGTTTTTGATTTGGCTGGATCTAGCTCAATTTCTTTAGATACGTATTCAATTCCATTCAAAGACGTCGGCGCTGGAACGATCATCGTTACGAGTAAGAAAAATCATCATTCATGGACGATTACTGACATTTCTAGAACTGGAAATCCGCGATTATATTACAATTCGACTGTAGGCCGTGAAAGTGGATTTGAAATTCAGAAGCGCGATACATGGCCGAATCCGGCTTGGGTATTCGAGCCCGAAGTAGATAAAGATGACGAAACAAAAACAATCAATGTTTACAAACCGGGAAGCTACGCCGGATTTAGATACTGGCGCCCAACTGAATTCCTTAAGCAATCCGAACTTTTAGTTCCAGGCTACAGTGATGAACAACACACGGTTGGAATCAATAAATGGAGAACGCTTGCTCAAAAAGCTAAAGCAAAAGCCAAAGAAACAATTAATGAAGTCGTCATGCGACTATTGAATGATGCATGTGCCGATTTTCAACAACGAATTGATAATTCGAAAACAACCGCCATTTTTAAATCAAATTTGGCCGCAGATTTCGCAGCAGGCAAATCAGTTGAACAAAGTTCATATATCAGTGATTTCATGAAAGATGAAAATCGTCCTAGCGACCAGCGTTGCCTTACATACGGAAAATTTGATGAGTTTTCAACGCCAAGCCGAGATAAACGATTTATAGACGCATTAATATTAGCTAGAACTTTCTTAAAAGCTGGGATCACAAAGTTCGGCGAAAAGGCATTCCCGACAGACAACTTGAAAATGTATAAGTCGATTTTTCCAACGATTAACCTTTCTGCAGCAGATGAAGCGGTTCAAGATCGCTCGGCAAATACGAGCAGCTCGTTTTGCTCATTAAAAATTAATGATTCAATTGGCGAAATGACTTTGGCCGAAATGAAACGAAGATTTTTTATCAATCGTTTTTCTTCAAACCCAAATGAAGCGACGACCGGTCGCTTTGGATACCCAAAGACCGCAAACGATTTAGCGGCTCAGTGCCCCGCATACGACTTTGTGCCAAAGGCATATAATCTAAAACAGATTGAACAAGAAATGTTAAAAGAAGTTTTATCTTCAGCGACAATGCAATGACAAATAGACAAAAGGGCGCGTTAGGATTTTTAACTTTATCAATCGTAGCCGCCCTATGGCTTGTTAATAACTATCTTCCAGAGGAAAAGCCGAACCCTATTACGGACGCAGCCCCAATGACCGCTTTTACCGAGATCAAGCCAAACCAGCCTGGCGCCAGCGTTGCTCAAAGCGAAGCGCCGGCCGCTGAATTGAAGTCTGCAAACGATTGGAAGGCAGAATTTAATAAATGCTTTCCAAATTCCGACCTAAACAACATCGATCAAAACAATATCGTTTCTATTTTCGAGAAAAAAGTAAGCCTATCTTCACCTTCTTTAACCCTTGAGCAATATGATTTGCGAACCGCCGACAACCAAAATCTTGTCGTTCAACATATTCCTGGCGAAGAATTAAAAGACCAAGTCCGATTATTTTCGATCAGCGCCGAAGACGGAATGCCCGATCGTATTTATGACTTCCCGGCTGCAAAAAGCGAAATTTCAAAACGACTTCAAGGCGCGTTAACAATGGGAGCCCTGGTCTTGAAGAAAGAAACGACTGAACAAAGTGGGCCGAATGGCGAAAGACTAGAGATTGAAAAATCAAAAGATGCAATTTTAGGAATTCGCTACAGTGAAGTTGGTCTTGAATTCTCGTGCTTCGAAAATAAATGTAAATGTCAAATTCGTGGAAAATAAAATGAAACTAAAAACTTTACTTTCTTTCGTGCTAATTTTAGGAACCATTTCTTGCGGGCCAAGTTCTTCAAACCGAAACAAAATAGTCGGCAATGCGGATGTAACTGAAAGCAACGTCATCGATGGCGAATTAATTATAGAACGTAAAGACAGTGGCGCAAAAAGCGTTGTAGCCGTCGAGCTACTTGATAAAAATAACCAAATAATCACTTACTGCACCGGAACGACTATGGGACCAAACACCGTGTTGACGGCTGCGCATTGCTTTTCAGATGCGACAACTCCGGGAGTCGTCGCATTTAATATCGTTTTCGAAACACGAACTAAATTTTACGGCGAACCGACTCGCCGAACGGGGCATGCGTTTGTAAAGCATCCGCAGTATAATTCGACACCTATTGAATGGATTTATCATAATGAAAAGTACTACGATAAGGCATTACACCCAGAGATTAGAATTGATACTCAATCGAAAATAGCAAATTCTCCGCAGCTGGACCATGATTTGGCCATTGCCATATTTCAAGGAACTTTGCCGAAGGGTTTTGAAATCGCCACACTAGATGACCAGGCCAATTCAGATTATAGCGGCCAGACGGTTTATTTTTACGGATATGGCCGTAGCGTCGACTACTTAGATAAAAAAGGTAGATACGACACTTCAACCGGACAACTTCGAAAAGGCACGGCCGTCGTTGGCGAAGGATACAATCAATTTGCAGATCGATATTTTACAAAAAAGAATTCTAAAAACTTTGTCTGCCAAGGCGATTCTGGTGGCCCGCAGTTTATCAAATACAAAGGTGCACTAAAAATTATTGGAGTTAATTCAGCTGTAGGCGTCGATGAAAAATCTAGGTCCGTTGACGCAAAAATTACGGGCGCACCTGGTTATGTTAGCTGCCGCGATAGATCACAGGTAGCTAAAGTTGGACCTTATTATGGTTGGATTAAAAACGAAGAAGAAAAACTACTTCGCTCGTTACGGTAACTTCGGCGCCCTTAGCTAAGGCGCTCCCGGCGCAAAATTTCGTGGTTTACCGAAACCACCACCAGGCATTGGCGGTGGAGCTTGCGGCGGAGGTAACGGAGAAACCATTTCATTATCAGCATCGCGGAATTTATTGAACTTCGCATCGAAGCGAAGCTTCACGGTACCGGTCGGTCCATTTCTTTGTTTACCAATAATAACTTCGGCTGATCCGGCTTTTTCTGGATCGTCCTTATCGTAGTAGTCGTCACGATATAACATCATAATCACATCGGCATCTTGCTCGATTGATCCTGATTCACGTAAATCAGATAACATCGGTCTTCGGTCAGAACGACCTTCTACTCCACGATTTAACTGCGCTAATGCGATAACTGGTATCTGCATTTCTTTGGCGATTGCTTTTAAAGCTTTAGAAATTTCTGAAACCGCGCGCTCGCGTGACTCAACTTTTTGTTTGAGATCCATCAACTGCAAGTAATCAATCATAATACAATCAAGTCCGTGCGTTGCCTTCAGCCGTCGGCAACGAGCACGAATCTCAAACGGTGAAATACCTGAGGTATCATCAATAAATAATGGAGCCTCACTGATTGCGCCGGCCGCTTGAATCAATTTTGGCCAAGAAGCATCTTGAATACGACCGTTACGAATTTCTCCCATCGAAATTTTTGCCTCGGCAGCTAGAAGACGCATCATGACAGATTCTTTACCCATCTCGACCGAGAAATAGGCCACAGTTTTTTTGGCTCGTAATGCCATGTGAGTTGCTAAATTAAGACTGAATGCGGTTTTTCCCATTGATGGGCGGGCCGCGATAATAATTAATTCGCCTGCGCTGAGGCCCGAAGTCATTCGATCTAATTCGGTAAAGCCAGTTGGTACTCCGGTTACGTCAGCTTTTCGCTTGTAGAGGTCTTCAATTTTTTCGATTGAAGATTTAACGATATCCATCGAACCGATCAGGCCCGATGAAGTTTTTTGATCGCCAACTTTTAAAATTTCACTTTCCGCAAAATCAATCAATGATTCAGCATCAGCGAACTCAGATCCATAGGCTTTTTCAATAAGACCTGTCGACGTATGGATTAAACGTCTTAAGAGTGATTTTTCACGAATAATTTTTGCGTGCGAATCAATATTCGCAGCTGAAACAACTTTATCTAACAAAGAGAGTAAATATTCAGGGCCGCCAATAACATCAAGCTCCATTTTAGTTTGAAGTGAATTGGTAACGGTCACTAAATCGATTGGTTCAGCTTTTTGATGAAGCTCGGCAATGGTGCGATATATAATTTGATGCGAAGGTTTATAAAAGTCAGACGCCTCGATTAAGTCTGCGACTTGATCGAAAGCCTCGCGTTCTAGCATGAGTCCGCCTAGAACAGAAAACTCGGCCTCAAGATTTTGAGGTGGAAGTTTTTGGCTCATCTTATCTGATCCCCTCGTTAAAGATGAAAATGAAAACTAGAATAGTTTGAAATAGCTTAAAATAGAAATGGGGTTTTTGAAACCCCATTTAAATTAAAAGCGAATTTTTAGACTACTGAGTTAAAGAAGTAGTCGGAGCAACCATAGCATCAGTTACTAATGCTTGAGCGCCCTTCTTAGGCTTCAATTTGTAGTTGTCGATTTTTTTCTTAAGAGTGTTACGGTTGATACCTAACATAAGAGCCGTCTTAACCTGGTTACCATTATAAGCCTTAAGAGCTAGTTCGATTAATGGACGCTCAACTTGCTCCAATACGATATTATAAAGCCCATTCAATTCAACTTGAGCCTCTTTTTGCTGTTGGAAAAGAACTTCTAATTTGCTCTTTACTAATTTTTCAAGGCTTACTTGCTGTAAGTTAGCTACAAAAAGATTTTCTGAGTTATTCAGGTTTGGTGTCATGGGTCTCCCTCTAGTACGTGTTAGTTAGAACAGGCGTATTCATCGACTGTTATATGTTTTAATGTTCAATGCGAAATCTAAACTCCGCGTGTTGTGGGTAACCAAATATACTTATGTAGCTGCAAATGCAACCTTGCTTTTGATTTTTTATGCAAAATTCTTTCTGCCAACCAGCGTTCAGTCACTTGGCCGTGTGATGGACTGTATAAAACCATAAATTTTTGTAATAAATCATGTTGACGACAAAAATTTTCTGCCCAGTCGAAGTCTTTTTCGCTCGAAATAACAAACTTAAATTCTGTATTTTCACTCGAGAAATCAAGATTTTTTGCTAAAAAACTATTTTCGGCTCCGCTGTCCGGAGTTTTTACGTCAAGAATTATTTTTACGCGCGGGTCGACATTTTCAATACTCTTTGAACCACTTGTTTCAAGCGATACCTTGTGTCCCAGATCACATAAAATGTTGATAAGTGTGTGGATTTCTTTTTGAAGAAGCGGCTCGCCACCCGTAATACAAATATACTCGGCGCCGTATTCCTTGACCGACTGTAAAATTTTTTCAATCGGCCAAAACTCTCCATCATGATACGAATATTTTGTGTCGCAGTAAGTACAACGTAAATTGCACCCCGTCGTACGGATAAACACTGTAGAGTTTCCGGCGTAGGAGCTTTCTCCTTGAATTGAGTAGAAGATTTCGTTGATTTTAATCATGAGGAGTCCGACTAAGTGCCACCGCACAAGACCATTGTCAAGAACACGCCATCTGTAACGTAATCTAGACGTGACTGGACTTTGGGAGTTTTGCACTACGACAAAACCCCTATTAAATTAAATAGATGAACGCGTTTTTCAAAAAATTTCGAAATGATGTCAAAGCTATAGCTTTTCTGGGTGCCGGTCTGTTCTTAGCCTTAGCTCTAGCAAGCTATAGCGCAAAAGATCCCTCGTTTAACTCGACCGGGCACGGCGGCTATAAAACTCTAAACTACTGTGGATTGCTTGGAAGCTATTTAGCCGACCTGATCTATCAGGCTATGGGATTACCGGCCTGGCTTATGATTGCGGGCCTTTTTCAAGCGGCCGTGCAAAGTATTAAAGGTAAAGACATTGAAATGAAAAACATCCGCATCGTGTGGATGATGTTGCTAATAAGCAGCTTGGCGGCCTTAGCTTCTATTTATTGGGATAATGCCAAAGTTTTTGAAAATCAGATTTATCCTGGAGGCCTTTTAGGGGTTGGCTTAGCGACGGGCCTGGTCAAGGTTTTAAATACCGTAGGCGCGCAAGTCCTTTTATGGGCGGCGACAGCCATGCTAACGGTATTCTGTTTCGAGATCAGTTTAAAAGAAATCTTATTAATGGCCGTCGATTTCACTTCGGACCGGTATGACAGTTTTAAAAAATCCGAAATTTTTAAAGATTGGCAATGGCCAGATCTTAAAAAGAAAAATGCAGATAAAAAACCAGAAAAATCAGACATGACAATTGGTTCAAACAAACCCGTTGCCGCGAAGTCTGCAAATCTACTCGCTGCTGCACAGCTAAAAATGGATCTTGAGGAAGAACAACAAGCAGCGCAAGAGTCTGAAGACGGTGACGCTTCAGACGAAACAGTCGCCGTATCGGCTTATGAGCCCCCGGCACGACGAAAAGTTGTTATGCCTTCCAAGACTCCCCGCCGAGTTGAGAATTGGACGATGCCAAAGTTATCTTTATTAGAAGATCCGCCTTTGACTCGAATAAAAATTGAAGAAAAAGAAATTCGCCGTAAAGCAGACATCACTTTAGAAAAGTTGAAACAATTTGATGTAAATGGACAAATCGTCGCCGCGAAGCCTGGGCCCGCCGTTACGATGTTTGAATTTAAACCTAACGTGGATGTTCGAGTTAATAAAGTGGTTGAGCTAGCAGACGATTTGGCTTTAGCTTTATCAGCTGAGTCTTTACGTATTATCGCACCCATTCCCGGTCGCGACGTTATTGGAATTGAAACCTCAAATGCGCAGCGTGAAACGGTCTATTTAAAAGATCTTCTTGCCGATGAAATGTTTTGGTCTGAAGACATTAAATTACCGATCGCCTTAGGGAAGCAAACAAATGGCGAACCCCGCATTGTTGATTTAAGGAAGATGCCTCACTTGCTTATCGCCGGAACGACAGGTTCGGGTAAGTCCGTGTTTACCGTCGCAACGATTACGGGATTTATTTTCAGACACTCTCCTAAAACTTTAAAATTAATTTTGGTCGATCCAAAGCAAGTCGATTTGGCGGCCTTCGCATGTATCCCTCACTTAATCATGCCGCCGATACGCGATCCAAAGAAAGCTGTATTTGCATTGCGATGGGCTGTTAAAGAGATGGAAAAGCGTTATAAGTCGATGAATAAATTCGGCGCGCGCAATATTGAACAGTTTAACGAAACCGTTGAAAAATTATCGGCCGAACAAATTCTAGAGCACGAAAAAGTAAACGCCGAGTATGAAGAACAAGGAATTTTAAAACTTGAACAATACTATTACTCTCAGCAGCCATACATAGTGATTGCGGTTGAAGAATTCGGCGACTTGATGGCCGTCGACAAGCAAAACGTTGAGCAAAACATCGTACGCTTGGCGCAGATGGCACGCGCGTGCGGAATTCACTTAATGCTTGCGATGCAGTCGCCGCGAAAAGAAGTTGTAACGGGTTTAATTAAAACCAATATTCCAGGGCGAATTAGTTTTAAAGTCGCATCTAAAATGGATTCTAGAATTATTCTTGATGAACAAGGGGCCGAGCGTTTACTTGCCCAGGGTGATATGTTGGTTATCAGCGGCGGTACCTCCAAGGCGGTTCGTCATCACGGGCCATTCTTAAAAGAATCTGAAATTAATGGAGTCGCAAAGTTTTGGAGCGATCAGGGCGAGCCTGAATACGATCCAATCGCGATGCGCGCTCTTGAAGGCACTTCTTCGGGAACGGGCGCGACGGCTGATGGCGGATCTGATTTTGGCGGCGAGCTTGGTGGCGACGATGAATACGATGAACGTTACGATGAAATTTTAGCTTGGGCTGGTGGGCAGAAAGCGATCTCGGCTTCTTTGATTCAAAGACGCTTCAAGTTAGGTTACCCGCGCGCAGCCAGACTGATTGAGCTTTTTGAAAAAGAAGGCGTTGTTGGGCCCGCAAACGGTAGTAAGCCACGTGCAGTTTTAGTCAGTAGCCACCAAGGGTAATCCGCATTAATTGTCCAGCTTCGCTAGATGCGCTATATAAAGCGGCCAAATAAAATATTTCACCCCGCATTAACTTCAAATGCCAGTTAGCTCTATGTGTTAACTGCGTTTCGCGTTTGCAAGCTTAAGAAATCCTGTGCTGTGATGACATCAACAAAAACCATTAACTAAGGAGAGTTCATGTTTAAATCACTAGTTCTTGCTGCCACATTGGTCGTGTCAGCATCAGCTCAAGCTTACAATACAATCGCAGAAACAGTTTTCGCGACTCAACAAGTTCAAATTCAAGAATCAGTTGTTGCTCAAGGTCTTAACTGGAAAGTTGGCGACGAGAACAATTACACAATGAAGATGGGCTTTATTCCGGGAACAATGAAGATGTGGGTTCGCGAAATCAATGGCAGCGAAGCATGGCTTATTCAAGATGTTGCTTTGATGGGACAGAAACAAGTCATTGAAGTTCTTTTGGATCTTAACACGGGCGCGATTAAAAAAATGATCGTAAACGGCAAGGAAGAAGCTATTCCTAAAACTGATATGGAAATCGTTGATCAAAAAGAAGATAAAGTAACTGTACCTGCAGGAACTTATGACGCGATTTACATCAAAGTAAAAGACAAAGCGAACAAAGACCAAATCTCTGAGCAATGGGTGAATCCTCGTGATATTCCAATTTCAGGAATGTTAAAGTCATTAGCAGACAGTCAATTAGGTAAAGTGACAATTGAGCTGACTTCGTTTAAAAAGCAGTAATGATCTATTCACTGAATAAATTTTTGAAAGCCGCGCCTCAAAACGCGGCTTTTTTTATATTACTACTGTTAATTTGCGCAGCGGCACTCGCGAAACCAATGATCGAAACACTGGCCAGCGTGCGAACCAAAGCCTCAACTCTTTTACTACAAAAACAAAAAAAACAAGCACTCCAAGCGGTTATTGAATTTATCCGAAATGAATCAAATAAAAATCCCAGTAGCGAAGCTTACGAATTTCTTGAATTGGTAGCGAAAACTTTTACGGGTAAAGAGTCACAGGAGTCTTACGAAACTTCAGTCGCTCTTGTCGTTGAAGATCCAAAAGAAGCGATTCGCCAGGCGGAAATATGTTTACAAGCCGACCCGCAAAACTCGGAATGCTTGGTGCAAAGAATCAGACTAGCTTATCGGAACAAAAATGCGAGCGCCATTCAGAACTATTTAAATCAAATCAAATTAGTCATTCCCGGAACCAAAACTGATATTTGGGTGTCACTCGCAACGCGAAGAAATGAAATTGATTTTAAGGGCAAGAGTATAGTTAAAAGACTAAGTGAAAAGCCAAATGAAGATACTTTTGTGCTAGCTTCTCTTGAGCTTGACCGGTCATTCGCAGCGAAAAACTTTTCTAGAGCGAAGGAAGTCATTTTCTATCTTGAAAAAAATTATCCAGATTGGCCCGATATTATTTATTATAAACTTAAAATTGAAACAGAATCGGCGGAAGAAAAAAATGCTCACACAGCAGATGCTTTAGCTTTATACTCTGCGAAGTGCAAAAATTTAAGTAAATCGATCGCTCGAAAGTACAGATACGATTTTGATTTATGTAGACGAGGTACAATATGATGAAGAAAATTAAGCTGACAATGGTCGTGCTTACTATTGCCGGATGCGGCATCAAGGGCCCGCCACTTCCTCCACTGAAAGAAGAAACTATTCAATCACAAGCTGCTTTCGATGAAGGCGTGGCCGCTTCAGCAGATGCTTCGAAGCCTATTGTGAAGCCAAAACCAAGAACACCGCCAGTTAAGAAGAAAAATGTCCCGAATGAAAATTAAAACGCATCTCATATCGGGCGCTGGCAATATCTTCCACATTGCCTTCGGAAGTCAGGATGCTTTTGCAGATCAAAATATTTCTGAAGCGAAAAAAAAAGAGTTAACCCGGCTTGCTTGCATTAAAAATAAAGCTGACGGATTTATTTTTTTGCAAAAGCCAAATCAGTTTGAATGGTTTTTTTATAACAATGATGGCTCTAATGCCGAGATGTGTGGAAATGCAACCCGTTGCGTTGGTTATTATATAAAAAATATTTTGAATGAATCTGCAAATCAATGGAATTTAAAAACGCGTGCAGGGATGATCGAAATTAAATCCCTGAGCCCAGAATCATATCAAATTGCAATGACGCCAATTCGTGTATTCAGTTCTTTGCGCGGCGGGTACTATGACACCGGCGTTCCGCATTTGATTCTAGAAATAGAAAACTTTGAAGAATATCCTCAACTTAGAAAAGACGCGTCTTTATTGCGATTTGACCCCGAGTTTCAGCCTCGCGGAACAAATGTGACATATGTAAAATTCGGAAAAGATAAAACGAAGCTTCAAGCTGTTTCTTTTGAGCGCGGAGTTGAAGATTTTACGGCTGCTTGCGGAACGGGCGCAATGGCTGCAGCCATGTATAATTTGATTAAACGCGGTAGTGATCAAACACAGGTTGAAATGCCCGGCGGAACACTTATGATGGACCTATCAGATTTGCAAAAACCAAAAATGACGGGCCCGGCCGTATTACTCGGAAAGTTTGAATATGAAATCGGATCATAAATTTAATTTTAATGGTGTTATCTCGGCCTTGCCAACGCCTTTTCTTTCGAACGAAGTTGATTACACGTCGCTTGAAAAACTTGTTCAATTTCAGCTCGACAACAAAATCGATGGTTTTGTTGTTAACGGGACTACCGCCGAAAGCCCAACGCTTCATTGGAACGAAGTTGAAAAAATTTTTAAGCTCGTAAAAAAAATGTCGAATGAAAAAGTTCCAGTTATATTAGGAACAGGTTCTAATTCAACAGAGCATACAATCGAAACGACCCGCAAGGCTGAGGCCCTTGGGGCCGATGCCGCACTTGTAGTGGTGCCGTACTATAATAAACCTCCGCAGCGGGGACTTGAGCAGCACTTTAAAAAAGTTTCTGAATCGACAAAGATTCCGATCATTCTTTATAATGTTCCTGGAAGAACAATTACATCGATGACAACGCAAACGATTAAAAACTTATCGCACCATGAAAGCATTATTGCGGTTAAAGAAGCGACTGGCGACATTCAGTTTGATCGACAAGTTAAAGAAATGGTTTCTGAGTCTTTCATTATGCTATCGGGTGATGACCCAACCTATTTAGATTTTATGAAATTGGGCGGTCATGGAATTATTTCTGTGATGTCGAACTTATTAACTAAAAGTTGCGCCCACTGGACAACTTTGGCAAATCAGAAAAAATGGGGCGAAGCCGAAACTGATTTTAATAAGTACAAAGATTTAATATCAATGATGTACGTCGAAGCGAATCCAATACCGATTAAATGGATGCTTTACAAAATGGGTCTATTTAAATCACCTGAATTAAGGCTTCCCCTGATGACCCTTGACGAAACGCATTTCGAACGCATTTCAGCGGAAATGAATAAACTGGGGCTTTTGTGAAAACCAAAAGTTCAGAAGTTAAAATAGGACTTTTTGGAAGCAGCGGTAAAATGGGAATTTCTGTCGAGCAAGCAATTGCTGAAGCTCCGCAAAAAACAAACTTAAGCCCCTTCCTGGCCGTTGGGAAAAAGCCTTCATCGGTATTTGCAATTACTACAGAAAACTTAGATGACGTCGAAGATGAAATTTTAGAAGACATTGATGTATGGATTGATTTCACCTCGGCTGGCGGTCTTGAAGATTTGCTGACTAAAACACAACCGTTTAAAACGGCCATCGTTTCAGGCTCGACAGGATTGGCAGATAAAGATTTTGCTCTGCTTAAGAAACATTCTGCGGGACGCCCGCTATTCTGGGCTTCTAACATGAGCCCCGGGCTTTGGGCTTTTCGGAAAGCGCTTGAAAGTTTTCAATCAATTGCTTCGTTTGATTTCGCAATTGACGAAATTCACCATACGCAAAAAAAAGATCAGCCAAGCGGCACAGCAAAAACTTTGCGTGAAGATCTTGAGAAAGTGATTAAAAGAAAAATCGAAACACCAACTAGTCATCGGTTGGGGGGCGTTTTTGGAATACATACTGTTTACGCGGCATCACCAAATGAAATCATTACGATGCAGCATCAAGCCTTAAATCGGATGGTCTTTGCCGAAGGCGCAGTCCTTGCGGCAACTTGGCTTTTAAATCAAAAAGCCGGCTTCTATTCGATGGAGCATTTATTTTCAAACAAAGGAGTTTAGCGTGAAATTTTTTATTGATTCGGCAGACGTAAATGAAATTAAGCAAGCCAACGAACGAGGCTGGGTTGATGGCGTAACGACAAACCCGACACTGATTGCAAAGTCAGGACGATCTTTTGAAGAAGTTATTAAAGAAATTTGTAAAATTACGACTGGGCCAGTCTCGGCTGAAGTTATTTCTTTGAAAGCAGATGAAATGATAAAGGAAGGCATTGCCTTAGCCAAATGGGCAAACAATGTTGTCGTAAAAATACCGATGTGCGAAGACGGCATGATCGCCGTAAAACGCTTAACTGCTGAGGGAATTAAAACGAACGTCACTTTAGTATTTTCAGTCATGCAGGCGCTATTAGCTGCGAAAGCCGGGGCATCGATGGTTTCTCCGTTCGTAGGGCGACTTGACGATATTGGAACTGACGGAATGGTTATGGTTAGCGAAGTTATCCAAGTTTATCGTAATTATGATTTTGCCACAGAAGTGCTGGTTGCTTCAGTTCGAAGCCCTATGCATATTCAACATGCGGCCACAATGGGTGCTGATATTGCGACGATACCGTTTAAAGTGATGCAACAAATGACCGGACATCCTCTGACAACAAAAGGTATCGAAATGTTTTTAAGTGATTGGGACAAAGCAAAAAGTAAATAATGATATTTATATTAAAAACACTTATCGCTGGCTTTTTAATGTACTTTCTTAGCGCCTGTCAGACGGGCGTGATACTTGCCGAATCGAATATGTCGGTTTCAGACCATCGAAAAGCAATTGTGATCGCGTTAGGCGAGCCCAGGACCATTAGCCAGAATGGTCGAGAAATTTCATCTCACTTTCATGATGCGAAGTTTAAATATCTAGAGGTCAATTCGAAAACTAGACAGCGCTACTACACAAAAGCGATCGTGTTAGGCGCGCGCAGGCCCTACGATGTTTCTGTACAAGTAAGAATCGAAGAACGTGATCCAAAGACAGGAGTTTTTAGGGACATAGGTCTGGATGAAGACTTAAGTCTCACTCGCGCGCTGGTTATTAAAGATGTGCTTAACCAAAGTCGCGACCGCTCGCAGACCATTGACGGAAGCAACCCTTTCTAAATATCCTATATGAGTAGTCAAGGAGACCTTTTGACATCTGCTCTGGTGGCGTTTTTTATTCTACTTCCCGCATTCTTTTTTTACTCTCCGAGTATCGAGCAGAATCGCGTGGTAACTATTCAAAAGACAATGGTGATTACTCAAGAACGTAAAACTCCAGCGTATTATCTTTACCAACAAGTTCAAAATAATGAGGCACCAAAAGCGGCCACTCCAGTTATTACAACTTATTTAAGTACTCAAAGCTATATACCAAAAGAGCCTAAACTAGCGGTCAACGAAATGAAAGTTGATCGACGCGAAATTGCATCAGATGTTGATGCAGGGTTTAGAACTTACGAAAATCAACCGGCGATTGCACCAATTGCAATGAATGAAACTCTATCACTTCCAAATTCACAGCCGGCTAATTTGCAACAGTCTCCGGCCAATCGCTGGGCGACCGTTCGCGGAAAATTTGAACTTAAAGACGGTGTTGGTGTTGTCGATCATTTTATTGAAATCAAGCGAGTTGAAGAAGGTCGGGTGCGAGAAGTCGGTCGTATCGATTTAAATGCAGGAACTTATTCAATCGATATCGAATCGCCGCAAGGATACCTTGAAGCCGTCATTACCGATCGCAATGGAATTCGTATCGGAGATGCTCAGCAAAAAATTGTAAACTTGCAAAGTCGCGGCGGATATTTCGAAGGCCCATTTATTCGTGTAGGTAATCCATCAACCGTTTCAGTTAATCCAGTCTTACCCGCCTCTCAGCCATCATTTGCTTATGATGATAAGAAAAGAAATGTTCTAGCGCAAAACCGCAATCCCCGTAATGCGCCAAATTTCGAAACCGCACTTTTTTCAAATCAGCATACCTTGGAAAAACCCACGGCACAGTTTACGAATATTTCACGGCACTCTTCGACCTTATCTAGAATAGTTGATTCAAATTTAATATATAAAACGATTTTAACTATTCGCCAAAGTAGCGATCAGAATGAAACACCCGTCTTTACGAACAAATGGATTCAAGGCGTATTAGAGTATATTTCCGATCAGCAAAAAATAGAATTTAAATCGACGAAAGCTCCAATACTTATGGGCCGCGTGTTTGTGAACGCAAAAACAATTGCTGGCGCACAATTACAGATTGAGAACCACCCGGGAATATCACCGATTTATTTCGATCAATTTATGATCCCAAATTTCAAACAGAATGAAACGTCTGAAAACGGATACTTTATGTTCGTCGGCCTGGAAGAAGATAATTACAATGTCGCCGCATTTAAAGACGGAAAAATGATTGGCTACCAAATGTTTGCAACTGACGTCGACACGATTTCATACCAAAACATTGTGTCTACACCAACGGCGCGTTCTGCCATTGTTAGAACTTTTGACGCATTCGACGGAGACCCCCTAGATGCTGAACTGATCGTCCCCGACATCGAAGAAGTCATTCAATCTACAGCCGGAACGGCAACGTATCGAACTTTAAATAATCTAGGGGTTGCGCAGTTTATGGCACGGGTGAATCAGTCGGACTATGTTCCCGTAAGATACTTTCAAGATGCACGAAAAGATTTTGCACACATTCCGCTAGTTAAAGAATCTTGGCTTAAAAAAATGCACCAATCTAAACTGATCAACGATATGCCGAACACGGGAATCATTGTTGGATTTGTACCAGATTTAAACTACGAAATCTTTTTGGCAAAAGAAGATTATACAAAAGATCAGATCATGTATTTTGATCAAATCGGCAATGTCGTCGCGCAACCGGTGCCAGGCGGCGGATTTGTTTTATTTAATGTTCCAGTTGGAACAAATGAAGTGATTGTTCAAGAAAAAAATTCTGATAAAATCTATTCACAAGTTTTCGATGTGAAAATAAATCAAGTCAGTGCTTCGCACTTTGCTGAGTAACAAAACGTTTAAAAAATTCTCCGCGATCTTCAAAATTTTTAAACTCATCTAAGCTTGTTCCGCCGGGACTAAGCAAAACAACGTCACCATCTTTTGCTTGCAGGTAGCACTCTTCTAAAGCAGCACCTAACTTTTCAAAGTAAGGGCCGTGTAATTCAGATTTTTCTTGAGCCAACTTTCCGCACGCACCGAAAAACACGCAGTGAATTCTTCCGTAAGAGCTCAATATTGAAAGTTGTTCCCAGGGTAGGTTTTTATCTTTTCCACCAAGTAGCAAGTAAAGCTTGGCAGTTTTCGAAAGACTTTCTAGGCATCCTTGGGTGGCAACCGCGACGGAATCCATCGCAGTTGCTTTACTATCATTAATATATTTCACGCCATTAACGGTTCCTGCATACTCTAGTCGGTGTGAAAGCCCCCGATAGTCTGCCATTGCCAACAGTGCTGATTCACTCCAGCCAGCAAGTCGGGCAATTTCAGCAGCGATTGTGAAATTATCTTTATTGTGTGAACCAATTAGAAAAACTTTTTCTAGCAGTTCTGTGGAAGTGAAGTTTTTCGAATTAACTACCGTAATTGCGCATTTTGATTCGCGGCTGTATTTCACTGCATCTTCAGAGGTTTTGTTAAAGACACAAATATCTTTTGTGATGTCGGTAATTTTTAATTTAGTAAAATAATATTCTTCTAGATTCTCATACCTTTCCAAATGATTTGGAGACAAAAAAGTAATCGCCGAATATTGAAGCGAAAGTTTTTCACAGTTTTCAAGTTGATAGCTTGATAGCTCAAGAACAATCCACTTGGCGCGCGGTCTGCCGTTAAGAACTTCATTTGCATAATCGCAAAAGGGGGTTCCAAGGTTTCCACCGATAAAACAATTTGGATCAAGTTTTTTTGCGCCTTCGCCTAAAAGAGAAGTAACCGTGCTTTTGCCAACCGACCCCGTAATGCCAATTAAAATTTCGTTTGTTAAAATGAAAGTTGCCAACGATATTTCAGAAGTGATTGTTGCTCCGGCTGCGGCCAGTGTCTTAATCCAATCGGTTTTAAGCGACACCCCCGGCGACACCACTAGGGTTTGCGGCTTCACCAAAAGTAAAGCTTTAGAATTTGAAATCTGGGCGGTTTCATTCTTTTCATCGAAGGTTATCAGGTCCGAGTCTTTATACCCGAGCGCCTTTAGAAATCGTAGCGCCGAAAGCCCGCTTTTACCTAGACCAATGATGGCGATCGGAGTTTTTAAGTTTTTTGCCCAAGTTGTATTTAGCATTTTGTAAGTTAATCAGAAATATGAAATAATGTCACTGTGGTAAAATTAGTTGCGCCTCTTTATACTGCGATCATTAGCGATCTTCATTTGACTGATCCCGAGCCGGCCCGTCAGCGAACAAAAGCTAAACACCCGTTCTGGAAAAAATTTAAAACGAAAGAGTTTTTCATTGATGAAACTTTGGTTCAATTTCTGGCTCACATTCAAGAGCAAGCAAACGGAGGAAAAGTCGAGCTGATTTTAAACGGTGACATATTCGACTTCGACAGCGTGATGTCATTGCCAGAGCAACCTGTCTATAAAATTAATTGGCTTGAAAGACGACGCGGGCTATTTCCAAAGCAAGAAAAATCACTTTTCAAAATACAAGTTATTTTAGAAGAGCATGGGCTTTTTATAGACGCACTTAGCGAGTTCATCAAAAACGGAAATGACGTTGTTATTATTCCAGGTAATCATGATGTCGAACTTCATTTTCCTGATGTGCAAAAAGCTATTCGTAAAGCGTTGAATATTTCAGATGAGCAAAAACAAAATATTCGTTTTGCCGATTGGTTTTATATTAGTAATCAAGATACGTTGATTGAGCATGGCCACCAGCAAGATCCCTATTGCATGTGCGAGAATCCGCTGAATCCGTTTTTATTAGATTATAACGAGTTAGCAATTCGACTGCCATTCGGCAACGTAGCGTGTCGTTACATTATGAACGGCCTTGGGTTATTCAACCCGCATGTTGAGAAAAATTATATTATGTCGATTAGTGAGTATTTAAAATTTTTCTTTAAATACTTAATTAAAGCACAACCACTTATCATATGGACTTGGTTTTGGGGCTCGGTGGCGACATTGTGGCATGTGACCGCAGATCGTTTTTCTGAACCCTTCAAAAGTTTAACCAGTTATGAAAAGCGGGTTGATGAAGCGGCAAAACGTGCGCAATCGACCCCCTCTGTTATTCGAGAGCTGCAAGAACTATTCGTGGCGCCTGCAACCAATGACCCAATACTTATTGCGAAAGAATTATGGCTTGATCGTTTGTTTTTAATTTTATTCGGCTTTATAGCCGTTTACTTTTTTGTATCAATGCTGAAGTCATCGTTCGGGATCTCATTATTTTGGATTTTTTTACCACTTGCTTTAATGATCCCATTCTTCCTTTTTTACGCTCGCTCGGTTACATCATTAGTTTCTGAATATAAAGAGCCAAGCGAATCTCTTTTGGCAAAACAATCAGAAGTCGCAGGGGTACGACGAATTGTTTATGGTCATACGCATATCGCAAGACATGAATTTTATGGCGTTGTTGAGCATCTGAATTCGGGCTCTTGGTCACCGGCATTTACAAATGTTGAATGCACTGAAACCATCGAAAAAAACACGTATGTCTGGATAACGCCGTCCAATGAAGACATAAATGTGCGCAAAGCTGAACTTCTGCAATTCAGCAAAAAATAAAAAACGTCATGATATGGTAGATGCGCAGCGACAAGACCAGGGTTTGTTTGTCATCCGCCAAGTCGTATGTAACGCTTTTTAAGTCTGAATAAATAATAATTGGAGGCACTATGGCTGAAGTTTTAGTTGTTACAAGCAAAGTTAAAAAGTACATCAAAGAAAAAGGCGAAATGAACACATCGGCTGAAACAATCGATATGCTATCAAAAGCTGTAGAGCGTTTATGTGCAAAAGGTATGGAAGCAGCAAAAGCTGACGGCCGCAAAACAGTCATGGCTCGCGATATCATCATCGACCACATCTAGTTAAGCAGCTAATTTAAGTAATTAATTTATAATCTTTGTAAGCCGATCATTCGATCGGCTTTTTTTATGGTCAGACTAAATTCTGAAGCTCTTCCCAGGTAATCGTCGGAACTCCCAAAGATTCGGCTTTATCAACTTTTGAACCGGGATCATCCCCAACCACTAGATAGCTCAGCTTCGAAGAAACTCCAGACAAAAGCTTTCCGCCATTTTTTTCAATAAACTCGTGAGCCTCGTCCCGCTTAACGGGCAGGGTTCCTGTTACCAGAAAACTTTTTCCAAGTAATGGGCCCGTCGCAGATCGTTTTGGCTTTTCGAATTCGATGCCTAACTTTACAAGTTCTTGTACTTCTTTTTGATTTTGTTTTTGCGACAGCCAGGCCAGAATAGACTCAGATACTTTAGGCCCAATTTCGGGAATGGTTTCAAGCTCTTCCTTGGTTGAATTTAAAAACGCTTCAATCGCGACATAATGATCAGCTAATAGTTTTGCGGTTTGCTCTCCGACAAAACGAATCCCTAATGCATATATAAATCTAGAAAGAGTCGTTTTTTTGCTAGCTTCAATACTTTTCAATGTATTATCAACAGACTTTTCACCTTGGCGTTCTAAATCTAGTAGCTGCGATTTTTTAAGTTTGTATAGATCAGAGAACTTTTCAATCAAATCATTGCTTACCAAAGTTTCGATTAACCGCTCGCCGACTTTTTCAACATTCATCGCACGTCTTGATACAAAATGTTTAATCGACTCAACAACAATCGCCTTACAGAAAGGATTAGGGCATCGTAAAATTGCATCTTCAATTTCTTTGACAGCTTTTGTTCCGCAGCTTGGGCAGTCCGGTGGTATCTTAAAAGCTTTAGATTTTGCTGGGCGTTTTGAAAGAATCACCGAAACCACTTCAGGTATCACATCCCCCGCGCGTTGAATAACCACCGTGTCGCCGATGCGAACATCTTTTCGATCAATTTCATCTTGATTGTGTAGCGTGGCATTGGTAATTGTGACTCCGCCAACTTTGACGGCAGACATAATTGCTACCGGAGTTAATGCGCCGGTTCGGCCGACTTGCACTTGAATATCTTCAATTAATGTTTCAGCCTGCGTGGGCTTAAACTTTGCGGCCGTTGCCCAGCGTGGAGAACGCGCGACTAAGCCTAGATCCTCTTGTAAGGAAAGAGAATTTGCTTTCACGACAATTCCATCGATATCAAAATGTAACTTTTGACGCTTTTTTTCGATTTCGTGATAGTAAGATACAACATCTTCAATTTGACTAGATAAACAAATCAGATCATCGCTTAGAACGGGAATTCCCAAAGCCTGAAATTTTTCTGAAATATTTTTTTGCGAAGTAAAACTGATGCCCTCATAGTCTCCAAGCGCATAAGCAATAAATTTAAGTGGGCGCGAGGCAGCCACTTTTGGATCCAGCTGACGAATCGTACCGGCGGCCGCATTGCGCGGATTTGCAAAAACAGGTAAGCCTTGTTCTTCATTAGTTAGATTCATTTTAACAAAATCTTCTTTAAAAATTAAAACTTCGCCGCGTACCTCAAGTAATTTTGGGGGATTGGTCGTTTTCAACCTAAGTGGAATCGATTTCATTGTTTTAATATTATGAGTGACGTCTTCCCCAACAAGACCATCTCCGCGAGTAAGCGCCCGAACTAGTGAACCATCTTCATAGACAAGTTCCATTGAAAGGCCGTCAAGCTTCAGCTCAGCGAAGTATTCAATATTGTTAGTAGAGTCTTTTTCATGCCTTAGAAATTTTTTGACTCTAAGATTGAATTCTAAAATATCTTCAGGCGAGTAACTATTCGCTAGCGACAGCATCGGCTTGCGGTGTGGAGCTTTTTTGAAAACCGTAATGGCCTCGCCGCCCACGCGCTGCGATGGCGAGTCTGCTAGATCTAATTCTGAATTCTCGGCTTCGATTTTCAATAACTCGGTAAAAAGTTGATCGTAATCAAAATCTGAAATTTCGGGCTTATCCTGAGTGTGATACAAGCTATCGTGATGCCGAATTAAAGTTTTAAGCTCTTCATGGCGGGCTTGTATTGAGGCGGCTCCATTTTTCGTCGGACTCTTTTTGGGCATTCGACATATCTACCATAAAAACCAGTAAAACGGCTAGTGGGTTGAGCTCTGCAGCTTGAAGAAAAGCTTATTTTTTACTACTGTCGAAGTCCTCACCAAGGACGTCCAATGATTGATCAAAAAAGCATCGAACATATTGCCCAATTGGCTCGGCTTCGAATTACAAAAGAAGAAGCGGTTTCTTTTGGCGAGCAACTTTCAAAAGTCTTAGATCATTTTCAAAAAATCTCGAAAATTGATACCGAAGGGGTCGAGCCTATGGTTACTCCTAGCGATATCGAATTTTTCTCAAGGTCCGATGAAGTAAAAAAAGAGTTCACTGCAGAAGAGATGGTCGCCAATGCACCTGAAAAAGCCGGAAATCTTTTTAAGGTTCCACCAGTTGTATAAATCGTATTTGTAGAAAAGGATCCCGATGGACTTATTACAGGCCAGCTTAAAAAGTGTCAGCGATGCTGTAAACGCAAAGCAAATTTCTGCGGTTGAAGTTACAAAGTTTTTTTTAAACCGGGTTGAGCAACTGAACCCGAAGCTTAATGCCTATATTTGTATGAATGAAAATGCCTTATCTGATGCTAAATATGTTGATGAACAAATTCAGAAAGGCCACACAGTTGGGCCTTTGGCCGGTGTAGCTTTTGGTATAAAGGATTTATTATGTACAAAAAATTTAAGAACAACAGCTGGATCAAAAATTCTAGAAAATTTTATACCACCCTACGACGCCACGGTTGTTAGCCGACTTAAAAAAGCAGGCGCTGTTGTCTTGGGAAAATTAAATCTTGATGAATTCGCAATGGGATCCAGTAATGAAACTTCTTATTATGGTAAATGCAAAAACCCATGGAATGTACAGCACGTTCCCGGTGGTTCAAGCGGCGGGTCGGCTGCGGCTCAGGCCTCAAGACTTGCAATGGGTACCATCGGTACAGATACGGGCGGATCTATTCGACAGCCTTCTAGTTTTTGTGGAGTTTTTGGAATTAAACCTACATATGGCCGAGTTAGCCGCTACGGAATTGTCGCATACGCATCCTCACTTGATCAAGCGGGCCCGATGGTTTCAAGTGTTGCTGATGCGGCACTTACTCTAGAAGTGATTTGCGGTCAGGACGAAAAAGATTCAACAACTTCATCAAAAACTGTTCCGCAATTTTCAAAAAACTTAACTACGAATATAAAGGGAATGAAAATTGGACTAGTAAAAGAATATGCAAGCGAAGGCCGCCTTGACCCTGAGGTAGAAAAAATATATTTCAACGCCACTGAAGAGTTAAAAAAAGCAGGCGCTGAATTCATCGAAATTTCTGTTCCGCTAACCGAATACGCAGTTCCAATGTATTACTTGATTGCGGCAAGCGAAGCTTCTTCAAATCTGGCTCGTTACGATGGCGTAAAATACGGCTTTCGTTCAGATTTTAAGGATTTGTCTGCGATGGGGCTTGATGATTTTTATTCACAAACCCGTGGCGAAGGTTTTGGAACCGAAGTAAAGCGCAGAATCATGCTCGGAACATATTGTTTATCTTCCGGCTACTACGATGCCTACTACAACAAAGCCTGCCAGGTGCGCCGTTTGCTAAAGAATCAATACACCGATGCTTTCAAAAAATGTGATGCACTATTAAGCCCGGTCACTGTGTCGCCCGCGTTTAAAATTGGTGAACGAGTTTATGATCCATTAACGATGTACTTAAATGATATCTTTACGACCGCAACAAACTTAGCTGGGTTGCCAGGGTTAAGCGTTCCATTTGGCTTAACAAATTCTGGCCTTCCAGTTGGAATTCAACTAACAGGCTCGCATTTTGAAGAACAAAAGATTTTAAACATTGCCTCAGCGCTAGAGGCGGCATCCCCGTCGAAGGGAATGGTGCCAAGTGTCTACTAAGATAGAGAATTCGCCAAGCGCCCCCTACCATCTTCGCGGCTATGAAGCCGTGATCGGAATTGAAGTTCACGTGCAACTTAAAACAATTTCGAAAATCTTCAGCCCCGATGCAACAAATTTCGATGCGGCCGATAACGAAAACACATCGCCCGTCAGCGTGGGAATGCCAGGCTCTCTGCCCGTTATCAATAAAAAAGCGATCGAGTATTCAATAAAAACAGGCCTAGCGCTGGGTTGCCAAATTCGTAAAAAATCAGTTTTCGCTCGAAAAAATTATTTCTACCCAGATTTACCGAAGGGCTATCAGATTTCGCAGTATGATCAACCCATTTGCGAAAACGGAGAAGTTAAGTTTCACGTCGGCAATTATGAAAAGACGGTGAGTATTACTCGCGCGCACATGGAAGAAGACGCGGGCAAATCAATTCACCAAGGTGACTACACGTTAATAAATTATAATCGCGCGGGTATCCCGCTTTTAGAAATCGTATCAGGTCCTGATATGACTTCGCCTTCCGAAGCGGCTGAGTATGGACGAACGATCAAACAAATTGTCCGGTATCTAGATGTCTGCGACGGAAACTTGGAAGAAGGGTCATTACGTTGTGATTGTAACGTGTCAGTGCGAATAATTGGCGCAAAAAATTTAGGAACGAAAGTTGAAATTAAAAATATAAATTCATTTCGCTTTATCGAGAAAGCGGTTGAATATGAAATTGATCGCCAAATTGATGAAGTTGAATCAGGTAAAACCATAATCCAAGAAACACGTTTATACGATCCCGATAAAAATCGCACGTTTGCTATGCGGACAAAAGAAAATGCGCAAGACTATAGGTACTTCCCCGATCCTGACTTATTACCGGTCATTGTGACTGATTCTGAAATTGAAAAAATACGCTCTACCCTACCAGAACTACCTTTTGCACGCGCGAAGCGATTCGAAGAAGAATTGGGGCTATCAACACAAGATACAAATGCGCTTACGGTTGAAAAAGATCTTGCTGACTACTTTGAAGCCGTCGGTAAAACATGCGGTAATTATAAAACCGCCGCTAATTGGGTTATGACCGATGTAACACGAGAACTGAACGTGTCGAATGCTTCAATTTCAGATGCGCCAGTAAAACCAGATGCACTTTCCGATTTAATTTCGTTAATTGATAAGGGAGCCATTTCAGGAAAGATTGCAAAAACTGTTTTTATTGAAATGTGGAAGACCGGCCAAAGCGCCGAAGCGATCGTAAAAGAAAAAGGATTCGCACAAGTCAGCGATACAAGCGCGATTGAAAAAATCGTCGACGAGATCATTTCTGCAAACGCTTCGCAAGTAGCTGAGTTTCGTGCAGGGAAGATTAAGCTGATGGGTTTTTTCGTAGGCGCTGCTATGAAAGCAACAAAGGGCCAAGCGAATCCCGATCTTGTGAATGAAATTCTTAAAAAGAAACTCGAGCAAAAGTCATAATGAAAGTGGCGGCGCTTGATCTTGGATCAAATACTTTTTTATGTTTGATCGCCGAAGTTGACGCTAATGGAATTAAAAAAGTTTACTCAGACTCTTTAGAAGTTGTGCAGCTAGGTCAGGGATTAAACAATTCAAAACATTTTCATCCCGAAGCTCTTCAGCGTGCAGAAATTTGTCTGCAGAAGTTTGAAAGAATAATAAAAGCTGAAAAACCAGAAAAAATTCTAGCCATGGCCACGTCTGCCGCGCGAGACGCCGAGAACCGTGAAGACTTATTTCATTTAGGAATGAAGTATTCAATCCCGATTGAAATTATCCCAGGCGATCAAGAAGCCCTGATAACTTATCAAGGCGCAACATCAGGGATTCAAACCGAGCGAAATATTTTAGTGATTGATATCGGCGGAGGCTCAACCGAATTTATCTTTGGGCAAGGAAAATCCATAGTAGCCGGAGAAAGCTACAACATCGGTTGTGTTCGATTAACTGAAAAGTTTATTCATAATCAGCCGACTCCTCATCATGAGGTCGAGCAAGCTAGCGCCTTTATCCGCGAACACATCATGAAAGCTAAGCTGCTTAACCCTCATCATTTTAACATTGAAGAAATAATTGCTGTTGCAGGAACGCCGACGACCCTGGTGGCGGCTGAGCTTGGTCGGTTTGATGCGAATCAGATTGATGGGTTCAAATTAACAGAGTTGCGACTACAAAAATGGTTATCCCAGTTAACGACCGCAACAGTAGAAGAAAAAGTAGCAATGGGAATTCCCGCAGGGCGGGCCGATGTTATTTTAATTGGAGTTATAACTTTACTTGAAACTTTAAAAATATTTAATCAAACTCAATTAACAGTCTCAACGCGAGGAGTTCGCTATGGTATCGCACTTGAAATGGGCCGTCGGTTTTTGCCTGTCTCTGATTCTTAATACTTCGATTGCTTATGCGGGCAATGACCAAATTGTTTTCAGAAAAGAAAGCATTTCTTTAGCGAATAAAAAAATCAGGGCCGAAATAGCCGAAACAGAAGCTGAACATGCACAGGGCTTGATGTTTCGAACAAAACTTGGCCCTAACGAGGGAATGTTATTTGTTTTTGATGACGAAGATTTTCGAAGTTTCTGGATGAAGAACACACTGATTAATCTAAGTATTGGTTATTTCGATAAAAATAAAAAATTAGTCGATATTCAAGAGATGAAGGCTATGGGGCCAACTAAAGAATCGCAATTGCCGGGCTATCCAAGTAAATTCCCTGCTAAATACGCTCTAGAAATGCAAGAGGGCTGGTTTAAAAAACATAACGTAAAAATCGGATCGAAATTTATATATAAAGAGAGCAATAAGTGAACTGGACAAAAGTCGAGGTCAAGGGGACGTCAGTCTGGATTTCTGTAAACTGCTATGCGGCGTGCTCAGCGTATGTTGTAATTTGTACTATATTTAAGAGCTGGATGTTCTTAACTTAATCAAGGATGAGGGCTATGACGAAAAATTTGTTATTCTTATTGGCTACAGTTGGACTGATTCTAAATGTAGGTGGATGTACTTCAAAGAAATCTCAAGATGAAAATCAAGTAATCGAAAATGCCGATGTTGATAAGATCGAAGCTGAAGAGCTAAGCGAGGCCCCACAAGATCCGGAAGGTGGAGATGATGCTTCTCTTCAAGCCGCACTTGGCGAAACAACCGAGACAACAGAAACAACAACGATCGAAGAAAGCACTGATCAGACACTCGATGCTTCGCTTGATGCCGCAGCTCCGACAGATGCGCCACCAGCAGAGGGTTCTGCACCAACTGAAGAAATTGCGGCAGCACCTACCCTTGACGAATCAAGTTTAAATGAAGTGATACCTGAACCATCTATCGCCGACTCTGGTGCGCCGATCGAAGAGCCAGCTCCAATCGCTGAAGCTCCAACGATGACGGAAGAAACTTCGACAACAACAACAGAGACAACTTCATCTTTAGCTGAAACTCCAGTTGTTGAAAGTTCAGCGAGTGATTCATCTGCAACCGCATCAACTGAGACATCAACGACGGATTCGGTTTACACAAGCTCGTCTTACTCGAGTTCGAAACCAAGTGGTTCAAGCGAATTGAAAAAGATCGCTTTAACTCCTCCTTACCAGTCTAAAGTTGGCTGGGTGAATACGGTTTACGTTGCACGCCCCAGTGAGAACTTAAAAGAAATCAGTCAAAAAATTTATGGATCCGATAAAACTAAAGATCTTAAAAAGATTGCTGAGAACAGTTATTTAAAAAATCGTTCTGTAAGAGCTGGTGATAAAATTTATTACTCATCACCAAACCGTCCTGAAGACTCTGCGAAAACACTTTTTTACTATGAAGATATGGGAATGGTTCCTGAAACTTACGTTGCTAAAAGCGGCGATAATTTAAGAAAAGTTGCTAAAAATATTCTTGGTTACGACCGAGCATGGGTTGAACTTTGGACTTCGAACCCAATCGATTCAAAAGGGAAATTAGCGGAAGGCGAAACAATCCGTTACTGGAGATCAGCTTCAAGTATTGATACAAGCGCGCAAAACAATTCGAATGTTGCAGCGACAACGCCAAACCCAATGGATAACAATAGCTCAGCAAATTTGATTGATGCAAATCAGGCAGCCCCTCCAGCCGGCGATATGGCAAGTGGACAACCAGTGGCTCCGCCTCCTGATATGAATTCAATGCCACCACCTCCGGCTGATGCGCAGCAGTTAGCAGCGAATAGCCCACCACCACCTGATGATATGAATTCACTTCCTCCGCCTCCGGCTGAAGGCGAACTTCCGCCGCCGCCATCAATGGACGCGAATTCATTACCGCCGCCACCACCACCACCGGATGCAGCTCCGCCACCTCCGCCAATGGATGCAAACGATCAGACTGCAAAAGCAAATAATGCGGATGGTGAAGTTACGGAAGCTGGCGCTCTTGATAATGATACGATGATGTCATTAGGTGCCGTGGGTGTTTTGGTCGCAGCATTAGCTTTCATCTTGATTCGAAGTAAAAAGAAAAAAGCAGCCGAAATGGCTGCTATGCACGAAACTCATATTTCATAATCAATTAATTACGAAACTTTTTTAAGAATGCCATCGAGAATTCCTCGGTGGCCCATTCGCTTCGATTCTACATAATAAATAAGATCATCAACGATTTGAACGTCTCTGTTGTTTAACGGTAAAAATCTAATACCGGCACCCATCGAATTTTTCCATACGATTTGAGCGGCAATTTTTCTTTCGCGTGTTCCCACGACGAAAGTAAGACTTACTTTTTCATCTAAATGTAAATCATGATTAGAAATCTCTAAAAATGCTCCAGATAAACTGATATTTTTTAAAATTCCCGCGGTGTCTTGGCGCGCGTAATTTCTGCGGAAATGCACCTCTAAATAAAGGGGCGTTCTCGGTGCTGGTGAATTCGTCGTTTCCATTCAAACCTCCATTAACTTTGAGCGGTGGGATTTGATAACATATCGGCTAACTTGCTGAAAAAGTTAATGTTTTCTCAATTTGGGACATTTAATCGGAATAATTTGACTTTATAAGGGACGAAAGTCATATTGAGTTCAATCCGTAATTAGTTTTTCTATAAAGAATCATACAAAAAAATAAACAAAAAATCGCCCAAGGAAAAGAAATTAAGTAATAAGGATTCACCCCAAACTTTAATCAATTAAATTCAAAATTTGAACCACGTATCACAAAATAGCACTACCTCAAAAGGAGCCCTGCTTGGCTAAAAAAGAAGTCGTCATAGAGCCCGCTAAAAAAAGAACTCGTAAAGCTACATCTGAAGAAGCCTCTCCGGCGCCAGAACCAAGCAACGAAAAATCAGCCGCTCCCGCAACAAATGTGAAGGAATCTTCCCAACCTAAAGACCCTCCGCAACCGAAAGTTCCACCACCGGCACCTGCACCGGAACAAAACGCAAACACACCAGCTCCTGCAGCGCCAGTTAGCGCATCGCCGAACGTTGCACCGCCAGCGGCGCCACAGCAATCAAATGATCAACCACCTCGACGCGAATTCCGAAAGTTTAGCAACAACCAAGGCGGAAGCAGTGGTGGTGGCGGCGATCGACAAGGCGGCGGCGGCGGGCATCACAACAACAATCATCGACATAACAATAACCAAAATAGATTTAGCAATAACAACAATAATAATAACAATCAAAGACGTGATAACTTTCCTCGCGAAAGATTTGATCGCAATCGTGACGAGCATGAACAGCCGCCACAAGTTCAAAGCGCGCCGTCAAACGACCATGATATCGATTTAGCCGATATTAATTTGAATGAAGAAGAAAAAAGCTGGCTGAACTCAAAAGATTTAAAATCTAAAAACATCCAAGTTCTAACAGACCTTGCGACAAAATTAAAAATCGAAAACGCTGCCGGTATGCGCCGACAAGATATGGTTTTTGAAATTTTAAAGCGTGCAGCGAAGCTGGGTGATATTTACGGATCAGGCGTTTTAGAAATCTTGCCTGATGGATACGGATTTCTACGGTCTCCCGATTACAACTACTTACCAGGGCCAGATGACATTTACGTTTCTCCATCACAGATGAGAAAGTTCGGTTTAAGAACCGGTGACTTAGTGACGGGGACCGTGCGACCGCCTAAAGAAGGCGAACGTTACTTTGCTTTAATTAAAGTTGATTCATTGAATTACGAAGCGCCCGAGGGCAGCAAAGACAAAATCTTATTTGATAACTTAACGCCGCTTTACCCACAAAAGATGTTACGGCTTGAACATTTACAAACTGAAATGACAACTCGAATTGTTGATTTGATGTCGCCACTAGGTAAGGGTCAGCGCGCCCTAATTGTTGCGCCACCAAGAACGGGTAAAACCGTACTTATGCAAAACATTGCTAACGCAATTACGGCAAATCATCCTGAAGTAAAATTAATCGTATTGCTGATTGATGAGCGACCAGAAGAAGTAACCGACATGCAAAGAACCGTAAAAGGTGAAGTTGTCAGTTCAACTTTCGATGAACCACCAACTCGTCACGTTCAAGTTGCAGAGATGGTTTTAGAAAAAGCAAAGCGGTTAGTTGAGCATAAGCACGACGTCGTCATTTTGCTTGATTCTATTACGCGATTAGCTCGCGCCTATAACACAGTTGTCCCACCATCAGGAAAAATCTTATCGGGCGGTGTCGATTCAAATGCACTTCACAAGCCTAAAAGGTTCTTCGGAGCGGCCCGAAACATTGAAGAGGGTGGCTCATTAACAATTATTGCAACGGCTTTAATTGATACCGGTTCACGAATGGATGAAGTTATCTTTGAAGAATTTAAGGGAACTGGTAATGCCGAGATCCACTTAGATCGTAAATTAATGGAAAAGAGAATCTTCCCATGTTTAGATATTAATAAGTCTGGAACACGTAAAGAAGATCTTTTAATTGATAAAACTGATTTGAATAGGCTTTGGATTTTACGGAAAGTCTTAGCCCCGATGAATGTTGTTGATGCAATGGAATTTTTGATGGATAAAATCGAAAGATCTAAGACAAATGCTGACTTCTTGAAAGGTATGAACGGGTAAAGCTTGCAACCGAATGATGAACAAAATCCAAAAAGTAGAAAAAGACAGATTATTTTTGCGACGGCATCTATTTCTGCCATCGCAATTGTTGGAACTATTGCTTACTTTTCTTTATCAAAAATTCGGGGCTCACAAACCGTAGATACAATGACCCAAGAACAATTTGAAGGGGCGCCGACGATTTCTTCACAATTGCAAAGTGATTGTCAGCAATCAGCCATTAAAATTTCTGAAATGACCAACGCAGATAATATGAACGCAGAGTTTCGCGCAAATGTTGAAAACTGCAAAGACGTCTATTTTGTAATCGATCACCAGACCCAATTTCGGCGCGAGGGAATGTATCCAGACCTATCAGTCGATTTAGCCCACTTCATGGGTAAAACAGATAAAGCCAAAGCTTTAGACTTGCTTAAGTTTGCACGCGAAATGAAACCGTGGGAATTCTACTTGGGTCCCGTAACTTGCGATTCGCAACACGTGCTCGATGCATACATTGAATCGTTTGTTTTACCAGAAGATAAAATCTGCTTCGGCGAAGCAGATTTAAAAACTACGCTATTATCTGAAATGCAAAAGAAGAACTTCGATATTCTTCCTAAGCTATTGGCGAATAATGAAGTTGTTTGGATGGGGATGCCAGACTCTGATGTGGGCTGCCCGGAAAAAATATCTTCAATTATTAAAACCGTTAAAAATCTTTCTGAAGGATCAGATCAAATTGAACCTGCGCAAACAGTCGAAGGCGATACAAATAAAGTTAATATCGTTGTGAAGGCTGGCGGACAAGACAAGGTAACTTTAGTTTTCAGTCCCCTGAATAACTGTCTTCAAATTAATTCGATTCTAGTTCCCAATCTGGAAGTTTCAGAATAATCATCCATTACAAATTTGATGTATCTCTGAATTTTCAATCACCATGGTATTTGCCAAGATTTTTTTAGAAGCTAGCAATGTCATTGCTTTAGCTACGCAAGCAGCAGAAATTGGCCGATATTTTGACATTCTTCCAACTAAAAAGAGTGAAATGACCGGCGCTAATAAAATGGCGACTCGCTCTCCAAATCGAAATTCTTCTCGATCTCCTAGCAAAAGACTGGGCCGAAAGAAGTGAAGGGTGCCTGAAAATTCATTTTTTACAGTCGTCTCCATTTGTCCTTTGACACGGTTATAAAAGGCTTTTGAATTTTCATCTGCCCCCAGACTCGAAACAATAAAAAGTTGATCAGCCCGGCACCGGCCCGCAAGGCGAGCAAATTGGACGACTGATTCAAGATCTACTTTTTTAAACGCAGATTCCGACTTTGCTTTCGCGATCGTCGTTCCTAAACAACAAAAAAAGTCCAATCCGCGGGTTCCTGCAAATGATTGAATCTGCATTTCAAGTTCAGACCAATTAATAAAGTCGAAGTTAAGCGTGCGAATTTTTGGACTATTCCATGTCATAGATTTACGAGAAATCGCTAGTATATGCGTCCAAGTACCTTCTTGGGCCAGTTTGTCGACAAGTTGTTGGCCAATAAGGCCCGTCGAACCGATAACAACAGCTGTTTTCATTTATTTCACCTAAGTACTTGAAATAACTAGTTTAAAAATCAACTTAGACTTCTAAGGGACCATCCTTAAAAACAAAATTTCAATCAGAAATTATTCCAAAAGAAAGTGCTTTTCCCTTGAGCCTAGAGTGATCATTATGCTATCACCTAAGTCTTCGAATTCAATACATAAAGGAAACGGTATGAAAGACGGATTACACCCTAAAGTAAAAACAGTCGTATTTAAAGATATGTCATGTGACTTCTCATTTATTGGTACAACAACAATTGATTCTAAAGATAAAATCACTTGGACTGATGGCAAAGAATATCCATTAGTTAAAGTCGAGATCTCTTCAGCTTCTCACCCATTTTACACAGGCAAGCAACGTGTAATGGATACTGAAGGTCGTATTGATCGTTTTAAGAAAAAATACGCAAAACCAGCAGCAAAGTAACTTTCACATTCAGGCCAGGCGGCCCGGTCTTCAGCGACCGGCTCTTGAAAAAAGAGCATACAATAAAAGCGGCCCCAAAAGCCGCTTTTGCTTTTCTAAAAGCCCAGCTTTTGTTTTTTAAGACACGCATCAGATTGGCAAAGCGCTTTAGAATTATTAAAAAGGTGAAATATGTTTTCAAAGTTAGATCAAGTTGAGTCCCGGTACGAAGAAGTTAATTTATCACTTCAACGCCCAGACATTGCTTCTGATCAAAAACAATACCGCTCATTAATGAAAGAGCTTTCCGATTTAGAAAAAATCGTAGTGCTTTACCGAGATTTTAAAAAGAAAACTGAAAATTTAAAATCAAGCAAAGCCATGTTAACTTCAGAGTCAGATTCAGAAATGAAAGAAATGATTCGTGAAGAAATTAAAGAGCTTGAAGAGCAATTACCAAAAATTGAAACCGAACTTAAATTATCTCTCATTCCAAAAGATCCAAACGACGATAAGAATATCATGCTAGAAATTCGGGCGGGTGCCGGTGGAGATGAGGCTTCGTTGTTTGCCGATGAATTATTTCGCGGTTACGCAAGCTATGCATCAACTCAGGGCTGGAAAGCTGAACTACTTTCTTACTCAGACGGAAACGTTGGCGGAGCAAAAGAAGTAATCGCAATGATTTCGGGTGAATCCGTATTTTCGAAAATGAAATTCGAATCAGGCGTTCACCGCGTACAGCGAGTTCCAAAAACTGAAGCAGCCGGAAGAATTCATACCTCAACCGTAACGGTCGCGGTGATTCCTGAAGCCGAAGTGAATGATATTAAAATTGATATGAAAGATATAAGAATCGACGTCATGCGCGCCAGCGGAGCGGGTGGACAGTCAGTCAACAGAACTGAATCAGCAGTTCGTCTTCACCATATACCAACGGGAATTTTAGTTCACTGCCAAGAGGGAAAGTCTCAGCACTCAAATAAAGACCGTGCATTCCAAATCTTAGCGATGAAGCTACAAAAATTAGAAGACGATAAGGTCTTAAAAGAGGCCTCAGACGCAAGGCTTGATCAAATTGGAACGGGCGATCGTTCCGAGCGCATTCGTACTTACAATTTTCCGCAGACGCGAATTACAGATCATCGAATTGGTCTAACGATTCATCAGCTTGATCAAGTGATGGGCGGGCAGTTTGAATATTTAATCGATGCGTTAGTCGCGCACTTCCAGGCTGAAGCTCTGAAGAAGCAAGCGATCACAAATTAATAAATGAAATTAAAAGAAGTTTTCGAAAAATCAGTCCAGTTTTTTAAAGACAAAAAGATTGAAACCCCAAGACTTGATGCCGAGTTACTGATTGCCCACGCATTGAAAATGGACCGCGTTCAAATTTACGTAAAATACGAACAACCGCTCAGCGAAGCAGAGATCTCACTTTGCCGAGATTCTATTAAGCGAAGGTCAATGGGCGAGCCCGTTGCGTACATCGTAAAAGAAAAAGGTTTTTACGGCCAAGTTTTCGAAGTCGGCAGTGGAGTATTAATCCCGAGGCCCGAAACTGAAGCCATTGTCGAAGAAGCCAGTAGTTTTATTAAAAAAAATAGTATTGAAAGCCCCCGAATTCTAGATTTAGGATCCGGCACGGGTTGCATTGGCTTATCGATTATTAAAAATCATGCGCAAGCTACTTTAGTTAGTATTGAAAAATCTGAAGCTGCATTTAATTACCTTTTAAATAACACAGAAAAACTAGATCTGACGGAGCGAACGACAATACTAAATGCAGATATAGATACTTTTGATTTTAGCAAAATCGGGCAATTTGACCTAATCGTATCGAATCCGCCCTATATCGATGAAGGCGACACTTTAGTTCAGCCAGAGGTAAAAAAGTTTGAGCCACATGAAGCGCTGTTCGCAAAAAACCAAGGTCTTGAGCTTCTATTCAACTGGTCTAATAAAGCATGTACCCTTTTAAAAAGTCCTGGAATGATGCTTTTTGAAATGGGACACAAGCAGGGCCCTGAAGTTAAACAACATTTCGAGAGTTTAAAAACTTTTTCTAGCGTTCAAATATTAAAAGACTTGTCAGGACTTGATCGAATCATAAAAAGCGTTCGATAATTAAAGCCATATAAAGGAATTCATATGGATACAATGATCATTACGCATGGCACTCAGTTAAATGGCACCGTCGAAACAAGCGGAGCAAAAAATGCCGCATTACCTATTTTATTTTCAACTCTACTAGCAGAAGGCGAACATCATTTTGATAATGTTCCCGTACTTAAAGACATCGAATCAACGGCGGGTTTGCTAGCAAGTCTTGGCTGCACGAGTCAGCGGGAAGGTCACACATTCAAAGTTCAGGTTCAAAAACTAAAAACTTTTGAAGCACATTATGATTTGGTTAGAAAAATGCGCGCAAGTATTCTTTGCCTAGGGCCGATCTTAGCAAAATACGGTGAAGCCGTTGTATCATTACCAGGGGGCTGCGCGATCGGAACCCGTCCAATTGATCTTCACTTAGACGCAATGAAAGCACTTGGCGCAGAAATCGAATTAAAAGATGGATACGTTTTAGCAAAAGCAAAAAAACTAAAAGGCGCAACTGTATTTTTTGAAAAAACGACCGTAGGTGGAACTGAAAATTTATTGATGGCCGCAACTTTAGCCGAAGGCATCACAACAATTGAAAATGCCGCAAAAGAACCCGAGATCGTCGACCTAGCAAATTACCTAAATAAAATGGGCGCAAAAATCACCGGACAAGGCACAAGCGTAATCCGTATCGAAGGTGTCGCAAAACTAACCCCAGCAAGGCATTCAATCATGGCCGACAGAATCGAAGCGGGCACATTACTGATTGCCGGAGCCATTACCGGCGGTGACGTAACGGTAACAAAATGCCAACCACATGATTTAGATGGATTAATTTTAAAAATGCGAGAAAGCGGTTTCAAAATAGATTTAACAGATACATCAATGCGAGTACGCCCACTTAGTTCATGGGAAGGCGTCGACATTACAACAGCCCCACATCCACTATTCCCAACAGATCTACAAGCACAGTTCATGGCCTTGATGACAGTAGCAAAAGGCACAAGCGTCATCACAGAAACAGTTTTCGAAAACAGATTTATGCACGTAACAGAATTAATGCGACTAGGGGCCGACATCACACCAAAAACCCAAGTAGCCGTTGTGCGTGGAAAACCCGGTGGATTATCAGCAGCACCAGTGATGGCAACCGATCTAAGAGCAAGTGCCTCATTAGTATTAGCCGGATTAGTAGCAAAGGGCGAAACCCATGTAAGCCGAATCTACCATTTAGATAGAGGCTACGAAAACCTAGAAAACAAACTAACAAAACTAGGCGCAAAAGTAAGAAGAGCCCACTAAATAAAAAAAGAAATGTAATTAAAAGGAAATTCTTAATCAACAAGAGAAACCCTCGATCAGACGACCAGGAAGGTCGTCTGAAGCCATCTCTCACGGACGGAAACCCTCCATAAAAACACGAGAAACCGCCTCTCAAGGACGAATCAGCTACGCACAAACATCCACGCGCACAAGCAGCCGACCATCCCAAGAAGCAAAAAGTCCTAGTTATAGTGTATTTAAAGAGAAAGAAACTTGAACCTCAGCCAAGGAGGGGCCAAGGCTGAGGCACTAAAACAGGTTGTTAGTATTACCCAACAAAGTTTTCTGTATTTGAATCAAACTTTATCTGACGGAAACTTTTAGAATCGGTGTCTGGGAGGGGATCCTGGACATTCAATTTTTCAAGAGAATCCGTCTGATAATTTAATTTTTGTAACTGAAGTTGAGTCGTTGAAGCTACTACTGCTCCCGCCTTAGCCGAGAAAACCAGAACTACTAATATGTATGAAGCAATCAACCATCTCACCATGAGACTTCCTAGAGCAACTGTTATGCCATAAAAAAATTAGGCTATCCTGAAAAATACAGTGTTTCCATAGAGTTAGGCCGTAATTTCGGTTCCAACATGGAACTAAAAGTGGTTCCAATAGCAGACCTAGGTCATGAGTTGGAACTTTCTTGAAACCGCTAACTGACGTATGGCTAAAGAAATAATTATACTAGAGGTAGATGAAGAATTCTTCCACTCAGTGGGTTATCAAGTTAAATACTGATCAGATCAAAGGCCCATATTCAACAGAGGCCGTCGTTAAAATGATTACCAGCGGAGTTTTTTCCGGCAATGAAGAAATAAGTGCTTATCCAGAAGGTGAATGGCTAGCACTCACCAAACAGCCAGAATTTTATGAAGCGCTTTTAGAATCATTAGAAAATCCAGTGGAAGTTGATTTAAAAAAAGCTCAAAAGATGGAAGCCGAAACGGTCATTCGAGTTTCAAATAAAAAAGAAAACGAACCTCCTCCGAAAGACTCACTGCCTGATGACTTGAGAAAAATGCTATTGGAAGAGCGAGAAAATTTAAAAATCCAAAACAATCAAAGTGCATTGCGAAAGAATGAAGTTCAGATTCGTCACAACAATCAGAACAATAACACACAGCAGTTTCAAACCGAGAGAGACAAAAATTTAACAATTAATTTATCCGATATTAAAACCTTACAGAAAAAAGAATTTAATAAACTTTTGCCGATTGCGATCGGTGCAGTAATTCTTGTTCTTTTGGTGATTTTTCTAATTTATCCAACCGACGGTCAAAAGTCCAAAGGCTGGGTGCTTGTAGCTCCGCAAAAAACTGGAGAATCGCTATCTGAAGCCGAAGTAAAAGAAGTAAAACGTAAAATGGTTCGGTCATTTCAAAGTGGAGATGTCGATTCGATTTTGCAAAGCCATCGGTTACTTGCAAAAACAATTGAAGGCGCCCCAAAAGATTTAGAGGCCATGGGTTTACTTTGTATGGCTTACGAACAAATATGGCCATTCACAAAACAAACCGTTCAAGATCTTAAAAGTATTCTTGTTGTGACTCAGCTTGCTCGATCAGTTAATCCAATTTCTAACTACTCTGATTCTTGCCAAGTTGTATACTTAATTGCTAAGGGCCAAGGTCGCGAAGCCCGTAGTTTGTTAGAGCGTACAGTCGATAATCCAGTTGATGCTCGATTTAGCCTAGGACCTTTCCTTTATTTAATTAAAGGCCAGATGCTAGAGTACGAACATGATTATATGAACTCGGCCGCCTATTTTGAACAAGCGCAAAGACTTTGGCCGCAATGGTTAACAAGTCGTTTCGGGTTAGCCCGTATGAATTATAAGCTAGGAAAATTTAACGAATCGAAAAATGAATACCAGGCAATGTATGATTTGAATAAAGAGTCGAAGGCAGCGTTATACGGACTTGCCCTCGTTGAACAAAAAGGATTTAAGAATCAAGACAAAGCATATAATTATTTTTCGACCGGCTATAAAATAAAACAAACGTTACCAAAAGATTTTCATATTGAAGCGCTGCTTACATTCGCGCAGATATTGGTAGATAAAGGCGAAACCCAAAAAGCGCTTGAAGTTGCCCAACTTGGTTATCAGACGAACCCAAGTCATCGTGGGCTAAAAGAGATTGTAGTTTCACTTGGTGGAAATGACAAGGTTGCCACCGCCAATTCTGAGATTGTCTTGCTTGGAGATCACTTTGCCAGATCGGGCGACCATTTAGCAGCTCAAGCACAGTACAAGGCGGCGTTTGATTTAGATCCGACGAATGCAACCGCTGCTTACAAAGCCGCAAAAAGTTTATGGGCCCTTAATCAAACTCGTGAAGCTATCCTGTGGACAGAAAAAGCGCTGAAGGCCGATCCAAAACTTGTGCAGGCTGCAATCTTACAGGCAGACTATGAATCACAAAAGTATAATTTTAATCGTGCCGCGAAAACACTGCAAGAGATGTCTAGGAAAGTTCCCCAAAATCATGAAATTTTAAAGGGGCAGGCATTATTAGAATTTCGTAAGAACAATATTCTTGGGGCCATTCAGTTCGGAGAGCGGGCCGTTAAAATTTATGATGCTGATGTCGAATTACTTACGTTGCTGGCGCAAGCGCATACACTTTTTTATTTAAACGCACCCGGCACCAGCAAGGTTGATACGGATCGGAAAATAAACTCTTTAAAATTAGCACAAGCGTACGCTGGAAAAGCGATTGATCTAGAGCCCTCATGGCCTGAGTCTCAAATTACCTATGCAAAATTCTTAGCCGCAAAAGATGGCCCGGTACGGGGTGAAATCTATTTAAAAGACTTAGTTAAAAATTTTCCTTATTCAACGGAATACCGGGTCGCACTTGGGGATTACCATCGGCAAAATGAAAAGTATTCAGATGCGGCCGATGTCTATCTGGAAGTTGTAGATATTGAGCCAAAAAATAAAAAAGCGAATTTTGGCCTAGCTGAAGCTTACCGGGTCATGAATAAACCTCAACTTGCTCAAAAATATTATAATGCAACTTCGATTCTTGACCCAAGTGACGTTGAACCGCTATTTGCAAACGCTAAATTACTTTATGAAACAGCCTCTGGCAAAGATGCAATTGCCAAGATCAAGCAAGCGCTGGCGAAGTTACAAGTTGTAAAAAAAGTAAATCCAAACTTTCCTCGCGTTTCTTACTTTTTAGCGAAATGTTTTTTAGAACTAGGTGATTTTGAGCAAGCGATGACTTTAGTGAATGAAGAAAAAACCAGTAATCCAAACTTAGCCGATCCATTTCTACTTGCGGCTGAAATTCACAATCGTGCTGAACAATATCAAGAATGCGCCGCCGAATACTCGAAAGCGATCAAACTAAGACCATCAACAGCCGAGCTTTATGTGAAAGCAGCTATGTGTTATCGAAAAAGTGACGCAATTGAAATTGCGGAAGATATGTTATCAATCGCGAAAGAAAAAGAATCGGGATACCCCGATATTTACCGCGAACAAGGCTATATTTTTGAGAAAAAAGGGTTCAAGCCACAAGCGATTCAGTCGTTTGAAAAGTATCTTGAGCTTTCTCCGAATGCACACGATCGTTCAACCGTTGACAGTAAAATAAAAAGCCTTGGTGGCTAACAGGAGTTTTGTGGGAATTGCCGATAATATAAAGAATATGGCCAGCAACATGCAGCAGTCCGCAAAGAACACGACAATAACGCTGACGCAGCGGATATTAAGACTAATCTCGGGATTTTTTATAGGTTTAGTTCTAGCTTTAATCATACAAGAGCTGATTAAGGGTGAAACGTTAATGCTTATTTTTCTAACTACGTTATTTATGATGATTGTCTATAAGCTTTTAGCCAATATGCTGATCGTGCATATTTTGATTTTTGATCTAATCTGTGTTTTGATAGCCACCTTACTGCGCATGTACATTATGATCGCGCCGTAATTAATGATAGTTAATTTTTAGACGTATATTTGGAGACCGTGTGATTGATCTTAAACTTCTTGAAAAAAAATCTGAAGGCGGCGAAAGCTTCTACGAAGACTATAGAAAAAGTCTACTTAATCGAGGCGCTAGTACCGAAACTTTAGAGCGCATTATGCAACTGGCTGACAAACGCCGCGAGACGATGACCCAAGCCGAAACCGCAAAAGCTAATCAAAACAAATTAAGTGCTGAGGTTGGGCAACTTAAGCGCGAAGGTAAAGATGCAAGCGCGATTCTGACTGAAGTTGAAAAACTGAAAGGAAGCGTTAAAGAACTAGAAGCCATGGCAGGACAAGTTGATTCTGACGTTCAGCAATTACTTTTAACGATTCCAAACAAACCACATAGCTCAGTTCCAGTCGGAGCATCAGAAAAAGAAAATAAAATTATTAAAACGGTTGGCGAGCCCACCAAATTTACTTTTAAACCTTTAGAACATTTTGATATTGGCGAAAAATTAAATATCATCGATTTTGATCGCGCCGGGAAAACAACGGGCGCAAGATTCGTATTTCTTAAAGGCGCGGCTGCGCAATTAGAGCGTGCGCTGATGCAGTTCATGATGGATATTCATTCTAATCAGCACGGTTATACGGAAATGATTCCGCCTTTTATTGTAAACAGCAAAAGCTTAACCGGCACGGGTCAGTTTCCAAAATTTAAAGAAGACGTGTTTCATCTTGAAAATACCGATTATTATTTAATTCCAACTGCAGAAGTTCCGGTTACGAATTACTTCTACGATGAGACTTTGCCTGAAGGTGAATTACCTAAATCATTTTGCGCCTATTCTCCATGCTTTAGATCAGAAGCAGGAAGCCACGGTAAAGACACAAAGGGTCTTATCCGGCAGCATCAGTTTAATAAAGTAGAATTAATGACGTTCTGTCATCCATCTGAGTCTTATGAAACCCATGAGAAATTAACTTCTCATGCTGAAAAAGTTTTAACTGAACTGAATCTTCCTTATCGAAAATTATTATTGTGCACGGGTGATATGGGTTTTGGATCTGCAAAAACATATGATTTAGAAGTTTGGTTGCCAGGTCAAAATTCTTACCGCGAGATAAGCTCGTGTTCAAACTTTGAAGATTTTCAGTCTAGACGTGCTAACATTCGTTTTAAACCGAAGGATGGTGGCAAGCCGCAGTTTGTACATACTTTAAATGGCAGCGGGCTAGCGGTTGGAAGAACTTTAGTAGCCGTGCTTGAAAACTATCAAAAAGAAGATGGTTCGGTTGAAATCCCCAAAGTTTTGCAACCATATATGGGCAACAAAGCATCAATCAAATAAAGGTGCTTCTTTAAAAGTCGCACCAAAGACTATAACTCTTTGCAACAAACAGCTAAACCCTTGAACACGTGTGTGTTTTTCAATAAAACAGACGGTGGAAAGCTGGTAGAGCGGTTGAATACACCAGTCTTGAAAACTGGCAGCCCTTCGCGGGGCTCGAGGGTTCGAATCCCTCGCTTTCCGCCATTCTATGGGGTGACCGATCTCAACCGAGATAAACCAGGCCCACAAGAGCAGTCACGAAATGACCTCCAATATTTTTAACTCAATTTTTAGTGAAGAAAAAAAGTTTTCATAGATCACGTTCTTCATTCACAATTCGTCCAATAATTGTCATTGCAATAAAATTTCTTCATTCATGCAAGCTCATCTAATGTCTATACACTCTAACAGAATCTTAACGCAGTCCTCGTACGTTTAAAGTTGCCTTTTTTTCCCTGAATCGATGTGATGAACTAACGGGGCGGTGAATGCATGAAGCATTTAATAGTAGCGATTTTAATATCAGCATCTAGTCAGCAAGCTTTGTCATGGGGTCCGCTTGGCCACCAAGCCTCAGCGCGAATCGCATGGGATATTTTAGATCCCCACACGAAATCGAAAATTAACGAAATCTTAGAAGGCGACGACTTTGTTCGAGCTTCGACATGGGCCGATAGCGCACGGGCGCAAAGACAGTGGCGGCATACATCGTGGTTTCACTTTGAAAGCGCGCCTGACAATTTAACCTATCTTGGAAACTTGAATCGCCAGTCAGTTCAACAGCAGAAACTTGGTGGTCCGATTGAAGCATTATTCTTAGCGGATGATATTTTATCAGATCCGAATAGTTCAAATGAAGACAAAAAAACTTCGATAAAATTTATGATTCATTTTATTGGAGATCTTCATCAGCCCCTTCACACAGGCCGCGTTGAAGACGCCGGCGGCAACAAGATACCCGTTAAATGGTTGGGCTTTGATGCAAACCTTCATCAGGTGTGGGATTCACAAATTATTATTCTAGGTCACAAAGATAAATTAGGTGCTGGCGGCGAAGAGCAGTCTGTTCGCTATGCTAATCATCTTCATAAGAAATTTAAAGATCTAAAAATTACTCCAAAGCTATTTGCTAGGTATGACGAATGGATGCATGAATCAATGCAGCCCCGTTCAGATGCGTATAAATTTGTAAGAGAAAACGAAAAAGCTTATTCCGCACGTTTTATTGATATCGTTGATAAGCGGGTTTATTTAGCCGGACTTCGAATTGCTAACAGTCTGCAAAGAATACTGAACAATCAACCGTCAGAGGCCTTGACGGAGCTTCGAGTGGGAATTGAAAAAATTGTGGGAAATTTTGTGGAATTTCTTTCGCTGCAGCCAAAATAGATTCCGTTTTAAGTTAATCAAGGTTAACCAATTCATAATATGATCAAAACTTGCGTTAAGTTCTTTTCCAATTCTTCTATGTACGAATCGCAGTACTTTTCGGCTTGCAACTTTGTGGTTTACACGTCAGTTGAAAGTTTCGGAAAAGGCACTTTGGTTTCGAACAAAACAAATCTTTTTTCGACCATAAGTTCACTGGCGCCGTAATTAGCTGGTAGCGGTGGGGCCTGAGCAACTATGTCACCTAGGAGTCACACAAAGGCCCTATTCCAACAAGACAATAAAACTTAAATTCCTCTCGCCAGTTAGTTTGCCACGTCTAAATGAATGAAAGTTATGATCGACTTTCGTATCAAAAGGTGAAAAATGGAGGTTAATTTTTGCATTTAACGAATATTCAAGTTGCGAAACAACTGTATTTTTTAAGTCGACGTAGAATTTATCCTGCAGTTGGCTAAAAAAATCTACGTCCTCTAGTCCAATTTGAGAGTCTTGTAGCTGAACAAATACATCTTCATTGATTTCAAAACTATTTTTTAAAATGTGGGGCCCAATCCAAAATTCAAAGTCATTTTTACCAGAACCTGTTTCTAACAAACTCACGACCGCTTTTGAAGCTATTCTATGTACTATGCCCCGCCACCCGGCATGAATTGCAACGATGCGATCTGTTTTTTTGCAGTGAATCATCATCGGAATGCAGTCGGCCGTCGAAATCAGCAGTGCTTGGTTTTTTTCACCTGTCCAGTGCGCATCGGCTTCTACTAATTTGTCAGATGATTCAACAATTATATCTGAGTGAGTCTGCTTAACTCTTTGAAATTTAAACTTTGGATAAAGTTTTTCTATCTTTTCTAAAGTACCCAAAGCTTTACCAAAAAACACAAGACACTTTGAATTTTGATAAAAATATCCTAATTCATTTTCCAAGTATTTCATTTTTGAATCCAAATTCATTTAGTTTTTTCATATCATCAATTGGCCATGGGACTTTGAACAATTTTGCATGCTGCGTGGTGGGGTGTACAAATCCCAGCTCGGCAGCATGCAAAAAAAATCGTGTTGTTTGATATGCTTTAACTTTCTGCTGTGGGTAACCATAGGTCACATCGCCCACTAAGCGGTGGCCGGCCTCGCTTAGATGTACCCGAATTTGGTGTGTGCGCCCAGTTTCTAGTCGGATTTTCATATAGCTCATCGAAGAAGCCTGCGCAATTTTTTGATAATGTGTGATCGCCCATTTTCCGTTTTCTAATTCGCCATTGTAAGTTGTTACAATTTTATTGTTATCTTTGATCGAAGTATATCTTTTGCGATCAACCGGATGACGGATTAAATAAGACTGAAATGTGCCAGAACTACGAGGAAAAAACCCATCCACTAATGCGTAATAAATCCGGTGGGTTGTTTTATTTTTAAATTGCTCAGCTAGGCTTTCATGAGTGCGGTCGTTCTTCGCTACGACGAGAAGCCCACTGGTATCTTTATCAATGCGATGAACAATGCCGGGGCGCTGTTCGTTCTTCATTGATAAATCTTTTGTATGGTGAAGAAGGGCATTAACCAAAGTATCTTGTTGGTGCCCTACGGCAGGGTGAACGACAAGTCCACTTGGTTTATTAATAACAATGAGATCAGAATCTTCAAAAACGATATCTAATTTAAAATCGTAAGGAATAAGTACCGAAGCTTCAGGCTTAATTGGTAAATCAATTTCTACTTTTTGATTCAATTTTAAGGAAAGCGATGATCTAGCCACCACTCCATCAACCATAACTAATTTTTTTTCAATCAGATCTTGAGCATAACTTCGTGAAGAGATTTCGTCTAAACTGGCCAGGTAGCGGTCTAGACGTTGATTTACAAAATCTTCGGTAACAATGAATTTAAGTGTATTAGTTTTCAATCTTTTTACGGAATACGTGCATATAAGAGTCTGCTACGACTAAATCTTTAAGGCCCATCATGCGTGCCATTTGAATAATGTATCCACGAACGAAAACAGGGGCGGGTAAATTAGCGACATCAAAATTTTCAATTGCGATGATGTACCACGGGTTAATCTTGGTTTTTCCCTGCATCATTTCGACGGTTATTTTTTTATACTCGCGTACTTTTTTTAAGTCTTCGCCAGTCCATTCCGTTTTTTCTGAAATTTCTTTTTCGAATTCAGGTTCTAGCGTATAGGGTTCAAGTTTAGCTGATTCTTCAGGTTTTTTTTGTTCTTCAGTAAACAATTCTACGCTAGCCGCTTTGATTGCATCGGCGGTTAAGTCGGTCTCGGTAAAATTTTTTGCCTGCATTCGTTTTTCGTAAATATTACGATAGGTTTGGTTACCAAGAACCGTAAATGCTTCATCCAGCATATTACGAAATAACTGAGCTTCTTCAGCGCTAAAAATGGTGTAAAGCGCTGGATTTTGAGGTGAATATGTTCGTTTAGCTTTCTCATACGCGATAGCTATATCGTGCTGAGAGGCATTTTGCGCAACCTCTAAAATTTCGTAGTAATTATGCTTCAGTTCAGTGTTCATCAAATTGAATGATACGGCTCGTTGCGCGGCCCAATCAATATTATAGTTGATAAATTCTTAAATTTACATAAATCGCCTAAAATTATAGCTTTTGAGAGGTTGAATGACAAACTGTGCCTAGGGTAGAGCCTGGTACTTAATTCCCTGAAGATTTTCTTCAGCTTCAGACGCCCGCAAATAAACGGGCATCAGTTCAGACCAGTGGCCTATTTTTTCAGCACCCCGGAAGGCTAACTGGCCAAGACCTTGAGCATTGGGCTCGTCCTGGGGCAGACTGGGTCTTTGCATTTTTGATCTTAAGGTTGATGAAAAATGTTTTTCGTAACTTAAAAACCCATCGCCAACAACAGTACAACTTTCGGTTATATAAGCTTCTAAATTTTGAACGCGAACAACTTCAGGCTCACGTAAGGTCACTAGATTTGCTGAATCTTTTTTGAAAGTCGCAATATAGACCATATTTTTATAGGCATTGATCATCGCTACAATTGGCAGACCGTTAAAGTCTTCACAGGTTTCTGCCAACGTTTTTAAAGAATTAATCCCGATAACGGGTTTGTTGTAACAGTAAGAAAAAGTTTTCATCGCATTTAAAGCGATACGAATTCCGGTGAAGCTGCCGGGGCCAATGCCCGATGCAAATAAATCGACGTCTGGCAAAGTCTTACCGGATTTTTTTAATACGTCTTCGATAAATAGATTTAGAACGTCGGAATGGGATCCCTGGCGTAATAACTCTTTATACGCTAATACCTTATCATCTTCTAAAAGAGCGACGCTACCCAGTAGCGTACTCGTTTCAGATGCTAGAATAATCATGATTTGAAGAAAAATTTAGTAAAGTCATTGAAGAGTGCTAATACCATTAAACCCATCAATAATACAAATCCAACTTGCTGCGCCATCTCCATTTTGCGAACGCTCAGCGGAGATCCTTTAATCACTTCAATTGTGTAAAACACAAGGTGTCCGCCATCTAGTACCGGAATCGGTAGCAAGTTTAAGATAAATAAACTGACAGATAAAATTCCCATCGTCATAAGAAATGATTGCAGACCCATCTCAAATGAATCTTTTGCTGCTTTACCGATTGAAATCATCCCGCCGATATTTTTATGTGAAACTTCCCCTTGAAATAACTTAACAAAAGAAACGACTGTCATCGTGCTAATATCCCAAGTGCGGTCAAATCCTTTGGCCACTGAATGAAATATCGATTCAGACTTTACCGTTGTCATTTCGGGCTGGGCAAATTGAACCATCGGCACTATGCCAATTGTAAAACGCTTATCTTCTTGGCCCATCGCCGTCATTTGTGATGTAACTTGCGGAGTAATTTTTTTAACAAGAGGAGTTCCATCGCGCACAATTGCAAATGACAAGGCTTCTTTGCCATCAAACGATTTAATGGTGGTTAATACGTCTTCCCACTTTTGTACGGTTGTCGTATTGATTGAAACAATTTTATCATTTGGTTTTAAATCTGCCTGTTCAGCCGGAGATCCTTTAACGACCTGAGCTAAATACAGATCGGTTGCTTCAAAACCAAAATCTTTTAAAGATTTTAATTGAGCTAAAGTTTCTTTCGGCACATTAATGACCATCGTCGTTTTGTCTTTAAAATTTTCAGCATAGCGATCGACCGTTATTGTTGCCGCTTCGCCTTTCAGTAAAGATGGTTCTAACTGCGTCCACCGTGAAACCTTAGCTTCATTAATTGCAACGATTTCATCACCGATCTTAAATCCTAGTTTTTCTGCCGGAGATCCTGCTAGCACCCCAACCGCCGCGCCCATTGCCAAAGGCTGAACGCCGTCAATTGATCCGATATTTTTTTCGATAGAAAAAATGTTTGGATTTACGATAGAGCCAACTTCAAGGTTTAAATTTCGTTTTTCGCCAGCCGCAGATTCAACAACCGCCGCAACGTTTCCACCTTTAAACTTAGTTAAAGATTTTTGAAACTCTTCGTAACTTTTAATTTGAGCACCAGCAATTTCAACAATGCGATCACCCGCTTTTAAACCCATTTTATCGGCCGGAGAATTTGCAGTTACCTCGGCAACGACGGGTGATCTTGTTTCTTCACCTAATTCTGCGATCAGAAAAAATACGAATACGGCAAAAAAGAAATTCATCAGCGGACCAGCTAATACAATCGAAATTCTTTGCCAAACTGTTTTGTGAGTAAATGAAACATTACGTTCAGATTCAGATACTTCAGTTCCATTTTGTTCGCCAAACATTTTTACGTATCCGCCAAGTGGAATTAGTGACAAGCAGTAGGTGGTATCACCTTTTTTATAACTAAAAAGTTTTTTACCAAAACCTAAAGAGAATACTTCGACGCGAACTCCGCACATTCGCGCGACTAAAAAATGTCCCAGCTCGTGAACAAAAATAAGTATTCCAAGTAAGACGACAAAAGGGACAACGTTCGCATATAATTGATTTAGTAAAACGGGTATGTAATTCATTGTTTTATTTTAAACGATTAAATCTGAACGTCTAGACAAGACGCTGAAAACACGACCCGGGGCGCGTAGTCCGGGGCGCGTAGTCCGGGGCGTGTAGCCAGGGGCGCATAGCTTGCGGCACTGCATGAGGGGCGTGGAAATTTCGCCAAACGTCTAGAAGCAAAAAAGACACGGCGGGACTAAATGATTGGACTAAATGATTGGGCTATAAAGAAAAATACGTGGCAGCTATATAAAATAACGGCGCGGCAAACAAAACACCGTCCAGACGGTCAAGAACTCCGCCGTGGCCCGGCATGATCGATCCCGAATCTTTTACTCCGGAAACTCTTTTCATAAGTGATTCAAAGAAATCACCGATCTGACCAAAGAGTCCACCCAAGGCGCCGCAAACAATAAATACGTAAAGTGGGGTACCAGGAAGTATGTAAGCAAAGCACATTGCTGCAATAGTTGAAAAGAAAAGCCCGCCAATTGCGCCTTCAACGCTTTTATTTGGTGAGATCGCAGGTGCAATTTTATTACGACCAAAGTTTGATCCAACCAAGTAAGCGCCAATATCACCCGCGAACACAACCGCTAAGAGGCATAAAAACCATTCAATACCGTGATTTGTTTGAACTGTCCAGACAACGGTAGCCGGCAAAAAACAAACGTAGACTAGGCCCAAACAGTTTTTTGTAACAAAAGTAAGAATGTGATTTAAATTCTTGAAGTGTTTGTGCAGAAGCACTCCGAGTGAAGCCACTAAAACGAAACTTAAAATAAACAATATGGTCGTTAACGACTGCATATTCTCTTGGGTGATAATTAGAAAAATCGCGGTCGTCAAAAACACAAATAATTTTCTAACGTAAGTCGGGTAATGGTCGTGAAAGAACATCCGGCCGATTTCATAAGCGCAGCGAACGGTAACAAGTAAAACAATCACATAAACACCAAGTTCACCGCCAAAATAAACGGCTAAAGCTAAAACCAGAATGGCAATAATCGCTGAAATAATTCTAGACGAAAGATTCTGCGATTTTTGTGAAGACTTTTCCAAAGCGACGCTCCCGTTGGTTATAGATGTGACATGCTTTTGCGAAATCGTCGGCCGTAAAATCGGGCCATAGAACCGGGGTAAAATAAAGTTCACTGTACGCAGACTGCCACATCATAAAGTTTGAAAGTCGGCTTTCGCCACTGGTGCGTATGACTAAATCTGGGTCTGGCGTGCCCCAAGTCATTAGATGCTGGCTGATGTAGTCTTCATTGATTTGGTTTTTTTTAATTTCGCCTGAATTTAACTTCTCAGCAATGGCTTGAACCGCTAAGACCATTTCTTGGCGCGAACTATAACTTAGGGCGAAGCTTAGGTGCAGCCCCGTATTCTTCTTTGTTAATTCAGTCGTATTCTGAATGGCAATTTGCAAATCGCGCGGTAATTTTTGTACTTCGCCAATGACTGCAAAGCGAATATTTTTTTTATGTAAGTTAAGAGATTCTTTTTTTAAGTATCGTCCAAGTAAGGTCATCAAAAAAGAGACTTCATCGTGCGGACGCAGCCAGTTTTCGGTACTAAACGCATAAAGAGTTAAATGCTTTAAGTTACTGTCGGCAGCGTAAGTAATAATTTTTTTTGCAACTCGGGCGCCTTTTACATGACCGAAGGTGCGGGGCTTGTTTCGCAACTGAGCCCAGCGTCCATTTCCGTCCATTATAATAGCTACGTGATGCAGTTTCTTTGACATGATAGTTAGATTGTCAGGATCGACTTTTCTTTTTCGTCTGCAGCCTGATCAACTTTTTTAATAAAATCATCGGTGATTTTTTGGATATCAGCTTCGCCTTTTTTAGACTCATCTTCGCTAATCAACTTATCTTTAAAAGCTTTTTTAACTTCTTCGTTTGCGTCTCGACGAACTAGTCGAACGGCAACGCGTGCCTCTTCAGCAATTTTTTTAACTTGTTTGGCTAAATCTTTGCGGCGATCTTCTGTTAAATCAGGAACTTTTAATCGAATGACTTTTCCGTCATTGATTGGCGCCATGCCGATATCTGATTTAACTAATGACTGCTCAATCTCTTTTAAAACCGAAGATTCCCACGGTGCGATTAGAAATGTTTTAGCGTCTGGGGTAGAAACTGAAGCCACTTGATTTAAGGGAACATTTTGTCCGTAATAATTCACGCGAACGTTATCTAACATTGAAACTTGAGCTTTACCGGTGCGAACTTTTTTGAAGTCTTCGCCTAGAGAAAGAACGGTCTTCTCCATGCGAGCTTGAGCATTTTTTTTGGCTTGATCTAACATGTGTAATCTCCTCTAAAATTAATGGACTAGCGTTGCCTTTAACCTAATGGACTAACGTTCCAATGCTTTCACCTTGAACAGCTTTGAGTATGTTGCCGGCCTTTGCAAGATCAAAGGTTCTGATCTTCAGCTTGTTATCCATACATAGACTGATCGCAGTTGAATCCATCACTTGCAAGCCTTGTTTTAAAACGTCGATGTAACTAATTTTATCGTACTTAATTGCATCCGCGTGCTTTGTTGGATCTTTATCGTAAATACCATCTACTTTCGTAGCCTTCATTAATACTTCTGCATTAATTTCCATTGCACGTAGAGCTGCGGCTGTATCGGTAGTGAAAAAGGGATTACCTGTTCCCGCAGCGAATATAACGATACGACCTTTTTCTAAATGGCGAATGGCGCGGCGGCGAATGTAAGGTTCAGCGATCTCAGCCATTTCGATTGCGGACTGAACGCGCGTTGGAACATTTTCTTTTTCTAAAGCATCTTGCAACGCTAAAGAATTAATACAAGTTGCAAGCATTCCCATATAATCTGAACTTGAGCGGTCCATTCCTTCAGCCGAAGCGGCTACTCCGCGGAAGATATTTCCGCCCCCGATAACTAAACCGATTTCAACGCCGGTCGCGTGGGCGACTTTAATATCTTGCGCGATTTGTTTTAGAACGGCCGTGCTAATGCCCGTACCTTGGGAACCGGCTAAGGCTTCTCCACTCAACTTTAAAAGAATTCTTTTATAAATTGGTTTTGTCAAAAAAGCCTCCAGTTAGTTCCGGTAAAGTTACGGGTTATTTGAATAATGTAGCCGATTAATTTCAGTTAGTGTTTTTGAGCCTTTGTTTGCTCAGCAACTTCAGCTGCGAAATCGACAACTTTCTTTTCGATTCCAGCACCTAACTCAAAACGCACAAAACGTTTAATAGTTAGATCGCCACCCGCTTTTTTAGAAGCTTCTTTCATGTAGTCAGAAACTTTTAAATCTGGGTTTTTTACGAACGATTGGTCTAATAAACAGTTTTCAGCCAAGAACTTACGAATTTGGCCTTCAACAATTTTATCAACCATGTCTGCTTTTTTGCCAGCCTCAAGATTTTTTAATTTTAAAATTTCTTTTTCTTTAGCCACAACGTCTGCCGGGATTTGATCAGAAGAAATCGCCATTGGATTCATTGCTGCAATGTGAAGACATACATCAGATGCAAAAGTTTTTGCTTCAGCCGAATTGCCTGCCGTTGCGTTGACCGCAGCGACTTCAATCATAACGCCGATTTTACCTTCACCGTGAATATAAGTGTGAACAAGGCCGTCTCCAGAAGCGATGTACTTTTCAGTACGACGAATCACGATGTTTTCGCCAATTTTAGCAATGGCTTCTTTTAAAGCGTCGCCCACTTTTTTACCTGGAGCTTTTTTGTATTCTTGTTCAAGAACCGGGTGGTTTGAATCTGTTGAGTGAACGTGAGAAGTAATATCATCAACGAAAGCTTTGAAAGCATCATTTCTAGATACGAAATCAGTTTCAGAGTTAATTTCAACAACTGAACCAGATTTACCAGAGCTGAAAGCGTGGACTAAACCTTCTGCCGCAATACGATCAGATTTTTTAGCTGCTGCAGATAAACCTTTAACGCGTAACCATTCGACTGCGGCTTCAAAATCACCTTTAGATTCTTCTAAAGCTTTTTTGCAATCCATCATACCAGCGCTTGTTTTTTCGCGAAGTTCTTTAACCATAGATGCCGAGATAGACATAGGGTCTCCTTAATTTTAATAAATATTTAATATAGAATGAATAGAATTTTGCCGGCGAACCGGCAAAAATTGAAAACCTGCAAATTACTCTGCTGGTTCTTCTTTTGTTTCTTCTTTGTTTTCGTTTAATTCAGCTTCGATCTCAACTAGATCAGCAGTTCCTGCAGCAACTAACTTACGAGTTTTGTTTGCTTTAACAACTGTTGGACCAGCTGGCTTATCAGCAGGCTTTGCTCCACGAGGACCACCGGCTCCGGCAGCGGCCGTTGGGGCGCCACGTGCAGGACGACGAGAATCTTGCGCTTGTTGAGCGGCCATTTCGCCTTTTTCTTTCATTAAGTCAGAACCCTTATCAGTGTTCGAACGTAATTTTTGCTCCCAAAGTTGAGCACCTTCATTGAAAGAGTCAGCCATTAAGTTAGAAAATAATTTGATGGCGCGAATTGCATCGTCATTTCCTGGAATTGGATAATCAACTGATTCAGGATCAGAGTTTGTATCGGCAATCGCTACAACTTTGATTCCTAATTTTTTAGCTTCAGCAATTGCGATGTGTTCTTTTGGCATATCAACTACGAACATCACTTTTGGTAGTGCTTTCATGTCTTTGATGCCTTCTAGGTATTCAGTTAAACGAATTGATTCGTTATCAAGACCAGCGCGCTCTTTTTTAGTTAATAAATTGTAATCGCCTTTTTCTTTCATGGCGTCGATTTTACGTAAACGATCGATTGAAGCCTTGATAGTTTCAAAATTCGTTAACATTCCACCCAACCAACGCTTAGTAACAAAAAATTGTCCGCATTTTTTTGCGGCTTCTTGAACAGGCTCGATCGCTTGCTTTTTTGTACCGACGAAAATAGCTCCGCCGCCAGCTGCTGCGATTTCTTTTACGAAATCAGCTGCTTGATTTGCGCGAACAACAGTCTTCTGAAGATCGATAATGTGAATACCGCCTCGTGCTGTGTATACATACGGTTTCATTTTTGGGTTCCAACGAGCAGTTTGGTGTCCGAAGTGGACTCCTGCATCGAGCATCTCTTTCATGGTAACTTGTGCCATGTAAATTCCTTTCTGGTTCATCCTCCGACAGGCAGAGCCTAGTATGTTGACTAAGAGTGCTCGCCCGGTTCGTTTTTATTACGAAGCCAGTTGCGAGACCAGTTAAATACCCGTCGTGTGTTATAGTGGAGTAAGAGTTATCATAGGCGAATGCCCCACGGCAAGCGCTGGTTTCGGTTGCATTCTGCGAACTTGTTTTTGCTTAACTTACAGCAGGCAATATAAGGCAAACAGTGCTAAAAATATCTAGTAATTTCAGATGGTTAGGTAATTTTTAATGGAAACTTTGCTGCACGTTATGGAAGCTCTAGCCTTAGAGTCTTCTAGACTTTTGCCAATCTAATTTTAAAGTATGATGAATGGAAGGGGATAAAATGAAAATTACGCTCTGGTTTTTAGCAATTATATTCTTAAGTGGATGTGCAATCCGATCTGTTCGTTCTTCTGCCTCTGCCAACGATTCGGCAACACAAGATCGGAACCCTTCTAGTTATATCGAAAACGGTACTTACCCTGGCGAAATGATGGTCGTTGGTAAATTTCAGCTGCTTGGAGCAGGGGGAGATTACACGCCAAAAGCCGGCAAGGTGACATTGGAACTTCAAAAACAGGGAATTGAAGGCGGGATTACGGGATTATGGAGTGGCGCTAAAAAATTAATTTTAAAAGATAAAGACCATGAGTTTGTATTTTCAATTCCGAAAGAATTAACGCGGCAAGATGGCGTGATTTCGGTTCATAAAAGTAGTGCAAAGCAAACGGCGCATTTAGTTATTAAGAAAAATCGAAGTTTTATTAAAGCAGCCGACGAACGTGTCATTGAAAAATGTGGAATTACGGGTAGTCGAGAAGTTCTGTACAAAGTCAGCCAATTCAATATGAAATTAAATGTTCGCATTTATAATGATCTTGGCTCGGCCGAAATTAACACGGCAGATTTGATTGAAACTGAAAGACAGCCTGTACAAGAGCTGTCTTACTGCCAATAATTTAGCTGCCAATATTTTTATAAAGCTGCCGATTCTTCTGAATCGTCTTCGATAAATTTTTCAGTTGGCGAATCAAATTGAATACCTGATCCAAAACCCGTCGCTGCTAAAACTAATTGAGCTTGTAGAAGTGAACCCAATAAATTCGCGCTATGAGAAACTTGAGGTGACGCAATCCAAAGATTTTTCACTTTCGGGACCGTGCTGCTAGCTGTAAGTTTTATTTCAGAACCCGACAAGGCTGGAGTGACAAAGATGCGCTCTTTTTTAATAGAATCGCCAACTTCTGGAAAGGCGCGCTTAATTTGCCTTTTCATTTTTTTCAATACATGACCGATCATCTCGGTATCTTCGGCGAGCTCTGCATCGATAAAACTAACCCACTGAGAAATTTGACCTTCATCTGATGAAATAAAGCGGCCAACGCAGGGCCCGATTTCGTCATCGGTGGTACCGTTTAAGATGAACAAATTATTCTTATCAACGGTTGCTGTATGAAATAAATCAACGCAGACGGCCTGCCAAGATTTAGATTTTTTTAATTTTGCTTTAGCTCGCGGATTAAGAACTTCGTCCGGAAGCATAAGACCTAGATCTTTAACTGGACCAGAAAAAATAAAGTTTCGCCCATAAACCTGTTTAGAACCATTCACCACAACATGAGTGAGCGTGGGTTCGTTTGTCTCAAGAGTTTCAAAGCCAAACTTAGTAACGATGGATTTCATCTGTATTTTATCTTGTAGACTGCTTTGTAAGCTTTGAATCCAATCGTAAGTTTGTGTCTGAATTGGAAATTCTTTCTGCGCTAGAAAATAACTTAGCTGATCATAAAATTCTGGGGACTTGTCGCCGAAACCAACAAATTGCTTAAAACCGCTGGCTTCATAGAACTCGGGCCGGTTATCCACGATCTCGCCCACAATTTTTTGGTCCATTAAATTTTCAAAAAATCGAATTGATTTTTCAGACATTTCGGTTGCGGGGAAAAAGCGTAACCCATTATTAATTGTTTGGCCGTTTAGTTGAACCGCACGATTGCTGCCGCCGACAAAATCTTGAGCTTCTAAAACTAATATGTTCTCAGTTTCTTGCGAGATTTTTTTAGCGATCGTTAATCCAGTTAAGCCGCTGCCAATGATGATGTAGTCATAGATGTGGGTATTCATATAGTAACGATCAACAACTTAAAGAGATGTTGCAAGAAAATCTGAAGAATAACCTAACTAACGCATTTGATCACAAAGCGCAGAATCGCTCTGACTGGCGGTTTGAGCCAGTCGTGCTTATCCAAAAAGCAAGCAATCGCAGGAGAAATTTTGTAGTAAAAATAAATAAATTTTCGACCCCAAAAATTTTGTTTAAGCTGATTATCTCGGAATGAGCGAAGCATTTGAATTTCAAGCGCATAAGGCAATTCAAAAGCAGCGGTCGCAATAAAACATCTGGTTCTTTTTTTCTTTGCGCCGGATAAAAATGATTTGATTACCTCAGGATGACGCGCGTTTTTCGCAAATACTTGCGCCTTTTTAATTAAATCCGGAAATATGGGGGTATACGGGACAAATTTTGCTAACTGACGAGCGGCTTGTTTCTGTCGATCTCCGTATTTATCACTTGTATCGTAAATACGGATCAAATCCCAATAAACTCCGGCGATAACTGTTAGTTCGGCTGTGCGTGCAGCTTCTTTGAGGGCTTCTGGAGTTAATTGCCCCGGTTGCGCATCAAAAACAATTTCTAATAACTTAATATATTTTTCATATGATACGGCCGCCTCAGAAAAAAGACTACTGGCCATTAAAGTATGACCTTTTTTAACAAGCGAAACCCGTGCTTGCCATAGCTTTTTCTTGCGATCTTCTTTTGCTCTTTGCTGGGCCATTAAAACGCCGCCCGAGCCGGAAGCTTTCTTTCGAACATCGGCCATGCAGTTCCGACAGATTTCATCCATCAGAGGATAATTTGGATCAAGCTTCTTAATACGCCCACGCAAGTCCATGTCGATTGGAATAATTTCTGGAACCTCTAATCCGCATTGTGGGCACTTGGTCATATACTTTAGTATTTTATAACAAATTGAGTGGGTCAACATCCACTAGCACTTTAACTTGGCTAGGGACCCATTTAGAGTCTCCGATAACGCGTCGGATGAATTGATTAAGCATCTGAGATTGTGGGCATTTGAATAAAACGTGATAGCGAAATTGATTTCTTAATTTTGCGATTGGCGCCGCCGCAGGACCTAAGACTTCAATTGGCTGAAAACCGGGATATTTTTCTTTTATGGCTTGTGCACGTTGCGAAAGCTCTCGCGCGGTCGAACGAGTTTTACCAAGATCCATGCACTGAACGCGGATGGCCGTCATTTTATGATAAGGTGGGTAATTTAATTGCCGGCGATGATTCAATTCTGTTTGCACAAAACCTTCGTAATCTTGCGCTTGCGCAAAGGTTACTGACTCGTGAGTTGTATTATAAGTCTGTATCGCAACTTTTCCCGGAGAATCATCTACACCGACATGCCGTCCTGAGCGACCACTCATTTGAGTCATCAGTTGAAAACTTTTTTCAGAAGCGCGAAAATCTGGCAAATTAAAACTGACATCAGCGAGTAATAAACCAACTAACTTGAGGTGTGGAAAGTCTAAGCCTTTTGCAATCATCTGCGTACCAATCAGAATATCAATTTCATGATCTTCCATCTTTTGAACAAGCTCTTCCATATCGATTCTTGAGGTCACTTCATCTCGGTCGGCACGTGCGACCTTCGATTCTGGAAAAAGTTTTTTTAAATCTTCTTCAACTTTTTCAGTACCAAGCCCCATGGTGATCACTTCACCCTCTTTGCAGTCGGGACACTTTAATTTATAATTTTGGTGATAATCACAGTAGTGACAAACTAAATGCGTGTTCGCATGTAAAGTTAAACTAATATCGCAATTGGGGCACTCGACTGAGTAGCCACAGTCTGGGCAAAAAACCATGTGGGCCATGCCTCGGCGATTAAGAAGTAATGCAACTTGCTCATTTCTAGCCAGGCTATTTTTCATTTCGTTATAGAGAGACTGCGAAAGCCAAAAAGGTTTTTCACTCGATTTTTTTTCAAGGTCTTTTTCGAGTCGCATATCAACCACTTCGATATCTGGCAGCGGCCGATTTTCAACTCGAGATTTCAATTGGTGTAAATGGTATTTGCCTTCACTCGCATTTTTCCACGAGTCTAAACTTGGCGTAGCAGACCCTAATATGACGGGGCAATTCATGAAACGAGCTAACATAATTGCGCAGTCTCGCCCGTTGTATTTTAATTTTTCGTCTTGTTTGAAGCTTGATTCATGCTCTTCATCGACAACGATGATTCCCAGATTATCAATCGGGCAGAATAAAGCAGAGCGGGCGCCGATGAGGATATTTTTCTTTCCCTCGCTGATTTCCCACCACTGATTTGTGCGTTCGCGATCTGTTAATTGCGAATGTAATACAGCAATTTGGTCACCGAAGCGTTCTGAAAATCTTTGGATCAGCTGTGGAGTTAATGAAATTTCAGGAAGCAAAAAAAGTCCGCGCTTATTTTCGCGCAATACTTTTTCAAAAAGCTGCATGTAGATTTCAGTTTTACCTGAGCCCGTCACCCCGTGCACAAGGTGGGTTGCAAAGCCCGGGACTTTTTCGATTGCGTCGATGCAATTTCGCTGTTCGTCGGTCAATTTATGTAATTTCTTTTTTTCTAAAACGGGAACCACCGGGGGCCGTGAAGACTGGCGAACTTTTTTTGTTCGGCTTAAAGGTGGAAAGCAAAGTTGTGTCGTTCGGCCAAGTGGATAAATATAATATTCAGCAACCCATTCGAGCCATTTTAAAAAAGGATCTTTCAGAGCAGGCCATTCTTCATCGATTGAAACGATTTCTTTTAATTTAAAAGCGTCATCCTCGGCAGCGGCTTCTGATTCACTGGTTGAAATGACGACACCTTTAACATGGCGTTTACCAAGGGGAACGTTAACAAGGTCGCCTCGCTTAGTGGTGACTTTATCATTCTGAAGATAAGTTAGAATTTCAGCTAAGGGCGCATCAACGGCGACATGCGCCAGTTGGCGTACGATCATCGAAACCTCTTATAGAATTCATCGATAACGACTGATACAGGGCCCTTATTCGCAACTTGAATTTCGGTGGGCTGATCTAGATTTTGCGGATAAAATGAATTTAACGAAGCATTTGTTTTTGTGCTGACAGATTTTACTTTTATGATTACTTCTTTTCCAGCCCACTTTACTTTTTTCGACTTCGGATACTGAATTTTGCCATAAGTTGCATAATCAGAAAATGAAACGTCGGCCTCGCTGGGTAAACGCATTCTACGTAAAGTAAAACTTTCTTGATCAATCCAAATTTGCGGCTTTAGACTTCCAACGGGCGAGAGCTCTCCAATTGCAAATGCTGGCGCCCCAGCAACCCGCGATAAGCGAACAGCGGGGCTAATCGTTAATGCATTTAAATAATTTTTGTACGAATCGCTTGAGCGGATTGAAAGGTATCTTTCAAAAAAATCTCGGCCCGTGACTTCGGTGGCTTTATTTTTACCATACATGATGGAACGGTTTTTATTATTGTAGATAGCAACAAACCGAAATGAATCTTTTAAATCGCCCACTCCGGTTGCTGTTACCTTCAAGTTTTTATCACCCTCAATAAGCCAGCTTTCACGCACAACATATTCGCGGGAGGCGTCTTTAAAAATTACGTCTTGTTCGACGGCGAAAATTTGATTTCCGGCAGTGGCGGTACTCTTCTTTATAACGGTCTCGATAGGTAGAATAAAACTGTAAGAAAAAAGGCTAGTAAGCTGGACAATCGTCAAGAGAATGAATGTTTTCATGGTTGAAATATATCATACTGAGACAAGAAGTTGAGCGTAAATAATCAGGCAGGCGAAAGCTAACGGAACGTGTTACTATGAAATTGGTGAAAAGTTTTGCTTTAATATTCTTAATAACAATTCTAATCGTGAGCTTTCAGAATTGCACGATTCGCCAAAACACTGGTATTTTGGGATCAAAGACTTCCGCACAAACAAATTCTGATAAAGTTGTTATAGGCGCCCCTTTTGCTTACGATGTTGTCGTAGATACAATCTCATATAATTCATGCGTCGGGGAAAACTTAGGATCAAGTGGCATCCATGGAATAAAGCTTGGCGTTAATGAAGGCTTTGCAGATACGAATGGTGCTGGAACGGTCAAGGCCGGAGTCAAGCTTCGATCGGATTTTCTTGAGTACATTGGAAAAAATGTCCCGGCAAGTTACCCCTCGACGGTGATTACTCCCGCTCAGATTTTGTATGTGCTTTCGAATTCTCCAAAAAACGTGAATAGTTTTGTTCAATATGCAGTAAGAAAGCGTTCTGATTTGTCAGTGCTAGTTGATCGAATTCAAATTCCGGTTGATGCGCAGCCGATGTTAAACCGTGATGGTGTGGTAGAAACTCAGCCGTTAAAATCTGACAACGTCATTCAACAACTGACTAAAAATATTATTTTTGGCCCGGGCGGAACCGTTCTTTCAGAAGGATCTCGTGTTTATAATTTGCAAAGCAAATCGACGCCGGTGCCGATGGGTGCTTCGCTTAGTTATACCAATTCAGTCGACGAAACTTTTCCGGCGGTGTCGAACGTGAACGATGGAACTGGCGCCGGCGAGCAGTACGCAGATATCGTTCGAAAGAAATTTACGACCTCGAATATAAACGACAAAGTTATTTTAGCAGTTACGTTTGGTAATCCGTATGGGACGACTGGTACGGCCGTTAATGATGCAGGTTTAAATAGCCCAACGCGTGCGGATGCGCTTGATAAAACAAAAGCTTTTGGTCGCGGCTACGAACTACGATTTGAACCACATAGCAGCATGGCGGGCTGGAGAGACAATAAATTAACTCGTATAACCGAAGTGCATTTAGCAAAAGACGACACCATTGGGCTAGGCGATTGGACCTGTGAGAATTTCGTCATCATGAAACGGGCGCAGTTCACAACTCCAAAACCAGATGAGGCCGGATGCGCAGCGCTGACCGCTGCCGATTATCAAAATACTTTATTTAGTGCTCAAGTTAAGCGGATCCGTCGTCACTATTCGGAAGATGAATGGAATATTGGAGTGTATTACGGAAAAAGTGCGAAGTACGTTCCGCCAAATCGCGGAATACAAACTCTTTGCTTGGTTCCAAAAAAAGCTGAGTGCTATTTGCCAACTGCCGGTATCACGGCCGATGGAGCTGACGTTGGCGTGCAATACGATCCAGGACAAGAATGTTATTTGAGTCGATTTCAATTAATGGGAGTATCGTATGCTGGGGGCGCAATTGGTGACTCGGCAAGAGGATTAGGGCGCTGCCCGCAGTTCGCAAGCATCTGTGTTCGCAGTAGCAGCAACTATTAGTTTTCAACTGGTTTTTTTATACTCACTCTGCTAGCGTTCTTCCATGACAAAGATTTTTTTATTATTATCACTTCTATTTTTTTCATTAATCGCCACGGCAACAAATTTTAATGGCGCCGCTTCGAATTCGACCGGTGGCGCGGGCCGTGGCACGGCCGAGCCGACCGATAGTCTTTACTTAAACCCGGCAATGGTTTCGCAGCTAAGTTCGAAATATTTTTCGTTCAACTACGCTAAAAATAATTGGGGCCTTTCAATTGCCGACAACGGTCGGGAAGTTTTATTTCCAGCCGGACTTCAATATGTAAGAAAAGAAACAAACACTTTAGATACTCAACAAATCTCATTACTTTTATCGCAAGGATTTTGGCAAAATTTTTCGATCGGTGCAAATATTTCGATGCTGGAATATAATCTTTTAGTGCCCGTTGATCAGAAGTTCAAACAAACGACGGGCGATATTGGGTTTGCTTTTATTACAGATGTTATCGGCATCGGGCTTGTCGCTAATAAAGTATTTTCAACTGATACGGATTTAGTTGACGCTTTAGAAGTTCAGAAAACAATCGGGTTAGGGTCGAATTACACGTACATGAATTTCATCCGATTTCGGTTTGATATCGAGTCAGGTCCTGAAAATAAAACAGACCGCCTTATTTTTATGGGTGGAACAGAAACTTTCGTTAATGATTGGATTATTGTTCGATTAGGCTACCAGAACAATAATGTGCTAGGTAGGAACTATATTTCAGGCGGTTTGGGCTTTACGGGGCCTCAATTTGGGCTTAATTATGGCTATATTTCGAATGTGGCCGATAAGGCAGATGATAAGCACTCAATTGACTTGGGTATTCCTTTTTGATAGACCTTGTGATCGACTTTAATATTAATGAGGTAAAAAATGGCATCTAAAACAAAAAAAACTGAATCAATCCGTAAAAGCAAAGTTGCACGCGCAGGTACAAAAAGAAAAGCAGCATTGCGCACAAAGGGTTCTACGAAGGATCAAAAGACTTTATTCGGCGACTAGTTTTTCCTAGCAAGTACATTGTGATTATTGAATAGCTCACGTTGAAAAACGTGGGCTTTTTTTTTGGGGAAAAGGAAGAAGGGAAAGGCCCTTAGGCGTCCCCTTAGGTAACAGTTCCCTTTTTGGAATGCGGGTTGTCATGCGGGGCTTTGGCGGAGTGAGTCCGTCCGTGAGATGGGGCTTCTGACGGCCGTCCGGGTCGTCAGACCTGTAAGATGGGGCGGGTGTGGGGAGATTTTATTGTTGAGTGCCGACTCTTCTTAGTGAGGCTGGCATTTCTTCGATTCCGCCTTTTAGATCCCACTTGAATGGGAGTTCAACCCAGCCTTCTTGTCCTGGATAGAATTTCCATTTCTTTAAAGCAGCTAGAGTTTTTGTGTCTAGATTTCTGTGTCCGGTTGATTGCACCATTCTAAACTCTGTTGGCTGCCCTTGCTTCGTGATGAACGCGTAGAATATGACGTCTCCGAATTGGCGGCGGAGTCTTTCTTCAGTTGAGTATTGTGGTCTTGGATTACCCGGTAACTGTTTAAGTTGCTCGAGTGATCTAACTCCGTTTGGTTCTCCGGCTTCGACTGGGCTTGTTTCGTCAGCGCCTTCGTCACCATTTCCGCGGCCGTTTGAGGCTACGTTTTCGCCCGTGCCACGGTTGTTTGCGGCTTCTGCAGCGGCGGCGGCATCAGCAGCGTCTTTTGCATCTTTCACTGCTTTTTCTGCGGCGGCCTTTTCAGTAGCTCGCATTTGCACGAGTGTCGCTGCGTTTTTATTTCGGGTTGCGATCATTGCGTCTTCCATCGCTTTTGCTTTGATTGCGTTTTCTTGTTCGATCGCTTTCATGGCCGCATCTTTTTCGTCCGCAACTAATTTTGCTTCAGCATCAAGTTCTGCTTTTTGCGCCATGATTGCGGCTGCGTTTGAATGATCTACTTTTTTAAATTCGTTTTCAAATTCGTTGTCGCCAAGATTTCCGACTTGCGCGACTTCGACGCCGTCGACATCTAATTCAGGAGCGGCGATATCTTCTAATGTTTCCGGTACTCCGGCTTTTGATACAGCTGATTTAGGCTCGGGCGCCGTGCCACCACTTGTGTGAGTTTTAATTTGCGCAACGGCTTTTGGTGCAGCCACTTTTGATTTTGGTACCGGGCCGGCAATGACTGGGGCTTCAACAGCTTCAATCGGTGCGCTTGGTGGTGGTGCTAGAACTGGTTTTGCTCCGCGAGTTTCGGCGACTTTTTCGCCTTGTGCAGGTGCGATGGTTTTGACCGGGATCGGAAGTTCTTCTTCTGGAGTTAAAATTTCGAATGTGATGATGTCTTTTTTGATTTCGTTAAGCGCCGGGGCAGCTAAATAAAAACTTCCTATCACCAAGGCGATGTGAAATGCGATTGATAAACCGAAGTATTTGCTTGAGCCTTCGTCTTGAGATCGCGTGTATAAATCTAGTAATTCGTAATTTGTCGACATAAAACCACCTCGGTGTATATCAAGAACTATACAAATTAGGGGCCGGGTGAGCTTTGCTACAGTGAGGGATGGCGGGCGAAGGTCATGAAAAGATTACTGGCCTGTGACTGAAGTTGACGTAAAACGAGTGTCAAAAAATAAGACACTTTCTGTAGCGAACTACTCTTCTAAAAGGCCTTCGGGCATCACTTTTTTAGCAATACATTCTGCTAAGTACAAGTGCTCTTTGCAGCCAACGACCAACATTGCTTCGTCAATGGGGCGTGGGTCGGGAGTTAGTAATTTTAATTTTTTAACATCTAGAATTCGTGACCTTGAATTTTCTAAATCTGATCGATTCAGTTGCCCTTGAGCGACAGCTTCGATCATGCCTTCAATCGCAATCGGTGGAGAGTCAGGCTCGTTGCAATACAAAAGTAAATCAGCGCCAGCTTGCATCGCGCGCACGGGGATTTGTACCCGGTCGTAATGTTTTACCAGGGCTTTCATATCAAGATCATCGGTGATGACTAAGCCGCGGTATTTCAACTCGTCGCGAAGAATCTTTTTCAAAAATAAATCTGATAAAGTGACGGGCCATTTTGGATCAATATTTTTAAATAGAATGTGCGATGTCATCACCATGTCAACGCGACTACGAAGAGCTTTGCGAAACGGAATGAGTTCAAACTCTTCTAGGCGTTGTCGGCTTGCTTCTTCGATGGGTAATTCTTCATGGGAATCAATAATTGTATTTCCGTGACCGGGAAAATGTTTTGCGCAAGAAAGAATGCCCGACTTGATGTAACCACGTACCAAGGCCGACGCCATTTTTTCAACTTGATGTGGATCTGAACTAACGGCGCGGTCACCGATGACAGTATTTTTGGGATTTGAGTAAACATCCACGCAAGGTGCAAAATCTAAGTTAATACCGACGGACATCAACTCGACGCCCATTCGCTGCGTGAATTGAAATGCTAAAGTTGGTGAATCGATATCGCCGATATTTTTAAGCGCTGGCCACGGAGTGAAGGGCGCTTTCAATCGCAGAACTCGTCCGCCCTCCATGTCGATACCGATAAATAATGGAGCGCGATCTTTCATTTTGTGGCGTAAAGATTGTATCTCTGCGCAAAGATCCCGAATCTGTTCTGGGTTAATACAATTTCGTGCGAACAAGACAATGCCTGAAATATTATTATCAACAATAAATTTTTTCTCAACAGCAGTTAGGGTGGCGCCGGATACTCCGATTAACATGTGCTGACCGATCAGTTCGCGAATACTCATAAAATTCCTTTTTTATTCTGAAGCGTGGCCTTAGCAACTACTTAGCTTGATAAACGTTAACTTTTCCGGCTGGCACTTCTCCGAATATTTTTTCGAGTGTTCCTGCAGTGACTTTAATTCCCTCTAAGGCTTCATCGTGTGATTTCATTAATTCTGTTTCAATACTTGTTGCTTTCGTAACAGCTGAAACGACTTCTCCGCGTTGCGTGACTAAGTTTTCGTATTCAGAACCCGCAAACTTATTCGTGATCTTCAATAATTGCAGCGTACCTTGCGTGATCATTTTTTTATCGACGATGGCCGTTCCAGTCATGATGGCTGGGCCTTCTTCAGTGATAGCCGAGAAATCATATTTTGAATCTGTTTTTAGGCCATCTTTACTTTTAAGCATTAAATAATATAAAGCCGATGATAGAAATATATCTTCTTTAGGTAAGGTTTCAGAGATTTTAGTTTTTTTACCATTTTCGACCACGTCGCCAGTCATTTTATTCTTTTTGAAGCTGACCTCGATGAGTTTTGTTGTCGATTTTCCTTCAGCCGCAAGGTAGCTTAACTTCAACGGTTTCAAATCGGCATCTGAAGTCGCTTGATAAGATTCAGTCAAATCAAAACCATTTTTGCCTAAGCGAATGAAGCTGGTCGTTTTAAACTGTTTTGATTTACCGTCTAATTCATGACGTAAGATCATAAAACCAATGTGTTTTTTAAACTGCGTCACCTTGTAATACCCCTCGAATAGAATTTCGGCTTTCGAAGTTTGGGCGAATGTAAAAAGAAAAGTGATTAATAGAAAGCTGCGAACGACGTGATTCATGTTTACCTCGGTGATGGTACAAGTTTAAACAACTCATGAGTGTAAATCAAAGATAAACCAGCTGACTTTGTCTCAACTTAAGTCGTGGTGAACATAAAAAGACCCAGTTATTAGAACGATCTGTTGTTTGCTGGCAAAAACTTACTAAAATAATAGAGGGAATGAATACTGTTACAAAAGCCTCTGAAAAATTTAAGTTATCTAGAAAAAATCAAAAAGGCCAAGTAGCGATTTTCGTGGCACTGATTTTTCAAGTTGTATTTGTTTTCTTTGCGCTACTTATTAACGTCGGACTTTTAGTTCACCACAAAATTAATTTGCAGCAGTCGACGGATTTGGCTGCGTATTATGGTGCGATGAAGCAGGCGGAATCGTTGAATGCGATTGCTCATATTAATTTTCAGATGCGCCAGACGTGGAAGCTTTTAACTTGGCGGTACCGTGTTCTTGGTACTTTTGGGTTTCAGGCAGAGCCAAGTGGAATAAGTCAGAAATTTCCATTTCAACCGCTTGGCGGAAACAACTATACTTATAATGCGGAAGTAGATTCCAAGTGCACAGCCCCGCCGGTATTAAATCTTGGAGTTCAGGACATTCCATTTTTTTGCGTGGGCCATGGTGGATTCACGGGTTGGGTCGCGCCTGGCGACACAAGTTGCAGAATTAGCTGCAATACGTTCAGCCAAGCCAAACAAGTAAAATCAATTCCAACAATTGGGGGCGTAAGCCTACCCTTCGGAGGAAGCACCGGCCCGGCAATCGATGCTTTGATCAACACTGCCAATCTAACGAATACAATGATTTGTAATGATCTGTCAAAGTTCGGTGGAACAACTATAGCGCGATTTCTAGCGGCATACCTTCAAGAAACAGTTCAGCGTAAAGCTACTATCGAAATGCTAGCGGGAAATTTATCTGCTTCAGTTGATAAACAGTTAGACTTAGACGGTGGCTCTGTATTCGCTGGCTCAAAGAAAACTTTTGAAAACAATTTAACGGAAGCGAATTTGGCGGGAGTCAAACCACTCGTTGCCATTAATGGTCTTAGCCAAGGCGATTGTGCTTACGAAAATGGAAGACCCAACAACACTCGAAAAGAATTTCTAAAAAAAATAGAATTTGAATTCATTAATTACTTCATTCACCACTGTTCTACTACTGACGGCCAAAGATACCAACCAAGAAATCTTTTTACGCCAGACAATAAGGCGTCAACTGGCTTTGGACTAACTGCTGATGTCAGAAGTGTTTTAGAAGCGGTATTCAACGACGAAACAAAACACACGATCGGATTTGAAAAAAATCCGAATTGTGTAGAGTATTATGGAGTCAAAGCAAGCGCGACTCCAAAAATTCCATTTTTGCCGATCGAAGCCGTTCAATTAAATGCGGTTTCTATTTTTAAACCATTCGGCGGGTCAGTTGGACCGTGGTTCGGTAAAGAATGGAAGGGAACAGACCACATATCATCATATGAAGACGCAGTTCCGACTACGAAAACGGACCAATCAATGCCTTTGCGACAACCGCCGGACGCATCATCTATAGATGAAATTGTTGGAAGTATACGACAACAACCGAATTTTTCATTATTTGTCGGAGATACAATTGGTATTCGGGACTCAAGGTACATTGCCGCTTATCACGCGATTCTTTCGCAAAAAGTAATTCCTACTGCGGGTTTCACGCTAACAAATGCATGGCCGGCATACTCTGATTGGACAGGAATCGAAAATGTTACGAACCCCGAATCCTATGATTCACTTGCTAAGTTAGGAAGTCCAACTCGCGCAGTAGAAATTACTGCTTTGGTGCCAAACCAATTTGATTTAACGTACTACTCGATTGACCCGGACTTTTATGGAAATTATTTCGTAAAAATTCATAAAAATTTTGATGCACTTAAGTCGGCCGCTAACGGAAAGGGCCCCCCCGATCGGAGACATTTGCGCCCCGATTTTGGAGCGCAAATAGATGCAACACTATTATCTCAGAATCCAATTCCGGATAGGCCACCGCTTGATGTTGCAATGTTTTCCGTGAAAGACCAAATTCTTGTGAAAAATCTTATTTTTAATGGATCCCCAAGCGGACACTCCGCCCCGGCTCCGTCAAAATACAGTGATCACTTTCCATTCTTAGCTACTGCGCAGTCGAACCTTTTAACTAGTTGGACTTTTTTAAGTTTTACGGATTTCAAAAAGTTTCCGGAAGGACCTTTATCCAATTCGGAAACGATGTCATTTGCGAAGTGTAGCGATGAGTGGAATAAAGATGACGACATTTTATCTAGTAATAATTTCAGAACTCCGAAAAGTATCAAAGCGGGACTTCCTCCGGCCACTGGCAATTGTGTTACTGGCGGCCGAAGTGGATACTCTGTAAAAATGATTACACCTTCAGTGGTTGGAGCAATTCAACCAAACGGACAAACGGTTTTAAATCCATTACCTCCGGGTTGGATTAGCTTTTAAAAAGCGTGTGATGCTTTACCAAGCGGACAAGACCGCATTGCCAAGACCCGCTATTACATGGCGATGCAAAAGTTTGAAAAATTTAACACATCAATCGTAGATGAAATTGCCTATATCGATTCGATCGATCCCAAAAGTTCAGGCCTATCCAAGATCGAGTGTAATTCGCAGTTTCCTTTTCCTAAACAAGCCCAGCGCTGCAATGATTATAAAAGTAAGATAAACGGTGCTTGCAAAGTGACGCCGGAACATCGAATGGATCAATTAGTCTCGAAAACTTATGAAGCTTTAGGGCAGGTTGATAAACTTGAAAAAGCATATAATAAATGCGTACGCGAAATTCATTTTGAAAAATGCGCGCAAATTAAAATTGTGATCGGTCGAATTGCGGCCGAAAATCCATGGATTGAATCAAGTTAGTTTAAACAAGTTCGTGGAAGCATGCGCTACAAAAGCGGGTGGGCACGCAACTATAACAAAGATAACTTTAAAAAAAGAATCTCTGGATATTTTGGCGAGACGCGCGATGTTTTAGTGAATCAACACAAATCAAACCTAAAGAGGATAGGACGAATTAAGGCCGAATTGTTCAAGTCGAACATCTAGGTTTTGCTCTGCAAATTGTTTCCAGTGAAAATAAATAATTTCTGTTTTCCGGCGGGGATTTATTGGCTACCAAGTCTTTCAAATGTCAGTCACTGGACAGATTTTTTTGCTCGAAAAAGAAAGTTCTTGCAAAAAATAAAATTGCTAATCAAAGCGTCAACTGAAAAAAGAAAACGGTATTATCTTTTTTCGCCTGTTATGTTTTAAACGGTAAACATTCCATGTTAAACTTTTGTACAATATCAAATCCTATACCAAAAGAGCTTCCACGCGGAGAAGTACTTCTTGATTTAAAAGATGAAGAAAAATTTTGTATCCATGACGGCACACCATTAAAAAGAATCGGTGAAGACGTTTCTGAAAAACTAGATATTATTCCGATGCAAGCTAAAGTGATCCGCACGGTTCGTATTAAATACGGTTGTCCATGTTGTGCTGAAGGGGTTCGTACGGCGCCGGTTCCGGCGTGCTTAATTTCAAAAAGTATCGCCACACCTGGTCTATTAGCTTTTATCGCGGTTTCAAAATATCAAGACGCTTTACCATTTTATAGATTAGAAAATATTTTTGAAGGATACGGTATTGAAATATCTCGCGAAACGATGGCCAGATGGATGATCCGGTTAGCAGCGGGGCTTCGCCCGCTGTATAATATTTTACAAGATGAAATTTTAGCTAGCGATTACGTTCATACTGATGAAACAACGGTTCAAGTTTTAAAAGAAAAGGATCGTAAAGCTGAGGCGAAATCTACATGTGGGTTCGAGCCAGAAGCTACGATAACCCCATAATATTGTTTCATTACGAGTCATCTAGGGCCGGTGAGGTGGTGAAAGAAATTTTATTGGATTTTAGAGGTGCGCTGCAGGTAGATGGTTATGCTGGTTACAATCGGTTTTGTATTTCTGAATATGTAAAACGCATGGGATGTTGGCCCCTTGTACGCAGAAAGTTTAAAGATGTCCAAAAAATATCTGGCGTAGGATCCAAATTAGCTTTGCAAATGCTAAAGTTAATTCAAAAGTTATATAACGTCGAAACCAAGATTAAGGATTATTCGCTAGATGAAAAAATAAAAGCACGCGCTCTTTTATCGAAACCTATTTTAAAAAGTATAAAAGAATTTGCTGATGAAAGAGTTTTGAAAGTACTGCCGGGTTCCACGATCGGAAAAGCATTTAACTATTTGTTATCAGAATGGCCAACGTTAGAAATATATTTAGAAAATGGAAAATATCATATGGATAACAACTTTATCGAAAATCCGATCAGTCCTTTTGCTGTTGGAAGAAAAAATTGGTTATTTAGTGATTCAGTTGAAGGCGCTGATGCCAGTGCGATTATTTATAGTCTCATTGAAACCGCACAGACTGTCGAAGATTTTGAGCAATTACTACCGTTTTAACCATGGGATTATGAAGCGCTTACATCAGAAGCCGAAAACAGGGTTTAAAACCTGTCATCAAGGTGTCATCATTCTGTCATCATTTTTTGAAATCTGCCGAAATTTCATGAAATATCGATGCCAACGCTCGTTCTTCGTTTGTGTGTTATTAAGTACTTAGAACCGCTTGGTATTTTGTTTTTTTGACTACGAACCTGAGAAAAAACGGGGTGACCAACGGGGTTTGAACCCGCGACTGGCCGTCCGCGACAACCTGAATCACAATCCGGTGCTCTACCAACTGAGCGATGGCCACCACAGAGCTAGTCGCATTTGAAGACTGGCCAAAGCTTTTCAAATTCCAGGCCCGTTTCTAGAATATTTCCGGAATAACGCGCATTAATCAGCTCGGTGTCGAATGGTACGCAGGCTGTGTGCACCATGCTTTCTACGAAAGTGTTCGAGTCAATCCGCCGTAAGTTATAAAAATATTTGTATGACCGTATACCGTCGGGAATTAGCAAAAGTTTTTGAACACCCTGTTGATCTAAAGTCTTCGTTTCGCCCGTTTTGGTTGTAACCTGGAACGTCCATGTTCCCGAAACAGGAGGCGGTGGCGCAAACATATACCAGTTGTGGCCCATCGGTAATGCGATCGACCGATCAAAATGATTTCCACGTTCTGATACATTTAAAAAACCCAAAAGTAAGATCGTGACCGCAATTATTGTTCGTTTGCGAAATGCAAATGTTGAGGCTGTGGATGACGACTCGCTCGATTTCCCCCAAAGCATGAATTCGAATAGAATAAACGGCAAACTAATGCCATCTAGTTGAAAAAATAAAATTCCGCCAAGGTGGTAGGCGATGCATAACAAAGATGTCGAAAGCTTTAATTTACGGTAATTGTCCGAAATGAAAGGAAAAACAATAATCACTGCCAAAATCAGAATCGAAGTGAAATTCAACGCATACAGAATGGTGGGGTGTTCTAATGGCAGCTGCGGAAAGCGACTTATTTCGGTATGACTTAAGGATTGTGAAAGCCCCGTGCCAGTTGCCCAATTTGTCGTGATTTTTTGCATTAGGTTGGTCGAATATACGATTGTTCTTAATAAAATAAACGGAACGAAATCAATTTGTCTAACGTGAAATGTGGAATTTTTTTTGGAAAAATTAAGAGTGCTAAAAGTAGCTAAGGATAAATGAAAAAATATGAAGACATAAAAATAATCTGCAATGTGGGTAATTAAATAAAATCTTTCAGTGAAAATAAAGCAAAGTATACTTAATAAAAAGAATGCGATTTTTTCAAAACGTCTATTGAAGGTTAAAACCACAAGAACGATGGACATTAACTGAAAGTTTTTCTGGAACAAATCTAGAAGCAGTAGCCAAAGATTTAAAGCGTGACCTTCACCAAAAACAAATACAATTCGATCAAGTGGAATAAGGTCAAAGGTATTTTTTCCCAGCGGTAGCTCAAAATTAGTTCCCAGAATATGGTATAAAAATAAAGCTCTTATGGCGATCGCCGCTAGACAAAAATAGTTGGTGGTGACTAAATTATTCCATTCTTTTTTCTTAATTATCATATTAATAAAAATATCCCGTGTATGAAGCCCATGATGATAAACATTGCTAAAACGCCGAGCCAACCGGTTACCTTTGTTTCGTCTGGCCAGAATTTTGAGTACTTGAGTCCAATAAAAACGACTAAGGCGTGGGCCATGAAAAACAAAAATTTTCTAGCCATGTTTCTAGATGATGGAATCAAATTGTCTTCCAGAGACCAAAGATCAGAATAACGACTTGCGTGCATCAAAAAGGTAACCATAAAAACTGACAATATAGATGCTAATACGGACGAAGTCGTTCTGAAAACCGGCAAGTAAATATATTTAAAGAACCATTCATAGAAATACGTGTTCCACCTTCGCCAACGAGCCTGGGGCGTCGTCGCGATTAGTGGAAGATTGTAGGCGGCAGGCAGATTAAACCCACACCACCATAAAAGGGCGATCGGAATCGTGATGTTTACATAACTGAAAAGAAAAAAATACAAATAATTTACAAGTCCGAAGCCAAGCCACCTGAACTGATAGATACTAATTTCTTTTTGCGCGTATGACCTGATTGGGTTCGAATTTTGAATTAAAATTAAAAAAATACTACAAATGATCAGATAAATAATGGCCTTAGCCTTCAAATTTATTTTATTTTCAGAGGAATCTTGCGTCCATTGTTTAAAATTAATCGGAAGGGGCGTCATCAGATAAACCGGTGAGAAAATAAAGGCAAGAACTCTGGCCACTGAAGTTTTCTTTATTGGCAAAACTTGCTTCGGGTCTAAACTTGTAAAGACAAAGGCATATCTAAAAAAATGAAATAGTAAAAAATTTGGCATAATCAAGGCGCTTAAAGGAAAAATAGAAATTACGGCGATGATTCCGGCGCCCAACGGCAAAAGTGCTAGGGTGCGAAGGTCGGGACGAAATTTAGAAGTAAACATCCACACCAAAAAGTTAATCAATATGGTTAAGAAATAAAATAAAATAATGAGGGGGAATGTAAATTTAAAATGAGCTTTCGCCAGTAAAAATGCGAAAAGACACAACGTTGCAAAATTAGAAAAAACTAAAGCATAGAAAGAGTTCAGCGCAAAATATGAAAACAATTCTGAAATTAGAATCGTAAGAACGATGGTCAACGGTGCAAGTGAAAAGTATTTCGCGTCAAAGCGAGAATAGTTAACTACATCAATTTCTAAACCAAGAAAGCTTTTCAAAATTAAACAGCCGTAAATAAAAATAATTAAAGCTAGAAAAAACAGTTTTGTTTTTTTGCTGACCAAGTATTTTGCTAAATTTAACTCTGTCGACAGTAGACGCTGCTCAATCGCCATTTTTAATATTTGGGGTGTTCGAAAATAGTTTGTCAATATACTTGCAATTCATAATTTATGTTGTTTAATGAACCTATGTCGAATGCTAGTCTTAAAGAGTGTTTCTTAAAAATAGAAGATTTTCAACTATTTGATAAATCTGATTCAATGAGTCCATGTCGCATGACTGGATATCATGGAGAGAAAAAAGATTTTAACAATATTTCTTCTTCGTTTTACCTCATCGTTTTGAGTGGCGAAATTTCTCTAAGTTACAAATCAATGAAATTTAATAACCTACCTTCTTTATCATTTGCGGTATGTCCCGGAGAAGTTTCAATTAGCGGTCAAGGTCAGGCGATCATAATTGAAAAATTTGGCTATCGCGGCCTATTTCAACTTGGTTTAATTGAAGAATCAAAAGGGCGATTGTGCTATATCGATAACGCAAGCTCAACTCTTCTGGTTGCGCCGGCACGGCTTGGCGATCCCTGTTTAAACCTTCTAACATTTCCTGGCGGAGTCATTCAATCATCCCATATTCACCCGACCGTACGATTCGGCGCTATCATATGGGGTTCTGGCGAATGCCTTTGGGGGCCCGAGCAAAAACAAATCAAATTGACACCTGGAGTTACTTTTTGTATTCCCGAAACCCAGATTCATAGTTTTAATAGTTTCAGCGAAGGCTTAGGGATCGTTGCTTTTCATCCTGATTCTGATGTGGGGCCAACGGACTTTTCTCATCCTATGCTAAACCGAACGTACTTAATAAAGAAATAGAAGTGCAGTCCAGCTACCAGGGAAAACCATTCACTGTTTCGGAGCTAACCTTTTCAAAACTTAATTTTTCAGACTCTTATCGGAAAACCGTTATTTTATTTGAAAAAAAGACGTTCGTAAAAGTCTATTCTGCAGATGGGACTTTTACCGAAAGAACTTTCGCAGAATTCAATGCGGACGTTTTGAAGGTTTTCAATACTTTTATATTTGAGCACCCAGAGAATTCAATCATTGTAACGAAGTCGGACAATAATTACTGGCACTTATGTTATATTATGGCTGTATTGGTGTCGGGACGACGTTTATGTCTACTGAATCCAAACGAGAGTGCTGACGATACAGAAAAAAAACTTAAACTCCTTGCAGAACCGTATACTGTTTTACCCATCGCTGAACCAGTTCTTTCAAGTAATAAAAACGAAATTGGTAAAAACGAAAGAAAATACGAGGATGATTTTATTTATGTTTTTACGAGCGGAACAACCGGAAATCCAAAAATTGTTCGACAGACCGAAGCTTCGACCCTAGCTAATATTGAAGCCATGGTGCGGCATCACCAGCTATTGGATGGTGATAAAATTATTGCGACGCCGCTGCCAATTTTTCATGTTAATGCACTTCATTTTAGTTTTTTTTCCACATTCTTCAGCGGGTCTAAATTAATTTTATTCCAAAAATTTGATCCTTTGTTATTAATAAGATCCGTTGCTGAAGATAAAATAAATATTATTTCTTTAGTTCCACATATCTTGGCTCCTTTATTGAATTTTGAATCTAAATTACATAAAGCAAATGCAGGCCATTTTCAGTATTTTGTATCAGCGGCAACCGGTTTACCTCATTCGCTATTGTTGAAGTGGCTAGACCTCGGATACAAAATTATTCAAGGGTATGGAATGTCCGAGGGAATAAATTTTTCGTTAAAAACTCCTATTCATCTTTCAATTGATCAAATTCACGAACTTTCGAAAAAATACATAATTCCGACGGTAGGGGTACCTGTTTGGGGATGTCAGGTTGAGGTATTTTCAAGTTCCGGAGTTCGAGTAGACGATGGGGTCCAAGGTGAATTAGGATTTAGAGGTTTTAATCTAATGCCTGGATACAAAAATCAGGGTGCGGCCCTTGTAAATTCAGAGAATTATTTTTTGACAGGCGACTTAGGATTTGTCCATACTTTTAATGGTCAGCGATACTTTTTCGTAACTTCGCGCATAAAGGAAATCGCTAAGCCAATGGGTGAAATGGTTTCCCTGCCTAGTTTGGATGAAAAAATTAGAAAGCTAATCGGTCATCATGTTGAAGTTATGACATTCCAAATTGAAGATTCGAATAATGGCGAACGAATTGGGTTAGTTATCGGCCAAAACTACGATGAAAGCCAGGCAGCTCAGCTGACTAACTTGTTACTCGGTGGGCTGCAAACTTATGAGCGCCCCCTCATTGTCTGTATGACATTAAACAATCTGCGATCTCCATCAGGAAAGCTGTTAAGGGGAAAGGGAAAATCGTATTGCGGCGGCGGTACGATAAAAATAATACGAGGGATTGAATGGCGATTTCCGCAAGCGATATAGAGAATAGACTTCAAACTACCTTAAAACGTGTTGGGCTCGACCAGCTAAAGTTAAATGAGAATCGACTCGATAGTTTACAATTAATTGATCTTATGCTGGCAATTGAAAAAGAGTTTCATTTTGAGTTTGATCCAGCTGAATATGACCCTCAATCGTTTGCGAGCTACAATAAGCTATTGTTTTTTATTGAAAGAACGATGGGATTAAGCGAAACTTAAGTGTGGGGATCGGACGAGTGTAGTATCATTACGATACAACTTTGCGCCGTATTTTGTTGGATTAAAAATTCTTGATGAAGGTGCCATGAATAACAACCGAGGTTTTTCTTTAACGGAGATTATAATCGCAGTCGCAGTCGGTGCCGCAATATCGCTTGTAAGCTACCAAATTCTAAATGAAGGTTATAAAGTTGAAACAAAAGTAAATTCCTCCATCGGTTTATTAGAAATTAAGCAAGGTGTATACGAGGCCTTTAAAAATGACACTTCATTTGATAGAACTCTGACAAATCCGGCTAATGCTACTGCTTTTAATTGTATTAATAATTTGGTCGATTGTGCTGGAGCGGGCGGGCAGATAAATCTGTATGACGTGAACAACGCCAGAGTACGAGGGACGGCTTTTGTCGCTTCCGCAGAAGGTTTTACTTACCAAGGTACGGCTTGTAATTCTTTTTCGGCAACTGGAAATGATAGTTGTCCTTTTCAATACAGAATTTTTTGGTCACCAAGATGCCCCCTTGCCGGAGCCTGTATAAATCCCCTTTTAAAATTATCTGCCGTTTTGGTTTTTAAGCCCGTTGATACGACAAAATCGTTTGCAATTGATGTTAAGCAATTTGAAATTAATTATAATCGGACAAATAAAAAAGCATCGTACATCGAGGCTTGCGCAAAAGTTGGTGGCACGATGATCTCGTCAACTCAATGCCAACTGGCCCATGTAAATCAATCTTGTCCGCCTAAAAATTGGGTGGTCGGATTCACTGCGACTGGCATTCCTATTTGCGCTGTAGTGAATGGTTTTAGATGTCCTAATGGACAAGTATTACTAGGAGTTGATACCTCAGGTAGTGCGGTCTGTGGTCCCGGTTGTTCTAGCGCGGGCTCAAGTTCAGGAAGTATTTGGTGAGAAAAATATTTAACTTCGTTAAGAATTCACGTGGAGACGCTCTAGTAACTAGTTTGGTTGTGGTTGCCGTTATTGGAATCATTCTAATGGGTATTGCGACCACACTCGAGCAGTATACTAAAGGCTCAGAAAAAACGAATCGAGTGCTGACGTTGGAATCGCTTTATAAAAGCGTAATCACAACAATCGAAAACGATGAATCGTGGAAGATGACCGTTACAAATAATCCTGCGATGTCATGCTTAAGAGCTACGGGCGCCGTTTGCCCTGCAGGATCACTAAAATTCAACGTCTATCTTCAAAACGGCAATCTTTTAGCACAAGGCGATCCCGCAGGCGGAAATGGATTTGATAACTTTGGTAATGCATGTACCGGCTTTAGTACAGCAGTTCCAAACGATAATTGTCCTTACGCTTATGATATTAGTGCGTCCGCTGATTGCGTAGGCGCATGTCCGAGCACCGTTTTATCTATCACTAATCAAGTCGCTATTGTACCCAAAGTGAATATTAGGGTGGCCATTTTATTCTCGGGCGTAACTAATGTTGGGATGTTGAACATGCAGCGCTACACTTCAACGTTTGTGCGAGGGCAGCAAGTTGGAACTTTGGCGGCGAATTGCCGTGCCCTGTACGGTAATTTTGATACGCAAACTCAAAAATGTATTCTTCAGGCGAGCTCGTGCCCACCCGGTCAACTATTTTACGGTTTTGATAATGTGGGGTTAGCTTTGTGCCGAGAAAACGGATTTTTAGATCGTAGCTGCGGAAGTGGTTTTGCGCCCATGAAAGTAAAAGAAGGTGGGGGGTATGAATGTTCCAAGTTTTAAAAAATAATAAAGGGGCGACCCTAGTTGGCCAGATAATGGCCGCTGGTGTAATTGTAACCGCAGCCGTATTAATTTTTGGTGGTGTATCCTCATTTTCAAAAGCCAAATCTATTTACAATAAAAAAAATGGCCTCGAAAGTGTTAGAAATCAGGTGATACAAACACTTGAAAGCGAAATTGGTATGGCGAATACGATTGCCGCAAATCCGTCGCTAAGCTGCTTAGCGACTCGCAGTGATTGTGCTGCCCAGGCCTCGACTGATTGGCCAATCAAAATTGTCTCTTCTGATGGGGTACTATTAGTTGATCCGGGTGTGCCGACGCAGGGATTTTCGTCTTCTGGCGTTCCGTGCACAAGCTTCGATGCAATTAATGGTAATGATTCGTGTCCTATACAGCTAAAGGTAAGTTGGCAGCCTATCTGTGGGGCCGGACCCTGTCTAAATCCGCAAAATCGATTCATTGGTGCTTTTTCCATAGAGGGAAAGGCGTTTAATCAAAAAGTGAATGTTAAAAAGTATGGTTTTACAATATTTCCATTGAAATATGATTCTACTTTAGAATCGAATTGCGCGGCGCTAGGGGGAACATTTAATTCCACTAATGGAAATTGTGCATTGCCTATGAGTGGTCTGTGCCCGGTCGGACAGGTCGTTTTGGGTGTTGCCAGTAATAATCAAAAAAATTGCGGCTACATGCATTCAACGATGCTGTGCCCATCAGGAACTGCAATTGACAGCGTGGACGTTGCGGGCAATGTGACTTGTAAACCAATTTCTTTCTGTCCACCATTTACTGTTTTCCGTACTTGGGACCCTTGGGTTCCTGACCCAGGCTCAGACGCTGGCGGTGGCGGTGGTGATGGCTGTGACGGGGCGGATGGTTGCGATGGTGGAAGCTAAAATTAGCGGTTTAGCATTTGCTTTTTTAACTGTATTTTTTTATTTAACGAATGTACAAAGCAAGTGGCTTTGTTCTACAGATAAAATCGTACTAAAAGAAAATCAAACATTAGAAGGACCCTGTGGATTTGTAAATTTGAAATTTGCCTTCGGAAATAATATGATTAAAGGGGACTTTCATCACACCTATTTTAAACCAGATAGGATAAATGATTTTTATATTGCAGAGTCTAACTTCAACGGTGCCCAATTAGAGTTCATGACTTTTAAAAAAGGAAAAGTATCGAATACGCAATTTACCTTTGCTAAGATGAAAGGTGCTAAATTTCAAAACGTAAGCTTTAATCATGTTGATTTTACGAATGCTAATCTTGCTGGAACTCAATTTATTAATTGCAAATTTGAGTCGGTCGTTTTTACGCACGCTGACCTAAGAGGAACTTTGTTTCAATTTAATTATTTTATAAATTCACAATTGCCAAGCCCTAATGGATACTTTTCAAGTGGCAACATCTTTAAGTAAATTGAAATTGAAATTTAAGTTTAAGTTTAAGTTAATAACCTTTCTAGATGAATTTGATTCCGAACTGAAACAATCAAAAAGTTTGCGTTGGTTTGCATTGGGCTTAGTTTTAATTCATTTCTTAACGGCAATATTCTGGCAAAAGCAAGGCATTGTCGACTTGATTGCAAACGAAGCATCCCGCTTATGCTGGCCGTTCTTCACATCCTGTAGAAGCACGTTTATTTTATCCATTAGTCAAAGCGCGATCTTATTTAGTATCTATATTGGATTGTGTTTTTTAACTATTTACCAGTACAGAAGAAATTCTCGTCATTTTTGGTATTCATTGCTAGCGCTTGAATTATGTAAACTTGGAATTCAGTGGTTAAATTATAGTACGATGGGCAATTACCACTTTATGCCCCATATTCTTACGTTTATTTTTCTATTTTTTCCTCATCGTAAGTTGTGGGCTGAAATTTGGATTGCCTCATTTTATTTGGGCGCGGCGCTATTAAAAATCAACTCGGAATGGCTTTCGGGCTCAAGTCTATCTTGGCGCGTTCCTTTTGAAAATTCGCAGCTTTTACCGTATCTAGCTTTGGTGGGCCTATTGATTGAGATCAATGCACCAATCTTTCTTTTAGCTAAATCTCGTAAAATAGTTCGCCAATTAGCACTGGCGGCATTAATTTCATTTCATGTTGTGTCCTATTACTGGGTCGGTTTCTTTTACCCATTGGTCATGCTGTGTGTGCTTACGATATTTATTCCTTTTGAATTTGAAGAAAATTTTTATTCTAAATTTCAAATTAGACGCCAAATTTTGCTCGTCATCATTTGGATGTTATTTTTTGGTAATCAGATAATTAGGGTTTTTGATTACAAGGAATCGGCGACTGACTCCTACAAACGATTAGCGTCTTTGAATATGTTTGATGCTTCGACCTACTGTTCAGGTTTTTTTCTTATTTCTGAGCCAGGCTTAACGGTTCAGATACCTTTTCCAAACCAAGACTTATCGGTACGCGTTCGCTGTGATAAAATCATTTTCGATAATTATTTAGATAAACTATGTCATACCCATCGCCACGTTAAGGCATTCCTTTCTGTTAAATTATTTAGCGCTGGATCATGGGAAAATCAGTTTATTGATGGAGATGCATGCAGAAAAAAATAATCATGCTAATTCTAAGCAATTTTTTAATCATCGTGTTTTATTTTTTAATGATTTCAAAAAATAAACAAAGTGATTTCGAAAGAACCAGTAGCGGTGTTCCCTGGTACTTTAATTTTCAAATTTTAGAAAAAAGTAAAGATGATTCGGTCCCGGTCGTCGTAAGTCAATTTCGCGGCGACGCAGCCAGAACGGGTCGTTATACGATATCGCTTCATAAAATAAATCCTAAGCTAGTGTGGAAGGTTGAAAGCATTAATGCAGAAATCCATTCTGCCTCCAAATCTACGCCGGCGGTTGATGAGACGGGCGTATATTTAGGCTCAGATACCGGGGTTCTGTATGCGTATGATCTTAACGGAAACGTACGATGGACATTCAAAACAGATTCGGACGTAAGAGGCATTCATGGGACAGCCTTGCTCGATCAACTAAACCTGTATATTGGCTCTTACAATGGATTTTTTTACTCAATTAATAAACAAACCGGAAATATAAACTGGATTTCAAAGTTGGGAAATGCGGTGGGTTCGTCAGCAACAATGCAAGGCGAGAATCTTATCATTTCGGGGGAATTCGATCGCCCTAGAGAGGGCCATCTGGTTGCCATTTCGGCCAAGACCGGAAAGTTAGTGTGGAAGAGCGAATTTTTCGGCGAGCAAATTCATTCGTCACCTAGCTACAGTGAACAAAACAATTCGTTTGGGCTTGGAAGTAACAACGGAGTTTTTTGGGCGATCGATGCAAACGACGGTCGAACCCTGTGGTCCGAACGATTGGGCGAACCGATTAAAAGTACCGCGGCTTTTTTTGATAATAAATTTTGTTTTACCAGCTGGCAAAAAAAATTAATTTGTTTAGATTCCATTTCAGGTGAAGTAACCAATGAAGTCTCTTTCGAAGCAAAAAGTCAATCAAGCCCCGCTCTGTTAGGAAAAGAGTTTATTGTCGTTTCATCAACGGATGGAGGATTATATAAAATCAGTCATAGCGAAACTAGTGACGTTAAAAAAGTTAGTTTAAAAAGTGATAAAGATAGTTCTAACTACGGGATGCCTAGTCCCATTGTAATCAATGCAAAAAATGAAACCAGAATCGTCTCGGCCTGCTATGCCACGGCGATTTGTTTTTTCGATTCTGAATTGAACTTAAAAAGTAAAATCGATGTTGGCGGCTTGGTAAATGGCAGTTTTACCGTTTTTGGAAATAGTCTGTACGGTAGCGCAATTACTGGCGGCTGCTTTCGAGTTGATTTTTAGACTTCTTTCTGTTTTTTTGAATTTCTTTTTTACGATCAAGCAAAGTTTTTTCGGTGACGGGGGTAGGTTTTGTCGTCTCGGTTTTGGCTTTGCCGAACTCTGAAGTAAGCTTGATAAGATTTGTATTTGTTCTTACGACCTTTCTTTCGGGTGGCGTCGAACGCCTTTTTCCACGACGCTCTTTCTTTTGAAGGTGATTCTTCGGTTGATCGTCCCATTTGTATTTGGTATAAAATCCCCAGGCCCGATAGCCATCAGCTAACCAATAAGACGGATTCTTGGATTGCTTTGACAGTGTTTCCGCAAGTTGGATAGATCTTTTGTCGGCATCATTAGCTCCGACGAAAACCAAGTTAAAAGTTTTATATTTATCGTTGTTAAGGAATCTTTGATAATCTTCAATGTTTGGATTTGCGCGAATGTTTGAATCTTCCTCTGGTGCGGCTGAATCGGTGGTAAAGCCCAACTGGTACGACCCATCTATTGTTCCGTGCGAGTCACCGCGTTGTCTTAAATCAATAAACAATGCAGTTTTAGAATTTTTATACTCTTTAGCCTTTTCAGGAGAAATTTTAGGAAGGCTATTCGAAATTGCATTCGCCGCCGTAAAGTTAAAAACATTTGAAGGGCTATTAAGAATATACGTATTATAAAATCCATATGACGCTAGAAAGTTAGCTGCATTGTACGGTGCGAAATCTCGCTGGTTGGATCCCAAAAGTAGCAAAGGCGTACTTGGATCCAATTTTTTAATGCTTCTTAATTTTGTAGCTTTGATTTCGCTAATTTCAAGAACTCGATCATGTATTTTGTTTCCTTTAAAGGAAGCTTCCGAAAAAGTAAAAGAAAGTGCTTTTTTTGCCTTTTTATTTTTACTTCGAACATCGATAAGAATCCCTTTCTTGTCTGACAATAAAGATTGGATATCCCTTTCGCCGACAAAGCTACTAAAGGCATGGGTGGATGGCGGCATGGGGTGAAAAGCGGGATAGTCTTCCAAACTTGATTTATCGAGCTTTATCAGCGTAAAATTTTGCTGGCTATACGGTTTGAAAAAATCAGGCATGGGAAGTATCGATCTAGTCTCAGTGATAAGGTCTTTTTGTGTGGAGTACTGTTTTTTTTCTGTAATATTAAACCGACCGCTGACTAGAGCTTTTTCAGGAAGCAGAAGTCCTTTATTGAATACGAAAAATACCACGTTAATTATACCAAGAGTTTCAAAACATTTTGCATAAACGGTTGGTATGGCAATCAAGAAGGAATAATTTGAATAGGCTGATTTCAAATAAAAATCAGGTAACGCGATGAAATCTTGTTTACCATAAAGGCAAAAGGGATCCTTATTAATCGTGACCGTCTTTTCAAGAGTTATTGGGTTTTGCATAACCGGTGCTGGTTGATTTGATGCGGGCTCTGGTTGCTGATTGGGCTGGGCGACGGTTGGTGCGGGGGCGAGAGCTTCGATCGGTTTTTCAATCGAAGGATTTGCCTTGGTCATTAGAGGACGATCAGTTTTTTTAAAAAATCTAGACAATCCAAACAATCCAAATAATACTAGTATTACTATTAAAGCCATTAGGTAATTGTTTTTTAATTTAATGAGGTCTCCTTGAGCTGGAAAACAGTTTTTTTAGTTACTTTTAATTTAACTCATTTCGCCTTTGCTGATCAAATTAAATTCGATGTTAACATCTTATTTCGATACCCTAAAAGAACCACAAACCGCATTCAGACTTATTCCGTTAAAGATGAGTTCAAATACTCGATCGCTAGAACGGGAACAGCAGCTAATTTAGATAAAACACCAGCCAAAGCAAAAATTGATAGCCATTTTACCTTTACCAAAGATGCGCACGAGACTTCGTTCGTTCTGATCGTGGAAAATAAAACAAAAAACACCACATATTTTTTTGCCGCCCCTCATACCTATAAACCAGAAGGCGCGTCTATCAGTGCGGTTTTTGAGTGTCTCTGTAATCATCACGTGTATGTCATACCACCAAAAAGCGTTTGGTATAGAATAGTTAGAGTTGATGTTGATTTCGATACGCTTCCTAAAGGTGTTAAGCAAGCTGAACTTATTCACGACTTTATTGAGGTTTCTGAATCTGACGCAAAATCAAAATATCGAAAACTAATGTATGAACAACTTTAAAATTATTTTACTTACATTATTGATCGGGCAGGCTGCGTTGGCGGTCACTTTTAAATTAGATTTTAAGATACCAAAAGATATTGCGGTTAAACTTAGTCTGTTCGAGGTTGATCGCATAAAGTTTGATAAAGTGGTTGGATCTCATGGTGATTTAGTAGACGATGCTCAGCTTGAGGGGGCGCAGTTAATTAAAAATTTTAGTTTTGATTTAAAGCGGGGCGAGACTAAAGTATTAGCCTTAGTCGCCGAAAATTTAACGAACAAAGAGTTGAAATTTTTTGTATCGCCACACGAATCTAATGCGGCAGAATACTCGTTAGATTTTAAATTTAATTGTTTATGCTATTCTCATATTTATAAAATTAACCCTAAAGGTAAATGGTATAGAATAATGAACCTTACCGTATTAGAACCTGATAGCAAAGCAAAAACGATCACTCTGACGCACAAATTGGTTAAGTGGAATAAAAAATAGATCTCTTAGATTCTGCGACAGAACCAACACTAATTACTCTCTTTCGTTTGGATTATTTAAAATATGATCCAGAGTTTTTTTTGCCGACTTAAAGCGTTCATTGGAAAATCCGGTGTATACGCGGAATGACTTTTTCTCTATGTCTTCTACGATCAAGGCTGGAAGCCTAGAAAAAGTCATCGGTAAATCTTTAATTTCAAGTGTAGTTTGAAAGTTAATAAACGTAGTCATTTTTTTAAGTTTTTCGTTGTCAGCCGATAGTGGTTTTTCATCGAATGAATAGCTCAAGATCGAGACGGATTGATATTTACCGTCCTTGCTGATCTCTTCTAAAGATGAAATCAATTGATCGCAGTATTCACACCAGGTTGCCCAGAAAACGTATAATCGAGCCTTCTCTGCGCCTTTAGGTTTCAATCCGACGGGCAATGGCTTTGAATTCTTTTGCAGTTTTTCAATATAGTAAATAATTGGTTTTTCGGCTTCTACTTTTTTTTCAGGGCTGCAGATCGCCATCTGAGGTGTTTGAAGCAACAAAAGTAGAACCAAAGTTTTGATGTAAATCATGGTCACACTTTATCATGGCGATATTATAAATGCGCTTCGAAAGTAAATGACACGACTTTTCTCTAGGCGACTCATCCACGATTACAAGAATTGTGCGTCGGAGAGGATAGGACGAATTAAGGCCGAGTTGTTCAAGTCGAACAGCTAGGTTTTGCTTGGTTCTTGTTAAAATTGTGTGACTGGATTGGGTCTTTGGCAACGAATTTCACTGATTTTTTGAAGTAGTAAAACCCTTTTATGAAGTATCTAACGAACAGAGTACATATATTTTCTGAATGAACGACGGTGGTTTAATTGGTGAATTTTCCGTAAACAATCTCATTTCTCTTAAGGCGAGCGAGAAAAGTTTATTGTCTTTAGATATTAATGGAAATATTAGTGAAGTTGAAGGTGCAACCGGAGTCACTAAGAAAAAATCTAAAATTCCGAATTTTACAAAGATCTCTTCCAATAAACTATATGCAAAAATCGACGCGATTAATTCTTCAGTTCAGGTTTCTGACCAAAGCCCATCAGGCACTGACCAAAATCGACAGAGTAAGATTTTCGATATAAGAACCGGAAAATTGATTTATGAAGCTTCGGGTTACTGTGATGATCACGAGATCAGTCTTGATAGGAAAACCTTTATTAAAGCCAGTGCCTCAAGCAAGAGCGAATGGTGTTATAATGATTTCGCTGTCCTTGATATTAAATCTGGTGAAAAACTACTTTCGATAAGTTGGGGTGACTCAAGAAAAAATCCGCCAAAATTTATTAATAAATACGGCGATATTTTAGCGAGTCCTAATGTACCCACGGATAGCTGCTTTGCTCGTGGGTTTAGTATTTATTCTATATCTAACTAGATTAGCGATATCCATAATTATAAGAAGCGGTAGCTCAAAGGTTTCATTGACTTGATTCTTTTCTTAGCGATTGACCATCTAACACTTGTTTCAAAGTTTCCTTACGGTACGTTCAGCTGTCATTCTTGACAAAATAAATTTCGAAAATTCTACGCGCAACAAAGCAAGGCAGTGATACTCATCAGCACTGCCTTGTGGAGCAATTAAATATTTTTGCCGCCGCTTCACTGCGCTACTTACGCCCATATAGGGACTTATCACTTTTGCACAGGTTTATGGTCAGTAGCCTCACACTATTTTGCCGTGGCGTTCCGCTCGAGTCTTCTGGCCTTCGTTTCTCAAGTAGCCGTTCGATGGATATCCGTCTCTTCATTAAAATTTACCGATGAGCCCCGGCGCTTTTCGTCTCTCTTTCGGGCGAGTACCCGATGCTTTTATACCACGGTCCACTAATTTATTTTTACAACAAGGTGAGCTTTTATGTACAGTTGCTTGCCGCCAATAAGAAAATAATCCGGGAAGAAGTTCTGCCCCTGATTTGCTTTTGTCGGTTATCTGGATGAGGCGTTTTTAGAACAGGAACTTCAAATTGAATGTTCTTTCAAAATTATAATTTCACATCAAAATTCAGCTTCAAGAACATACCAAAAATAATTTTTAGATTTCAACAAGGCCGTTTTTTGAAGCGAAAGTTTTTGGAAAACAATTTTTTTTATCAAAATATCTTCAACAAATACGCCGTTAACCCTTTAATTGCTTTAGGATTTTTAAATTTTCAAATAATTTTGAATTCATAAAGACCCCCGTTGGTCGTAACAATTGCAATACGACAACCAGTTGGAAACGAGCAGATTTGTTTTAACGGTTTTATTCGATTAAACAGTTTTCACTAGGATACACATTCAGCACTTTTAAAATTTTGCAAACCTTGCCAGTGCTACCGAAGCAGTGGTGAAATATTTTTTCTCGTTATGGGATTACTCATCCGGTACATAAATCCCTCAATAATATAATGAGTTAGAAAAAATGCGACCATGAAACGATCTATCGAATACATCGACGGTCTTAAATAGTAGTGAGTTAGCAAGTAGAGCGCGCCGAAAAACGCAGTAAGAAGAATAAATTCTACTTTTAAAAATGCTTTGTTGGCATTGGATGAATTTTTAACGCTATTCCAATAAATAATATTTGCGTCAGCACCATGAAGTGCAAAGGCAATAAACGGAATCAGTGGATGAAAACTAAAAAAGAACCGGTACAGATGTCGAAGCTGATAAAGTATTTTTACTTTAGCCTGTTCTTTTGGAAGACCCATATACTGATAGGTCATCCAGCTAAATAGGCCAAGTAAAACTAAAAGCCTTATAATTAAAAACTGTGAAAAAATAGTCTTGGGCAGTAAGTAAACAGCGCACATATATAAGACCCAATCAAGCATCAAGCCGTGATAAACTAATACCAACCCCTTTCATCTGTCCTAAGTTATGAAAGGTATTAATAAACGAAAAAGCAAACAGAACACTTTTTTGAAATGTGCTGTCAGTTGCGGTTCGACTGAACGCGCTGATGGTTGCAGGTAATGTGAACGTTAAAGCTAAAAACACAAAATAAACTATAAAGATGATCAGCCATATCGGCAGATTGTAAAAGCGATAATCTTTTGCCCAATTCTTAAAATTATCAATGCGAAAGATCTGCCAAATACTCAAGAAGTTATGTGAAAAATTACCCAAGACTACAAATGTCAAAACGGCGCTCCACTGAATTTGATCTTTGCCCCAATTCAACAGCAATACATTCTTTGTTAACAAAGCATAGGCAATCGCGGCAACAAAAAGTACAAATGGATAGTAGATTAAGATTCGATCTGAGGTGGATAGTTTTATTCTTCAAATAATAGACTATATTTGAATTTTTTTTACACTCGATAGGACGTAGGTCGAGAAATTCAATGGTTTAATAAGATCCCAAGACTGAGATGGTTTTTAGCTCTAGTGTTTTCGACGCGTCTCAATATGGAACATTTGCCCACTAGTTTCCGTTTAAGTTATCTAGACGTTTGACCGATATATATTCATCAGGGGAGGGAAATCGTGTATTTAAAATTAATCACCCTATGTCTATTGGCTTCGAGCGTTTCATTTGCTCAAGCAACTACGCCATCTTGTCTAGAACGAATGATGGATCCACTTTTAACTGTTCCTCAAAAAGAACAAATTACTAAATCTGCAAATCCAGCTTCAGAGAAAATTAAAATTTATACCCAATTTCACCGCGAGAAATACCAAGATTTCGCAACGCAATGTCGTAACCAAGAGGTTGCACAGCAAGCGGAATCACGCACGAGCGCGATCGCTTCGCAAAAAAAAGCTGGTGTTCAACAACAAGGACAAGCGCAGAGCAACAGCGCTCTACTTGCCGGCGCTACACAAGCTGCAACTATGTTGATGAATTCTGGTAAACCGAAACCGGCGGCGAATGCTGATGCAAATGCAACAGAACTTGCATTATTAAGGTCTCAGGCTGCCGCTCAAAATGCTAATGGTGCGAATGCGGCAACTGCAGCTGCACCGGCTCCCGCGGCGGCTGCGTTAGCGGCACAAAATAGTAATACTATGACTTATGGAAATAATCCGAGCGCAGCAGTGAACAATGCAAGTACGAACAGCGAATCATCGGCTAACGACCAATTTGTTGGACCACCTACCGAGGAAGAATCAAGCAAGCAGCCGACTTTTGATCCAAGCGTAGTAAATGCAACAATCGCGGATGTGAAAAAAATATCACCAGATTTACCGGCAGAAGAAGTTGGCAAATCGATGGAAACTAAAGCGGATGGTCCGGTTGAGCCTAGAATAATTACGGCGAATTCAACTTCTGCAAGTACCCAATTAAAAGCCAGCAAATCTTCTTTACAAAATGTAAATTTAAACCCGATGCATTTTCAACAGTCTTCCGCGCTAGTAAAACCTCTTGCTGCAAGTTTAGAAAAATATTTAACCTTGTCTAAAAAGGCTTGTACTGAGAATGCAGAACGTTCGAATATGCTTTGTTTAGAAGATACAAGCGATGGAATAAAAGCGGTTAAAATGTTAGTTGATTATGGTGGGCCAATATTAGGAGCCATAAGTGCAGCTCAGAAATCTTGTTCGAGTCTAAATAAAATTACATCACTGGCAAGTATGGGTTTAGCTGCAGCTAAAGGTGTTTGTATGGCAAGTAAATATATGTGTGATAATACGTGTGGAGCTGCACAAAAAGAATTGTTAAACATTCAAAAAAATGCAAAACAATTTGCCCAAGCATTTAACTCCGATGTAAATTTAGGTAGGATGGCTTGTGCAAGTACCGACGCTGCTTCGCAAGCGAAGTGTGCTGCAGTAAAACAGCAACATCCTGTCGTAACTCCAATAATTACCCAGCTTGATTACAATCTGGTAGCCGAAGTAAAGCCCACGCCAGGAACAACTCCCGCAATGGTTGTGGGATGTCAAAACCACTTAAAAGACATTGGGCTAATGGCATTAAATCTAATCGGCGTAATGAAAGCCCGAGACAGCGCAAAAGAATGCGAAAAGCAGTTATCAGTAGCTGGTGGTGGCGAACTTTCAAAACAGCAATATTGCGAAATCCCGGCTAATGCACCAACTGAAACGTGTAAATGTGAAAGAGATAAAATGGCCGCGGGCTGTCCTGCAGCGTTAGCTGCGACGCTAAATTCTAGTGGCAGCGATCTAGCCGGTTTAAATATTAAAAATGGCGCGGGTGTTTCTGGTTTCGCCTCTGGCGCGACGCCGACAACTCCTACATCTGCATTAACTGGCTTGAATGGCGCTTCATCAAACCCGAATGGCTCGGGCTACAAGGGCCGCGGCGCAAGTTCAAGCGCTGGCTCTGGTGGCGGAAATTCTCAAGGTGCTGATTCATCGGCAGCTGGCGGTGGTGACTCTGCATCTGCGCTAGATAAAAAAGATAAAAGTTCTAAAAAATGGGATTTCGGATCTTTTGGTAGTAATGAGGGTGGCGGATCAGCTGGCGCGAAGGGTATTGGTAAAAACGGCGGCGGCCTTGGCGAAAAAGATATGGATGCATTAAATCGAAAAATTGCTTCGGAGCAATTTGCGGCTGAAGTTTCTTCGTCATCTGGAAAATCGAATTGGGAAAAAGTGAAGCGTATGTATTTATTTAAAGAGACATCTTTTCTGAATGGTAAGTAATTTCGGGGGTTGAATGAAGTTATTAAATTTTTTAATCGGTACTAGCATTGTCGCTTTTGCATCGCCCGTTTTCGCGGGTCCAACAGTTGGACCAATGCCAATACCACCCGTCGAAAGAAACTGTTCTGCCATTGCAAATTTAGTTGAAAGACAAAATTGTGTTAGTCAGGCATCTGCAGAAATGCAGACCTATGAAAGACAAATGCTTATCTATCAAGGTCACAAAGCAGAAGCTGAGACTGCAGCTCAAAAAGCAGCTGCGTCAGGTTCAGCGTCTGGTGCATTTACTGAAGCGAGTGATGAGAGTAAAGAAGGCTCAGCATTGTATCAAGGGGTCGCCAGCATCGCTCAATCAGTAGGTACGCAACATTTAGTCAAAGCTTATTCATGCAAAGGTACATGTACAGCGCCCGAATTAACTAAAGCAGCCATCGCATTCGCAATTATGGGCGCAGCTACAAGTCAGTCTGGGCGAATGGATAAAACTGCGTATGCTGCTTGTATAGCGGCAAATCAAACTTCTGCAACACAAACAAATTGTGGTCCACCGCCTGCAGATGATGTTGGAAATGTATATGATCCGAATAACCCGTTATATACGAATCCAAATGCAAGTTGCCCTGCGGGCTCACCGCCGAGTTGCATTGCTTCGAACGCTCCAACCCCAGGCGGAGCAGGAAGTAAGATAACTCCAACGAAAGGCCCAGTTTCTTTTGCGGGTCCTGGTGGAAAACCTTTAATTTCGAAAGAGGGAGTTGTAACACTTCCCAACGGAAAAACGATGATGGCCAGTGAGCTGTTATCTAAAGAAGGAATGATGAAAGCGGGATTATCGTCTGCTGATGCTGACTCATTCGCAAAACAAATGAATTTAAATAATGTTGCAAAAACTCTCGACGCAAAAAAAGATCTTAAAGATATGAATTCGCTATCGGATGAACTTTCGGTATTAAGCGGCGCGGGTGGCGCCGGTGGTGGTGCGAATGGATTGAACGGAAGTGGCGCGGGCGAAAAAGATTTGAAGAAACGTGATCCGGCAGCTCAAGGTTTAACGAAAGATTTTAACGGAGAAAGTATCGGAGCAGCGGGCGATGATATTTTTAGTATGATGAATCGTCGTTATAAATTAAAAACGGCGCAAGATTCATTTATCGAAAAATAAAGGCCTTGGTTTTCACCAAAGCCTTTCGTTTTTTTACTTACTCATAGTGCAAGAAAATACAGTCGAAATAGCAACAACATCTGATGGCGTTAATAAATTTTTAGAAACTAATGACTTAACAGCTTCAGCAACGTGATAAGAGTTTTGAACAGTTTGGCTCGAAGCTAAACTAGAAATTTCTTGTCCCTTTTTCATGATCAAAGCGATATCAGTTGAACCTTTTAACTCGGCTACTGCTTGCGCTTCTAAAGCTTTTCTAAATTTTATTGTTGGTGTGATTTTACCTGATGGATACTGAATGTATTCATACGTTGTGCCGCCAGGTGCATAACCAGCTGTAAAACCAGTTTGTTTCGCAGGACCATCGCTCATCAATTTATCTTCCAAGTGAGCAACAAAACTTGCGCGTGGAAAACGGTCGGCAACCGGTGTTAAAAGTGTCGCCGAAAAGTGGTAAACATCTGAGTGGTCCATTTTATAAGTAGATAAGTGAAGAGTCTCACCATTGATAACAACTTCTTGCTCGCCTTCGTTATTCTTAATTTTGACAGTAACTTCCTTCATTGTTTTCATTTGATCTTTTTCGCTGGCTTCTTCTTTCATCATGTCTTCAGCTTTGTAAACGGCGACGATGCAGGTAAGATTTTTTGAATCTAAGCCAGCCATTGATTCAGCCTTCCCTTTAGCTTGAGCTAGAGCAGCTTGAGTCATTAAGGTAACGAGCGCTAGTAAGACGTATTTTTTCATTTTGATCTCCTTCGACCAGATCAGTTTAAATAATGTGGAGTTGATCACTTTCCACGACAAGCTTGTCTATACGCAAGCGCTGTACCTGTAATAGAGGAAGATATTAGCTTTAACGGCGTTTAGGTGTTTAAGGATTATTCAGTAGAGCGAAATACGCTAGAAATTTCGGGTTTCTAAAATTTGATCTGCAAATACGACAGAGTCTTTGACTGTGTCACAGCGAAGTTGAGCCGTTTCAGAAACAACATTAAACCCAAAAAGTTCAGTGCGGGGAAAAGGAATCGACTTTGAAATCAGCGTCGTCGTCAGTTTATTTTTTATAAGCTCGCTATCATCATATTTACAAATGAACTCAAGAAGCGGAGGAGTCAAATTCTGTAGAACAGTTTTGGAAGCACTTAAAAAATCTTTAGGGTTACCGGTCTCGTACCATTCGCACTCGAGCGGATAGATTTCGACTTTTTGATCGGCCAATTCGGGAACTAAAATATCATAAAAGATATTAGATTCTTTGTTGTCAGGAATTTTCGTTAATATTTCCGGAGAAACAAACATGGCTCCTATGAAATGCCAGTTTTTCAAAGGCTCAACGGCCGCTTGCTTACTAATATTTACCACTCGAGATTTATCCGTCCAAATAGAGCCGAACTTTTTTCCGGCCTCTGCATGTGGCATTACGATGAGGGTAGCTAAGTTTTTATTCGTTACATGCTGAACGTAGGCCGCTTTTAAAAAGCTATCATTTTTAGTAAAATAAATTTCATCGGCATTCATCATCAAGATAGGCTTAGAAATATCCATTTGGCTGCTGGCTTTTTTTAAGCCACCCGCACTACCTAGAATTTCATTTTTCTCATGTGAAAATAAAACTTTATTTTTGAAATAGGGCTGTTTTTCGTACAGCTCTTGAACTTGCTCTGGCAGATGAAAAGTATTCACGACAAGTTTTTCAATATTTAAATGATTTAAATACTGAAATTGATAAAGTCCCATTGGTACGTTTAAAAACGGAATGGTTGGTTTCGGATATTTTAATGTGACTGGTTTAAAGCGTGTACCGAGGCCAGCAGCTAATAGAAATGCATTTACGTCAGAGCTCATGGTGCGGTCTCGAAATTTCTTTCTAAGGCGCCAGAGTCAATCAGTAGGCGGCTTAGTAATTTGTATTCTGGAAATGCAGCTAAGGAATGCATAACCCGTTTTAAAGTGGGCGTTAAATATTTTAGATAACGGCGATCCTGGCGCATATTCATAAAACTTGCGAAACTTCCGCAGGCCTTGAAACAGCGCTGTAAAGATTGAAGTTCATAGATACGATTGAAATTTTCAGGGTTGTAGCCCTTTGTCTTTTTAACGTTTGAATTCTCTAGGTAGTAATTCATAAGCGTTTCAGCATAACTATCATTAATATCGACGTAAGAATCCTTAAGCAAACTAACAAGGTCATACTGAACTGGGCCAAGCCGCGCGTCTTGAAAATCAATGATGCAGACTTTATCTAGATGAATCATCACATTTCTAGAGTGAAAATCACGATGGCAAATAACTTTGGGCTCATGATCAAGGCGTTCGCAAAAATTTGTGAAAACTTGGTCAAGTTCTTTGGCGATGGGGTCAGTCAATTTTAACTTAAGTACGCCCAATAATAAATGCTCTTTTGCGTAATTCATTTCCCATAAAAACTTTGCGGTATCAAACTTTGTAATCGAGGCCGTTGATTTAACCTCTGAAAAAGTGGCTTGGTCGTGAATCTTAATCAATTCATCAAGAGTCTTAAAATAATATTGCGAAGAAGTTTCTTGCTTAGAAGCTTCCCAGAATTTTCTTTCAAGCGTCAAATCACCAAGGTCATCCAATAATAAAACACCTAGATCTGCGCCGACGCCGACAATGGCCGGAACTTCAACTTTGCAACTTGCGAAATGTTTTTGAACGCTTAAAAAAGGATAGTTTTCGGCAACAAAAGGTTCCCAGCACATCAAAACCCAAGTTTTATTTTGGTCGACAATGCGGTAATATCGGCGGGCGGACGCATCGCCAGCAAGTTGGTGGACATTATATTGGTCTGAAGAAATTTGCTTCGAAAGCCATTTCTGAATCGGCGCGGGTAGTAGGTCGTTTAAGTTCATCCCAATATGCTGACATCGATTCAATTCAAACGCAAGCCATCTGAGCCCTCTATAGGGCTAGACAGAAAATGCGTCTAATTGAAAAAATAAAAGCTCAAGAATTTCTTCGCTGGTCTGTTGATTAGGTGGAACACGATCAACATCGAAATAAAATCCCATTAAATCGTTTTTTAGTGCCGTTGACCAATCTTTATTCGGAATTTCATTTAACATAATGTTAGAACCGATTAAGAATAAAGGTCCATCCTCATAGCTAAGTTCAAGATACTTTTCTAAAAGCTGAATCATTGATTTTGAAAGATCCTCAATTGATTCAATGTATATAGTTGTGTCTGACAATGTTTTAATGTCTTCAACACTGGTTAAACTAGCTGCGATATCATCCAAAAATACGAAAAGGTTTTTTCCGCTCATATCGTGAATTTTAGAGGCAACTTTACGACGAGTGTTTTTAACTGAAGCCTTTAAATGAATAATTTGAGATAAAGTTTTACGTTGAAAATCTTCAGTTTTAAATAATTCAAGAGTTACGGGCTTTCGAAGCGGACCACGTGTTGAAGTTTTGATTGCAATCGTGTTTTCTTCTGACTGTTTTAAATGTAAATTGTAAACTTTTGGCTCAACTAGAAACTTAATTAAGTCGACAACCTCTGATTTTTGCTGGGCATCAAGCAAAGAGCCGCTGGTAACAATAACATCACCCAAGTCATGGTCTTTCAGTCGTAGTGGAATGACCAGATCATCACCTTGAGAATAGAAGGGTGATGGATTGTCGTTTAGAATTTTGATCGACCTATATGTTAAGCTCTTACCGTATTTGGATTCAATAAGTGCAAGAGTCTTCTTCCAAGCCGAATCATTTAGAATTTCGTTCATAACCACCCCATGACAACATTGTTAACGTCCCCGATAGGTCTTATTACAAACGGTGTGCCGAAAATTGTCTGTAAAATGAAGTGTGTAAAGCGATGACGGTGCATTTTGCCAGATGTGTAAGTGCTTGGAATTGATGGGTAATTAGATGTGAAATGATTTCATGAAAACAGATTTGACGAAAAAAAACCCCGATGCCTTTAGGGTATCGGGGTGTGATCAATTGTGCATTGATGTAAAAACTATCTAGAAAATTTCCTTACACGCGAGCTAATTTACGTTTGTCTAATGCGTACTTTTCGACTTTCATAATTAAACCGGCACGGCTAATCCCTAATTCTTTTGCTAACTTAGACTTATTCCAGCCAGTGCGGCGAAGACCTTCTTTGATCATCTCGCGCTCTAGATCTTCTAAGGCATCTTTTAGCTTTCCATGAAGTCTTGAACCTTGAACTTTACTTTTTTCACCAAGTTCTAAAATCTTTGGCGATAAAATTTCGTGGCTGACTTTTCCGTCATCTCCGCAAAGTACACAAAGTCTTTCGATCTCATTCTGTAGTTCTCGAACGTTACCCGGCCATGGATAGTCGTATAATTTTTCAATCGTACGTCCCATCAATTGCTTTTTAGGCTTACTCGAGCTTTCTGCAATTTTATTTAAAAAATACTCAACAAGTACTGGAATATCTTCTTTACGCTCACGAAGTGGCGGTACGCGAATGTTGATAACGTTCAAACGATAGTAAAGATCTTCACGGAAGGTACCTTGCTCAACCATTTCACGCAAGTTTCTGTTCGTTGCTGCGATAATTCGAACGTCTACTTTGCGCATCTCAGTTGAACCAACTGGCGTGAAAGTACCTTCTTGAATAACTCGAAGTAACTTAACTTGCATTTGTGGTGAAGTATCACCGATCTCATCTAAAAAGAAAGTACCTTTGTCGGCCATTTCAAAAAGACCTTTTTTGTCTTTTAAAGCGCCGGTAAAAGAACCCTTCATGTGACCGAATAATTCTGATTCTAATAAGTTGTCATTGAATGCAGAACAGTTCTGGATAATAAAGTTTTTATCTTTACGGCTTGAATTGTAGTGAATTGACTTTGCAATCAATTCTTTACCCGTACCGTTTTCCCCTTGAACCATGACTGTCGAGTCCGCGAACTTAATCTTATCAAGTAGGGCATACAAAGATTGCATCGGCTTCGATTTACCAATCATGTTGTCATACTTAAAGCGATTGCCAAGTTCTTTACTTAATTCATTAATACGATCTTCACGGCTTGAAATCTCAACATGTAAAGTTACGATTTCTTGCGCAACTAGTTCAACTAGTTCACAAAAATGCTGGCGATTTGCATCGTCAAGATATTGAAACTTACCAAGTGATTTTTCAATGAGGTCTGCTGAACATCCAAAAGCGGCTAAGCGCTCACGAACTTCAGACATACGCTCGGTCGTTGGAGAGTCTTTATAGAATCCCATTGCAACAACAGTTCCTACGAAGTCGTTCTCGATAATAATTGGGAACACACAAACGTCAAAGCCAGTTACATCCCACTTTTTAAGTAGATAACGATTATTTGATAATCGTAAATCTTGAATCGAAGATGAGATTAACTCTGCAAGGCTAGCCTGCATGATCTCTTTATGTACGATATAATTAACGGCCGCGTTCGCGTACGAAATCTTACCGCCCTCAAAACCTTTTAACTGTCCACGCTCGTCGGTGAATACGATGTCGATATTCCACCAAGCATTTAGAATATGTTTTAGCTTTTTAATTACGTGTATATGTTCGAAATCATCCCAATTAATCATTCAACACTCCTTTGAATTAATATGTCGAAGTATTAATCGTCAAAACATTGAGCATACTTGAGGGTGTGTTGAAAAATAAATCGACACTTTCCCAAACATGTCCCGAATTGAGTCATCCAAAAGCTGTAATCAAAATGAAACGGCATATAGACGAAGGTCTGCGTGAAAATTGTTCGGCAAAGTACAGACTTTTGACCAATAAAATGATCAATATAAACTCACGATAATCACTATGTGATGAAAGATTTTATACATACAGTCAGTATACAAATATTCACAAATTAATCTTAACGTATTTTATAGCAGCACTTCTTAGAAATCTTAATATCTCTAATTAAATTATCTGAGGAAATAAAAAAACTGACAACCCAAGTATCATTACTTTCCTTTAATTGTTGTAAAGCATATGTCAAATTCATCTCGCTAAAAAAATAAGTGTTTCCTTCGGAATATAGTTTAAGTACCTCCTCGCGATTTTTTCCACGAGTCGTCATAATGCTGGCTGCTTCAACTAAACAAGCGGATTGATCCGCAACCGGAAGTTTTAAAAAAAGATCGCTTTTTATTTGGCAGGATAAACCACGCCTTTTAGGCCATTTTTTCTTAGCGTCTGAGGAATTCATGTAATCGTAGAGGCCTAACACCTTTTCGTAGTCAAAGCTTTCTGCCAAGGTTAGTATTGGAGCGATTAGAAACAGAATTATTAGGTATTTCATAATTCGCCTTTAATTTTAGGTTTTAATATAGAAAGACTTTTTTCGTTAAATCTTTTTTTAAACTCATCAACAAGTTGCGTTTCGGTAAAATTATTTTTTTTAGAAAGGCGACCGTACGCTAAAAGGCCCTCTCTATTATTAGCAAGGTCCATTGCTCTTGAATCTGCTTTTTGGTTTGGATCTTTTTCATGGGCATCTAGAAATTCAGTCGCTAATTCAACCCCTATTTCCCGCGACAAAAGCGCTGCCCAAAAAAAGTGCCTCGCAGCATCATTCTCACCATCGATAGATCCTTCACGCGTGGTCTGATCAGCTAGAGCCTCTGCTTCAAACTTTGATTTTGCTGCCTTCAATGCTTCGATTGGGTAATTAGCTACTAGTTTTTTCTCTGATTCATTTAGGCCAGGATAGGCCGATCCTAAGACGGACTTCGAGTTATTTTTTGCAACTTTGCAGAGAATGTCACACTGACTTGGACAACTAAATGTAGACATATCAACTTGAGCAGATGTGCATAGGGAAAGGCAATTCTTTTGATTGAGTTTAATATCTAAAGCATTGAACCAAGCCTCACAGTTAGCGCTAGCTTCAAGCGTAATTATTAAAACAACAAAAAATAAAGAACGAGTCATAGTTTAAGAATATATTATTTTTTGAGTAGTTCAATGAATACAATTTCAGGGCGTGCAAAGAATCGTGCGGGAATAATCGATTGTCCAAGGCCGCGACTTACATACATTTGCATGTTTTTTTTCTTATATAGCCCCGAGATGTAGTTTGCGGAACCGGGTGGAGTAATTGGAGTAAAAAAAGGTAATCTAATTTGTCCGCCATGTGTGTGTCCAGCTAAGCCTAAGTGAAATGCCTCGCCCAAAACCTGGTCGAACCATTCTGGCGAGTGAAACAGAGCAAGTTTAAACAAACTATTTTCACAGCCAATTAATGCTTCTGAAAGGGAAGGTGAGCCTTCAATATCATCTAAGCCTAAAAAACAAAGTTCGTTATCAACTAAATAACTTTTATTAGCCAAATATAGTACATCTGCTTTTTTATACATTTCAAGCTCTTCAAGTTTTGGTAGTTCCCAAATTTCCCAATTACCACTAACCACTATCACGGGTGAAACAGATTTCAAATCTTTCAGGAACGCTATAACATCTTCAATTTTACTGCGGGGACTTACTAAATCTCCCGTAAGTACGATAAAATCGGGCTTATAACTGGCAATTGACTTGAGTATATCTTTTTCTTTTCTAGAGTATTCTTTCATATGTATGTCTGAAAGCTGAGCGACGGAATAGCGCTTACTTAACTCCGTTGAAAACTGGATTACTTTCTTTTCAATCCAGTAGGGTTCAACAAAAAAAGCATATATCAGAATAACTAACGCACTTAAAGTTAGGACTATTCCTATTATTTTCATGCGGTACATGGCCTACACGCCCATTTGAGTCTGAAAAAGTCGCCGGTATTCACCTTCGCTGGATAATAGCTGTTGGTGAGTGCCTTGCTCGACGATCTTACCTTTCTTAAGGACTAAGATTAAATCGGCATTCTGTATCGTAGACAGGCGGTGAGCGATAATTAAAGTCGTTCGCCCTTTCATCAAAGTCTCTAGCCCCTTTTGAACTTGTACTTCACTTACTGAATCAAGCGCACTGGTTGCTTCATCTAAAACTAATATCGGGGCATCTTTAAAAAAGGCGCGAGCAATGCCGACGCGCTGTCTTTCGCCACCAGAGAGCAATCCGCCGCGCTCGCCAACACGGGTTTGATACTGACCTGTTTGCTGCAAAATGAAATCGTGTGCGAAAGCTGCTTGGGCCGCGCGATACACATCTTCCACCGACTTTTCCACAATTCCGGACTGAATATTTTTTTCGATCGTGTCTGAGAATAAAAATACATCCTGCGAAACGAGGCCGATATTCTTTCGAAGTTCAGAAAGGCGAATATCTTTAATATTTTCTTGGCCAATTGTAATTCGACCACCTTGAGGATCGTAGAAGCGGGCAAGTAAGTTAGCTAATGTCGATTTTCCGCTGCCACTTTCGCCCACGAACGCGATCACTTGGCCTTTTTTAATCGTTAAGTTGAAGTCTTGAATCAAATTCTCTTCAAAAAATGAAAAGCTAACGTTGCTGTACTTAATCTCGTTCCAGTTGCTAGGAAATGGCTTTGCCGAATCTGATTCCTCAATTTCACTTTTTTCGTTCAATAGATGAAACACGCGGGCCGCGGCGACTCGGGTTTCCTGAACACGTACATAAGCTTCTTGAAACTTTTTAATCGGCTCATTCACCTGAAGCAAGGCCGTAATGAAAGCAATTAAAGTACCTGCAGTGGCGGCGCCGGTAGAAATTTTTTGCGAGAAATAAAACATGACAGCTAAAATCAAGAAGGTAGCGATGAACTCAGTAATGGGACCCATTGATTCGATCAGTGCATTAATTCGTCGGCGCATACCAATTAATTCATTACCCTGTTGATGTAAGCGGTTTTCCATCATGCGCTCTAAATTAAAAGATTGAATGGTGCGAACTCCGTCTAAAGACTCTTTAATGGTCGCGGTGATTTTTTCAAGCTGCTCAATGCCTGAGATCGAATACTTACGGATACCTTTAGAGACTTGCTTAATGAAAATAATTAAGACGGGCGTAATGATCAGGATGTACAAGGTTAGCTGCATATCTAAAACAATTAAGTTTCTAAACATGAAAATAAATAGTAATGGCGCACTAAATAAGTCAGCGAATAAACGCAGACCATCCTGAACGATACGAATATCATTTAAAGTACGGCTAATCAGACCACCCGAGCCCGAAGCGTAGTTATTATGAAATTTCAGATTAAGCCGCATGAATTTGGCCTGCATTTTTTCACGTAAGGCTTGTGAAACTTTTTCGGCGACCATGTTCATTAAGAAAATATGGAAGTAACGGCTGATGCCGATACCGAAAGCTAAGGTAATTCCGATCCAGGCCATTGATTTTAATTTTTCAGGGTCGGCAGCCGCATCGATCATCTGTTTGATGAAAATTGCGATGTAGCCTTTGCAAGCGGCGCTGACGATGCCGGCAATTGCGATGATAATTAGATTTTTTTTAAAGGCTAGAAGCTCTTTAAGAACCGATTTCAGCTCTTGGGGCATAGTTTCGTTACCGACTACTTTCCTACGTATTTTTTAAGATACTGACCCGTTAAACTTTTTTTAGCTGCGATCAAGTTTTCAACCGTACCGGCGACAACAACATGACCGCCGCTTTTACCGGCCTCGGGACCCATATCGATCACATAATCTGCATTTTTAATAACGTCTAAATTATGTTCAACCACAATAACGGATCCGCCCGCTTCAATCAACTTATGAAGAACCTTCATTAATAATTCGACCTCTTTAAAATGTAAGCCCGTCGTAGGTTCGTCTAAAATATATAGGGTTGCCTTCTGCGTTACCTGAGAAAGCTCTTTTGCAATTTTTAAACGCTGCGATTCGCCCCCGCTTAGAGAGTTGGCAGGCTGGCCTAACGTTAAATAATCAAGCCCCACCTCTTTTAAAACCGAAAGCGGCTTACGAATATTTGGATGAGCCACGAAAAAGTTCATCGCTTCAGCTACAGTCATCGATAGAATTTGAAAAACATTTTTATTCTGAAACTGCACTTCAAGAATTTCGGGTCGATACTTTTTACTGTCGCAGACATCACACGGAATAATCACGTTATCCATAAATTGCATGTCGATTTCTTCGTAACCCGTGCCTTTACAACCCGGGCATCGTCCGCCATCAACATTCAAACTAAACGTTCCTGGAGTATAGCCACGTTGTTTTGCTTCAGGAGTGCTAGCCATTAAATTACGAATGGCATCGAATGCCTTCAAGTAAGTAATCGGGGAACTTCGCGCCGATTTTCCGATCGGGGACTGATCAATCAATAAAACATTTTTTAGATCTTCAAATCCCGCGATTTTAGAAAACTCTTGAACAGGTTCATATTCGATGTCTAATTTACGAGCTAAGGCCGGATACAATGTCTTGCTGACTAAAGTCGACTTACCCGAGCCACTAACGCCGCTAACGACGACTAAACGATTCAACGGAAATTCAACATCAATGTTTTTTAGGTTATGGCCTTTACAACCACGTAGTTCGACTTTGTATTTATGATTTTCAATATCAACGGGGCGGCCTTCACGTAAGGGCTGCCATTTTTGTGGTTTTAAGTAAGGTACCGTGATCGAAGTCTTTGAGTCATAAAACTTTTCTGTTTTTCCGGCGTAGACAACTTCACCACCTAAGTAGCCAGAGCCAGGGCCCATTTCAATAATATTTTCAGAGTTGCGAATGACGTCGTGATCATGTTCAACAATAACCAATGTGTTTCCAAGATTTTTTAAATCTTTCAGAATAGAAATTAGCCGATCGTTGTCACGCGGATGAAGCCCTACCGTCGGCTCGTCTAAAACATACAATGCCTGAGATAATCCCATACCCAGCTGATTAGCTAGAATGAGTCGTTGGTATTCGCCACCCGATAAAGTTCGGGTTTCGCGATCTAAACTAAGATAGTGAACCCCGACGCGCATTAGAAAATTTAAACGCGCGCGAATTTGTTTTAAAACTTCACCGGCCACTTCTGTTTCATAATCTGAAAGATTAATCTTTTCAAAAAACTGACAGATATCCTCGATCGTTAAGCTGGTCATTTGCATGATCGTCTTTTTATGAATAAAAATAGTTTGAACTTCTTTTCGCAGGCGAGAACCTTTACAGTCGGGACAAAGACGGGGACTGCGAAAGCGCGAAATAAAAACCCGAACGTGCATTTTATATTTAATTTGCTCAAGGTATTCAAAAAGGCCGACAACTCCGAAAAAATCTTTATTACCCTTCCAGATGACCTCGCGGTGGGGTGCGGGCAATTCATTCCAAGGTTTTTGTAAATCGATTTTTTGTTTTTTAGCAAAAGAAAACAAAGTTTTTTTATCTTGTTCAGCACTGGGCATTGTAAACGGATTCAGCGCGCCCTGCGCAATCGATAAGTTCGGATTCGGAATCACCTTCGCTTCATCAATTTCAAGAATATTTCCAAAACCTTTACAGGTCTGGCAAGCCCCCATCGGAGAGTTAAAAGAGAAAAGCTTCGAAGTAATCGGCGGTGGAGCCCAACCACAAATCGGGCATGATGGTTCTTCACTTAATTTTAAATAGTCACCATCAGTCGTGACGACAAGGGCACGGCGGCTTGAGGTTCCAGAAATATATTTAACACTTGCTTCATAAGCCTGCGTAAGAGAATCTGTCAGTCGCCCTTTTTCATCTGCCGAAAAAGACATTCGGTCGATAACTAGATAGAACGTATCTGCGGGAATTCCTTTCTTAACCTGGGCTGGTTCTCCGATATCAACCATCGGCTGCACTTCAAAAGTTGAAGCATCGATGAGTTTCTTAGGTTTTTTTTCTTTTAAGGTAGTGATTCGTAAAAAACCTTCTTGAAGTAAAAGCGCGTGAAGCTTTTTGCCCTCAACAACGCGATTCGCTTTAGGAATCTCAACCAGAACGTATCCGCGCTTATCAGTAAATTTATTTAAAACCAAATCAGTTGCTTCAGTCGTAGAAATTTTAAAAGTCGGAATATTGTGATTTGGGCAGTAAGCCACACCGATTTTTTCAAAAAGTAAACGAAGGTAATCAATAATTTCGGTCGTCGTTCCTACGGTTGAACGACTTGATTTAACGGTATTCTTTTGTTCAATCGAAATAGCCGGAGGAATATTATGAATGCCTTCAATGTCAGGCTTCGGTGCTTTATTTAAAAATTGTCTAGCGTAATTAGACATGCTTTCGATGAAGCGGCGTTGTCCTTCAGCGAATAAAGTTTCAAATGCCAACGAACTTTTTCCAGAACCGGATGGGCCGCAGATGACCGTTAATTCTCCAAGCGGAATTTTAACTTCTATATTTTTTAGATTATTCTGTTTGATGCCCCAAATGTGTATGTCTTTACTCATCCATGTCCTGCTTCAAGTGATCTGTTGTTTCCTCAGATCGGCTTGCCGCAGTTGTAGGTTCCGTGCCATCAATGAAAGCTTGGTCGACCACGCGTGGACTTGCCGAATGAGCAAGCTTACCACTTTCAGCATCGATTTTCACGATTTTAACTCCCTCAGGTGTCGGAAAAGATAAATTTGGCAATTTGCTGTGCGCGTCTTTCATGTAGTCAAGCCAAATGGGTAAAGCTGACTTGCCGCCAACTTCGGATTTACCAATCGTTTTCTCTTTATCGAATCCGACCCATACACCTGTTGCCACATTCGGAGTATAGCCAATAAACCAAGCATCAACATAACCATTCGTCGTTCCGGTTTTTCCGGCAACTTCGCGGCCTAACGATGCGGCCTGGCCACCAGTTCCGTTCGGATCCGTGATCACACCCTTTAACATGTTGGTAATGACGTAAGCAGTTTGTGGTCGAATCAACTGCTCAGGGTTATCGAAATATAAATGTGAACCTGTGCTTTCTTCATCACGTGAAGATTGTAAGTAGGCTTTTCTTTTCGCTTCGAACTCTTCTTCAATTTTTTGCGTCTCTTCAGAAAAGCGCGCATCAAGATTTAAATTTTGCAAAAGTACTTCACCTTTTCGATCAATAACCTTTTTTACTACCAGCGGGCGTGTTCGCACACCTAAACGGCCAAATTCAGAAAACACTTTCGTCATCTCATACAAAGTCAGCGAGCTTGAACCCAGTACTAAAGTAAAATCGGGATTTAACTTCGAAAACACCCCTAAGCGACGCGCGAACTCCGTCGCAAACGGTACTCCGATGTCTTCCATAATTTTCACCGAAGGAATGTTCAATGATTTTACCAAGGCATTTCGCATCGTGATTTCACCGTTGAATTCGCGGCCATGATTCGAAGGCTTCCAAACTTTTTCGTCACCTTGACCTTCGCCTTCACCTTCGCCAGCTTGTTTATAAACAATTGGCGCATCGATAATTAGCGATGATGCAGTGTAGTTTTTCTCGAGTGCGGCGGCATAGACAATTGCCTTGAATGCCGAACCAGTCTGACGTGCCGCTTGCAGCGCCCGATTGAATTCGTTACGCGCAAAACTATAGCCGCCCACTAATGCCAATACTTCTTGAGTTTTCTGATCGAAAGAAATGAGTGAACCTTCGATGATAGGCTCTTGATCAAGCTCTAATGTAACATGTTGAGGAACTGTCGGAAGGCCCACTGTCGATTTTCTTGTTTTAGACCACTCAAACTTATCACTTAGAATCTTAACTAAAATCACATCACCTTTTTTAAGTGCTTGAGACGGTTTTTTTAATAAATCATTTTCAGGTTTTTTATCAAAGTTAGGCTTACGAGCCCACGTCATCGTATCGAATTCAATCATGCCGCTTGCTTCGGGAAGCCGTAATTCTATAAAACCTAAAGCATCGTTGACGCTAATGACAACAGCTTCATAACTTTCATTTAATTTTAGAAATGACGGCAGTTTATCCGAAGTAAGTTCTGCCACTTTCTTTTCTTTCTTTGATTTTTTATTTGCATGCCACTCAATTTCAGCAAAAGTTCCATCAGGCAGAATCGTTCGTTCAGGATTTGACTCAGTAATTAATTTAGTTCTTAATTTTTCAAGGTAAGCATTGATATCGTCATCAGTCGCTAGCGTTGCAAGGGGGCCACGAAATCCTTGGCGCTTATCAACTTCTTTCAAACCCTTTTTAACTGATTCATTAGCCGCTTTTTGCATTGCCAGGTCTAAACCGGTGTAAATTTTTACACCTTGATCAAGGATAACTTCTTCGCCAAGTTGCTTAACTAAAAGTTGGCGAACGGTTTCTAAATAAAATGGCGCCATGACTTCATAATCTTCGCGAAGATAAACCTTAAGAGGTTCTTTAATCGTAGCTTCGGCTTCTTCTTTTTTAATGAACTTAACATCTTTCATTCGATTCAGAACGTAAATTTGTCTTTCTTTTGATCGCGACGGATTTTTTACCGGAGAATACTCAGAAGGAGCCTTCGGCAGACCGGCTAGCATGGCCGCTTCAGCTAAAGTTAATTGTTTAGATGATTTCTTAAAATAAGTTTGCGCAGCCATTTCAATTCCATATGCGCCTTGACCAAAATAAATTTGATTCAGATACAAGTAAAGAATTTCTTCTTTACTTAAGTTTTCTTCCATCTGAATCGCCAAAAGAATATCTCGTAATTTTCTGGTAAAAGTTTTTTCAGTCGACAACAGAAGAGTTTTTGCAACCTGCTGGGTAATTGTTGAACCGCCTTGTACATTTCGACCGGCGCGCATATTCGCAAGCGCCGCACGAAAAAGCGCAGACAGATTAATGCCTTTATGTTGAAAGAACTGATCATCTTCGGCTGCTAAGAAAGCGTTGATAACCACTTGAGGAATATCTTTGTACGGTACAAGCACGCGTCGCTCGCGAAAAAATTCGCCAATTTTTTTATTATGGCGATCGTAGACTTGCGACACAAGTAGCGGTTTATAATCTTCAATCTTAATCATATCAGGCAAAGATTTTTTGACTGATGCGTAAGCTAAGTAGATGCCAGAGACAAAAATTAAAACGAACGCCAGCAAACCGATGAGTATTTTTTTAAGCATGTTTTCCCCAGTAGAAATCAAAGCTTAGCATTCATCGGGTTCACAGTTGAGTGAAGACCTTACTAGCCTCGACATAGGGTGTAATTAAACTTAAAGCGATTGAAAAGGTGGAAATCCTTTTTCAGTTACAACCGCAATAGAATAATGCGGAGGTAAAAACCATGAAAGAGCCTCTAAAATGCCCTGATGCTCAGATTCAGGTGGTGAGCCTAATGATTCTAACGAAAAACAAAGGTCATACGTTTCACCATCGGGAGCAATCATTAAAATTCGCGGATCTAAAACGCTTTGATCACGAAGAAAATCTTTGATGACCTTACGAACCGTCGTTGGCAAAAACTCTTCGGTCGGAGGTCCAACTTTAACTTTGCTTGGATCTGGCGTCGTAAATTCTTTAGGTCTAGCCAGGTCTTGGTACTTAATGAAGAAGCCGGTTTCGCGAAAAGACCAAATCATTCCATATGAAAACACATAGTCTGGATAAGGTAAACGCTTCGGATTTACAACCAAACCAATTCCGCGCGCGGCTAACCAATGAAAGATTTTTTGAGCTGAATCAACTTTTTCAGAATCTGCAGTTTCAGTCGTGGTTTCAGAAATTAAATAGGGCCAGCCATCGGGCCCTTGTTGTGGATCTTCACTTAAAATTTTTAAGTTTGATTCAGCAAAAAATTTAAAGAACTTCTCGTCCCATTCTTGATTGCGATTCTCTTCAACGGTTTTTAAATGTTCAGTTAGCATTAGTTGGTTACTACGTTATGTACGATGACTAAAGTTTTGTGTCCAATACCGCGAATGGCGTCACCAGCTTTGGTTGTTTTAATTTCACCTGCACGAGTTACCTTGGGCACTAAACCTTGTGGAGTGTTTTGAACAGTCCTAAAAATAACTGGAGCCGCATTCGGATGCATACGAATGCATCCGCCAGAAGCGCGCGAACCTAATTTGCCTTCACTTCCGATGGGCGCTTGGTGTGTGGCAATTCCACTTTCAAAGAATACTGCAAATGGCATCCAAGTTTTCCAAAGTTTAGAAAAGTAACGCTCATCTAAAACATCAACGTCGAAATAACCAACCGGAGTTGTCGACCAATATGAACGTGTTGAGCAATGGTCTTTTTTTGGATCCTGTCCAGGTAGACACCCAGCTTCATAAGTTTCGCGACCCGTTGAAACTTTAGTGATGAATTCTAATTTTCCATTTACGTATAATCGTAGTGTTTGTCGATCTGCGCCCTCGTTAGCTTTATTAATAACGATGACGTTTGTAAATTCGTTCAACCATGGGTGAGTTTGAAAATCAGCTTCAGAGAATGGTCGAATGATGGCATCAGTCGGAGCGACAGATATATTTTCGGCTTGTTCCCAAACTTGAGCGAACGCCTGTGGAATCATAAGGATAGATAAAAGAAGCGAGTAGGTTAGTATTTTTTGAATCATGTGAAGCCCCCGGTTAGCGCTATGGATTAGCACAAATCTAAGGCATAGTTAAAGCTAATCTTCATTGGGAAATCAGACTGTAAAATTTTACATGCTCTATGGGTCAGGTGACGCATTTGGGTCTTAGTTATAGCGGAAATTGTAATACTTTCAATTCTAACGGAGTTCTTCTCATCATGCTCTAAACACATAATATTTTACGATTCATTCATTTTACAAATATTACCTGAGGGGTCTAGAAGGGCTTCAACAAACAACAAAACCTTAAAGGGGAAAATATGAAAAAGATTTTAGTCGCAGCTTGTTTATTAAGTTCAACGGTAGCAATGGCAGATGGATTTGTATGTACATCTCAATCTGGCCTAAATGTAAAAGTTTACAACCACGTAGATTCTGCAGAAGGAACTCGAAAAGCATCAGTCATGGTTATTTCAGACTCAAGCATTCAAGTAGGCAACAAGACAATTGCACGCTTCACAGATGTAAGTGGAACGTTAACTTCTTCGGGCACAAACTACGAAGCAAATGTAGATTTACGTTTTAAAAACAGCTCTAGAAAAGGTGAAGCCATTTCAACAACCAAGCTAGGTTATGTTGATCGCGTTTATCTAAACATTGGTCACAACTATTTAATGCCGGTTGCTCATGGCAAGACAACCAAAGCCTATTTGCAAATTGCGAAAAGAGATGGAAGCGTTATTGAAGAGTTAGCCAACTGCACTCGATACTTAAAGAATTAATTCGCCTAAAGCCCTAAAAATTTGGGGGCTTTACTTAAGCAGCCCGTCGAAGAATTAAAACAAGTTCTGTATAAGCGCCAAGGCATTCTCGTTCTAAAGCGTGAACTAATTGTTTGAGCTCAATTAAATTAACAAGCTCTTTGCTAAGAACAAAATCTATTCGCTTTGTAATTTCCGCTGATCGAAGAGCTCCAAGGTTGTAAGCGGTCGAGCGAAAACGATGAACGGCTTTCGATAGTCCATCAAAATTTTCAGACGATACACATCTTTTCATTTCAGGCAGTTGTTTTCGAATTTCTATACTGAATATTTCGACGAGCTGTCCAAAGATTTCATCATTCGAATCGTAACTTTTAAGTTCGTTAATCTTTGCATAATCAATGCGCGCAAAGTTTATAATGATTTGATCTAAAACCATTGGGGCTTCTGTATTCATAAGACCTCCTCAAATTTATTTCTACGGCCAAAAAAAATTACTACGAAGCTAATACTCGTTTTCGCAGGCTGATTTTTTTAGTTGTCTCATCAAGCGAATTTAATACCGAACTAAAAGGTAAGCTTTTATGCCAGTGATTGCAGAAGAAAAAGTGTGAAACTGGAGGCAAAGTTATCTGTTCTAATGGCATACTTGTGCAGATGACCACGGGGACCAGCTTTGCAAGTTGCGACGGAACCTCTTTGTTTCGCAATATTCGATCTGCAGCAATCAGAAATTCATGACCCTTCATATAGGGTAAATTCCAATCAAGAACTAATAGATCAAAGCTTTTTGTTTTCATTGCTTCGATCGCATGATGCGGATTTTCAAAACTATCAACTCCGCAACCCAGTGAATTCAAAGTTGTTTTCAAAATCAAAGATGCAGCTGGGTCATCTTCAAGAACCAATGTCGTTAAGTTTCCTAATGGCGAAGGTTCAACTTCTAAGCTGACCTCGGTGAAGTAGTCGTACTCACTTGATTTATCGAAATGAAACGTTTCTACGATGGCCTGCGATTCATGAATCAGTAAATTTCTTTTTAAATCAACTAGCCCCGCCTTCACCGCCGACTCTAAGTCCGGATGGACCCGTAAGCTTGCAATATGCCCACGGTTGTATTTTAACGAAAGATCGAATACCCACTGCTTGTCTAAAGTTCTGGTAATATCCAAGCTAACCTTTGAGCTTTCCGGAGCACGTATCAATTCTTTCTCGACTTGAGACACAATTTTAAATTTTTCGACCTCGTTCAGCTCACATTCATGCGTGGTTAATTTAAGCGATATATTCGAATTCATAAATTTCCCTTCCTAAATATCAAACATTCAACCTTTAGTTAATGTTCTATTTTATAAGATAAAATTCATTACTAAAATGTGAATTTGCGAGGGCGAAATAGTAGCTTTTCATCGTTCTAAAATGACAGTCTAAAACTTCGACGAAAAAACGGAACTTTTATGTAAAATATTCAAACCACTCTTTTGTCAAAGTTCTTTATTACATAGTCATTAACCTCTAAAGGCTGTGAAATTCATTTCACTTGACGGTTGCCGCTAGAATAAGCGACTAAGACTCGGCGCAGTATTTGAAAACACGGCGAACTTAACCAACCAAAAAGTAGGACGTAGCGATGATGAAAGCACTTTTAAACCAAGGCTTGATGGCGGCTCTGATTTTAACAACTTTACCAATCATGGCTAGCGGCTTTTCGATAGATGATTTCAATAATTCTTTAATTGTTAACGGAGTCGCTTGGAAGCCCAACCGCACGACTTATTTACCTGCCTTCTACACTGGCTTCGCACCACGAATTGAAGACGCCAATAAAATTCACTTTCACTTAAGTCGTGGAAATCAAATTCGTTTAACTACGCCGTTAGATGATTATTCAGTCCTAACTTATTTATATTCTTTAAAAGCTCGAGAAGCTTTAGTCGAAGATGCATTAGCAAAAGGAATTATTCTTTTAGACCTACAAAATCAGCATGAGATGTATAAGTCGGTCGTGCACTCGAATGTTTACTCAATTACGCAACTGGTTTCAAAGTTCGATTCAGGCGCAATGACCAAAGAAGAATTCTACGCGAATAGCTTATCGGTCATTGAAAAGCTAAATGCAGGCCGAGTTTTTAAGATTCGCTTAGACATGTCGGCTTATGCAAACCGTTGGGCGAAAGCTTCAGACGAATTCGTTACGACCGCGGCGGGAAATTTAGATGCCTACATCTCAAAGAATCCAGAAAAGACAATTACACTAGTTAACGAGCTGATCCCAGGTCGTGTTAACTTATTTTTTATTTCGACCGAGGTAAAGGCAAAATTAATCGAAACCTTAAATGCGAAAAATACTGCGGGCTTTACACAAAAAGCGATTGAGCTTTTTAATCTTGCGACCAAAGATCGTTATATTTTTAAAGTTTTACGTAATGGCCAGCTGCAGCCAAGCTTTTACGAAAATGCTTCTGGTCAATTCGTTTTAGAGTATCCAGAGTTCACGGCGATTTATCCAAATGGCTCAGTTAAAGATTATACAAAAGATCGCGATGGAAATATGATCCCAATCATTCGTGAACCTGGAGTATTAAACTTTGTAGCGCGTAGCTACCACGATGTGGACCATATTCGGTCAGAGCCTTTTTACGGTTATGCGCCGAAAATGGATTACACAATGAACGGAAATGGTATTCATAATTCGGCCGTTCGGACTAGCTTAAAAAGTTCAGTCTATAAGAATTTGTATGCGGCATTAAATATCCCGGCCAATGCCACAAACTTGTGGATCGTAGCTCGTGGCGGAGTGTCGCACGGTTGCACACGCATGTCGGCAGGTCATATTTTAGAAGTACGTAACATTTTTCCCGCCTCACCTGATCAACTTACTAAGATGCATTACTTCGGTAATGTTTCACAAGACTACGATCTTTTCGATATTGATGGAAACGGACAGCCAGAAGTTATGGGAGTAAAATACTTCTTAGCCTACGCAATTGCAGCCGATTCGGGTGAGGGCTACCGTGAAGGTGCCGGCCTGACCGAGCAGTCTTTAGATCGCGATAAGTTTTACAGCGCTCTTTATGGCCAAAACCAATTCAGAAATGAAAATGGTAAATACATATTCATAAATCCGTATATTTCACAATTCGTAAAATCTAAATCAAGCGATGTACGCGGAAAAGCATTCAGCTTACGGATTAACGGTGAATTTGAGTTATATGAACAAGACTACGAAAAAGACAAAATTCAATTTTTCGCCATGTCAGATTCACAAATGCGCGCCTTAACTGAGTCTAATGACAACAAAAGCTTAGGAAAGCAGTTAGTTCGAATTTTCGGACGCGCAACGGGTTGCGGTCCGCTGAAGTCTGAGTACAGCTTTTGTTACGAAAATCAATTTCAAGATGAATATACTAAACTTGTTCCATCTTTATCTAAGGTAAAATAGTTATGAATAAATATTTGCTGCTATTAGCAATTGCATTTTTAACGGTACAAACCCCGGCTCAAACTTTGACAGGTGTTGAGCGCGATAACAAAATCAAGTCGGTTTTCGGGGAAATTAAAAAAATCTCAAAAGGTGCATTGGGCTTGAATATGTACCAAACAACAACAGGGCGAATTGTTGTTATGCAAAACGGGTCTATTGTTAGCCCACCAAAAAATAATTTAATTACCGTGGCGTTTCGAAATGAAAAAGCAACTGAACTTAGTCAGTTAGGCTTCTATATCGGAAATCGATACGGTTCAAATTACTGGGAATTACATAACGCTTTTGTTGCCACTGCGGAAGAGCAAGCCATGCTTGCGTTCAATCATAATCACGCGGCCTTAAGAGCCCGCGCTGACGCCAAGCCAATGGCTTATTTAATGGCTCAGCACCAAATGCTTGAACTTTTTTATATGCAGAAAAGCCCAACCTCAACCCTAACCAAAAGTTATATGCAACGTGGAGTAGCAGATAACAACCACGAAATTTTATTCTACCGATTATTCGCTGACTACATGGCTTTGCATATTCAAAATGAGGCAGATTATTTAATATTTCTTGAATTTCAAAAGCGATCAAGCTTGCTACCCGGTAAAAAAACAGTTTCCTTAAGTGCTGTACGCCAGCTTGTGGCAGATATCTCGGCTAAATTTGATTTATACATGGCTCCTGACAAAGCTAGCGAATTTCGCAGAATTAGAAACTCGATTCACAACGGACTTACTAAAGATGCGATTGGCCATTTAAGCCAATTCAAATCTGCAAACTCTAGCATTATTGCTGCAGAAGATATGACTTCGTATGCGAACTTGCAGGCGATGATCATTAGTTATTTTTCTATCGACAAAGAATCTATGAATATACTTTTACCAAGTATCAACGTAGAGCTTCCTGCCGCAGCCGCTGTTTTGGCGGGCCTATCGTCATCAGGAAATAACTTAGCGAAGCTATTAGAGCTTTCTGAGCTGGCAGTGACTGCACGTAAAACTTTTGAAAGAACTAGAAATATTGACACGGCCCATTTAATCATTCGTATTCAAGACTTTATCCAAGCTGAACTTGGTAAAATTTCGACTAAAAATCCGTCAGAACTTTCAGCGAAAGCGGCAAGCTTTATCAATTTAAGTTATGCGACTGGTTACTTTAATGAAGCGAAGAAGAATGACTTGTTAACGGCCCTTAACGCAAACCCAGAATCAAGCATCAGCCTTATCTCACAGGCTTTATCAGAGGGCGTCATGCGTTTTGAAACTGTATTCCAGCCAGCTTTGACTGATTGGAAGCTGGTTTCAACTTCGGTTGCTTCTTTTGTTGATGAGGGTATTCGATCATCTTCTTTGATTTCGTTAGATTCGGTTTTGACATTGCTCAAAGAAATATTTCCGGGCAGTGGTTCGCAGCAAACTGGATTTTCGATCGAGAACGCAGGCGTAGGCTATGGATATCTTATCTTTATTCCTCGTGATCAGACTGAAAAATTAGTAACCACACTAACTTTTAAGATGATTCCTGTTTTTGAAATGCTGCCATTAGATTTAGGCGTTGTCGCAGGGGTTATTACTGAAGAACCACAGACTCCGTTGTCACATGTTAATATTAAAAGTAAAAACCGTGGTACACCGAATGTTTACGTAAATAAAGCATCTCAAGATCCACGAATTAAAAATCTTCTTGAAAAAAAGGCTCTTGTTCGCCTTGAATTAAAAGACGGCGTGATGAGTATTCGTGAAGTTGCTTTGGCAGAAGCAGAAGCGTTCTGGAGTGCCAGAAATGACAAAAAACCAATTATAAAACTAAGATCAGATTTAAACGAAAAGCGAATTCGCTCGACTAAAGATTTAGGGTTTAACGATGTTATTTCCGTCGGCGCTAAAGCGGCTAACTATGCTGAATCTACGCATATTTTGCCAGATGCATTTCGCCCAGGTTTTGCAATACCATTTTTCTACTACCGCGAATTTATTCAAACGAATATGTTCAATGCGCAACTTACAATTGACCAATACCTTACTCAGCTAGTTAATGATCCGCGAATTAAAACCGATCGTCAGTTCTTGGTTGATTCACTTGTTCAGCTTCAAACACGTATGCGTGCAGATGACATGATCGTGAATCAAAACTTGGTCAATGAAGTTAAAACGGCAGTCGATAAAACTTATCCAAATGCGAAAATTCGTTTACGAAGTTCGACAAATTCTGAAGATATGCCGCAGTTTACCGGAGCGGGTCTTTATGATTCGGATTCATACGATCTGCGTAAGCCTAAGAAGACTATCGACAAAGCACTTAAGACAGTTTGGGCTTCGGTATGGAATTTACGTGCGTTTGATGAGCGTGAAATGTTCGGCATCAATCACTTAGATGTTTCGATGGCGATGTTAATTAGCCCAGCTTTCCCGAATGAAATTGCTAATGGTGTGGGTGTCGGCCGAAATATTATTGATCCTAAACTTGGACCAGCTGTTTATTTAAATATTCAACAGGGTTCAGAAGCGGTTACCAATCCTAATCCAGATTTAACTCCGGATCAGGTTTTAGTTTTACTAACTCCCGACAGAAAAAATAAAACAAAGTACACGCTCAAGTATTTAAAATATTCTAGCTTAACCAAGACAGAGCCCGTTCTTCCGTACCATGAGGTTGAGCGCATCGCCGATATTCTATTAGATTTGCAGAAACACTTTTTTAAAATTTACCATCCGAAGCGTGATAATCCAAAGTTTGCGCTTGATGTAGAATTCAAAGTGGATATTGAAGAAGGGCCTCGTAAGGTTCATTTTAAGCAAGCTCGTCCATTTATAGGGGACTAGCGCTTAAAGACTAATCACTGGATGGAGGTCCTAATGGGCCTCGTCATCCACAGTTTTCTGGGACATTTTTCCCCGTCAACTGATTTTTTTATTATTTTTCATGACATTAGTAACAGGTTTTTTAAGTATGTACCTCTAAACATTCGAGGGGAAATTTTATGCAAAAAACGACGGGCTCGGCAGTAAAAAAGAAAGCTTCGGCTTCTCAACCTGCACCTCTGATTCTTGGCAATACCGTAAATCAAAAAAACGGAAAAAAGAATTTAAAAGCGCAGGCAGATCATACCTTCGAAAAAATTGAAACTTCAATACCAAGAAATTTAACCGGCAATAATCACGAGCAACTTCGCCAGCTTTTATTTACAGTCAAAGCTGTGCGTCGTGGTGACTTCAGTGTTCGCCTTCCAGTGGGGCATGAAGGAATCATTGCAGAGATTGGTGAAGTTTTAAATGACATCATCGAATTGAATGAAAATATGGCGACTGAATTTGTTCGCGTACGTAGTACGGTCGGACAAGAAGGTCGAATGAATGAACGGGTTTCAATGGGATCCGTTAAGGGCGCTTGGTCAACTTCTGTTGATTCAGTGAATTTACTCATCGGAGATCTGGTGCAACCAACGACTGAGGTTGCCCGGGTTATCACCTCGGTGGCAAAGGGAGATTTGTCACAGAAGATGTCATTAGAAATTGATGGTCGTACAGTTAAGGGAGAATTTCTTCGAATTGGTACGACGGTAAATGCCATGGTGGATCAGCTGAACTCGTTCGCCTCTGAGGTTACGCGGGTTGCGAAAGAGGTTGGTACCGAGGGTAAACTAGGTGGACAGGCCGATGTTCGCGGAGCTTCGGGTATTTGGAAAGACTTAACAGATAACGTGAATGGTCTTGCCGGAAACTTAACCGCACAGGTTCGTAACATCGCAAAGGTAACGACCGCGGTTGCTAAAGGTGACTTATCACAAAAAATTACAGTTGATGCCAAGGGCGAGATCTTAGAATTAAAAAATACAATTAACGTAATGGTTGATCAGTTAAATTCATTCGCAGCAGAGGTAACTCGTGTGGCGAAAGAGGTTGGTACTGAAGGCCGCCTTGGTGGACAAGCAGATGTAAAAGGCGTGTCAGGTACATGGAAAGATTTAACAGATAACGTAAATGGATTAGCGAATAACTTAACCGCACAGGTTCGTAATATCGCTAAAGTAACTACCGCGGTTGCAAAAGGTGACTTATCACAGAAGATCACAGTTGATGCAAAAGGTGAAATCTTAGAATTAAAGAACACAATTAACGTCATGGTTGATCAGTTAAATTCATTCGCAGCAGAGGTAACTCGTGTGGCGAAAGAAGTTGGTACAGAAGGTAAACTTGGCGGACAAGCTGATGTAAAAGGTGTGTCTGGTACATGGAAAGATTTAACAGATAACGTGAATGGTCTTGCAGGAAACTTAACGGATCAAGTTCGTAACATCGCAAAAGTAACAACTGCGGTTGCGAAGGGCGATTTATCTCAGAAAATTACAGTTGATGCGAAGGGTGAAATCTTCGAATTAAAGAACACAATCAACGTCATGGTTGACCAGTTAAATTCGTTCGCAGCCGAGGTAACTCGTGTGGCGAAAGAAGTTGGTACAGAAGGAAAACTTGGCGGTCAGGCAGACGTTAAGGGAGTATCTGGTACTTGGAAAGAT
>JAYUOK010000074.1:0-3441 GCA_043760925.1 Bdellovibrio sp. | reverse complement strand
AGATTAGATCGCCACTTTGTTCGACAATATATTGTCTTGATAATTGCTGACCGATTTCTCCCGGAGGCAGATCGCCTTTTCGATATTCTGAAGAAGTGACGACGTACCAAACGCCAGGTTCTTCCAATAGAACTTTTTTAATTTCAGTTTCTACCTCTGAGAGATCTAATTTCTTTTCAGCCAAAGTGGCGCGAACTAAATAAAAATTTAAAGCTAGGAAACTTGCAATCCACTGATTATTTTTAGGCCGTCCATATTTTTTATCCAGATGAGAGTTTATTTTTTTGAATATTTCTAGATAATCAAACTTTCCGGCATCTAATTTTGCCTTAATTGCATATTCGTTTGTCGGCGCAATTCCATGATCGGCGGTCAGCACGATCAACGTAGTCTTTAATAGAGATTGGCTTTGCAAAAAGCTAAAAAACTTGGCAAGGCTTCGATCCTCTGAAACTGTCAGCTCTTCCATTTCGCGAGAGTTGGGTCCAAAGGCATGTCCAAGCATATCGTGACTGGAAAGGCTGATGGCTAAAAGATCAGGATCATTTCCTTTGCCCAGCTTTAAATTTTTTACGGCTTCGGTTGCAAGATTCATTGTTAGGTCGACCCCGTAAGGCAGAGCTAAAGTTTTCGAATCACCAATTTTAGCTTTTTTCAGAAAAGGAATTTCGCTTCCTTCAGTCAAGCCTGTCGGCTTATCAGTGGATTGCCACACATATTCGGTTCCTACCTGCTTTAAAAGAAGTTCGTTTTCTTTACCGACCCAAGCAGGTACAGAGTTATCAGCGCTATAGTAAGTACTGGTCACCCATTGATGACTTTTATCATCAAACCACAGTGCGTGGTCGGCGCGATGCCCGCCAAGCATAACGGCGGCGCGATCTTTTAATGCGATTCCAATCACCTTGGATTTATATCCTGCATTTTTTAATTCGTCTCCAACGGTGGAGGTCTTTAAATTTCTTGGTGAAATTTTATCTTTCTCATCAGCGGCACAGTAAACAGGTTTTCGGGCCACTTTATCGAACCAGTCGTTTAGAACAATGCCGTTCATATTGGGGTGCGCGCCTGTTAAAATCATGGCGTGTCCTGGACAAGTAATATTTTGAAGCACATCATATTCGGCCATCGGAAAATAAGCACCTTCCGACATTAAATATTTAAAACCGCCGGGACCTTTAGAATTGGATTTTTGAAATCTGGATTCGAACCGGCTTAAATAGTCCGCCCGCATTTGGTCAATCACCAAAACGACAATGAGCTTTGGTTTTTGCAGCGGCTTTTTTAACGGAGATCCTACGGCCCAAGGGGTCATCGCAAAAGTGAGAAGAAGAATTAAAATTCGCATGAGGCACCTACTTTTCTAATTTTAGTTGATCAAAAGATGGCTGACTTCGACCATTCCTGTGTCTGTATTAACCGAATCCTTAAGAATCATATCTCCAGGCAATGGAATGACTAAGTCTTTATAAGGGTAAATTCCCTGGACATACTTATTGAATATATCTGAACGGGCATAAATTATTTCAAACTTAACTTTGGCATCTTCCCAAAAAATTTTACGTTTAGTAATAACAGTGTTGAAAACCTTGGCTTTTAAAGTGGTCGACAAAACAAAGTGAAGGCCTCGCGCTGTTTTTGTGACGGTAAATGGGGCGGTTTTTTCAACTTCCGTGCAAAGCTGCTCTTTTTTTTCGCAGATCGACATTTTTAATAAAATTGGCTGATTCAAATAGAAAGCGACGTCATTAGTTGAAACGACATAGCTAAAATGAAGGTCCTTTTTCGGGGCCGCGATGGCCATCAGTGGACACAAGAAAAGAAGCAATGATTTCCATTTCATATTCTGCTAAATCTTACTGACAGAAGATCTTGAGGTCAAAGAAAGATGAAACACAGTCCATTCATGCTTGAAGCTATTCGTTTGTCTCGGGTTCATATGATCAAGGGTGATGGCGGACCATTTGGAGCTGTTGTTGTTAAAAATGGTCGGATCGTTGGTCGTGGCTGGAATCAAGTGACCTCGACAAATGATCCTACTGCTCACGCCGAAGTCATGCCATTCGCGATGCGTGTAAAAAACTGAAGTCCTATGATTTAAGTGGCGCCGTGATTTATACTTCTTGTGAACCATGTCCGATGTGTTTGGCAGCCATTTACTGGGCTCGTATTAGTAAAATATATTATGGAAATTCTCGTAAAGATGCCGCAAAGATTCAATTTGACGACGATTTTTTATATAAGGAAATTTCTAAACCACTCTTAAAGCGCACAGTTCCGATTCAACAAATTTATCGGAAGCAAGCTCTTACGTCATTTAAGCTTTGGGTCGAAAAATTAGACAAGCTTAGTTACTAAAATACTCTGTTCTATTTTGAGATAAAATAGAAATCCGTTTACTCATCAAGAAATTATTAGATCTGACGGAGATTCTCAATCTGAGACAATGACTGGACTTAAACTCAGAGGTCCTGTTTTATGGCAAATCGCAAATATACCTCACTAGACCTTTAATTAGGCTTCAAAAAACCGATACAAATCATGGTACTTATTTAAAGGATTGATATGTCGTCTGAGAATAAAAATAAAATTGCTGTGATTGGTATCGGCTGTACGTTTCCGGGGGCCAAAACTAAAGAAGAATTTTGGGAAGTTATTTTGTCTCGAAGGCAGCAATTCCGAAAGCATCTTGATTCGCGTTTGCCGATGAAAGATTATTTTGACCCAGATAAAAAAGTCGAAGACATGTGCTATGGAAAATACGCCTCTTATGTTGAGGGTTTTGAGTTTGAATGGGCTAAGCGCCTGATCCCAAAAATTACGTATGAGTCGAACGACATCGTCCATTGGTTATCACTAGATACAGCCATCCGAACCCTAGAAGATGCTGGATATGATCCGAAAGTTCTTTCAAATTCAAACACAGGTGTCATCGTTGGAAATAGTTTAACAGGAGAGCAAACCCGAGCTTCGTCCATGCGTTTGAGATGGCCCTATGTTTTGCGATCGCTTAAGAAATCGGGAGAATTAGCGGGCATCAATGAAGAGCAAATTCAAAAATTATCTGACGTTATGCAAAAAGTTTATAAATCAGTTTTTCCTGCAACCAATGAAGACACCTTAGCGGGCTCTCTTTCTAATACAATTGCTGGTCGAATTTGTAATTACCTGAACCTTAAGGGTGGAGGTTATACAGTCGACGGTGCTTGTTCATCTTCACTTATTGCTGTAGCTACTGCCGCCGATGCACTTCAGTCTGGAAAAATCGACCTTGCCATCGCCGGTGGTGTGGATGTCAGTTTAGATACATTTGAGCTTATTGGTTTTGCAAAAACTGGTGCTTTGTCGACAAATACAATGCACGTCTACGATAAAAAAGCCCAGGGATTTATCCCGGGTGAGGGTGCAGGCTTTGTCCTGTTGAAAAGGCTAGACGATGCG
>JAYUOK010000073.1:0-3477 GCA_043760925.1 Bdellovibrio sp. | reverse complement strand
GCTATAACCAGACTTAAGGCTTCACCGACTATCAGGCAGTGACAATTTGCCCGGCAAACAATGGCATCCTGATTGCTCTGAAACCTTTGTATCGCCTTTGACACAGAAAATTAAAACCAACATTGTTTCAATGAGGAGACAAAATGAAAAAAAATATCGGCTTCCTGATTCTTCTTCTAGCTACCAGCTTTGCCACTTCGGCCTTTGCCGGAAATTTTCCTTGGCCAGACCAACCAGACCAGCCAGGCCAGCCAGGATATCCACAACCTCCGGGCTACGGCGATATTTACGGGCCGGGCAGAACCGTTCGCTGGTGGGACATGGGCACGGTACAGGCCCAGAAGTTTATTGCCGTTGATGTGCGCATGGATGTGCGTGGCGAGTTTGTGAATGAAATTTATTTAGCAGCAATCGAAAATCACGTTGGAATTAAAGCCGCGTCTGCAAGACTTGCAAATGGCCAGATGATTGACCTTAATTATCTTGTGGGAACTATTCAAAAAGACCGTCAGTATCAGATTCGCCTAGATTATCGTAATTCGCTGCGAATCGACAGCCTTTATCTTACAATTGAATCGCCGAATCTTGCGGGTTCACGGGCCTCGCTGGCAATTCAGCTGGGCTTGGCCTATTAAAATGATCAGCACCCATATTCTCGACACCAGTCTCGGCGTAACAGCAAAAGGGGTTATGGTTGAGCTTGCGAAATATGAAAACAATCAGTGGCAACTTCTCGGCGCTGAAAAAACCGATTCTGACGGGCGGATCGTTTTTAAATGTGCGCCCGCGCGCGGGGTCTACCGCCTTAAGTTCGCTCTCGAAGAGTATTTTCTCAGAAACAATATCACTCCGTTTTTCGTAGTAGCGCCGGTCGTTTTTAAAATCGAAGACCTCGACCGGAAATACCACATTCCACTTTTGCTGAATCCGTTCGGCTATAGTACATACCGGGGCAGTTAATGAAATTTGAAATTCCGTACTATCAGGATTACATTTCTGAGCAGCTTGCGGAATTTCTGTTGAAGGAAGCCACGCAGGTCTTAGGCGTGCCCGATTTACTTGAAGTCGGCGGCAGCGGGGGCCTTGAAAGCCAGGCCGCCATGCGCTTTCTGACTGACCTTTATGCCGACCTCGAAGTTGACTTAAAAAAAGTGTTAAAGCAGCGGACCACCGACCGAAAATTTATCGATGAAAGAGTAAAAGCCTGCTTCGAATTCAACACCAACTTTCATCGGGATTTTCTGGATCCTGAATACAAAACTATTCTCGGTCTGGAAGATGCTTCAGGTCGGGTGGTTATCGGGCCGCATTCCGCCGAGTATTGCGAGCCGCGCGCAGATAAACCGATTGCCGCTATCCCGGATTTCTTAAAAGGGCCGCATGTTACTTTGTTCGGGCCGCCGGGCAGTGCAAAAATGGCAATTAACGCCATGAATACCTATCACCGAAAACTGAAAGATGAACCTGCCATCGTTGCCGAGTTACTGAAGACCTCTTCCAGCGTTCCTAAGTGGGGTGCCGACGACGAAGATTCAAAAACTCCGCTGCGTTCGGATCTGATCAGTTCGGCCGTGAATTTGTCCGCCTGTTTTGACGGTGAACTTGCATTTTCGGAAGGCGATAAAAACTATTCACTGAGTAATGACCATTTGTCGATTCCGATTAAGAGATTTCCGGGGCTTGCGCTCCCCTGCACGTTTCTTTTTTATAAAAAAAGTCCCATGCCCTTGCATCTTTATGATTTTGGCCTGCATCTATTCCGGAACTGGCACAACCCGAAAGCCCTGGTTTTTTACGTACCGAAACTCGAAAATGAAGAAGAGGCCCGCTACATCCACAAAATGGTTTCGCTGAGTGAGGCCAAAATTAAATTGCAGCATCATGATTATAGGCTTGGCAGCGTAAGACTGATGATCGTGCTTGAAAATCCCAGAGCGATATTGCGCACGCATGAAATTATCGACGAACTGAGCCCCTATTTTGTTGGTGCTTCGTTAGGGTGGCACGATTACCTGGCTTCGACTGCGCGGCTTTTTAAAGAAGACGGAAATTATCGCATACCAGTTAAAGCCGATCCTGACATAGTTATTAAGTACATCAAGGCCTCACATAATCTGCTTTCCGACGTGGTGGGTTCGCGCGGCGGAATTAAAGTGGGCGGAATGTACGGCATATTGCCCCTCGACACAGATATGTTTTCAGAATCTTTTCAGGTTACAATCAAAGGCTATATCAAAGATGTCATCACTCAGATGAAAAGAAATCTCACGGGCTTCTGGGTTGCGCATCCGGATTTTGTCAGGCTCGGGCTTGCATTAGTTGAGGCCTGGAAGTTTCATACCGAAGGCCAGCCTGAAAAACTCACAGAATTGATCAAAGCGCTGCTCGACAAAAAATATCACCATGAAGTGCTCGATTTTATCCGGCAGCCCGATATTACCGGCATGAATAAAAGAGATCCGCAATATGTACGATCATTGTTGGTGGCCGATATCAAAGCTTCCGATTCTATTGCCAACAACGATCCGGAAGAAATCCGGTATAATGTTTTTCAGTCGTTGCAGTATCTGACCGACTGGCTTTGCGGCAATGGCTGCGTAGCACTTCCGGCGCAGGTTCACGGTGTGGCGGTCAGGGTCATGGATGATCTGGCTACGGCCGAAAGATCGCGCTGGGAAGTGTGGCATGAGATCCGACATGGAAGATTTTCTGTCGAAGATCTTCTACAGATCGCATTCGAAGAATTTCATTTTATCCGTAAAGATCTTTCGGATCACAAAAAAATTGTTCAGGTAAAATGGACGGCGGAAACCGAAAAATGGTATCCGGTTGCTTTGCAATTGATGATTCAGTTGATGACCGCCGAGAATCCGGTAGAGTTTGCAACCGAATTACTGCTGCCATTCACAATTGAGAGCATTCGTGAAAGTGCAGAGCCTCTGAAGCGGATCAATTCGATTGAGCCACAAAAATACCGGCTCGATTCTTATGTTGAAAGATTCATGTACTATTTTGAAATCTGCGGTTGCAAAGATTTTGCGGCAGCGATGGCAAAAAACCTGGCGCTGGATATTGAGCAGGCCGAGGCGCTAATCCTGAATTTTACGAAAGCGCAGATCATTGAGGCGGCACACTTTCACGGCAATATCGGCGAGGCCAAAATCGGCCTTGATAGTTTTGCCAAAAGTGAACAAACACTTGTCTTCAGCGAAACTGACGAACTTAAAAACCGGCTGCACCTCCTCGGCGCTGAATACCTTAAAAAATTCGGGATGAAGTTTCTGATTTCCGCCAAAAATAGGCCAGGAACCGAGTTGTTAATAGCGCTTGAAGCCCGGTTGCAGAATTCGCAAGGAAAAGAGCTCGAAAATGCCCAGTTGGCCTTATACGAAATTTCACTTAAAAGATTTCATGCAAAGCCCGTAAACTCGCTAGTTGAAAAAATTGAAAGCCTTCGGCAGCGCCACAAAATAAATG
>JAYUOK010000072.1:0-244310 GCA_043760925.1 Bdellovibrio sp. | reverse complement strand
TTATCGATTCGCAGTGCAGCCAAAGCTGAAACACAATGCTCGATTGTTGCGACTTGAAAAATCGAACTACCTAATGTGGTTTGATAACTGACAGCTTGAACATTTTTTGCGGATACTTTTAAAAAGGGTTTGCCAGGTAAATCGGCGCGCACAAAGTACACCCCGGTATTCGCCGGAGCTGGCTTAAAACGAAGAGTTGTTTTTTCACCGGAGTGAATTCCAATCCCTTCAACTTCGACCGCTTTACGTATGGTTTTTTGAAAAAACATTCTACAATTATAAACGATAGTCGACCTAATTTGCAACAGGACCTTTAACCCTATTGCGATTGGACCGAAGAGTTTATAGATGTTTTACCAATGAAAACTCCTCTTTTTTATGTCGGCATTTGTGTGTAATTTCGCACAGGCTAATGCGGATGCGACGAAGTGTGCTCAACTTATTCCAATGGTCACATTGCAAACTATTTTAAGTTCATCGATATTTGAATACAACTGCGACAACTTTAGACTAACTTAGTATTTTTTTAGATTAAAATTCTTCATAACAAGCTTTTCTGCAGAATGAATCGAATATTTTTCGGCTAATCCTAAGGGTGAAGGAAAAAGTGCAAAGAAATAATCGTAACTTAATTTTATTTCAGCTTGATCGGGCACTACGATACTTTTCAATGCTAAATTGTCTGATACTCGTACCCGAACTAGCATTCGTTTATCTTTTCTTTGGTTCACATCGTTAAATGCAGAATACTTTGCAAAAGCTGAAACATAAACATAGGTCCAAGTGTCCGTACTTAAATCAAGATCGCTATTCAAAATAGGGCTTACCGAATCGTAGCCGTCAGTTCGATTTGCTAAACTGATGTCGCGGAATAAAAGTGATGCGCCATCGGTGTAGACTAATTGCATACTTGAAGTCGTTATTGATAAAACGATGTGGGGATTATAATTTTTTGATAACTTTAGAACTTGCTCGGTGGCTGCAATGATTCGCTCTTGAATCACCGTATTTGAAACAACATCGTAAAGTACGATTTTACTTTCAGTGCGAATAAGAACGCGATTTGCAATTCCCTGAATCGGCGCAAGCCAAGTGATTCGCGGTAGGCCTGTTACCTGATTTGCGCCGATCAGTCTTCGGGGCACAGCGGCCATCGACGCGCTGAGATCAACTAAGCTGATGGATCCATCTGATAAGGCCAAGGCTAAGCTTCCGTCATCTAACAAATCCCCCGCGGTGATGGTGTAACTGCCCGTTACGACAGAGCCAAAAACGTGCTTGTCAGTCACGACACCTGTTGGAGACAACTTAATAACGCCTAGCGATTGCAAATCATCATAAACAATCAAGGTTCCCAAATCTGGGCGGAAGGCCGCCGACTTTGGTTTACCCTGAAAAGTAATGGGTTGGTGCTGAGCTTTTGACTGTTGATCAAAAATCGAAATATGCTTGTCGCTTAAATCGATCATGTAGTTCGACGAACCCGAATGAAGTACGTAATGCTTGCTACCGGTATTTAATACTGGAATTGTTCGGTCAACGGTCATCGTGTTTAAATCGAACTGATGAATTTTTTTGACGACAGAATCATATAGCGCGACAGTTTGCGTCGGTGTGCCGCTGGTTTCACGCAGTGAGGTGATGGCCTCAAGGGATTGTCCGATGATCTCGTCATTTGCTTTATCATTGTGACGAGACTCGCAGGCCGCGGTTAAAAGTAAACACGCAACCAATGCGGGGGCTTTTAAAAAATTAGAACGCATAACTAACTCCTAAGTTTAAATAAACTTGATTGCTTTGAGATTTAAAACCAATTTGCTTATATTCATATTGATGAGTCGATAAATTGAGCCCGCCGTGGAACCAAATTCCTACAAAAAGTGGCAAGTAGTATTGGACCGAAAGAATCGGCGCCGCTAACTGGGCACTATCTTTAATTCCGACAAATCCGTCATCCAGTTTCATTTCGGCTATTCCGATTTCGTAACCAGCCGCCAGTATTGCGTGCGACTGTCCCCAAAAAGAAAGTGGATTGCTAAATGGAAATAATCTTAGGTTCAGCATCGCATTGTATAATTTAAGTTCGTTTTCCGCGCTCACTATTCCTAGAAATTGGTCGGTCCCTTTTACGTAACGACCCCCAATTGAAAGCCCCAACGTTTGGTTTATTTGAAACCGATAGGAACTTTGTATTCCAGAATAATTTTTAATGGCAAAAGTTGATTCGTCTTGATGCTGATTTTCCGCACCGGCAGAAACTTGCAACCAATTTCGTTTGTAATTTTTTGATCTGATTAAACTTTTTCGGTATTCGCTGACTCCACCATTGGCTAATGATTGCATGGCAACGGCCGCGCCCAGCGAGTTAAGCAATTGTCGTCCACCATCATTTTGCTTAAATGGCCCAACCTTTTCATCATCACGTAAAAAGCGATTTTCAATTTTTACTAAATGACCCAGCTCATGCGTTAACAAATAGATTCGTTCGTAATCGCGAAGCTCGATGAAACTTCCACGACTAAAGAATATTTTTTTCTCTTGCGGTTGTGTGACGCCTATCGCTTCGCGGTTTCCGAATGATTCAGCCACATTCATGTCTTGCGAAGTCCATATGATTTGAACGCCGGCCCGTCCGTTGATGAAATCCAACATTTCTTGGGCGCTCGATACGAGTACTTGTTCACAATAAAGTTTTTGCGACTGACTAAGAGCTTTTAATCCATCGCAGATCTTATGGCCTTCCATTGATTCGTCACAGGCACATAATTGATTCCACACGTATTTCTTTTGCGTCACTTCTTGCAAAGTGCGCTTGACCTGGTTCAGCGTAACTTGAAGCTCGACATCGCCGGCGTTTCCACCGTTACCGACAAAAGTGCTACCCGGCGAATGGGTCGCCGCAAATAAAATAACAATGGCTAAAGTAAAACCTAACTTCATTCGACACGTCCCCCGGTTGGCGATAAATTAATTAAAATTTGATAAAGTCGATCACCATATGCGTGCTCAACGGCGGCGAAATCTTGCAGATTTTTAGAAAATTCCCGGATCATTTCGGTTAATTCTTGATAACGTTCGGGCGTTAAATCTAGAACTAAGGTATTTGCAAATCGCTCATGAACCGGGAAAAGATCCATATTTTGTCGTGCGATGGAAAGCGCCGCTTTATGAAACGCGCGAATTTTTTGACCTGGCGGCAGAGCCTCGCTCGTGGTTAGCGAAGTTTCGACAACGATACGCCCATCAACAGTTTTACGTAAGTAACCTTCTTTTAATAGAAACTTAAGTGACTTATCAATTCGCGCTCTGGACGCTATCGCGCCCAGCTCTTTATAGAGAAGGTGCGGATTTTTCTGCACAGACTCTAAACGAAAAGTATCTTTAACGTAAACGTTTAACCAGTCGTTGAGTAGACTAAGCGAAAATTCTTTTTTATTTTTCCTTTTAGATTCAACTTGCTGATTTTTTATGTCGTCAGGTTGCTCTTCTAACTTGAGCCAATTTTTAAAATAGATTTTTTCAGCTGAGGTTAGATTCATCAGCTTTGCAAATTCATCTGCGCGGTCAACCGTCATTTTTCTTTTTCTTTGCACAACTAGTGTTACGAGTGCTGAAGAAATTTTTCGCAAAGATTCAGTTGCGCGCATAACTGAAAATGATTTTTCAGTCCGCTTTCGGTATTCAATCATGTCTTTCAGAAATTGGGCGGGATCTTGGTAGTCACCAATGATGGGTCGCAATTGAATAAGGGTTATTTCTGAACTACTCATGTATCAATTTAAAACACACTTTGCTGTCTATTTTCAATAGCTTATGTAATTTTTATTTTTACAATGTAAAAATCTAAGACCCTTGCATCTACAATCGAATTAACGCATAAATAGATGGAGTGCCTTACGGCGGTTATGAAAAATATTCCCGTCAAAAAATTTTACAGCACAAAGGGTTTCTTATGAACAAATGGGCCGCGCTACTTCCACTTTTTTTCGGTATTTCTGTTTGGGCGGCTAAAGTTAAAATTGATTCGCTTGGAACGAGCGAAATCAATCGACAAGATAAAGACTTTTCTTTAACGGCACAAGTTTTCGGCCATGGTCCAGCCGCTTCGGTGATGCAAGGACTTCATTTAGGTTTTTTTATAGATCCAGATTCACTTATCACGGTTGAACTGGTCAGTGGCGAAAACCCACTTATCTGGAGTTCATCCGGCTTCACGATTAAATCTTTTTCGGCAAGTACACACTACAAACAATTTGTTGGAAACACCTTTTACTTCAAGGGAGGCCTTGATTACAAGCGCGTCGACTACCGTTATGAAGATAGTTTTTTTGGTAGCAGTTACGAAAAAACCAGTTTTGCCGGAAATAGTTTTGGTTTAGGCACTTCGATCGGTAATCAGTGGCAATGGAGCGTGTTTACATTTGGTTTTGACTGGATCGGAATTTCAATGCCGTTTGCAACTCAACTTGAATCTTCGTCTTCAACCGGAACATCCCCGAATCTGCAGCGGTTAGACCGAGATCAAACCCGGTACTTAAAAGATAATATTTTAGTATTTATGCACGCTTTTTTAGGCGCTAGTTTCTAAGTCGTTAATAAACTAAGTTGTTTTGAATATGAAGTTAACATACGGCCACGTGAAGTTTTCTGAATAAGGCCTTCTTGAATTAAGAATGGTTCGTAAACTTCTTCTAACGTATCTGCATCTTCACCCAACGCCGACGATAGAGTTTCAATTCCAACGGGTCCACCGTCATACTTTTCGGCAATGATTTTAAGTATACGTCGATCCATTTCATCCAAACCGTTTTTGTCGACCCCTAACTGATCAAGCGCATAAATAGCAAGGTCTACCGTGACCGAACCATCACCTTTGACTTCGGCATAGTCGCGCACCCGCTTCAGCAGTCGCTGCGAAACCCGTGGCGTTCCACGTGAACGACGAGCGATTTCTTCGGCGGCAGCTTCGTTCATCGTAAGCCCTAAGATTTTTGCGGCACGAATAACAATTTTAACAAGCGACTCACGATCGTAAAACTGCAGCCGCTCTTGAATTCCAAAGCGGTCGCGAAACGGGTTATCCAGCAATCCCGCGCGAGTCGTTGCTCCAATTAAAGTAAACGGCACCAACTGAAATTTCATCGATTGCGAGCCCAAGCCATCACCAGTAACGATATCGATGTAATAATCTTCCATCGCGGTATAAAGATATTCTTCAATCGCGCGCGGCAAGCGATGGATTTCATCAATAAACAATATTGAAAATGGCTTTAAACTTGTGAGCATGGCGGCCAGATCACCTTTTTTATCAATCGCCGGCGCCGATGTCACTTTGATATCAACTTCTAATTCGTGGGCAATGATCTGCGCTAAAGTTGTTTTTCCTAAACCGGGCGGGCCAAACAACAGAGTGTGATCTAGCGGTTCTCCGCGTTTTTTTGCGGCCTGCAAGAATACTTTGATTTTTTCTTTAACGTCCTTCTGGCCCGGAAACTCGTCAAATGTTTGCGGACGAAGTTTGTTTTCCCACTTCACGTCAAGATCTTGCATTTCACTTTCAATCATTCGACTCACAGCTACCTACTTATATAAATTTAAATTTGCTTCAGCTTTAAAACTGGCCTGAAAGCTTTTTCAGACCTTCACGAACGCCTTCTTCAATTGTAACAGATATTCCTAACGACGACACAAACTGATCGACATTTTGATTTTTAAATCCAAGATTCACGAGGGCCGATGAAATTTGGCGGTGCGTTTCAGAAATTTTAGGCGCCTTCGCTTTATTTTCAATGCGAACGAGCTTTCCTTGCAGAGTTAAAATGATTTGTTCAGCCGTCTTTTTACCCACTTTAGGCAGCGCCGACAAAGCTTTCGCGTCACTTGCTTCAATCCAGTCTTGAATTTGTGAGACTCGTGCTCCGGACATGATAGACAAGGCCATCTTTGGCCCCACACCATTCACCTTCAGCAGTTGCATGAAAAATTCTTTTTCAGGCTTCGTTAGAAACCCAAAAAGTTGAAAGGCGTCTTCGCGTACGTGCGAGTAAATCCAAACCTTCAAGGGTTGCCCTAGTAAAACATGAATATCGGTTAAAGTTTGAGAGGACGCAGAGATATCATAGCCCACCCCGCCCACGGTTAAAATAAAATGGTCGATCGAAACATCAAATACGATACCATCAAGTAACCCGATCATATGGCGCTCCGACCGATTGAAGGTTTCAATTGAGCTTTCAAGCTGGTCTTTACGATTTGTTTTTTGATTTCGATCACTCTAAGTTGTGATGCGTGAAAGCAGGCCATCGCCAGAGCATCAGAAGCGTCCAAAGATTTCACCGGCCCTATTTTTAATAAATTGCATACAACCATTCTAACGTGTTCTTTCTCGGAACCACCGTTACCGGTGATTCCCTTCTTTACGACTCGGGTGGCGTATTCAAAAACTTTCGCTTCGGCCAATAAGGATTCGTATATTATAATTCCGCGCGCGTGCCCAAGTTTAAATGCGCTATCTGCATTTTTACCCAAAAATATTTTTTCAAGTGAAACATGCTTGGGTTTGAACCGAATCATCAGTTCACGAACGCCTTGGCCAATCGAAAGTAATCTTTCTGACAAAGGTAATTCGCCATCAAATTTTAAGACTCCAAAATCAATTGGTTTAAGTTGTCCGGCCTGAACCGAAATCACTCCATAACCTAAAAATCGCGAGCCCGGGTCAATTCCCAAAATTATCATCTTTTTATTCAATAAGGAGCTTTTCTTTGAGTCAATAAAATGAGACGATTTCATAAAGATGACACAAGAAGATGAGATCGAAAAACTACAGCAAGAATTGTCCCTCAATCCGAAATCTGCGGACTTTACTCGCTTAGCGGAGCTTTATTTAGGCAGAGAAATGATTTCTGAAGCTGAGCATCTGGTCAATCAAAGTTTGAAATTTCACCCTAGATCAGTCAGCGGACTGATATTGCTGGGCCGAATATTTAAACTTAAAAAAAACCCTGCGGCTTCAATTGTTCCTTTGACCGAAGCGACCCGCCTTGCATCAGAAAATTGGCGGGCTTGGGCTGAACTTGGCGAATCATTGCTTGAAATAAAAAACGGTAAGCAGGCTCTTATCAGTTTTAAAAAAGTTTTGTTTTTGAACCCAACTCACTCGATGGCGCGAAAAGCGGTGTCTCGTCTTGAAGTTTTAACGGCTGATGAATTTGACGAAGATTTATTTCAAATGCAGTCACTTCCTGAGGCACAATTAGATTCAACTGCGATCGATGCAACTTCGGCTAACTGGACCGAAACACCCAGCGGTTTGCTGCGAATTATTTCATATATTGATGCCTTGATTATTCGAAACGAGCCTAGCAAGGCCATCGAGTTGCTTAATGACTGCACAAAGAGATTCGGCGCCCACCCTGAAATTGAAACCCGCCGTTTGCAACTTTCACCCTATGAGAAATCGGCCTTTATTGAGCCGAAGTCAGAAGCCACGTCCGCAAATCACCGATCACGCGTACGGAAGAATTTGGCCAACGAAAAAAAGATTCGTGTATTGAAAGAATTGCTGCGCAGAATCGAGCCGATGAAGAGCCAGCTCTTGTCGACTTAAATTCAATGATTTACACTGTAATTTCAAATATTTGCTCGTTAAAGATATGAGCCTAACTGGAGATAACTTATGTATGAAACAGGGGATTTTAAAAAGGGTTTGAAACTAATGGTCGAAGGTCAACCGTATGTGATCGTTGATTTTCAACACGTCAAGCCGGGAAAAGGTAATCAGTTCTCAAGAACCAAAATGAGAAATTTACTAACCGGACAAAATTTAGAACGAACTTTTAAATCTGGTGAAAAATTTGAAATTCCAAACGTTGAAAACATTGAGATGACTTATCTTTACAAAGACGACAATGGCTTTAACTTTATGAACCAAACTAACTACGAACAAATCTCAATGATGGAACACGAAGTTGGAGACTCTAAAAATTATTTGATCGAAAATTTGGTTGTTACAATTACCATGTACAATGACAAACCCGTTGTTGTCGACGTGCCCAAAGCGGTCAACATGAAAGTGGCGCAAACTGATCCGGGCGTTAAAGGCGACCGCGTGACCGGAGCCACGAAACACGCGACGATGGAATCAGGCTTGGTCGTTAACGTTCCACTCCATATTAGCGAAGGTGATTTATTAAGAATCGATTCGCAAACCGGTGACTATGTTGAACGTGTTAGCCAAAAGTAGCTTTGATTTTTTAAAGGAACAGTATCTTGGCTGGCAATAACAGTCTTGAACTTGAAATTCACTCTTTGTTTCAAGAGGGATTGCCTCTTGAAGCAATCTGCGACGAAATCATGTCAAAATACGAAAAAACTGATGTTATCAGTCCTTTCGAAAGTGAAAGCATCAGTCATTTTTTGATTTCTGCCGGCCGCATCGATTTACTTTACCGTTTTTACTTAAGATGTTTACGAAAAAATTCTTTGGCGCAGTTTCCGTGGGGATTGCTGGTCACAGCTATTTTACAAACGGAATCGAAATTAGATGAAGATTTGATCGACCTGATTGAAATGGGACTCGCCAAGCAGACCCAAGAAGAAAGCTGTTTTAAAGTTCCGATGTTATTACAGACCGTCCCTACTTTAACGACTCGATTACATCAATATAAACAAAATTTTGAAGTAGAAAAGCTTCAGTTAAAAGTAAAATTAATGGGGCAGCTTAATCATAACCGCCTTTATCAGCTTAAAGAACTTGAAGAACAGACGCTTAAGCAACTGGTCAAAGTATTCCCAAATGATCTTGAAGTTAAACTTCTTCATCAAGCGCATTTAGAAAAAAAGGCGGATGAAATACTGGCGCGCATCCGGTCAACGCCGCGCACGCAGTCGACCTCTAGACTGATGATTGATGAAGTCACCCCCGAGACAGATCAGTTTATCAGCGATCTGCGAGTGCAGACACTTGTTTTGGCAGAACGTTTTAAAGACGACCAGCCAGATCAAATTTATAATTTAACCTTACTAGCGATGCAATTTGAACTTTACGATTTAGCTTTAGAGCTTGTCGACAAGGCCAAGCCAACATTTGCTAGCGAGTGGCTGAAGGCAGAGATTCTTTACGAGTCTTCACGGTTTTTGGATTTACTAAAGCATATTGAAGATATTGAAACGAAAATGGCTTCAACACCAGATTCTACTTACGGCGCGGTTTATTTAAAAGCACAAGCCTATTTCGGTTTGGGCCAAAAAGATATCGCTATCCATTTACTTGAATCTTTATCGAGCAAAGTCCCCTCGTATCGTTCGACGGAAACTTTACTTCACGAATGGAAAAATTCGTGAAGAAACTGCAAGCGCTGAGCCTTTACTTAAGTCCTTTACTTATCTTGGCCGCGGCAGGCGCCATTTGGATTATTTTTTTAAAACCGCAATTGATTCAATTTATACAAAGCAAACTGCCCGCATTAAATCAGTCACAAGACTATGTTAATTTGAAAATTGAAAAAATTGAGATTTCGCTTCTGAAACTGCAGATGGGCGCCGGGCAAGTTGAAATTGAATTTAAAAATAGCCTGAAAACTTTGACTCCCGTTAAACTAGGCCGCGTTAAGATCCAATGTGATCCTTTCAAATTACTGGTCGGGCAAATTAGTTTATCTAAAGTTTATATTGAAAAAGCCGACTGGCAATATCAAGTCGTCGCCAGCGCCAACACCCCGACCCCTGAATTGCCCATAAAAGATATTATCAATTTGCTTCCGCAGATTCCCATAGAAAAGATTTACATCTCAGATTCTCAGTTTAAGCTTGTTGAGCCTAAGCAAGAAGTAACTCTGCAGTTTTTCATTCCCCAGCTAGTTGTTGCCAATCAAAAGAATCGAGTCTCGTTAAGCACCCCGGGCGTTGCCATTGAAGCTTTTCAAGATGATAAAAAAAGAATCACGGCGCAAGTTAAAACTCAACTGACCTTACGAGAAAAATCCCTTGATATCGCAAAATTTGAAATCAAAACCTTAGACTCTTCCATTGCGCTTTCGGGACAGCTGACCCAACTTCAAAAAGTTTTAACCCAGCCGCACGGAAAAATTCAGTTCAATAGTGATATTCATTTCGATAATATTCGAAGCATTGGGCTCGCGCTATTCCCGCAAAAATCAAGATTTCCAACTGTACTGGGATCTATTAAATTAACTGGGGCGCTCGATGCAAAAACGCTAGATGACATTAATGGCCAGATGAATGTTCAAACTACTCAGGTCGCTATTGATCATTTTAAACTTGGGCAAGCGCAAGTCAAAGCCGAGATCAGGAAGAATCAAGTTTTTATTAATCAGATTGATATTGAACACCCTGCCGCACTGGCGACGTTAACGGAAATTGAAATTCAACAGCGCAGCCCCTACGCTTTCAAAGCCAACTTAGGTTTAAAATCATTAGACTTACAGAAGTTATTTGTCTCGCTGGGTCTTAATCAAATTCCGGCCGGTGTTCTAGGAACTGGGGATGCAAAGTGTGCGGGTGAATTTGAGCCTGCGTTCACATTACAATGTGACGCCAAGTTCCAGGCAAAAGATATCTGGGTCAAAACAGATATGAAAGAAGATTTTCATATTGTAAAAATCAAAAATGCTTCCGCCGACGGAAAATTAACCTTGAATCAAGAGCAAGTTTCTTATCAAGCAAATCTTCAAGTGGGCCAGTCAATCGGAACCAGTAATGGGGTCGTCAATTTTAATGAAGGATTTAAAATTAACTTTGATACGAATAGGATTAGTTTCAAGGATGTTGAATCTTTAGCTGATTTAGATTTCAAAGGTGAGCTGAAGATAAAAGGAACGACCAGCGGAGACTCGAATGCGGGGATCATCGATGCCCAAGCAACTTATTCGAATGCTGAACTAGAAAAATTTAAACTAGGGCAACTTTCTGCAGCCCTAAATTATGAAAAGGGCCACCTTTATTTGAATCAAATCAACGGGACGCTTGGTAAGTCTAAATATGCAGGCGCGGTGGACTTCAATTTTCTAAGATCGAATTTAAATGCCACGTTAAATTTGCCGCAGCTACAAGGCGCCGATGTCTTAACTGCTTTGCAAGAACGCTTTTCGCTTCCCTTTGAATTTACGGGCGCAGGTGCCGCCCGCATTTCGCTGGATGGACCATTGAATTTTTGGAAACTTCGGTACGACCTCAAATCGAACTTCAAACAAGGCAGCATCGCCGGTGAAAATTTTGAAAATTTACAGTTAAACTTGACCGCCAATGGTGACCAGATCGATTTTACCAATGTGCATTTTAAAAAGCCACGAAGTCAGATCACGGTAGATGGTTTCATTAATACAATGGCTGATGTTCCCGTATTTAATTTGAAAACAAGAGCCGAACCATTACAAGTAGATGAGATTGACCATTTGATTCGATTAGCGCCCGCCATGTCTGGCCAACTATGGATTGATGGCTTAGTCAGCGGTAATCTAGATAATCCACAGCTTGCATTTAATTTTAATGCAAAACAGGTCAGTTTTGAAAGCGTAGATTACCCAGGGTCACAAGGCCGCGTCGTTATCGACAAAGATTTCTTGAAATTTAGCGGGCAATTATTGGGACGACAAGTTCAATCTGAATTACAATGGCCATGGGATCCGGTTAACCCATTTACAATGAAGATGCAGATACATGACCTAAACCCTTTAGTTTTCTTACCTTTGATTTCACTTCCGCAGCCTAGTGGTGATTTTTATTCCCGACTTAATGCTGAAGTTGATTTAAAGTCTCCGAACAGAAAATTGCGCAATGCCGACGGGCAAATTCGAATTGATAATTTTGTGTTAATTCGCGGTGCACAGTCGCTTAAATTAGCGCAGCCCTCTTACTTGGCTTTTAAAAATGGACTTAATCGTATGGAGCCTTTTGAACTGAAAGGTGAGGACAATAGTTTGTTGGTTCAAATGAGCTCAGTTAAAGAAGATGAAGTCAGGCTAAATGTAACAGCTGATCTACAGCTTCGTTTATTTCAATTTTTAGTGCCCTTCACCCAACCCTTGGCCGGTCGATTAGAACTTGATAGCCAAATTCAGTTGAAAGAAACTAGTTTTGAATTATTTGGCGATGGTGAACTAACCGACGGTGTTGTCGGATTTAAAGGATTTCCACTTCCGATCGATAATATTAATACTCCGGTCGAGTTTTCGAAATCAAAAATATTATTAAGCGATATTACCGGCCAGCTGGGTCAAAGTGAAGTCAACGGCGTCGGGCAAATCGATATCCGCGGACCACGCGACATCCCGATTCAGCTACAAGCGCAAGCTGACAATATCGAGCTTACTTTTCCAGATCAAATGATGACCGCCGGTAAAGCCGATATTTCCTTTTCAGGAAACTGGCTTCCTTATACCGTTAAAGTTAATTACAAAGTCAGTCGCGGTTTGATCGAAAAAGATTTTGGTGAAGATGAGTCCGGAAAATCATCCCTTGCCGCCAGTCCCTACCTACCGCCGCAAAGCATGGAACAGCAAGCACCCTCTCTTTTATTGGATGTGACGGTCGACATCACTCAAGGGGTGGTTGTTAAAAATCGGCTTCTTGAGGGTGAAGTCAATGGCTTGTTAAAAGTGACGAATACGCCAGAAAATCCACTTATTACCGGACGCCTCGAGATTAAGCCAGGCAGCAAATTATTTTTTAAAGACAAGCCTTTCGATATTCAAACGGCGACTTTAATCTTTCCTCCCGCAAAAGAAATTAATCCGAACGTCTATATTTCGGCAAACGCACGAGTTTCTGATTATGATGTGAATTTGCTGATTCAAGGGCCGGTCAAAAATTTATCAATTAAACCTTCAAGTCAGCCGCCCTTGAGCGAAACAGATATCGTGTCGTTATTAGCATTGGGTGTGACATCGACTCAAATGGATCAAAACCTTAGTTCAGAGACTCAACAAACACAGACGGGAATTGAAGTTTTAGCGGCTATCAGTAACCAATCGCGGATCAATAAAAAAATCCAAGAGAAATTAGGCTTAACTGTGCAACTGGCCCCCACGGTTGATAGCACAAAAAACATTGCCGTGCCCAAGGTGGTCGTTAGCCGTAAACTGCAAAAGAATGTCAATGCTTCATTTTCGCGCCCATTAGCCGGCGAAACTCAAGAACAAGAATGGAAACTTCAATATTTATTTAATCCCAATAAATCAGTTATCTTGAACTATCAAAATAAAGAGACAAATCAACAAGACCAAATACGCGACACCAATTCAAATGAATCCGGCATTTTGGGACTGGATTTTGAGTACAAGAAAGAATTTAAATTTAAATGAAATTATATATCTTCTTGGTTTTATTTTTACTAACGACATTTGCTTGGGCGCAAACCAAATACCGAATCAACTTGAGTGATTGGCCGGCGGACGTTATTGACAGAATGAAAAAAGAAGTACCTGAATTGAAAGCAAAAACTTTCACCGAAGAATATCTGAATATTGTTCTAAAAAATCTTGATCAAAAAATGCAATTTAATCGATTAAAATTAGTTCGCGGTAGCCAACCTGACGAATTACGGATTGTTGGTGAAATTTCTGCCACGGTCGATCAAATCGCCTTCGATGGGCTCAAAGACTTATCGGAAGCTGAAGCTTTAACCCTAACTAACTTAACTTTGAAAAATGCTTTAGATGAAGAAAACCTTAAAGCAGCGGCTCAGAAGTTAATGCAATATTACCGGGATCAAGGTTACCGGATGGCGACCGTGCGCTACGAAATACAATCGCTGTCGACGATTATGAAGTCAGTTCTTTTTCAAATAGATGTAAAAAAGCCAACAAAACTTTCAAGCATAAAAATCGAGGGCCCGACTCCTACACAAGTCGCAGCCATCGAAAATGTTCTCCGAAATAATTTTTCTAGATATGTCATGAATCAGGAAAATTTAAATAAAATTAATTTGCGCTTAAAAAAAGAACTGAATCAACATGGGTACTACTTAACACAGGTGACTTCTCCACAAATTATTCTATCGGCGGATGAATTGAAAGCGCAAGTCGTTTACAAACTACGAACGACCACTCGATACAAAGTTGAAATCATTAATGTAAACGAATTTTCCCGTACGGTGCTAGAAGATGAGGTCTTAAAGCTTGATAGCTACTTCTCGAAAGACGCGAACTTCGGATCGGATCTCACAGATAAGTTAAAGGCTTTTTATACCTCAAAAGGCTATCCGCATCTTGAAATTGCGCTTTACGAAAGAAAAGAAGGCGACCTTATTATTTTAACCCTCAATTTGGATGAAGGTCCGTTTACGCGGCTGAAGCGAATTCGTGTATCAGGCCAATATTCAAGAGATGAGAAGTTCTACGCCGATAAGATTTTAGAACTTTCATCCTCGCAAGTGAGCTCGAAGGTGTACATAAAAGAAGACATCGAACTTGGAATTAAAAACCTGATTGTCTTTTTGCAAAACGAAGGTTTCGTCAACGCCCGCCTTGGCCGGGTGCAAATTATGACCGATCGTGAAAATCGAAGCGTAGGTATCGCCAGTATTCAGTTGGACGAAGGCCCGCGTGTCACCATCGAAACGATCGAATTTGTCGGAGCGACCTCAATCTCAAGAGACGAATTGCTCGGCGTAATCAAATTGAATGTTGGCCAAACTCTTAGTTTAGTCTCGTTGGAAGAGGCTTTAGTAAACCTGAAAAATCACTACGCAAGCTTAGGGTTTATTGAGTATCAACTGCTGAACGAGTCAAAAGACATGATGACTTATTCAGAGAAAAATTCGATCGCTCATTTGAAGTTTGAAATTAAAGAGGGCGCGCGCGTTGAAGTTCAATCCATTCTGATTGAAGGAAACAGCATTACGAAAGATAAACTTATCTTAACCGAAATTGACATTAAAATTGGTGAAGCATTTACACCGGCGAAAACAAACGAATCAATATCAAGATTATTACGAACCGGTCATTTTAGCGCTGTTGATATTACCACATTAGAGGCCGGAACCGACATTGCTCAGCGCACGATATTAGTCAAAGTGACCGAGCGCGATCCAGGAATTGTCGCCGTCGGTGGCGGCGTCACAAACGAAAATAATGGTACCGTGCATGGGTACACCGGTATTGCCTACCGTAATTTTTTTGGTCGCGGCATTGGGGCTTCTTTACGCGGTGAAGGCGACTATAATTACGCCGACGTTCGATTCGTAGAATCGAAAATTACCGGGGGTTTGGTTATTCCATACTTATTCGACTCCCGCGCCCGTTTGCGATTAAACTTGACTAGATCGCGCGAAATATCAAATTTTGAATTTCGCAAAGTTACGGAACTTAACTCAACAGTCGTTTCAATTGAACAAGATTTTACCTCACACTTCACAGGCATCTGGGATTTATTTAACGTCACTACTTACGTAGATAAAGGAATCTCCACCGAAGATGAAACGAATTATCGAATTCGTACCGGTGAAGAATTGCGGCAGGATTTGGTTATTGGCTCGACAGGACCTACTTTGGATTTCGACTACCGCGACAATATATTTAACCCAACTCGCGGAAGCTTTTCCCGGTTTAGCGTTGAGTACGCTTCTGAATTTTGGAGCAGTCACAAAGTCGACGATTTTGTTCGTCTAAACGGACAGGCCACTTTTTACATTCCTTATAAGGAAACCGGCGTCGTTTTCGCACAATCATTTCGATCAGGATATATACAAGATGTAAGAAAGCGTGGCTTTGGCATTCCGTTCGATAAAAAAGGATTCACATTAGGTGGTCGTAGTACCATTCGGGGTTTCACCTCGGGAGAATTCTTCCCATCAAATAATGAAATTGGCGCAAATTTTAAAATTCAGTCCCATGCTTCTTTCGACTTAGTTAAATCAGAACTGCGCTTTCCGCTGGTTAATAAATGGGATTTAGCGGGCGCATTTTTCTATGATGGTGGCCGGGTATTAGTCGATGGCTTTTCGTTTAACGACAATTGGCGCGATGCCGTCGGCATAGGTCTGCGCTACAACACCCCCGTTGGTCCGCTGAATCTAGAGTATGGGCAAAAGCTTGATAAAAAAGCAGGCGAAAACGAAGGCGCATTTCATTTGTCCATTGGGGTTTTCTAAGGTAATTTTTAGCCTTGATATTTATATGAAGGAGCCCGCATGCAACAACACAAACTTCGTGTTTACCCGTCTAAAGAAAAACTTGAACGAAAAGATCAATTGGCTTGGAAAATGGCCGAGATCTGCACCGATAGTTCCGTCATTAAAGATGACGTTATCGATATGATCATTAACCGAATCATTGATAATGCCTCTGTCGCTATCGCCGCTAGCAACCGTCATCCCGTTGCATCAGCAAGATCGATGGCCTTAGCCCATCCGCGCGCAGGTGGTTCGACCGTTTTTGGAATGCCCAATGATCAAAAGTTTTCATGTGAGTGGGCCGCGTGGGCGAATGGAACAGCCGTACGTGAACTTGATTACCACGATACTTTTTTAGCGGCCGATTATTCTCATCCCGGGGATAACATTCCACCGATCCTTGCCGTTGCCCAACAGGCCGGAAAAAACGGTAAAGAATTGATCCGCGGAATTTTAGCTGGTTACGAATTACACGTGGACCTGGTTAAAGCAATTTGCCTTCATGAACATAAAAAAGACCATATTGCGCACTTAGCTCCGGCCGCGGCCGGCGGAATTGGTGCTTTACTTGGATTAGCTACTGATATCGTTTATCAAGCTATTCAGCAAGCCGTGCACGTATCATTTACGACGCGCCAGTCTCGCAAAGGTGAGATTTCTTCTTGGAAAGCTTATGCACCAGCGCACGCAGGTAAGTTAGCTATTGAAGCGGTTGACCGTTGTATGCGCGGCGAAGGTGCCCCGTCTCCGATTTATGAAGGAGAAGATTCAGTGATTTCTTATATGCTCGACGGCAAAGATGGAAAATACACAGTGACACTTCCAGAACCCGGAGAAGAAAAACGCGCGATCTTAGAAACTTACACGAAAGAACATTCGGCTGAATACCAATCGCAAGCCTTAATCGATTTAGCGGCGCGTATGCGCGAAGGCGTTTTATCTCGAACTAAAAACTGGGATGACATTAAAGAAATCGTTATACAAACTTCTCACCACACCCACAACGTGATCGGCACGGGCGCAAACGACCCGCAAAAGATGGATCCAAAAGCATCACGCGAAACTTTAGACCACTCGATCATGTATATCTTTGCGGTCGCACTGCAAGACGGAAAATGGCACCACGTTGATTCTTACACGCCAGAGCGCGCTCAACGTGCTGACACGATTCGGTTGTGGCAAAAAATTCGTACCGTTGAAGATGCAAAATGGACCGAAAGCTATCACGACAAAGATCCGAATAAAAAACAATTCGGCGGCCGCGTCGAAATCATGTTTAGCAATGGCGAAGGCATCGTTGATGAATTAGGTTTAGCAAACGCCCATCCGGCCGGAGCAAAACCTTTTAAGCGCGCAGATTACATTCGTAAATTCGACATGTTAACCGCCGAAATCATTACGAAAGAAGAACGCAACCGTTTTATTTCATTATGCGAAAGACTACCGGAACTAACTGCGGCCGAAGTTCAACAGCTGAACGTGCAAATTCCGATCGATAAGTTAATTAATAACAAACGCGATACTAAAGGAATTTTTTAATATGCTATTTCCTGAAGTAACGGCGTTTGAAAAACGTAAAATTTTTCGCGAAAATTTAAGATCTGGAAAACTATTACGTTTTCCAGGATCTTTTTCACCTTTGGTCAGCATGCTGATCGAACAAAAAGGTTTTGAAGGCGTTTATATTTCAGGATCTGTTTTATCAAATGATTTAGGCTACCCCGATATTGGTTTAACGACATTGACCGAAGTGGGTCAACGCGGGCGCCAGATTGCTCGCACAACTTGTCTGCCTTCAATCATTGACGCCGACACAGGTTGGGGTGAACCCATGAACGTCACCCGCACGGTGCAAGAGTTTATTGAACTTGGATTAGCCGGATGCCACTTAGAAGACCAGCTTAATCCGAAACGATGCGGGCATTTAGACAATAAGGCATTGATCAGCAAAGAAGATATGCAAAAAAAAATTAAAGCCGGCGTAAATGGTAAAGGTTTGGATTCAAACTTTTTAATCATTGCGCGAACGGATGCCCGGGCCAGCGAAGGTCTTGATAAGGCGATCGACCGCGCAAAAGCGTATGTTGATGCCGGCGCTGAAATGATTTTTCCCGAAGCCTTGCAAAGTGAAAAAGAATTTGAAGCGATGAGAAAAGCAATTACCGTCCCTTTGTTAGCAAACATGACTGAATTTGGAAAAGGCCGCCTATACACAAATGCGGAACTTTCTAATTTAGGATATAACATGGTTATTTATCCGGTTACGACTTTAAGATTAGCAATGGGTGCGGCTGAAAAAGGTTTAGATATTATCAACCGAGATGGTACACAAGAAAAGGCCATCGAAATGATGCAGACCAGACAGCAGCTTTATGATCTGACTCGGTACGAAGAATATAACGAGTTTGATCAAAATATTTTCAACTTCAAACTTTAGCGGTAAAACTTTAGATTTTAATTTTAAAAACAAGACTTTATAAAAAAGGCGGAAAACAATGGCTGAATATATCAACCCGGATTACGTGGCTGAACCAGAAAAAATGAATGTTAAAAAAGGACTTGAAGGCGTCGTTATGGACACCTCTTCAGTCTCTAAAGTAAATGCCGAGACAAACTCACTCGTCTACCGCGGCTACCCGGTACAAGATCTAGCAGAAAATTGCACTTTTGAAGAAGTTGCTTACTTGCTTTACACCGGGGAACTTCCGAACAAAGCTCAACTTGAAGAATTTGTTAAAAAAGAAAAATCTTTACGTGATATCAGCCGCGATAATTTAAACGTCGTAAAAGCATTGCCAAAAAAGTGCCACCCGATGGATTCTGTACGTACGGGCGTAAGCTTCTTAGGCTGCGAAGATGAGCGTATCTGGGACGCAACTCCGACAACCAATTTGGATAAGGCGATTCGTTTATTAGCAAAAATTCCAACCATGATTGCCGCTGACTACCGTTTTAAAAAAGGCATGGATTTCATTCCGCCAAATCCTTCACTATCAATTGCAGAAAACTTTTTTCATATGTGTTTTGGAAAAGTTCCGGATGCGAAAATTGTAAAAGCTTTTGATGTTTCATTAATTTTGTACGCAGAGCACAGTTTCAATGCTTCTACCTTTACCACTCGGGTTGTAACTTCGACCCAATCAGATATTTATTCAGCTACTGTCGCCGGTATTGGTGCCCTTAAAGGCCCTTTACATGGCGGTGCGAACGAAATGGTTATGCACATGATGCTAGAAATCGCTGATTCAGATAAAGCTGAGCAATGGATGGTTGATGCTCTTGCGCAAAAGAAAAAAGTGATGGGCTTTGGACACCGGGTTTACAAATCTGGCGATTCACGTGTGCCGACCATGAAGAAGTACGCGCAAGCAATGGCTGACGTCATCGGCGAGCAAAAATGGATGAAGATGTATTCGGCTTTAGAAAAAGTAATGGTTGAAAAGAAAAAAATCTATCCGAACTTAGACTTCCCGGCCGGTCCTGCTTACTACATGATGGGTTTTGAAATTGACTTTTTTACTCCGATTTTTGTGATGGCTCGCACCACAGGTTGGTCAGCCCACATTATCGAGCAAACGGCTAATAATCGCATTATCAGACCATTGTCTGAATATATTGGTGCAGGTCAAAGAAACGTTAAACCGTCGAATGAAAGATAAATAATGAAAGTTTTCTTACGCACGTTTTTATTTTTGAATTTGGTCTTAAGTATTTACGGCTGCCAAACCGTGTCGCCGAATAACCAAAAAGCACTTCCGGCTTACGAGCCCGGAAAAGATCGAAAAGAAATCATCAAAGAAGAAAAACGTCGTCAATATGAAGCCGATGTTGCATTTCGAGGATTAGATACGTCGGCACGGATAAATAAAATTGCGTTCGGTTCTGGCGCTGACCCGGATCAGCCACAGCCTATTTGGAAAACAATATTAGGCCAGAAACCAGATTTATTTTTGTTCGCAGGAGACTCGGTGTATTCTGCATCGAAAGATAAATTCTCGTCGCAGGTTGCTATAAATCAGCAGTATAAAAAATTAAATCGCAATACTGATTACCGGGACATTCGCGAAAAAATCCCATTTATGGCAACCTGGAATGATCAAGATTACGGGCAAATAGATGGCGGAGTTGAAAATCCGATTAAAGAGGCCGCGCGCGTTGAATTTTTGAAATATTGGACCTATGCGCGCAGTGCAATACCAGAAGATCAAAAAGGCATTTACCATTCGAAAACTTTCGGAACAAAGAAACAGCAGCTACAAGTCATTATGCTCGATACCCGCTGGGATCGATCGGCCCTCAAGCTGAATCAAGCAGATCCTTACAATGCAGAATCTCCGCTTCCGGATACTTTCCCGGCTCCGTACATCAATGATGAAGATAAAGCGAAAAGAATGTTATCTGATAAACAATGGGCCTGGCTTGAATCAGAACTTCGAAAACCAGCGGCCTTTAGAATTATTGTCAGTCCTATTCAAGTGATTGCAAACGAGCATCAATTTGAAAAGTGGGGAAACTTTCCCAATGAGCGTGACCATTTATTCAATCTGATTCGCAAGACTAAATCGCGTGACCTGCTCATTATATCAGGCGACCGGCACATATCGTCCATTGCCAAAGAATATATTCAAGGGGTTACTAATTTGTATGATGTCACTTCAAGTGGCCTGAATAATCCAATTCCCCGCGCGAACAAAATGAAAGATACCCAATATTTAAATGATGCCTACGGTGGAATGAGTTATGGATTGATCAATATTGACTGGGATAAACGAAAAGCGAGTGTTGAAATTCGCTCGTCGCAGGATGACGTCATTCAATCAGTCAACGTAACGTTTTAATTCAGATCATCTTCCGTGCCAAATTCAGCGGGCCTAGCAAGCCATCCTTTGCGATGAACGTAATACGATAGCGCAAGCGAAATGAAGACCATGAGAATAATTGAAATCCAAAATCCACTTGGGTCTTCCAATAGTGGAATATGCACGAAGTTCATTCCGAAAACTCCCGCCAAGAAATTTAGGGGTAAAAAGAAAATTGTAATAACGGTCAGTACTCGCATGATTTCGCTAGCGCGATAAGAACCTTGATTCGTACGTTGCGACTCAATCGCCATGTGTAAGTTTAATAAGGACTGCATATTATCAAAAATGTCGTCAGCATAGAATAGATTTCGCTCAAGCCGGTCACGTACTTCTTGCATTTTTGCGACCGGAAATTCGGTTCTTTGCATGACTTTATTAATAGAATCAGCCGTTAACTTTAAAACTTTTCGAAGCGCAGAAGACTGCCGTTTGATATAATAGCCTTCTAGTAGCAAAGATTTACTCTTATGAGCTTTAAACATTCGCTCTTCAAAATTTTCTAGTTTGTATTCTAGCTTTGTCAGCGGACGGTCAAAGCCCAATGAAATCTGTTCGAAAAACAAACTCACCAGATAAGATTTAGATACTTCTTCCACTTTGAGCTCTTTTACTTTTTTTTGAACATCAGCCACTTCGACTAGTGGCAGGCGGTGAACTGATACAATTTTTGTATCGCTGACAAACAATGCGACTTTGGTCGTTAACTCTTGCACCGTGTCTGCCGTCAACTGCAGCTCGGGTTCCATCAGTCTTAAAATGATAAACATGGTTGTACCGTAATTTTCAACGTGCGGTAAATAGTCTGGGTCTAAGCAGTTTACCAAAACTTTTTTTGGCAACTTCAGCTCGAGTGCCATTTGCTCGAGCAACGCAGCGCTAGGACTGGTGCAATCGATCCATTCAAAGCCATTTAAATTTAGTTTCCACTGGTCCATAGGCTTATCAAACCCGAAGTTTGCCCATAACTCAAGTCTTCCGGCGGAGCCTCAAAAATCGTTACAAATCATGTCATAGATTTTCTTGATCATAAATTGCGTTTTTATAGCCATTACGTGAAACTAGTCAGGAATTAACGATTCATTCGTTTTACAAAACAAAGGAGATTTCATGTTAGGTATCGGACAAAAGTTCCCATCGTTTTCAATGCAAGCTTGTGTTGGAATGGAAAAAGGCAAAGAATTTAAAACTGTCTCAAATGCAGATATGAAGGGTTCATGGTCAGTCGTATTTTTTTGGCCACTTGATTTCACATTTGTTTGCCCAACCGAGCTAGCTGAATTTAACAAAGAAATGAAGAATTTTAAAGCTCGTGATACAAAAGTATTTGGCGCATCTTGCGACTCTCACTTTGTGCATCACGCATGGCGAACACACCACGCAGATTTAAAAACTCTTGAATACCCAATGCTTGCTGACGTTAAAAAAGAATTAACGGGCGCATTAGGTGTTTTACATCCGACCGAGCAAGTTCCACTTCGTGCAACTTACATCATTGATCCAGATGGTATTGTTCAATGGGTTTCTGTAAACGGTTTGAATGTTGGCCGTAATGTTAAAGAAATTTTACGAACGATCGATGCATTACAAACGGACGAGCTTTGCCCATGTAATTGGGAAAAGGGTCAGCAAACTATCAATTTGTAATCGCCTACAAAGTATTTAAGTTTTTGAAGATTTGAAATTGGGCTTCTGCTTTAACTTGTCGTTAAAGCAAAAGCCTTTTTTATTAGTATTTCTAGAATTTATTCAATTAAACAAGAGCAAGGAGCCGATATGGCAATTTCAGAAAAAGTGGATGCGTTTTTAGAGAAATCTTTTCCAGGAAAAGAGTCTTTTGTTTATCGTGATTTATCCCTTAACTTAAAAAAAATATTAGAGGACTCGCCTCTGGAAGCAAACGAACGCTTTATGAATGTAGCTGCACTTGCGCGTGCGTTGCACTGGAAACAACTAGAAGAGTTTTCAACAATCGAACTAAAAGAGCTTGGTTTAGAAGATTCACATATTGAAGAATGCTTTGAATCCGCGGCCATCATGGGCATGCTGAATACTTACTATAAATTTAAAGGTTACCTATCGGCCGAAGTGCTAGCCGATACCGCTTACCAGCGCGCGGGTCTGCGTATGAATTCGTTGTCGAAAGCCGTTAATGGAAAAGAAAAATTTGAAATGATGGCTTTTTCAGTTTCAGTTGTAAATGGCTGTCCCACTTGCGTCGCTTCACACGAAAAAGCGCTGACGGACATTGGTGTTTCACGAGACAAAATCCATGATTTGGCGCGCCTAGCTTCGGTTTTAAAGGGGTTGAGCTGCCTGTCATAGAGGACTAAAGGTGGACCTTTTAGGTTTTTGATTATACTCTAAGCTTTAACTTAAGAGGTCCTATGAAAACTGATTCTGAATCAAACACTCCGCAACGTATTTACCTAAAAGACTATCAGCCACCCGCTTATGCAATTGAAAATGTACAATTGTATTTTAATCTTCACGAAACCAATACTCGCGTTACGACCAAGCTCGATTTTAAAAAAATTAAAGATGAGCCCCTCATTTTAAATGGTGAAGGTTTAAAGTTAGTTTCAATTAAGCTTGATGAAAAATTGCTAACGGCCCAAGACTATCAACTCACTGAAGAAACTTTAACAATTCGCACAGTTCCTTCCGCATTTAAATTAGAGACCGTTGTGGAAATAAACCCAGAGGCCAACAAATCTTGCGAAGGTCTTTACCTTTCTAAAGGCATATTTGCGACCCAATGCGAAGCTGAGGGTTTTCGAAACATCACCTACTTTATTGATCGCCCAGATGTGATGACCAGCTACTCGGTTGAGATAGAAGCCGATGTTAAAAAATATCCTGTTCTTTTATCGAATGGAGATTCACTTGGTAAAAAAGATTTAGGTAACGGCCGTCACGTCGCCACCTGGAAAGACCCATTCAAAAAGCCAAGTTATTTATTCGCCTTAGTCGCCGGTGATATGGGAGTTATCGAAGACTCGTTCACCACCCGCTCTGGAAAAAAGGTTAAATTAGAAGTGTTCGCGGCACACGGTAAACAAAGTCGTTGTCACCACGCCATGGAATCACTTAAAAAATCAATGAAGTGGGATGAAGAGCGCTGGGGACTCGAATACGATTTGAATCAGTTTATGATCGTCTCGATCGACGATTTCAACATGGGCGCCATGGAGAATAAAGGATTAAACATATTTAATTCAAGATTGGTTCTAGCTGATCCTCAATCCGCTACGGACACCGATTTTGAGCGTATCGAATCCGTTGTCGGACATGAATATTTTCATAATTGGACTGGTAATCGAATCACGTGCCGAAATTGGTTCGAACTTTCGCTTAAAGAAGGTTTAACGGTTTTTCGAGATCAAGAATTTTCATCGGATTTAAATTCGCGGTCGGTCCAACGAATCAAAGACGTCGATGCCTTGCGCGGCAGTCAGTTTGCTGAAGATGCCGGTCCTAATTCACATCCCGTTCGTCCGGATAGCTGCCTAGCCGTCGACAATTTCTACACGTCGACCATTTACGAAAAAGGTTCAGAAGTCATTCGCATGATGCAAACTATGGTCGGTAAAAAGGGCTTCCGCAAAGGCATGGATGAATATTTTAGACGCTATGACGGACAAGCAGTGACCATCCTTGATTTCGCAAGCGCGATTGCGGAGCCAAATGGATACGACTTTACACAGTTTAAACTTTGGTATACTCAAGCCGGTACGCCTGAGGTTGAAGTTTTTGAAAGCTTTGACGCCGCTAAAAAAGAGTACACATTAAATTTGAAACAGACTTGTGCGGTCACCGAAAAGCAACCGGTCAAGCTACCGTTTCACATACCCCTTTTAGTTGGCTTACTTGATTCAGAAGGCAAAAATATTCCAGTTGTTTCAGAAAATGTCGTCGTTAATTCTGACAACTTACCAGTGTTACATTTAAAAAATATTGAACAAAAATTTATTTTCACGCAAGTGAGTGAAAAACCAGTTCTTTCAATTAATCGAGATTTTTCGGCTCCCATTAAGTTAGTTTGGAAAGCGACACAATCTGAATTACTTCACCTGATTAAATTTGATTCGGATTCATTTAATCGCCGCGAAGCTTGCTTTAAAATGACGCTGCAAGAGCTGCAACGCTTGATCCATGAAAAAACTTCGGCAGAGGTCAACCCAGCTATTGTAGAAGCATTAGGTTCTATTTTGAACGACAAAAATATCGACGCTCAATTTAAGGCGCTGATGTTACAACTACCTGGAACGGATACTTTGGCCCAGGAAGAAAAGGTTTTAGACGCCGTCGCATTTCACAAAGCAGAAACCGTACTTATTTCTGCTTTCGTTAAAAAGTACGAAAGTGAAATCTTAGAACTTTATAAACGTCATCACGGTTTACATTCAATTGGCGACCGCGCTTTAAAAAATCGTTTACTCAGTTATTTAACAGTCGCAAAGCATCCAGAAGCGATTTCTTTGGCTGACGCGCAATTTACCTCGGCGAAAAATATGACTGATCAAATCGGTGCCTTATTTGTACTTTGCCAAACGGATTCGAAAGAACGAAATCAAGCGCTTGATCAGTTTTATAAATCTTGGAAAGACGACGCCGTTGTTTTTAATAAGTGGCTGGTGGCGCAGGCGCATTCGGACCTTCCGGGAACTTTTGAAACCGTACAGAAGTTAACCCAAACGCTGCCATTCAGTTTAGATAACCCAAACAACGTCTATTCGCTACATAGGGTTTTTGGTGAAAATCATTTGGGAATGAGCCGAGACAATGGTCGTACGTATAAGTGGCTTTGTGATGAAATTTTAACGATTGATAAGAAGAATCCACAAGTGGCTGCCCGACTTTGCGGAAGTTTTAATTTTGTTAAAAAGCTACCCGCGCCCTTAAAAGAAAAAGCGCAAACTGAAATTAAACGAGTCTTAGCCGATCAAAAATTATCAAAAAATTCACGAGAACTTCTACAGGGTTGTATTTAAGCCATCCCGCTATAGAAGCGTGTTCGACACTGCGCTAGAAACTCACCACGGGTTTCTGGTCGCATCTTGAAGGCGCCACGCAAGTCAGACGTCGTTGTCGTACTGTGTGTGTCTTGAATTCCCCTTGCAATAACACAATAGTGTTTGGCGTTGATATGCACCGCAACGTCTTCAGTACCCAGAAGGTATTGTAAACAGTCAGCCACTTGCTTTGTTAAGCGCTCTTGAACTTGGGGACGTCTACCGAAAAACTCAACGATTCGATTTAATTTAGATAATCCGATCACTTTTTTATTTGGTATGTAGGCAACCGTTGCAAAGCCGTCTATGGGCTGAAAATGATGTTCACACATTGAGATAACCTCAATATCTTGAACGCAAACCATCTGATCATATTCCATCGAATTTTCGATGATGGTTATCTTCGGAAAATTTTTAACATCGAGTCCGGCAAAGACTTCGTTTACATACATCTTCGCAATCCGGCGCGGTGTATCGCAAAGGCTATCATCTTCTAAATTAAGCCCTAAAGTTTTCATAATTTCTTTAAAATGATTTTCAATCTTGGCAATTTTTTCTTCCGCATTAAGATTAGTTGCAATCACGGGTGAAGGACGGACATTTGCAAGCGCTTCTAACGCGAATTGCTCTTCGACAGATTTTGGTTTTTTTGGATTCATCAGTTCCTCTTAAAAGCCCGAGTTTATGCACAAATAGAATTAAAATCTACAACTATGGGTTCAAGAATTAAGAAATTATTCTCAAATTGTGTTTTTTACAGCAAGAATTCGGCACTTCGGCTTGAAGAAATCAGCGCTCCTTCTAAAGTGCCCGTCCGCAAATGGCTTGCGTAGTCTCCTACGATCTGAAAATGATTACTTTTTAGTTCAGGCATGGGCGCTGTGTGAGTGAAGGCCGAGCCTTGAATAAACTGGATCTGGCTCCAGTCTAAATAATTCTCATTTGTCATATTTTTGCTAGAGAATTCGATACTTAGCTTTTTTTTCAGATAATCATTTACTTTTTCGATTTCGAAACGAGCCGCCGGATCTTTTTGCTTCAAATCCAATTCAACCCAAGTATTTGACTTTACTTTTTTCACGACCTGGCGAGCGCTAAAATTGTCGTCTTCAAAAAATGCCAACGGCTTTGCCCCTGAGGGTAGATTGAGGGACTGCTGCGAGTTTACAATAACTTTGAATACGTTTTCTTTACGCAGACCGGCCGCCCAAGGAAAGATAGATTTCATTTCTGGCAGCTCTGCTAAACCGGTCACTTGGCTCCACTGGGACGGCGGAATGGCGATCGCAATTTTTTTGGTCACAAACGTGCGGCGCCCATTTGGGCTTTCGAAAGAAATTTCATAATAATTATTAATCTTTTGAATCGAGACTAATTTCCAGCGCAAGCGGATACTTCGGTAAGTGATCAGCCCTGCTGTATGTTGAAACAAAGTATCAGTCAGACTTTGCATACCGGCCGGCATAAAATAATTGCCTCGGTCTAAGCCTGCTGACGTTAGACCTAAAGATTTAATCAGCTTTTTTAAGTTTTCATCTTCTTCTGCAAACAGAGATGCGCCGTAGTCATGGCTTTTTAACGAAAGTATGCGCCCACCGCAGCGAGGCGAACTTTCAAAAATTCTAAAGCTTTGCTTATTTTCTTTTAATTTATAGGCAAGATGCAGCCCGCCAAGGCCTGCGCCGATAATAACGGTTTGATCCTTTAAAAAAAATGAATCTTCAAATAAATATTCATCTAATGTTGTGCACGAAGACAAAGATGTCGAAAAAGCCGCAAGGCCACCCGCGGTCTTAAGGCTATTTAAAATAAATGATCGGCGATTCGTTTCTAAAGACATTTTCAACCTATACGCGAAATGCTACACTAGGCAGGTGTTGCAAACAATCAATCTTGATCTTCATTTAGCTGAATTGTCGAATCAGGGGTGGACCGTTCTTCCATTTGAACGGACTCTTGCCCAAAAGCTTGCAAAACTGGCAATTGAACATCGCCAAAACAAAAGTTTCAAGCGGGCATCACTTTCAGAATCAAGCTCGCCAATTCTAGAGATACGTAACGATGAAATTTTGTGGCTAGAAGCAAAAAGTTTTAATTTAGAAGAATCGGAAGTTGCTCTGCTTTCTGGGCTTGAATGCTTAAAACTTGCTTTGAAAGAATATTTTAGAATTCACTTGTCTGAAATAGAGTGTCACTATGCAATATATGACGCTGGCCATTTTTATCACCGGCATTCCGACGCGACTCAAGTCAATAACCGAAGAATTTTTTCATTTGTTATTTACTTAAACGAGAATTGGTCCAAAGAAGATGCCGGTCAATTAATCGGCTACGGCGAAGAAGAAATAATTTTTGAGCTAAAGCCAGAACTTGGGCAAATGATCTTATTTAGAAGTGATATTGAACATGAAGTAAAGATGACCAAGCGACCAAGAATGTCTGTGACAGGATGGTTTAGAAAATGAAAAGCGGAAATAAAAAATTAATTGATATTATTTTTTTAGATCGTCTATTTTTTAGGTTCGCCATTATTTTTCTTTCACTCCTTTCGGCCATTTTTGGTTTGGCACTTCCCTATTTTCAAAAGCAGTTTTCAGATTCGCTTTCTACGGACTTTTTATGGGTTTGTATTGGACTCTCGTTTGGTTATTTAGTTTTCCATCAGTTAACGCTGTTCATTGGTCAGCATGAAGCTGTCATTGCACAAAAGAAATTGGCCGAACAAATTTATAGCCAACATTTAAAGTTAAAACCCTTAACGCTACAAAAACGATCTGTTGGGGAAGTCGTTTCGATGTATACGACGGATGTTCCCAGTCTGACGGTCTGGCTTGAGCAATCACTTCCTTACGGACTGACAACCCTATTTCCACTGATATTGACTCCACTATTTCTGTTTTACTTCTACGAGCTACCTCTTTACTTCTGCTATGGCCTCGTCGGTGTGCTGGTTTTTATCAATGGGCTGATGGCTTATCGCCAGTCGTTATTCTTTTTCAAGTTTAAGCAATTAGCCGCCGACCGGATGGGATTAGTGAATGAATGGATTCAGAACATTCGCGGATTAAAAATATTAAATTGGGTGGAAGGTTTTGAAAATAAAATTATAAAAAAACGCATAGAAGAAACGAACAATCGAATCGCTATGGTCACGAACGGACAAGTGATGAATTCAATTTCTTCCAGCGTTACGTTTTGGCTGAATCTTTCGGTGTTAGCATTTTTTGTTTGGTTTCACGATCAAATGTTAAGTAAGTCAGACATGATTGCTTTGTTGTGGGTAACGACCGTTTTTTTATCTAGACCACTTCGCCAACTTCCATGGTTTTTTACTTTTGTTTTTGATGCCTGGACATCTTACCGCCGGCTAGCCGACTTTCTGAATCTAAAAAATCACGAATCATCGAGCCTTTCAACGAAGCCCAGTCGTGAGCACCTGACTCTGGAAGTTAAAAATCTTAGCTTAGTCGTTAATGAGCGGCCCATTTTGAAAGACATCAATTTGCAAATTAAACCGGGTGAATTAATAGCGCTCATCGGACCCGTGGGGTCTGGTAAAACGCTATTAATGAAGTCACTGATTAATGAGACCCCTTTTACGGCCGACGTATTCTACAAAAAATCCTCTAGTTACGTTCCACAAGATCACTTTGTTATGAGCGCAAGCCTGCGTGACAACATGAATTTTGACTACCAATCAAGCGCGGCTAATGACGGAATAATCATGGGCAACCTGTCAAAAGCTCAATTTAATTTCGAGCTGGACCGAGTGCAGGACGGGCTTGATACGGTGATTGGTGAACGCGGCGTGAATCTTTCGGGAGGGCAAAAACAGCGGGTCAGCTTAGCGCGCCAATTGATGCATCCCGAATCACTGCTGCTACTTGACGACCCGCTGAGTGCGATTGACGTCACGACCGAAAAAAAGCTAGTTGCTGAATTTCTAAAATTGAAAAACGAAAAGCATTCAATTCTGTTAACCACCCAGCGCTTCACGGTTTTACCGCATTGCGATCGCATTCTGTTTATGAATCATGGTGAAATTGTTTACGACGGTGCAGCAGCTGAATTTCTTAAAGATAAGCGTTTTGAATCGTTCGTAACGGGGCTTTTATGAAGCGAATAAAATTAGGCGCCTATTCTAAAACCATTTACGACACTTTGCTGCAAGCATATCGACCTTATCTTGTTAAGATACTAGCGACGATCATTTTTGGTTTTTTAGGTCGTTTTCTTATTCTTTCAAATATTCAGGTGGTCGGGCAATTTGTAGATCAACAAGAAGTATTGACCGCCGAAAATTTGAAAGCATTATTTTTAAAATTATCAATACTTTTAATTATTGCATTTGTCATGACCCTTTTTTTTAGAACAGTATTTTCGCGACTATCGGCGCTTGCAGTATCGCGTATTTATGACGAGACGACTTACCGAGTGTCTCGATTTCCAATTTCTTTTTTTGAAAGCCAACCCGTTGGTAAAATTACGACTCGATTTTCAAGCGATTATGGCAATGTGTTCAGGCTTTTTGGCGGACCGCTTGCCGAGTTTCTTTCGATTTTTTTTGATTTAATCTCGATCGTTATTTTAATGGTTTTTGTACATTCGTATTTTATTCTGACTATTCTAGCTTCAACAATTTTGTATTTTGCCTTGTTGAAGAAGAATCAAATGAGGTTACGGACGGCCCGGCGTGACATGTCGACGAACCGCGCCCCGTCGGTTGCGCATTTTTCTGAAACTGTTCAAGGGGCCACAATTATTCGCGAGAATAATAAAGAGAAGATGTTTATGTCTAAGTTTTTAGAATACGACACTAAATATTTAAAAAGTAAGTGGTCGGTTTTTTGGCACGTCACTCGTTTTTCTTTAGAGCTTAATGTTTTATCAACTGTTTTGTTTGGCGTGAATGGTCTTATTTGTATTTATCTTATTCAAGCTAAGCTGATAGGGATTGGCCAAGCCGGCGTCATCTTAAGCTTAACGTTACTTGCCACGTACACGTTGCAAATGTTTTTTGAATGGTTTTCTCAATTCGAAGAAGCGTTAACCGGAGTTGAGAAAATGGACGAATACATTCGATCTCCGCTTGAACCGGGCATGAGTCTTCCTTACTATTCAGATTTTTCAACTTCTCATCCTAAAAAATTAAGAAAAGAAGTTATTGTCGCGACTGAGTCCCATCCAGAAACTCAAGCGCATATTCAAGTTGAAAATCTTTATTTCAAATATCCAACCAGCACTGAAAATATCTTGAACTCAGTTTCTTTTCGCCTCAACAAAGGTGATAAGCTAGGAATCATCGGACGAACTGGATCGGGCAAAACAACATTGATTTCTGCATTACTGCATCTATACCCAATCCATAGCGGCGTTATTTTAATCGGCGGAAAAAACGAACCTGACGTTGAAAAACATCGCGCACTTTTTTCGGTTATTTCTCAGGATCAGTTATTCATCTCTGGTACGATCCGAGATAATCTTGATCTGTTCAAAAATTCTTCAAATCAAGAGATTGAACAAATCCTGAAACAAGTTGGCATCCGCTTTTCAATTCACGATCAGGTGCTCGAAAAGGGACAAAATTTATCACAAGGTGAAAAACAACTTTTAAGCTTGGCGCGTGGTCTTCTGCAGAAAGCCGAAATTTTTATTTTCGATGAGGCCACTTCGAATGTCGATCCTCAGTCAGAGGCCCTCATGAACCGGGCACTTAAAGAAGTTCTGTCGGATAAGACGCAAATTCGCATTGCCCATCGACTACAGACCGTTGAAGACTGCAATCAGATACTATGGCTTGATGCAGGCCATGTGAAAAAATTAGGTCCTCCTCAAGAAGTGCTTGTGGCTTTTAAACATTAGGAGTAATTTCTTTTCATCGAGGGGGTTTTAAACATGCAAGATGACGAAAACAAAACCCCAGCCACATCCACCGAAATCGAACAAACACCACTTGCACAGGCACATGACGTTTGGCCTCAGCTTACCTACGATCAAAGAAAAGAAAAATTTGAGTCTTTAGATCGTACAGATGCTGAAGAATTATTTTTAAATTTGAGTCCAGCTGACCAGCTTGAGCTTATCACCGAGATGAATTCCCTTGAAATTCGCTCTTGGTTTCGCCTATTAGCACCCGATGATGCGGCCGATTTAATTCAAGAACTTGATTCAGATCGAAAAGAAGAATTTTTGTCGTTACTTGATCCACAAACGAAGCGCGAAGTTTCGGCGTTACTAGCCTACGCAGAAGACAAAGCCGGTGGTTTGATGAATTCAAGATTCATTCGCCTACGCCCGAATATGAATGTCGATGAGGCAATTAGTTACATTCGAATTCAAGCTAAGACTCAGGTTGAAATTGTTTATTATTCTTACGTTCTTGATCCTGCTCAAAAGCTTGTCGGGGTCGTTTCATTTCGTGAGCTTTTTGCCTCAGCTCCGAATAAAAAAGTTGAAGAGATCATGCATACTGAGATTGTAAAAATCTCGGTCGACTTAGATCAAGAAGATATCGGTCAAATTTTCAGTAAACAAGATCTTATGGCGCTGCCCGTAATCGATAACGAAAATCGTATGGTCGGTATCGTGACCTTTGATGATATTGCTCAGGTTGTTGAAGAAGAAGCCACTGAAGATATTCATAAGATTGGTGCTGTTGAATCATTGGATGCACCTTACTTACAAATTTCATTACTTGAAATGATTAAAAAAAGAGGCGGCTGGCTTTTAGTTTTATTTATCGGTGAAATGTTCACCGCCAGTGCCTTGGGATATTTCGAAGATGAAATTCACCGTGCCGTGGTCCTAGCTATGTTCTTACCGTTGATCATCAGTTCAGGCGGAAATTCAGGCTCGCAGGCGTCAACCTTGATCGTGCGTGCCATGGCCCTTGGTGAAGTGAAAATCAAAGACTGGTGGCGAGTATTCGTTCGCGAAGTCGCGACCGGAGTTGTATTAGGCGCATGTCTTGGTGGTATTGGCTTACTGCGAATATTTTTCTGGCCATGGCGTCTTGAAATGTATGGCGAACACTATTTTCTGATCGGTGTGACCGTTGCTACTTCTGTTTTAGGCGTTGTTCTTTGGGGAACGATATCGGGCTCGATGCTACCGTTTATTTTACGTCGATTTAAATTCGATCCAGCTTCAGCCTCAGCGCCGGCCGTGGCAACGATTGTTGATGTTACCGGTGTTGTTATTTACTTTACAATGGCGAGTATGATTCTAAAAGGTACTTTACTTTAAAAGCGCAAGCCTTCATCAAGAAGGCTGCATTCCTATTGTCCACATCGACATTTGTGCCTTTAACTGATCAGTAATATTTAAAAAGCGAACTCCGTATGACTGCTTCTGAGAGCACCAGACAACTTCGCCTTCCACTTCGTGATCGAGTTCTGCGATTTTGACTTTAATTTTTTCGCCTTTGCCAATTTGAAATGTATTATGATCAACTCCGAATGAGAGGCCGCCTAATGATAAGCTATCAGAAGCTGCATTAATAACCTGATCTCCAACTTGAATGACAAGCGATTTAACTAAGTTGTAGCGAGCATACTGACGACGTTGTTCTGGAGACTCCACCATCGTTTTTCGTCGCAACTGTAATGCAAGCGCAATTGGTAATAAAATCATAACTAATACCACGGCCGCACTGCCGCCTAATCCTTGCGTTGGACCTTGACCACCCGAGGCTTGATCAAAAATCGCCTTCGCAACTAAACCGCAACCGCCCGCGGCTGGCGCATCTCCGGCGCCACTTGATGCAACCGAGCGCTCTGCTTTATAAACTGGAGAATAACTTGGTGACCAACTAGGAGTTCCCGTTTGCGATTTAGCACTTTGAATTGATTTTAATAAGTTAACCCGGCCACTTGAAGAGACTCGAGTATTTAACGAACTAAATACATCTACACCCGCAATAATAATGCTTCGAACTTGATAAGCAGATAGCTGTGGAGCCTCACGCATAATCATCGCGGCCATTCCGGCCACAAACGGTGCAGCCATCGAAGTTCCCGACATCATTTTAAAACATCCCGGCTGACTGCAGCCCGTGCCTGGCACCGAACTAATAATCGCAACTCCGGGCGCGGCAACAGAAACTGATGCACCAAAATTTGAAAATGAGGCTTTGGTATCTGAATCTGTTGAAGCAGCCACCGCAATATTACTTGGAGTATCAATCGCGGCCGGATACAAAGGAAAGAAATCATTATTTAAGCCTGAGTTACCTGCGGCTGACGTCACCAGAACTCCGTGAGCGTAAGCGTAAGTATAGGCTTCGTGTAAAGATCGCGAATACGAACTACCGCCCCAAGAGTTATTAATGACTTTTGCGCCCATGTTAATCGCGTAGTACATGGCATTCACCGCATTGGCCGTGGTACCTGATCCGTTCGCATCTAAAAACTTAAGTGGCATAATTCGAATTCGTGCTTCACGCACCGGAGAGGCTAGAACGTCTTGACCAACCCCTAAAACGATTCCCGCAACGTGAGTACCATGCTCATCGTCATCTGTGACATCGGGGCTGTTAGCAACGTAATTCCAGCCGTAAGTATCATCGATATAACCATTTCCGTCGTCATCGACTCCCGGAAGGCCCGCTAATTCAGAGCTATTGACCCAAACTGCATTAGAGTCAGCAAAAAGTTTATGTGATAAAGATAAACCTGTATCGATAATGGCAACGATCGGTCTTGTACCTTGATTATAAGGTTTGGCAACGGCCCAGGCTTCAATAACCTGCACATTTGAATTCGACTGTGCGTAGTCATCTGAAACTGAATGGGCGACACCCAATTCTTGAACTTCTGTTGGATTGACACTTAATATATAGTTAGGCTCAACAAATTCGACTTCTGGATTACTTCGAAGTGCTTCAATACTAGCTTTAGATTTAGATTTGATATGCATCATCTCTGAACCCCAAAAAGCCTGTCTAATCTGAATGCCCACACCCATCTTACTAATGGTTTTCATACCGGCACTTAAATTTTTGTTTGCACTCACACCTGTTTTGGATTTCATTTTAACAATGTATTCATCAGCCACGGCTTGATCGCCAGCGACTTGTGCTTGGGCCTGTTCTGCACAGATAACCGAAACTACGCTAAAACTAATTAGAATGAATAACCCAAATTTAGAGCCTTTTGATTCCGGTGACGTTCTGTTCATGCAGAAGTTATCGGGGGCTCTTGATATGGACTAAAGCTTGGTTCATCATTCTCTCAAAATGGAATATGGCCGCTCAAATTCGTTTCATTTTGGTGTCTCATTAAGGGAAATATATTTAAATATTTGAAATCAAAGATTTTTTTCTGACTAAAAATTGAAACAAATCATTGCATTCATAGTAGGTCATTTTGGCGCAAGGAAGCGCAAAAGGGCTTCTTGACTCTGTTTTTGACCTCGTGAATCATGAGAGCAATGAAACAAATCCAGAAAATCTTCATCAGCGGTTTAATTACCTTTCTGCCAATCGCCGTCACAATTTACATCGTTTATGCCGGGGTGAATATTGTTGAAAATTTACTGGGTAATATTTTAAGACAAGCTCTGCCAACAAATTCTTATTATCCGGGCTTTGGCTTCTTGGCGACATTGCTTTTAATTTTCTTCCTTGGCCTGATGTTAAATAACTTAGTAACGGCTGGCGTGCTGATACGAATTCAAGAAAAACTAACTGAAATTCCCTTATTCAAAATTGTTTATTCACCGTTAAGGGATTTGATGCATCTATTCTCAAAAGGTCAAAGCTCGGACTCACTAAAAAAAGTGGTGCTGGTTCAGGTGATGGATGGCAAGCAAGTATTAGGGCTTGTGACCCGTGAACACTTTGAAGGTCTTAATCAAAGCTTCCATATGATCGGTCAGAATAAAGTGGCCGTTTACATTCCGATGAGCTACGGACTGGGTGGCTACACTCTATTAATAGAAAAATCACAACTAGAACCGATTGATATACCAGTTGAAAAGGCGATGAGCCTTGCCCTAACCGCTTGGATTAAAACTGACTATCAGCAGAAGTAGGTCATATGAGTATTGCTCCACGAGCCCAGACAATTTTAGAAAAAGCCCTCGACATCAATTTAGATACAAAATTCTATGGAACTTTCGCTGAAATTGGCGCTGGGCAAGAAGTGGCCCGCCAGTTTTTTCAAGCCGGCAAGGCGTCGCAAACAATAGCTTTAACTATTTCGGCTTATGATATGAATTACAGCGACATTCTTTACGGTAAAGAAAAATCGGGCCGCTACGTATGCCTACCCCGTCTGGATAAAATGCTTGAACGCGAATTTTCCAAATTGGTTGAACGCCTCAGTGGGACCCGAAAAGACACTTGTTTTTTTAGTTTTGCCGACACCGTTGCAACCTCTTCTGAAGGTTCAAAAAAAACTTGCCACGGTTGGATGGGAGTTCGATTTCAGGCTACGCCGGGCGGGGCCGTCCAAGAAGTGAAGTTGCACGTACGAATGCTTGATCGCCAAAGACTGCAACAGCAAGAGACCTTAAGTAAACTTGGTGTTAATTTGTTGCATTCGTGTTTCTACAAAACAAGTAGTCAGGAAGATTTCTTAGATGGTCTGTTTGACCAGATCAAATCAGGTTCACTTTCGATTGATGTCGTTTACTTCACCGGCGATGCTTTTAAAAAATTCAACGAAAACTTTTTCAATTTGATGCTTGTTGAAAAAAAGTGGAGCCAGGCTTGTTTGATCGACTCCGCCGGCAAGGCTCAAAATCCGCAAGATTTTCTATGGGGTAAATCTTTGTTGATCCAGCGAGGTTTTTTTCAACCGGTTACGAACACTCATCTGGATATTTTTAACCGTGGCTTAGATCATTTCAAAAAAGAATTTTCTTTGAAAGCAAGTGATGTCATGGGCATCTTTGAATTTACGATTGATAACCGGGTTAAAGGCACCCACGTGTCGACCGACGAAGCGTTTAAACGCGTCCAAATGATTACGCAGCTAGAAATTCCGATCTTAGTGACTCAATTTACGTTGTTCTACCAGTTAAAAGAGTTTATCAGAAATTCGACGACGCAGCCACTGGGCATCGTTATCGGCGCCACTCATCTAGATAAACTTTTTGATGAAAGTTTTTACTTCGACCTTAGCGGCGGTTTACTTGAAGGCATGGGAAAACTTCTTGGCCGCTTTACCCGCCTTTATATTTATCCACACAAAACGAATGAGATCTGTTTACTAACGAAGAGCTTTTTTCCAAAGCCTAACGTGAAGAATATTTATACGCATTTCATCGAAAACAAAATGATTCAAGATATTGCCGGTTGCGATGAACTAAAAGAGTTTATTCACTCTGACGACGTTAATAAAATGATCAAGAAAAAAGATAAAGCTTGGAAAAAGCTGGTGCCCGAAAAAATCCATAAGCTGATTGAGAAGATGTAGATAGCTCATGCTGAAAGTATTGAAACGCTACCTAAGGCCGAAAAGCATTAATGATGTATGCCAATGCGATGGGCAGCAATAAATAGCCAGCGCTGATTCGATTCAGTAAGTAAAATACGGTCAAAATACAACCCAACAACGGCATTCCGAATAAAATGATTTTCGAATATGAATCTAGGCCGGTCGTCGCTAAAAAATAAACTCCACCCCAAGCGGTCAGCCCACAAATACAAAGCATTAAAATCGCAGTGAGTCTTCTAATCGTCATTTAATTCCAACTACTCAACATCCTTCAGCCACTCAATCATTGATTGCACGGGCTGGCCGTTTCCACCTGCAAACGCGAGCGCCCCCGTGGTTTTATCATTCCAGCAGTAGACATCTAAATGCGCCCATTTTTTCCCACCACAGAATTTTTCTAAAAACAACGCCGCCGTGATGGCGCCGCCAAATCCGTCGGCCGAATTTTTGAAATCAGCAAAATTAGACGAAAGCGAACTGAAATATTTTTGCACAAGCGGAATTCTCCAATTGGGCTCGCCGGCTTTTTGCCCTGCTATAGCCATTTGCTTCGCTAACGAGTCTGTGTTGGTAAAAAGTCCGGCCACATCTGCACCCAGGGCAACTTTAATTGCGCCCGTTAAGGTTGCGATATCAACGACAATCTCGGGTTCGTCTTTACCTTTTTGTGTAACAGCAACATCCAGCGCATCGGCTAATACCAACCGGCCTTCCGCATCGGTATTGTCAATTTCAACTAAGTAGCCAGCACGTGACCGATACAAGTCACTGGGCCGCATCGACGCCGCATCGACCGCATTTTCTGCCAATGCTAAATAGAAATCGCAGGGTCTTGAATAATTCGAATAAATAACCCAGTAGGCCAATGCTAATACAGCGGCCGAGCCACCCATATCTTTTTTCATCATCCGCATACCTGACGACGGCTTAATATCTAATCCGCCCGTATCAAAAGTGATTCCTTTTCCAACAAAAGCGATTGGTTTTTTCGCTGAAGCCTTCTTTGGTCGGTAACGAATATGAATGAGTCTTGGCGGACTATCGGCACCTTTTCCGACGGCAACTAGTAAATTCATTTTCTCGGTCACAAGGCGCTTTTGATCCCAAACGTTGATTTGCACTGTCTTCGGAAAATTTAATTCTTTGGTTACAATTCTTTCATAGCCATCCGGATTCAAATCATTTGGCGGTAAATTTACTAAATGTCGCGCAATTTGAATTGCTCGCGCTTCTAGATGAGCCTTTTCAATGAACGATTTATTCAGTTTCATTGCGCCATGGCTTTGCAAGTTGATTTGAATCTTCATCGTCTGTTTCGCATTGTAAGCCGAAAGAAAATGGTACGCCGCCAACTCTAGACCGATAATGAAAGGGCGTACGGTCTCTTCATTGCAATCGATCAGGTTGACTAAAATTTGCTCGGCTGACTGCGCTTTAAACTGCCCCAGAAGCCCACCACTTTGATCGCGAAACCATCCATAAGTTGATTCATCTAAAAGTCCGTCGTGCTGACCTTTCGCAATCGATGCATTTTGCAAGATCCAAACGGGTCCACTCAAACCCGTGAAGTGAGTGAGTCTTTTTTCATTCGTAACAAAAGCTTTCTTCTGATGCGTGAGTGCATGTATATCGACAATTTTTCTAAATTCTTTTTTACGAGCGGCCTCACTATTTGATCCTAAAACATAGACAAAACCTTGCGGGTTTTGCATCGGCTTGATTTCGAATTGAAAGAATGAATTTAAGACTGACTGCATGCTCATATAAAGCTCCTATCTATGCCCCTGATTATTTGATATAATTTTGCACTATATATGACATCGCAATCAACTGGTAATACCATTCATTCTAATTCGCCAATTGATTTAAGGTTTGGGCTGTTTAACGCTGAGAATCTTTTTTTACTTTTCGACCACCCGATCCCGTCTCATTTTCAAAAATTATCTGAAGCCCAATGGCAAAAACTTTCGGCTTCGGTTTACGAAAATAAGCCACTGCAAAAATGCATACAAATCGCAAACATCATCAAGGAAAATAAACCTGATATCATGATGCTATGTGAAGTAGGCGGCCTCGAGTCTTTAAAAAACTTTAACCATCTGTTTCTTGATTCACACTATTCGGTCGCGCTAATTGAGGGTAATTCAGATCGAAATATCGACGTTGGCTTCCTGATAAAAAAGACTCAAAATTTCTATTTTGACCTGAGTACGAATAAAAACCGCCCACTTCATTTTCTATATCCGCATGAATCCGTTTCGCAAAAAAATGGGTATCCCGTCAAAGCAACAACTCAGCTTTTCTCACGCGACTGCGCTGAATTAAAGCTATTCAAAACCGACCGAAACGATCCCTTTCTTATCATCTTATTAACCCACCTGAAGTCACGACTTGATCCCGAACGCATTGACCCTGGGGGAACAGAGCGGCGAGCGGCAGAACTGCAAACCACCATTCAAATTTACAAAGAGCTTAAGCAAAAATTTTCGAACGCGTCGATTATTCTTGCAGGTGATATGAATGGCTATGCCGGTCGCGGAACGACGACGGCGCTTGAAAATTTTCCTGCGACCGACGCTGAATTTCTTTCGATTTATTCTGAGACCGATCTTCAAGATATTTTTGAAGTAGCCGGGGTAAGTCTAGATAAACGTTCAACATTTTATCAAATTAAAAATGGCCAAAAGATCGAAGGAAAGCAAATTGATTACTGCTTTTTATCGCAAGCACTGCATGCCTACTTAAATAAAAAATCGTGTATGACTTACCGTTTTAAAGATGAATTTGGATTTGCTCTAGATACCCCGACAAGTCTCGACGCTAAAGGTAAACTTCCGTCCGATCATTACCCCCTGTTTTTTACTCTTGAAAACCTGCCCATTTGATGAGATTTTGACTTTATGAGTTTGAAACGAACGCAAAATATAGACTTTCAAATTTCCACGACCACGGTGTTCGTTGAATCAGAATCAGTCCCCGAGCAAAGCCGCTATTTTTTCGCCTATAAAATCAAAATCAAAAACGAAGGCAACATGGGGGCTCAGCTCATGAGTCGCCACTGGATCATCACCGATGCTTTCGGTCACACAGAAGAAGTAAAGGGCCCGGGCGTCGTTGGCCTTCAACCTCGCATTACGGCCGGCCAAGTCTTCGAATACGACAGCGCCTGTCCACTTCGCACAAATTCAGGCAGCATGAAAGGCCGTTACGAATTCCTCAGCGACGACGGCGAAACCTTCGAAATCGAAATCCCCGAATTCTTCCTCATCGCCCCAAGCGCCGTCCATTAGGAAGAAAACCCCAAAGGTAACAGTTCCCTTTTTGAGCTGCACGATGTTATAATATCCGATCATCGTAACGAAATGTCCCCATAGCTCAACAGGATAGAGCAATGGTTTCCTAAACTGTCGATGGGGGTTCGAGTCCTCCTGGGGACACCAGTTCAAAGTGTTACCCAAGTCTCGGGTTGCACAAGCCAAAACTATCGATCAAAGCTCATCGTCGTTAAAAATTTTTTGTAGGGGCCGTGTTGGATTTTCGGCGATATCGAACATAAAGAAATGAATAAAAAATTGGAATCCGCCAATCAATCCAAGAGCTCCGATCATCACGGTTCCCGTGGTTGCTGGTATGCCGGTTAGATAAGATTGTCGCCAGTAGTAGATACTCCAGGCCGCGCCAAAAACAATTAATAATACCATCGCGATGATACACACGCTGGCCACTGAAAAACCGCGCAGTACATAGGAATAAGTAAGCCTTTTAAAAATATTTTTGAAGTGTCCGTAAAGAAAATTTGGAATAATACCGAACGAATTTAAATTACTTTTCTCGTCTTTATAAATAGGTTTCATCGGAATATCTATGACAACCGCCCGAATAATATTTAAGCGAAATAACAAATCAGTTTCAAAGAAAAAGCGCTGACTAATTTTTTCAAGTTCTAACATCGACAGGGCCGTGCGATGAATTGCCGTATACCCGTTTGTTGGATCAAATATGCTGTAGTATCCCGTAGAAATCTTCGATATAAAACTTAAAGTAGCATTACCAGCTACTCGCACCATTGGCATTTGGTCCAATGATTTAGGGTAATAAAAGCGATTTCCTTTTACATAATCAGCCTCGCTCCTCAGAAGAGGGCGAATCAAAAATTCAAGGCGCGACAAATCCATTTGATCATCACCATCGACTTTGACACAAATATCCATCGATTCACGTAATGCAAGCCGATAACCGGTCATAACCGCAGCGCCGACTCCACCGTTTTTTTCTTGAAAAATAACTTCCACTCGTGCGTCTTTATTATTTTCACCGACCCAGCGGCCAGTTCCTTCGGGGCAGGCATCGTCTACTACATAAATGCGATCGACAAAAGCCGGAGCTTTAATTAAAACATTCATTATTAAATCCCTGCATTTGAAACAGGGAATTACGATAGCAATTTTACAGTTTCCAATCATGATGCATTTATCTAACTATAAAGTTTGAAAAAGAGCATTCGCAATTATGGTTGCGATGCAAAGCCTTATGCTTTTAACTGATTGACTAATCTATTACACGGAGTACAAAAAATAATGGTTTATAAAAATTGTCCTATTTGCAGTGGCGACTTGCTTACGACCCAGCAATCGTGGACGTGGCAATGCTCAGGTTGCGGGTTTCTGATTTCAAATTTAGTCGGCGTACCACATAAAGCGAGCGAACGAATGAGCGAAGGCACCCGATCCGACGCTTTAAAATCACTTCGCCAGGAGAATTTTAAAACTATAGTGAATCGCATTAAGCTTTGTCTAAAAGAAAAACCTAGGAATAGCTCATCGCTTTTAGAAGTAGGCTGCGCACATGGATGGTTTTTATTGACCGCAGAAGCTTCGGGCCTACGTTGTATAGGCATTGAGCCCTCATCAGGACCAATACTTGATGATCAGATTACCAAACAAGGTATCGAGGTCCGACGCGGATATTTTCCGGAGGCCTGTCAGCCCTTAGAGCGGTTCGATATCATGGTGTTTAATGATGTCTTTGAACACTTGCCTAATATAACTGAGGCGATACAAGCATGCCAAAATCACCTAAACCCAGGCGGCCTGCTCGTTCTGAATTTACCGAACTCAAATGGTTTTTTCTATAGATTGGCTCGATTGCTATCTAGTTTTGGAATGCATAAACCTTTGGAGCGGTTATGGCAAAAAGATCTTCCGTCGCCTCATCTAACTTACTTCAACCCTGATCAGTTAAGGCAATTTTTGAAAAAAAATAATTTTGTGCCGAGGGCTGAGATTCCGTTACATACCTTATCGCTTAAAGAGTTGTGGCCACGTATCCGTTACGTAAGCCAATTCTCGGTACCGGCCTCGATTTTCATCTATGTTTCAATTGTTTTGGCGTACCCCTTCATCGCACTACTACCGCACGACATTCATTGCGAAATATTTGAATACCAGGCCAAATAACTAATAAAAATAACAACAAACACCGTAAAACTCCTATACACTCTTCTCTTTTTGCACTGACCAAGCTTTTTACAAACATTGAGATATTCCACGCTGTCCAAGTATCACGGGCAAATTTCGCAAAGGTCTTCTAATATACCCGCTAGGCAATAAATTAATCACAAGCGGCCGATTTTGCTTCAGGGGAATTATGAAGAACATTACTTTACTACTACTTACGCTTTCATTCGCACTGTCGGCATTCAGTTATGAAATCCCGGTCGGAGCAGCCGGCGACTGTCGCGATTTTATCTCTTCTATCGAAGACAAATACAATTTCGCCTGGATTCACGTTCCCGAAACTCCGCAAGCTAGACGAACGGTTCCGGTATTTTACTACTACCGTAAAGATTCAAATTTAAAAAATCCCGTGATCTTTTTTAACGGCGGCCCGGGCGGCACTAGCCATGGCATCATGGACATACTAGAGAAAACTCGTAAAAGAGCCGAAGCTTCGACTGGTAAAAACTTGACGATTGATTTTATCTACATGGATCAGCGAGGCACGGGGTGTTCGACGCCTTACCCAGCCGGAGCTTCTTCAGAAGTATTGGACACGTTAAGTTGGTATGGTTCAGCCGGGATTGTGACCGATGCGGAAGCCATTCGAAAAACTTTGATTGGAGATCGCCAGTGGAAAATTTTCGGACAAAGCTTCGGCGGTTACGTCGTTCATCGATATATAACAATGTATCCGCAATCAATTTCAAAAGCACTTGCGCACGGCTATGCGCTGGGTATGTCAAACTTTGATTTTACCTACAGTCGAATATTATCTCAGTATACCGTCTTACAAATGTATTTAAAAAAGCACCCGGAAGACAGGGCTCGTCTTAAAAAACTACATGAATATTTTTCGAACCCATCGGCTTGTTATTCAAATCGAGCCGGTGAAAAATACTGTGGTTATGAAATTTTATCTCCGCTTGTGGGCTTATTAGGATTTCAAAATAACTGGTCAAGCTTACGCACGTGGATCATTTCGATGGTACCAACAAATACGGTTATCGAATCTGAAGTTCAAACTTATGTTGAAAGACATATTTCACGTGCTCCAGTTTATCACAACATTCAACCTACTAACGAATCAACGTTAGCGTATCAAACAATTGCATTAAATTTTTTCGGAGTTATTGATTCTGGCTCTAAGCCAATCGATAGTGAAATTTGCCAAGCCATTTATAATAAAATCGAATCGACACTAAAAATTAAGGGCAATGATTTGCTATTGAATGAGTGCCTGTCACCCATTCAATTCGGCTACCGCGACGATCTTCACGCAATTCTTTTAAACAAAGTTAGACACCAGGTAAACCACGTTCATCTTTCAACTGTGAAAGAAAAATTGGAACAGTATAAATTTCCGGTGCATTTGTATTCTGGCGAACTTGATTCATTTATTCCAAAAGATTTGTTTCGCCTTGAAGTAAAGACGCTTGGCAAAAGAATCAACTATGTCAATTTTAGCAGCTCAGGTCATGAAGGTTTTGCGACCGAGCGACAGGTTTTTCTAGATTTAGCCCGCTAATTGAGGCAATTTTCCATATAAAATGAGGCGACTCTTTTAAGAAGTTGCCGGATTTTGATTTTTTGCGGTAAGAATTTCTTCATGAAAACACACAACATTTTTTTCGTATTTCTATTGGCATTTACCTTTAACCTCAACGTTTACGCTGGCCTTTTCGACGACATCGAAGCAGTCCACATGACAATCGTAGCACCTTTCGAAAGACTACTCGTCGACCGTGTATCACCAAGAATCCCTCTACCTCCGGGCCAAGTCGAAACAGTGGTTCAGGGCACAATCCACGTAAGAAATGCAAATGGTTCTACGCAGACGTTGCATCCAAAAGTAAAATTACGCGGAAACAGCAGCCAAGATGTGTTTGAGTGCATGGTCCCTAAATTTAAATTAATTTTTTCTTCAAGTGAAACTGCGGGCACCATTTTTCAAGGACACAAGGAAGTAAATATTGGAACCCACTGCGATAGTCGCGGAGGATATTCTAAACTGGGACGTCTATGGGACGGCAAAACTCCGCATCGTGAAGTTTTAGTTTATGAAATGTTAAAAACAATCGATATTCCAACCTACCAAGCCCGCCGTGCTTGGGTATCTTATATCGAAGAAGCTACGGGCGAACAATTCGAAGGCGGCGTTCATCAAGCTATGCTTTTAGAAGATATGAGTTCTTTGTTAAAACGTATCGGGGCGACTGAAGTTAAAACTCCCTACCAATCAGTGGCTCAATCCCCTGGGGTCACGATGGATGAAGTTGCTCTAATCTATTTCGCGGAAGCGCTTGTCGGCAACTGGGACTGGAATTTGAAAGTTGATGGCGGCGCAGGGCGCCCTTCAAGTTTATTTTGGAACATGAAGATGATTCAACGTTCTTCGAACGACTGGATTATTTTTCCGTATGATTTCGATCTAACTGACATTGTAACGCTTAAAAATCGCGGTACCCGAAAGTTTAATGTTATACCGGCGTTATTTTCACATGACGTTAGAAATCGTATTGCCAGCGATCTTCGGGCGAGTGAAAGACTTCTTCGCTCTTTAGGAAATAATCTTCAGCACGATCCGCAGGGTCAAGCTATTTACAATGATCATCTGAATCGGTTTTATCAGAACCTACCTAGATACACTCGGTAGTTCGAAGAATAGTTATCAGTTCGACTAGAGCTGATAACTGAGTCGAATAGGCTAAGACAGGCTGGTTCGAATTTTCCATCTTTTGCTCTTCGATTAAGGGCACGTGCACGAAGACGGCCTTTTGCAAACTTAATTCATTGAGTACTCTAAAATAGAGATCATTACATACATAGGTTCCGGCTGAAAAAGATATCTCGAATGGCAAACTTTGGGCTTTAAGTTTTGCATAGATCTCATCAATGGGAAATTTCGACATCAGCGCAAGCGGAGCCGATTCACTTATCTTTCCAGTTGTGGGTCTAAATTTATTTTCATCAGGATGTTCTGATTGAACCCAATTTAACCCAATTTTTTCAAAACAAATATTTTTTCGACCACTTGCTTGGCCCAGCATTATTAAAAAATCGACGGGTTTCGATTGAAGTCTGGCCTTTAAGATATCAAAACTATTCGCGAATTCGACTGGTAAAATTAAAGATTCAATATCCAAAGAATTTCTTAAGTCATTTGCTAACCGCTCACTGGGGTTGATTGAATCTTTTAGAAATGGTTTAAAACCCGTTACCAAAATGTTCATTTACGGCGACCTGAAAAAACGATTCCAATCAGTACCACTTTTTTCATAAATAAAGCGTTCATGCAGCCGACCCGCTTTTCCGAACCAAAATTCAATCTCGCGAGGCTCGATTCGGTATCCACCCCAGTTCGGTGGGCAAGGGACCTGGATGCCTTCAAAACGTTTTTCAACGGCATTGAGTTCTTGCTTGAAGCTTTCAAATGATTCAATTTTTTCAGATTGTTTTGAAGTCCAAGCGCCAATTTGGCTCAGACGCGGACGAGTTAGAAAGTAACTTTCAGATTCTTCGCGGGTTAGCTTTTCAGCCCGCCCTTCAATTCGAACCTGACAATCGAGATGTGACCAGAAAAATACCGTTGAAACATTGGGATTGACCGCAATGTCTTTTGCTTTACGGCCTTCATAGTTCGTATAAAAAGAAAACCCCCTGCGAACAATGCCTTTGTAAAAGACAGTTCGAACAGAGGGTTGATTCTTTTCATTCACGGTTGAAAGGGCCATCGCATTTGCGTCGGGGATCCCTTTCACTTGGGCTTCTTGTAGTAACCTTAAGAAATTTTCAAATGGATCTTTCTTAAAGTCGAAGCCCTGCATTCAATTACTTCTTTTTAGGTGCTGGTTTTGCTGCTGCGCCGGCTGCTGCAGGTGCTGCTCCAGGCTTAACGATTTCTAGTAATTCAACTTCGAAAACTAAAGCTGAATTGGCAGGAATTCCAGGACGACCGGCTGGACCGTATGCTAATTCTGGCGGGATGAATAATTTGTACTTTGAACCAACTTTCATCATTTGAAGAGCTTCTGTCCAACCTGGGATAACGCCACCAACTGGAAATTCAGCTGGCTGACCACGATCAACAGATGAGTCAAATTTAGTTCCGTCAATTAATGTACCAGTGTAATGACATTTAACGTTGTCATCTTTTTTAGGCATTGGGCCAGTACCTTCAGTGATGACTTGGTATTGAAGACCAGAAGCAGTTGATTTAACTCCATCAGCTGTTTTGTTCTTCTCGATAAAGTCTGCTGACTTCTTTTTGTTATTTTCGCCTTCTTCTTGTTGCTTCTTCATAGAAGATTCTTGCAATTTCATCATTGCCTTTTGGATATCTTCTTTAGTCATTTGCGATTTGCCCTCGATAGCATCTTTCATTGACGCCACTAAAGTCTTTTCATCGAAATCGATGTTTTGAGCCTTTAAATTTTGGCCAATTTGCTGACCGATTGCGTATGAAGCTTGGCCTTTATCTGATTTAAGATCTGGCTTGTTACATCCTGTTAGAGCCAAAGTCATTGTTAGACCTGCAGCTGCGATTACTAAAACATTTTTCATTTTTTATGTTCCTTTCATTGAACTATAAATTTTGCCCAACCTTCGTTGAACTTTAAATCTTCTAAACTATCGTTTAAACTTTAAATGTTGTCTTCAATGTTAAAGCATGATCGAATTCCTAGAGTTTTCAAACACATAACATGCTGCACACACTGCTTTATTTTTTAGCTTTACTTTGCCTTTCAACTTCACCGACTTGGGCCAAGGTCAATCAAATGCCCGTGGAAGTTCTTGGTTTCTGGCGACTTCTCATCGCGGCATTGATCCTGGCGGCCTGGATTTTTATCAGTAATCTAAAGGCTAAAAAATATTCTTGGCCCGACTTTGATCAGAAATTAATTTGGGTTTTCCTGTCAGGATTCTTCTTTTTTCTTCATTTATGGACCTATAAGTTCGCTTCAAAAAATACTTCGGTTGCTAACACGATGATCTTGTTTGCCTCAAGCCCGCTGTGGTCTTCTGCCGGCGCGATCGCATTTTTTAAAGAGCAAATGACCCTGCGATTAGGTTTCGCCTATGGGTTAGCCATCGTCGGTATATACCCTTTAGCTTTTGAACATATCGAGTTCAATTCGTTCTCTTTTTTGGGAGATCTCTCTGCTGTTTTATCAGCCTTTCTATACGCTTGCTATATGTTAACCGGAAAGAAAGCTCGCACCCACTATCCGAACTCGATCTATGCATTTTTCCAATACGCGACCTGCGCCGTTTTTTTCGGACTAATGGCTCTAATGACCGAAAAACAATTTGTAGGATATTCTGATATTTCTTGGGTCGCTGTCGCAGGTCTAGTATTACTACCCACATTACTTGGCCACCTCAGCCTGACCTATTTGGTCAACTATATGAACTTAAGCCTGATGACATGCGGGAAACTGATCGAACCAATGATCGCATCCGTAATTGCTTATTGGGTCTTCAATGAAGTCCTAAAGCCCCAAGCCTGGATTACTTTTATACTGACCGCGATTTCGGTTTTAATTCTGTTTACGCCAAGTCTGCTTAAAATGCGTAAATCAGCCCGGGACGCGTAGTTCGGGACGCACAGTCCGCTGCGCGCAGCCGGAATTTCGATGCTTGAGTTCTAGGTGTGAGCACTTTAGGATCAGTCGCATGAGAATTCTTGTCGTAGAAGATCAGCCAAAAACCTCACAGTTCGTAAAAAAAGGCCTCAATGAAGTCGGCTATTCGGTCGATATCGCCGAGTGCGGGTCTGCGGCCGAGTCCTACATTGCCAGTAGTGAATATGATCTTGTGATTTTAGACGTGATGTTGCCCGATCAAAGCGGAATCGATACGGCCCGCCACATTCGGCAAGACGGTTATTTGGGCCCGATTATTATGTTAACTGCGCTTTCAACGACGAAAGATAAAGTTCACGGACTCGACGCAGGTGCCGATGATTACTTAACGAAGCCATTTTCTTTCGAAGAGCTTTTAGCCCGCGTGCGTGCCCTGCTGCGAAGAAATAATTCCAAGGGTGGAGTCAATTCAATCCTTAAATATTCTGACCTTGAAGTTGATCTTGTTCACCGAAAAGTAAGCCGGCAGTCGCAAGAAATTAATTTAACGGCGAAAGAATTTTCGTTGCTCGAATATTTCTTGCGAAATCCCGAGCGGCCTCTGGGTCGAGTTTCAATTGCCGAGCATGTTTGGGATGTTCATTTTGATTCTGAGAGCAACGTGATTGATGTTTATGTTAATTTATTACGTAAAAAAGTGGATGCGCCTTTTAGTAAGAAACTGATTCAAACGGTGGTTGGCGTTGGTTACGTTCTTAAAGAAACTTAGCCTTCGCACCCGGCTAACGGGCCTTTTTGTGGTTATTTTCGGATCGACGACAATTTTATTCTCGGGCTTTCTTTATTACTCACTAAATGATTCGTTACTGCAAGATTTCGATAATGCTTTATACAATTACGCCGTCGACGTATCTAGAAATATTGATATCGGTCCAAAAAATGATTTACTTTTTCCACCGTTGAAAGTTGATGAGGGGAAAATTTTTCCATTCCCATCCGGCACGGCTTTGATCCAGGTGCGCCACGTGTCGGGCGAAGTGCTCACTCAAAGTGGGGAATTTGGCGGCTTTAAATTTCCTTACAAGAGTGATGTTGAAAAAATAAAAAAAGGTGAGGATTCTTCGTATCGTACGTTGAATATAACGGACGATCTACCTGAAGCCGAAGCTTTCTCTTACCGCCTTGTGACGTTTCCATTAGACAGTGTAAACGCACCTTCGCTTTTTTTACAGATTGCAGTTCCAATGTCGACATTTGAAAGTCAGCTAGACCGTTTACAGATTATTATTTCTTTTGGCTTACCCGCCGTTTTACTTATTGCGATTATATCAGGTCTTTATTTTTCTTCGCGAGCCTTGCGGCCCGTGCAAGAAATTATCGAAAAAGCAAATCGAATCGATGCCACAAATTTAACCGAGCGGGTCCCCGTACCGATCGCTAATGATCAAATAAGAATGCTGGCCGAAACGCAGAACCAAATGCTTGATCGAATTGAAAAGTCATTTCAGTCGCAAGAAAGATTTGTGGCCGATGCTTCACATCAGCTTTTAACTCCACTCACTATTCTTCGGGGTGAAATTGAAATACAGCAAAAGACGACTCATAAAGACCCTAACTTTTTGGATAGTGCACTTCAAGAAGTCGATAATCTTTCTAAAATTGTAAAGGATATGCTTCTGTTAGCGCGAATTGATGCCGGCAGTGACCTACCGAACTTCACCCAACTTGAAGTTGACGAAGTATTACTTGATGTTATTAGCCGTTGCCAAAAAATCGCCATTAAAAAAGAAATTCAAATTAAATTTGAAATTCAAGAAAAAGCCGAACGTCCGCGCGTACTGGGTGATGCGGACTTACTGGCAAACTTGTTTTTTAACATCATTGAAAACGCGATTAAATATTCTCCGCACCAGGCCGACGTCAGCGTTCGGCTTATTTGGCAAACTGATATTACGACGGTTGAGATCAGCGATCATGGACCTGGTATTCCGCAAGGCCAGCTTGAAACGATTTTCAATCGCTTTAGCCGGGTGAACCCAAGTGGGAAAACCCAAGGTTTTGGATTAGGATTAGCCATCGCGAAAAAAATTGCGACTTTGCACAATAGCCAGATGGAAATCATTCAATCCCCAGGTGTTCCGGGTGTGCTATTTCAACTGACGATGAAAAACGTGTAGCTAATGGATGAAGCCCTGCTAACCTCAGTTTACAGGCTTAGGGCATTTTCGCCTTAACCCTACCCAAGGAGCATCCATGAAGTTAGCGTCGACCATCATTGCAATTGCCTTTGCATCAACCGTTCATGCCACTGAGCCAGCAGCCGCTACAGACTTAACAACTCAGCCCGCGGTCGTCGGCCAGCCCGAAACGACAGTCCCCAAGCACGATGAAAAACATAATATGAAAGAGATGGCCAAGAAAAAGAAAAAGCATAAAAAACACGATAAGTAATGAGCGCAAAAACATGCTTTTTTACTTTTAGAATTTTCCGAAAATAAAAAAGCATGTTCCCGCAATAATTGTCGGAATTAAAGCTGCCAAAAAAAGTTTTCCCGCATTCAGAGTTGAGTCCGGAAATTTTTCACTTAATATTGAAAAACCCGCGGGGTTCGGCGCATTGGCAAGAATTGTTAAACCGCCACCAACCAAAGCCCCCGACACGAGCGCCCACTTTGAAGATTCTGTCATCGAAGGAACTTGCGAACCTAAGTAGGTCAGGGCTGCATTATCTGTGACCGCCGTTAATCCAATCGCGCTAAAGTACAAAGTTTTTTCGGTTAAGCTTTGTATAAGCGGTTCAAGCCACCACCGTTGAAAAGCGCCAAAAACGATCAGTCCCGCCAAAAAGAATCCGACCAGAAAAGCTTCACGAAACTTAAGACCGTCTTGGTAGTTTTTTGTAACCGTCGTTAAACCAATAAATATTAAAAACAATCCGAAAAATACTTGCGTATAGTGCGCGGTTGCTACAACACCAACTAAAAATACAAGATGGGATATTGTCACCCAAACCGGAACCGGATAATTGTCTTTTTCTACTTGAACCAAAGATTGCACCATTCGCTTCTTCATAACCAAAGTAAAAAGTGATGTATTTATTAAAACGGTCGCAATCGATGCTTTACCCAAATATAAAAATACATCCGACAATGTCCAACCCCATGTTCTGGCCACGACCAGAATTGGTGGCGCCGCGAAATGCGTCAACGCCCCTCCAACTGAAATATTCACAAAAAGTAATCCAATGATGCCGTACAACAGTTTTTCATCCAGTTTATTTTTATCAATCATTCGATAAAGTAGAAGCGCAACAATCGTGATAGCCGCGGGTTCGGTAATCAGAGAACCCATCAGGGGCCCGACAGTTAATAAAACGAAGAACTGGGTGATCACGAGATCAAATGGGACCAGGCGGCCTATAACTGCGCTTAATTTAAGAATAAATTGTCGCGCAAGACTTACAATCGGGCGTGTCGATGCCAGAATCATAATACAAAAAATAAACAGAGGCTCAGTCATCGTTAAAGATTGTTGGTAATCGATGACAGGCTTAAACCCAGCCAGTGCAGCCCAAGTGGCTAGAAAAATAAAGGCCCAAAATCCAAAAACAACTTCAACTTCGGATAGTAAATGAAAAAATGCTTCCCGTCCTGACCCTTCCGGATATTTATTCGCAAGTTTTGCAAAGAAAGAAACGCAAAATGTATGAAGCAATGCCAGGCCGAAGAATAAAGTTCCAAGATGATTCATTTCCATGAATAAATTATTCCTTAAAGGTAGTTGCTACACAAGTGTTTGTAATTAAATTGGCTTTTAAATTGCTTGCTATGATTATAGATTCAGAGAGGATCATGTTATGCCAGAACTCATTTTAATACGCCATGCAGAAGCTGAAGAGCCTAAAACAACTGATGCCGCAAGACGCCTGACACATAAAGGCCGAAAACAAGCAAAAGTGCTAGCAAAACTTCTTGCTGCTGAATTAACTGAATGCGATTTGTTCGTGCACTCTGCGATCACCCGTAGCGAAGAAACTTTAAAACTAATCCTGGGCCCTACGCAAACTTTAAATATCATGTCGACGACAACTTTAAAGCATAGTGCTCCGGCCATTGAATTCGCGAAATGGCTTAAAATACACGGCGATGATCTTCAAAAAATTTTAGTCGTCGGACACGATCCGCAGCTTTCAAGATTTGTTAGCTGGGCCGTCGCGCGATCGAATCAAACCGAATTCGAGATCAAAAAAGCCACGATCGTTAGACTTCAGATTGGTGAGTTTGGATTGATTTTAAAGAAGCGAATGAAGCTGACTGAGCTGACTCCGATTAAGATCATAAAGTCAGCCCGCAAGAAATGATCTAAAAATCAGATATCTTTTGTGCTAATTGCGGATAATCAATGAAGGGGTTGCGATTACCCTGGCGCTTATAAATTTCTTCATTACGCGTAATTTCTTGCGCGTCAACCGGATGCTCCTGATTCCACTTCTTTAAAACAACCTCTTCTTCTTGCGTAATCGCTAAATCATACCGAACTGAAAAGTAGAATAAGGCGCGAGCGACGCGGCCCTTGTGGTTATCCGCGGGTTCAAAAATTTCGCGAGAACCAGCCGTACCCGTACCAAATCTTGAGGCATTACACACAAGCGTTCCAACGTCTTTGGAAACTTCTCCGAAAATCGTATTGCCGCGAATTGAATTCATTCTTGAATCCGTCGGAAATAAGTGGTGAAGATCTGCTTTTTGTAAATCTTTAGGGTAGCGGCCCGTGAAGCGCGACTGCGGCCAAGTATGTTCGGTATTGATCACTGTGCTGTCTGGAGTGATCCCTGGGCCTGGACGGCCACCATCACCGAAGTCACTTGTCTGGTAAACTCGATTACAATACATTTCGGTAATACCATAATTTCCAGCATCGACTTTAATTAAGTAAAAATGACCGAAAAGAAAAGAGCGGGCTGCATTATAACCCAACGATGTTTGCGAGTAACAACCACCTTTTGATTCACACTTTTCAACGATTTGATCAAAACCATTTGGATTTCTAATATGAATCGAGCGAAGTATTTTTTTAAGGGATTCTTTAAGTTGTGCATCTTTGCTGTTTTCAAGGACGGAGTTATGAAATTCTGAGCCGTAGTATGTTTTCTCTGCTGAAACCAAGGTCTGAAAAGCAAAACAAAAAACCTGCGTAACAAAAACCATTGAAAAAACAAGTGCGTTTTTCATCTAATCCCCTTTGTAGTCGGGCCTTACGGGGCCCGGTAGAAACACTGAACCAATCATCAGCTTATACTTAGGTAACAATTGAACACTCGCACGCACGAAAAAACGATGGCAACTAAAAAATCACGATTATTGTAAATTAACCTGTAATTGCAAAAAAAAAGGCCACATCATATCAAGATCACGTGAGGCGCGATTATTGCTATAAACAAAATTAAGTACGCGAAATTAAGTACGCTAACTTATGTATGCAAAATTAAAAGGAGTTATATGCCTCACCCCAAAATTCTTGTCCTAGTTGGTGGAATCAGTAAAGGTTCGCTGAACGAAAAGCTATTCGTTGCGATAAAAGCAAAACATTCAGATGAGCTTGATTTTGAAGACTTTGATATAAAAAGTCTGCCATTTTTTAGCCAGGACCTTGAGTTAGATCCGCCGTCTTTGGTATTAGAACTTCGGCAAAGAATTCGTAGCGCCGATGGGATCCTGATGATCACTCCGGAGTACAACCGTTCATTTCCTGCCGTACTCAAGAATGCAATTGATTGGGGCTCAAGACCTTACGGGCAAAGTTCTTGGGATAAAAAGACTGTCGGCGTGCTCGGCGCCTCGATCGGCTCAATCGGTACCTTTGGCGCTCAACACCACTTACGGCAAGTGCTTGCTTATTTGAATACGTATACGATGTGCCAACCTGAGTTTTACTTAAATGGATCTAAAGCTTTTAATCAAAAGGGTGAACTTGCTGATACCATCGTCGAAGATTTAATTGCGAAGTATATTGAAGCTTTCAAAGCTTGGATTTTTCAACACCACGAGCAGGCGGACCGCCCTATTCGCAATCAGAATAAAGTGGATAAAGAAATAGATGCAAAGCTGTTATAGACCGTTCGCTCTTTGAATTCGGGGCTGCGCGATACGAATCGCCAAGCAAAATTCCAATCCTGCCAAGCCAATCCAAGGCCAATTTCGGTTTCAAGCATAACCGGGTTTTTTTGGACGCGATGACTTGATTTAAAAGTATTTCCATCAAGAAAAATATTTCTAGCGATGGCCAGACCCCGTGCTCCGACGAATGTATACACACTGGTATTCTTAGTCGTTTGCGGTTCAAGAAACATATCACCCTCGGTCGCTGATGCACGCCGTGGTCCAAAATCATTCGGTAAGTTCATCCCAAATCGCATCACGGCACCAATGTGGGCATCTATCGCCACATTTCCTAAGCTGACACCATAAAGAGGAAGCGCATCAAAATATTTTCTATATTTTGAATCATGAAACTCGATAAACTTCTGTCTTTGCTGGTAGCTTAACTGAATAGTTGGCTCCGTCGCTAATTGATGGCGCCATCCTTCAGCGTAGTATTTTTTAATAATGCGGTGGTATTCGTTCTGCATTTTTTCACCGCCTGCCTCGGGGCCAATGATTCCAATATCTAATTCAAAAACATGGCTTCGTGATTCGTTTTTGAATTGCGCCATCAACCCAACATAAAGCCAGGCAGCGTACGGCCGATCCGTTACGATCAATTGAGTTTCACGTATATCATTTGGAGTGTATATTTGGTGACCAAGTGAAATTCCAAAATTTGCATAATCAACTTTAAAACTGGGATCTAGCAATTGCGGAGCTAATACGATTGATTCAGCCCACTTTGGAGTGCGATCACTTGTCATAATATAAGATAATCGCGTACCACTTGAATACGAATTATCCGAGCCCGGCCCGCCCAGGTCTCGCGAATCATTCTCAAGGTAATAGCTGAAAGCTTGTCCTTCATGAACGCTTTTAGCAAAGGCAGATAACGGGCTAAGCATTAAAAGCAAAGTAAACAAAATTTTCATGATTAAGAAATGATATCATACAAGATTCATAAACGCCGGGGAAATAATGTACGCTAGACTACTCAGACGAAATATATATGGTTTCTTATGCTATAGTTTAGATCTCAGCTGGCACTTCAGTTGCTTTATCTAATAGTAAATGGGGAGGAATTATGAACAGCACAAATAAAACTTATGTTTCACCAGATTCACTATTTGCTCGATTTCTACAGCGCAAAGCAAAAAAACCAACCGATCGACAGATTAATGTTTGGGAAGATGATGGCGGAAATGTTGAGACTTCGAATCAAGATTTTATTATATTAAATGGTAAAATTTGCTGCACATTTTCTGAAAAGGTTCGAGGCTACTCGCTTAGATATTGGCGCTTATTAAAACTTTATTTTAGAGCGAAGCGCTTCGATCTACAGCACTAACTTGACTCAGTTATAGCAAAATTTTTTGGGCTATAAGAAATAATCAATATTATTTCTTATAGCCCTTATTCGTTTAACACTACAGATAAAAAGAATCTAACGTATGATTTCTTTTTATTTTGAATAGTTCTTTTGTATTATAGGCCAAATTAAATTCTTCACCGATAATTCGAAGTTCTTCCTCGGTTAGCAGATTTTGTGCGGCAGAGAAAATTACGTTTTCTTCATCGAGCATATGAGTTTCTGTGATTACAGCTAAAGTTTTTGCTTTCGCTTCAATAAAAGGGCTCCACGTATTTTCGTAATCTGCATCCTTAAGTTCATCAATGAGAATTTTTGCTACGGCGTGATCCTCGAAGGCCTCGAACGTTAAATTTTGCGACTCGCTTATATCTTTTAGTACGCGATAAAGAGTTTGCTCTTCTGCTTTACAATGTACGTTAAGTAATTCAATAAATTGGATGAGGTGGTATTGTTTTTCACTGGGACCAGCTAAAGAATCTTTCAATACTTTGATTAATCTTCGCAACTGGTCGTGCTGCTGTTTTAAAACAGAAAACACGTCTGGTGCCCTTGATACGATGTTTTCATTTTGGGTAAACATATAGCCTCCATGGCATTGTATTACATATTGCCTATTTTTCCTGATGGGTTCGTTCTACTTTGGTCTCTTTTTCTTGATCTGCTTGCTGCTGTTCAATGGGGGCGTAGCCAAGCTGCGAGTTTCGGGTCGGCACTTGATATGATTCATGGTCTTGATAGTCATAGTCGGGCTTTGGCTCGACTCCGTCTAGATCAACCTCGTCACGCGAAGTCCCGCGGTAACTATCGCTGCGTAGCTGGTTAGAAACAACATTTCGACCAACATTTTTTTTGTCTCCAGAATTTTGCGGTCCCGATGAGTGTTGTTGTGTCCACTCAGTGCGAAGAGATGGATTTTCATTTGGTTTATTTTTCATGGGTCCCCCTACTATATAATTTTTGTTTTTCGCTGATGTGTCTTTAATAGAAGCAAACCCCAGACCGAACCAAATGCCGTTGTGACAGAGAACAACGGCATTCTTGAGGTAACCCCGCCTAGACATGTGGAATTTAACCACGCTATTCAGGAGCCTTTGCATGAAAGACATCGGGCTCGGTATGATGGAATTTTCCTTTTACTGACTTAGAAACAAAAAGATCTGCAAAAAGCAGATCTTTTTATAACGAAAATGTTTGTCGTTCAGTTCTAGATGATTATTTTAAATTATAGTTCTACTGGAAAACTAAGATTTAATGAATAACCTTGAGTACCTGCATCAACATCACCTGCGTTAGCAGCTAATGAACCTGCTGATTGAATATCAGTGCGGTTATAAGCTAAATCTTGGTATTCAACGCTGATTCCAACTGGACCCGCGTGCACTCCAGCACCAACTCTCCAGCCGTTTGCTTCAGAAAATTTAAAGTTTGCGCCTTCAGCACCAACACCAGGATTATTTTCACCGGCAACTACGTAAGCTCCTGTTAAGCGAACACCAAAAACTGGAGTCTGAATTCCAATAACTGGGGCCACGTTATAAACGTCTGAACGTGCGCCTGCATTGAATGAATTTGATTCAGTTTCCATGTTTGCATATCGTCCATCGATACCTAAGAATACGATCTCAGACAAATGGCCACCGAAACGTAAACCAACTCCGTAACCTTCAGTGTTTGCACCACTGTTATCACGAGCACCAACTCCACTGATATCAGTATCTTCACGTAATACTGAAATCATTGGTTCGAAGAACATTCCGCCACGTGATGCAGATGTTGAATCACTTGTGTACTGTGTCGTTGAAGAGTTGTCTTGAGCACCGTACATTGTCGGAGCTGAAGAAGTCGTTGCGGTCGTCGTATCTGTCGTTGTACGCGTCGCTGCGCCAGTTGTTTCTGGTGCACCCGTTGTGCTATAATCAGTTCCAGTTTCGCTTGCCGTACCTAAAGTTGAACCCGAACGATTTGCTGAGGTAGAACCCGTTGTCGTTCCCGTCGTTGTTGATCTTTCCGTTGTGGTTGACGTTGATTGCGCAACCGAAGTTGAAGCCATCCCCAATACAAGTCCACATGCAATTACTGTTATTTTTTTCATAAGTCACTTTCTCCTTCATTACGTTGTTTTGATCATTACTAAAAAAAAACTTTGCTCTTTAATTGAAGCAAAGCTTATACAAAAAAATTAAAACATCCGTTCTCGCTCTTCGTCTGTCACATGACGATGTGGAGCAAAAGTTTCCCAATCACTATGAAGTTCAGTCGAAATCGATATATCTTTCGCACCGGTCACTTCTAAAATACTTTTTGCTTTCGCCGCCCAATTTGAATCGTCAACGTGAACCGATAAAAGTATTCCGCCATCTTTCACAAAACCTTCGTATCGTCTTGCCTCGTATTCTGGGATCCCAAGGCCGATGAGGGCTCCGCTTACAACGCCTACCGCGCCGCCAACACCTACTCCAGCAAGGGAAGCCATAATCGGACCAGCCGCAATAAATGGGCCTAATCCGGGAATGGCAATTGCGCCAATCCCTACTAATAATCCAAGCGCGCCACCAATAACTGCGCCCGTACTTGCCCCAGTTGCCGCGCCTTCTGGTGCTTTCGTTCCTTTAGTATGAATAAAATCCTGAGCTCCATCTGACTGAGGTAGCAAAACGGAAACGTCACTCGTGCGAAAGCCATTCGTTTTAAGTGTTGTCACTGCACTTTCAACGGCTCCGCGTGTTTTATAGATTCCGAAAACAGCCTTGTTATTTTTGTGGTTCATAAAACTCTCCATGCTTTCTTCAGTGTCTATTTGACTGTGATGTCCATTTGATTCAACACACTAGATACACCTGCAATTTTCTGAGCACGACTTACAATCAGTTTTGCTTCAGCCGCCGTCCGAACCGGGCCCTTCAGAGTAACCTGGCCGTTCATCGTAATAATTTTGACATTGTGGGCATACGTCGAAAGACTTTTATCAGATGTAATTTCTCGGCGAATTCTTCGAGTCATGTCTGTATCTTCTTTATTCATACCTTGCTGTTCGGCCGTATACTCATGCAAATATTTGTCACGATCGTTGATTGCAGAATTATCGGCTTTTTTTTCGGCCGCGGAAGACGTACCGCTGATAATCAAAATTCCTGCGAAATAAATAATAGATTTAAGTTTCATAATTCCTGCTTTCTGATCTAGTCTTTTTTTGAAGCAATACTTTGCGCATTCGCACGTAAATTCTTAGATTCAGCTTTCTTAACTTTTTTCGAAGCTTTCTTGTCAGTACGATTCAATATTTCTGAAAAATAATCTATTTTAGTTGCATCGATGATCATGTATTTCCTTTTTGTTTTGCCGGTCTTTATTCTGGCTTGTTGACTGATTGTTACCCAGCTCCATCATTCGTTTCATATTTAATGAAAGCAAAAAGCTGACCAATGTTTTAATTAGCTATCTGTTGATCTACCTATTTGGTTGTAGGAAAAATGCGCCAAACTCGGGGCATTAATGCTGAAATGTTTAAAGAATCATGAGTCGTCTATCTTTGCCTTTTTTTAATGAAAGTCGAATCTATAAGCATGAACCCGAAAGTCTTGTTCATAATTGCCCCAAGCGATGAGTCTGCAAAAATTCTTTTTGATGCGAATATAGCAGTATGATAAAAATATAGATTATATATTAAGCACTTTTTTGAGGGAAACGAAGTGGCCATAAATCAAAGAATCGTGAAAATTATTTTTAATTATTTATATAATAAAAAAATCTTTGGTTTTCTTATTTCGTGTTTCGCAATAATTGCTTTCGGAACTTGGCTTTATCTTTCTTCTGCCATTAAAAAGAATATAAACTTTCGCCTAGAGAACGAACTTGAAAATGTGGCATCGACTGTTTCAGATAATTTGAATAGTTACGCAGGAACCTTAGCATACGTTCAAGCTTACTTTCGCACAGAAGGGGTTCCCAACCCGAATCAATTCCGCAAATTAGCGGAAAGCATTGAAGTGCAAAGAATCAATTATGGCTTGCAAGGAATTGGTTACATCGAAATCGTTAGCAAAAACGAACTCCATAGCTTTTTAACAAAAAATAAAGATCGTCCTTTTTTTCATCCTAATTTTTTAAAGACCGAAAATGAACAGTACGCACCTATAACAATGGTCGAACCGATGAACTGGCGTCGAAGCCAATTACTTGGTTACAACCTATTCGCCGATAAAACGGCTGGCCCAAGCATTCGAGAGGTCATCAAAAACTCTGGAATAGCGATGACTCCCGTCATTCACTCAGATTTACGGGGCGATCCAGATCCCCAGGATTCTGTGATGTTACTTTCTCCATTTTACGATCGGATTGAAATCCCTTCGACCCAGGAAGCGCGAGCGAAATATGCTAAAGGGGTCATTTTTATTCCGGTACGCCTTCGCGACTTTTTTGAAAGAACTTTCGGGAAACCAAATTCAAATGATGAAAGAATAAATTATACGATCGAGGTCATTAATCCCGAAAGCAAGGCCGCAACATTAGCCTATAAAAGAATAGACGCGCCGGATGAGCCGAATGCAATTTATAAGTCCCGCATCATTGATGTGTACGGGCAGCAATGGAAAATATCGGTCACTCCCTTCCCACCGTTTTTCAATTTTGGGGATTTATACTTAGCGAACACCGTCGCTTTTGCATCAATTATTTTTATCGCGTTGTTATTAAGTGTATTTAAGCAAACTCAAAATTTACTCGAGCAAGAAAAAAAATCAAAAGATGCCATGAAAGAGACCGTTCGACTTAGCCGTGCACAGACGGCGCAACTGAAGAGACTCAATGACATCAATAAGGCCACTGCCCTCGAGCTGGATTTAAAAAATCTTATCGAAGACTTTTTTCAGGCTAGCTTGCAAATCAGCCACTCGAGCAACGCGTTTTTATATTGCAGCTCGACGACTGATCATCCCGAGATAGTCGATTTCCATGCGGCCATTGGTTTCAGCAAGACTGAGCTTCCCAAAGATTATTTAACCTTATCCCAACTTTCTACAATTTTTCCGCAAAGTTTAATTACGAAGCATGAAGATATGAAGAAAGAGCGTTTTTCAAAATTTTTAAGTGGTCCAGATGATTTCAAGGACTGGATCTTTATCACGATTCCCTCACGTGAATTCAAGCAGTGTGGATTATTATTTCTAGGCCGAAAAAATAAAGAGCTTTATTCAGAGAATGATTTAGAAATTATTGAAAGCATGGTTACTCAACTTGGAATCGGCATCGATAATTCACGTTTATTCAAAAAGGTCGAGGATTCTAATAAAGTTAAAACTGCTTTTTTAGCCAACATGAGCCATGAAATCCGCACGCCCCTGAATGCGATAACGGGATATTCAGAGATACTTGGCAATACGGTCGAACCAAGGGCAAAAAATTTCCTACTCGAAAGCATCAAAAAAAATAGTCTGCAGTTAACAAGTATTATAGACAATATTCTTGATATCTCGAAGGTTGAATTCGGGCGCATCTATATTAATAAAACCAGAATATCCCTGCTTTCTATCATACAAGAAATTCAATGGGTCATGGAGATGAGAGCAAAGGCTAAAGGAATATCGTTTGCAGTTGAAGGCATTAATGAACTGCCGGTCATAATTGAAACCGATGAATCCCGGGTGAAGCAGATTCTTATTAATCTTATCGGAAACGCGATCAAATTTACAGATAAGGGTTCGGTCCGATTAGAAGTTAAGTGCCAACGCTCGGCGGATGGAACTGATAGCCAGCTTATATGCACGGTCATCGATACCGGTATTGGCATAGCGAAGCGCGAACAGCCGGGACTTTTTCAATCTTTTTCACAGGCCGATATCTCAAGCACCCGTCGTTTCGGCGGCGTCGGCTTAGGCCTGGTATTATCTAAACGATTAGCGCAGCAGTTTGGCGGAGATGTAAATCTTTTAGATAGTGAATTAACCAAAGGTTCAATTTTCGAACTAGTCATCCCTTGCGGTGATTTAAATAGCGTCGAATGGAAGATGAATTTGCTAAAGCCTATTCAACATACGGTTGAAACGGTCACTAACCAGTCTCGAAAAAATCTAGCCGATAAGAAAATTTTGATTGTCGAAGATTCCGAAGACAACCAAGCCATCTTTAAGTACTTTTTAAAATCGGCCGGAGCGATTTCAGACGTGATCGATAACGGCGAAGATGCCGTTCATTTAGTTGATCACTCACTTTACGATTTTATTCTCATGGACATTCAGCTGCCAAAAATGGACGGAAGAGAAGCGACCCGTCGTATTAGGGCTAAAGGCTATACCAAGCCCATCATCGCGTTAACCGCTCATTCCTCGCCCGAAGAAAAAAACAATTGCCTAACCGCAGGTTGTGTTGCTCTGATTACAAAACCAGTTACGCAAGAAACGTTAATTAAACAGATCTTAATCATTTTAGAGGAGAACGGACATGCCTGAAAAAATTGATATTCCATTGGATGCACGCTTGAAGTATGTCGAGCGGCGGAAGCAAGACTTAGTTGATTGCCGTACGGCCGTATCAAAACTTGATTTCAAGATTCTTGAAAGAGTCGGACATCAGATCAAGGGCAACGCGGCTACATTTGGCTTTGATGAATTGGCTAAGATTGCGATCGAGATGGAAAACTTAGCGTTAAAAAAAGATGTTGATCAGCTGAAATCAAATTTAAATCGATTTGAAACTTACCTAAAAAAGATTGCAAGCCAACGTTAAGCGACTCTGGTCTAGGTCGAGTATTCTATTTTCTCCTCTGTAAACTGCCCTGGAAATCAATAACCCCGGGGCTTATCGGGCGACCGCCCAAAACGCATGATCAAATTTGCCCCATGACTATTTCTGCTAGAAACTCAGACGAATTAAAGTTGGCATTGTGGTTGCAATGACCATTAGAAAGATTAATAAATAGTCTAAATTTACGAGGGGGACGCATGAATGCAGCCACAGAAAATATCACGATTCTACCAATGAGCCGATTTAACAATCCAATCCTACAGACATTTAAAACCAATTTTAAAAGTTATAAAAAGTCTAAAAAGATTCTGATGATCGAAGATGATCCCGACATGAGCGCTTTAATTAGCAAATCATTGAAACAAAAATACTCATGTATCATTGATATCGCGCAAGATCCTTTTGAAGCGATGAACCTAATGACAGAGAAATTCTACGATATGATTATCTTAGATTGGCAGTTACCTGCATTGAATGGCGCCGAGACGCTTGTACAAGCAGAAAAAGGCCTTCGATTAGAGCCTTCTTTGCCAATCCAATGGGATCGCCAAAGAGTTCCAGTTGTGATTTTTTCTTCTTCAAAGAAAAACGAATGCCCACCAAGACGTACTAAGCATTTTAATTACGTTGGTTTCGTTTCAAAATCTCAACCACTAAGCGCAATACTTGAATCATTTGGCCACTATATGGAAGATGAAACAACTTATCGCTACGGAACTGCTTAAATAGCATAACTAAATTGCAGGGACTTGGGCTTAAACCCCATGAATCCCGGGTCTCTATTTGTAATTTAGTTTTTTGCAAATTAAAACTTTGCATTTTGACAGTAAGCAATCCACGTTGAACCCAGAATATAAACACAAGACAACAATGAATCCACGAAGGAGTTTTGATGACGAATAATCAGTTACAATTCAAGCATTTCAGCCCAAGTTATGCCGATCACCAGGTTTGCGCAAATTACTTCTCAATGGTTCAAGACCTAGCACCGGCAGATTCAAATATATCTATGATCGTAAATAAATTAGCAGATGGAACATTCCACACAATCATAGATATCAAATCATTTTGCGGAAAGTTCTATTGTGAAGCAAAAGAATTAACGTCAGTTAATTCAATCAAAGAAGCAAAGAACAAAGTCCTAGGAAAAATTTCAGACTGGAAAAAGCAAAGATTCGCTTAAGCAAGAATCTAAAAAACGAAGACGACCACTCCCATAGTCATTTCAAAAAAAATTCCAGCCACTCGCACCTCCCTAAAAAAATCCTGAACTTCCAATCGGAACTTCAGGATTAATAGTTTAAAAGCCAAATAAATTCAAATTAGCCCAACTCAAAAAAAAATCAGATAAAATCCCCACATTAAGTATCCGATTCTAATCCCCGCCCCAAAGCGGCAGGATGAATTCCCACAAGAATTCATCCTGTACCAACGAACCAAAAAAAATCGCAAAGACCCAAAACCCCAATGAGGCGGTAGCCACCATGCAGCCACCAAGCAACCACCAACTAGCCACGCAACTCACGTCACCCCAAGCCCCAGAGCCCACCAAAAAAAAACCCCCAAGCGTTTCCACTTGGGGGCATTCAATCATCGTAAGAAGCGCGACCCTAGCCTAGTTTAAAGCAGCTCGTCCCGCATTCATACTTCCGTTAACAGCACCTGATGACGTGGCCGTCTCGTCATGCTCAATCTCACGTAAGCGCCGGTACAAAGTCTTACGGTCAATTTGCAAGTCACGCGCCGTTTTCTCTTTAACACCGTGATTTAATTGTAGAACATGCTGAACATACTTATTTACAAGCTCTTCAACCGTTAGAATTTTTGAAGTTGAGCTATTGGTAAAATTAAAACCTGCTTCGGTCTTTTCCCCAACGCCTTCATGCCCGATTGACATGACGTCTTCTAAACGAATTAAATCTCCACCAGATAATACGACGGCGCGTTCGATTGTATTTTCAAGCTCACGCACATTACCTGGCCAAGAATTATTCATAAGATACTCAAGCGCATCTTTAGAGAATTGCTTCAAGCGCGTATTGTTTAAGGCAGAGAATTTTCTTAGAAAGAACTCAGCTAATGGTAAAATATCTTCTTTTCGCTCGCGTAAAGGCGGAATCCAGATCGGAATCACGTTCAAACGAAAGAATAAATCCTCGCGAAATTTTTTCGCCACAATTTCTTGTCTTAAGTTTTTGTGAGTCGCTGACAGGATACGCGCATTAACCGGACGATATTGGTTTTCACCAATACGCTTAATTTTACGCTCTTGTAAGACACGCAATAATTTTGCCTGTAACGGTAGATTTAAATCTCCGATTTCATCCAAGAATAATGTTCCGCCCTCAGCTTCTTCAAACAATCCAATTTTTTTATCGGAAGCACCAGTGAATGAACCTTTGGCATGTCCGAACAGTTCTGATTCTAATAAATTCTCGGGGATGGCCGAACAGTTAATAGCGATAAATGGAGCCTTCTTACGGGCGCCCATGGCGTGAATGGCTTTAGCGATCACTTCCTTACCCGTTCCAGATTCGCCGGTAATAAGAATGTTAGCAGTTGATTTTGATACTCGGCGGGCTAGGTCTAAGGCATTTTTAATTCCCTGACTTTTTCCTACGATACCTTCAAGACTTGTTGGTCCTTCTTGAAGCTGAACCACCGTCTTTAATGTTGAGTTTTCTTCTTGAACCCGCGTTAAGTAAAGAGCGCGCTCAACAGATACTAACAGCTGCGGAAAATGGAGTGGCTTTACGACGAAGTCATAAGCGCCCGAGCCAATTGCTTCAACCGCCACTTCAACTTTTTTGTTCGCTGTAATTAATATGATCGGAGTCATATTTCCTAAAGCTTTCATTCGTTGTGTGAATTCAATTCCCGAAATTCCTGGCAGCATAAGGTCCGTGATAATGACATCACATGAAATCTTATGCTGGCTCAAGTCTTCCAAGGCCCGTTGTGCATCATCATAAGGAAGCACTTCATAATTTCGGACTTTGAAAAAACTAGTAATCAGTTCTTGAACATCACGATCATCATCAATAATTAGTATTTTTGCTTTTTTTGTCATAATTCCCCTTTAACAGATGTAGATAAATTCCCCAAGAAAAATGTTGCTTATTGCCCCAATTTAGCGAGCTTAAGCGCCCCTGTCATTAACTAATGCGCTTCATAAAGTAAAAAATTCAGTGTCAAGTTAAACACGTTTGAAATAACCCGATCTTATTTTACCTCAATAAATATCAATGCTGAAGAAGCACGATCGCTTGCTTGTCCATCCGGTGATGGAGAAGTAATCCCGGCACTGGCTAATTTTTGTTTAACATGAGCATCCCGCGTATCAACCCATTTTTGAAATGCATTTGGTTGTTTAGCCATATTGAAAGTTTTTACGGTGGAAGATGGTTCCACTTGATCAATTAATTTTTCTACGTTTTTAGCGCGCTGATTCGCTAACTCGATTTGTTTTTTAGATAGTGATTGACCCTTTGCCGGATATTCTAAATCAGACCAAACGGCCACTTCGACGGTTTTGATCTCTCCCATTTTGCGAGCATCGGCGATTGCTTTCTGCAGTTCAGAAGCAGCTTCCGGGCTTAAGCCATCTTGACCAGGAATAAAAGAAATTTTTGATACGACACTTCGATTTAATTCAGACGCTGCAACGACTTCGTTCGCAGTGACAAGACCCGCAGCCTCTTTATGTTTGGTTGCACAGCCAAATCCTAGTAATATGACACTGGCAAGAGCTAAACTTGTTATCGATATCATCTTCATTGCTTCCCCTTTGTTGGACTAATTTGCTAGCTGAACTTCTTTATCAATTTTATATTTTTTATCTTGCTGAGCGCGTGTATATTCTGCTTTTTTTATTTTTAAATACAGTACAGCGGCTCGATCTGATTCGACGGCCTTGAAACACTTTTTTATACTCGGAAAATAATCAGACGCTTGGTCCGACAAATGTTTTTCAAGAACTTGGCAGAACTGCTTAACTTCCGATTCCCAATTTTCAGGCTGAATTGAAAATTTTGTTTTCAACACCAATTCGTCCAGTGATTGATGGGCATTAAAACCTTTAACCGTTAGAGCAACTATTTCTGAGTTGCTATTTTTTAAGCCGGCGGTAAAAACTGCAACTTCGACTGCTTCTAAGTGGGCATTTAAAACTTCAATTAACTCTTCGAAGCTACGCGCCTTGTTTTCACGAAGCTCAGCCTGCTCAATTTCCTTGATGATTCTACGGATATTTTTGTGGTCAGCTTTCAGGTAACTGATGAGCTCCATAGAACCTCCTTACTTTGCGCATCCTTATTAAAAGAGCAACATAAGTGCCATGATAGGACTTTGTTTAAAGGGACTGGGGAATTAATGGCGGGCTATCTTGCCCCATCAGTTTTATAATTAGGGATGTTTGACCCTTCCAGACCATGGCAAAAAGCTCGGCGATTGCAGGGTTTTAAATGCGGTGGCATTTATGTTGCTTCACAAAATTAAACTAGGAGGATTTATGACCGCTGCACATGATGTTTCCCAACAAGTGGATTCAGTTTCTAAACCAAATTCGATTCCAGCTTCAGAAAAGTCGAATAAGGAAAATAAAGACGACAAAAAATCTGCTACAAATGAAGAGCCCAGCAGCCCCATTCGTCCTAACGAGCCAGAAAGCCCAAATAAGCTTTTTGAAGAGCAATTACCCCCTGAAAACCAGCTCGTTTAGCATTGAATTTAACACTAAGCTTTCATTGTTCTCAAAAACACTAACTAAAAGGAGTCTCAAATGGAATCAAACATGACTAAAAGCGCAAAGATAAATGCACAAGCGACTACTCAGCAAGCTAGCCAAAGCGTAAGCCACGCTGCTGATTCAGTAAGCGATAAATTTAAAGATGTTGCGCAATCTGTACAAAAGCGCGCTTCACAAATCGGATCTGACATTGCTGAACAAGCTCAAAATTGGAATGTAGATGATTTACGTTCTCGCGCAGAAGATGGATTAGAGGCAACTTATGAAATCGTTCGTAAGTATCCACTTTATTCATTGCTAGGTGCTGCTGCTGTAGGTTATTTAGCTAGTGCAGCGCTCAGAAGTTCAAACCGTTCGTAATTTTTAATTACATTCACGTTTTGGCCTCGAAAGAGGCCATTTTTTTGTTTAAGGGGATATCATGAAATTTTTAAGTCTTATTTTAGCAAGTTTTACTCAACGTTTTGAAGGCGTCATCAGTTCTTCAATGAACAATATCGTTCAAGAGCTTGTAAACCGCAGCCGAAAAGCATTACTTGTCGTTATTGCTTCATTAGTTTTTGCATTACTTTTACCGGCCGGAATTATCATTTCAATATTAGAAGCGTCCGCACAATTTGATACGCGTGGCGTAGTTTACATGTCAGCTTTATTAGTCAGTGGAACGTTAATGTGGACGATCTCATTAGCTGCATTGACCTTTATCCTTTGGCCAAGATCAAAACCAATGACGAAGCCAATGTTTCAAACGCCGCCTCCGCCTCGCAGCACTCCACTTGAAGACAGTATTTCTTCTTTAATCAACCAGGCCGTTGAGTTCTTAAAAGAACGCAAAGAAGCCAGTCAGCACGGCGAAGCGCCGCCAAAAACTTCACGCACATCGAGTGAAGAAGGTTCGCATGCTAATGGCCAAGACAATAGTTTTCCGCCGCAGGCTCACCAGCATTTCAATCGACCGACCGCAAACTAGATTAAGCCGTTGTAAAGATTGATTCGTTTTCAAAAAGGCGTTTTTCAAAAAATTCTTTTAATTCAGGAGCAAGTTCACTCATCTGATTGATTTGCTCTTTGATTCGCGAAATATCCAAATTAAAATTATTCTGATTTTTTGCGAAAAAATCTGCCCAACATCGATTCGAAGCTAGTTGCGCTTGAAACAATAAATCTTGTACCGGATTTTGACCTCCATACGGAGAGTCGACCCAGTTCTGTTTTTCTAACCAAGATGCGGCCAACTTAAGAATAAGCAGCCTTGCCATCTGTTTATGTTTCTCGTCCGAATCTAGCAATGTGTTTTCATTTAAATTTTTATTATTATTCATCGTACTTCCTTTCCTTGAAATTTACTTTCCAGATAAAATATTTTTAATGCTGTCTTTGCACTGGATATACTGAAATGGTTTTTTCAAGTACACGAGTGCTCTTCTTTGTTCTTCAGTCACCGCAGAGAGCACTTGCTCTTCCGATATTGAAGAGATCACCATGAAGGGTATTGTCGGATAGGTTCGGCTTAGAACCTTCCACAAATCTAACCCGGTTCCATTACCTTCAAGAAAAATATCGGCAATGATGAGGTCGTAAGGAATCTTTTCTGCGATGTCCGTATTTTGAATGAGTTGCGTCACCGCTTGCTCTAAGCTTGTGGCCCACTGAATTTCTGCATCCGAAAACACATCTAAAATTGCTTTACCTAAAAGAACTGTCATCGTGGTATCATCTTCAACCACAAGAATTTTCTTAGGCATCATCCGAGCCTGCTTGGTTTTCTCTGACTCTAAAGACTCAATTTGTATATAAGATAGCGCATCCATACCCCTCCTTATGCAATGGTCTACAATATACTATGAGGCAAAAAGGAGACCAGCTAGACCTGTAGTTAAGATCGAATAGGCTGCTAGCTAGATAGCTTATTCGAACAGCAATGGGTCAAATTTGAAATGCTAGGAAAATTTGCTACACATTATAACCACCAGGACTCATTTCGGCGAGATGTTCTTAGGCATATCACTTGCTAAAAAATCATGGTTAGACCTAATCTTAAGATATTATAATTCGTATTCTATAATACGTTCGTCCAGAAGGAGGTATCATGATGGATCATACTTTTACCGAAAAGTATTCGGACAAAGTTTCCGTTGAAGACATGTTAGCGGATCTAATTCCTGGTTTTCTTAAGAATAAAACCGCTGATCTAGATATTCTGAATCAAGCTCTGAATGAAAAAAATTTCGATCAGATTAAAAAAATTGGTCATAACTGGAAGGGCGCTTGCTCTAGTTACGGATTTCACTATTTAGGTGAAGTCGGAAAACAATTCGAGATCTTAGCGGCCGAAAAAAACGACGTAAAATTAAAAGTTATCTTGGATAGTCTGCCAAAATATTTAAAAAATATCGAAGTTGATTATGTTGCCGGCTCTGATGACGACGAGCCAAGCTTTCACAGCTAACGGGCTATAAAACGCAAAATGAGAACCATGGGCTCTCATTTTGTGTAAAAAAATCGTGGACTTTAAGACTACTCGTCGTCAAGTTCGTCGTCACCAACAACACCTAAGTTATACTTTTCAATTCGATATCGCATTGAACGAAATGAAATATGTAATAACTTGGCCGCCTTCTTCTTGATTCCACCCGCCGAATGAATCGCTTTTACCAAGAGTTCTTTTTCGATTTGCCCCATAACTTTATCTAGGTCTAATCCTTCATCGCCAATTTCAATTTCGTTACTAGAAGCCATCTTACGACCCGAAGTGGTATTTACCATTGGTGGTAACGACTCAGGTAAAATAGTTGATCCAGCCTCTAAAGCGACGGTTCTTTCGATCATATTTTCAAGTTCACGCACGTTACCTGGATAATTATATTTTTTTAAAATGTCCATCGCTTCAGTCGAAATGGTTGAAATCGATTTATTTAATTTATCATTATATTTTCGTAAAAAGAAATTTGCTAAAAGTGGAATATCATCCGCGCGCTCGCGAAGTGCAGGCGTTCTAATACCGATCACATTTAAACGGTAAAATAAATCTTGGCGAAAGCCGCCCTTTGTGACCATTTCTTCCAAATTTCGATTTGTAGCTGCAATAATTCGAACTTCAACTTTCATATCATCAGTTGCACCTACACGACGAATAACTCGTTCCTGGATGGCGCGTAGAAGCTTTACCTGAATCGAAACTGGTAGCTCGCCCACTTCATCTAAAAATAAAGTTCCACCGTCAGCGACTTCAAATAAGCCGACCTTATCCATGATGGCGCCGGTGAATGAACCTTTTTTGTGACCGAACATTTCCGATTCCATCAAGTTTTCAGGGATCGCTCCACAATTGATTGTAACAAACGGTCTATCTTTAAGGGGACCATTGTAGTGAATCGCTTTGGCTACAACTTCTTTACCCGTCCCTGATTCCCCGGTAATTAAAACATTGGTTGGCGCTTGCGAAACTCGCTTAACGAGATCAAAAATGATGTGCATAGCAGCCGAGTTGCCGATCATATTCTGAAACGAATACTCTTTAACTAACTCTTTTTTGAGAACGCGAACTTCAGTTTCTAAGTTTTTTGACCGGAGTGCGTTCGCAATGTTTAATCGAACTTCATCAATTTTAAATGGCTTCGTTACATAGTCGTAAGCGCCCATCTTCATTGCGTCCACGGCCGTTTCAGTCGTACCGAAAGCCGTAATCATCATAAACACCAGATCTGGGTAGCTTTCTTTCACATGTTTTAAAAGTTCAATGCCCGTCATTTGCGGCATCTGCATATCTGAAATGACCATGTCGAAAGTTTTCTTACTTAACACATCTTTAGCACGCAAACCATCTTCCGCAGTGGTCACTTCGTAGCCTTCTTTTTTTAACATAATTTCTAAGAATTCGCGTATCGACTCTTCGTCATCAACAACCAAAATTCGAGATTTCATTTACGTCTCCTCTTTCATAGCCCCAATAACTGGGAATTTAATTTTAAAATCTGTGCCGCGATTTACTTCGCTGCTAATGAACACTTGTGCGGCGTGCGCATCGAGTATCTTATGGGTAATCGCTAATCCAAGGCCGGTGCCCTTCGGCTTCGTGGTGTGAAATGGATCAAACATTCGCTTCTGCGTGTCGGGAGTCATACCCGACCCGTTATCTTTGATTGAAAGAATAACATTTTTTTCATCATTTGTTAGTGAAATGGAAATTACTGGATCACTAATGGTTTTCATTGCTTGAAGGGCATTGATTATAATATTTAACAAAGCCTGCTTCAATTTTTCTGAAAATCCTAAGATACTTTGGCTTGAAAGACTCAATTTCCATTCAATATTGCCTTGTGCGTCCGGATGAGATTTCAATACCTGTGCGATTTCTTCGATAATATTTTTTAACTGTATGGATTGATCAGGTCTTTTTTCGGGCTTCGCATAATCTAGAAATTCTGTGATCAGATTATTAAGCCGGTCGATTTCTTTTAATACAATTTTCATTAACTTCTGTTGATCCGGATCAATATTATGTACATCTTGCGAAAGCATTTGGATGCTTCCGCTAATTCCTGCTAAAGGGTTTCGTATCTCGTGCGCAATGCCGGCGGCTAGTTGGCCGATCGCGGCCAACTTATCTTTTTGTTTAAGTTGGTATTCAAGTTGTCGGACTTCAGTCACATCTTTTAATAAAAAAACAGAGACCTGGTCATTGAAATCTTCATCGTAATACTTTGTCTGGTCAATTTGTAAAATTTTATCTTCACCCGTGTCAGCTTCTCGATAGACAATGTCGGTGTTTTGTTGTTGTACGTTCGACTTTAGTAAACTTTTAATCTGCGAAAATTCAAGCTTAATTGAGTTCGACAAATACGAGTTCTGCAGAATAACTTCATCATTTGATTGCGTGACGACAAGCCCCATCGGGATCTTTTCAACTAATGTTTTTGAAAACTCAGCCTGTGATTTCCATTTTTTTCGGGTCTGCGACAAGTCGGTTTGCAAAATTGAAATGTCATTTCGCAATTGACCGGCAATAACGATAACCGACAGGTATGATAGATTAAATAAAGTAAGGGATAGTAAGTTTTGGACTGAGCCAACTTGCGGTGACGCGAGGTTGATCAAAGAAGTTCCGACCGATGCTAAAAACCCGAGTCCACATAAGCTCACAAATGAAAGCTCAAAACTTGCGACGAATAACATAAATAATTGCAGCACCAGTAAAAAACTAGATAATTGGGGGAATGACTTCATGAAATAAATCATGAAGATAAAATCTAAGAAATAGGACGCCAATTTATACGATGCCGAACGTTCAGTTGTTGTAAAGAAATGCAGTATGAAATGATGGGCAAATAAAATACTAAAGGTCGAATAAAATATAAGAATAAATTCTAGCTGCAGAAATGGCTTCTGAATCAGAATAAGTATTTGAAATATTGCGAAGTAGGCGAATAGAATAAGCGTGCGCAGGCTTTTCCTTGAATTTGCATCTAATAAAAAGTGTAAACCTTGCGCCTGTGCCATCATACGCCCATGGTGTCGCCAAGATTGAAAATAGGTAGATACATGGCTACCATGATAACCGCAATAATTCCGCCCAGTACAACCATCATCAAAGGCTCGATTAATGAAGTCATCGCCTTTACTGCGTTTTCAACTTCATCTTCATAGAAATCGGCCACTTTTCCTAACATCGTATCAATTGATCCGGATTGCTCACCAACCGCAACCATTTGCGAAACCATGGCAGGAATTTCTTTTTGTTTCGATAACGGCAGGTTGAAAGGTTTACCGATCATCACGGATTCTTTACAAGCAATCAGGGCTTTTTCGATAACATAATTTCCGGCCGTTCGTGAAGCAATCTCGATGGCTTCAATCAACCCGACGCCTGAAGAAAGTAAAGTCGACAATGTGCGGCTCATACGTGCCACACTGGCCTTTTGGATCACATCACCAAATACGGGTGAATTAATCATAATCGTATCGAATTTTTGTCGCCCCTCAACCGTATTGATATAATAAATTGTTGAAGTAACCGCCGCGACAATTGCCGCGATCATTAAAAACCAATGCCCCCGTATAAAACCAGAAAGATCGACGAGCATTTGAGTTAAAGCCGGAAGTGCCTTTCCTGAAGAGGCATAGAAGCCCTGAAATTTGGGAATAATAAACACAATAATACCACCGACAACTAATATAGCTACGCACAAGATAACTCCGGGCATAACCAAAGCGCCTTTGACTTGGTTTTTTGTTTTTTCATTTTTTTCAAGATAAGACGAAAGACGCAATAAAATTGTATCAATGATACCCGCTTCTTCGCCGGCTTGGACAAGATTACAATATAGCCGATCAAAAATTCGCGGATGTTGGGCCATTGAATCAGATAATCTGCGGCCAACATCAATCGACACTCGAATTTGAATCAAGGCCTCTTTTAAAATTTTGTTTAAAGACCCATCGCTTAAGATACGAAGTGAATCAGCAATCGGAATTCCGGCATTAATAAGCGTTGCAAACTGCCGGGTAAATATTTGTAAATCTTTTGACTTCAATCTAGGCTCAAAAAAGCTTTTGATCGCCTTTTCAAGTTCATTCTCTTCCAATTTTTGACTGAATAGCGTCAATTTGACGGGAATTAGCTGACGGGAACGTAATTTTATTCGCGCATCGGCTTCATCACGGGCTTCGACCTTACCCTGCGACATCTGTCCTGATATCGATCTAGCTTGGTAACTATAGACAGCCATTAAAGCCCAACCTTTTTTAGTTGAGCATCTAAATCGTCTGGGGCATCCGAAGCGGCAAAGGCATTTTGCACATCAAGCTTACGGCGGATCATTTTTTGCAAAATCGATTGATTCAGCGAATGATATGAATCAATCGACATTGATCCAAGTTCTATCAATTGAAAATTTTGTTTTTGTTCGTAATATTGAACTAATTTTCTTTTTTCTTTATCGCGACAGATAAGAATTTCATGGACGGCAATCTGCGGAGTGCCCGCTAGTTTTTGCACCACGGCACCATTAAAAACATGCAGAAATCGGCTCATCATCGACGGCTCTAAATCGGCAGCTAACTTGTAGAACAGTGTACTCAAAGAATTGAGGCCCATGCTTAAGAATACCGATTGGCCTTGCTCAGCAAATTCAATCCACTTTTTCCAGTTTTTAATATGGTTAAAGTCGACCACCAGTCGTTCAACACCTTCGTATAAAACGTGATTATATTCCCAATCAATTGAATCAACACCTAAATGAATGACCGAATCAACTTGAGGCCATTTTTGTTGGTGATTCAACGAGTGAATTCCCGTCAACGACATCTTATTGCTTTGATCATTGGCCACGATTTCAGCCAGTAAAGTTGATTTTCCTTGGCGTCTTTCGCCTCCGATGACGAAAATTCCTTTTTCTTTTTTGATCGTGTCCCAGAACAAAGGGTAATCAATCCCGGACTGCACATCGGTCGTTGCCTGGAATGCAGATAGATAGGCGCGAAAACATTCTTTTTTTTCTATAAAGGAAAACTTCCAAGAATGTTTGTCTGACTGATGTAACCCAGTTACAAAGCCTTTAGTTTCTAATTGAATTTTTTCATTAGACTGCAAGCAATAGTCTTTAAGATCTTCCCACTCAGACACGCTGAGTGCGTCGCCCTTAAGTTCAAACCAATCGTGATTCGTTTTTGCTAAAATTTTATGACCAAGTATAAAAGAAATTTCATGACCTTGTCGTAGAACCGACTGATCTAGCAAACTTTCAATCATATATCATCCCTCACCGAAGAGTTGATGACCTCTTCCACAGTTGTTTCGCCACGGGCTAGCTTGAGCAAAGCACTACGCCGTAAAGTTCGGTATCCCATTTCGCGGCAAATATTTCTAAGTTCGCCACTGCTGACACCTTTTAAGACGGCATCTTTAATTCGTTCGGTCATGGGCATTAATTCAAAAATTGCCGATCGGCCGCGAATTCCGGTCATGTTGCACGAAGCGCAACCCTTACCTTTATGTATTTGAAAGCGGGGGATATCAATTTTTGGAATTCCCAGATTCAGTAAAGTTTGCTCAGGTAATTGGATAGCTTCTTTGCATGATTCGCAAATTTTTCCAACTAATCGCTGGGCGACTACCAAATTTAAAGTCGAAGTAATTAAATAAGCCGGAACACCCATTTCCGTTAATCGAGTAATCGTCGCGGCCGCATCGTTCGTATGAAGTGTGCTAACGACCATATGGCCCGTCGACGCCGCCTTAAATGAAATTTCGGCTGTCTCTAGATCACGAATTTCTCCCACCATTATAATATCTGGATCTTGACGTAAAAAAGCTCTAAGTGCGGTCGAAAAATTCAAATCAATTTCAGAATTCATCTGCACTTGATTAATACCTTCTAAATTAAACTCGATCGGATCCTCAGCTGTACTGATATTTGTATCGGCTTTATTCAAATCGGTTAACGCCGAATAAATGGTTGAAGTCTTACCCGAACCAGTGGGGCCCGTAATTAAAACCATACCCTGCGGAAGGTTAATTGAACTTTTAAAAATTTTAAGATCTTCAGGCTCGAAACCAAGCTTGGTCATATCAAGCTGCAAAGAAGATTTATCTAATAAACGCATAACGATTTTTTCGCCCCACATTGTGGGAATTGAGTTCACACGAAAATCCATCTCGCGGTTTTGTTTATTTAATTTAATTTTTAAACGACCGTCCTGTGGGCGGCGCCGTTCGGCAATGTCCATCTTTGACATAATTTTGATACGGGCGCAGATCGAAGGCCCCGAATTGAGCGGAGGCGATGAAGCATCAACCAAACCACCATCAACGCGAAAGCGAACGCGAAACTTTTTTTCATAAGGCTCAAAATGAATATCAGATGCCCGCTGCCGAATGGCTTCAACTAAAATACCATTCACGAACTTAACGACCGGAGCATCGTCAGCTCCATCACCAACTTCAACGGCCGAAGCGGTCCCCGTCATTTGGGTTTCAATGCCGGCGTCTTCGCCCTTCGCAATTAAATCACCGGTCGAAACGGCGTAATATTTTGAAATCGCAGTCAGGATTGTAGATTCTGTTGCGACTACGGGCTGAATTTTACATTTAGTAATATATCTTAAATCATCGCGAACTTGTAAATTACTTGGGTCGGAAAACGCAACGACCAGCGTAGTTCCCGCTTTAGATAAGGGTATGACGCAATGTTTTTCACAAAAATCTCGATTTACAATTGATGACAGTGAAGTTTCAATATCGAATTGTCCGACGTCAACGCCCGGCATACCGTACTGCTTTTCAAGCGCACGTAGGATTTGCGAGTCTTTTAAAAAACCCATCGATATAATGGTCGGCCCCAAGCGCGTTTTCGTTCGTTCAGCTTCAACGTTTGCAGCGTTGAGTTGGTCCGAGCGAATAAGTCCTTGCTTGATTAAAATTTCCCCTAGCTTATTCGGCAACATACAGACATTTTAATGACTGTGACGTTTTTTGTAACTAGACCTTGGATGAGTTTTTCGATAATTCTAGAAGAGTTTTGTATTTAAGAGTTAAAATTTCGATTTCTTGAATGACCGCAAGCTCGGCTCGACGGGCTTCTTCTGTTAAAGATGCATTTTTACTTGAATTAAAATCAACAAACACGGCTCCGTGAGCTAAAAAATTGAAATAGGCCAATGACTCATATGCCTCTGAATTCATCTTTTCGGTCAAATTCGAAATTAAAAGCGAACTTGTACTTTGAATTTGCGTCAATTCATTCAACTTCACATAAGTAAGAGAAAGATTGAAAATGAATTCTTTTAATCTTTTTTCAAGCGTTAAAAAATCGTTGTCCTGATTAAGCGAAATAATAAAATGAGAAAAACCGGCTAATGCTAACTTCGCTGTTACACTTAACACAAAACTAAATTCACCTATCACCAATACAGACGTTGAAGTACTAATTGAAGACATGCGTTCGCGAATAAGCCGTAGAATTCCGTCAGCTACTATACTTAACGGGCGGTAAAAAGCGCCGTCACGCATCAGCACGTCGGCCACCCCTAGATGATTAACCTTCCAGCCAACCGCATTGATAAAGGGTTTAAATTTTTCATAATCATTCGGATTTAATTCAATAAAATCAAATTTCTTCGCTAAGGTTTGTTCTGGCGTTAAGTTCTGAAATGGAATCACTTCAAAGTTTTCTAAGTACGGTGCTAACGAAGGGTCAGTTTCTAATTCGGAAGGACCTGAAAAGTTATATATTTTTAATTTCATTCGATCCCAAAGTATTTCTTTGCTTGCGCAAGGTCTTTTTCAATTTGAATTTTTAGCAAATCGAAAGAGGCAAATTTGATTTCGTCCCTGACAAACTCACAAAGTTCGACTTTTAAATGTTCACCATAAATTTCTTGGTCGAAATTAAATATATGCGTTTCAACTTTCAAGTATGAATCCGTTTGCTCAAAGGTCGGATTATACCCAATATTTGTAATTGAGGGAAATTTCTGATCTTCAAAATACGCCCACGTAAAGTAAACGCCGGTGCGCGGGGCAAAATCTATTTCAGGACTTAAATTCGCGGTCGGCACGCCCAAAGTTCGCCCTCTTTGATAACCCAGCCGAACGGGTCCCCGTAAGTAATAGGGCCGACCTAAAAATTGTTCTGCTTTTCTTAGATCACCATGCTCAAGCAATTTTCGAATCGCCGTTGATGATACAATTTGCCCATCTTTTTCAAACGCACTCACCACCGTAAACTTCCAACCTTTGCTTTCACAAAAGTTTTTTAAATATTCGGTGTTACCACTTCGAGATTTACCAAAGTTAAAGTCGTAACCGACAACTAAGTGAATGGGATGAAATATTTTTTCGATGTAATTCTCTAGAAATTGCTCGGCCGTCATCAGTGAAAAATCTTTACTAAATTTTTCTTCGATGAGGTAATCAATACCCAGTTTCTCCATCACTTCGGCTTGATCTCGGTAATCAAACAAGCGTGGGTGGGGCTGCCCCGGATTAAGAATCGTGCGCGGGTGAGGTTTGAAAGTGCATACCACACTTGGAGCATTCGATTTGACTCCTTGTTCAGTGAGCTCTTTCATCAGCTTTTGGTGGCCTAAATGAACGCCATCGAAGTTGCCAATCGTTAACACCGATGACTTGAAGTGTGGTAAAGCCTGATCTTGAGAGTGAATCCATTTCATAGGGCTATTTTAGCTATTAAGCAGTTGAAATAACGACAGAAATTCGTTATTTTGCATTGCGTGAAAAGATCATTAACTCGAATATCGGTGTGGGTCCGCTGGATTTATCAAAATCGCGGTTTCTGGATGCGAGCCCTTATCTGTTGGGTTTTTGCACTGTTTTTTCTAAAATTCGACGAAAACGGTACTTACGATATTCGATTTCGTCTGCGGGGTGATCAGAAAACCAAGCAGGAAATTGTTCTTGTGACATTAAAAACCTCTGACTTCTCAAAGATCTATGACTTAAAAACCAGTTCGCTGATCAACACCAATGAACTCTCTGATTTAAGCGATAGTTTTTACTGGGATCGGCGCGTTTGGCTTGATTTATTAAACCGAATTTTAGCGCAAAAACCCAAGAACGTTGGAATCACTCTTTATCTTGGGGATAATGTCGGGCAAGTGCACCTGACCTCGCAAGAAATGATCGCCTTCAAAGATAAGCGGGTTTTCTGGGCAACAAATTCAAGCGAGCCAGAAAAACTATCTTTGCCTTTGGCCACCCGCCCGGACCGTTCGAACCTAGGTCACGTGGATATTTTAAAAGACGATGATGGAGTGACCCGCAGACTTTATTTAAATCCCGATAGCCTGCCAAACATGGCTCAACGATTAGCAGGAGTAAAGAATAGGACCAATCGCTCGAGCCTGCCGATCATTAATTTCAAAGGCCACGGTTTATTCAGTGAAGTGTCTTTATCTGATGTGATGCGCGTGGATTTTCCTAAAGATTTTTTCGAAAATAAGATCGTGCTCATCGGCTCAGAAAAGTCTTTAAATTCGCAATTGCAAACCCCATTGGGATTGATGTCTAGACATGAATTTTGGGGTCAGGTGACTGAAAACATAACTTCGCGCAGCTTCATCAAGCGGTGGTCCGCTTTTCTTTATGCGATTGTTTTGCTGTTGTTAACGATTTTTGCAATTTTAATCATTACGCATTATCCACAAACGGTGGCGCTTTTCTTTTTTATCTGGATGGCGGCAATCTGGGCGGCTTTTTCGGCATGGTTTTTTGATAGTTTTTCAATTTGGATTCCGATCGTAAGTCCCATTAGTTTGTTTATCTTTATTTGGGTTCTTTTCATTGGCTATCATGCATTGAAAATTGAACAGGCCCACGCGAAGCTTCAGCAAGAGCAAAGCTCTTTCGCCGAGCTTGAACAATTAAAAAATAATTTCGTCAGCCTCATCAGCCACGATTTAAAAACTCCGATCGCAAAAATTCAAGCCGTATTAGATCGAATGCTCACGCAAAATTTGCCCCTACCTGCTGAGGTGCAAACCGATTTAACTAGCCTGAAAGACTATTCCGAAGAACTTCACCGCTACATCCAATCGATTCTGAAGGTTCTTCGTGTCGAATCACGCGAATTCAAAATCTTGAAAGAGACCGCGGACATCAACGGAATTATCGAAAATGTCATACAGCGTTTGCGACCACTGGCTCAAACCAAAAACATTACAATTGAAGTCACGCTGGAGCCTATGTTTTTAATCGAACTTGATGTCACCTTGATGACCGAGGTCTTTTTAAACATTATTGAAAACGCAATCAAATATACACCACAAAATGGATTTGTTAAAATCAATTCATTTGAATCCGAAACAGAAGTATTTGTTGAAATTGCAGACAGCGGCGAAGGAATTCGGCCTGAAGATCAAGATCAAGTGTGGAATAAATTTGTCAGAGGCAAATCGCAAGATCACAAATCAAAGGGCACTGGACTGGGTCTGTATTTGGTGAAATACTTTATCGAACTTCATGGGGGAAAGATCTCTTTAAAGTCAGAGCTTGATAAAGGGACAACGTTTTTTGTACGCCTACCGCTTGATTCAGATGAAACTAACCAAGAAGCATAAATAGCTATTTAATTAAGTATGGAGACTATGATGATGAATTTAAAAACCTTAATTGTTGATGACGAACAAGAACTACGTAAATCAGTCGTATCAATTTTGAAGAATACTAACATGCAAGTTCACTTCGAAATTGAAGAAGCAAGCAACGGCCGCGAAGCGCTTGAAAAAGTAAAAGCTAAATTTTACGATTTAATCTTGATGGATGTCCGTATGCCTGAAATGGACGGCCTGGAAGCTTTGACGCAAATTAAAGAACATGATCCCCGTACTTTTGTTGTTATCATGACAGCGCATTCAAATTTGAATGACGCCGTAACCGCAATTAAAGAAGGCGCTTACGATTATTTAGAAAAGCCAGTTAGCCCTGAAAAATTGACGGATATCGTAAAGAAAAGTTTAGAAGCCCACGAGATGGTGTCAAACTTAACGGCTTCAAACCCTATCTTCGATGACGATATTGATAGCGAAATCGTTGGCAACAACTCGAAAATGAAAGAAGTTTTCGGACTTATTTATAAATTATGCAGAGTTGAAACCACCGTCTTAATACGTGGTGAAAACGGTACGGGTAAAGAGCTTGTAGCAAAAGCGATTCACTTCAACTCTCCCCGAAAGAGTGGCGCTTTTGTCGCGGTCAATTGCGGTGCGATTCCGGAAAATTTAATGGAGAGCGAATTTTTCGGCCACGAAAAAGGTGCCTTTACGGGTGCGATCGAACGAAAAATCGGAAAGTTTCAGTTGGCCAACAATGGCACATTATTTTTGGACGAGATCGGCGAGCTCAAGCCCGAGATGCAGGTTAAACTTCTTCGCGCCCTTCAAGAAAAAAAATTCACTCCGGTCGGCAGTAACCGTGAAGTTAAAACGAACGCCCGCATTGTCGCCGCGACAAACCGAAATCTAGAAAAGATGATGGAGACGCAAGATTTTCGTGAGGATTTATTTTACCGATTGAATGTCATGCCTATTTTTATTCCGCCATTACGAGAACGACCTGATGACATCCCCGTGCTTGTGACTAGTTTTTTGCAAAAATTTACGAAAGATCACAACAAAACGATTTTAAGTCTTGAACCTGAATGCTTAGAGCTCATGAAAAAGTATCGTTGGCCAGGAAATATCCGCGAGCTTGAAAACGTGATTGAGCGCGCATTCATCGTTGAATCTTCAAACATTATGACCACGTCAAGTTTACCTGAGCAAATCCGACTAACTGCCGTTAAGCCGACGAACGTAGTCAATTCAGGTATGTCCGCTCAGGCAAAAGATTTATCGGGGCCATTGGATTTTGAGATATTTAAAGAGCAGGCAGAAAAAGATTTTATCGTCAGTGCGCTCAAAGCAAATAAAGGTAAAATTAACCAAACTGTTGCGCAGGCAAATATTCCGAAAAACACTTTGCTTAGAAAAATTAGAAAATATTCGATTAACGTGAAAGAATACGCGGATTAAATCATTGGTAACATACGCTGAGCCGCTGAAATCACCTGCGCGGCAGTTATCTGCTCCATACAGTGATGATGTCCTAGGGGGCACGCCTGGTGGCCGTGCTTCCCGCAGGGCCGACAGTTTAGTTGATTGTTTTCGACAATAATCGATTCATTGGTCCACGGACGAAATCCCAAATCTAAAGTTGTCGGTCCAAAGATACTAACTACTGGCGTATGTTGATATGCCGCCATGTGCGTTGATGCACTGTCATTGCAAATAACTAAATCATACTTCGCAACGGCCTTCAAAGATTCGGAAATGCTTAGGCGGCCTGCGAGCACCTGACTTTGTGGTGCTGCTTTCGCAATTTCTTCGCAGAGTGCTTTTTCGTCCGGCCCGCCCATTAAATCGACTTCATGCCCGCGGCTTAAAAAAAATTGGGCCAGTTCTTTATAGCCAGAAGCGGTCCACTTCTTTGTTGCCCAGACACTTCCGGGAAATAGCGCGATTCGCAGTTTTGAACTTTTGTGAACTCGCAACTGAGCAGCAAATTTAAATTGCTCGGGTACTAAAGGTAAATGACCTGCTTCATCGGCTTGGTTTAAATAAGCCCAGTCGCTAGTTTCTAATTCGGCGGCAACAGACGAATGAACCGGTTCAAGAATTTTTAAGATTCGTAAAACTTCCGGCCATTCAGAATTGTATTCGACATTTTCATCGAAGATCCAAAAACCTAAAAATGAAGAAAATCCAATTTTTCGCTTGGCTTTAATTTGTGCCGCAAACAGCAGACTGCGAATGGATCGATGCACGCAATAAACATCTTGGACTTCGAAAGTTTTTAGAACAGTAAGGGCATCGCGGTAGCTATTTTTTTGACCCTTCGTTATTTCAATGACCGAGTCCGCGACTTTTTCTTTTAGAAGTAAGTCGCCAAGCCCCTTCTTGCAGACTACGATTAACTGTTGTTGTGGATTCAGTGATTTAATTTTTTTTAATAGTGGAATCGAAAGGATTAAATCACCCAAAAAAGCGGTTTGAATCACAATGTGAGCTTTTACTTTCGACATTGCCTACCCTAATGACTATGGATTAATTTTTACAACTTCAGAGACCAAAGTTCCGATTTTGATTTTAGCTTCAATACGCAGGACATACTTGTGTTCATCATCAGAAATCCACATATACATGTCGCCTGCCTGCTCAAGGGCTCCACGTGAAACAATTTCAGCTTTTAATTTGATGGCATCGAAGTTTCCGGCCTTTGTATTTAACTTCACTTTTTCTAAAGCTTTCGCCTTAAATATGATATTTTTTCCGTCGTCAGCTACACGGAAGGCGTACTCTTTACCAACGGTCCACTTGAAAATTCTCATGTAATAAATAGAACTGAATGCATTCTGTGAAAACGGCAACAGGTCCCACTCAAGTTTTTTTTCTTCGTGACCGTTTTTTTCGGTGTATTTTTTTTCCCAATAATTTGCTTTCAGAGTGGTTTGATCGAAGTAAGATCGCGCTTCTTTCAATTGGCCAGACTCTTTGATTTTTAATTTAAACACATGGGGCACCATTTTTTCAAAATCCACATAAGTTTCGACGACGTCATCGACAGAGTAAAAGTTTGAGAATATGCTGCTTGATTTGATTTCGGTTACAAAGTTGTACGATTTTCGTCCGTTCACTTCGACGAATGGCTTAACGGTGAAAGTTAAGCTTCCCGCTTCGGCCGAAAAATAACTAACGGCATGCACAACTTTTTCACCGATTTTGAACGGATCTGAAAGTGGGCGGCGTGAATGATCAAAACCTTCACTGTCTTCTAAATCGGGCTGTCGTGTTTGGGGATCGGCGAGTAGCTCTTTTGCCGCGACGATCACTTTAGTCTTCGACTTCTTCGAGGTTTTTACTACATTTGATTTTGTTATTTTTGTCGGTACGGGGGCCGCCGGCGCAGGGCTGCCTTCAGCGGGGCTACTAGGTTTGGCTACCACCTTCGCAGCTGCAGCTGGCTCGGTGGGAACTTCTTTAATTTGAACTTTTTTTTCAAACTCGCTATTCATCGCTAAATCTTCGGCCTTATCGTATTTTAAAAACTTTGATGAACAGCCAAATGTAAAGATAGTCGTTGCGAGTAATAATTTTAATTTATTCATTCGTATGTCTTCCATCTTCGGTGTACCCACATCCAATGCTCTGGATGTTGGGTGATTATTTTTTCAAGTTCGGAATTAAAACGGTTTGTAACTGTTTCGTTGCTATTAGTGTCACTGAATTCACGACTCAAATCAATCGCGTCGGCAAAGGTAATATGCAGTTTTTCTTTGTCACCATTGATTCTTGCCCAATAGGTGTAAATAGGAACAACCGGCACCTTTGTCTTTTTTGCGAATAAGGCTAGACCATAGGCTGTACCCGTTTTAACTCCGAAAAAGTTCGATTCAACTCCGTAGGGTTTTCCCATAAATTGATCTAGAACGAAAAAGACACCACGATTTCGTTTAAGCGCACTTAAAATCTCGAAAGCATTATTTTTTGCGTGTGCATCGATAAATTCGGTTTTTGAACGGCCACGCAATGAAAACCAAAATGTGTCTAAAAACGGGCTTCTAAATCGTTTCGAGATTAAGGTACTTGGCTTAATCTGCTGACTGATGATCGCCGCCCCTAAATCACCGCTTCCAAGGTGCAAGGTTAAAAACAAAACTCCACGGTCCGTAGGATGATCTTTTTGAAATTGCGTAAGTCCATGAAAAATAACGTTCTGGTCGATCCAATCTTTTGTAATCGACGGAATTTTCATCACATCGAAAAAGCTTCGGCAAAGTGAAAACATCGAAGTACGGGCAATGACAGTTTTGCGTGCTAATGGCATCCCAGGGAAAGCGATTTCTAAGTTGTCATTGATCACTTGACGGCGAACTCGTAAAATATCGATCCATAAAAAAGCTAAGAGCCGGCCGAAAAGCGCATTAAACTTCCAAGGCAAGTAACGCCAAATGTAAGCGACGATGTGGCTACAAATTTGCCCTAATTTTTTCAAGCAATCCTACTTTGTTCGTATCATCTAAGACCATTTTATGTTTTGTAACATTAACATCTTTTAGTAACTTTGAATGGTTTAATTTTATAAAATCTTTTTCAGTGGTTACAAGTGCCAATTTCGGAAATTCGTTTCGTAATCTTAAAAAATTCTGATACAGGCCTTCTTGCTCGGCATCAGAATAAGCGAAGTGGTCTGCATAGGCCACCAGGTTTTTTACATCAAAGCCAAGCTGAACCAATGATGCACGTAAGGATTCAGGCTTTGCAATCCCGCAGAAAACAAAGAGTGGTGCGCCGACAGCTACATCTAGAATAGTTTCGCTGCGGGCCTGAAAAATAGCTCGCTCTAAGTGCTGCGCGTTTTTTAAAATTTTTGACTTAAGCTGTTCTACTTTATCACTTGAAGATAAATGGACTTTAGTTAACAAGATTGCGTGGGCTCGCTTCAGGCTTTGATAGCTTTCACGTAAGTATTCAGCTTCAGCCCTTGAAGCATCAATGAGTACTAAATCAAAATCTTTCATTAATTTTCGATGGCTAAAACCATCATCAATCAAAAGAATATCTGGCTTATCAACTTGCGCCGCAAGTGCAGTTTTGAATTTTTGCGGACCTGACCATACACGGCACTGTGGAAGTTTCGATTGCAATAAACAAGCTTCATCCCCAAATACTTTTGTGCAATTGAGAAGCTTTAGATCAACCCTTGATGGCGCTTTTGCGCTTGCCCTGTAGCTTCGGCATATAACAGCCACCTTAAATGCGCTGGCTAGTTCAGTCGCTAAGAATTCGATGCACGGGGTTTTTCCCGTTCCACCGAAAGACAAGTTTCCTACCGATATGACAGACGGAATAACATCATAGGTTTTGAATACTTTATTCTCGTAAAGAAAATTTTTTGTCGCCGAAGCCAACTGGTATAAAGACTCAAATGGATTACGCATTAAAGATGCTTTTCTAAAGCCTTAGCGACCCGGGCCGTTGCACCTTTTTCCCCTAAACGATGGCGGAGTTCTTTGAGGGATTCAATTGTTTGTGCGGTGTAACTAGGATCAGTTAAATATCGATCCATCAGTTTGAACAATTCATCGGGATTTGCCTGTGCTAGTTTTCTTTCGGGTACGACTTCACGGTCTAAGATCAAATTAACCAAACCAAAGAATTTAACCTTAACGAGCATTCGGCCGAATACTCCGGTTAACCAACTTAAGCGGTACATGATTACCATTGGTTTTAATAGAAGTCCGACCATCAAAGTCGCCGTACCTGATGCGACTAAAATATAATCGGCAATACTAATCATTTTATTCGGATCATCTTGCAATAAAATATAAGGCGAACGAAAATTTTCCAAACGAGCCAGCATTTCTTCTTTTCGAATTGTTGGCGCAACAAATATTGCTAATCTAAGATGTTCATATTTTTTTAGTAAACGACGCGCAACTTCCAGTTGAATATCAAGATGCTTATCAAGTTCACCCCGGCGGGATCCGGGCATCAATGCCAATAGCTTTTCAGTTTTTGTAATACCAAACTTTTCTTTTTGATACTGAATTTTAACTGGATCTAATAAATCCGGATCGATCTCATCAAGCAGAGGGTGCCCGACGAATTCAAAAGGCACTTGTCTTGATTGGTAAAATTCAACTTCAAATGGAAATAACAAAAAAGCTTTTTCGCAAAACTTTTTAATTGTTTCAACCCGGCTTTTTCGCCAGGCCCATACTTGCGGTGATATATAATAGTAAACTTTAATTCCCATCGCGTGCAATTTTCGCGACAAATATAAATTAAATTCAGGGTAATCCATGACGACGACCACGTTGGGTTTGCGAATACGAGCTTGTTCGACCAATTGATTGAAAACGCTTTTTAAATGCGAGAAATGCGCAAAAATTTCAGCGGCACCCACCACAGCCATTTCTTCAGATTTTCCAAGTCGTTCAAAGCCTTCTTTTTCCATTGCGTCTGAACCAACGCCAAAAAAGCTATAGTCCTTACCTTGGGATTTCCAATACTGCATCAGTTTCAAAGCATAATGCGCACTTGAAGCTTCGGCGGCGACAATCATAATTTGGGGTTTCAAGCGAAATCCTTAATTGGCGAATCAAGCCTTTCAACAAATGCTTCAATCATTTCTAGTGCAAAACATGCCTCGCTGCCCGTTATGGCTAATTGTTTTTTTCCAAGTACGCATTGAATGAAATGATCCACTTCAAGCGCTAAAGCATCTTGTTTAGGTAGCTGAATCTTTTCGACATTATGAAATGGATCGGCATCAGTAGTCTTCAATACTTCCGCTTCAAGAGTTGCGGTATTCACATAAATGCATTCGTTTTTCTTGATCAATCTAAAATTACGGATTATTTGCGGAGTCACGCGAGAATTATTGATCGTCACCTGTAATCCACTTGCTAATTTAAGCCGAACTGAAACGTCATCGTAAGTTGGTTTAATTAATTTTCGACCTGATATCTCGAAACTTAGGATCTTATCTTGAAAGATCCAATTCACTAAATCGATATCATGAATCATTAAATCATGAAGAACACTGACGTCACTACCGCGGGTACGAAAAGGTGCTAAGCGATTAATTTCTAGATAACTTGCGCCTTGCTTTTGTTCTTTTAAAAATTGAAAAGCCGGATTGAATCTTTCGATATGGCCAACCGTCAGTAAGGTATTTTTTCTTTCGGCCAATTCGCAAAGTTTTTTAGCCTGTACCACGGTAGCCGCAATCGGCTTTTCGACCAAGACAGGTATTTTTGCATTTAAGAACAATGCCGCTAAATCGTAATGAGCTTGCGTCGAGGCCGCAATGTGAACGAAATCAATTTGACCAATCAGCTCTTCAGGTTTTTGAAATGCGGTCGTCGAAAGCTGCCCGGCAATTTGCTGGGCCTGCGAAAAAGAATAATCACACACACCAATTAATTCAGCCTCTGCATGCGCTTTGATTTTTTGCGCGTGGAAATGACCTAGATAACCCACGCCGACAACTGCGCCCCGCAGTTTCATCTACTCATCCGCCGGGCTGGTAGCCCCTCGAGCAATGGCAATACCGCGTTTCGAGGTTCTGATAAAATTAATTAAATATTCAATGTTTTCTGACGGTGTACACTCAGCTTCAATACGCTGATAGGCTTCTTCCAATGTTGCCGAACCCATAATTACGATGCGAATAGCTTTGTGAATATTTGCAACTTCTTCTTTACTAAAACCTTTACGAAGCAGACCAACTTTATTGGTCGCCCGCACGATAGCGTAATTTCCTTGAGCACGGGAAAATGGCAGAACATCTTTATTAACAATACTTGATCCAGCTACGAACGAATTTTTACCTATTTTAGAATATTGGTTGAAAGCGCAAACTCCGCCAATAACCACATTGTCTTCAACGAAACAGTGTCCGCCGAAGTGAGAGTTATTGGCAACGATCACGTTACTACCAATTTTACAGTCGTGACCCACATGCGAATAGGCCATGAAGTAACAATTGTTACCAATGACAGTCGCTCCGTCACCTTTGCTGGTGGCAATATTTAAAGTTGAAAATTCGCGAATGACGTTGTTGTCACCAATGATTAATTTCGTGGGCTCTGCCTTGTAGCTGATGTCTTGGGGCGGCCCGCCAATAACGGCACCCGGAGCAAAATGATTATTTTTACCGATCTCGACAATTCCGTACCTGGATCCGATGGTCACGTGACCTTCGACAAAGGTCCCTTGGCCAATTTTTACATGGCCTTGGATATTGCAATAAGGTCCGATCTCGACATCGTCATCAAGAACAACGTCTGATGAAACAACACTTGATGGATGAATCTTCATCGGACTTATTTCTCTTTATCAAATGACTTAATAACGTCTTCAGTAATGTCAGTTTCAGGGCTTGCGTAAAGAACGATCTGGGCATTTTGATTACTTTGAATAACCATGCTTAATCCTTTTTCTTTAGAAAGTCTTTCGATTACTTTTTTCATTTTTTCTACGATGGGCGCAAGTAAATCGCCTTCTTTTTTCTGAAGTTCAGTTTGGGCCTTCGCTGCTGATTGGTTGAACTTTTGCATTTCTTCTTGCAGTTCTTGGGCGCGTTTTGCGAAAGCTTCTTCAGCTAAAACCGAACGCTTTTTTTCAATATCTTCACGCATTTTATCGATATCAGCTTTTTTCTTTTCTAATTCTTTATTACGCTTATCGGCTTCTTTTTTCATTTCATCTTTTGCTTTTTTCCCCGCGACTGACTTTTCAATTGCACGCTGAACATCAACGTAAGCCATTTTGAACTGAGCAGAAGCAACAGAAGCAATTGCTAACACTGTAAAAAACGTAAATAAACTTTTCATAAAATCTCCTTTAAATAATTGTTCTAAATCATTACTTTAACTTAAAAATATACTGCAATTAAATCTAAAACGGCGGACCAATCGAGAACTCAAAATTAACTGCATCACGATCGATATCGTCGCGATCAATCGGCCAACCCCACTCAAAGCGTAACAAACCAAGCGGCGATAACCATCTAAAACCGATACCAAAATCGCTCATCAGCTTTGACGTCGTAATCTCGTCTTCCGCCATACCGATGTCGTAAAAGAATACTCCAGTTAAGCCTGCTTCTTTAATTAATGGAAATTGCATCTCGGTTTGAAAAAGCACTTGCTTTGTACCACCGAAAATTAAGTTAGAACGGCGGCGCTTCTCTTCATCAGACATTGAAGAAAAAGCTGGATCGGCAAGTAAACGACTATAAGTCATATCAGAGAATATACGGCGCCCGACTGTACCCGAGCCATATCCGCGAAGACTGTAAGCCCCACCCAGTTGGTAGCGCTCGGTAAAAGGCACTTCTTCCTCGCCCAAAGGTTGCAAATTTAAATAAGATAAATTGTTCCGCCAAACAACATCCCAAAAAATATTTTTGAAATAACGAAGATGCGTTGAAAACTCTTGATATTTAAGGTCCCCGCCTAAGCCGGCGCGTTCGTAAGAGACATCGGCGTAAACCCCTTTTGAAGGAGAGAACCGGTCGTTACGTGTATCATATTCTAAAGTAACAGTGGCCGCACTAGTGACCCCGCGGGCTGTTTCAAGTGGAAAAAGTTTTGGATCTGTATCTTTCGTTTCAAAAAGTGCGGTTTTATCTAAGCGGTATCGTAAAAATGCGCGTAAATTATCGCCCCAAACCGGATGACCGAAACGGACTGAAGCACCCGTCTTACGATTGTCGTAGGTAATGCGCTCGCGATTTTCGATGTAAAAAACATCAAAGCCCGCAGACCAAAGTGAATCATACAAGTAAGGCTCAGTTAAACTCAGCGAGTAATCTTGACGTGTTTTCGTTGCATCAATTCGGGCTCCTAAAGTTTGTCCGAGACCACGAAAGTTATTTTGCTGAATCGATCCACCAATACTAGGCCCGTTGACGCTACCGTAACCCGCCGTTAGCTGAAGCTGACCGGTATTTCGCTCTTTGACCACGATATCGATGTTAAGCTCGGTTGGGCGCTCTGGTGGCGTACTAGTTTTGAAGTTAACTTCATCGAAGAAACCTAGACGCTGAATATTTTCCTGCGACAATCGTTTGTGAGTTTCGTTGTAAAGCTCGCCTTCGCGAATTTTCAATTCTCGACGTAAAACCTTATCACGAGTTTTAGAATTTCCGATCACACTGAAGGTGCCGAAATAAACTTTTTGGCCCTTTTCGAATTCAAAAACTAAATCAACTTTTTTCTCGCGTTCGTGGAATGCGTAGCGTGGAATAACGTTTGCAAATGCATAACCAAGATCGCCGTACTTTGCCTGAAGATCCGCGATGTCTTTTTGCATAACGTCGACCGCAAAAATTCCGTTATCTTTTATTTTAATCTCGCTCATGAGTTCTGATTTTGGAAACAATAAATCTCCGGCAAAGTCGACTTCACCCACTGAATACTGCTCGCCTTCTTCAATGTGGTAAGTAATGTAAATCGATTTTTTATCTGGAGTGACCGTTACCAGGGGCCGGTCGATCTTAACTTGCACATAACCCAAGTTCCAGTACATGTACTTCAAGACTTGCATATCCCGCTCAAAAGCCTCTTGCTTGAAAGATCCTGAACTACTCATGCCTGAGAAAAACCCAGCTTCTTGAGTAAACATGCGGCCTTTTAAGTAAGAATCCTTTAACTTTGTGTTTCCAAGAAAAGTAATCTTCTGAACTTTAACTTTCTCGTTTTCAGTAATGACGAATTTAAGTCGAACACTTTCATCTTTTTGAACATCTTCGATAATTGGCTGAATTTTAACTAAGTAGAAACCTTTTTCTTCGTAGAATTTTTCTAATTTTGTAACTGATTCTTTAACTTTGGTGTTATCTAGGATTTCAAACGCCTTAATCGTAATTTGACCTTCAAGATCTTCCGCTTTTTGATCACTGTTGCCTTCGAAAATAATTTCAGCCACAGTTGGCTTTTCAGCAATACGATACTCAAGGCGCACGCCCTGCGATTCGGTTTCTTTTTGCACTTCAATTTGCACGAAAAAACCCATTTTATACAAAGCCTGAATATCCAGCGAAGCTTGCTTATCTGAGAATGTTCCGCCAACTTTAGAAACCAACTTTGCTAGGATGGCTTCTTTTTCGATTTTCTTTTGACCAATTACATTGATTGAAAGAATTTTTGGGCCCTTCGTGGATGTCGAAGTTGCGGTCGATGCAACCGCTGTCGGTTTAGTCGACTGACTGCGCGCGTCGTTAGCCGACTGATTTCGAGCGTCGTTAGACGACTGTGCTTGAGTTGTAGAACTAAAGCACAAGCCACTTGTTAAAATAGAAAAACTAAATATAGAAAAACCTAATTTTTTTAATACCTTATTATACACAGCTTTTGAAGGTTAGCAGACTAGTCTTACTTGTCAAAGCTTATGCGAACCGTCCATCTTTGACTTTAAAGACACGAGGAAATAATGAGGCAAAATTCAAATCATGCGTCACAACGATCAGAGTAAGCCCTAGTTTGTTTCTTAGCTCAAAAAATAGTTCTTGGATTTTCTGTGAGTTGTCAGAATCAAGGTTTCCGGTTGGCTCATCTGCAAATAAAACTTCTGGATTTTTAATCAATGCGCGCGCGATTGCGACTCTTTGCAGCTCGCCGCCACTGAGTTGGTGCGGGTAATGATCATGACGCTCGCCCAATCCTAAAAACTGCAGCCAGTTCATTGCCTTATCTGTCGCCTCAATTTTATTTTCGTTTGCTATTAATGCGGGCAGCATCACATTTTCAAGCGCCGTCATTTCTTGAATCAAATGATGAAATTGAAAAACAAATCCCATTTTTTGATTTCGAAATTGAGCAAGCGCTTCGTCATCAAGCTCAAAAAGATTTTGTCCGCGATAGAATACTTCGCCTGAAGTGGGTCTGTCTAAGGTTCCAAGAATCTGTAGTAGTGTTGATTTACCAGCGCCTGAAGTTCCAAGTAAGCAGACCGCTTCACCAGGTTTTATTTCAAACGAAATCCCCTTTAAGACCGCTAGCTCGGAAGCTCCGGTTTTATAAACTTTCTGTAGATCTTTAACTTCAATTAAACTTTGTTCGTTAGACATTTTTAAGCCCTTCAACAACTTCTAATTCACTGCCTTTTTTGGCTGGTGAATAAGTTGCGATTAAACAGATGACTAAAGTCGACAAACCAATAATCGATAGGTCAACCCAACGGATTTGCGTCTGAATTTTATCAATTTTGTACACTGAACCCGAAATTAAAGCGTAATGGTTTTGTAAAAACATAAATCCTAAACATAATAAATAACCTATAAAAAAGCCAAGCGCCGTGCCGAGCACCCCGACAATAAATCCCTGACCTAAAAAAATAAGTCTGATTTTTTTACGACTGACGCCTAACGCTTTTAAAATGGCGATATCGGAATATTTCTGGCGTATAAAAACATATAAAGTACTCGAGATGTTAAATGCGGCGACGATGACGATCAATAAAACAACAATAAAAATAACCGCTCGTTCGATTGCTACGGCCTCAAAAAGATTTCGGTTTACATCATACCAGTCCATCACGGAAAAAGTCGAACCCAATTTGTCCAAGAGATTGTACGACACCTCAGTTGAGTTATCACGATCATCCAGTTTAATAAAAGCGCCGGTGTATCGGTCACCGATTTCAGTTAATTTTTGCAAAGCTTTTAAATCGCCCAAGATCAGCCGCTCGTTCCAGTCATTTTTACCAAAATCAAGAATTCCTGAAACTAGAAATTCTTTCGATTGCCGGCGAAATCCGGAAGAGTCAAATGGAGTTGCTAAAGGTACAACGACGTATATTTTTTCGCCCACTTTTATGTTGAATTTTTTAGCGAGACCAAGGCCGATGGCAATTTGATCCTGACTTAAGGATAAAGCTCCGTACCGAACTCTTTTATCTAGATTAAGAACGTTTTTTAAATCGGATAATTCAACACCTTGAAATAAAACCCCGGATACTTGCCCTTGCCTAGCTAGAACTGATTCGGCGTAACCGAAGCGTGCGGTTGCTTGAATGCGCGGATCAATTTCTTTTAATCGTTTTGAAAATTTCGGCCAATCGTCGACTAACCGACCTCGGCGTACCACTTGAATATCTCCGGTTACATCGGTCATCGCGTTTTTTAGGGTCTCGATGTAACCACTCATCACCGCCATTGATGCGACCAAGGCCGCGACTCCTAATACAAGTCCGGCAAATGCTAATGGAGCTGAACCACCGAAAAGTATTTGCCTAGAAAATAAAAGTCGGTATGCAATCCACAGTTTAAATTTCATTAAACATCGTCGCCACTGGCAGCGGCCTCTGCTAGCGTTCCTGAAAGCTGGGCTTTTAAGTATGACATGATGAAATCATCCAAACTGCCATCCATGATATCATTCACTTGGCTAGTCTGGTGAGTTGTGCGGTGATCTTTCACCATTTGGTAGGGATGCATGACGTAAGAACGAATTTGCGATCCCCACTCGTTCGCTTTTTTTAATGAATTAAGTTCGTCTTTTTCTTTATTTCTTTTTTCGATTTCCTTTTCGTAAAGCGCCGCTTTCAACATTTTCATCGCTTTTTCACGGTTCTGAATTTGCGAACGTTGCGTTTGACAGGCCACTACAATGCCCGAAGGTTTGTGGCGCATACGCACGGCTGAATCCGTTTTATTAACGTGCTGACCGCCCGCTCCGCTTGAACGATAAGTTTCAACTTCGATATCATCTGGTCGTACTTCGATGTTGATATCATCATCGACTTCGGCCCAAACAGATACCGAAGCAAATGAAGTGTGCCTTCGCGCGTTCGAATCAAAAGGTGAAATCCGCACAAGTCGGTGCACCCCCGATTCTGACTTCAAATAACCATAGGCATACTCACCTGAAATTAATAACGTACATGATTTAATTCCGGCTTCTTCACCATCGGACATATCTAGAACTTCGCAGCGGTATCCGTGTTTATCGGCGTAACGCGTGTACATTCTTAACAGCATCGCGGCCCAATCGCAACTTTCAGTTCCGCCGGCGCCCGAGTTGATTGAGAGATAAGTGCTATTGCTGTCAAGCTCACCGCTAAGGACCCGCTTCAGCTCTAGGGCTTCGGCCATTTTTTGAATTTCGGTGAGTTCGGTTTTAACTTCTTTAAATGAAGATTCATCGCTGGCTTCAACGGCCATTTCTAAAAGAACTTTGGCGTCTTCAAGTTTATCTTGAATTGAAGTCCATTCGGTAATGGCCTTTTCAAGAATTGATTTTTCTTTATTTATTTTTTGCATCTCTTGGGGCTTACCCCAGATGGCCGGATTTTCAGAAGCTAATCCTAATTCGTCAAGACGGCGTTTCTTTTTATCGAGGTCAAAGATACCCCCGAAGCTCGGCCGAGAATTTTTCTAGGCTCACGATTTCTTTTTTTACTTCTGAAAGTTCTGCAACTAAAGACATCCCACTATCTTTAAAAAATTGCTGATGGCCGTCAATATTTTCTACAGAATTGTTTTAATATAGCTCAGGTGCTCAAAGCACTGATTTTGAAGTTTAAACATGCTTTTTTCTTCTGCTGGCGATTGCTCGTGATCGTATTCAAGCAAATGTAAAAAACCGTGAATCAGCATGTAGAGCAATTCGCGGTCTAACGAATGTTTTTGCTCCCGCGCTTGTTTTTTCAGCACGTCGAGACAAAACACGACTTCTCCGAGTGAACTTTCATCTTGCGAAGCAAAGCTCAAAACGTCGGTGGGCTTGTCTTTTTCGCGGTATTGTAAGTTAATTTTTTGCATTTTGCTTTTTGAAATAAAAACCAGCGTAAGTTCATTTCGATTTGCCAGCATTGATTTGTTACGTATGCGTTTCGATTTCAGAAATTCGATAATATGGTGAGCCACGTTTTCAAGACGACGCACGCTGATTTTATTTTTCGTTTCGTTGACAACAATTATGTTCATACTTCAGGCTTTGTTTATGCCTCAACCACCTAAGACACTCAACACATTTGAAGCTTTGGTTCAAGTTATTGCCGATCTTCGCGGCCCCGATGGGTGTCCGTGGGATAAAGAACAAACTCATCAAACGTTGACTCCGTATGCGATTGAAGAAACCCATGAAATGGTTGAAGCCATTGAATCAGGCGATGATGCGCATATTTGTGAAGAGTTGGGTGATGTTTTATTTCAGGTCGTTTTACATGCGCAGTTGGGGCGTGAGCGTGGCGCGTTTGATATTTCAAATGTTGTGGAAGCAATTACTTCGAAGATTGTTCGTCGACATCCGCATGTTTTTTCAGATTTAAAAGTGACCGGTACCGGTGAAGTTTTGAAAAACTGGGACGAGATTAAGAAATTGGAAAAAGCTGGCAAGCAGGCTTCTGTCGATCGCGCGATCGATGTGCCGGGAAGCCTTCCGGCTTTGCAACGCGCGGGTAAGATTGGCGAAAAAACCGCGAAATTAAAATTCGATTGGTCAAAGGCAAGTGAAGTGCTTGCGCAGCTGAAGGCGGAGATCGCGGAGTTAGAGGAAGCGATGGCTGAAGTTGCGTCCGCGGGTAAAGCCGCGCATATTCAACACGAAATCGGGGATGTGCTTTTTAGCGCGGCCCAACTGGCGCGGCATCTAGATGCAGAACCAGAGAGTGCGCTACGCGCGGCGAATCGTCGTTTTATCTCGCGCTTCGAAAAAATGCTCGAGCTACGCGGGTTGGACCCGAGTGCTTTCACCGCACTGGCTGCGGAAGAAAAAGAAAAACTTTGGTCAGAGGCGAAACGCGCGCTGCGGAGCGAGGGGTAGGTTTTTTGTGCGGTTCTACACGCGGGGTTAGCTCCGGAAACGCGTCCGCGTTGAGCTCGAGCATGATACCATCGCTTCGATTAACTCCACAGCAGAATCCACTCAGCGCTGGATAAGCCTTTTAGGCGCTCTTTACGATACGGGATTTTTCCTTCGGCCTCTTTCGCATTCAAGATCACATAATTTCTGGCGATATTGTACGCCTTCCAACCACGGATCAATCTGGTGAAAGGTCTCAGCTTCCAGACCGTGGGGGTATCGGTCACCCAGAAACCGTTATTCTTCATCTGCTGCGCGATTTGACCGGCGACAACTCTGAAAAAGTGCTGGCCGAGCGACCTTCGCGAGATTTTTATAATGAGATGGATGTGATCCCCGCAAATGGCGAGCTGATCGATTTTGACGAAGAACATCTTCGCGTAGCGCTTGATCACGTAGTTACAAATGCGAAACCCGAGCGGTGACCGGAACCCCTTCTTGATTTTGGATCGATCGATTTTGAACACCAAATGAAGCGCCGCTTTGGTAGAAAGCGGGCGAGCTTTTCTCCCGCGACGTTTGCGCCGTAAAACTCCACCGTGTGAATCACGAAATTTTCCGCGTAACTGAATTGCTGTGAATGATAACTGATTTCCGCCGTGCCCCATACCCCCGCCTTTCGATCTGGTACCGAAAAACAGTGCAAAGAAAGTAGCAGATCGAGTGTGAAACAGATTGAGCTTCACTCAAAGCTGAAATGAAAACCGGATTCACTCGCTGTTTTGAAAGCTTTTGCAATTCATTTAGGGCGAATAATTCATAGGAAAGATCACAAGTGCTTATGAATGGATTATAGCTGGAATCACAGATTAATTAGCTCTGCATTCGCTCTAAATCGCAGCTTGAATTGTTCGCGAATACTTAATGAAATATACCGCACACCCACCTCAAAAGAGCTTCCAGTATGGATTTTCTCGGTTCCGGAATTTAAAAATTAAAACAAACATTTATGTTAATTTTTTTCGAAAATGTTTTGGTGACTATGAGTTTGACGATAAAGTTTGAATTCTCAGTGAGAATGTTAATTGAATTGTCGATGATTTGTTCAAATGAAAAAAATCAAAACATATAAAAATATTTTTTTTCCAATGATTTTAGGTAGTTATCGCGTCTCGTTTTGGTTCAACCTCGACAATTGAAGAGTTATTTCAATCGCTTAAGCTGCACTTCGCAGTTGAGAAAAATAAAATATAAAGTTTACTTCAGGACTCTCTTCTTACGCTCGTCTTAGACGATAAGAGGTTGAATCTATCTCGTAAAAATCCCAGGAGGATTGAATGACTCGAAAAATACTTGCCCTGATCTGCTTCTCAAGTCTGACAACATTTGTCGGCTGTGATAAAGGTGGAAGTACATTTTCAATCGGATCGAAATCAGCAGAGTTCGAACAAGCGTCGGTCTACGTACCACGTAAGATCGACGTACTGTTTGTTGTTGATAACTCGGGTTCAATGAGATCTTCACAATCAAGTCTGGCGGCGAACTTCCCGGCTTTTATCAATCACTTTAAAAGCAAAGGGTATGATTTTAAAATTGCCGTAACTACAACTGATTCTTTTTATGCCGGTCAGTTTATCAATTCAGGTTGTGCACTTTGTAACGCTGAACAAGCAAGATTTCGCTCAGGTACAGATCCAAAGGTATATGTAGTTGATAATTCAACTGCGAATATTGAGTCTGTATTCAGTGCCAATGTTCAAGTCGGAACCACAGGCAGCGGTGACGAGCGCGCATTTTCAAGCTTGAAGACAACACTAGAAAGTTCGTTAAATGCCGGCTTTCACCGTTCAGATGCTTACCTTTCGGTGATCTTAGTTTCTGATGAAGAAGATTTTTCTCACGACGACACAACATTTAATGAGTCTTACACGCAACCTACCCTTCATTCGGTAGCTAGCTACAAAAAATTTCTTGAAACATTCACAAACGCAAATGCCACAACCGACTTTTCAGTTTCGACAATCTCAATCCTTGATGAGACTTGCCGCGCAAGCTTAGGTTCAGGCCGAAAAATTGGTCAACGTTACATTGAATTAGCCGACATGACTGGCGGAAGCAAAAATTCTATATGCTCGGGCTTTGAGGGAATTCTAAATAACATCAGTGCTACAATCGCCGCGCAAACACAAGCGCAGTTCACTTTAAATCGTAAACCAGTTATTTCTTCAATCCGCGTGATCATCAACGGAATATTAGTTCCTGAGAGTGGCAGCGAAGGATGGACTTACAATAGCGTGACAAACACGATCCACATTCACGGATCAACTTACCAGCCGAACGCGGGCGCAAGTATTACAATTAACTTTGACCCTGAAATTTCAAACTAAACGGAGAAGAATTATGTTACACCTTGAAAATGGCTGGTACGTATTACTTGGAGAGCAAAAATACGGCCCTTATGACTACAAGACGATGATTCATATGATGCAAGCCAATCAGCTGATGGATTACAACTACGTTTGGGCTGAACATTTAGAAAGCTGGACACCGATTCACCAGCTTGAAGAATTTAGCAAAGATCGTTTTCAACTTTTATTACAAAAAGAATCTGAGTATTTAAATTCATTCATCGTTCGTAAAAGCGAACGCGTTGAAGTGAACATTCCGATTCTTGGTCACAACACCGTTCGCTTCTTTGATGGCGAGATGTTGTCGATTTCTGAGGGCGGCGCTTTGTGTTTAATCAACACACCTTTAGTCCAGGTTGGAGATTTATTGAAGATTCACGTGAAGGCGAACTCCCAGTCAGACGTGGCTTTTAACATTGAAGCAGAGGTCATTCGTAAGAATTTCTCTCGGCAGAGATTAAATTCAAAATCTGGCCTTCACTACGCGGTCCGTTTTAACGATATACAAAGTGTAGGTCTTGGCCAAATTAAACTTTTGGTCGCGGCCGCTTAATTTTTTTAACTAAATAAAATAAAAATCCCAGGAGGATATATGACAGCATTTTTTAATTTCATCGTAGAATCAGGCGTAGTTGGTTGGACAATCATTTTAACAGGAGTTGTCGGCGCAGCCCTGGTCGTAGAAAGAGCTCGTACTCTTTACTTCAACTACGGAATGAACGTAGACGAATTCGTAAACAAAATTCAAACGTTAGTTCTTGGCAAAAAGAATGAAGAAGCAATCGTTGCTTGTGCGCAATTAGAAAATAAGCCACTTGCTCGCGCTTTCAAATTAATCTTAGAAAAGTCTGATCGTGATGATGAGACAATCTTCCAAGCTCAAGACATTGCAATGGCAGAAGCTGTTCCATTGTACACAAAGCGTTTACATTACTTATCAATGTTAGCCAACGTTGCGACCCTACTTGGTCTATTAGGTACGATCCATGGTCTTATCTTATCGTTCCAAGCAGTTGCGCAAGCAGATGCAGCGGTTAAGCAAGCCATGTTAGCAAGCGGTATCGCGGTATCAATGTATACAACGGCATTAGGTCTTGCGGTTGCGATCCCGGCGATGGTTGCTTACTCGTTTTTAGTTGCTCGTCAAAATGAATTACTAGAGCAATTAACTGAGAAGTGTTCGAAGTTAACAGAAGTATTAACAAGCAGCCAAATCCCTGGATTCGGTAAAGCTCATGTATACCCTGAAGCTTCAACTGGTATGAAATCAAACAAATCAGCTCCGCCTGCAGCAAATACAAAAGTTTCTTAATTAGTTAATTAGTAAATAAAACGACGGAGATATCCAATGGGTGCTCGATTTAAACCAAAAATTAATCATAACTCTGAGTTCGAATTGGACTTAGCACCGCTTCTAGCGGTGATGGTTAAGTTAGTTCCGGTTTTATTAGTATCATCTGCATTCGTGCAAATGATGATCATCGAAACTGAATTACCACAAGTAGTTCAGCAAGCGATTGAAAAACAAGAAAATAATCCGAAGGCCGCGCAAGTTGCCGTCGAGATTAATAAAAAAGATGGCGTGCGCATTATCGTAACCGAGAATGGGCAGCAACGTGTTGAGCTCGTCAATCTAAATGCTGAAAAGCAAATCGATATGCCGACTCTACATGCGAAATTTCAGGCGATTAAAAAAGAACACCCTGAAGTATTTAAAATTGAGTTAAGCCCCGATGCAGACGTTCCGTATAAAGAAATCGTACGCGTTATGGATGAAGCTCGTAAATCGCGATCAAGTGAGATTCGTTTTCCAATTAAGAATGAGAAAACGGGACAAGAAACATCTACTGAGTATATGTTTCCAGAAATCATTTTCGCAAACATGATGGATGGGTAGTAATATGAGAAGAACTAGATATAAACCAGAAGTCAAAAAGAACCAAACATTTGCTCTAAACGTTACGTCGATGACGGATATGTTTACCATCTTACTGGTTTTCTTACTACAGACTTATAATACGAATGATGTACAGATTGAACCAGTGGAAGGTTTACGCCTACCCGCTTCAAGTACAGATAAAAATCCGGTGAATGGAATTAAAATTTCTATTTCACCGACAGCCTTGAAATTTGATCAGAAGACAATAGCCAATGTTCAAAATAATAATATTGAGCAAGCTGCCATTGATCCGAACGATTCAGAATTCATAAAGCCTTTATTTGACGAATTACAAAAAATCAATGAAGCGCATAAGATCACTCCCGATGTTAAGATTGGAAAAGTGCTTTTTCAAGCTGACCAAGAGCTTCCTTATTCAACTTTACGGAAAATTATGTACACGGCATCAATGGCCGGTTTTCCAAATATTAAACTTGTGACAGTAGTCGGTAACTAAAATGAAATCATTAATCGTCCTAACCAGTTTAACTTTATCAATGAGCCTCACCGCTCAAGCAATGCAAGAAAACACTAAGGGTTTACTACCTGAAGTGCGACTTGATTCACAAAATGAAGATAAAAATCAAGCCAAGGCTTTTCAGTCTGAAGTTTTGATTACTAAATCTGAAAATAAGGCGATTGAAGCTTTGAACCGAATTATTGTAAAGAAAAAGGGATCGGCTGAAGAAGCCGATTTACTGTTTCGTTTAGCCGAACTCTACATGCGCCGAGCTAAATCAGGCCGTTTTTTCGACTTAAGCCAAACCACTGATCTGCAATTGACGAAAGCCGGAATCGCAAACCAAAAAGCTCAAGAATCACTTAAGCAAGCTATTCAAGTTTACAATCGCATCGAGAAAAACTTTCCGAAGTATAAAAACCTTGACGCCGTTTATTTTAATAGCGCCTTAGCGCATTTACAAACGAAGCAAGTTGATCGCGCAAAAACTTTATATGATCAATTAATCGCTTCATTTCCGCGTTCTGCAATGATCCCAGACGCTTTACTTGAAGTCGGCGAAATTTACTATTTTCAACAAAACTTTACGACCGCTTTAGAAAAATTTAAAGCGATCGAAAAATTTCCGCAGTCTAAAGCCTACCCATATGGTTTATATAAATCAGCATGGGCGCACTACAATTTAAAACAAACTGATCAAGGCGTTCAGCAACTGCTTTCAGTTGTTAGACAAAACCCAGCTGACGATAAAGACGCGAAGAAGTACAACTTACGTAAAGAAGCTTTACGTGACTTAACTTTATTCGTTGGCGAAACGTTGGCACCGGAACAACTTTATGGTTTTTTCCATAAAATTACTACTGAAGACGAACTTGGCGATGCAATGATGGCGCTTTCTTCAATCTATGAATCACATTCACGCTTTGGTGAAATTAATATCTTCGTAAAAGAATTTATTCAGAAGCACCCGACTAGCTTACATTCAGTAAAATGTTATGCAAAGCTGATCGAAGTAAACGAAACACTTAAAAAACGACCAGAAGTTCTTGCTAACTTAAAGAAAATGTCTGATTTTTGTCAAACACAAATTCATGCAAATTGTAAAGAGCAGTTTCGTGCCGTTAGCTTAGAAATTTCTAAAAAGTGGTGGGAAATCTGGCTTAAAAACAAAAAGAATACTGAATTTTCTAAATTAACTGAGCAAGCCTTCCAAATTCTTTTAGCAACTGACGAATCGAGCAAGCCAGATTCAAAATCACGCTATGCTTTTGCTGAATTACAGTTTCAATTAGGAAAATTCGAACAAGCCAGCCAAAATTACGAAGAAGTGGCGAATCAACCTAACCTTGATAAGACGTTGGCTCATGATGCATTGTACGGGGCTCTTTATTCAGTTGAAAAACAACTTGAATTGAAAGATGACGCCGTAGTTGTTGAAAGACAAAAAACTTTAGCCCATCAATACGTGAAAACCTATGAAAACGGCGAACACATTGTGTCGATTCGTTATAAATTAGGTTTTATTGCATACAAGCAATCTGATTACGACTTAGCATTGAAATCATTATTGCCCTTAACTAAAAAGACAAAGTTTCCTGAGATCAAAACAAAGTCTGAAGACATCATCTTAGATATTTATAACATCAAAAAAGATTTTAACTCGATCCAAACCTTTGCAAAAAGTATTGTAAAAGATGGCGCAAACGAAGCTCGCAAAAAGAATTTAACTAAAATTGCTGAAGAGGCAAACTACTCACAGATCCAGTTACAAGCTGAAAGCTTAGCTCCACTTAAACGGATTGATCAATTGCGATCTTTCGCTAAAGAATATTCTTCTTCTAAACTAGGACAAGATGCATTTTGGCAATCGATCTCTTTATCTTATTCGAACGGATTTGATGTTTTGGGAGCAGAATTAAGCTTAGCTTACGTGAAGCAATACCCGACTGATAAGCGTCGTTTAGATGCTACAAAAGAAGCAGTGAAAGCTTTCATCGATGCGGGACAACTTAAGCAAGCCATCCCGACCCTACGTGAGTTAGCTCAAAATGAACCGAATCATGGATTCAAGCATCTTGAACTTTCATGTGACTTATTACGTGTTAACAGTCAGCTACCAGAAGCCCGCGGTTGCTATAAAGCTTTATTTGAAAAAGCAGATAAAACAAAACGTGCAGATCTTTTAGCGAAGATGATGCGTTCATTTAAAGATGGAAAAAACGCAGCCGAACTAGAATCAATTCAAAATCAAATTGCAAAAGACAATATTGAACCTTATGCAACAATGATTTTAATTGATAAAGCGAAAGCTTTTTTAGCGGCCAATAAAACCTCGGAAGCATTTAATCTTTCGTTAAAGATCAATGCCCGCCCGGTTGAAGCTGATATTCGCGCTGAAGCCCGTCTTATCCAGGCATCAGTGCTTGAAAAAGAATTTGTCGCTCAAAGCGTTAAAGCCCGCGAAAATAAATTCGCGATGGTTTTAAATTTAAAGACTGAAAAACTTGATAAAGCTTACACGGCTTATTCAACCACCATCAAAATGTCTAAAACGGCCAAGATCCAGGTACAAGCTTTACAAGGTATCGACCGTCTGTACTCGCACTTCATTGAAGCTTTGACAAATATGCCGGTACCAACAAGCCTCAATCCGGAAGAGCAAAAATCTTTACGCCAAGAACTTGTAAAAATGACTGATCCCTTCAACCAGAAACGTATCGAGAACTTAAGCCAGTTAAGAAAGTTGTCGCAACTTTCAACTGGCACGAGCGAATCGGTTAACTGGGCTGAGGTCAGCGTCGAAAAAACGATCGAGCCTCGCCTTCAGTTTCCATCAGCTAAGAATTTAACTTCTTATATGCCGACAAGTTTCATTATCAGCGATAGCGGATACGCACGCCTACCCGCTTCCGAAAAGAAGTGTGACGTACAAAGTGTGACGGCGGCAAGTCTTGGTGGATGCTTACAAACAAAGAAATTTGATGAAGCTGAAAAGCTTGCTTTCAAGTTAACAGCTACAAAAGAGTTTCGCGCGATGGGATTATACTACCTAAGCGTACTAGCAGACAAAAAAGATGAGACTGATAAGGCTTTATGGATGATCGAAAAAGCCCTAGCCCTTGAGCCAGAGAATTCAGTGCTTAATTATCAAAAAGGTAAAGTTCTATATTCTGTCGAAGGAATCAACAGTGCTTTACCGTTTTTCGAAAAAGTTTTAGACATGAAGAAATCGTCTCCGGACTTAATTGTGATGAGTGCACTGAAGTCATTCTCAGACAGAGATTATATCACTGCTACAGAGGAATTCTCTCGATTATCTAACGATGACCTTTATAATTATGGAATGGGTTTACTGTATGTTGAAGCGACGGCTCAAATGGGCGAAGCAGAAAATGCTTTAAAAATCGCATCAAAGTTTCTTAACTGGAAGTCAGATTATGTCGATATGTGGATAGAGCAAGCTCGCGTACAAGAGCAGTTTGTGATGAACAAAGAAAGTGCCATGGCAAGTTATCAAAAGGCACTTTCGAAATCGACTGATAATGAGCAAAAAGATTGGATTAAAAGAAAAATAGAGTTTTTAAAAACGAACAAGAACAATCAGATAACGTCGCACGTTGGTGGGTAATTACAGTGCTGGTTGAAGGTTAGGCCAAGGTTTAAACGAAGTAGGTAAAGCTAAATAGGAAGACTAGAAGGCTTAACAAAAGTGGAGAAGCAAAATGACTCGAGCAATTATACAGACGTTAGCTGTTGTAGTGTCTTTGACATTCATCGCAATCAACAGTGACGCAAAAACGCAAAAAGTCCGTCAAGTTCAAGAAGTAAATTTCTCGGAAATGAACTTGAAAGGTACCATTCGTAACCCGGATGGCGCTTACCTTGTACAGAAGAAGGGCCTGAAATTCATGCCACTTCATGACGTACAAAAAGATATGGACCAGAAGCTTCGCGAAACGTCACTTTACATTGATTAATGAATTGAGAGGATACCGATTATGAGAGTACTTAAGCTCAAACAAACAACAAATGATGGCCGCACGAAAATGTGGAAAATCGACCATAAGTCACCTTATCAGACTTTTGGTTCATCACGAAAAGCAAGTCTCGTCTCAATCGACGATATGACCGGTGCATTCGACTCAGCTTTCGAATTTCGCGAAGACGGATGGCACTTCATTACTTTCGAAACCAAAAGTGCCGTGGCCGATCAGCGTATTACCGCTGACACAGTCATCGAACTTGGAAAATCGAAAATTACTTTTGAAATTTTTGAAAAAGATGAAGATCTTTTAAATAGTTTTGAGAATCTAGAAACAAAGGGCTCTTTAGCAAAACAGATTTACATTGTTGCTAAAAATAATCGAATTTTAGAATCGCAAGTAGATAACCAGGGCGTCCCATTTCACTATGCGATCCATGGTAAAAAATATAAATTTAATTTTAAACCGACCACCGAATGGTTTCAAGAAGTGCATGAAGGATTTATTGTAAAATCAAAAATCGTTCAAGTCGATTCAGTTGCCTATTTAAGTAAAATTCCTAAGGGACAAGTTTTAGATGCACAAAGCAAAAAAACTTTAGCCGTTACTTTAGGCGTTACTGGTTTACTGGTATTTTTCTCTTTCTTGGCTCCAAAACCGGAAGTGGTCGCTGAAGTGTCGGTACCGAAACCACCAATTAATGTGGTGGTAAAACTTGATAAGAAAAAAGCGATGCAGAAGCGAGAAAAAGCTCAACAAAAAGTTGAGACGGCTCAAGCACCTGCCCCACAACAAAAAAATAATGATCGTCCGGCAGCAGCCAGCCCGAATAAAGTTTCAGCCTTACTTAAAGGTGCTGTTGGAGTTCGAATCTCTCAGATGCTTGGAAAAGTTTCGGCTACGGAAGCTCGTACTGCAAATGTACTTGTAACTGCAAACGGAGTTAAGGCCGGAGAAGGCGCTTCAGGCCGTGCTTTAGCCGCAGTTGGAAAAGTTGAATCTTCAGGTCGTAACTGGAATGGTGAATCTTCGGGTTCAGGCTCGGGGGTTGGTACAGCCGGTATCGGCGGCGGTAAAGGAACAAATGGTTTAGCCGGAGGCCTTGGCCAAGGTAAAACAGGTTCTGGCGGCGTTGGCCTCATCGAAGAAGAATCAGAAGTCAGCGGAGGCTTAGACCGCGAAGTGATTGCTCAGTACATTAAGACACAACTTGGACAAATTTTATATTGCTACGAGCGCCAACTTTCTGCCAATCCTGACTTATACGGTAAAGTAGCCGTGAAGTTTACGATTGCCGGGACAGGCCAAGTCGTGACCCAAACCATTAATGATACAACTTTAAAGAATTCATCTGTTGAAGGGTGTATTTTAAGTAAAGTTGCTAAATGGAAGTTTCCGGAACCAAAAGGTGGGACCAAAGTTCTTGTAACCTACCCGTTCCTATTCAAGAGTACAAACTAGGAGCTCATCATGAAAAACAAAATTATGCTTAACACGGTTGCGACCCTTGCTTTATCACTGCTCATCGCAGTGCAAGCAAATGCGCAAGCGGCTACGACGAAGACTGCGCCAGCGACGACCGCGCCCGAATCAAAAGGTTCTGATAAAGTTGATCTAAAAAAGTTAGAAGACAAATATTGGTCTTCTAAGGATGAAGATTACGGCGTGATTCAAAACCGAACTTTTGCTAAAAAAGGAAAGTTTTATTTATCATTAGTTTACGGACCATTGATCAATGACCCGTTCGCGAAATCAAGAGCGATGGGCGGAATGCTTGGTTATTACCTGAATGAAGATTTTGGTATTGAATTGAGTTACTTAAACTATAGCTCAAAACAAAATGATACCGTTAGCGCCTACGAAAGTTTATCACTGGGCGCAAGTCCCGACTTTAACTTAGTTAAAAGTGCCATGGCCGCTTCATTAACTTACACGCCTTTCTACGCCAAGATGTCTTTTATGAATAAAAGTATTCTTTACTTCGACATGGGATTTACTTTAGGCGCCGGTGTAACTGGATATGACGTACAAAAGATTACAAAAGATCAATCGGGATCAAATAGAAAATTGAACCCAGAAACTCTTTCAGCACCGCACGTTGAAATCGGCGTGATGCAGCAACTTTTCTTGAACCAGTATTTTGCGTTTAGAGCAGATATCAAGAACACGATTTACACGCAAAAAACGAAGCAGTTCGAACAAGGTATCGGAGCGCCTGAGTCAGCTCGTACTGAAAGTTCAAAAGCAGCTAATGATACAACAATAACATTTGGTTTAACTCTTTTCACAAAATAAGGGTGAAGTAAAAAAACGTATATGAATGTGGAATAAAACATTAAAGATAAGAAGCCTCCTCGCCGTCACAACTCTTCTGTACACAAGCTCGGCCCTCGCGCAGTCGCCGATTGCCATCAAGGCTGAAGGCCGAAAACCTTCTGCAGGCTTGAAGTATCGCCAATCGGGAGTACCGGTTTTCGAGATGGTGCAGAAAAAAGGAAATCAAGTTTACAAAGTAAAAGAGATTCCAAGATTAGACATTGGCGTAGAAAACCAAGTCGAAGCCAAAGAATTTCAAATTGATTTACCAACCAGTCGAAATTTAAATCTACCGCAAATTAATTCGCAAAAATCACCGCAGCTAGTGGTTTTACCCACCATCAAGTTATTGCCGGTGCCAGAAGCTAAGAAAATCGTAGACGAAAAGTCGATCGCGAATGTTCCGGTTGTAAAACAACTTAATGTCGTGGCCGACCCTGTTTTCGGAACGCCTGAAGTCACTTTGCAAAATTTAGTTGAAGTGACTCCAGACGAATATAAAATGCTTCAAGCTTTGATCTTTTTGGAATACCAAAAAAAGTACGATTTAGCGATGAGCTTATTTGTTGAGTTAATGGAAAAACCCCAGTACCGCACGCAGGCACTTTTTCATTACGCGCAAACGGCCTTCGGTCTAGGTCTTTACTCTGAATTTCGTCATAAGATGATTCAAGTAACGAAAGAGACGAAAGATCTAAGTCTTAAAAAATTAGCGACCGAGAATTTAGTTAAAAATATCGTAGCACTTGAGACTTCTGACATCTCTTTAGTTGACCCCTTGGTAGAAGCTTTTGATCTAGATATCACGATGAACGATGCTTACCTTTTAAAGAAGGCAAAGTATCACTCTAATAAAGGAAATCTTGGTGAACTTGAAAACGCACTTGTTTTTATCTCGCCAAAGTCCCCGCTTTACCCAGACGCTTTATTATTGAAAGCGGTCTTCAACTACCGTCAAGGTCAAGTTGATGCGGCGATTTCTGATTTAGAGACTTCATGGCCCATGATTGAAGATAAAAAGAAAAATCCGATGAGAAACCTATCGGCGTTGACACTGGCACGACTTTATTTTCAAAAAGGTGACTACGCAACTTCTTACAAGACTTATCTGAAAATCGATAAATCAAGCCCGGCCTACTTACAAGGAATGGTTGAGCAAGCATGGACACAGATTTTAGCTGGCGACAATGAAGGCGCGGCTGGAAATATGTTTTCATTGCACACTGATTTCTTTAAGAAGGCTTACGCACCGAATACTTACATCGTGCGCACGGTTGGCTATTTAAATCTTTGCCAGTTCGGTGATGGAGTTGGGGTATTGAATGATCTAAAGAAACGTTATGCTCCGGTTCAAGAAAAGTTATTGTCTTTCCAGAAGGCGAATAAAGCTCCGGAACGCTACTATGATCTAGTAAAAAATTGGTTGAAGAATTCTGATCAACAAGAAATCGAAGGCGTACCGCGCGCGTTTATTGTCGAATTAGCCCGTCACCCGATTTTTACATCATTACAAAAACAGTTGAATAACTATGAAGATGAAAATTCAAAGTTTAACAAGATGACGATTGATTTGATTCGTAAAGAACGCGATGCGCGATTAAAAATGCTTCAGGCAAAAAACGCTTTAGCGGCCGGCAAGCGTGAAAAAGCGGGCTCATCTAAATTGGCCCGCCTTGAACAGGCTTTCTTAGCGGTGGGTGTTGAGCATATGATTACCAGCCGTGCCCGCGAAGGTATTAAGAAAATGCGTTTAGAAGCTTTAGCTCGCCTTGAAGGTGAAAAAGAATCTTTACGTAAGCAAGCTTCTAAGAATTTACAAGGTCGTTACAATGATTACGTTGCCGCACTTGGTAACCTAGTTGATCAGAATGAAGTTCTTTCATACGAAATCTATTCTGGAGCCGGAGAACACATCCGATTTCAAATGGCGGGCGGAGAAATTAAAGATCGTACACCAACGACTTTAGCTCCGAAAGAAGATGAAAGCTATACATGGAAACACAAAGGCGAAGTATGGGAAGATGAAATTGGTCATTACCGTTCTTCTTTAAAAAATGTCTGCGCACCAGATGACACTGCTCAAGGGGGCACCTAATGAAAAGAAATATCGTTCTAACAACAATTTTATCTGCACTTATTTTTGCGTCGATGATGGCGAAAGCTGAATCGATGACGGCCACGCAAGGATTAGACAAGATTAAAACAAATCTTGAAAATTCGAAGTCGAATAAAAAAGAGTACGATCGTAACTTAGATATCGTTAGTAAAAACGTATCTGAAGTGACGAAAGCTAAAACCACGGTGCAAAAGCAAAAAGAAACCGTTTCTGGCGAGATCGTTAAAAATAACGATTCTTTAAAGAAGGTTTTAGTTCAAGAGCGCGACATAAATCAGTTGATCGCTCAAGAAAAGGCAAATCTTCAAGCCGAAGCCAAACAGGCCGAGCAGCTTGAGCAGATGCTAAACCAAGTAAAACAGAATCAGGCAAAACGCGAAACCATCATCGCTGATTACCAAAGCCAATTAAATATGACATCAGCAGAGAAAAAAGCTTGGAAAGATCGCGAAGCAGAATTACGAGCGCAAGAATCTAAAACGATTCAATCGATACGTACTTTAGCTTCTGAAGAATCAACTTGGTTGAACAAGAAAAAAGGCTACGAAGGCGAAGCAAAGCGTTGGGCTTCTGAATCAGACAAGCAACAAAAGATTCACGACACTTACCAAGGTTTAGCAAACGAAGGCCGCTAATAAGCTTGTTTGAAGTTTTCAAATCAGCTTATTTGATCAGTCGACGCTTTACTTTATTCAATGCTTCAGTGACAAGGGTGACTCCTAAGAGTCGCCCGACTCCGATAAAAATCAGAATCGCAACTGTTCCACTTATAATGATATTCAATAAAAGACCAAAAAATCCAAAATCTAAAAATTCTTTAAAGACATAAAAGCTTTGCGCGACCCCACCCGTTATAGCCGCTAATAGAACAAAGATTCCGAAGTTTTTTATAAATCGTAAATAATCAAATTCCGAAACAAAACGCGGAAAAAATATCAATAGTAAAATCAAATTCAGCATCGCGCTTAGAATAGTCGACGCCATCAGGCCGTGGACTCCCCATCTGCTCATCAGAATAGGCGCCATCACGATATGCATGGCCAAACAAATGGCTGAAATCACCGCTGGAAACCAAGTATTCTTCACGGAAAAATAAGCCGGTGTTAAAACACGGACACCACTAGCGAAAACCATAATCCAACAATAAGTTTTTAAAATCTGCGCGCACACGTAAACGTCTTGCGGTTGAAATTTTCCACGCCCGAATAGAAGTTGAACGATGGGCTCGGCCAATGAAAAAAGCCCGGCCGCTGCGGCCATCGTTAGTAGTAAATTAAGTTCTAAATAATGCTGCGCCGTTTGCCCGATCTTAGCTCTTTCATTTCGGGCTAAAAATCTAGATAAGGCCGGAAGTAAAGCAGTTCCTAAGCTAACTGAAATAAGTGAAAGCGGAAGCTCAATCAAACGATCCACATAATTTATATACGAAATAGTTCCTTCAACTAAAGACGAAGCAAATCGCAAATTAACGATCGTGGTAAATTGCAAAAGACCCATCCCGATCAGTCCGGGTCCCATATTTCGAATCACCCGCTGAAAATCTTTATTTCGATAATCAAAAGATATTTTCGGAAAGTAGCCCGCCTTAATCAGCGCCGGCAATAGCAGCGCGGCTTGTAGAACTCCACCGAATAAAACTCCCCAGGCTAACTGATCTCCAAGCACGGGAAACCAGTGATGCGGAAGCACTGTCGAAATAATCATGCAAAGATTCCAGAAAGTAGGTGCAATGGCTGGCAATGAAAATTGCCCGAGCGCATTCAAGATCCCCATAATAAAAGCGTAAGAGCTGATGAAGAAGATAAATCCAAACATCAACTTGGTTAAACGAAGTGTAAGTAAGTACTTTTCAGTGTTCGCAATGTAACTAGGATCAAGGACAAGGTTTAGTAAAGGCTCAGGATAGAGAACCCCAAAAGTCGTTAAACAACCTAAGACGATCAGTAAAAATGTATAGACCGAGTTGACTAAATTTTGGGCTCTTACGTTATTTTCGTGGCGAGCTTCGACAAAGATCGGAATAAAGCTGACCGAAAGCGAGCCTTCGCCCAGAAGGCGACGGAACATGTTGGGAATTCGAAAGGCTGCGGCCCAGGCATCTGTGACCCTTTTATCGAAGTAAGCGGCCAGTAAGCTTTCGCGAACTTGCCCGAGCACCCGACTGGTCATTGTTCCGAAAGCCATCTTAACGGCGTTTTTAAGAACCGAAGACTCGCTTAAAGGATGTTGTTTGCCAGATAAGGCTTGCTTGCCTGGATGCTCTATGTTAACTCCTTAGCTGGTATTTTTATGTCATCTTTATGGAGGTTATACCTTGGCACAACACAAGTCAGCAGCGAAAAGAGCCCGTCAGGCCGTTAAGAAAAACACAGTTAACACGAACCGCAAATCGAAGGTTCGAACTGGCGAGAAAAGCTTAATGTCTGCGATTCAAAAGAAGGATGCGAAAGCGATCCCTGAATTATTATCTTACTACACAAGCCAAATGATGAAGGCCGCTCAAAAAGGCGTTTTCAGCAGATCAACGGCCGCTCGGAAAATTTCGCGCGTTTCAACTCAAGTTCATAAGGCAATTGGCACAAAGTAGTATTTTAATTAATACTTGGCTGATGTTTTAGATCTTTAGATTGATCGATTGTTAATTTAAATATTCGGATAGCAAATTCTAGTTAGACATTAAAGTCCGAGCCACATAGGCTCGGATTTGTCGTTTTAGGGCTAACGGAACGTCATCAAAACTGACTCCGTAAATAAAAGCCTGCGTTGTGGTTTGAACATTTTTAAGTGTCGTACGAACCGAAAAGAAATCACCTTCGGGTAAAAAGAAATTAATAATCATACGTTGTTCAGAACTCATCACCCGGCTTGTTCTAAAAGAAATTCCGCCTTCGCCAATTTCAACACCTTCAGCCACTTCAGCTTGCCCAAGTGAAATATAACTAAGCGTTTTACGAAATGCTTTTCGTGGGAATTTTCTTCGATTATTACCTGCAGAATCTTGTGCCATGCTTACTTATCGGAATTTGTCGGGATTAAATTTAACCTTATAGTGCAAATGATGGCTTTGAAAAATTTATTTTTTATTTAATCTCAGTTTGAAACATTTCAGATACCAAAATGATAAAAAAAATAAATTTTTATTTCTGCCATAGAGAATCTTGTTAGACTGTAAGTATATGAAAATGCTGGACGTGTGTAGAAAAATCTTAATCGTGGGTGCCTATAGCACCGTTTTAATATTAACTGGATGTCTGGTTGACACCGGCACTGGCACTGAAAGCGGAAGCACCGTTGTGACAGGACCAGGCAACCCTTCGTCGCCAACCGCTGATCCCACGCGCACTATCTGTGATCCATTCAAAACCAATTCGCCACAAGCACGCGACCGCGGATTGGTCGGAAATTTATTTTACTTAACTGACGATCAACCGCGCTACAGCAACATCACTGATTACTTAAATAATGCCGTGGTTGCCGACGCAAACATTTATTTGGATCGAATTTTTGTTCCGACCCGCCCGTTTGATCGCGGGTTCTACATGCAATCGGGCGACTTAGTGACTAACATCAATGGCAGCCCAATGTATGAGTATTTTGGTTTGCGCATGAGTGGCCAACTACAATTAACGCCCAATGAATCAGCCGGAAATTATCAATTAGCGGTGATGGCGGATGATGGCGCGCTCTTAAAAATTCCAGACGGACTTGGCGGAGAAAAAATTCTAGTTAATAATGATGGGACTCACCCAACAAAATTTTCATGCGCCGCAGAGCCTGTCTATTTAGATCACAATTCAAAAATACCGATCAGTTTTGAATACTATCAAGGTCCCCGCTTTCATATTTCGTTGGTAGCCATGTGGCGACCATGGCCGGACGGCGTGAGTAATTTAGATCCAGTTAATGATCCGTTCTGCGGTCAGCAAGGTAACAGTTTATTTTTTGATTCAACCCAAGATCCAGTTGCACCAACCGCAAATTATTACGAGTTACTAGCTAGAAATTGGAAAGTTCTCGAAAATGAAAATTATTATTTTCCGGAACAAACAGATAATCCGTGCGTGGCTGCGGAAGAAACTCTTGCGATCACTAATTTCTTTATTTCAAATGTTACGCAAACAAGTATCACCGTTACTTGGACGACCAATGTTCCGTCTTCTAGCCAGGCGCAGTCAAAAAATGTAGCAACCATGGTAACGACATTACATGCTCAAAGCCCGACCTTGGTCCAATCTCATTCCGTGACAGTGACGGGTCTGACGGCCAACACCTTATATGCATTAAAAGGGTTTTCGACGTCAGCGGGCGGTCAGAATGCAGCCAGCGACGAACTTGCCGTTCGTACTCGTCGCTAGTGCTTTTGTAAAACTCATAATCCTAAATTAAATCAAGGCTTTCCCTCAGGTTTACCTATTTCGCTGACGATAAGAAATGGGATGCTCATGAGGTATAAATGAAGGGTTTCTTTTCAATTCGTACAAAATTTTTAGCGGTCATGAGCGCGCTGTTAGTGGCTTGTTTAGTCGTGTATCTTTTAATTGCCGTTGAGGTTTTCAAAACGGATAAAACTGAACTTGTTTTCGATCTTAATCGCAGCATGGTTTCAAACTTATCCATCGAGATTGAAACTGAATTTTCTAGCGTGTCAGATAAACTTCGTTTATTCGCATTACTTTCAAGTCAGCCTACAAATCAAATTAATAACGAAAATATTTTTGGAGAAAATTCATCGGTCGTCTTTTCGTCTCTTTACCGACAAGATCAAAATTCTACATTTAAAAGTTTTAGTGATAAAAAATATCTAGAAGCATACGGTTTAGATACCAGCTTTTTTGAAAAAACATTACCGGCGGCCCGCCCTATCCCCTTTTCACAGATTTTAAAAAATGGCGAGCACTTCTGGAACGCCAGTGTTGAGGGTGGAATTCCGCTGATTGGTTATGGCCGCAATGTTGTTATTGAAGATAGCAAAGGAATGCCTACGGATAATCTTTCGGTAATTAGCTATATCAAACTAGATAAAATTTTAAAAGTTCTAAGCTTCAATAAACTCAGTGAAGTATCGATTGTAGATCAGAATGGACTTATTTTAATCCATGCTGACTTTAACACGATGAAAAGCTTAAAAGATTTAAAACCAAGTCCCCTGTTTAAAGCGGCTACCAATTCAAAAGTAAATCTTAGCGTGGCTTCGTTCAAAGACGAAGACGGTGAATTTCTTGGTGCCTTCGCCAAAGCTTACCAGAGTCAGATTTACGTTCTGGCGAAAGCTTCGAAAGAACATGCGTTTTCAGCCGTGTACCAACTCGTTTCACGGTCTGTGTCTTTTGCCTTGATCGTCATTACGCTGTCACTCCTGTTTGCGTTTCTGTTATCACGCTCGTTGACGAAGCCAATTTCAATTCTGGTGCAAGGTATGGAAAAAGTTTCAGCCGGCGATTTATCCACAACCATTCAAGTTAGCTCTAAGGATGAAACCCAAATGCTAGCTTCGTCATTTAATAAAATGATTAGTGACCTTAAGCAATCCCGGGACGAACTAGAAGAAATCAATCGCGCCTTAGATAGCAAAGTGAAAGAACGCACCCTTCAATTGAAAATTCAAAATCAAGCCGTTAAAGAAGCGCAAGAAGCTTTACTTAAAACCACCCGTCTAGCCAGTGCCGGGGAAATTGCAGGAAGAGCCGCGCACGAAGTACTTAATCCTTTAACGGGAATTATGACTCGGCTTAGTTCGATTGAAAAGAAAGTTCAAAGTCAAATTGCTCCGCAAGTGAATCTTATGAAAGACATCTTTCAAAGTTGGAAAGCAGATCACGCGACCGGTGGCTTTGAGCAGCTTTTGTCAGCTTGGCAACAGGAATCGACCGTCGATACGAAGATGACCCTATGGCAAGAAGATATGCATAACATGACTCAGGTTCACCAATCTTTTGAAGAGCTTCTGATCACGATGGATTCCGATACAAAGTTTCTTCTGCAAGAAAGTCGACGTATCAATAAAATCATTAACGGAATGCGTACACTGAGCCGTTTGCATTCTGATGTGAAAACTTATTCAGTTAAAAAATTATTGGTCGACTGCCGCAATATTATGGCTGACTTATTTATGCAAGAAGAGATCGAAATTATTGAGTCTTTCAGTGCCGATGCCGACGATATTGAAATTGACCGTGATGAATTTATTCAGGCCATCACAAACCTCATGCGAAATTCTTTGCAAGCGATGCCACACGCCCCGACCACGCATAAATACTGCATTAAAATCGATACCCGCATCGAAAATAACTGCGTAGCCGTGCTGCTGACTGATAATGGTTGCGGAGTGCCCGAAGCCAATCAGAAATTACTTTTCGAAAAACAATTCACCACTAAATCGGCGGATGAAGGAACGGGCCTTGGACTTGGCATCAGTCGCCGCTTTATTCGGGCCCATGGCGGAGACATTGAGTTTGTTAAATCAATCTCGTTCGTGGAAACGACGTTTAAAATTATTTTACCCTTAAAAGCTTTTAATAGTTCTCAAATTAAAGAAGGTGCCGCATGAGCCAAGCCGCAAAGAAGTCACAACCGGTCTATACTAATTCGAAAGCACCCCGTGCCACCACCGAATATAATTGGCGGGTCTTGATTGTCGAAGATGAACCTGCGATTGCCGAAGGAATTCAAGCAATCATTGCACCACCCGCAGGAGTCATACCAATTAATCGATCCAGCCGCCAACGCTTGGCTGCGGCAGATCAAGGCGGTACACCGCAAGCACCAATAAGACGCGACCACTTCGAAGTGGTCTGGGCAAAAAATCCGTCTGAAGCTTTATTACATGTTAAAAAATCAATCGCCGATGGCAAACCATTCGCCATGGGATTTTTCGACGTCTTACTGGGAAGCGACATCGATGGTATTGAACTGGTTCGTCAACTTCACATCATTGACCCTGACATGTATGCCGTTTTCGTAACCGCCTACCATGACCGATCAGTTGATTCGATCAATCAAATCCTAGGCGAAGATAAATCGGACCGCTGGGATTATATCAATAAGCCATTCACTGACGGCATGATTTTACAAAAATCCCGCAACGCTGTTTCAATGTGGAATCTAAAAGATCAAAAGAAACGTCAAGAAGAGCAACTGGCCGAAGCGGCGAATTTACTTTTAAAGGGCGAACGTTCGAATACGGTGGCGGCCGTAGGCCGAAGCGTCGCGCATGAATTTGGAAATTTACTGATGCATATTGTAGGGCACGCGGAAATCGCCATTTTGAAGGGCGACATAACGACCATGCAAAAATCTCTGAATACAATTTTAAAAGCGGGCGACACAGCTACCGCGATTATTAAAAAGTTTAAAAAGATTCATCATCCCGACCAATCAAGTGATTTCAGCCTCATCAGCGTTAACCAAGCTTTAGATGAAGCCGTCGATTTGATGGGACATGAATTTAAAAAACGCAGTATTAAAGTCACCCGCCCCGTTTACCAGCGCTGCGAATTAGTCGCTAATCAACATTCACTGATGCAAGTTTTTGTGAATCTATTTATCAATGCTTCGCACGCCATGCCTTCATCTGGCCAAATTGATGTTTCAGTTGCGCGCGTTGCCGACCCAGAAACACCAGGAAATTTTCTTGTCGAGATTCGAATTCGCGACCACGGCCCGGGAATTGCGACCGATATTATGCCTTTGGTGATGGACCCGTTCTTTACGACAAAAGGTCAACACGGAACCGGACTTGGTTTAGGAATCTGTAAAGAGATCGTTCAACTTGAACACCAAGGTGAATTCACTTTAGCGAACCATCCTTCAAAAGGTTTGGAAGTCGTGATCCGGTTACCAGAAACCAATGAGGTTGCCGATGAGCAAAATTAATATCAATGAGCGAGTTATATTAATCGTCGATGACGACGAACAAATTCGCGAAGTTATTAAAGGTTACTTAAGTATGTTTGGTTTTGTGAATTTTATCGAAGCACAAGACGGCTCTGAAGCTTACCGCTACGTTTTAGATACAATTCAGCGAATCGACTTGATCATTTCAGACTGGGAAATGCCTAGAACGGATGGACTAACTTTACTCAAGGCCGTGCGGACGCATCAAACCCGATTTACGACGCCTTTTATTATGGTCACCAGCCAACAATCACAAGAGCGCATGAAAATTTCGAACGCGAAAAAATACGCAGTCGACTGCTACATCATCAAACCGTTTAGATCAGAAATTTTGCGCGAAAAAGTGATGCAAGCTTTAGGAATTATTTTAGATTCGGGGATTAAGGCTTCGTAAGTCTTTTAATATGCGAATAAAACTGAACCACTTTATTTTATTCACGTTACTCTTTAAAAGCTTACCGGCTTTATCCAACACATTAACCGAAGATTTTACAACCTCGTTACAAAAAGACAGCGGCACCGCCGTTTGGAATTTTGATAGCGGAATTGTTCACCCGTCTTTGCAAGTAACAAATTATCAAGCCCCTGCACAAGCCACGACCAGCGCAGCTTTCGATGTTGGCGACGGAAGCCACGGAATTTTCGATACAACTACTTACGCAAATTTTGGAACGGTCGTTGGCTCTATAATCACAATCGATGCGACTTTATTTCCGATCTTAAAATTCAGTCGATTTCATTTACAAGCTGGATACACATTAACCAGTATCAACGGACCGCTTATCATTTACAGCTTAGGAAACGTCATCATCGACGGAGTCATTGATTGCAACGGTCAAACCGGTGGCGCGGCCAGCGGCATCAACGGCGGCGCAGGGGGTATCGGTCGCTGCGGCGGTCGAAGCGGCGGCGTGGGCGGAAATGCCACCGCATCTGGTTCTTCCGGACTACCCACAACCGGCACGGTCACGGGCGGAAACGGCGGAACTTATATTGGTGCGGCACCTGGTGCGGGGGGCGGCGGCGGCGCCGCTTACGCCGGAAACCCGGGTGCGAATGGTCAGAATTCAACGCCGGCCACAAATACTTTAGGCGCTGGTGGATCGGGCGTTGCGGGAGCAAATCATGAATTTACAATTTTAAATGGAAGCCCCGGTGGCGGAGGCGGTTCCGGTTCCAACACCGATGGTGGTGCGGGAGGCGGCGGTGGTGGCGGGACTGTCGTTATTCACGCAGTCGGTGATGTGACGCTATCAGCTTCAGGATTTATTTTAGCAATTGGCGGAAACGGCGGAACCGCAAATTCTGGCGGCGGTGGTGGTGGCGGTGGTGGCGGTTCAGTAAAAATATTTACTCCGAAGCAACTAACTTTGACGTCCGGCACGCCCATCGACGTCAGTGGCGGCACGGGTTCAATTCCCGCGATAGCAAATGCCGGAGATGGTGGAGCCGGAAGTTTCGGACGTACTTGGGATATCTCGTCAACTTTTTCAGGCGCAGGTTCTGAAAGCCACGCTTCTGGATTGATATCTATGGGCACAGTTGAATACGTGGTCAATTCAGAATTTGTTATTTCAAAAAGTTATGATACGCAATCGACCGTCGCGAAATTTCAATCGGTTACCATAGGTCCCGCCAGTGGATCTGTGCAAGTCGAAGTTGCGGGAAGTAACGATAACTTCAATACCGACGTTTCGGGATGGCTACTCGAGAGTCAAATGAGTCAGTTAGAAAAGAAGCGCTATTTCAAATTTAGACTTACCTTAAACAATTCAAATCCAGTAGTCCCCGTGCAGGTTGACAGTTTATCAGTGAATTATGATTCGGGCTTAGTTGAAGATTTTCAATTTAAAAGTGGTTGCGCAATGATTACGACAAATAGTCTCCCGAGTCAGCCGCCATTGAATCTGTTCATGATTGGTAGTTTGTTGCTCATGCCGATATTAGTTTCACTTCGGTTACGGTCGTCGCAACTAAAATTGGTCAAATCCAAAAAGTAAATTTAAATTGCCTTGAGTTCCGCCGCCATCTATCTTTTTTTGTACTAGCGTATTTCCAGAAGTTCCCAGATAAAATCGGGTTTTACTTTCTTTTTCAGAGAGATAGAATCTGTACTCTGCATCTATACTGAATTCGTAAGCCTTATCTGCAAACCCAAGTGATGCAGCCATCAAGCTTCGATGTTTCGAATTCTCGGATTTTTCTTCCCACGAGGCCCGTGCACCGACCGCTGCAACTTCTTTAACTGAAACGGTTTCGCTTGAAGTTCGAAGCGGATAGAAACTTCGATGCACCGATAAACCATACCTGATGCTTTTTTCTAGGCGCGCATAATCTAAGAAGACCCAGGTTTCGGCCAAGTCAATTTTAGTCTGGAATGGGTAAGTTGATTCTGGTGTTGGCTTCCAAGTTTGCTGCGAATGCTGAACACTGAGTTGATAAAATTTCTGACCAAAATTAGGAGTGCGATACTGAAGTAAAACGCCGATGGGAACGCCGCCTGCTAATTTGATTTTCGCGTTTTGCTCACCCTTCATGTCAACAAATTTAAAAGAGGGCATCCAAGCCAAAGCCCACCCCGTGGGCAAATTGATTTTGCTTTCGGGTTCTGCAGCTGGCGGTGTAACCACAACTTGTGGCTGAACAGGTTCAGCCGCTTGCACGACTGGTTTTTCTTCATCGTTTTCAATTTTCTTTTCTTCAGCAACCATGGGCGCTACAACTTTAACTAAATCTTCGTACTGAATTTCCATCATTTCCGAAAAAAAACCCATGCGGCCTTTTGATGTTCCCGAAGCGACCCGCCAGTAATATTTTTTATACTGCGCCTTTTGCCAAGTGAACTGATTTGTTTTTAGATTTTGGATGAGTTCAGGCTTTCGAAAGTCTGGCATCGAAGATACCTCTAAAAAATAAAGATCGGCCCCGGGCACGGGCTCCCATTCAAAAGAAATTTCGTAATAATTTTTCGCGGCTTTCTTCGTCGTGGCCTGCACGGGTGATGCAAGTAGCGCCAACCAACGATTTATTTTTTTAAGCCATGCCCCGTCTTTTGGTTTTTCAAGATTCTGATCGCCACCCGCTTCGGGGATGCGAATTTGCGGCACTTTTAGTTTAGGTGCTTCAAGAGGTTGCTCTCGAATGTAAACTTCATTCTTATAGAATGAAGGGATCGCAAATCCCTCTTCGTCAAAGCCTTCGACTTCCCAATTTAAATTCTGTTCTTTTTCAAACTGCACGGAATGGAAGTTTGCTTTTGATGATTCGTTTTTAATTTGATTCTGATTATGGTTAAATTTAATCTGGTAAGATTTGACCCCGGCCTCGTTCGTCCAAACAAACTCTAAAGGTTTACCTGCGGGTAAACGGTCGCGTGGTAATGGCTTCGTTAGAAAAATGCGTGGTGCTTTCCATACTTCGATCGCTTGCGCAGTAGAAACCCCTTTTTCATCTTGCATACGTACTTTGTAATTTCCTAATTTTAAATTCACTTGCGAAGTCTGTTGATTTGAATCGACCGCTTGGGTTACTTCCTCTTCTCCGGCTTTTTGAATGCGAAGTCCATTGATGGGACCCGCCCAGTTCAAAGACACTTGAGCCTCTTCGTCAAAGACATAGACGCGAATGGGTTTTTTTACTTTCCACTGTAAACTTTGATTCTTTTCAATCGATATTATTTCGCGGTCGTTTCCAAGCTTTAATATTTTTTCAGAAGTTAAATTCTGGGCGCCTTTTTCAGTTTGAAGGCTGGCCGCACCCGAAATAACTTCAAATTCGTAAGCGTCTTTATCTTTACGTAATGAAATCTCTGAGCCTTTTTCTAAATTGACCACCCAATCGTCCCCGATGATAGCCGTCTTTGAATGGGGATTACGTGCGGTTAAATCGCCTTTTGAAAAACGCAGACGAATTTCAGAAGTTGATTTGTCGGTCGGCTCTTCTAAAGTCACTAGGGTATTTTCAGATAATTGAAGTTCAGTTTCATCCAGTAAATAAAGTTTTGCCGTGCTTTGTGATAATGTGAGCACTGAATCTTGATAAAACAAAATATCTTTTTCTTTGGTGTCTTCCCAAATTAGACTGTTCGCGCCCCGTCTTTTCAAATCATCTTTTGATTTCATGACGTAGCCGGCTTCTTTTGAACCTTCTTGAACTGATTTTCGTTTGAGCCATGAAAGTTGAGCAATCTCGATCCACTGCAAATCCACAAGTAACCATGTGATTTCGATCACTAAAATAAATAAAATGGCGATCACCCAATAGCGATCGGAACGGTGGTTTTTCACTCTTTGTTTATCGGCTTTTTCACAAGCCTTTTTCAGTGATTTTAATTATGAATTTAGTTTTGAATTTAGCTCTGGTATGAGCTATGAACTAATCGGCGAATTAAGCTAGACTTTCGAATGGTAAAACCTATAAAGAACAGGACTTTAGCACCATATTCTCAAGCCAAATATGCGACGAAAGTGGGGATGATTTTAACGCCTTATCGGTCTCATGCAAAACGGTTAAAGCGGTCTCGATTTTTTTGATCGGCCAAACGCGGGCTTGATCACAGTAACTTTCAACGAAGTAACTTGGAACTTGCGCAAGGCTAGCTAATTTTGCGCCGCCAATGCCTTGATCCATACCCGACCGCACCGTAAGTAATAAACGCATATGTCGTGCTAAAAGACTAATGATCGAAATTTCATTTTGGCCTTGATCCATTAAGCTGACTAATTGCTCAAGTGCCTTCACCCGATCTTTTTGCCCGATCGCTTTGGTAAAATCGAAAACGCTTTCTTCACGGCTGAAAGAAACCACGGCATTCACATCGGCCAGTTCAATTTGCGTACGCGTCCCGATGTAATCCTGAATTTTAAAAAGTTGGTTTTCAAGCTCGGTTAAGTTATTTCCAACTAAGCGGTGTAAGCGATGAATGGCTTCGGTTGAAACTTTTAAATTTAAGTTTTGGCAAAGATGAGATATCCACTGCGGAATTTGATTATCGTACGGCTTTTTGAATTCAACGCAAAATGCGTGGTCTAATAAAGTTTTAATCGCCTTTTTTCGCTTATCAACCTTTTCGGCTAAAATAACAAACACGGTTGATTCAACGGGGTTTTCTAAAATCGGTTGCAATTCTAATAGCTCAGAATCTTTTAGTTCATGTGCATTTTTTAAAATCACCAACCGATGGGAGGTAAAGACCGGTAATGTTTCAACGGTGTCTTTAATACTTCCGACTTCGGCATCGGCCGCGTAGAACAGCGAATAGTTAAAGTCCATCGTGTTTTCATCAAGAACTGAAAACTTAAAACGCCGCGTGCATTGGTTAAGTAAATAAGGTTCATCACCAAACAAAAAATAAATGGGCTGAAATTTTTTAGATTCCAGATCTTTATACAATTTCTGCTGGTCGTTAATTGCCATTTGTTTATTGTCTCACAACTAAAAATTTTCGAGCATGCGGTCAAAAGCGGCTTGCATCATCTCTTTCGATAACGCATCCAGAGTCTGCCGCTTCGCTGAAAAGTTGTAAAGGCTGTTCGACGTGTTTATTACTGGTAGCGTAATTTGCGGAGCTGCATAGTTTCGTGCTTGCTTAAAGCTTCCGCTCCAAAGAATTTCGGTGCTGCCTTTTTTCTTTAATGCCAGATCCACTGTCACGTTGACTTTATACTGAGTCGCAATCACCGTCTGTGCGGGCAAATACGGCGTGGTATCGGCTTCAATGATAGACTCTTCCGCAATAACACTCACATCGGTAATTGTTCCGACTAGAATTCCGTCGCTTTCAGACTCTTCATCCTTAATTGCAACCACACTTGATTTTAATGCTTCCGCTTTCAAAGCATTCGTAAAAAAAACTTCAGTCCCTGGTTCGGTCGACTTATTTTTAAAAAGTGGTATTTGCACTCGCTTAATGTCACCTGGAAGCAACTGAGTTCTTGAGCTTAGTTTATAAGCACAGCCAGAATTCAAAATCACAATGACTGATGTGGTCAGTACTAAAAAAATAAGCGAAAGTATTCGTTTCATCTGCTTTAATAAATCGGGAAGGTTTCTGTATGTCAAATGCTATTCTGCTTGCTCCGGGCCCTGTTCAGCTGCACCCAGAAGTGCAGAAGATCCTCGCGCAACCAATGATTCATCATCGCACTCCAGAATTTGATTCAATTCTATCGCGCACTTTAGCAAGTTTAAAATTTTTGTTTCAAACAAAACAACCGGTCTTTATGCATACCTCAACCGGCAGTGGCGCCATGGAATCGGCTCTAGTTAACGTTTTGTCGGCGGGCGATCAAGTTTTAGCAATCGTCAGCGGAAAATTCGGCGAGCGTTGGGCTGAGATGGCGCAGACTTTTGGCGCCGAAGTGATTCGCCTGAATGTGGAATGGGGATCGGCCGTTGATGTAAAAGAAGTCGAAAAAATTCTAGAAAAAAATCCGAAAATAAAAATTGTTATGACGCAAGCGTGTGAGACAAGCACCGCAACAACTCACCCAATTGAAGCGCTGGGTGCCATCGTTTCAAAAACTTCGGCATTACTATTAGTAGACGGAATTACCGCCGTGGGCGCATTTGAAATGAAAATGGATGCGTGGAAAATTGATGTTTTGATTGCTGGTAGCCAAAAAGCCGTGATGCTACCAACCGGACTTAGTTTTATTAGTCTATCTGAAAAAGCGTGGAAGTCATGTGAATCCGCAAGTACTCACCGTTTCTACTTTGACCTGCGAAAAGAATTAAAAGCAAATCAGAACGGCGAAACTTTATTCTCTTCGCCTGTTTCGCTAGTGAAGGCGCTTGATTTTATTTTAAATCGAATTCAAGAAATTGGTTTAGATAAACATTTTGCGCAACTTAAACGTCGCGCTAATTTCACTCGCGCGATGGCGCCAAAATTAGGCTTAAAAATATATTCAAAAGCTCCTTCAGATTCAGTGACGGCCTTGGTTCTTCCACCCGACACGAAGGGCGTTGAACTTCGTGTGCACTTAGAAAAAAAATACGAAGTCACCGTTATGGGAGGCCAAGACCAAGCGAAAGGTAAAATTATTCGTATTGGGCACATGGGTTATATCTTAGATGAACATTTAATCTCGGCGATGGAAAAACTTGCGCTCGCATTGAATGATTTTGGCGCTAAGCTTTCACCCGAAACAATTAAAAATGAATCGATCCAGTGGTTGAAAGCGAATCCGAAATGAAAAACATTGTTATCGCTGATCGATTTGCCGTTGAAGCTTTAGTTGAGCTGAAAAAGAATAAGTCTTTTCAAGTGGAAACATTATCTGAGGCAAATTTGACTGAAGCAAATGCGCTCATCATTCGGTCAAAATTTAAAGTCGATGCTGACGTTCTTAATAAAGCAAAAAACTTAGAGCTTATTGTAACTTGCACGAGCGGCTACGATCACATCGATCTAAAAGAAACTGAAAAAAGAAATATCAAAGTGATGTACACGCCCGAAGCAAATATCGTTTCTGCGGCTGAACATACTTGGGCTTTATTGATGGCTTGCACTCGCCACGTGGTGTTTGCTCACAAAGAAATGAAGGCTGGGGTTTGGACCCGTGATCCCTTCATCGGGTTCGAATTAGAAAATAAAACTTTAGGTATTATCGGCTTAGGTCGCATCGGTCAGCGCGTAGCTAAAATGGCGCAAGCTTTTAACATGCAAGTACTAGCATTCGACCCTTATCAAACCGAAGACGTTTTTACGAAGGCGAATGTGCAACGCCAAAGTTATGAAGAGGTCCTTAAGCAATCAGACATTTTAACTTACCATGTGCCTGCGACGTTCGAAACTCATCACATGCTAAACCGTTCGCACTTTGAATACGTGCACAACGACGTCATACTAATTAATACTTCCCGCGGTTCAGTGATCAATGAAGATGACCTTGCCGATGCGCTACAAGAAAAAAGAATTCGTTGCGCGGGCCTAGATGTTTTCAATAAAGAGCCCCTGCCTCGCGATTCTAAGCTTAGAAAATGCACGAATGCGATCCTAACACCACACCTAGGAGCCTTCACCGAGGAAGCTTTCTTAAAAGCTTCGATGCAAGCGGCACGGCAAACCGAGAATTTCTTTACTCATCAAACTTTAATTAATACATTACCCCTTCAAAACGAATGGGGATCTTTGTCGTTCAAGGAAAGGACATAAATTATGTCAGCAACTGTAGTCGTCGGAGCCCAATGGGGAGACGAAGGAAAAGGTAAATTAATCGATGTTCTTGCAGCGAATGCGGATATGGTCGTGCGCTTTCAAGGCGGCTCTAATGCGGGACACACCTTGGTTGTAAACGGCAAAAAAACGGTTCTTCATTTAATCCCGTCCGGAATTCTTCACCCCGAAAAAATGTGCTTGATCGCTTCAGGCGTCGTCGTCGATATTTTCGGATTAGCCGAAGAAATCCGTAAATTAAAAGAAGCAGGTTTCAAAATTTCCCCGAGCCAACTTTTAATTTCTGATAATGCAACGGCATTACTTCCGTACCACAAGACACTAGATCAAGCGCGCGAAAAAGATTTATCCGATGGAAAAATCGGCACGACCGGAAAAGGCATTGGCCCCGCGTACGAAGATCGCGCCGCTCGCCGCGCACTTGTGATGTCTGATCTTTACGACAAGAAAAATCTTCTTGCGAAGTTAGAGTTCGTGATGAAAGAAAAAAATACTTTACTCACAAAACTTTATGACGTTCCTGAAATGAAAGCTAAAGACATCTTCGATCAAATTCAGACTGTGATTGCCGAAATCGAACCGTACCGCACCGCTGATGTTAGCTTACTCGTATCACAAAAATTAAAATTAAATCGCCGCGTACTTTTCGAAGGCGCGCAAGGAACTCTGCTTGATATTCACCATGGCACTTACCCGTTCGTCACTAGCTCTTCAACATTGGCAGGCGCAGGTTCGATCAGTGCCGGAGTGGGCCCTCATCATCTATCAAAAATTGTCGGCGTATTTAAAGCTTACTGCACTCGTGTCGGCGCGGGACCATTCCCGTCAGAATTAACCGACGATGTCGGAGCTAAATTACAAAAAGACGGACACGAGTTCGGCTCAACCACCGGACGCGCACGTCGTTGCGGCTGGCTTGATCTTGTCGCACTTAAGTATGCGATACGCTTGAACGGAATTAACAGCCTAGCCATGATGAAATTAGACGTTTTATCAAGCCATGAGCAAATCGGTGTTTGCACAGGCTATAAATTGAACAATGAATTGATCAGCGAGTTTCCAACTTCAACGGAATCTGTGAGTAAATTAGTGCCGGTCATTGAATATCTTCCAGGGTGGAAAGAAGATCTCACGGAAGTAAAAGCGATCAAAGATTTACCTCTGAAAGCGCTTAATTATATTGATTTCGTGACTCGAAATGTAGGTTGTCCAATTGATGTTGTTTCGGTCGGTCCCGATCGCGAACAAACTCTATGGATTAAGCCCGTGTTCAAAGATTGAGCATGACAAAAAAACCCTTTGACTGGAATCAACGTCTGTAACAAATTAGCGATTCAATTCGAGAGTGGTTCGCTAGCTCAGCTGGTAGAGCATTTCACTTTTAATGAAAGGGTCGATGGTTCGAATCCATCGCGAGCCACCAATTTCTCGATTTGTCTTCTCGCATCTCTTGTACGTCCCCATCGTCTAGTGGCCTAGGACACCTCCCTTTCACGGAGGATACACCGGTTCGAATCCGGTTGGGGACGCCAATTACTTTCCTGGCTCATTTCTGCCAATACAGCAAACGGTTTTTGTAAATCATATCGAATAGTTGGACCATCTAACACTGGGTTCGATACGACCTGTTTTAAGAATTCTACCTTCTCGACTACACTTCGAGAATTCCACAGTGATTCCGCATTGGTAGCGAGTTCGATAATTTTTTTCGTAGTTCTGTTATGTGAATCAATAATAATGTCGCTGCATTTTTCAATTAGCCCTGTGTAATAACGACGACTTTCTTTTATCTTTTCAATAATTCTTTGGTACTGAGACTCTTCAATCACATTCTTTTTCATATCCGCATAAGCTTCATCTTGTTCAAGATCTAGCGCACTCAGCACCTTTCGATAATCATCATACTTTTTCTTATTTGCCATTCTGTACTTATCAGTAATTTCATCCATCGCAGCTTTGATCTGCTTTGCTAAATCTTCGTCGATCGAAAATTTTCCTGGAACAGATCTAAACTGCTCTAGAATTTGCTTTTCACTCATATTGCGACCTTTCTGCTCGGCATGAATTCTTTTTGAATTCGTACAACGATAATAATCATAAGTTACCAACTTGCCTGTCGATTTAAGCTTTTTAGTTTTTGCATCGTAAACCAATGCGCATCCACAGCTTGGATCTGCACAGCGTACCCATCCACCACTAAAAATTCCGCGCTCTTTAGCCTTCCAACCACGTTTTGCTTTATTTTTTTGAACCACTTCAAGAGTCTGACTTGGAATAATCAGCGGATGTTTACCATGATATTCGACATCATCCCATTTGAAATAACCACTATAGAACGTATTGCTCAATCGTCTTTCGATGGCTGACATGTAATATTTCTTTATTTTCGTTCCGTGAAGTAAGCCTTCGCGAAGAATAGTTCGACGAATCTCTTCATATGCCATTCCCTGCGAGCGAAGTTCAAATTCCCTTTGAACCAATTTTACGTTTTCTAAATTCGGATCAATTACTATTTCAGTTCTTCCCTTAACATCGCGACCACTCTGATCCTTAAGTCGTCTATGAATGTAACCAAGAGGCAAATGATTTGCTGGAAACCAACCATCTTCTGCTTTTTGCTTCATTGCATCTTTAACCTTAGAGCTTAAAACCAAAGAAAATTGTTTAGAGGCGGCAGCATTGATATCTCTTACAAAAAAGTCAGATGCTGAACTGTTCTTATGAAGAACTTTTCTATCCCTTGCATAATGTAAAACAATTTCACCTTTTCTAATTAATTTTTCGTTAGACTCATTGTCCGTTAAATTCCTGGCTTCACGATCAGCCATGTAGTAAACGTGATGCAATATTTTATTGGTCTTCGCTTCTTTGAGCACAGATTCATATTTTTTTCTATTTTCATGATTCATCGCTGATTCGGTTATCATTTGTAAATCAACCAAATCTAAGTTCTCTCTTTCGCAATATTCGCGAATTTCCTTTTCTTGAATATCAAACGATGAATTTCCATCCTGTCGCTTGCTGCTTTTCCTTAAAATTCCAATTGCTCTGTTGTTTTTCCAATCATTCATAATCTGTTCCTTGTTAACATTATTCACATTTATTTTGAATTGATTTCGAGTTCGATATTTTCCCTTGGGTGTTTTCAGCATCCCAAAATTCGAGTAGAAGAAATGCTTCAGCAATTTTTTGTATATCTTCTTGGGAGAGTAGTTGCTTCCTAGGTGCCTTTTTGGCCTTCTCCTCTGACAACGGTACATCTCTGCAAGCTGGAGCCAACTCCTCGCTAAGGCCGTCCTTATAGCGCAACTTGCGAGCTGTTCTACGACACTCTTTACAGGTATTGTCGAAGCGGTTTTTTTTGAAGTAAAATTGATTGATAGTTTTTTCTTGATTGCAGTAACTGCAAACATGTTGATTTTGCGCGGCCATTTAAGTTCCAGTTCAAACCCCAACTTTGAAGAAGGGGCTTAACAGTAGTGAGCTTAGGAAGGTTCGATAGGTTATCCTAAAACTGTTAAGGGCAGCACAGCTTTGAATGCCAACTATTTTGGTGTTAGCCACTGTTTGAAACCCTTTTATACTTTATATCATAACTCTGGTAAGTCTCCTTTTCGGAGTTCACCTAAAATCTCGATATTTTTTATTGCAAAAGCCTACTTACGCTTAATTCCGAAGTAAAATCTTTTTGGATGCCCGTCAATTCGCTGTTGGCTTCGTTCGATACTATATACTCGCTTCAAGTATTGCTTAAATCCGCTCACTTCAGTTTGCGTAACGATTCCCGCCGCATTCAATGTATTCGTAAAGTCTGTGGGTGAGATTTTAAATTCCTCTCCAAGAATAAAATTAGTCTCCAATATTGCCAAATATCTCTCTTCGTTTGATGCTGCAGCTTCTTCTAGGCATTCACGATCACATTTAATAATGTTCTGCGAATCATCATAAAGCTCCTCAAACGCTTTTTTGCACTTAAAGAGAAAGCCGTTAGCTTCGATTTTCAACTTATGCTCGTAGTTTTCGATGTTTCTAGTGTCTTTCTTAAATTTTACATATATGCAGCGACGCTTATCAGAGTCTTCAGAAGTCATCATCAAAGGCTTATTAGAGGTTAATATAAAAAAAGTATCCAACTTTGCCCCAAAGGACTTTTCATACTTCTGCTCAATACTTACCGAATCTCCACCAACAATTTGCTTAAAGGTGGATGAGAGAACGATATTTACATTATTTAAGTCATTAAAGACACCTACCCTGCGACCAATACAATTAGCTGGCCAATATTTATCGCTGGCGCTTAGTGGCGCTAAAGCGCCGCACAGAATGTTTTCCAACCATCTAATGAATGAACCTTTGCCGTCCCTTCCAGGGCCTTCTAAAAATAGATATTGTTGAAGCTTGCAGTCCTTCTCGAACATCGCCCATACAAATGCCATCAATGATCTTTCATTCATTTCGGCCTTACTCAGAAAATAGTCCCATGTGGGCGTTGGTGAATCTTTTAAATCTAGTTTAATTTGGTTATATGTTAGTTCACCCTGAATTGATATTGATGCAGGTAATACGTTAACTGTTTCTGCAACCAAACTCCATGTTTTAACATGTTCCGAAATCTGTTTTGATAGCAAATGATGACCATTTGTTAACAACGTCTTAGCAACCAGTGAATCGAGCTGCGCAGAACTAATAGCTTTAACCTGATTTTCGGTTAGCTTTTCAAGATAGGATTTTTCACCTGCAGAGTCCATATAGACTAGAACAGTATTATCTAGAGTCGGAGATATTATCTCCTGAATTGCTTTTACGCTTCTTTCACGATCACGTAGATGCTTTTCCGCTGCCGCAGCGATTTTCTCCTTGTAACTTGGATCAACCTTGCTCGAACGAGCACGTGCTCCCCTAGCTTCAGGATCTGGTACCAAGTCCCAAAGTTCTAATAATTGAATATCTTCGGGTGTACCACCTAGTGTTTCAAAAATCATTTTGGCGTAATGTACCGTTTTATACATTCGCTTCATATCCATAACCCTTTCTCTTTGCTCTTCCGTTAATTTCATTTTCCGTTCCTCTTAATTGTTAGAGGCAGCCATACTATTCTGAATGAAGTAGTGATTAGTTTGCCTTGTTTAACCTCCTATATCGTAAGTGTAAGAAATAATTTGCGCTGTTTTTGATATTTTCAATAATTTTTACCACGGAATAGTTGGTAACTAATTGAATGTAATAGGAAATTTAAATCCCTCTAAAAATTAAAATATTTTTTTAAGAGAATAAATCTAAATTAACGTTAATTAATTGAAGCTACTGAAGCATAGTGTTTCATTTAAAATTTAATTAGAGTTCAAAGTTAACTTCATAGGTATCTTATTGTAGTAATCACCTTGGCGAACACCAGTGCTTCAGTAGCTACATAATTAACACGAAGATATCAGTCTGGTCTAAAAGTATAGCCATCAATCGCCGAGTAACAAATCTCACCATAGATTTTCGCGGTGTTCCCGTTAGTAAGGGTAATTTGCTGACTTCCACCGTAACAAACCTCTGGCAACATAGGGGAAGAAATTTGAGGCATTAAACTTCTGTTACCCATTACAAAGTCCCGCCATGCAGAATGCACGAATTGAGGAACATCAGCAGTATGAATGACTTTGTACTTCCAATCATCGCGCCCAATTTCTTTTCTGGATTTCTCGACATTGTCCCATAGATTTTCAAACTGGGACTTTGATGTTGTGACGTAATTGAATTGTTTTCCTATTAATAAAGCCTCATTGAGTAAATCATTTTGTTCTTGGGCGGTAAGCACGGGATGGAAGAAAATATTTCCATTTTGAAGCAGCTTGCAGAAGATATCCTCTGGTACAGATTGAAACGGACAAAAATATGCCGTCCAATCAGAACTGGAATCGAACCTTATCATGTTCAGTTCGGTCGCAGTTTCATCGTACTTAAAGATTTCCATTGTTTCAAAATATTCAGACGAAGCCCATTTTTCAATATTCGTATCTAGTAAAATCTGTTTGCCGAACGCTAAATCTACACCAGTTGCTATTCTTTGATAAAAGCACCCTTTGCTACGAGTGAATGTCGGATTGCCTTGGTTATCTTCACCTAAAATAATTCGGCGATAAACACCAGTTGTAGAACTGAAATCAATATAGACGTTTCCGTCCCGTACAAAATAATAATTGTTTGCAGCGACCACTGAACGCGATTCAAAATTAGGCTGGGGAACACACTGAACCTTGTTCTTAATGAAAGCCTCATCTGATTTTTCCCACTGGCTCAACGGCTGGTTGTCCGTTAGGCACCTTCCACCTTGTTCGTATTGATTATACTTTTTTAGCTCGCCGTTAATTCTCTCGTAATAAGTTCCACGACAAGTAAGTGAACTTGAAGAAATAGGCTCTACTATCGTTTCTTCACAACCTGTGGTAATTAAAATTAAGGTTACGAACAAAAACAAAGACTTTATTTGCATAAGTACCTCCAGTGTCCAAATGCTTATAATCAATTATCTGCCTTCAAGTCCGGCACACACCATTCCTTCTAGTTTATCCAAATCAAGATGCTTAAGGGCGGAGTCGAGGTTCGAGTTCTTAAAACTCCACAAACCTAAGGAGCAGCCCAAAAACATTGGTTCGCTCATTGTTGCCCAAGCGCTACGTTTATCCAACTTTGTTACAGCATCGGCGCACATTTCTTTTCCTGTTTTTTTGACTTTATCGTAGGATACTTTCGGAATCGTCTGTAATCCAGCTTGGGCGAAACTACTTTCGCACTGAATAATAAAGGCTTCTTTTTTTTCGTTATCGCTCTTGCCGTGAGCCTCTATGTTCAATACTAATAAAACTGCGAATAAAAGTGTTTTGTTCATTTTAATCTTTCAATATTAATTCGATACTTTCGTTTATCATCCTCAAACGTAACGGCACTAATAATGCTTCGGTTGTCATCTTTACCTAAAAGTAATTGTTCAAGTGTCAGACCAAGGTAAATAGCCAATTTGTTAACGGCTTCAATGTTCTTCAGGCTAGGAACACGACGGGAAGCAACCCAATCCGATAATAAGGATTTGGATATACCAAGCTCGCGAGAAACCTTACTCAGGTTCTCACCAGCCAAGCGAGTGCGAAGTATGGTAGATATTTTTGCTTCCATAGTGTATTTTTCGGTGTCCAGGTCGTTCGTCTTAATTTATATCCGACACGCCAACCAATTCGTCCGATACTGCGATCAAATACGAATCAATTTGGAATGTTGGAAAACTTTTGTGCGTTCAAGAGTAAATTATTTGGGAGAGGTGAAATGCCAACTCCAGCAACTTCCCTTACCCGAAATCCTATTTGATGTACTAAATCAAGGTACTCCGTAATTTCAGGTTCGGACAAAGTATCCCAATTGAGTATGGTTCCAACTCCTACATATTCATTAAATGTCGTGAAGATTCTAAATCCATTTGGAAGGGTGCAATTAACATCTAAAAGTAATAAAGCTATCCCAGAATCTCCCTCTAGATTAATGAGTCCGATATCTAGTGAAATGTTTAATGCTTTACTCTCGTCTTCATTGCTTAGCGAAACCCAACCCACGAACTGGTTGGCGAAGGCGTATACCCAATACGTTGTAGCTCCTTCATTTTGTTGATTAGCGTTAAGACCTTTGTCTCGAAAAAAGTTGTTAATAGCCAATACCAAACTAGTCATATCTTAAGTATTACATATTAGTAGTATGTTTATGTATTATATTTAATTAGTGTATATTTATAATACGTCCGATAATTAAGTAAGGAGAATTTTGATGAAACCTGTTAAATTTGATAAGAAAGCGTTAATTGCTGCAGCTAAGAAAAATCGGGAGCCAGAAAAGGCCAATGTGACTTTTCGACTCACCAAAACAGTTTATAAAGAATTTCATAAGTTTTGTGAAAATGAAGGTGTTAGTCATGTGGCGATACTTGAGGAATTTATGAAATCTTTTGCCTCGAAGTAGAATGATTTTAAAAAAAAATAAAAAAAATTTAATTAACGCTTGTTTGGCGTATTCACCTGGATATATCAAAGGGTTTAGTTGAGCTTATTAATAAAAACCCCGATAGAGCTTAAAATTGGGAGATTCAATGAATCAGAAACGATGTGCTATCTACCTTCGCGTAAGTACACTTGACCAGAATACATCAATTCAAAGTTCTGACTTATTCGCGTATATCGAGTCGCGTGGATGGTCGCTTTCCAAGGTTTACGAAGACAAAATAACAGGAACACACACGAATCGTAAAATGTTTAAGGAGCTACAGGAGGACGCTAGGAAGCGACGGTTCGATGTTATCCTTGTATGGAAACTGGATCGAATGTTTCGATCCATTAAAGACTGTTTGAATGGATTGCACGAGTTTAATGACCTAGGTGTCGAATTTGTTAGTCTAAAGGACTCTGGAATCGACATGACAACCCCATCAGGAAAGTTGCTATTACACATTCTCGCTGCTTTTAGTGAATTTGAAGCATCAATAATTCGGGAACGTGTCCGTGCAGGCGTCAAAGCTAAAATAGCGAAAACTGGAACTTGGGGTCCAAAACGAAAGCGGAATGATCTTGAAATCAGTATACTTCGCGCAAAAGGTTGTACAATTAGAGAGATAGCACGACGGCAAAAGGTATCAGCCACGTCTGTTATGAGATCAATTAAAGGTGTACCAGGAACCCCTTTCAAAGACAGATCCTAAGTAGTTGAAATTACTAGCCACAAGAGCTTCGCAATTCGTGATCCGAATACTTTAGTTCCTGGAACAAGAAGAACCTCAAAATAATTAACGCTCTTCAAAAAATTTCTACACAAATTTTGTATAATAGAAGTAACAGCAATTTCGCTCAATCAATAAAGATTGAGCTAACCAAGGAGTGCTATGAGCATACTATTGTCAATTCCTGCAAATGCAGGCGACAGAATCGTGATTCGTGATTTGAATCACAATCAAATAACTGATGGCGATTTTCAGAATTATCAAGATTCTGAAAATGGAGCCATTTATACATTAGAAGGAAAAGGTGTTTTTGTAATCGACAAGACTCATCTAGTAACTATTAACGAAGGAAACACGTTTAAAGTTAGCCGAAATTACATTTGGGACAAAATCTAATGAATCAAAGCAAACTTAATATGAATTTTTGTTAAGTTTGCTTTTTTTGAATACACAACTCCATCACACAGATAACTGCGTTTTTTTGAAGCCAACTGTTCGATTCGCGTGGCTCAAAATGACCGATTTCGACTATCGGCGTGAGGCTTCTTAGACTACTCACGTACTACCAAATGGCGGGACATTAGTTTTGCAGCGTTAAAGAGTTCCCGACTCCCGGCTTCAAAATTTTTCGGTATTAGCTATTTTGATACTTTCGGCGTTCAGAGGTATGAGGCTGTTACTACCCTACTTGCATCTAACGGAAGAACCTAAGCTAAGCTTCTTAGGATGGCTTGGTACGATTGGGACCTTAACCGGAGCATGACGAATGGGCATGCAGACCGACCGTTAATTATAAGATTGCTTCGATGAAAATATCGGCTATTTACGAGTGATAACTCTTATACCCAGTCCGGATTTAGGACCACGATTCAGTGTAAAGCCTTTTGGGCGCTACTTACACCTAATACCGACGATACCTGGCCGACCATCAAATTCATGCGAAAGCTCGTCGAACGGAATCTCGTTATAAATATAGAATACAAATATTTCACCTTTTAATGTTCTATCAAGAAATTCGGCGTTTTTATCTCGTGGCAGGTATCCAATTTTAGTCTTACCCAAATAGACGGAACAGGCGTTTTCATCGAATTTATTCTTAGGCTCATGTAGAATTTGAACCCTATCACCATACTTAACGCGCTTAAAAATTTTTAGTCTTGATTTGTCATTCGGAAACAAAAACGGCAATCCGGCTATATTCGCAAAGAAAAACTGATTGATTGCGGGAACACTACGTTTTGGATTTTTAACTTTAACTTTTTTTCGTGGCATCTTTTTTCTGGACTGTACGTGTGTAACTTCCATTAATTTTCCTGACCGAGGGAAGAGTTTAAGCACAATTTTATCGCCGCTTGGGCTCTTTTTTTTAGACACTATTACTCCGACCCTAATGATTCTAAAATTCTAGACAGCATTTACGAAATTCGCAAACTTAGATCGCGCATATATTACATTGTAATACTGTCGCAAAAAGCCCAACCATTAGGCAGATAGTTCGTATAACAATGTATAACATTTGACTGCGTTAGAAGGCGTTTGTAACTGTCTGTGCATATTTGCGGAAGGCCTTATGACAAAAACTAGAGCAATACGTTTATCAACAGAAGAAGATCATTTAATCGAAGAGTTTCTAAAAAAGAATTCGTTTTTCGATTTTAGCTCTTTAGCGCGGGCTGCAATTTTATCTTTTGTAAAAAACCCAAGATTAGAAATCACACCAGTAAAGTCTCCGAAGTTATTTCGAAAAGAAAGTGAGCATAGACATGGACAATAATTTTCAAATGATTGCGAAGTCTGCACAATCTGACCCCTTACCTCAAGAAGTTTACGGCAAAAATATTTTAACGCCAATCTATGATGATATAATTACGGAAGCATATGGCCTTAAGGGAAAATCTTCTTACCAGTCTCAGTTTGATTATTCTATCTATCGAGAATTAGAACTTCGGTATTCTGATAAACCTGCACGTGGTGGTTTCATTTTTAAAACACCTTTAAAGTTAGCAAACCATCATTCAAGTTGCTCAAAATGCCACTACAGCTTTGAGTTGGATAGTTATGGACGAGGATGCTTTCATAATTGTGTCTACTGCTACGCAAAGGAATCACTTACTGCGCACAAATACTGGAATGAACCGCAACCATTTCCAATTTCAGTAGCTGAATTGCATAAAATATTTTATACGGCTTTTGAGACCGACAAACCTTCCAAATGGCGAGAAATCCTTAACAAGAAAATTCCACTGCGTATTGGCTCCATGTCGGATAGCTTTATGAAAATGGATATAAAGTACGGCGTGACTCGTGAAGTTCTACGAATTCTTAGCCACTATAATTACCCGTACGTTATATTTACAAGATCTGATGTTGTAGCGCGGGATGAGTATATTCGCGAACTGAGAAAGGACTTATGTTCGATACAATTTTCGATGTCAGGAAATAATGAACGGATAACCAAAATAATAGAGCCTGGTGCCCCTTCAGTCCAGAATCGATTCAATGCTCTTAAAAAGTTAAATTCAGAAGGCTTTTGGACTACGGTAAGAATAAACCCTTTCTTCCCTATGAAGCCGGATGGCTATTACACAAATCCTGATGTCGTTATAGAAAAATTTGGCTCGCTAGAGGCCGCACCTACTTTTGACCTTTTTGATTGGACAATGCTAGATCAATTAAAAGAAGCCAATGTTCCCAGCTTCCTAGTAGGCGTTGTCAGACTATCGCCCCATGCAATTAGAGCGATGGAAAAGTCATTAGGCCTCCCTTTAAAATCTTTCTTCAACAACACTGGACCATCAAAGTCGCATGACTACCGATATTCAGATGCCGAAGTTGGGCACTACTATCGTGAATTCTATAGGCAAGCACGAAAAAGGCAATTGCGATACGGAACATGTTTTATTGGAATGGGCTTAAAGGATTATTTTCAATACCAGGACATGTGGTCAAATAAATCGGATTGTTGTGATGCAAAAGGAAATGTTGAAGGAATATCGAGTTCGAGCCAAGATGTAAATTGGGATATCAGACTTAAGCATGCACCAAAAAAAGAAGACGCTCATAAAACTATGTTGGAAGAAAAGGCGACTCAAGATTTCTTTTCTGAAAATCCGACGATGAACATTGCGAAATTAGAAATGGTTCGAGATGTCCAAGCGTAGCATACCTGGAATTAACATCCAGTTCCCATGGTCTGAACTTTTAGTTAGCGGCAAAAAGACAGTTGAAACTCGCTCTTACCCGCTTCCGAAAAAGTTCATAGATGTTGAATTAGCTATAATTGAAACACCAGGCAGGCTAGGCAAAAAAAATGGAATCTTTAAAGCTCGAATTATTGGTACTATCATCTTTAGTTCGTCTAAATTATATCCCACATGCGCTAGCTGGCTGGCAGATAGAAAATTTCATTTGGTTGAAAAGGAAGATCCAATGTACGGCTTCAGCCTGTTGAAACCAAAGTACGGATGGCAAGTTGCAAGTGTTGCTAGACTCAACAGCCCCGCTCTTCCTCCGACTAGTCGAGGAATCATTTTTGCCAAGGGCTGCAGAGTCTAGATTTAACAACTTCTCTTAGCTAAGTTATTGAAGCCATAGGCTTTGCTCAAAATTCTAGACTCAACAGATCACTGTAGAATTCCGAAATCATCCAGGTAAGACAAACTGGAGGAATCGTGAGCGCAAAATACAAAAAAATAAGTCCAAAATCGAATACCATTTTTCGTGGTGACAATTACGAAGTCATGCGAGCCTTGCCGGATGGTATTATTGATCTTTGTTATATTGATCCACCATTTTTTACTCAAAAAGATTACAAAAATATTTGGGGCGATAAAGAGTCAGTTCTCGACTGGGAGTCAAAATCACTCGATGGTTTTTATGATACTAAAGACTTTTTTGAAAAACATGTTCACAATGGCGAAAAAGGACTTGCTGCATATCTGATTTGGCTACGCGCAAGAATTCAGGAGATACATAGAATACTTAAGCCTAATGGAGTTTTATTTCTTCACTTAGATTATCATGCAGTTCACTACGCCAAAGTTATGCTAGATGAAACATTCGGTTACAAAAATTTTAGAAATGAAATCATTTGGAAGCGGAAGTCTGGTTCAAACGCTACTTCTAAAGCTCGCCGACTACCCAGCAACATTGATACGATTCTCTTTTATTCTAAAGGCCAAGATTATACTTTCAACCCGCAATTTACGCCGCACGATCCAGAATATGTTGCCAAAGCTTATAGACATGATGATGAAGACGGAAAAGGCCAATATAGAATAGATAATATGTCTGCACCGTCTTACTCACCTACATTAATATATCCATATAAAGGCTATCAACCACCTGCAAAAGGATGGCGGGTAAATTTAGAACGTATGAAACAAATGGACAAAGAGGGAAGACTTGCGTTTCCAACTTCGCGAGAAGGTAGAATTCAGCAAAAAAGATATCTGTCTGAAATGAAAGGTAATCCCGTGGAGAACATCTGGGATGACATCGGAATGTTACAAGATAACTCTGCAGAAAAAATTCCATGGCCGACGCAAAAACCAGTCGCTCTTTTGGAACGAATTATCCAAATGGGTTCAAATGAAGGTGACATGATTTTTGATTGTTTCGCAGGTTGCGGGACGACTATGCATGCTGCTCACAGAACTAAACGCAAATGGATCGGAATTGATATTTCTCCAACAGCAATCAAAGTAAATAAAAAACGGTTGGAAGAACTTGACGCAAAAGTTTTCATTGTCGATGAAAAAGATATGGAAATAAATAAAGAACATTTGAAAAAGGCCAGCTAAAATGGCACTTAATTTTGGTAGATCATTTCGGGATGAGTTCAATAAATTTTCTACGATCTCAACTACATCGGAATTTGAAAATAGCGTAGTTCCGTTCGCTCAATTTATTCAGCAAATCATAGCCAATCCTTCGGACAGTCTTAGAAAAGAAGTCATTGACTGGCAGGTTCACCTCTACAATGAAGAGAAACATTTTCTTAAGCCTCATCAAGTTGAAGCTGTTAGAGGTTGTCTAAAGGAAATAGTTCTATCAAAAGATAAAAAATCTGGCTATTGCTTTATGCCTACTTCTGCAGGGAAAGGCCATATTCTAATTACACTAGCTGGTTGCGCGATCGGCGACTTCAATTTATTCAAAATTTTGGATGACTATGAGCCAGGTTTTGTAGATGACGCCCAATATTTAGTTCCGATATTTATCAGCCTAAGTTTGGAATACTCAAAATTAGTAGCAAAGACGAAATTAAAAAGAACCCAAGTATTGGTTCACGATGTTGAAATTCTAAAACAAATCAAAGAAGACTCTGATTCCCTGTTAGGTGGAAATTTATCACCAAAAGTGGAATTTCATTCCGTCCAAGCACTTGGTAGCGAAGAAAGAAGAAAAGACCTTAAATACGTAATTATTGACGAATGTCATTGGGGGAACGCTTCCCCAGAAGAAACTATACAATCTGAACTTGTTCAAGAGGTTAAAGACAATGCGGGCTGTGCATTTGGATTTACAGCTTCACCTTACGAACATCCTGATGGAAAGTTCCAAAGGACGTGGTCTAAGAATAAAATTAATGCTCATTACGACTTCAACTACTATTTAGATAATAAAATTGTATACCCCGTGACCCTAAGAGAGGTTAATTTACAAAATGCCCGTCCTGATTTCGCTGACGGCGGTGAAGAAGTAGACTTAAAAGAAAAACACCAAGTTGTTGAGTTTATTGCAAACCACATCATGACGACTCTTCCTGAAAATGAATTAGATGGACCTGGGATTTGTTATTTCAATCCGGTAATTATTCCCGACATAGTTGAATTACTTCTAAACCACTCTAAGGGCAGAATTCTTAAAGGACGAATAAAAGTTTTAGCGTCTGACAGTGCCGAATTTGCCGAGAAGTGCCGTTCGATGTTTGGAAACGACATTCTAGCAACCGAAGATGACATCTCGCGATTAAAAGCTGGCGAAAAAATATTTTTGGTTTCAGCGCAGAAATTGTTAGTTGGCCTCAATGCTCCATTATTACGTTACTGCTTCATATCACCAACTAACTCAAAAATAAAAATAATGCAGGCAATTGGCCGTCTAATGAGACCTTCATCAAAAGTTGAACGCAAACTCGCCACCCTATTTCTAACGAGTTTGTCGGGGAAAAAGATCGATTTAGCTGAGGGATCGGGGGCTGATCCAAAAAAGAAAGAGCCAAGAACAACAGAGCCAACTGATCCGAATGCTGATGAAGACCCAAAGACAAGATATTCGACGACATCAATGACACTTTCGGAAGCCTATGACCTTCCTATTAAAGTGTTCTATAAAACTGAAGTCGGCTTCAGAGATTTTATCAATCAAAGTCGAATTGGTGATCCAAATACCGTAGAAAAAATTAAAACGACTCATATTCCGAAAGACCAACTTGATAAATTTGATGCTGTCGAATTGCGTGATAGATTAAATAGACTCAGAGACATCTGTAGAACTAACTATAAGCCTGTAATTATGGTGCGCGATAGCTATCAGTGCCAAGGCAAAACTGTTCTTGGCGAAACAGGCTGCAATCGAGGTGATGGTGAAGTTCGATTAGAAATCCACCACCTTGAGCCATTCACTTTCAACCAAATATTTAAGCAGCTCGGATTTGAAGGAACGATTGAATGGCACAGACAAAAAGATAATCTCAAGCATCTAGTTACATTATGCACTGACTGTCATGACTTGTTACATGCGCGTGAAGAAGACGATGAGGCAGCGGGATAATGGATTTACTCATCAAAAAAGTTTCAGAACTAAAAGTGCTTTCAAAATTCAAAGGTTCTGACGCAAACTTTAAGGCCTCAGATAAAATCGTTACTTGGTGCAGGAAGTTGGGTTTCATTGCTGAAATTAGGGACCCATCAGACATTCGCAGTGACTTTCGTGATGATTACTACACGCATCTTGTGGCACTTACCAAAAAACACCTTTTTGCTAATCCTGAACAAAAGAATTGGGCGAAATTTTGTTCAGATCCTGCCAATAGAAAAGTCCAAAAAATATTACAAGAATTTGGAGTTCGACAAGAGCTGTTCACTGACGATGATACAGCTGTTTACAGCCCACTTCAAACTTCGAGTCGAAACATTACGATTGAAGAGCTTCATGCACTTTGCGAAATTCAATTTAATTTTGATGGTTCGATTTCTTCATTTAAACGATACTTGCAACGGACTTATGGGAGCTTTGCGGAATATTGTATTGAAAAAGGCTACGATATAAATAGCTGTAAATGGGAATCTGAGGAAACGGCATTGCGAGTTGCAACCCGCCTGGGAACTGCAGAGGAAATTAAAAAGAAATCCTCATCTTTATACAACTTTCTGGAATCAAAAGGGCTTTTAAAACAGCTGATGGCAGGTTAAATGAAAATTGGGAAAATTACGCAAGTAAATTTACGTGAAGTTTGGCAACAGGAAGCGTCAGATTTTACACAGTGGCTATCAGAAAATCTTTCTGAACTATGTGATGCTGTTGATATGAATCTAGAGTTAATAAGTACCGAACAAAGGGTCGATGATTCAAGGTATACAATCGACATTCTCGCAGAAGACGACTTAGGCGAATACGTAATTATTGAAAATCAGCTTGAGAAAACCGATCACACGCACCTTGGTCAAATTATAACTTATGCTTCAAACATGGCTGCCAAAAATATAATTTGGATAACAAAGCAAGCTAGACAGGAACATATTAATGCGATCAATTGGTTGAATGAAGTATCGAATAAGCGATTTTTTTTGGTTCAGTTGGAGGCCCTTAAAATAGATAATTCGAGTCCTGCTCCATATTTTAGTGTGATTTGTCGTCCCTCTGAAGAATCTAAAATAATTGGAAGAAATAAAAAGGAAATCGAAGCTGTTAGAGATGCACATCAGAAGAGAAAAGATATAGCGGATACTATTATTGTTCCGGCTCGCAAGGAAGGCTTTGAAAAGGTTTTTTTAGGGGAACACTGCTGGTACGCAATACGCATAAAGCACAATAGAATTAATCAAATAAAATGGATAGCTGGCTATCAAGTACTCCCCGTTGGCGCGATTACTCATTTGGCTGAAGTTAAGGAAATTGTTCCCTATGAAGATACTGGAAAATATTTAGTTCAATTCAAAGAACCTGCAAAAGAAATTCGACATATTAAAGGCGGCAGTCGGTCAAAAATTCAAGGCCCAGCATATTGCGAATATGCTCTGCTCAAAAGTGCCAAGACTGTTGATGATCTTCTATCGCCAGAAATCATAGATGAGGATGCAGCTTAAATTGAAGAATAATGGACCGTGCCACCTATGTGGCCATATATCTGAACTTACGTTTGAACATATCCCGCCCAAATCAGCGTTTAATGGAGCGTCAGACCTGCTAAGTTACAAATTTAATACTGAAATGGGTAAATGGTTACCTACCCAAGCCCATCCTTATGGAGTTGGTGACTATACGCTTTGTGCACCCTGCAATAATCAAACTGGTGGTATTTACGGTCAGGCGTTTTGTGATTTTGTAAATAAAATGGTAGTTGTCGCGAACGAAACCTCAGATTATCGGAAGCCTATAAAAATTTCTTACAAAGGCTTTTTACATAGAATTCTGAAGCAAATCTTGGTCATGTTTTGCTCAGCGAATGGCGAAGAATTTTCCAAAATTCACAAACTACCTTCTTACCTTTTAGACTTTAAGAGCAAAGAATTCCCTGCGGACATGCGAATTTATATTATGGTAGTTAATCGGCAAAGCAAAATTATGACAGGAATTCAAGGCACGTTAGACCTAAAGGATGGGTCAACGTTAATTACTTCTGAAATACTATTTTGGCCTCTTGGATATATATTAACTTTTAGTGAATTAAAGCATGACTCAATTGAAGGCGCGTACTTGACTGAAATCACTCACTGGAAAGATCACGACGTCGACAAACGAGCTACTGAAGAATTTGAAATTCATAAAAACTACCGCTTAACTTTGTTCCCATTAGACTTTAGATCTAAAGAAGAGATAGAAAAGTTAACTGGTGTGCCTCTCACACCACCAGGCATTTTCCCAATGATCGACTACGAAATCTGAATATGAAAAATTAAACCCTATCTTTGAGTTAGACCTATTGATGTCATTTGCTTTATTATGTCGCATTTGGTTAAAAATTTCGCACCCTAATTCCTTCAGTTTAATGACTTCAAAGACTCTTCATCCTAAAGTTTAACGATGGATTTAAGCTGGTTTGAAGACACACCAATAGATTTAATTGTCGACACTTCATCCCTTGTTTCGGAGCGGTTTGATTTTTCTACAAAAAAAATGAACACCTTAAAGGTAGCTGTAGCACAAAATGATTTTGTATTGCTTACGACATCTATTTATCGCGGCGAATTTCTAAAACATTCAACGCTGGAAGCTGCAAATGAACTCGAAAAGGTGCAGAAATTCGGATTAACTAAAAATATTGCATCTGAAAGCCTCGCGGCGCTAACAACTGAATTAATGAATTTTGACCCTAATAAATTGTGGGAAAAATATTGCTCTGAGCTTAAGGCCCAAGACATTAGTTCTGACTTAGATTGGCGAGTTGTATTCGATGATTATTTTGCTCAGCGTCCGCCTTTCTCAGAAAAAAAGAAGATGGAATTCCCCGACGCCTTTAATCTGAAATTAGTCGAAAAAAGGAAATCCAAGCACCTCGTGATAATTTCCTCAGATCCAGATTATGACGCTTGGGCGATCGGAAAGAAAAATGTAAACGTTTTTAAAAATTTACAAGAATTTACAAATGAGTATGTTCGACTCAAAGATCCAGAATTTGTGGCTGTCACAGATAAGTTAATGAAGGATTTTTTGACTGAAATAAAAAGTGATATTAAATCCCTCTATAACGAACCATCTGACTATTCAATAGATGCATACCAATCTGAAATCGTCGATGCCAATGTTGAGAGTGTAGAGTTAGTCAAAAAATTTATAGTAGCTGTAGACCCAAATGAGGGCTTCGCCACGTACCGTCTAATTTTCGCAGGAACCTCTAATTTAGAAATAGATAGCTCAGTCGTCGCTTACGACTCTGTTGATAAGGAAAATGTACATTTGGGTCACAATACAAACCACACAACCGTAGAATTCACTTGTTCAATGGATGTCACAGTAATAATTCATGAAGGCGGAAATACGGAGTATTCTATTGATGACAATCAATTTGATGCTGAAGAAGTTCTAGTTCCACACATGTGGGAAAGCTTCTTAGACGAATAACTTTTTTGCCGAATTCCAATTTTATATAGTTCCGCAAATTTCGCGGCTAAAACCATTAATTACCAATTTTGAAAAATAGCCGCCAAAGAACAGCCCAGCTTCTGATATAGGTATTGTGAGCCTCTAGATACCCCGCCTAATGCTTAAACCCTACAAAATTATAAATATTGCCTATGGTTAGAGCAACGGAATCATAAACCGTAAGCTGGCGGTTCAACTCCATAATTTGAACCTTTTGTTTTTGGAAACAATTTAATAAGGTCATTAAATTCAGGCACTTATGAGGTAAGAGTACTCGGAAACACTTTTCCTTAACTCTTCGCAATGGGGACGCCAAATCACTTTCTACTTCAGTATTCCGAATACAGTATACCGATCAGTATTCGGTGTTCTGAATTTTGTATTCTGAATACTGAATTCCGAATACAGAATACCAACCCGTATTCAGAATATATCCGGCAGTCGGTATTCATCCGCTCCGCTTTAGCTAACATTCTTTGTTTAGCCCTTCTCATTTTTTGCAATCAAGTAAAATAAAGAAAGGCTTTACCCATGTCAAAATTTAGAACACTCGAACTTGCAAAAAATTACTATCAACTTTCACGCGATCTGAAGTTTCCACCACATTTAAAAGACCAATTTTTACGATCAACTTCTTCAGTTGCCCTCAATCTATCCGAGGGCAATGCCAAAATGTCCAATAAGGAAAAATGTCGTTTCTACGAAATTGCCCATGGATCATTTCGCGAATCACTAACAATTCTTGAACTTGAAAAAATTCAAGATCCTGAATTATTTAAAATTGCCGATCGCCTGGGTGCAAGCCTTTACAATTTAACCAGAGCTTTTGTCGAAAAAGAAAAGGTCGGGCGAAAATGGAATCTATGAAATCAAATTTAAATTTAAAGTTAAAACAAAAATCTAACGGAAGAAATAGATTAAATCTTCTTAACAAAAAAATAGAAACTCTATTTTCCGAGGCGGATCCCTTCAATCCAGCACTGCAGAATCTTTACCAAGAATATCGGATTGAGATGTTTCAAGTTACGCAGATAATAGAATGCAAAATTGAATTAATGCATCTTTTTGAGGACAAGATTTTTAGCCCCGTAATTATCGATAAAACTTTAGCGCTACTGTTACAGAAACATGATACTTTTTTGTTGGGTATCGGTAGGATCAATAGGTCGTGGTACATTAGTTATATGAGTTCAACGTATAACTAATGTAGCGGCTATTTTCATTACACATATATCGATTAACCCTGATGTAACGATACACCCTTGATACGAATACCAATATCATCCCAACGAAGGCCATGCTTTTGCTCGAATCGCTCAATTTCTGCAAAATAATCATCTTTGTGTAAAGACTTAAGAACAGCTGTCTGTTTCGTAAACTTCGCAAAGGAAATCGCGTGCGGAAGGCAAAAAGCCCACTTACTTTCTTCGGCAACTAAATCGACAACTTGCTTCGGAGCTATTTTTTGAAATTCAATCCAGTCAGCATTTTGATCTCTAATATCAAGCTTAGCTGGGTTCATACACACACGACGAAGAGAATTACTTCGAGCCAATTCCCAGCCAGAGTATTCAGATATAATTTTAATTAAATCTTCATGATAAATGATGCGACCGTAATTCGGCTTTAGCCAATTTTCAATTTTATCTGAAAGAAAGCCGTAAGAAAACGGTTCTGATTTTGCTTTTTTATAAAGGTCAATTCGGTCAATTATCTCTGGGCAATGTGGTCGCCAAATTGCTGTGATATTGATGATATCTCTAAAGTCGAAAAATTTTTGCCCTTTTAAGTGTTCAGTTATTTTACTCAGCCCCAAATATTCAAGTTTGAATTTTTCATAATTCATCACCAAGGCATCTTCTGAAAAATCGAATTGAAATATCTTTTCAAGATCTAGCTGCTTAAATGGATTTAATACAACATCAGAATCGTCATCGATCGAATCGTAGTTGATGATTTGTCCAACCGCTTTATGGGTGTTCTGAACAATATCAATCAAAGGCATCTTGAAAGCCTGAATCTCGCCGTATGGTAGTGTTTTGTTCACTTCGCGGCAAAAATCAACAAACTCTTGGCCCAGCTCATACTCGACATCAATGTGAAAGAAAGGAACCTGTGTCGATAACCGTTCTGGAATCATTTCATGTTTAAGCGGATCAACTCCTGAAAATCCAAGTCCGAAAAGTGACATGCTGGCAGACGCACTTCCTCGCGCCGTTCCCAAAGTTAACTTTTTACTTCGCGCAAACTCGACACACTTTTTAACGCCATCAATAAAATCACCTATTTGAGGATGATTATTCAGCCAGCCGTCGCGCATTAGGTAAGCCATCGTTGAATCAGTCACCGTGCTGTATTGACTTCGAAGACCCTTAATAATTTCTTCCCTCATATTATCCATAAAAAGATTCCTTTCCGTTTCGGTGAGACATTCACCAATTTCAATTTTTTTTGCTACGGAAAGGATATTCCTGATTCGCTTTTTACGTTCATCGAGATGGACAGACTCTTGATCTAATTCCAAAAGTTTGTCGCGAAGGTGCGAGCCGAGTTGGGAGTCTGAAAAGTGAATAATCAGCTTGATATCATCAAGACTAAATCCCAAACTTTGCAAATCTCTAATACGGTCCACGGTTTCGAGCCACTTTTGGTCATAGTATCTATAGTTGTTTTCACCCCGAAGAGACTTTGGCAAAAGGCCAATAGACTCATAGTACCTAATGGTACGAGCTGAGACCTTGGCTGTTTTTGCAAAAGTTCCGATCGAAAGCATCTTTGAATTCCCTCCCATAAAGTTCATCATGGAGTTTGACGTAACGACAAGGTCAATAGGGCTATTTCAAAACTGGACGGCGCGTTGATAGCCTAAGAATTGGCTGCTTTCTGGCTTTCAATATTCGGAAACGAGGACTTTGGTTAAAAATGGAGCTTAAACAAAATGGAAACAATTTGACTAGAGCAATAGAATCAAGCACTTATGAGACATACGTACTCGGAAACACTAATTCGTAGATTTTCGCATTGGGGACGCCATTTCTCCGATGTAGAACCCTCTGCCAAAGGAGTGAATATGAATCTCAACAAAATAATTATCTTAATCCCTGTTCTAGTTCTTATTTCAAGTTGTGCAGCCCTCGAAACCGCTGATCGTGAAAACAAAAACTTTGAAAAAAATTCTTCATTATCAGATACGCGAGAAGTTCCAAATCAATTTGGCTGGGACAGCACGAATTGCATGATGTTTACGGCAGATGGTCACTGTATGCACCAAATCGGAGTCAATATACTTGGCGTCCAGCCGCAAAACCAAAACAATTTGCTCCCTCAGACACCTCCGGTTGAAACCGGAATTACCCCTTCTAACTGCGCACATATTATGGCTGACGGAACTTGCGCTCATCCGCTCTAAGTCGCTAGCAATGTGAAAGTGGGTCCAGATTTATGTTAACGAAAATTAGAAATGCATTCGATTTTTTGATTTTAAATTTCGGACCGCTTTTCGGCTTTTACATCTTTAATCACTTCTTCGGCTTTGAGGTTGGAATTTACGCTTCCATCGTTATAGTTTTTACTGAGTACTTTTGTCTTCGGTTTCGAAAGCTTAATATCAACAAGTTTTTCTATTTTTCTTCTGCGATAGTTTTGATTTTTGGAACCGCCGACTTATTAATGAAAGAAGCCTTCTTTATAAGATATGAAGCCTCCGCAACAAATCTTTTATTCGCTTTGTTTTTTGGATTGTCGCTATTGAATGAAAAGCCATTAGTTCAAGAATTTGCCGAGAGCCAAAACAGGGTGCTGCCGGAGTCTTCTCCTGACACATTATTTTTCTTTCGAGCATTTACAATTTTTTGGTGTATCTATTTCTTACTAAAAGCAGCTTTCTTTTTATGGATCAGTTTTAATGTAACTTTTAGCGAAGCCTCAATTACTCGAATAATCATAGGAAACGTGAGCTTTTGGATCATGATGTTTATTTCAATTGGTTTACCAACTCAAATTTGGAATCTAATGGAACGACTTCGGCTTTTTCCTTCACAAAGAAGTCACTTTTGAAAAAAATATTTCTGGATTGTGGGACCGATTTCGACTTGAACAAGCAATCGTCAATTTATTAACTAATTCGATGAAATACGGAAATGGAAACCCAATCAGTATTCATGTCACTAAAGTGAATTCCAAAGCAAGGCTCATCATTTCTGATCAAGGCATTGGTATTGCGCCCGAGGACCAGATTAGAATTTTTGATCGCTTCGAGCGGGCTGCATCGCCAATGAACTATTCTGGACTTGGCTTAGGACTTTTTATTGTCAGAGAGATTGTGAACCTTCATGGTGGAAAGTTGCTGGTTGAGAGTCAGCTTGGCCAAGGCTCAAAGTTTACGATTGAGTTGCCGACAGAGGCTTAGCTGCCAAATTTTTATTATCAAGCATGCTAAAAAATTAAAGCGGATTAACCTTACTTGATTTAAAATTTTTGACCACAAATGTTGTCAATTGAAATGAAATTGCACATCAAATTGAAATTGCAGAGCAAGCTATCATACATTGTGCGAAATTTCGTAGACTGGCTAACACGAGAATTTTTCTACTTTTGAAATGTAATTCCTGGGCAACGTCGCTTTAAAGATTCCATAGATACAATAATTTTACTACCATCGCATAGAAGATCGTTTTCACTTACTGAGCACTTGCTAAAATATTTGCATTCATTTGCAAGATTTTTTGAATCCTCAGATGTAGTTAATACGTAAGACCCAACCAATAATGCGATCCACCCTAACCAAATCCACGTCGGAATATCTTTTAACCAACGAACTATTACGATCGGAATGAAAAGCAAAAGCATTGCCAGAAAAAACAATCTTGCACCGCTGTTGTAACTGACTAGCAGTATATAGGGCGCAATGAAAAAAAGGGTGACCGCAAAAAAGCTCAGTATAATATTAGAAGTTTTTTGACCCGTTTTAACAGCCATAGAATAATTATGAAGAATGACCATCTCGATCGCAATTTGATTTCCAAAACACTAGACCATTAATTTGAAATGTGCATCCAAACTTCGAGCCTTCATTGAACATCTTGCGTAATATGAAAAAGTAAGTTTTACATTAAAAATCAGGGCTTCGTAGTGACAGAAAATGTGCTAGAACTCACGGTTCCCGATTCAAATGTACTTCCATAGCCCGCGAATGTACGAACTGATACGTAAACAACAATTGTTTCACCAGGCGTATAGCTTGCGTGACCCTGAACTTTCAATTCGATGGATCCATCCGCGTCGACAACAAAAACTTCAGTGGCGGTGCCGTACGTACCAGTTAATTTTACATTCGCATCCACAAATCCGGTCTTCGATGCTGTCACGTAAACTTTAACAGCCGGAGATAAGCCGGTGACCGTAATTTTATCTGAATAGTATGAGAAGCCACCTGCAGCGTTTGTGACAACCGCTGGTGTGATTGTCCATGGATCTGGTTGCATATCAAGACCTGATCCAGACGGTGCTGGCTCAGGCTCTGCAACAACTGGCGGTGGTGCTAAAACAACGGGTGGCGGAGTTGCGATCGGCGCAGTGGCTACTGGTGGTCTTGGCGCTGGCGCTGGAGCTGTGGCCGGAGGCGGAGTTGTTACAGGTGCACTGACCACGGGAGGAACCGCTGGAACTGGTGCAGGCGTAACGACGGGACTTGTGGGCGGAGTAACTGCAACCGGAGGACGAGCCGCTATTGGTCGCGGTTGTATTGTTGAAGCACTATTATTTGAGGGATTTGATGCAACTAGATTTTTTTTGTTAGAACTAAGAGGCGCACAACTTTGAAAGTTAAATAAAAAAACGCTATTCATAAATAGGATAGCCGCAGTTTGGAAAAACTGTTTTGCTATTTTCACTTCAACCCCATAGGTAATGATCGGTCTTTTGCATGGCTGCCTCAAGCCCTGAGATTAAAAATATCAAAAAGGCGCGTTAGTTCGCCCCAATATGCGACACACGAATAAGTCGTTTTGCGCGAATGCTACCGTAGCCAGGTTTTCCGGTAACTAAAATCGGGATCGTACATTTCGGCTTGTCTTTCAAAATTGAAAGTGCGATCTCTGGGGTCTGTTCCCACGCCGGCCACATACAGCCAATTTCCCCAATTACTTTCAGTGTCGAAATCAATCAGTCTTTGTTCAAAGAATTTTGCGCCCATTGTCCAATCAATTTTAAGTGTTTTAGCAAGGTAACTAGCCGCGTTCTGGCGCCCGCGATTTGACATCCAACCCGTTTTATTTAGTTCAATCATATTCGCATCAATAAAATCGGCCTGCGTCTGCCCGTCGCACCAGGCCGAAAAACTTTTCTGATCTGTCACCCAATCTTTTGATTTTGGATTAAGGCCTTTGATTGAAAAAAGTTGGTCTCCGATCTTCAACGCCAAAAATTTGAAATAATCGCGCCACAAAAGTTCTAGTTTAAACCACTCGGTCGATTCGTTCGCGCCAAATTCAGCTTCAAATTTTTTTAATTCATTAAAGATGGTCCGAACCGAAATACATCCGCAACTTAAAGCCACCGAAATTTTTGACGAGTCATTTTTTAACAACATTCCGTTACGGGTTTCTTTGTAGTTTAAAATCGACCGGGTCTGAAAAAAGTATTCTTGAATTCGGTCTGAAGCACCTGACTCACCAGGCTTTAAATCAAATGGAAAACTTTGAATAACCGGATTGAAAGAGCGCGACGAGATCTGGGCTCCTTCTGGAACTCGAGTAGTTAAACCAGAAACTAAATCTAAACTTGAAGGGACAGCTTCAGCAATACAGTTTGATTTTTCAACTAATTTTCTAAATTCCGTAAAAACCTTTGGCATCTTTGAAATTTCAAATGGAAGTTTTTCTTTTTCAATCAAAGTCTGATGAAAGAATGTTTTAACCCGAGCAGGCGTTAGAATTTTTTCGACTTGGTTTAAAGAACTTCGATCACGCGTATTATAAAAATCCTGCGTCAAAACTAAATCGATCGCGTTTTCTTCCGCCCAAATTGGAATTTGCTGTACCGGGTCACCTTTTAGAACATAAAACGGAATATTTTTCTTTTGAAAATTTTCTTGAAGTTCAAGCACCGATCTAAAATAAAATTCATTTTGAAGCGAAGATTGAAAGTTCGGTTCAAAAACTACAGCTAACACGTCAAGCGAGTGCTGGGCTGCCCAATGTATCATGGCATTATCTTGAATTCTTAAATCGAGGCTGAACCAAAGAAGGGCTTTTCTTTTCATGTTAATCTTGAAAATCAGGTTAATCTCACTTAGTCTGTTTTTCAAAACGTTTTATAAATCTTTGATGAAGCTGGTTACAATATGAAAAATGCTGATTGTATTATCGTTGGTGCCGGACTCTCGGGCCTGGCTGCGGCAATAACTTTACACAAGGCCGGAATGACTTCGCTGATTATTGAAGCCGATGGGACTGTCGGAGGTCGAGTCAAAACTGTTCAGACATCACAGGGTTTTTTAACCGATGTAGGTTTTCAAGTTCTGTTAAATTCTTATCCGGAAGTTCAAAAGTTTGTTGATCTGTCTTTACTGAAATTGAAAACTTTTAATTCAGGAGCACTGGTCTATGATGGTCAAGAATTAGAGCTGCTAGCAAATCCGGTCGCGCACCCCTCAAGCTTGATTTCTGCTTTTTCCGTCAAGTCGATGACAACGAAAGATCGCGCGCTTGTTGTTAAATTAATCATCGATTGCCAATTTCAACGTTCTGATTTTCCGACCGGTGCTCAATCGACCTCGACATTCTTAAAAGAATTTGGGTTCAGCGAAAATTTTATTGAACTATTCTGGCGTCCATTCTTAACGGGCGTTTTCTTAGATCCTGAGCTTGAAACTGGTTCACTGTTTTTTAAATTTTTAATGCGATGTTTTAGCGTCGGACAAGTTTCTGTGCCTGAAAATGGAATGGCCGAACTTCCATTACAAATGGCAAAACAACTACCAAAAGATTACTTTCTATTGAATCAAAAGGTAAAATCCTATGGTGCGGATCATGTCATATTAGAAAATGGTGAACGGCTTAGTTGCAAAAAACTGATTTGCGCCTTTGACCCAGAAACTGTCAAAACCTCTGCAGAATCGAATGACCGTCAGGTGACGACTCACTACTTTACCGGCGAAAATCTGCAGCAAACTGGCTGGGGGAAGTGGCTTGTGTTAGTACCCCGCAAGCTGGGTATGGGGATTGATCACTTCTGCCTGATGAGCTCTGTATCTGAAAAGTATGGAAACGGAATGCCACTATTAAGTGCCAGTGTTGTCGGCCAAAAAGAAGTATCGGTGCAGCAAGCCATTCAAGAACTAAATAAAATTGCGAAACGTGATCTCAAGCTAGAATTGGTCATCAGCCATATCGTTCACAAAGCGCTGCCAAAGGTCGGTCAAGCTACACGCGGTTTCGAAATTAAGAATGACGTCATCTTTTGCGGCGATCGATGGACTTCGCCTTCTATCAATGGCGCGCTTAAATCAGGGCGTTTAGCGGCTGAATTTATTTTGCAGCCGTAAGCGCCTTTCGTACGGATGTAAGAGCTCGTTTTTTAAGGTTGCTCTTAACACACTATATTGATTTACTTCAAACGAACTGAAATTAGCGAAATGCACCGCTTCGATATCACCAAGGAGAAAATTTGGGCCCATCCGAACAATTTGGCAGCAACTTTAAATTAAACTCAAGGCACATTACGATTGGTCTTATTATTTTAGCCTTCATCATCATCGCCATGGGTAGCACGTTTGTGATCCCGCCGGGACATCGTGGAGTGCTTGTGACGATGGGTAAAGTTTCTCCAATTTTTGCGCCGGAAGGTTTCGGTTTTAAACTTCCCTTCGTAACCACCGTCATTCCCATTTCTGTTCGCCAGCAGACGATGCTTTCTAAAACCGAGTGTTATTCGTCTGATTTACAGCAAATATCGATCGAGCTAAGAGTGCTCTACCGAATTCCTGAAAGTATGATCGTTAAAATGTTTCGCGATTACTCAGGTGACCCGTTTGATAGCTTGATATCTCCTCGAGTGAGTGAAGCCATCAAAGAAGTGACTGCCCTTCAAAGCGCAGAGCAGATTGTAAAAAAACGTGAAGAAGTAAAAGCCAAAACTCTTGAATCAGCACGAGTAAAAGTAGGCGATCTACTTGTTATCGAAGACGTTGTTATACAAAATGTTGCGCTATCTAAAGAACTTGAGACCGCAATTGAAGACAAGATGGTGCAAGAGCAAGAAGCGGCGAAGGCAAAGTTCACTCAAGCCAAAGCTGAAATCGAAGCGCAGACCGCCATCATTCGCGCCAAGGGTGAAGCCGAAGCCATTCGGGTGCGTGGTCGCGCCGTTCAAGACAATCCCGGCCTTGTGCAACTACAAATTGTTGAAAAATGGAATGGAATCTCGCCCCTTGTTATTGGTGGCGGCGGAGCCAGTGGTGGTGCCAACATTTTATTGCCCATCGGAAATCTTAAAACAAAGTGAAAACTAAATTCGGGGGAATATCAAAATATATTTTCATCGTTATAGCGGGCATCGTACTGCTCCGCTTTTCTCCGATTATCATGCGTATACTTCAAATGGTGGCCATAGCGGCAATTCGATTTTGGTGGGTGGCTGTTCCTATCGTAGCAATCACTTTGATCACCTTGAAGATTTTAAAGCGCCGTGCAATTACGGCAAAAACTGATGATGAATTGAGTCAACTGAACCTTCGCGATGTAACGAACAGCGTGCAGGACCAACCAGAAAATAAATAAGGCCTATCGTCGGGGTTCAGTTTACAATAAATCGGTAATAAAATATCCTAGGCTATGCTTAATCGAACATTAATTCTTTTTTTATCTTATTTTTTTATTCTTGCCTGCAGCAGCCCGACGTCGGATTCAAATAATCCCGCGTCGGCTCAAAGGACAATTTCTAATAGCGTCTTTGCAGATTCAAAAATAGAATTTAAAATTAATGTTTTCTATGAGGCGAGCGCCGCCCCGTATGTTGGTACAATTGGGATTACTTCAAATCAAACTTGGGAAGTGACCAGGTCAAGCTATGCCGCTTTATTTCAGAATCACGCAACCCGAACCATTACGGTACCCACAACACTAGCGCAAATGACGAGTGTCGTTGACCAAGGAAAAACAACATGGACCAGTGCCGAGTTGCTTCAATTTGCAAGTACCCGCGCCGTGGCTTTGAACATCGGCTCGCAAGTGAACATCAATGTTTTTTTCGTTAAAGGGACATTCCAAGGCAGCACGAGTACTTTAGGCGTGCAGATCACCGGGCACCCGTATGCATTTGTATTCAAAGACGTCGTCACAAGCACCGGCGGAGACTCGGTCAGCCAACGCTACGTCGAGCAAGCCACCGTCGTTCACGAAATTGGGCATGCGATCGGTTTGGTTAACAACGGACTACCGATGGCCGCTACTCATGAAGATTCGGCGCATGTGCATCACACCACGAATTCAGATTGTGTAATGTATTGGGCAGTCGAATCAAACAGTAGTATTCTATCTACGATTGCAAATTTCATTATCGGGAATCAGCTTAATTTATTCGGAGCTGAATCTTTACAAGATGGTCGATCTTATCACCCATAAGAATATTTAAAAAAAAGACGTCGATTTTAAAAAGTGGAGGATGTAGTAAATACACTTCTGAAGTTTTTTTCGACATTCGATTTATAATCAGCTTTACCCCTTGGTGGCCCTATCATGATTTCAAACTAAAATACCTTGGGTATAGAAGCTACAATGCAGACGGTAATCAATGGAGTAGGTGCACGATGAAAAAAAGTTCTTCATTGCCAAGCGTACTTGGTATGGTTATTAGCTTTCAAATTTTAAGTCCATCTTTACTTCAGGCGGGCGAATGGTTTCCCACCCGCTCGGGAGCATTTATAAGAATTATCGACGGCGATTTCAGTCATCAATATTACCCCGATGCTCAAGGGTATCCTGACTCTTCGGTTGAGAACAATGCGAACCCACAAGCTTCAGACACAGCTAGCAATTCAAAAAGTTATGTTTACCACATTGATTCTTCGGGAAAAATAGGATCACTTGTTCCGCAGGTTTACTCAACTAATTGGCAAGGTGGCATCGAGAAAGTAGATATCTTTCCGAACAATTTATCTTGGAAGCCAGCGGCTAAAGTCTTAGGTCTTTTTGTTTCCCAATATTTGAATAAAAGTACCATTGCAAGTAACCCAATCGTAGCCGCCCAAGCTTTATCTAATGTGCGGGATATTTCTATTCCAACCTTAGAAGTGTTAGCTGAGCTAACTAAAAAAGATCGTTGGTCGAAAATTCCAAAAGCCGATCTTAACAAAATCAAAGAGTGGATTTTAACGGACCCCGTTGCAATTTTGGTTTTAGCGGCAGAGGCGAAGGTTTCCAAAGCTCCATCCTATCTAAAAGACGATGTTCAAAACTATGCTCGAATCCTTGTTGCAAATCGTGAAGCTAAATGGATTCACTTTTTAAGAAAAGATTTAATTCCTGAAGTGCTGATCTATGCAGAAAAAAACAGAGAGTGGAGCTTCGACCATTTGCGCTCAGCAGGCTTTTATCTAAATGAAAGTACAGTTGGTCCATTTATTATACATGGATCGTCGATTTACTAAGATCGGAATTCATTTTTTTTCTTAATTGAAACCCGACTTACCGATACTTTTCTTTTTAAAATTTAGAAACGATTGCATCCAAAATGCAATCGCTCATTTCCGCACCCGCACTAATCAAAAATTTCTTCTAAAAAAGATTTCTTACGTTTGTGTTTATAATACTGTTGCTGCTGGTTGTAATCGTTGGTTGGCTGATTAAAAGCTGGACTTGCGGGAGGGGGCGGCTTTGTACCTTCGTTTACTTTTTCGATGATCTTATCAAGTTCTCCGCGGTCAAGCCATACTCCCCGACACTCCGGACAAAAATCAATCTCGACACCATTTCTTTCAGACATTGATAAACTAACTTCTTTACATACTGGACATTTCATAATTGGGTTACCTCTTGGTTAAAATTCTAAGCCCTGCGGTGTAATTGGTAAACTAGATAAATAAATGCTATAGCATCGTAAAAAACGAAGTATGGATGGATCGATCGCTCCTAACTTGTGTTCAACAAATTGACGGTACGCCGAATGTCGGTTTTGCGAAGAATTTTTCGATAAAAATAAATAGCTAATTAAAGATTACTGGTTTTAAGAAGCTGAACGACAAAGAACATCGGAAGTAAAGGCCTCAGAAGAAAAAATCATCCATTCAAACTCATCCGTGCTACGCGCGCCTAAGCACTGCGGATCTGTGCGCAGTTTTTCATAAAATTCAGTGCTTTCATGACTGCAGTCGAAGATATGAAGATCACAATTTTTTAAAATGGCCCAGCTTAAAAGTTTAAGCGCCAGCTGGGGTGCAATATCTTTTTTTAATAAAATAACAACGCAATTTGATGTCGCGTGCTCTGCTGAAACATCAGCGGTTACTTCTTTTTTAAGTAGCTCCGCACTGATCCAGGCCGGCAAATTATGGTAAATTTCACTGGCATCCGCGGCGAAATCTTGTTTTATTTCTTCGGAATAATTTTTAGCTGCTACTTTTAAACCGAAGCTTGGCCATAACAAATAATCTGCGCGGTAAGCATTCACCGTGACTACGAAGTCGCAGCCTTTTTTCCATTGGTTCTGAAATATATCGGTGAAACTGACCGCCGAACTCATCCTAACGTCTCTTAACAAAAATTAAATTACGTCCGCTTTGGGCATCTCGATAAAGATGAATTTCTACCGGCGTTGGTTTCATTTTGTAAGTGAAAGTGTAGTTAAACTTTTTATCCATATTACCCGACTGAACACCAGATTTAAAAGTACCCATGAAAAGTCGGTTATTCGTGCACGGTGCAACTTCCAAGAAAAAGTTTTTTCCAACTGCGTTCGCGCGCGCGACACCTGCCAAATCTGATTCGTATTTATTGTAAATTTTGATGACACCAAGCTCATCAACTTCCACAATACCGACTTCAGCCGCAGCATCGGCCATGTCTTGAGTCAGCTGACTAATCTTGGCTAGTATTCCACCCGGAATTAATCCATGGTCAGCAACGGGACCACTTGTTTGCATGCCTGACATCCGCGCTTGCATCGCCAGAGCTAAATCAGTCAGTGAACGCACTGTTTGATTCGGAAATTTCGAAGTCATGTATTCAATTTCAGCGTATAAATCAGATAATTGATCTGATAAACTTTGAACAGCTGAATCGTCTGCGGCCGCCTTATGGATCGGTGTTACCGTCGCACTTGCATCGGCGCTTGAGTTTGCGGGCTGGGCATTTCTTAAACTTGCTTCAAATCCATTCATATTATGATTCTCCATTATTCTTTGTTGATAGGTTGTGCTAAAACTTGTGAAATTAATTTAACGGCGTCCGGACTGGCTAACGGTTCGATGGTTGCAAGCACGGCAGAAAGAATACTTCCCATATACATTGAATACGCATCAGGTTCTTTACCCGCTAGCGACGTGTACTGCATCTGTATATTTTGCGTGATCCACTTTGATTTCATGTTGGCATATTGAATCGCAACCATGTATTGCAATTCAGATGGGTCTTCAATATCAGAGATTGAATCTTTAAAGACCGTCATGTCGTTTGAAATGACTTTGATAACCCGATCTTTTGTGTCGGGCGAAGACGGTAAGCTTGCAAGAATTTCTTTGATCGTGTTGATTAAAGTTGGGCTTTCTAAAGCATCTAGAATTTGCTGTTTGGTGATACCAGAATCTTGCAGGGGATCTAATGAAAACATAGTGGATTCTCCTTCGGATACTCCGAGGTATTTGTTTAGGTTTCTTTCAAGCTCCGTGCAGTCCATTCCAAAATGAGGCACTCCATTTTGGTTGAAGCCAATTCCATTAATGTACGCAGGTAAGTCCGTAGTTCGAGTGTGTCGGTAAATAAGGGCGCGACCGACGCCGGTTACTTCGTCCACCTGTAAGCAAACGTCAGAACCAACCAAGCGAAGTAAAAGTAACGGACGTGTGTTGTCTGTCTGACTTGGCATGATTTCTGGTAAATGAATATTTAAAAATGTTTCGTTGATACCCGGAATTTCGAAGGCACCAAAATCTTGGGCGACACCATCAGTTTCAATCACAATTCCGCGTACAACTTTTGCTGGCAATGTGAAAGCTTGCCCGCCTAAGTTAAAACTAACGGCGGGTTCAATTTGATACGGAGACGGAAATTCCATTAAAAAAGTAGTTCCGGTTCCAACGCTTGAGTCAATCAGAAGCTTTCCGCCAAGCTTTTCTACTTCGCGAAGGACCGCATCCATTCCCACGCCGCGCCCCGAAATTTCAGTGGCCGCTTCTTTTGTACTGAAACCTGAGGCAAAGATTAGTTCTTGTTTTTCATAGGTCGTCATTCGTTCAGCGTCAGCAAGCGTAATCAACCCGCTGGCAATGGCTTTCGCCGCAACTTTTTCAGGGTTAATCCCGCGACCGTTATCACCGATTGAAACTAAATTGCGGTCACCTTGATTGATGAAACGCAGAGTAAGGGTTGAAATTTCTGACTTTCCAACCTTGATTCTTTCGGGAGTCGTTTCTAAGCCATGGTCTAATGCATTTCGAAGTAAATGCACCATGATTTCACCCAATGACGAAACTAAAATGCGATCCATTGTTTCGTTTTCACCGTCGATGACTAATTCAACTTTTTTCTCTAACTGACCCGCTAATTCGCGCGTCAGTTTTTTAAGCCGAGATGTTAAACTTTTTACAGGCGCCACGCGGGCTTGCACCAATGAAAAAATTGAAGATTCTAAGCGCGGTTGAAGTGCTCCACTCAGTTCAGGCACCGCAAACGATCGCAATGAATTTAATGACTCTGAAAGTCCGTTAAAAACCGCATCGAAATCTTTTTGCGCAAGGGATAGCTCGGCGGCCGTGGCTGCAGAATTCGCCTGAGGCGCGGCTGAAGCCACGGGTTTGTCCGCGTTAAGCGGAATAACCTTCGCCGCCGCTTGCACAACGTTTTCTAAGTTAAGCGTACTGATTGCCTTTTGCATCTGTAGATCAAGCACATCATTGCTTAAGTTCGATTGTATTCCTTTGACGAAATTTATATAAATTTCAGCAAAGTCAGAGAGATTGAATAAAATTTCAGGTGGCGGCATATCGCCATTTTTTCGCAGATCGACGATCTTACCTTCTGCCGTATGAACGGCCTTTCCTAATCGGACAAATCCCATCTGGGCGGAAAGTCCTTTAATACTATGAAGCTTGGCTTGAATCGCATTCGCTAATTCTTCGCTCCATTGCGTGCTATCGGTCGACAACTGCAGAAGCTCTTCAGCGATGCCGCCCATTTCTTCGCAAAAATCTTGGCGCAAATCACCAAGGCTATCTAAGGCTGCGCTTATTTCGTTACTCACGGTAGACCAACTTTATATCTTTAAGCGTAATCGTTTGGTGGGCCCCCGTTGGGCGATGTAAAATAACAAAAAAACCTTGATCAGCAGATCCTGAACTTGAAGCTAAAAAGCGGTCTTTATTATCGAAGAATTTTACAGTCTTTTTAGCTTCGTGATTTCGAAACGTGACTGGACTTGCGGATTTTAAGAATTCAACGTCACGCAATGGCCAAACTTTTTCTTCTTTATTAAAACAAATCACCAATTCACGAGGACCATTCATATTTTTTTCAACTTTGGCGACGTCGGCTTGCCGAATCGGAATAAGATTTTCGATTCCCGGAATTATTAAGTCTGAAGCGTCTAAATTTTTGTGCCAACGAACTTGAAAAGCGTTGTTCAAAAGCTCCCCTGGCACTCGTCCTTTTAATGAAACCCAGTGGCGCATAATTGAAAACTGCACGGTTTCACCCGACTTTAGCCCCGCAAGCTCTAATGATAAATTGAGTTGGCGATTACCCATTATTTAAATTCTCCATTGAACTTACCCTTTCACTGGCGGCCGTTAAAAGATCGAGAACTCGCACCACTTGGTCTAGCTGATCTTTGCGATCTGCTTCATCTGAAATAAGCTTTGCCAGCAGAAGAACTTGCAAAGATAAATCGTCGATCTGAGTTTTTAGTTCGCTTTTTGGTGAGCCAGACATGAGTACCGCCTTCCCCAATCTTTTCGGTACTTTTAAGCAGAACTTAATCAAAAGTTTTGTCTCAAAATAAGAATGCTATAGATTACAAACAGTTGGACCGATAGAATAGATGTAGTGATGAGAATTAATCGATTTTTAGTTGATCAAAAAGGGGCATTGATGTTCGACATTGAAACGACCGCACAGCTAACGGGAATCGCTTCGGCTACCCTGCGCAACTGGGAAAAACGCTTTGGTTTCATCATGCCTTCGCGGACCGACGGCGGGCACCGTATGTATTCTATCGAACAAGTCTTAACCTTAAAGCAAATGAACCTTTTAATATTAGAAGGACAAAAACCAAATCAACTTTTTGCGGATTTACAAAACGGACACCCGCTTCCAGAGCCTCAATCTTCCCAATCTTCTTTAAGTCCTGAAATCATTACTTTGCGCGAAAAAGTTTTTTCGGAATTGTCTGAATATCGATTTGAAAATGGAAGCGCCGCACTTGATAGTTTACATGGAATGGTTCCGACAGTTATTTTACTTGATTGCGTATACCGCTGGCTTTTTGAAAAAATTGGCGAGCAATGGCACCAAAAAGCATTAAGCATTGCAAGCGAACATCTTATCACCGGAATTTTACGCTCTCGTCTGATTAAGCTTCTTACCAACTCGGCGATCCATTCGAATCGGCAACCAATTGTGTTCGCATGCGCCGAAGGTGAATTTCACGAGGGCGGACTACTCATGTTAGCCTGTCATATGAACTTACGTGGATGGAATTGCATTTTTTTAGGTGCGAATCTTCCGACGACAGAACTTTACGAAGTGGCAAAACGGCTTCAGCCTGCTGCGATTTGTTTGTCTTATACATTGAAGGCGCCGAACTGGGACTCAATTCAGCAAATAAGTGACCTTGAAACCCAAGTTTGTCTGGGTGGAATGTCTTTAGCACTTCATCCAATTCCGGAATTACCAACCAATATACATATCATTCATAAATCAGGTCGGACGGCCGCGGACACACTTGAGGTTGTTGCCTCGCTTCCGGTAGTAAAAGTAGTTATCAAGCGATCAGCTTCGTAACGACCCATCGTCCCCGTCTATCGACAAGCAAGTTCGAGCGAAATAGTTCGACACTTTAATACGCTCTTCGCAAATTTCATACTCTTAGTTCAATTATTTTTACAAATTGCGAGTAGTCGAAATAAACATCGACTGCTTTGCAAAATTGTTCTAGTTCAACAAGTTTAGTTAGAAGCATTTTTTAAATATCAAGCAGATTAATTTAATTAAATTTCTATTTGCAGCTTTCACGTTTCAAAATTCTGAAAGCACAGTTAAAGCTGACGAACAAACTTAGAAAACTACCTGGTGGACCGAGTTGCCACATCTGCTAGTGGACCAAATAGAAGGCTACAGATATACAGAACCCAAGGAACTTGCTTAGCAAGTGGAAAGTGGGCTCCACACCGGATTAAAGATGCACAGCGAGTCAATGTGCGAAGAAATAAGGTCGGCTTGGATCCGTACAATGAATATATCGCGGTCATGAACACCTTTTGCAAATAACTAGCCTGTAAAAATAAAAAACCCCACGTTTTAAGTGAAGTTTTTTCCGAATCAAATTCGTGTAGTTAAAATTATTTGCACTCACAAACTGCGTTGAAGTTAACAGAGCTTGCCCCTGCCTCATATCGAACGATGCCCGTGCGGCCATTTGTCTGTTCGCTGCAGACGAACGGGTTAATATTAACACCGCCGCCGATCACGGCCTGTGGATTCAATAATCTGAATTGGCAAGATCTTGCGGCAACCGGAGCAGTCGCAACAGGACCCACCACAAACGGCGCCGTCGTTCCGCAGCTTTTCATTAGTGCGGTTCCCACTTTTTGAATGATGTTTGTATTGCCGCTAGAGCCGCTCATGTAGAACGAATATTCTCCAATTGGATACCCTGCTGATTCAGCCGCCGTAATTGTTGTAACGATATTTCCGCTAACCCATTCACTAGCTAAAAATGTGCGGTGTTTAGAAATATCTAAACATCCTGCCGCCGCTGAAGGGCTTGCACAGCCTTTAATAATTGCGTTGGGATTAACTCCGGTTGTTTTAAAATAAGACGTTTGGCCTTTGCACACGGCACCGTTTTCAATGAAAGGGCCGTTAGCTGAATGTGAGGTATAGACTTTCATTTGCGCGAATTGATCAAATAAAGATTTCGCCATTGCGCGTGAGGCATCATCATTAACTGCCAGCACTTGTACTTGCTGTTGGCCGCCAGACGCCGCTTCGTGAATAGATATATCAGAAGTAGAGCTCATCATTAATTTTCCGGTCTGCCCTGCGCTATTCAATTTCTGCGCACAATTGTTAAATGCGATGGTTAAAAGTCCGGCGGTTAATAGTAAGCTTGTTTTTTTAAAAGTCATTTTCATCAGTACCCCCACCGATAAACAAAGCAATCTGTAGACCGATTTTAAACAATGCCTTAGACGAGTTGAACTAGACAGTTGAATAATTTGACACTTTTTAAGTTAGATTTTTTTACGAAATGCATATTGAATTTAAAGAGTTAAAAAAAACTTGATCAAATGTTTTACACGTCAATACAATGCACAGAATATTTGTCTGTTTTGTCGACGCGCCAATCTGAGATCATGGTTCCGTAAAAATAGCGGTGCTTGAACCCGTGCCCGCGTTACCCGGAATATCACTGACCGTTGCTGCATCGAAGTAAACTTGAACCGTCTGTGTTGAAACGCATGCGCCTCCCGACAATGCTATGGTAATGACATTACCCGAAACGCTGACGACCGATGCGGTCGGTGGTGCCGAACAAGTTCCAGAGATAATGAAATCAGAATTAGTCACACTTGCCGCAAGAATATTTTCGCTTAAAGTGTAAGTCATTGAAGTAGGCGGCGCACCTGACGACGGAGATACTGCGCTGATAGTCGGTGCAACATTGTCGATCGTGTAAGTTGCGGTGACCGTGCCCGAACCAAAATTACCAACTGGATCACTGATCCCAGAAACATTAACGTTCAGAATGACTGTCGTACCGTGAGCGCAAGAAGCGCCCGATAAATTAATCGTGACCGTTGAACCGACCACCGAAGCAACCGAGACAACCGGTAAAATTCCGCAAGTTCCCGCGACCGAAAAATCTGCACTTGAAACTGACGCCGCATTAATTGATTCATTAAAGTTGACCGCAACCGAAAATGGAACTAGCAAAACGGCCCGGGTGTCAGGATTAAAAGAAACAAAACCTGGGCCCGTTACATCAGATGAATAAGTATACCGAAGGGTACTTGTCCCCGATCCCGCATTTCCGGGTAGGTCGGTCACTAACGCAGCATCAATGAAAACTTCAACCGTCTCTGAATCTGCGCAGCTAGCCCCAGCCAAAGATATTTTCACGACGCTGCCCGTGACACTTGTAATCCCCACCGCAGGAAGAACCGAGCAGGTTCCCGATATGACAAAATCTGCAATCGAAACGCTTCCGGCTAAAATGGCTTCGCTAAAATTCAAATCAATTGAAGTCGGCGGGTTACCACCAACCGGCGCGGCACTACTTAAAGTCGGACCGATGTTATCAATAGTGTAAGTCACAGCCGATGTCGATGAACCAAAGTTGCCTGCGGTATCACTGATACCGGATTGATCCACCGTTAACACCGCATTGGTTCCATGGGCGCAAGCGGCACCCGTCAGACTAATGGTCGCAGTTGTTGCCGCAATCGAAGTTACTGCCAGTGTTGGTAAAGTTCCGCAAGTTCCGGAAAGCGAAAAATCAGCTGCCGAAACTGAACTTGCATCAACCGCCTCATTAAAATTAATGGTAACTGAAAACGGAATTGATCGAACCACTGAAGTGATGGGACTGACCGACGAAACGCTTGGCCCGTTTAAATCCGCGGTGTAGGTGACTGAACGCGAACTACTACCGATGTTTCCGAACGTGTCGTTAAAACTATTTCCGTTTACCGTCAGCGATAATGTCTGCCCGTGCGAACATGTCGTCGAAGTTAATGCAAAAATAACATTTGCTCCTGATACGCTACTGACCGTCGCCGTTGGTAAACTTGTACAAGTACCGCTAATACCGATATCACTTGCCGCTGCGGATGCCGCTTGAATATTGCTATCGAAGACCACCGTTACCGTCGAGGGCATGACAGACCGTGCACTCGCTACCGGACTTAACGAAGACGGAGTCGGTCCGACCGAATCAATCACGTAAGTTGAAGTTGCTGAGCCACTTCCAGAATTATTTGCCATATCAGTAATCGTATTACCATTCAACGTTAACGTCACATTCTGTGCATTGGCGCAAGTTCCACCGGCTAAAGAAAAATTTGCTACCGCGCCCGAGGTGTTAATAAAGCTAACCGTCGGCAAGGTCGTGCAAGTTCCTGAGATAACCAAATCAGCGGCAGAAAATGAAGTGGCATTAACAACTTCATCAAAATTGACGCTGACCGAAGTCGGTACTGCATTCACCGTTGAACTAGCTGGTAATAAACTACTGGGGATTGGGCCGGCGTAATCTAAAGTGTAAGTCGAGCTGATCGAGCCCGTTCCCGCATTGGTGGCCGCATCCGTGATCGATGCCCCAGACAAAGTCACAATGACAGTTGTGCCTTGTGCACACGTTGCACCGGAAAGCGTAAAATTAACCGCAGTTCCAGAAACACTTAACACATTGACCGTTGGTAAAATCCCACACGACCCCGCCACGGCTAAATCACTTGCCGTTACACTCGCGGCTAGAACGGCCTCAGAAAAGTTTACTGTCACCGCAGATGGAACGGCCGACATTGAATTTGTTATTGGAGATATCGTCGAAACCGCAGGTCCCACTTGATCAAACGTATAAGTTACACTTGAACTTCCCGTGCCCGCATTGCCAAGGGTATCGGTCACGCCCGCAAAATTCGAAGTAAATGTTAAAGCCTGCCCGTGGGTACATGACCCACCCGCAATCGAAACGACAGACGTGTCACCCGAGACACTTGTTACATTCAGACTAGGTAAGGCAGAGCAAGTTCCGGTCATTAAAAAATCTGAATTAGAAACCGAAGTTGCGTTAACCGTCTGATTATACACAACGGTGATATTGGAAGGACGAATCGACAAAATGCCCGCCGCAGGCGAGATGATCGCAGCCGTTGGCCCGGTATTATCAAGGGTGTAAGTCACAGAAACAGAACCCACTCCATTATTCCCGGCCGCATCTTGAATACCAGAAAGGTTTACCGTGATTGAAACTGTCTGCCCTAGGTTACAAGAAGTGCCAGAAAGATTTAATGTCGTTACGAATCCAACCGTACTTGCGACTGTCACAACGGGCGGCGTGGTGCAAGTTCCGCCGATGGTAAAATCTGAACTACCGACCGAGCTTGAATTAACTGGTTCTGAAAAAGTGACCGTAACAGAATTTGGAATCGCACTTAAAGTCGACGTGGCCGGATTAAATACGGCAGAAGAAATTCCAATATTATCTACCGTGAACGCACTGCTGGTGACCGAGGCCGAATTACCCGCTGAATCATAAGCAGAACCTGTCGCGATCTGAACTTTGATTGTTCCATTCCCAGTGCAATTGCTAACGCTAATTGTTGGCGTGGTCGTCAATCCGTTCGCAACCGTGATGGTTCCACAGTCAGCCGTTGCCGTTTTTACCAGAACAATATGACTCGTGGTTAAATTCACGGAAGTTGTATCCATATAGGTAGCGGTCAAATTAACTGCAGGCGAAGTTTGACTGACCAATGAAACCGAAGGCGCTGAAATCGAAACACTGGGCGGAGTAAAATCAAGTTCGTACCCAATTGAAGTGCTAGAACATTTATCAGTATGTGTTCCATTTACTTTCACCGAAAAAATATAAGAGCCCTCGGTCAAAGTGGAAGAGGTAATTGCAAAACTTCCGGTGGATGTGCTGCGACCGGTACCGATCACTGAACCTTGGCAATCGGGCTTTGAAAAAAGCAACACATCCGAATCCCCGTCGGCATAACCAGATACAATGGGATTTCGAACATAAGAAGGTCCGTCCGGAGTGATCTTAAGCCCCGAAGCTTCGCCCGGCGTTTTCACTTTGTCGCAGCCTAAGCTAAAAAATAAGCTAAGAAATAAGAATAACGAAGCCATTAACCTTAAAAAGTTAAATCGTCTTACCGGATAGCAGATTTCCGCAATGGATATCTGATGTAAATTAAATCGAAATTTCAGCATCGCACGTCCCGTATTTTCACTCTTATAGATCGGCATTATTCGACCGAAACTTGCTAGTAAAAATGAGGATTAATGACTACAGCGGTGCTGCTTTGCCCGAAATGATCTGTTTGATTTCAGATTCTGAAATTGAAACGAAACCGTCCCAGAATGAGACAGTTTTTAAAAAGAATTTATTTATCGCGATTGACTTTTTTTACCCATACGACCGATGACTGCAAGTAAATCTTCCGGGATTTGGCCGTGCGAACAGCCCGCGTGAGGGTTATTTTGCTTTTGTGTCGCTAATCCGGTGTAGTCGATATTGTGTTCTCGCAAAAATAAACTCGCGCGCACAACTAAAGAAAACATTTGGGTTTGCATACTTTCAACTTCATCTAAATTTGCTTTTAGAAGTAATAGATCGGCAGAATCAATCTTCGAACCGTGATCTCGGATGAAATCTTTGGTTTCTGTCTGAACAGTTTTTAATATGGCATTCGCCTTACCTGATGATGAAACTGTATAGGCAGCTCCATTGATTCCTTGCTTCGGATGAATCAATGACAGTTCGCCACTTTTTACTTTTTCCGCCAAGGTTGATTCGATCGTCATCTCTTCTAAAAAATACTGCTGTAAGAATACGAAAATAGCCGCATTAAATTTATTTAACTTAACCGCGGTTTCTTTAACATAGCTGCTATTATTGGCTGCTGGCATAATCTTTAGAAGCTCTGATGCCGTCGTGTAATCTTTCTCGGCCTGAATAACTACATCTTTAACGGTCGCTCCGTCGATACCATCGTCCAAAGATTGTATGTTAAAAAGATGATGCATGTACTCATGCACTAAAACCCACTTGCTACCATCTTTTTTAATTGTAATGGCTGCGGCTTGCTTAGTCGATTGCAAGTTTTCAGAATTTAAACCCACGTACAATCCAAGCACAGTACCGTTTTTATCAGCGCGATTGAAAAACTCTTGCACATCTGAAGGTGCCGCCGGTAGCTCGCCTAAAAAATCGCAGGTTCCCGATTTATCCGAACGAGTACTGTAGAAACGCACTTGCGTCGCCTCAGCAAAACGTACAACTTCAGCTCCGCTGGCGCCAAGTACCGGCCTTAAAAGATTCATATCGATATTTTTTTTGAAATAAGTATTTTGAATATCTTTTGGCCCTGACCGACCCGCACGCGGACCTTCTTGGTACTTATAAAGACACGAAGCTTCGGCATAGCCAGAAACGTCTTCACCCACGACCTCTTCGGTTTTTTTGTCTGTACCACCACCACATGCGGTTAGATTAACTAAAGAAAACATTGTGATCGTAGCCGCAAACAAACTTTTTACAGTAGAAGACATTTTCACCCCTCGTGATTACTGACTTTTTTTATTTTGATGCACTAATTTATCACCGGAACGCTTAACCTCATAGAATCATATATTGAGATGTATTTTTTCTATCCTTGTTAATGACATGCCTGCTTATAAACGTTTTGAATATGATTGATCTGGCATTGAAAAAATCATAGCGGGTGACGCTCATGTTGGCTTTACATATACTGGGCGCAACCGGGAGGCCACATGTCTGCAGCCGAACTGAAAATAACCGATACCCTTATCGGAAACGGAAAAGAATCTGTTAAGGGTGCATTGATGTTCGTGCACTATGTAGGTCTTCTTGAAGACGGAACTAAGTTTGATTCTTCGCACGACCACGGCCGCCCCTTTCAATTCGTCATCGGCTCGGGCCGAGTCATCAAAGGTTGGGATCAAGGATTGATGGGAATGAAAGAAGGCGGAAAAAGAACTTTATTCGTCCCTGCTGACCTAGCTTACGGCGAACGGCAAATCGGAAAATTCATTACGCCGAATTCAAATCTGATTTTTCACGTCGAATTACTTGAAGTTCGTCCGCGAGAATAAATTTAAAACTTCCAATTTGAAACTGATCTGCTAGGCTTTTCACTATGAAACAAACTGCAAATCAAACAAATATCAAATGCACCTGTGGCGCAGTTCAAGGCACGATTACAATAAACGACCTTGCAACGGCGAAACATTTTATTTGTCTTTGTGATGATTGCCAAGCATACGCCCATTTTCTAGCAAGAGCCCCTGACATACTAGATAAAAATGGCGGAACAGACATCTTGCCCGTGGTGCCCGCCGAAATAAAAATCACCGCCGGATTCAATAAATTAAAATGTGTACGACTGGGCCCAAAGGGAATGATTCGCTGGTATGCGGGCTGCTGCAAATCAGCTATTGCCAACACGCCGGCTTCGGCGAAGATGCCTTATGCAGGAGTGTTCACTTCAGCCATTGTGCAATCAGAAGGTCATCGCCTGGGACCTGTCTACGGCCGGGTACTTGGCAAATTCGGTCTTGCACCCCTACCCCCAAACACGGCACAAACGATGAAACCCAAAGTCGGTATTTGGGTTGCTGGTTTTATGATGAAAGCTTTTCTTGGAAGAAAAAATTCACCTTCACCATTTTTTGATGCGCAAACTGGTCAGCCAACGGTTGAGCCCTATATTTTAAATAAAGAAGAACGAAATATTTTAAAGGATTTCTGCGGACCGAAACCAAAATTCAATTAAAAGGGCCAGCCTTTAGAGACGTCATGCATCGGCACGCGCCCGTAAGCGAACTCTTGCAAATCCCCTAACGAGAAGCATTCAAGCATACTGCCTTCAAATTTAGAAAAACCACCACGGGTTAAATTAAATTTTTTAATCAATTCTACAATCCAGACCGGAATTTTTCGCTCGCATTTTAATTCTAAGACGACATTCATCCCCGGATCACCAAAAGTAAACGCATGATCGTAATTCAACATGCTTTCTTCGGTGGGCACAACGCTATAATCACTTTCGGGACGATAGCGCATCGATCGATCAAACGTGACCCGCGCATAGTCATCAACGATGGAAAGATAAGCCTTGCGGCGATACTGCGTAAGAATTTTTGGATGCGCACCATAAGTTTGCGCCTGACATAAAAAGTGCTGTAAATTTTTGTCTTTGAACTGATCAAAATCTTGAACTTTTTCCGGATGCGTAAACAGTTCTCCCCAATTTTCGATCGGTACATAGCCGCGACGTTTTTTACTAAAGTCTCCGATTTTTTGCTTTATTTCGAAATAATATGGAGCTTTTGGCACATCACCGTAAGCACGCACCCGTAAGCTAAAACGCGAAGTTTGATTTTCTTTGGCGCGCAAAAAATAGTAATTAAGAGTTTCAAAGTAAAGGCTATTAATTGTATAAAAATGATCCGGCGAAATTTGCGAGTAATAATCCATTTCGCAAAACATTTCAACGTACTTCGAAATCGGTTCGACCATTGCAAATGGAATTAAGTACTTTAGTTCATACCGTTCAAGCACAAGGGGCGATACCGGGCCTGCTGCCACTACAAAATCCTTTTTAAAGACTTCGAAAGGTAATTACTTTCAGGCTGGTTGGCAATGGTTGAAGATTCATGAAGAAATAAAATAAAAAGAGTCCGAATACGAAACTCAAGATCAAGAATTTGTTCGCGACCTTCAAACCACCCTCTTTGCAATTCAATCGCAAGCAACGGATCTTGCGGGGCAATGGCACGGCTGGCTTTTCGCATCTGTTCAGGATTCATACGGGCTTGCGCTTCCCGCAAGGTTTGGTGAACTTGTAATAAGATTTTAAGCTCGATTAGGCCATTTTTTAATTCGCGATCTGAAGATTTGATCGTATCGATGAGCTTAGCTTTTTCACGAAGATCACGAGCTTCTTTATCAATGCGTGACAAGTTTGGCGCTGATGCGAACGGTAGATTGAAGGCCAATTCAACCCCGTAAATTTTTTCTTTTTTATCATCCTTCATTGAAACTTCGACGTGTTCAAACCACTTTTCGTCTTTAGCGCGCTCAAAAGCCATAGCGGCGCGCGACTTTTCAAGATCGATTTGCGCGGCCTGGGCTGATAAAGTCACAGTTGGAGTCTCTGAAGCCGCTTTCTCTAATCGTGCTTTCAAGTCGTCCATCGAGGCAAAATCCGACAGATCAAAAGTTTCAACCGTGCCCAGGGATAATTCTTTTAACTCGGCCTGAAGATTTTTATAATCCCGGTCCACGTCGGCAATTTTTAAGTTAATCTTATCTAAGTCGGCTTTATTTTTTAGGAATGATCTGATTTCAGCGCGATCCCGTTGCGCCGTATACGATAACATTTTACCGGTTTTACGGCTGACGTTTGAAAGCTCAGTTGAAATTTCTTTTTTTTCTTTCATTAACGCGATTCGTGCCAATAAATTATAACGGCTAGCTAATAACTGTGACAGTGCAGAAGCATGGGCCGTCAGTTCATTTTTTTCTAAAGCGCGCTGAAAGTGCATGGTGGTTTTTAGTTCGGTGTAACCTTTTGGATAAAGCCTTAAGCCGAATTTGATATCTTCTTGATTAAGTTCCCCTCGGTCAAAACGAATATCTGCTTTATCGAGTAAGTTATAACTTTTCGCGTCCGTCGTTATGCTGACGGCCTCTTGATGAATCAAAATGCGAGAATCTTTCCACGCCGTCTTCAATAAGTCTTCGGGAACCGCCGCGACGGCTGCCGCAGTAGTAGCTGCTGAAGCAGTGGCCGTCCCTAAGATAAAGAGAATAATCTGCGCAAAAATTTTGGCTTTTATCATTTTTCGTTCGAAACCTTTGCTTGCGGTAAATCGACCGGACCTTTTAAATCCATGATTGCAAATTTTGAAGGGGCTAAGCTTAAATCAAAAGTAACAAATAAAGATTGCTCTTTTGAATCAAAAGCCATGCCTTCAGGCTTTAAATCTTTAAAAAATCGCATCATTTGCGGAGCCGCCTTTTTATCTGAGCTAGGTAACTTCCAAATGGCGCCGCAATCTTCGTTTTTACAAACAGTGGCTGCATAGATTTGCCCATCAACGTTAACTAAATCGCTGAGACGGTGCGGAAGGCCTTCGACTTTTGTAAAGTTCAACGTGCGCCACATTGAAATTTTATCCGCCGCTAATTCTTTCTTCGTGAAGATCAGATCTAAATCGGTAATCTTGATAATGACGCTTTCATTATCTTTTGTGATCGGATGTTTGAATCCCAAGTAAAGATCTTTGCCAATTGTAAAATGACTTTCGATATCGATATCGCCAAATTTTTGCCCGCTGAAAGCGGTTTTTAGGCTTGCATCTTTTGACTGACCGATGGCTTTAAGTAACATCGGCTTAAAATCAACCCGCTCGGCCCGTGACAAAGTAAGGCCTTCACGCTTCACTCGAATAAAGACATTACGTTCTTCTTTATCTTTACCTTTTTTATTAAAACCTTGAGAGGCTAAAAGATAAATCATATCGCCCGACTGGCTGATCGATTCAAAATCTGAAACTTCGCCAACTCCCGGTACGGTTAAAAATTGCTCGTCCACTTTTCCGTCACGGTTGACTAAGAAAAGCGCGGCAGACTTTTGCTTATCGGTATCGTCGCTAATCACTAAGAACTTTTTTAAGTCGTCTAAGTAAATTGCGCCCGATGGTTCAAACTGAAACCGTTTTTCAAGCGAAGGTGGAAACACCATCGAAAGCGGTTCAGCACTTTTTACTTTTTTAGAAAGTTCACTTTTTTCAGAGGCACTGGCTTGCGAGATCGTGATCACGTCAAATTTTGGTTTGATTTGAACTTTTTCTCCCAGCAAAAGGCCGTTGTTCTTCGGAATCTCGACCACGACTTCCCGTCCGTACACTTGCATATTGGGTACGGTCATTAATCGGGTTGGAATCGTTATGATACGTGAACCAACACTAACGACTGTTCCTTCAATTGGCTTTTGCCCACTTGATGAAGAAACGATTCGAACTGTATCACCCAGCGTAAGCTTCGTTTGCAAACTTTCGTGAATAAATCCCTCTACAAAAGTTGGATTTTCAGGCGATAAAGTGATGATCGAGCTAAAGGCCGGAGCTTTCTCTCGCATTCGAAAATTAACCGCGCCCACGATACCGTCGACTTCGGCAAAAACGTAAAGATTTTTTCTTTGTTCTTCTAAAGTTTGAACTTGTTGCTCAAGATCTGCGATTTCAATTGAAAGCGGGTCTTCCCCTTCCGACTGGGCAGCTGACTTTGAAGAGTTATTCACGATGAGATTAAGGTGGCGTCTGACTAATTTTTCAGTCTGCAACTTGGCTAGCTGTGAATTCACTAAACGAATTTTTTCATTGAGCTCTGATTGGTCAAGCTCCATGAGTAATTCACCTTTACGAACGTTCTGACCGGTCATCACGTGCATCTTTTTAATTTCAACGGGATATTCAAAACTGATTTGCTGTTCACGCGAATCGGCCACGCCTAAAAAACTTCTAGATTCTGAACTTAAATAAAACCCAAGCCCGATCACTCCGCTTAAACATAATAGCCAAACAATGGCAATAAAACGGTTGTCGGTGCCGACGATATCTTCCTGAATTGTTGTAACTAATTTTTTTATCATTTTCATATCAAACCTCAATGACGGAATCTTGCATCATCAGATTCACGCCCTTTGCGCCCGGAATATTTTGGATCGAACTCATAACCAAATGATGCGTAACCGTCGATTTAAACTTTAACTGGTAAGCGTAGTCTAAAAGGTCACCTTGTCCGATTTCGCGAACCGAGATCATCGCAAAATGTTTGCAGTGTTCATCAAGGGCTTTTTCTAGATCGCGAATATTTGTACCTTCCCGTTTTAGATGCAAGCGCAGTAAGGCGTCAAACTGTGGTCCGTGTGCGAATGGAGTTTTTGCCAGTACAAGTACGGCTGCGACAAAGCAAAGCGCGCCAATCGCCCCAATCGCGTAAGCGTGAACGCCGGCAGCTAATCCGATGGCTAACGATGCAAAAATAAAAAACATATCGCGGGGATCTTTAATATTCGTTCGAAAACGAAGGATCGAAATGGCACCGATCATTCCGATTCCGCGGGCCACGTTGTCTCCGATCGCTTGCATAGCCATGGCCGTAATAATGGGGCAAAGCACTAAGCAATGTAGAAAATTTCTTGAGTAAGAGAGCCCTTGAAATGTCTTAATATATAAAACGGCAATCACGGTCCCAAGAATAAATGAAAGTAAGAATGCATAGAAGACTGACAAAACTGTTGGGTGCACCATTGAGGTGCTTAAGGCCGTAAAATCTAACATCAATTGACTCCCCCCAGAACCCCCTGGGAATTAATAGAACGCGAGCGGTGAAATATAACCGACATTGACAATTTTTGCGACGCTGTAACCCCGGTGGGAAGCTTTTACAGGTTGCGAACAAAAGTTGGCCACCGCCGTGGCCACAGTGAAGCACCTAGCCAACTTAAGCAACCTTTAAGCCAATCCAATTTGGTACCAATTAAAAATTAGAGCGGCGCAAATTAAAAATTTTGATTAATTTATCTGGTGGCGTTTAATTTCGCACTCTTCAGTTATTTCGTCTGAGTTCAGCATGATCGATCCATCCATATAGATGAGCGTCCAACGATTTTCTTTTTTTATTTTAGGCTCAAGTCGCTCTAGAAATTTGGGCGAGATCGAAAAAATCTCAACTTGATTTTTTCGATGGATTTGTTCGGTTGCTAATTCATTTAACAATACTTGTGGATCTTTGTAGGTGTAAATTTTCAATTTTGGTGCGGCCTTCGATGCTTTGTGCACTTTGCGCGCAGAGGGGTTACCGATCTCGATCCAAACTTTGGTGTCTCCCATCGGCCCCTTTACGCTAAGACAAGGTGAATCTGGGTCTGCCAAGCCAAGTGCCGAAAATTCAATTCCGTCTTGGTAGCTAAGGGCATAAGCGAAAACGCGCGTTAATAAATAGGGAAGACTTTCGGAAGGATGCTGGGCTACTCGAAAGTCCAAAGATATATACGAAGCTTTTTCCAGATCTGATAACTCAATTTTAAAACGAAAAAGCTTCGATGGTAAGGCCATGCATAACAGTTAGACTAATTAAGGTACGAACTCAAGTTTCATGGCATCAACGTTGGCTGCTCCGGCTGCATCATTTACTTCAACATAGTTAGTCGTTCCGAGTGCTAAATTATAAGTCCCCACTAAGACCCACGTTCCGCCACCCGTTTGCATATTAACAGGCTTTGTAACCATTCCTGAAAGTGATTTCGTGATGACATTCACGCGAGTGCTTAAACCCGAATGCGAAGTGTAACGAATGAACACATTGTAAACGCCAGCTGTAGAAATGTTTGGGATAAATCGATAAGTATCAACTTTTCGACCGCAGCTATTTAAAGACGCCATTCCGTGTGAACCTGCAAACGTCGAGGGGCACCATCGGCCAAGTGAAGTATGCGAAGCATCTGACTGGCCAGCGGCTAAATTATCAATAATGATTGGCGCTGTTTGCATCTGCACAGACTGATAAGCTTTGGTTACTGCCGCTCCGGCGTCGATCCGACCCGTGGGTAATCCAATACTTTTTAAATTTCCTAGAACAAAACTTTCTACTTGCGAGGCTGAAAACGAAGCCTTAACCGAGTAAATTAATGCAAACGTGCCAGCAACGACCGGAGTTGCAAACGAAGTTCCGCTGACTAAGTTATAATTACCACCTTTTGTCGTTGAATAAAGATCTAAACCCGGAGCATACAAATCAACCGTTCCACCGAAATTTGAAAACCAAGCTAATTTATCTTGCGCATCGGTCGCGCCCACGACGATTAAATTAGGTGAAGCACCCCAAGGCGAAATATCGATTGTACTATTACCCGCCGCGACCACCACCGTTCCGCCGGCGTTTCGCATGGCTAAAGCCGCGTCGTTGACGATCGCACTTGTATAGGTGCTGTCGTAACTAATATTAACAACTTTTGCACCTTTACTTGAAGCGTAACTAATACATTCTGCAACGTCTGAATAACTTGATACGCCATCGGCCCGATCGGTAATTTGAATCGGTAAGATTTTGACTTGCCAAGCCACACCCGTTACTCCGGTATTGTTATTGCCGATAGCCGCCAGCACCCCGGCCGCTGCGGTTCCGTGATCATTGATATTATCGATTGCGGTATTATTTTTAACTGTATTATATCCGGGTAAAACAAAGCGCGCCGCCAAATCAGGATGAGACAAATCAAATCCCGCATCACAGACTGCTACTAAAATACTTGAGCTGCCTTGGGTAATATCCCAAGCTATCGGGGTTTGAATAAGACCATGGTGCCATTGATATGAATATAAAGAATCGTTCGGAGTAAAAGCTAACGGAACAAAATAATCAGGTTCAGCAATCTCAACTGCACCCGTATCGCGAAGGGCCCGCGCGACTTGCATTTCTTGATCACTATAACTTCCTTTTGCAATCTTTAGGCGAACCGCTTTGCCATTTAAAAGTTGTTTTTCATTTTTAAGGTCGTATTCCTCGTAGGCTAATCTTAAATTTTCAATTTGCTCTGCGGTTGCATCCGCTTTTAATTTGACGATGACCGAATTTTTCCGGCGCTTGGCTCCATCATTTTCGTTCGCCACATTTCGCGAACCTGATTGGACGATCGGAGACTTATTCATCAGGGGAGGGCGACTGGCAACCGCTGGATCATCCTTCATTTTATAAAGAAGACTAACGGTTAGGACCAAAGCTGAGATCGCCAAAAAAATTTTCATTTGCATATAATTCCCATCGTGTAGATAGATCTATCTTGAGGGATTCTAATTGAATATCAATTGGACATAGGTCTCAATTCATCAGATTCTGGACGGAAATCAGCTTCGAACGTGTTTCAATTTTTTAGAATATGGAACAGACCCAAAATTCGAGTATTGTACTTAACCTGAAACTTGTTCTTTAGCTAAAATAGCGCGGTATTTATTTTCATCGGCTAGCGAAGATTCGTGATCTTCGACCCGCTTTTCCCACCCTTTGGCCATTGTGCGGTCTTTGCTAGTTTTGAATTTGGGGGTCAAGCGATGCTTCAAAAGAAAATCAAAGCGTGCCACTGGGTCTTCTTTATCTAAAAATAAATACTCAAGTGCTTCTTTCGGTTTTAACAAGACTAACAAACGATGATGGTAGTTGAGCATTTGCTCGGACGCCGTATGCGTTAATAACGTAAAGCCATTTAATTTTCCGGTCGATGGAACCCGTGGCTTAATCATAAAACCAGGAACAAATAGTAATTGCTCTTCAGGGTGCTTAAACTCGATCACTTCACCCGCGTGATCACCCCAGTAAGCGGGCTCGAAAAAACTTGTCATTGGCACTAAGCATGGGTTTTTAGAAAATCCCTCGCGCCACATCGGAATATCATAGATACGAACGATTTGATCTTCTTCGCTCGATTCGTCCGTAGAAGTTTTATTTTTGTTACTACTTGCTTGTGAAAGTCTTGAATTCGGAAAGGGATTTGCTGGAAAAACCAATTCACCGATCACGGGTAAATTCGCTTTCAAAGTGACCACGGGCGCAAAATTTGTAAATTTAATTCTAGAGTCCCAAGCTGAATCTTTACCCGATGCTTTAATACTAGTACCGAGTGCTTTCGCAACTTCTTCGACCTTCGTTTTTATACTGTATTCTGAACACATTTAAATTGTTTAACATAGATGTTCGCTAATTCACAGCGCTAGTCGTTAAATAGGCAGACACGGCAATTTCTTTTTTTGAATGTGGAAATTTTCTGTACTAAAATTCCACATCAAATAAAATAATTTTGATAAAATTTGAAAACAGTTCAGGGTTTCGCTATATTGGCTGTGCTTACTGATTGAACATCATTGATGGAATGCGAAGTGCAGCTATGAATGAAAAAAAGAATTTCACCAGGAAGGATTTTATGACCAGTGGAAATTTGGTTATGGATAAATGCACCACCGGAGTGCCCGGCTTAGATGATATTTTAAATGGGGGTCTTCCCCGCAATCACCTTTACTTGCTTCAAGGAAAACCCGGCACTGGGAAAACAACGCTTGCACTGAAGTTTTTAATTGAAGGTGCCCATTTAGGGGAAAAGTCTTTGTATGTTACTTTCTCTGAGACGAAACAAGAACTTGAAACTGTTGCGCAATCGCATGGATGGGATTTATCTAAAATTGCGATTTTAGAACTTTCGGCCATTTCGTCAGAAATTAGTGCGTTTCATCAGACAACTTTATTTCACCCTTCTGAAGTGGAACTTACGAAGACAATCGATTTACTTCTTAAAAAGATTATAGAAGTCGATGCGAAACGTATTGTTTTCGATTCAGTTTCTGAACTACGACTACTTTCTGATTCTGGATTACGTTATCGAAGACAAATGCTTTCCTTCAAAGAATTTTTTATCGGTCGCGGTGCTACAGTTTTATTTCTTGACGACTTAACGAACATCGAAGGCGACGTTCACGTACAAAGTATCGTGCATGGAGTCATGTTGCTTGAAAAAGTCCGTGCTGCCTACGGCGTCGAAAGACGTCAATTCCATATTGTTAAATTACGCGGAGTAAAATTCAAAGGCGGTACTCACGACTACTTGATCGAGCACGGTGGTATCATTATATTTCCTCGTCTAGTTGCCGCAGATACTAGAACGGATTTTAAACAAGTTTCTTCTTCAAGCGGAGTTCCCGGTTTAGACAAGCTTCTTGGCGGCGGTATTGATCGTGGCACAAGTAATTTAGTAATGGGCCCAGCCGGAACCGGTAAATCAACTATTTGTATTCGATTTGCCGTCAGTGCCGCGGAACGCGGAGAAAAAGTTGCCATCTATAACTTTGAAGAAAGTGAGGCGAACCTTTTTAGCCGCGCCCATTCTTTAGGACTTGATTTGCAGAAATATATTCATTCAGGTCAAATTATTTTAAGAAAGATTGATCCAGCTGAACTAACACCAGGTCAATTTGCAGCGTTACTGCGAAGCTCGGCCAGCGAAGATAAAGTTGATATGGTCATCATCGATAGCTTAAATGGATACATGCATGCGATGCCAGAGCAACAATTTTTAATGCTGCAACTTCACGAACTTTTAGCGTTCCTAGGTAATCACGGAGTTGTTACAGTTATGGTTTTAGCCCAGGCCGGAATTATGGGAAGTATGCAAACCCCGCTTGATTTAACGTATTTAGCCGACACGGTGATCGTTACTCGATACTTCGAAGCTTTTGGCGAGATTAAAAAAGCCATCGCCGTTATCAAAAAGCGAACTGGCTACCACGAAGAAAGCTTGCGCGAATTTCGCGTAGCTAAAGGTGGCGTGGTCGTCGGAAAAGTTTTAAAAGAATTCAAAGGAATTTTTTCAGGAATTCCTAGCTACCTTGGAAATGTCGCTGATATTATGAAAGACGAACGACAATGAATTATGAATCCGAGCTTGTATTAGTACTGGCGCCAACCGATAACGATTCGGAAGTGGCGGCTCAGGTTCTGCGAGACTCGGGTTTATTAGCGGTCAAGTGCAAAGATGTTTCGGATTTGTGCCAGCAAATGAATGATGGGGCGGCTGTCATCGTCATTGCGGAAGAAGCTCTTCCGCTGAACGAACTTCCTTTATTAAAATTTGCCCTTGAGGCGCAAGAAACTTGGTCGGACATTCCGGTCATTCTATTGGTAGGTCAAGGGCCTTTTAAAAATTGGGACGCCTTTTCAAAAATCGGAAATGTATCTATACTAGAAAGACCATTCAGCCGCCTCACATTTACCAGAGCCGCGCAAGTCGGTATAAGAGCCCGATTAAAGCAATACGAAGTTCGTAAACTAATTGAAGAACAAAAGCAGGCCGCGCAAAAACGCGATGAGTTTTTTGCAAGCCTTTCACACGAACTTCGAACCCCATTAAACGTTATTCTCGGTTGGACCGAGCTTTTACAATCGGGCGAACTCAGTCAAGAAGAACAAGCGGACGCCATTATGGTGCTCGAACGAAATGGTAAAATGCAAAAATCTTTGATCGACGACTTACTTGATACGTCAAGAATCATCAACGGAAAACTGCATTTCGAAGCACTACCCGTTTCACTTCGGATGTTAGTTCATTCCGCGCAGAAATCTTTTACGCCTAGAGCGGAAGAAAAAAATATCATTATTACCTTAGACTTACCGGAAGAAGATTGCCTTGTACTTGCCGATGAACAAAGACTTTCACAAGTTATTTCAAATCTTTTAACCAATGCAATTAAATTTACTGAAGCCTTCGGATCCATTCAAATTAAGCTGCATCAGAAAAGTAATAATTATGTTGTTAGCGTAAAGGACTCTGGGCAGGGTATCGAACCTTCATTTTTACCTTTTGTTTTTGACCGGCTCAAGCAAGAAGACATGAGCACCACCCGCAGCCATGGCGGTCTTGGATTAGGATTAGCGATCGTTTCACATATCGTCGAACAACATAATGGCCATATTCAAGTATTTAGTGACGGTCGGGGCAAAGGTTCTGAATTTGTGTTAACGATTCCCGCCCTACCCGGTCAGGTAAAAATTCTGGCGCAGCCAGAAAAACTTTTTCACATTGATGATTCGTTACATGGTATTCGCGTCTTAGTCGTCGATGATTCGCCCGACATTCTTGAGTTGATCAGTATCTGGCTTAAAAAAGCTCACGCAGATTTTAAATTAACCCATTCTGCTGCGGAAGCTTTGGCTGAACTTCCAAAATTTAAGCCCGATGTTTTATTAAGTGATATTGGTATGCCCGAAATGGATGGGTACGAACTGATTCGCCGGGTTCGCAGCTCAACGGAGCCCAGCGTGCGTGACGTGCAAGCAGTTGCGTTAACAGCTTATGCGAAGGATGAAGAGCGCACAAAGGCACTTCAAGCCGGGTTTCAAATGCATATCTCAAAACCAATATCGAACGATCAATTGGTTTCGGCTATTTCATTACTTGTTCGTCCATCAGCAATGATTGCAACCGCGCTCAAAAATTAATAACTTTTTGATACTTTTTAACAAATATAGTAAACTACTTATGTTATTAGTTGTCGCGGCTGATAAGATTGAAAATGGTTGTTCGTCTTCGTACTTTTGAAACACGAAGTGGAACGATACTCGATTTTATGTCGCAGCAGTTGTTCAGTTTTAATCAGATAAATATTTTAAAGTAGAAAATTAATAAAGATAAAAAAAGCCTGGCAATAGCCAGGCTTTTTAATTTTCAGATGGTTCTTACACAAATTTGCTTTAAATTGATCTGCAAACTAGTGAATAGAAGGCGCATCAGCGTGAACTTTTGCTGGTGTCGCAGAAGCTGACGGTACGCTTGAAGATAAAGAAGATGATATTGATTGAAATCCCATCTTTTCTTTTGCCATGTCGATTCCTTGATCAATAAAACCAAGGGCTGCGTCAGTTTGCTTTGGTAAGATACCGCGCTTGTTTAACATTTTTAAGCCATAGTATGCAGCTGCGCCGAAAAGTAACCAGCGGAACTTAAAGCCCTTCATTACTCGTGGTACTAGTCCTGCTACTGCCATATTTTTCATTGTTGATGTATTCATTCCATTCCTCCGTCGTTGTTGATTTGACTTACGTATGACACCAGGGTTTTTGCATAAGGCTTGCCAAGATTAAATCGAATAAATCGGCCTAGACCAGGAACATTCGCCCCTACTCCAGCACACATGGGGGCAAATTTTCGCGCTGCTTATTTTTGCACCGTTTTGCAAATGACTTGTGAAAAATCACTAGGCTTTTCGCTAGTGGGCCTAGCCTAGTGGATTCGCTATTCGATAGACTGCACTATTGTCAAATGCTAGTTTCAGTGTATATATAGTAATTTACTTAATAAGGAATCTGCATCCGCTGCAGAAATGTGGTATCAACATGGAAACTTCACACATCGATTCAGCATTTTTAAGATTAGCCGTCGAGCACACCCTGGATTATATTATGCTGCTTGATCAAAAAGGAATCATTCAATATTTAAACCGCGCCCCGATCGGAATTGATCGCCAGAGCATGATCGGCGTCGACTGGTTTTCCCTTATTTGCCATGAGCAAAGACCCGAACTTCAAAAAATATTTGCTTCAGTGATGAGGGACGGAAAGTCCGGGAATTTTGAATTTTTAAGTCGCGGAGATTTCGCCGCTCCCGTCTGGTATTCGACGTGCTTAACCCCCCTTTCTAAAGATGAAAAAATTATTGGTGCATTGTTAATCTCGCGGGACTTGACCGAAAAAAAATTGTCTGAAGATCAGTTGCTCGAGGCCGACCGCCTGGCAAGTCTTGGTATTCTTGTGGCTGGCGTAGCCCACGAAATAAATAATCCATTAGCATCGGTACTGATATCTCTCGAATTTATGATTGATCAGTGCAATAGGCTTGAAAGTATTCCTGTAAAACACCTATCCAAATTAAAGGAAACTTTCTCGGCCGCAGAACGAATTGGCAAGATTGTTCAAGATTTGAAAACTTTTTCATTTAAGGATGATGATAGTCGTGCGTTAGTAAGTGTTGCGGACGTGTTGGATTCAACTTTACGAATTGCCCGTCATGAAATTCAAAACCGTGCCCAGCTGCTCAAAAACTACCAGAAGGTTCCTCAGGTTTATGCAAATGATGGACGGCTGGGTCAGGTATTTTTAAATTTAATTATAAACGCGGCCCACTCTATTCCTGAAGGCCAGCCAGACAAAAATACCATTGAAATCTCGATTTACCTAAAAAGTCATAAAGTAATTACTTCCATTAAAGACACCGGATGCGGTATACCTAAAGAGAATTCGAAGAAAGTTTTTACGCCCTTTTTTACAACGAAACCGAAAGGTATCGGAACTGGTTTAGGCTTATCAATTTGCAAACGAATTATTAAGTCAATCGGCGGAGAAATCAGTTTCACTAGCTCTAAAGAGAACGGAACCGAGTTTTTAGTCGCTTTGCCGGCCGTTGGAATGGGAGATACAATCGTGAGTGAAAATAAAAATGACAGCGAAGAAGTTGTTCAGGCCCGTATTTTAATAGTCGATGATGAAGAAAATTTTAGCCGAGTCCTCGAAGAGGTTTTGTCAGATGACAACGAGGTGACCACTGTCGAGTCTGCCCAAGAAGCACTTGATCTGCTGAAGGCCGGCGAACGCTACAATGTAATCATCAGCGATTTGATGATGCCCCATATGACCGGCATGGAGATGTACGAAATTATTAAGAAAATGGATCCGGTGCAAGCCAAGCGAATGGTCTTCATGACCGGCGGTGCATTCACCCCGGCCATGCGATCATTCTTAGATTCAATTGAAAACCGTATTATTGAAAAACCTTTCAAACTAAAAGAGTTGCGACAATTTTTAAATTCGTTATCTTATAAGTAGCTGGAGGTATCATGCGACCCGGACGCGAATTGAATGTGAAAATTGCCACCGAGATCTTTAACCACCAGGTCGAATTGATCAAAGGCGAACTATATGAAATTCATTCGACAGGCCAATTCCCACTGAAAGATTACTCAGGCGAAATGCAAAATGCGTGGGAAATTGTGCAGAAAATGAAAGTGACGTTAATTCCAATCGTTGGCGACCAATGGTTCGCCTTTATCGGATCCGTATCAAACTTAGGCTGGGATTCGCCGCAAGCCGTTTTACATTTTTTAGAATCCGGCGACTTCGCTTCATCAGGCGCAGCCCTTGATGAAAGCCCCTCATTAGCTATTTGCATGGCCGCCGTGAAAGCGGCAGATAAAAGAAAATCGTCGCTGAATGAAACGGATGAACCACAAACGACAATCGAAGTGGTCTCTGAAACAGAATCTACAAAATATACAACTCACTAAAAAAAAAGAAACAGCTTATAACTGTTTCTCTTCAAATCAATATCAATTGCTTAAAACTAATTAACGAAGACCGTGGGCTGGGCTCTTATAGTCTTTGTCTGGCATTCTTGCGTGAGCTTTTGAAGTGAGAGCAAATCCAAAGTAAGCTCCTAAAACCGCAACGACTGCATGCAACCAAACCTGATTGCCGAATAAAGGCATAAAACCAAACAACGTGTTTGTGCTTGGAATAAGACCTATAATCGCTCCTATTGCCGTAACAGCAAAAACCCATCGAGACCAGTTAATCGATGCGGGCAAGTTGGTGAATTTTTCGCTTGCTGAATAAATACCGAAGGCACCTAAGACAATTAGTAATGCTTTATTCACGATATTCCATGCGAATACTCCCGCAAAAAGCCCGTAGCTTTGATCAAGGCGCAACGCCGGTAAACCTTCAACCGAACCCACCATTTGCGGAATCAAAGAAATCAAACCAAGTGCTAAAAGTACAATACCACCGATCATGGCAAATCTTTTCGGATTCATAAAACCTCCCAAATTAAATATTTATTGCGGGACTTATTCCCTTAATAAAGAATTAGAATTGCAAATCAAGAACCGAGTAAGAATCAGTTTAATTCGAACCTAGCACCAGGCTCGAGGCAGAAACGGCTAAATCGAATAAAAGTGTCCCTAAGTTCGCTAGCCTTGCGCCATTCAATTTCAACTGGGCTTAAACCGCCATTTTAGGGGCGGTGTCGAAAGTTTTGACATGTAATTTATTCTGAAACGCTCTCAACGTCTTTAAAATTGGTACACATTTCGAAATGAATCTCTTCGTTAACATTACAAGTTTTTTAACTAAGGAGTTTTTATGAAGAATCTTTTTGTTTCAATGGCTGTTCTTTGTTTTTCGGCTGTTTCTATGTCGCAAGTTATTTTAAGCCCTAACCTTAATATGGAAGGTAACTTTGAAAAGCGATCAAGTATAGTTGTTCGCAGTGCTAAAACTCAAAAATCTTGTCGTGCACAAGGTGGCTACCTATATAAGGGTCGTTGCATCGTTGCGACTAGCAAAGATTCAGTATCTATTATTTCAATCGGAAGTGAATACCTTATTAGAATCACGACAAAACCTGCCGGAAAACAAGCTTGCAGCTACGAAGGTTTAGCGTCTGAATTAAATAAAGTTCAATTAGTTTCTCAGCAAGGTGATTGTAACCTTGAAGTTCATTTCGAAAACCAAAATACGGTTGCCGTTCGAACAAATGGTTTATGTAACGAGACAGCGGCATGTGGTTATGATGTTAGCTTAAAACTTGATAATTTAAAACGCGTTTACTCTGCTAAAAAGAAATAGTTTGAATTAGTAGATTGGCTGAGGAGTTAAAGACTTCTCGGCCAAAAATTGCGGATTAAAAATTCTTGATTGATACCTGAGTGCCGAATCGCAAAGAATCGTCACAATCTTAAGCCCTTTTCCCTTATGATCGCGCGCATACTGATAGGCCGCACATACATTCAGTGCCGCTGAAGTACCGACCAACAAACCATCAAACTTAGCTAAGTGATAAAGCATTGAAATCATATCTTGATCAGTGACTTGAACCGCTTCATCGATCACGGCTTCTTTAAAATTTGCGGTTAACCGCATAATTCCAATACCTTCGGTGATCGATGAACCCGTCGAAGCAATCTGTCCTGTTTTGAAATAAGAATAAAGTCCAGAGCCAAAGGGATCGACCATCCTAATGTGCACGCTTGGTTTTTTTTGTTTTAAGTATTTTGAAACTCCGCCGATCGTTCCGCCCGTACCTACCGCAGAAACGAACGCATCAATTTGACCTTCCGTTTGTTTCCAAATCTCGGCCCCCGTTGTGTGATAATGCGCGTTCGCATTGGCTAGGTTTTCAAACTGATTCGCCCAGAATGAATTTTTTCGTTCTTCCGAAATACGGCGAGCGGTATGGTAGAAATGATTCTGATTTGCAAACGGACAGGGATCAACCGTGATCAGTTCAACTCCGAGTGCACGTAGTGTTTGATATTTTTCTTCAGCTTGGTTGTTCGGCATGACGATCGTGCACGAATACCCTTTTTGCGCTGCAATTGTTGCAAGCCCAATCCCCGTGTTTCCGGCCGTGCCTTCGATGATCGTATCGCCCGGTTTCAATAACCCGTCTAATTCGGCTTGCTGTATAATACCTAAAGCGGCGCGGTCTTTTACGCTACCGCCTGGGTTTAAAAATTCAGCCTTACCGTAAATCTCGCAACCCGTTTCGGTCGAAAGAGATTCAATTTTTACTAAAGCAGTTTCACCAATAACATCCGAAATTTTTCCACGCAGCATGGGGGCCTTTATCTTTCACTTTGATTTATTTGGCTGCGGAGTGATTCTTAAGTATGGTTTGACCGCTTTGTAACCCTTCGGAAACAACCGATCTATTTCGGCTTTATCTTGAAGTGACGGAACGATAATGACGTCATCCCCGTCTTTCCAATTAACCGGCGTCGCTACTTTATGACTATCGGTTAACTGCAATGAATCAATCACGCGTAACACTTCAATAAAATTTCGGCCCGTGCTGGCCGGGTAAGTTAAAATAAGTCGGATTTTATGATTCGGATCAACAATAAACACTGAACGAACCGTCATCGTGTCATTTGCGTTCGGATGAATCATATCGTAAAGAAGTGATACTTTTTTATCTTGATCCGCTAATAATGGAAAATTTAATTTGCAGCCTTGAGTCTCTTCAATATCACTTGACCAGCGGTCATGGTCTTCAAGTTTATCAACGCTAAGGCCTAATACTTTTACGTTTCGTTTTTCAAATTCGGGTTTAAGTTTAGATGCTTCACCTAGCTCAGTTGTACAAACGGGCGTAAAGTTTTTTGGATGCGAAAATAAAACCGCCCAGCTATTACCCTTCCACTGATGAAAGCTGATGGGACCTTCGGTCGACGCTTGTTGAAAGTCAGGTGCCACATCGCCAATTCGTATTTTCATAAAATCTCCTTGGGGTTTTAAAATCTTCTTATTGAAACCCAGGCAGCTAGGCGTATCAACGATTGACCCACTGCAATTGCAAACCTAATTTGGTCAACATGAAGAGGGTCAGCATGATCAGACTGGACGCGAATGTTTAAATTCAAACTTCCCGATATGGCAACGGCGCCTTTTTGCCCCTCAGAAGTGCAGGGCTCGGTGCACATACCGGCCAATGCGAACCTTTGGCAAAAGATAAAATTATTTGCGGGGCCTGGTCTTCTAGTTTCGGTAGGTTATATGGACCCCGGCAATTGGGCCACCGATATTGAGGCCGGAGCCAAGTACGGCTATAGTCTTCTTTTCATTGTTCTACTTTCAAGTTTAGCGGCCATTTTTTTACAGTGCCTGACTTTAAGAGTGGGTCTTGTGACCGAAAAAGACATCGCTCAGCTTTGCCGTGATCAGTATTCAAAAACTTCCGGATTTATTTTATGGATTTTGGCTGAGATCGCCATCATCGCAACTGACATCGCCGAAGTGCTTGGTTGTGCATTGGCCTTTAAATTATTACTTGGCTGCACTTTACAACAAGGTATTGCGATCACCGCATTAGATACATTTATAATATTAGGACTTAAAGGAAAAGGCTTCCGCCAAATTGAGGCCATTATTTTAGGTTTAGTGATGACGATTGCCATTTGTTATTTCATCGAACTTTGGCTGGTCGGTCCCAATTGGGTCGAAGTGTTCCGAGGTTATATTCCCTCGATCAGTAAAATTTCACAGACCGAACCGCTTTACTTAGCGATCGGAATTTTAGGGGCAACGGTGATGCCGCATAATCTTTATTTACACTCCTCAATTGTACAGACTCGAAAAATCGGGCCGTCTTATGCTGAGAAGCGCAGCGCGATCCGGCTAAATACTTTAGACACCGTCGCCTCTTTGTTTCTGGCTTTTCTGATTAACTCGGCCATTTTAATTTTAGCGGCCGCAGCCTTTCACTCGACCGGAAATATGGACGTGGCCGGAATTGACGAGGCTTACCATCTTTTAGATCCAATCGTTGGAACCACCATTGCGGCATTTTTGTTTGGTATTGCGTTACTTGCCTCGGGGCAAAGTTCTACCTTCACTGGAACAATCGCCGGACAGATCATATTAGAAGGGTTTTTAAATTTAAAAATACCTTGCTGGAAAAGAAGATTGATCACCCGGGGCTTAGCTTTGGTGCCGGCTTATATCGGCGTATCAATGCTGGGTGAAAATTCGACCGGGCGCTTGCTGGTCATGACCCAAGTCGTGCTCAGCCTTCAATTGCCTTTTGTGATCTTTCCTTTGGTGCGATTCGTGACTGATGGTAAACTGATGGGAGATTTTACAATTCGTGGAGTTGCAAAAATTCTATCTTGGTTGCTATTTTGTATCATTCTAGGCGCAAACTTATGCTTGCTCTACCAATTGGCTGAAAATTAATTGAATCATTAATTGAACCCCTCAAAAAAATGCGTTAATAATCACCATGCTGAAAAATCTAAAAACCACCATCAAAAATAAATCCCTTAATTTGACGGATTTTTTTAAAAGTATAAATTTTAAATCTGCAGCCGGCTCTCCGGGCCGAGCGTTCAAAAATATTCTGTCTTCGATGAGTCCTACCGCAAAAAGTGAAATTCTATCATGGCTTAATTCAGTTCAGGCGGTCAAAGAAGACGAAAACCTTTCCCGGAAAGAAAAAGAACAAAAACTAGATCGCCTGCGACCATCGGGGGCCGTGCTTACTTTTTTTGATTCCGTCATCGATGTTCTCATCAGTAAAGTTCCAATCCAAAATAAAACGTTACTTAGAACCGGCGTTACCGGGGTCAGCATCGCCGCTTCATTTATGAATTTCAGAAAAGCGGGAATTATTTTATTAGTGCTGCAACAAGCCCTACCCCGTTTTGTTTTATCAAGGCAGTTCGATGATGTTTCTAATTATTTAGTGAAAGAGTTAAAACGATGATTGAAGATTCAGCCGTTCAAATTGAAGACTTCGCCCTGCTCAGAGTGGTTTCGATCACTTCAGTCGGTGCTTTTTTAGATTGGGGCCAGCCGAAAGATTTATTTTTACCATTCAGCGAACAGACCTGTGAACTTCAGCCTGGTGACGATATCGTCGTTAAAGTTTATTTAGATAATACCGACCGGCCTTGCGCTTCGATGCGGCTTGAAAGACACCTGGAGAAGAACGGTGAGAAAACGGGGATCATTTACAAAGAAAACGAAGAAGTGCAACTGATGATCGCCACTGAAACTGAACTGGGATTTAAAGCGATCATTAATAACCAACACATCGGCCTACTTTATAAAAACGAAATATTTCAGCCTTTATATGTCGGTGATATCACGAAAGCTTACGTTCGTAAGGTGCGTGATGATGGAAAGATTGATTTATTACTACGCGCCCCCGGTCACAAAGCAACTGGCGATATCAGTGAAAAAATCATGAAATTGTTAAGTGAAAATAATGGTTATTTAAAGCTCGACGACAAAACCCCACCTGAAAAAATTTATGAACTTTTTGGCGTCAGCAAAAAAAAATACAAAGTGGCTTTAGGCGGCTTGTATAAGCAAAAACTGATTACGATTGCCGACGACGGAATCCACCTCGTCAAATAATCACTAGCTACTCTTTCATATCAGCGGAAATATCTTCTTTTCGAATAATCGACACACTTTCCTCATTGGGGTCAAATACAATAACAATTTGACCCGACGCCAGTTGCTTATGAATCTGCGCGTGCTTTTCATCTAGCGAATATTCGCGTTGCCCGTAATCGGTTCCCTCACGCAAAATAAATTCGTTAATCAGGCCTGTTAAGGCGTCTTCTGATAGCTTATCTAACGGAACCATGACGCTTGGTTTTTTTTCTTCTTCGTTCATCATATTTTTATCTTTCTAGAATGGCTGCGACGCCCATACCGCCGGCCGTACAAATTGAAATAAGCCCACGCCCTTTGCCTTTTTCGGCAAGAATTTTTGCTAACATGGCCACTTGCCTTCCGCCCGTGGCCGAAAATGGATGGCCAAGGGCAAGGCTTCCGCCCTTTACATTCATTTTCGTGCGATCGATAGAACCCAGTGGCTTATCGCGACCTAAAACTTTTTTACAATAATCCGCATCTTCCCAAGCTTTTAAATTACATAAAACTTGGCCCGCAAAAGCCTCATGAATTTCAAAGAAGTCAAAATCTTGAAACGTTAAATTATTTCTTTCTAATAAACGACTAACCGCAGTTGTCGGCGCCATTAATAAACCATCGCCGTTAACAAAATCCACGGCCGAAACTTCGGCATCAACAAAGTACGCAAGCGTCGGTAATTTATTTTTAGCCGCATATTCTTCACTGGTCAGCAATACAGCTGACGAACCATCGGTTAACGGCGTGCTATTACCGGCCGTCAACGTGCCCGTTCCGGTCCGGTCGAAGGCAGGACTTAACTTCGCCAATTTTTCGATGGTGGTATCTGCGCGCAAAATCGCATCTTGCTTCACGCCCTGAAATTCAAAAGTAAGGTCATTATAAAAGCCTGCATCATATGCCTTGGCAGCTTTTTGGTGACTTTCAAACGCCAGCTGATCTTGTGCCTGTCGTGATATGCTCCAGTCTTTTACCATTTTTTCGCAGTGATCACCCATTGAAAGTCCCGTACGCGGTTCGCGCACCACCGGAAATTGCAATTTTAAATCTTTCAAGGAAAATTTAAAAGCCCCAAGCGACCGGGCTAGAATTCCCTTTTTATTTTGCAGATCAAAAAGTTTCCAAGTGAAATTTCTAGACATCATAACGGGTGCATCAGAATTGGTATCACTACCCCCTGAGATGCCGACCTCAATTTGCCCTAACATTATTTTCATAGCGATATGCCAAGTGGTCTCTAGACCGGTACCACAAGCGCGTTGCACATTGTAACCCGGGGTTCGGGGGTCAAGGCCACTGCCCAGCACCACTTCCCTGGTTAAATTCCAGTCGCCCGAATTCAGCATAACTGATCCAAAAGCAACGTCCCCTAGTTTTTCACCACGTAAATTAAATTTATCGACAAGTTTTGTTAAGGTTGCCGTCATAACTTCTTGATTCGTCAGTCGAGCGTACTTCGAAAAAGATTTTACAAACGGGGTTCGCAGCCCACCAACAATAACTGCTTTGCGAATTGTTTTTGCTTCCATAACCCATCCTTTGATAAAAAAGCGTAGCATTTTTCAATTTATAAAACAAATTTCAGCAAAAAGTTTAATGACGAGCCCAAGCGCAAGCGTTAAGTTGGAGTTTCTTGCTCTGAATCGATGCAACGAAAGCCCAGGGCCGAAATGAGGGCTTCCTGTTTTCATTTATTGCCTCGGTTCCAGTTCTGGATTAAACGCTTAGACATGGCAAAAAGGTTTTCTAAAATTAATATTGAGATCAGCAATATTTGTAATCTGCAATGCAGCTTTTGCCCTGAAGTTATTCGCACAAAAAAACTAATGGACATTTCGCTTTTCGAAAAAATTATTTCTCAGGTTGCGGGTCTGACGGATCAAGTTTGTTTTCACCTTATGGGTGAACCTCTAGTCCATCCAAAATTTAAAGAATTCGTCGACATCTGCGACAAGTATCAGGTTCGAATATTTTTAGTCAGTAACGGAGTCTTGCTGCGGGACCCATTAGCCGAAATTTTACTGCACCCCGCTTTTCGCCAAGTTAATTTTTCGTTGCACAGTTTTTTTGATAACCACCCAGACAAAGACCCAACGATTTATTTAGATAAAATCTTTAAGTTTACCGAAGCGGCCTTTGAACGGCGGCCTGATCTTTATATTAACTATCGTTTGTGGAATTTAAATGATCCACGCGGTACAGCCACAAATAATACCGAGATGTTAAGCCGCATTGCTGACTACTTTAAAGTAAGCTTCGCAGATGATGTTGATGTGAAGAAGCAAAAAAGTTTGAAGATTAAAAATCGCTTGTACATGCATTACGATACAGAATTTATTTGGCCCAGCGTTGATTTACCCTTATTAGGAACTCAAGGAAGTTGTTACGGACTGAGTTCACATTTTGGGATTTTAGTGGATGGCACGGTCGTGCCATGTTGCTTAGACAAAGAAGGAAATATCCCCCTAGGACAAATCAACGATGAAAGCATTGTCGTCATCCTAGCGGGAGAAAAAGCGCAAGGTATTTTGAATGGCTTCAGGCAAAAAAAATTAGTCGAAAGTCTTTGTCAGCGTTGCCAGTACATCGAACGTTTTCAACCGTCCGAACAAGCCGTGCTTAAAGAGTTTCAAGCAAATTAATTGCTTTCGATCGGTTCAGTCGTTTTAAGATAATTTGAACTGCATCCACCGTGGCCACCATTGGCCATTGATTCATGCCCATACCAAATGACTTCATAAGGATAGATTGTGTCGGACATACCATTCGAACCTTTGAAACTTAAGGTTAAATTTTGTACGACTTTTTTCTTGTCGTTTAACAAAACAAATTGACCTGGCCCTTTGATTTGAAAAGAAACATTCTTGATGACTCTTCGAATTTTCTTAGGGTACTGAGTAAAATCATCAATAACCGTCAAAGTTTGTTGCGCCATACTGTATTCAGTATTGATAAACGGCTCTGTAAATGTACATTTAATGACATCTGCAAAGGCCCCTTGGCTCATCAGTGTTGCCACTGCAACGGTCGAAAGTTTGACTGCGATATTCTTCATTAGTTCTCCTTGGTTATGATAAAAATTTTCGTTAAATTATTTATTACAGATTCTCTTCGCCGTATCACTAACAAGATTTTCCTCACAATAAAGAGCTGACCCTGTCTCTAATACTTGAGGCTTGAATGCTTCGCGACCCACTTCACTTTCAGAAAGTTCATTCAACGCCTTCAAACGAAGTCGCGCTTTATCGACGGCCAATGGTTTCACGCGTGCGTGAGTGTCTGTCAACGCCGTCAGCTGAATCGCTTCAGGCTGCAACCGGCCTTCCGAATTCAGTACTAAATGCAATTTAGCAAATAAACCGTAATCTAACCCGCCGGTTAAATTTGTGATGTTCGCCGAACCCAGCATCAGGTAATTTCCGAGGCTATAGAATATATACTTGTTGCCAATTTTTTGAATCGGTCGAACCGCGTGTGGGTGATGCCCGATAATCAAATCAACATCGCCATTTTTAATTGCGTATTCGTAGTATTCCTTCTGCTTCCGGTCTAATTTAACCTGACCTTCTGTGCCTAAGTGAATGGATAAAATCTTATAGTGAGCACTGGTCTGTTTCAGATTTTTGATGATCTGATGATATTCTTCAGAACTCCAAATATGAATAAGGCCGGGGCTTGTGCTCGTAGCTTTAAAGCGCTTATCAAGGATACTAAGGCTTGCCACCGCGATGGTGTAACCATTCTTTTGAAAGATCATGGGTTTTAGCAATTCATTCTGATAACCGACACCAAAGTATTCAATTTGCGGGTTTTTATTTTTTAAATTTCTGAAGGCATCTAAAGTCTCGCCGATCCCCACGTGGCCGTAATCGTAGGTATGATTATTTGCTAAATTGAATAGGTTAAAGCCAACATCGATTAAATGTTGAATCGAATTTGGATGCGAATTAAAAACGAATGCTTTTTTTTCAGCCGGTAAATTATTTTTATCTGAAACCACGGTCTCTATGTTTGCAAAATTCAAATCACCGTCGATTAAGGGCTTGATCCCCGCAGTATATGTTGCCCACGGGATTAACTTAGTTCCACGGCTTAAGAAGCCGTCCGGATGCGTCCGAAATAAATTTTTATTAAAATTGACGTCTCCGCCGATCGTTAACGTTAGCTGGGACCAACAGGTCAAACTAAGCGCCGTCAGGCCCAAAAATAGAGTTATATTTTTTTTCATGGGCTTACTTTATAGAAGTAAAAGGCGTTTGCAGAGTGTTTGAATTCTGTACAGTAAAAAACTCTCGGCTTAGTGGCGGTTCGCGCAAAGATTCTCGTGATCTTTCATATAGCGTCTTTCAGCGCTTAGTTCATCATTCGTCATGACAAAATCAGCCGGATCGCATTTCGCCTGAAGAGCTTTAGCTAGAATCGCTTTTGCTTCGGGAGGCGTCATTCGGAGCGACCAAATCAACTTCACCTTTAACCATTGCACTAAGTACTGACAAATATAAGTCCCATTGGGTGGAACATATTCATTGGGGGCATGGTCACTTTTCTTTAAATTTTCTTTCGAGCTAATCGGCAGCAAATGAAATTTATTACCCATATAGTTTGCGTAAAGGCAGCGTTTCTTCGAACTCCACTCGTGCGCCCCAGACATATACGCATTTTTCAACGGAACAAAATGATCAATCTGAATGTCTTCCGCTTTTGTGAATAACTTATTCGTGTACCCATCAAACCATTCGCCCGACTGCACACTGCAGCCACTTTCAGAATACGTCACGCTGACCCGAGATTCGCGTCGCAAAACTTCTGCGCGTGTATTGATACACTTCGCATCGTCACGCAACCAACCGCCAAAATGATTTAATCTGTGGTATGGAACTGTTGGTTTCGGAAACTTTTTTTCTACTTGAAGCATGGTCAGTAGTGAAGAAGAAGATGATTCAAAATTTTCTGCGACTTGATAGAACTGAAGGTAGTTGAACTCTTCGCCGCTTCTAAGGGCTTGAAAATCGGCAGAAGAATAATCACTCAAGAACACGATCAGAACTATCAATAACTTTTTTATGCAATCCTCCATGAATGACATTAAAGTATATATTTCGATCCTTCCCTATTTGAGCTTGACCTTAGTAAGGTAGGCAAGCAAAAAATGAATAATAATATGTTAAGAATGAATAATGAGAAGAAAGATCGCTACCGCCCCCTGTTCTGTACGTTTGATTTTTATTCACAAAATCAAATGGCATTCAAACTGTGGAAAACTCGTTTTCAATCTCTTTCGAATGTGGAAAAGGTTCAAGCCTGGGTTCTTTCACTAAGTTTTTTACGCCGACCGAAAGATTGGTACGGCGGAGTTCGAAAACGATCTTTCACCGATGAAACCGGAATCAATGCAACTCACCCCTTAAATCTAATTGATCTGATTGAAGAGTTGCCGATTTACTGCCCCACCCAACTTCAGCAAGGTGTTTCGTTGGCAACCTTGTTAAATAGCTGCAAAGTGAAGCCACTTCCCGAATCATGTCTTCGATCCTTATTTTCTCTTTCGGATCCAAATTTTCCGCTGATCATTTTAGAATATATTCCGACGCCCCGAGAGCTTTTAGATTATCAACTAAAGGGCATGCGGGTTGTTACCTTTAACGAAAACTGCGAAGCCTGGCCAAGCATGAATTGCGGCGGACGAGATTTTTTAAGCTTTATTATTCATGATCTGATTCATGCCGATCACTTCTTAAAAGATAACAAAAATAAGAACTCTCAACTTGGTTTTTACCATTTTGTTCAAGGAATATGGAATGAACCTTCACTTCACAAACTTCTGCTAAGTACTGAATTTAAAACCGGTTTTGAATACATTATCTCTGACATGAACTCGCATCCGGTGCATTTGTTCAAAACTTTACAGGCGCTCCTCCAACATGCCGACCAGCACGTCGATCCCGATCGATCTGAAGTAAAAAATATATGGAATTCATGGATTTCGATTTGGACGACCCAGCATTCATGTATCGATGCTCTGCAAAAAATTAACACACAGCTCTTCTCTGATATCGACGCCCTCGTGCTTGAAAACCTATGTTTTGAAAATGGACAAAAGAAGCACTTGGAGAATCGAATCAACCTGGTACAATACTAAAATATGAGCAAGACCGAAACCACTCAAACAACAAACACGATCGACGGTAGCCAGACCCTAGGTCTAAGTCGTCGAAAAAATCGTCGTAAAACAGGCTGGTAGTGCTACGATAAAGTATGGCATGTTTAGTAGCAATTGAACCCGATCCAAAGTCGTCGAAGATTATTGATGAATGTTGGAAAGATATTTCTAAAGACGGAAATCATAAGATTCTAATTTATGCAAATTTAGCCGCCATGGCCGCTGATTTCGCAAAACCTGAAAACGCCGCTAATAATATTATAGCTCTGATGGTGCCGATCGAGATTTTAGGCGCCGAACCCGAAAAATTTCTTGAGACTTTAACGACGACCTATAAATGCCCCGTCCTTGTTTCATTATTTGATGACCCAACTAAATCGGTACGTAAAATAGAATCCTCGATCGCGAAGAATCTAATTTATAAACCTTTCGATCCGACAATTTTTAAAGAGCACACTCGGTTCGTTTTATTCCCGAAACAGAAGATCAAAACTCTTTTTGTGCATACAACGGTGGCCAAAAATAAATTAGAATCTTTAAAGAAATTTAAATTTACGCAATTATCTGAATTAGGTTTTAAGATTGAAAAGCAGTATCCACTTCAGATGGGTAAAGCCTATAAGTTCTATCACCCGTATTTTCAATATCAAAAGAATCAGCATGTATGGGGTCGCGTTGTTAATGAAGATGCTGAAAGTTATGAATTATCTTTCGCACAGATGAGTAACGCGGCTTTAGGAAATGTTCGACGTAAGATTGCTTCAGTCAAGCAACGCTTCAAAAATCCAAATTGGTGTGGATACAAGTCGCGCACACAGACCGGAATTGATATCATCATCCACATCGACGATGACACGGTAAGCGCTACGATCCAACAATTGCTCGAGCGCACCTTCGCATCAAATATTATCATGCATCGGAAAAATTTTAAAACGAGCGAAAAAATTAGTGCCGATCTACTGATTACCGACCTGGCGTATGAACCAAACACGCTCAAAAATGAATACTTAAAGCTACCAGCGCTTATTCGATTTCAACAAGAAAACTTAGATCGCGATAAACTTGAAGAGCGACTTGAGATTGAACAATTTCGACTTGAGAAACCACTTGATAAGGCTTTCTTAGTCAAAGTGATCAAAGTTTTATTTCCGCTGCTGAAAGAAAAAGAAATTGGTCAAATCACCACTGTTCCAGCGGAAGGTCTGATCAATCTTTCTGAGCAGATGATCGTTGAAGAGTTTTCCGAAGCGGCTATGGCCTTTAACAGAGCCGAGCCGTTTAAAGAAGACGATATGATCGACATTGCACTTAGCCAAGAAGACGAAACAAATCTTAAAGAGATGAAAGTAAAAATCCATTACGTTGATGAAAAACCATCGGCCGAAAAATCTTATCTGCATCAAGTCGTTCTTTACGGAATGAAAGATGAATTTCTAAAACAAATGCGTTTGTGGACTTTACAAATGCACATTCAAAAAAATCAAAATAAGTAATTAGATTTGCAAGCCCAGCGCTAATTAACAAAATCGCAGTTCACTTTTGCGCCTGTTACTTGGCAATCGAGTTCGCTTTGACCACCAATGTTCTTAAACTGCCATTTCCATTTTTTGTGACCAAGGCGCTCAAAGATGGCATAGCCGAAACTTCTTTTAGATTCGGTAGTGGTAATCACGTTTTGATTCATGATCTTTCTTCCGAAAGGCTCAAGTCCCGTACCCGTATGGCCAACGATGACTTGCACGGCCTGCTTTTCGGTCGTTACGACTTGCTGACTGTGCACGTGCCCCGATAAGTAATAATCAACCAGCGATAGCATCCCGGCTTCGCTTAACGCTTGTTTTAATTTATCAGAAATCGGCACGGGTTCAGCGTCTTCTTTGTTGGGAATAAAACCTAAAATGGGCCTGTGAGCGATGAACCAAATTTCTTTATTCTTTTTAGCGACCGAAACTCTTTCGGCTAAGATTTTAAAAGCTTGCACCCATTTTTGAAATTGCTCGGACGTGATTTCTTTTCGATCATCGAATGCCGAATCATCAAAGTTAATTAATACCAAATCTTCAATCTCGATCCACTGGTAGGGTTCAACCACTTCGCATTTTTCATCAAACCTTTTTGGTATCGACGCTAAAGGGCTCCAGCCTGAAAAGGCGCGCTGACAATCTTCATGATTTCCGCGAATAAATAAAATCGGCGATTTTGCAAATAAGGCCTGGCTTGGCCCGTAGAAATCATCCCACCAAGGCGCCCAACCATAACCCACACTTTGAGTTATCTTCGGACAAATTTTTTCATCGGTGCACTGTTCTCGGTAGTGGTAATCGCCCGTATGAATCGCAAAATCGTATTGATCTTTTGCGATCGTCTTTACGACTTCTGGGTAAGGCCATTCGCCAAGGTCGCTGCAGTCTTGGTAACGGTTACCCACTTTACTTTCTTTTAACCGACAACCGGTGTCACCCATGATGGCGATTTTTAAATTTTTTGTCTTATATGATGAAGGCTTTAATTCACCTTGTTTAAGTTCGGGCCAATCGCGGCCCGACGATCGAACATGAACTTCTTGAATTCCTTTTTCGGTCAGCTTTTGAATTGTAAATGGTTCGAAATTATTTTGCGGAAGTTTCGGAGAAGTTTGGCAGCCCGACCAAATAAAAAAAGCGGTACTTAAAAAGATTAATTTTTTCATACCGCTAGGCTATTAAAAGAATTTTCTAAAATCGAGCAAAAAAATTAAAAAGTCGCTTCTTTCTTCATTAATTCTTCGATTTTCATTCCGACGTGTGATCCTGAACCGAAAACTGTTCCCATTTTACCTTTTGTAAAATGCTGTTCAGTTAGTTCATAAGCTTTTCCCGGTAAGGCCACATACTTCACCGCCGGAACAATTTTCGAAGCATTTCTTAAGTAGTACAAAATAAATTGAGATACTTCCGGACGCTTTGAAGCGGCTTCCGAAACGTAAATGAAAAGTGGTCTAGAAAGTGGATAGTAAGTTCCATTTTCTACGGTTTCTTTCGAAGGCAACACGGCCGTTTTTGACGGAGCTTTGTCTCCGCCGATGACGCCTAATGCTTTTAAATTCTTTTGATTTTCTAGGTAGTAAGACATGGGGATGTAACCCAATGCACCCTTATCGCCCGACACACCTTTTACGATCGTGTTGTCGTCTTCTGAAGCCGTGTAGTCACCACGAGAAGATTTTGATTTACCAACGATTGCTTCCGTAAAATAATCAAACGTTCCTGAATCGGCGCCGGCTCCGTAAAGTTTTAAATCAGCATCAGGCCATTTTGGATTTACCTGATTCCACTTTTTAATTTTACCTTGCGCAGAAGGCTCCCAGATCTTTTTTAAATCTGCGACCGAAATCTCATTTAACCAATCGTTCTTTTTATTCACGACCACAACGGTTGCATCGTAAGCGATCGGTAATTCAAAATATTTTACATTTGTTTTACGGCACTCTTCCATTTCGGCTGCCGTAATTGGTCTAGATGCACCCTGAACATCGGTCTCGGTACGGCAAAACTTTTTAAAACCGCCACCCGTTCCCGAAATACCCACCGTTACTTTAATTGCATTTTTTTGCGCAATTTGAAATTCTTCGGCAATGGCTTCCGTGATCGGATACACCGTGCTTGAACCATCGATTTTGATCATCTTGGTTTGTGCATGAACTTCTGCCATCGAAAAAGTGATGACTGCCAATATTTGTAATAGCTTGAACATATAGACCTCCAGAGTTGGAAACATTTTGGCCTTTTCTATCGTCAAGGTCGTGTTAGCTTTTCATTCAGACGCAAGTGGTAATTGTCGATTTTACCAGCAATTACGGGTATTCAGAGCCAATTATAGATTACGATTGATTCGGTTTTTCGATTCGTCCGTCGGGGTATTTGGCGAATCTTTCGATCTTTGGCCCATGAACCATGTCTTGTCGGCCCCAAGACCAGCCACCGAACTCAGTCTTTTTATAGTCCTCTAGAGTCTTAGCAATATCATCTTTTGAGTTCATCACGAACGGACCATATTGAACGATGGGCTCACCGATTGTTTTCGCCTGCAGAATTAAAAACTCGGTCGCTGATTTTGAAGCCGTGATTTCAAGATCAACAAGGCTATCTAATGCTAAGCCAGTCTGACCTGAAACAGTCGATCCATTTATTTTCAGCTCTTGTCCATCGAAAAAATAAATTGTGCGATTGGTATCGACACTCGAACGCGGAATTTTTAAAACACCATCTACATCCATTTTAACCAGCATAATTAATACTTCATTATTTTTATCGGCGGCCCAACTATCCGGTGGTGGAGTCAAAGATTGCGAACCTGCAAAATCGCCCGCAATTAAATTAATTTTTACTTTGTCTTGCGTAATTTGCGGAATATTTTCAGACCAAAACATTTTAAAATGCGCGGGCACCATTTTACTGCGCTTCGGAAGATTCAGCCAAATTTGAAAAAGCTCAACCGTATTGGCCTCATCATTTTTTAAAAGCGGAAACATTTCTGAATGCTGAACTCCGGCCCCGGCGGTCATCCATTGCACATCACCCTCTCCGTAGCGCCCGGCCGCGCCCAGCGAGTCCGCGTGATCGACCAAACCTTTGCGCACAATGGTGATCGTTTCAAACCCGCGGTGCGGATGCACAGGGAAACCCGGGACCGTGCGTCCGTGATACATGCGAAAACCATCTTGAACGGCAAAGTCTTCACCCAGCTGCCGCCCCGCTAACAATGCCCGGTCAGGCCCGTAAGCCCCGTTCCCTTTCGGGTAAAGGTCGTGATGATAGACGCAAAATAAAAAGGGCTCTTGCACCGGCCATTGAAAATCAAGCGCGTATTTTTTTTTAATCATATTAATTTCCTTCATCGATTCAGATTGCGATGAGTCTTCAGATTTTGAAAACCATCGATAGGCCGCCCCAACCGCGCTTAGACCCGTTAAAGTCATTAAAGAAACCAAGAGTTTACGCCGGTTCGAGCGTTTTAAGTTTTGTGCCCATTTGATCATGCTAAAAAGATGTCCATTAACAAAAAGCCTAACAAAAAACATAGCGCTTAAGATAGCTCTTTTGCAATTAGGTCCGGGGTCTCATCTACACATAAAATTCGATTCACCAAGCTGTGCGCGCATGGCTAATTGTCGATTTTACCAGCATTTACGGGTATTCAGACCCCAATAAAACGCAGATCGTTGACAATCATTTCGTGGATCATTAAAAACATAGATTCGCAATTAGATAAGATCGTGGTGGGGTAGCTCAGCTGGTTAGAGCAACGGAATCATAATCCGTAGGTCGGCGGTTCAAGTCCGCCTCTCACTACCAATTTTCAAGCTGTTCGAACCAGCGTCATAAAAAAAGTTCGGTGTCAGATCAGCCAGGTTCGGTTTCAAAAATAAAAATTCAGATGTCTTCGGGTTCCCGTGAAAAATAGGGAGGGGACTCGTGTATCTTTTTTCTGTTAGGGACAGGCTGCTTGAGCCCGCCCCCTGTTGATTGTGGATAATTACTTCTTTTTTGTAGTGCGATTCGCCCACAAAGAAATAAATTTCGATTGAGTCTGATTTTACGATGATTCGATCAACTACTTTTTGAATGATCTGTGATTTGATCTCGGGGCTTGATTCGTTTTCAAGTAAGTCTTTGATTGTTTGCTTGAATGAATTAAAATCATCAACCGACACAATGTTTTTATTTTTGTTTGCGCTGCCTAGTTCATTTATTTCAAGTTCTAAGCTAGCTTTACTGACCGATAACTTCTCCATTTGATCAAACACGTGCTTGGGGTTTACGGCCTTTGGCAATAACCCTAAGCGCTCTGATAAGGCATCAAGCTGCATATTGATTTCATAGATTTTAGTCTGCTTTCGATCAAGCTCGGCTTTTGGGGTGTTGAGCTCTGACAGATTCTTCGCTTCTAATAAAATTTCTGTGAAAAACTCATCTTTCAGTAGAAAATCTTTTACCGAAGCCCATACAATCGGCTCGATTTTATTCGCTAAAATGCGCACTGGGTTACAGTTTAGCTTTTCTTTATCGATTACCGCGCCTGATACTTTTGCAGCCCACGCGTGATCGTAGTAAGCTATTTTTCCACCGTTTCCGTGCGCTGATTTTCCAGAAAGCCTATGCCCGCAAGTGCAGTACAGAATTCCTGATAATTGATAGGGCCATCGCAGGGGAGAGGATTTTTTTCTAGATTTATTTTTCTTTAAAATCTCACCAACGCGATTAAATACGTCTTCATTAATAATCGCATCCCAGGTGGCCTTGATCGTAACTTCTTTGCCAGCTTCCTTATAGCTTCGAAGTCCCAGGTAAATCGGGTTCGTGAGCGTTTTATAAAGGCTTTCTAGCATGATGTGACCGACTCTGGGTTTACCCCCACCTTCCCGCGTTCGCACAAGCTGAACCTTTTGCTGATTTAACTTTTTTGTACAACTTGCTAAGGTTCCTTCGGCTAGAAAAGTTTTAAATATTTGCCGAACCACTTCTGCTTCTGATTCGACGACCTCAAGCCTGCCATCCCGCTTTCCGCTCACCCGGTAGCCTAAAGGCACGCTTCCGCCGTTATAAAGCCCGCGCTTGGCACGACTTAGGAAATTCGCCGAGATTCGTTCACCGATCTGCTTACGCTCAAACTGAGCAAGGTTTGCCATTAAAAACATGGAAAACGATCCTACGGCTGTTGATGAATCGAACTGATCTTTAAGCGAATATATCTGACAACCTAGTTCATCGAATAATTCCACCAGGTTTGCAAAGTCCCTGATCGACCTAGTTAACCTTGAAAGCTCGGTAATTAGAACCATATTGATTTTGCCGCTTTTAATATCGTCCATCATTTTTTGAAAAGCCGGGCGGTTGGTGTCTTTTGCGGAAATCCCTGCATCACAATATACTTCTACAATCTCGCCAAAGCTTTCAAAACTATTTTTATGCTTTACGAATTCACGAAGTCTGCATTCTTGTGATTTAATCGAACCTTCAGGATTTTCAGCCTGCTCTTCGGTACTTACTCGAATGTATAAGCAAATTTTATAGTTCCCAGACTGTTTATTTAGTTTTGGTTTTCCATATGACGATGCCATAACTTTTTCTCCTTTAACGTGAAAAAGAATTTTCAATTTTGTTATGAGCTAAAAATAATTTGAGAATTACTTCTAAGGCCCGGGTGGGTCCTTAAAAATGTTTGGCTCCGTGGAAGAACTTTTTCTGTTAGAAATAAGCTGGCAAAGTCTTTTGTATAAAATTTCACCGACCTCGGCAAGTAATTGCTCATGGCGCTCGTCGCTAATTTTAGTTTCTTTTAAACCGACTTGCTTAATGTTCCAATTTTTTGTCTTCATAAATAATTTTTCCTTTTTGTTTGTATTGATGATCTTCTGGGTCGTGAATTTGACTCATAAATAAAGTGTAGATATACCTACTCAGTCAGAATTTCTTCGCCATTCTGAAATACAGCTAAGCTTTTGATTTTCCTATGACTTTTAAATGATTCAAATGCACGTTCACTGTCGACCGACCCTGAGCATTACCCATAATTTCACTATAAATATCGCCGCATACTTCCTGCATATTCTTTCGAATCGTATGAACCTTTTCTGATCGTTCGTTAACTATGACGGCATCCCAACCATTTTTTTTGAAATCAGCTAAGTCTACGAACACATGATAGTTAAACGACTCATCATTGACCGCTGCCTTAGCTTTTAGAATTTGTTCTTGCGCCCTCGGGCTATCAACTAACCAATAGACCCGATTGATTGATCTTATGTGCTTGTAAAATTGCAAAATAGCTTCGTATTTAGAATCACGCTTAGCGAAGAGTTCTACTTCAAAAGCAAATAGCCTGGTCTTATCCGCGCTGGTGATTTTAGTGTAACCATCTGGCTGATGCTCTTTCGATTTTGGCACCCAGTCTGGGTAATCCATCACTTCTATTCTTTGAATTTCCTGCCGTGTGAAAAATTCGACGATAGGAAACTGATGCGTAGCCCACTCTCCTAAATGAAAAGCCTGCACTAGTCTGTCATGTTCAAAATTGTCTGACGAATAACTATCATCTGATAATTCTGACAATCTGTTCTTAACAATCAAAAAACCTTGTTTCGATAAGGTCCATACGGAAAAATTCGCGGCGTAATCGTATTGGCTTGTGATAAATCCAGCGCCTTCAAGTCTGAATAAGGTTTTATACGTTGAATACGCTGACGACGGGCGATTTATCATTTCATGCACTGATGAGGTAGAGGCAACTTTCCAGCGCCATAAATAATTTAAGATCCGGCAGTCGCGTTCGGTTAAAAATGGCGGCCGACCCACGGGTCGTTTTCTAGATTTGATCCTCATTCTGATTTCATACTGACTGTATTCTTTTTGTGATGCTTTCATTAAGTACTCCTATTGAAAATGAAACATTTGAACTTTAAACGCGACTGCACAGGTAACGGGATAGCGATTACACGGTAACCTCCTTTGTTTTTTGTGAAAAAATTTGAAATAAATAAAGTGGCCCTTCATATATTGGCGGGCGGTCCACTTTTCCCCGTTATAGACTTAAAAATTGATTTTATTTGATTTGAGAAAAAAATAAGAAATTTGAAACAATAAAAAATAATATTTTGTGATACATGCCTTCATAAATTGGCGGGCAGCCAATGGTTCCCCGCCATCTCCCCGAATTAAGTACGAATTTATATAGCCATGGGTTAAAACGAAAAAAAACACTACCCCTTCATATACGGCGGGCGGATAGCTTTTTCCCGCCAATTCCCCATTTAGAGCCTGGCAAGCACTACGTTCGTTTAAAAGTATTTGAAAAATTTTGAATAAATATAATGATCGTTTATTCCCACAATTTTGGGCGTGCGGAAAAAAAAAGTTCGTCCCCGTTATTTCCCCGAAGTATTCGATATGATGGTTGGGATTAGGATTGATTCGTATAGTTGGTCAATATAGCTAGCTTTGATTTACTTAAAAAAAAGCCTGCTTTTTTAAAGCAGGCTTCGATGAAATTATTTTGTAGAATAAGAAGGGTTTTATTCGAGGCAGATTTCCATAGGATTGCCCTTGGCATCGGTGTCAATTTCTCGAACGGTTTCCCAAACGTACTTTACGCCTATATTTTCATTTTTATCCATAGACCGTACAGCTTTTTTTACTTGAAGTTTAATACTGTAATGAATTCCAGCTTCAGAACATGCATTAGCTTCTTCTGACGAAACATTGTAAGCCGAAATTCGAGTTCTGGTTTCTTTCTTTATTTTAGTTGCAAGTTCTCTGACGCCTATTGGAGCTTCTGATGCAGGATTTCGCTCCTTATCCTTTGCAAAAGCAACACAGCTTGTAAACGCAATTAATAAGATTAAACTTTTCATTTTTCAGTCCTTTCATAGACAGGTTTATATTAAAATCATATCTCGATGACGAGGAAACGAACAGTCTTGTCGAATTTCCACCACCTTGTGCCACGTAATTTCCTGAGTGCTGTGCCACTCGATTTCCATGATCGTGTGCCAGCCAATTTCCTTTATGTTGTGCCACGTTATAATTAAATTTGAGCGGCCTTAATCGCCATCCATTCCGCCGTGTTTGATCATCAAGATCTAACATCAAGGAGTGATTAAAATGGCAGTAAAAGGGCTCAACGTGAAAGAACTTAGCGAAATCAAACGACTGTTAAATTTGGGTCTGACAAACCGCCAAATTGCGCGGGCTTTAAAAATCCACCGCAACACGATCAACAAGTATGTTGAAAAAATAAAAAACAATTTTGTATCTGCAGATGAAAATAAATCGGTGGCGTTTACGCACTGGAGTGCTGGAATTGATTGGGAGAAAGTGCGTCGTGAATTCCTGTCAGGAGTTCCATTAAATATTATTTACGAAGAACTATTCGAATTACAAAAATTGCCAGTTCAGTATCCAGGATTTTGGAAACAAGCCAGTAAAAATATAAATTTATCAGTAGCGACGATGGTTAAGATTCACAAGCCCGGCGAACGCGCTGAGATTGATTACTGCGATGGGATTGATATTCTAGATCCCGCAACCGGCGAAGTAAAAAGAACACATTTGTTTGTTGGTGTACTTTGCCATTCACGATTTGCATTTGCGGAATTTAGTTTAAGCCAATCAAGTTCTGATTTTTTGCAAAGCCATGTGAACATGTTTGAATACTTCAGCGGCGTTCCGCAAGTATTGTCGCCGGATAATTTAAAAAGTGCCGTCACTAAGGCGCACCGATATGATCCGGTTATTAATCAAGCTTACACGCGTTTAGCAGAGCACTATGGTGTGGCGGTTCTTCCGGCCAGAGTTAAAAGTCCGACGGACAAAGCTGTTGTCGAAAGAACGATTCAAATTTTTCAAAAATATTTTTTTATGAAAGTACGTCACCGCACGTTCACTTCGCTTTTAGAATTAAATCAGTGTTTGCGTGACCATCTAGAAATTTTTAATAATAAAGTCCACCGCATATTTAAGCGTACACGTAAAGAAATGCATTTAGATGAGTTGAAATCACTGCGCAGTTTGCCTGCGGAAATTTATAAAGTAGCGGTTTATCACAAGGCGATTTTAAGTCGTGATTGTCATTTAATGTTTGATCAGAATTATTATTCAAGTCCATACCAGCACCGCGGACGTGAATTAGATATATGGGCAACGGCAAAGACAGTAGAGATATTTATAAATGGTGATCGTGTAGCCGTTCACGCACGAAGTAAGACCGTCAGAAAATTTGTAACTGACCCGAATCATTACCCGCCGGCTCATCAAGCGTTTGCAGAAGAAGATATTCAAAAAATAATTAATCAAGCGACCAATGTTGGTGCCGAGTGTTTAGCACTGGTGAAGGGGCTTTTGGATGGCGATCTGCCGTTAAAGCATATGCGAAGGTGTCAGGGCATTGTCGCGCTGTCTTGGAAGTATAGTGTGGCGCTATTGGAAGGCGCGTGCAAGGAAGCAAATTTATTTAATAATCACAGCATTCAATATTTAGAGCGAGTGATAAAAACCAGATCGGGGGTCAAACAAAATACAGACGAGCAAATCAATCGAAAGAATCATAATCCGTATTTGCGCGGGTTAAACAATATTCACTGAACCAAAAAAAGGAAATTAAAAAATATTAGAACAAACAAAGAATCAAATATCTGAAATGAAACTATTTGGCATGTTAAAAACGGTCGATCTTAGGCTACAGGAGTCGCAAAGCCAAGGCTGGAGTGGAAGCGATCTATTATCGGCATTGATCACGGATGAAAAAAATTACCGAGAAATTAATAAAATTAATCGGCGATTAAAGGTTGCAAATTTTAGATCGCAAGCAAGCTTTGAATCATTAGATTACACAGCTAATCGTAGTCTTAACAAACCAGAAATTAAAGAGCTGATGCATTTAAATTTTATTAAGGCGAGCCCTAGAAATATTATTATCACCGGGCCAACCGGAATCGGAAAAACATTTTTAGCCACGGCACTTGGTCATCAGGCTTGCCGGCATGGCCATACAACAATATTTATAGGCGTCAGTATTTTTATCGAAAAACTTTTAATGGCACGAACTGACGGCAGCTATTTAAAGCTTCGAGATAAATTTATCAAAACAGATTTTTTAATTATCGATGACATCGGACTAAAAAAACTTCAGCCACAAATCGTTCAAGATCTTCATGACATTTTGGAAGAGCGCCAAGAAAAATGCACGCTGTTTACGACACAACTTCCATTGAAAAACTGGAACGAGATTATCGACGACGAGCTTGCGCTAGACACGATAGTGGATAAACTTCAGCATGGCAGCCACCAGCTCGTTATTACCGGCGAAAGTTACAGAAAAAAACGAGCTAAAAAAGACAAACTTGACAACCATAGTGTGCCAGCGGAAATTACAAAACAATAACTGCTGCTCAAGCTTTTAAGAGTGGCACAGTTTGACGGAAATCGACTGGCACAACATCAGGAAATTCGACACCGAGGGCGACTACAGCCTCAAATACCTAGCGTTCAATATATCTCAACTGGCAAAGATCGATCGGCTTAGTTCACGCCGTTTAGTATGAACATGCCTAATTCACACTTGACTTATTCATCTTGAAAAGATCAAGACTTTGAGTTCGCCGGTATCTTAAAGCAAAATCGATTGCCGTTTCTCCAGAGTTTGATTTCAAATCAAGTCTTGCGCCGGCACCATGTAGCAATTTAGCACACGCAATATTACCCTCTCTAATTGCCAGCATGAGTGGGGTTTGGCCTAGAGCATCTTGATGGTTGAGAACAAGCTGCCTGCGCGATCCGATTAGCTCGAGAATCTTTTGGATTTTTTTGGAGTACCCTGTAACCGCATAACTTCGTGCTAGCATAATTAAAAAGTCTTCAGTTGTTTTGATTCCAAAAACTCTAAGCCAACTGTATTCCTCAGTATCAATTACTTCCTCAATTTTTATGTCATTAATTGGAAAGTCTTGCATGTAGCTTAGGCTGGGAGCTCCTCCTCCAAAATGTACAATTAAGAGTTCCTTTTTCGTAGTCGATTCTTCTTCAAAATCTTTATCAATTAGATGGATCGACTCATGTATAATTGTTTGCGCAATCTCTTCTACAGAGCTTTTTAGCGCCTCATTACAGAGGTGGAATTGAATTTTTCCATTGTTGTAAGCATTTCTATCATCCTCATTCTTAAATGCAATTTTCCCAGGCTCACAATCGACAGTTATAATATTGACTCCTGCAGGAAGTTCTAAAGCTAGTTTTTCTGCCGATCTATAGACTTCTGAAAACTGTTCCTTCAAAACAGTGCTTTTGGTGGCTTTTTTAACGTACAAGATAGCTTGTTGTTGAGCTTGATCAAGACTGACTGCACGGCTAACACTTGTATAACTTATTAACAGCGTCATAAGTCCAATTACATATCGCATGCATTACCTCTTCTAGAATATCCTTAATTCAAAACTCGTTCCAAAACCAAATGAATATCGACGGCACGCGATTTCCTAAGATTGAGCTTATCAGCCCTTGCAATCGAACTTTCCCCGTCATCATGGCTGGGCTTGATGACTTTAAATCGATTTTAGGACCCTTTGCGACCAGTTATTGAGGTTGGTTTAATTCAACCGCCTAATTTGAAAATTTTGCGTATCTTCTTTTGGTGTATCCTATGGTAAACGTTTGGCATGAAAATATTCGTACTTTTTATTGGGATACTAAGTTGCTTGTCATTGCAAGCAACGGAAGCAGACTTGCAAAATGCGAATCAAATTGCTCGCGAAACCGCAGCATGGTTCGATTACACAACAGGGCCGATGGTGTCCGAGCATCAGGGCCAGTGTGGCGACTATGTTGTTATGTTTATTTTAAAATATAATGAATCAGTTGGGATGAACGTGGCCAGACTAGTGACCACAAATAATCCTATACCAAGTGGCACCTATCGCCTTGGGGAAAAAACCGATGTCGACAAACTTGGATTTCACGGGTTTAGCTCAGGTGCTAGCGGCTTTTTAAATTGGAACGGAAAGCTGTATATTTACCACCCAATTTTAGGTGCATATCCGATTTTTCTAGAAAAAGAATGGACTCCTAAAACTCACTTTGGTGTCGATATGCTTGATAAAACACAAATACACGTATGGGCCTCGATTGGAGAGGTGAGCATCGATCCGACATACTTTGATTTATGGCCTGATAAATTCCCTTCGGCTTTGGGATATGACAAGTAAGCACTACCTAAAATTCACCACACCAATCAGCAAGGTTCAGTCTAAAAAACTGAACCTCTATTTTTTGCGCATATGATTCGAAGTAAGCATCCGCGTGTACTTCGAATAAGACATAATTCCTTTTTGCGATTTCTCAGCAGCCTTCCCCATCATGACCAAAGTACAAAATTTAAGTTGGCCAACCAGAGCCAACCCAAATCCTAACCGAACCACGAACGAAACAAATTTTATAGCACCCACGATAGGCCCCCTAATCCAATAAAGTCGGTTTAAACCGCTTAACCGCATCTGAAACCGTAGCGCGCCGAACTTTACACCGACGTGCGATCTCAGTTTGCGTTAAGCCCTGATCCCAATAAAGTTTTGCCAGCTTATTTGGATCAACTATTTGTTTTTTCCACAGAACCAAGTATTCTCGTTTTACGGTTAACTCGGCTTGTTCGACTAACTTAGACTGGCCCCTACCAATTTTTTGATTTTATTTTGTTTTCTGGCTCTCATCATTTAACCGTAGATAAATTATTCGGCTTTTCAAATACATTACAAAAGTTTCCAGTTATTAACACCAATGGATTAACCAATTGGGCTGTTAAAAAAACAGACGAATACTGGATTCCCGAATTAAAATCGGGAATCCCTGGACTATCAAAACGTAGCCCTGAAATGCTTGTTCCTCTTACACCAACAATTCGGTTTGCGAGCGGAGCCGCCCGGCTGGTCAAATTTAATAAGAGGCGGAGAGTGTATTTCAAAGAAGGATGCACTTCATCTCTTCATTAAATTAGTTCCTAAAAGCGAGCCAGATATTCGAATTCTAATTGATAATTACGAATACGACGACGAAGCTACCAAAATTCTTACGGCTAAGCATGCTCAAGTAATTTCGAACCATTGCTTAGAGTTACTAAAGCAATATCGAAATCAAGAATAAATACAGTATCAAAGTTCTTAGTATTCTAGAATCGGGTTAATCCGGCCTCCGGAAGTCACTTTATAGTTGGGGTGTTGTAAACACACTCCCCTCCTTGCATCGTTAATTCTACATTGAGGCTTTATGCTGATGCACAGACAAACTATCGAGAACTTAATTATCATATGTAGTTTATAGTCTTCTACTTTCAGCTATTCTTAAAAATCGAAAAGAATTTATATAAAGGCTAAAGTAAAACACAATACTTTGTTTACGCAGTTACCAAAGTCTCGGGTCTATCTATCAAATAACTTAATGTGTCAGCTCTATACATATTTCAAAATAGTTTATTAGCGAAGAAAAGACCATTTAAATAGTTTCAAACACTTCATAGTCGAACTTGGAAGTTAAAGAACCTAATTGTAGTTTTATGTACTATTAACTGTTTGAAACTGAGACAATATTTATGAATAACCTTTGGTTTAACAAGTAAAGATCTATGATATTTTACCCGAAAAAAGGTTAATATAAAGCTTAATACAAGAGGGAACATACTAGATGCTTTTTAAATTTCCTAAGTTTGAAACTGAAAGACTCGATGCACTTTACCGGACGCAGATTTTGGATTCTCCGCCCGAGAAACAGTTCGATCATATCACGGCCCTTCTGGCAGAGATTACTGGATGCCCCACAGCTTTGATAAGTTTAGTCGACAGCAAACGGCAATGGTTTAAATCGACATATAATTTTCCAGTAACAGAAACGACCCGTGAAGGTAGCCTTTGTACTCATGCGATTTTGCACAATGAATTTTTTCAAATAAAAAATTTGGAGACAGATAATTTATTTTGTAAACATCCTGCATTCCTTCAAAACCAGATAAGGTTTTACGCCGGGGCAATGATAAACGTTAACGGTCATAATTTAGGTACCGTATGCGTTCTCGATACAAAGCCTCGAGAACTTAATTCTTTACAGATAGAATCGTTAAAGACTTTTGCGCTAACAATTAGCCATTTAATCCAAGGCAGACAATACTCAATCGAAAAAACCAACTCCGCAATTTCTATTGAAGAAGCTGAACGGAAAATTGTTTTCGCATCACAAATTAGCGAACTGGCTGCAATGACCGGAAGCCTTGCTCATGAAATCAATAATCCCCTGACTGTTGTCAGAATGAATATTGAAATTTTAGAAAGTGAAGTTGAAAAAGTAGGACGCATACAACAAAGAATAGAATTGATTAACAAATCTCTTGATCGTATTCAGGATATCACACGCAGTCTTCTAGCCTACTCACGAGATTCAAGAAGTGACTCGCCGGTAACAGTTAGCCTGGCAGATATCGTCAGGGACGCCTTGCCATTTTGTCAAAATAACATTTTAAAACACAAAGTATTGCTAAAGATTGGTGAGTTTGATCCATTGATATCATTAGTTTGTCGACCCGTTGAGATCTCGCAAATAATTCTAAATCTACTTAATAACGCAGTCGATGCAGTGGCCGATCTAACTGAAAGATGGATCAATCTTTCAGTTTCCCAAAATGTTCACGATATCGAAATTTCTATTTCTGATAGTGGAAGTGGGATTCCTGAAAAGATGCAGGCTCAAATTTTTCAGCCGTTTTTTACAACCAAAAAACTAAACAGTGGCACTGGATTAGGACTTGGCATCTGCCGCAGTATTGCTGAGAAATACGGAGGCTCGCTAAACATTGATAACTCATGTGAAAATACCCGATTTATCTTAAAGCTTCCAAACCTTGCACTCCCAAAAGTGTCTAACGGTTAACTTTGGTTTTTTAATTCCATTAATCATCTAGAATTTTTGCGACTAATTCTAGAAGATGAGCTTAATCAAAGAAAAAATGCCGCAGCCAAAAGACTTTTAATAAAAGCAAAGTTTAGAAGTGCTGCGGATCTAGAAGACTGGGATCAGACATTTGACCGTGGTTTTACCAAGACAAAACTTCGAGAGCTTGAGTGATCGCATCGGTAGTAAAGTAAGTGCCGGATAAATCTTTTTTATAGCAGCGAACCAGTCTATTATTTGATTTGCTTACCGTGCATTCAGATCTGTCAAATTTAAGTTCTAAAGTGCCTTCTGTATCAATATCTGCATTTCCAGAATTTTCGATAAGCTTAATAAATTCAGCACGATCTATAGATGAATACTGAACTTGATGGGCCAAATCCTCTGATTTTTCTATTATTGTTCTTGAAAGTAAACTTTCTTTAACTCGAGCAATTTTTACCGTTACTACTTGATCTGAGTTGATTACGGTTAGCGAAATAGGCTGCATTAAACCACTTCCGTCTCTTGTGCCACTGCTATGGCAATTTATGTAACTGTTCGATTTCGCCGCGTAGCTAGTGCCTGCAACAAGTAGACTTACAAAACCAAGAATTATATTTTGGGAAATCAAAGTAGAATATTTCAGGCAGCAAGTAATTTCGTGGATGATCAGAAGTTTGACGATCTAAAATCCAATGCCGTTGAAACATATGACTTTCATAAACATTCCGAATTTCAGGACCCAGTGAGGCATAAATCAAATATTTTTGATTACGTAGCTTTCTGACAATAAGGCTCTTCTTAAACCGCCTACTTAAGCGGCCACCGCATGAAACGCCATTTCTGATTTTAGTTGTTGGTCGACCTGTCCGATAAGTGTCCCCGTAGACATTTCGAAAAAATGTTTTGATGAAGTTTGTGCCGTTTACTAACGTGAGCTGTTGTAGTTCAAAAATTTACTTTCTAAAAAGTGTTGCATACCTTTAAAAATGATTGACCTGGGATTTTAATTCATAATTTTCAAATGAAAGTTCAAGCGTTTCTACCGCATGTCCACTATTTTTTGCATTTAATGCGGGGCCAACCCATTTGGTTGGGTAGCACTCGTAAAAGTTAATCCGACTTTCCTCGCCGGAATCGTTATGAAAAATGATAGAAACAGATTTTCTGTTGGCTTTACCGTCCAAGGAATCTTTGTGCCATCTGTAGAATTCGCTGGTGTTAGACCAATCTTTGGTAATTATTATTTTAGAAGATTTTGCTGGGTTGGTCTCGCGTCCGGACACAAGGTCTTCGATTTTATTGTTTTGAATAAACTGACCATCAGCAGAATTAAAGCCGTCGGTACGGACTCCATCAAGCTCTAGACCATATTTGCCGTTCGTTCGATCGAAAAACGTTGACGAAATCATTTGAGTTATCTTGATTTCATTTTCCTTAATAGCAAACGACGAATAGGCGGTTTCAGTTACAGTATTTTGAGTGCGCGAGTTTTCAGGAATTGATCTGCCGCCGATTCGTTGCTCTAGATTTGCTGGAGTTCTTGTTAAAGTTGAACATCCAAAATTTGCAAAAATAAAAATCGGAGCAAAAATCAAAGGAACTATTTTCATAAGGCCTCATTTGGTCATTGATAAAGTAGATAATTCACAGGTACACCTTTAGATTAAATTATACCCAAGAATTGTCTTCATTTTTTAATTTTTGACGAGGTAGGGGTCTAGGATTTGGAAAGACATTACCGTCGCCATCTGCTCCTACAATAAGCATTCTAACATTTAAGTGTGATAAACAAGTGTTAAGTTCTCTCAAGGTAGCCTAATGTGTTTCCTAAGGCCCTTAACAAATAAATAACGGAGAACTAAGTGAGAAGAATAAATTTGAAAAAAATCAGTGCACTCTTTCTACTAACGTTAACGGGGTGCCTCGGTAGTGGCACTGCCAATCCAGACCCGTCACCGCTCTATTACACTTCTGTATCCGCCGGATATGAACACTCTGCCGGTATAAAATCCGACGGGACTCTTTGGACTTGGGGAGATAATTCTTTCGGGCAACTCGGTGACGGAAGCAGTGTGAATAACAATTTACCAAAGCAAATCGTTATCGATGCGCTGACATGGCTACGAGTTTCTGCAGGGGCCTATCACAGCGTTGCAATTAAAACCGATGGTACTTTGTGGGCTTGGGGGAAAAATACTTACGGACAGTTAGGAAATGGACTCACAGTTAACAGAAGTGTACCGACACGAATCGGAACGGGCACTGATTGGTTTAGTGCCTCTGCCGGAGTCAATCATACGCTGGCAGTAACCGCGAGCGGAACTTTATGGGCTTGGGGTAGGAATGATCAGGGCCAGCTCGGGGACGGAACAGTTATAGATCAAAATATTCCAACTCAAATTGGCGCGGACACAAATTGGTTAGCAACGTCTGCTGGCCATCAGCACTCCGTGGCTTTAAAAACCGATGGCACTCTGTGGGCTTGGGGAAGTAACGCCTTGGGGCAGTTTGGCAATGGAACAACTACGGGCTCAAGTGTACCAATTCGTATAGATGCTTCTGCTATGGGGGGTGGTCTTTCGACTTGGCGTGCGATCTCTGCTGGCGCCTATCATACGGTAGGAATTCAGACTAACGGAACCTTATGGTCAAGTGGTCTTAATGATGTGGGTCAGTTGGGTATAGGCACAACGACCAACACGACGACTTTCACAAAAATAGGGACTGGGGATCACTGGGCAGCAGTCGATGCAGGTTTAGCGCATAATGTGGCAAAATCTGAGGATCAAAGCGTGTCTCTTTTGTACACCTGGGGTTCTAATAGCTCGGGCCAGTTAGGCGATGGAACCTTGATTCAAAAAAATGCACCCGTGCGTATCCTAAATATTGATGACGTTAATTTAATTTCTGCCGGTGGTGAGCATTCTTTTACCAGGCTACGCTTTAACTCCAAGGATTTATTCGCCTGGGGAAAAAATTTAAATGGACAACTAGGCAATATAACTAACATCGATAAGGATATTCCAGTCAGGATTTACGATTAATTTGAAATATTGGAATCTTTTAAATTCATCCAACCAAATTTCTTGGTCTAAAAAGGAATCTTATGCGGCTCCTAATATTCGATTAGAGCCCAACCCTTTGCGCGAAACTACGGCCTTAGTTAGTAAGCCTGTGCCTTTTAGTATTTCTTAACAGGGTTCAGTATATGCGCCGTCAGATCAAATCTACTGCGGCTTCAAAAGGCACTTGAGTGTCAGACCGAGTGGGACCCCAGATTCATTACCTTCTTGACCACCTCGCCAATTCTCCATATTAAAAGTTATGGATCTTCATCAGCCCAATTTCCCTATCTTAATACCTGTTTCAGATAATTTAATTTTAAAATCTGTACAGGTGTCAGATGCAGTGAATTTTTTTAAAACGATCCGAGAAAATAAAAATCACTTCGCGGCGTTCGATTTTATCTCCCCCAGTTTTGAATCATTGAAAGAGGTCGAAGGAGTTATTGCATCGCTCATTAAATACAAAAACACAGGTAGTGGGGTCAATTACGGCCTTTGGAAACAGGATGAATTACTCGGGCTATTCACAGTAAATAAGGTTCTCTGGGAAAAAAAGGAAGCCGACGTTGGTTTTAGGCTAATAAAAACTGCTACAGGTCACGGATTTGCGAAGCTAGGTCTTGAAGCTCTTTGTGGTGATCTGATCAACCTCGGATTCCGTCGACTAACTGCCTCAACTGCAATCAGTAATCAGCGCTCACAGGCTCTTTTACATAAAGCTGGATTTGAAAAAATAGAGATACTTCGAGAGCATATTACAGTTAGAGGACAAAAGATTGATGAATTCTTGTATGAGTTTAGCGGCGCTTTTTAATCCCTTCTTCAAATTCACCCAAGCAATCAACAAGGTTCAGTCTAAAAAGCTGAGACTTTATTTTTTACGCAAATGATGCGACGTCAGCATACGCGTGTATTTCGAATACGACATAATTCCCTTTTGCGATTTCTCAGCGGCTTTCCCCATCATCACCAAGGTGCAAAACTTAAGTTGGCCAGCGAAGGCCAAAACAAAACCAATGCGAACAATAAATGAAACAAGTTTGATAACACCCATAATGAATACCTTTTCTAGCCCACAGGCTTAAACGCTTTAACAGCCGCAGAAATCGTAGCGCGTCTAATTTTGTATCGACGTGCAATTTCAATCTGCGATAACCCTTGATCCCAGTAGAGTTTTGCCAGCTCGTCCTGATTAATCCTTGGTTTTGTCCACTGAACCCCGTACAATCGTTTTACCGATAACCGGGTTGGTTCGAATACAATATCCTCGGGCCTACCAATTTTTTAAAAATCCAAAAAAACCAAAATATTTTAAAAGCTTAGAGCTGCAAAGCGCTAGGCCTTTTTTTCATTCTCAGGTATTCTCAGGTTACCTGTTTTTTTCAACGTGAATTTGCAGTTGTTACGCCAATTTTTCAATCGCATTTTTGAACTTCGTCATACCATCAAAAATTGTTCGATCTGTTACCTTAGCGTATTTATCCGTCATCTTCATCGTTGAATGTCCTAGAATTCCTTTCAGTGCGATTGGATCCTTCGTTGTCTCCATGAAGTGAGTGGCAGAGCTATGCCTCATTATATGGGTCGACTTATGATTCACGCTTGCGTGCTTCATCGCTCGCTCATACTGATGCTGAACACAACTGTAAGAAGGAATTTTGATTCCTTCTTCGCTAAAAATGAAGCCAGTGATGCGCGCCTGATGCATTTGAAGCTCTCTTAACTCCTGCAAAACTTCAGGCAGCAAAACAACTGTTCTATTTCTCCCATTTTTAGGAACCATGCTAATTGCTGATGGCCTTGTATTTGTTCGCATCCACTGAATAGTCTTATTAACCTCTAAAACACCATTAGACCAATCAATGTCCTGCCAACTTAATGCAATAATATTTTGTCGAATAAAAGCTTCAGGTACGCCGATTGCTTTTGAGGCGTTCGCAAACGAACCATACCTTAAAACCAATTCCTTCAGATTTTTTGGCAATAGAGCCTTAGGCTCAGGAAACGCTGCACGCACGGTCCAACCTAACTAAAAGAAACTTTTTTCTAAAGCATTTCGAACGCCTCATAGTGATTCACTATTAATATCAATAAGATGGTCAGCGTCTAAAGAGTAGCCGTTAAACCTAAATCCCTTCTGATCTCAAATGCTTATAGTGAATAAATATTAGATATCACCTATTTTACTAAATTAAAGTTCGGTTTAAGCCGACGAGAAGGCGTTATTGGCCGGATCGAATTTTGCTCTATCCAGTACGGGGGAATCTATGAAGTTTTCAAGACAGCAAATTAGACCTATCTCTTTTTATACGTTGCTGACTGGATTCCTTGTGGTTTCATTTCAAAACTGCGCACCAGCAAAGCTAGGCCGTTCACAAATGTCTTCTGAAAAATTGCAGTCCACATATGCGACAAGTGGACCTAAAAATGTGCCGGCACTAACGCCTGTGGCACCAAGACCTGTTTTAACAACACCCGTTGCTCCGACTCCAATTGCTCCTGCACCCGTTGCTCCCGCGCCCGTTGCTCCCGCGCCCGTTGCTACTGCACCGGTGACGCCAACACCCGTTGCTCCGGCTCCAGTGGCGCCTGTGCCTGGGGTCACAACTCCACATACATCATGTGATAGCCTCGTTGCGCAAATCGGGATTGAAAATTTAAGTATGCCATCGATTTCGGTTTCTAGAACAGCAACCGCATTTGTTTTTAAAATCGAGGGCATAAATCACGACCGAACCGATTTTGTGAAGCCTTTGCAATTTGATCCGACGGCTTTTGGATTTTCAATTGGATTCACCGCCGGGGATTTACCGACCACTAAAGCTGGAATTAATCTACCTTTTGAAACCGGCCAGTCAGGTTATTCAAGCCATATTTTTAATAGCCCAAACGTTAGAGCTAATTTCATATTTGAAGCCACATACAGCGAAGCGATTGATGATTTACAAAGAGGAACCTTAAGCCTCTATTGTAATGGCAATCGGATTGCATCAGGTTTTGTATATCTTCCGTATGCCAACATGCCCGACGGTTGCATAAAAAAGCTTGGAACGGTCATCGACGGGACATGCCAGTTTAAGAATTATTGCATGAGTGAAGTAGATGCCGCAGACGAAATTTACTATGCTGGAGCTTTGAGGGGTTATTCCACTTGTTTTGGCGCAAAGCCCACGCTTTTTGATCGGTGCGTACAAGAATTTGGTGGAACTAAATCCTACGTTGCTCGGTGCCCGCTTATAAATTAAAATGCAATGCCGCAAACATTACGAACTTTTGTGACCAGAGGTTCTGCTAGCCTAGGACCCACCAATAAATATACCAGAATTCCGTGCAGAATTCCGGATCCAATATCAGTCTTGAATAGATACTATTTACTAAACATTAAACTCCATCGATTATTTATTCCGTGCAGACGGAGTTGCCTCAATTTGATTCGGCAAAATCTCTTGAGCTCTTGAGGGATTAGACCGATTAACATATGGGGGTATTGATGCATTCCAAAAAAAAATTAACATATATTATTTTAACTGTAAGCTTTGCTTTTACAGTGTTGGTATTCCAAAATTGCGGTAACACTAAATTCAGCCAAGCCAACTTAGCCAGCACCGCCGGTCAGGTGATTCTGACCACTTCAGAAAGACCTTCAGAAAATTCGCCAGGGACTATTACAACTACAACTTCAAGTCCATCGAACACGGGCGTTACTTCGACAACTTATAGTCCTAGTACCACTGTTTTTGCGCCAGATCCACTTGCGGGAAAGGGTCTATTTAACGACGTTTCAGGCCTGCGGGGACAGCAATGGGTTGACTCGAATGAAATAATTATTTCAGGCCTTCCTGGCCCTACGGAAATGAAACTTTCCAGTCAGGATGCAAACACAGCTTATACCTTAAACGGTGTTCGCACTTCCCTGAGTGTGGACGCATCTAATCAGTTTTATTCCGCTAAGTTGTTAGTTCAAAATGGGGATCGTTTAGGTTTACACCAAATTAATATTGTGTGGGGGAAAACGACTAGATATGTGACAACTTATCTTAATGGCGTGGAAAATAATTGGACGATTACATCCTACAATTACGCGGCCTTTGGCGGAAAAAATTGCAAAGGCTATCAGGGTCCCTGCACCGGCAAGGTGATTGGCAAAATGGCCGTAGGGGATTTATCTGGTTGGGGGCCAGGTGGCTGTGTCGATATCGCGCAGGCCTCACAAGAAATCAAATGCTTCGAAAAGCCCTCGTCAGGATCCGGAGACTGCGCCTTTTATGACGGACCCGCAGATCTTAGCGCAGGGAACCGGCCTGGCTTGGACGGCGTTGACTGTTCGGAAATAAAATAAAAGGCTCTGCTTTTGTAATTTTTGGCAGTAACAAAGTAAATGTCACCGAGCGGCTTTTTATGAAAAAATTTTTCGATGGATTAACTAGCTGTCGCTGCCTTTGATCAAGTCGCGTTGTTTGGACCGCTTGTTATTGAATTTAGTCAACTTTCATCAACTTGGCGCTGGCACACTGCCGCTGTAAAAAGCGGTTTTTTTTGGTCCCCAGCTCGTACCCAAAAAATATTTAAAAAATAAATAATTTTGCTTTTTTCGGCAGGAACCGCGTGGCTACCATGTATTTCAAAAGTCAGTAATGATCGCATTAATGATCTGGCCAGCAAAGCGACGCTTCCCGTGCGGTGCCATGGGGACGAAGTTTTAATTTCCTAAATTCTTTGTTAAAAAATCGTGAAAATGCCGATTACCTAATTTTCGTCCCCATTTGCCCTGCTTCAAAAGGTTAAAGTGAATATGTTTGCGCTGAGCTTCAGTTGGATTCCCTTGATGACCTGATCTTCCCATTTCTGTAGAATAAAACTATGCTGATTGTTTCAGAAAATATTTATTTAATCGTAGGATAGCTCTATGCCAAAGAAAATAGTATTAATGATTTTTGTTGCAGGTCTGACCTTGGGGTACATCATACCTAGAACCTCAAATCTAAAGCCCACCCCTTTATCATCTGATCGAGAAAGCCAAGACAAACTAAATGATTTGAAAAATAAACTGCAGACGATCAGTGAAGAAGACATTAACGAATACATCCAGTTAAAAGATATGAAGGCTAAGTATGAAAAAGCTGATGAAATCTTTGGGAAAATTCTAACCCTGTTTCTTCTCGATTTAGGCTTAAAAATAAGTGAAAAGCAAATCGAGGAACTCAAAACAAGTACCTACACTTTAACTGAAAACAATCAGCCTGTACCGTCGGAAAAAGCAGATACTAGCGAAGCCGAGTCTATTAAGCCAGTAGCTCAAGTTTCAGACGAAAAAACTTATGCCAACTCTCGCAATTTTGAATCAGACGAGAAGACTTCAAAACTTCTCAACGAAAAAATTTTGAGTAATCCAATTGCGACCTGGAGTGCAGCTAAACCTATTAATCGAAAGGCCTTCAATCTTATCGACGGTCATTTCATCGGAAATATTTTTTTCGTCGAGCCAGATAAAACTCCTTTGGAACTTGAAATGGAATTGAGCAATGCTAGTTTTGAAAAAGGTCAGGTCATTGGCGAATTTTTACTTAAAACAACAGACCCTTCAAATCCTAAGTACCGGGACACTACACGTCATGAACCAAACTCTAAAATTTCAAATTTTCGTCTAGCTGATGACGGTGCCATTTTAGTAGAAGCAATGGGCGGAGACGGAATTTTTCAACTGTATTATTTTAAACAAACCAACTCTTTTCAAGGCAGTCTTTACGAAAAGCGAGGCTTAGACAGTTTCAAGCGCACTGGCGGTATCTTACTAAACCGTCGTTAGCAGTGTCGGTCGATATACACATGCGGGTTTGAGGCGAAAAACATTATCGAGGCCTTTAACAAGATGTTTTCGACTAATTAAGACCTGATTAAAATCATTCGGTTGTTGACCACTGGATTGAATAGAAGTTTAGAACATTGACCGACAGGGTTAAGAAATAGCCCAAGTTTTTTAAACGAACCTAATTTATGGTCCTAAAGTATTCCGGAGTTAACTCCGAAATACTCTGTGCCAGTGACTTAGTTTTATTGATTTTGATACTATTGAAGAAATCGAAAATATTGGTCTTGTCTTAAAAAAAGTAAAGCGCGAACTTCATCTATCAACATATTACAAATTGTTAAAGATTCGTGAAAAATGATTGGTTTCATTTATGCACATTTGTAGTTAATCGAATGGTTCTGCAATACTCACGCAAAATAAATTGCCGTGAGTTTTACGAGTGTTATTTGTTATTGACCACAGCAGGTTGCATTTTTTATCTCTGCTACAGTGCAAGATATGGTTAATGCGGCGTTGGTTTTAGGAGAATAAGTTTCAAATTCGATAATAGATCCAACACGAATGTCTTTATAATTGGTTTTAACTGAAAATTTAGATACATGATCAAAAACATCAAGGCTGATGCTCTTTGAGCCAGCGAAAAATGTCATAGCAAAACTAAAATTAACGGGATCCTTAGGGCATGAATAGGCATCGCAGCTCTGTCTGTCCGGAATCCCGTTTGGCAAAAAAAGATCTCGGCGGGTAGAACCACTTGAGGTACCTACTCGACAATCTAGTGAAGCTGCCAAATCAGCAAATGCAGATGAGGCGAATAAAAATATAAATAAAAAAACGTTTTTCATAAGTTTCCTTTTGTTTCTATAAGACTGGCCATAATTGTCGCTCCTAAAAACTAGGCCGACCCTTCAGAATCTACAGTAAGCGATACCAAGGCCAAACTAAAAATGGATTTTATTCTTTGTGATCGAAATAACATAGCTAAAAGCTCTACACTGTAACAAATTGCGCGCGCTTAAAAAGCCGGGTCCCCGTGGTTCTCCGTTTTTTAGAAGTTAAAAAATATTTCTCAAAATGAGACGCTATACGAGGCTTTGATTGCATTTCCGCGTTGTAAACAACTTTGAACAATCATGATGAGCGAGCGCAGAGCTTGATTTGCATTTTTATTTAAATATTTTTAATATCGCCACCCGTAACGGCAACATTTAGTTTGGCAGACGCGCAAGAAAACAGTGTGCCGCAGGCTAATGCGCTTAGTGCTATAGTACATAACTTAAATAATTTTATAAAAACCGCCTTTCTAAATAAACGAATATGCTTTCGTTTTATCTTGAATCACAAATAGTTTACTTGAGGATAAATTGAGTAACTTGTGAAATTTAAATGTGATAAAGGTCCAGATAAAAGGCGGCAACCATCTGTATCACAAGAAAATTTTGTACGATCATATACGTTAGAAATTAGCTTCATTTACGCTTTAATCACGAAGTTACTATTTACCTTTTAAGCTTAACAACTTTCAGTTTAGTATAGTGTCCACACTTAATTAAACACGCTAATTTGAATTTTAAATTAGCGTGTTTCAATCATAAAACCCTTTAAGATCATTCATATTTCTGAAGCATTTCATAATAGTACGGAACATTGTTTTTCCTTTACTGTATAAGTATTATCACAAGCTAGTGTTTTCAATCCTACGCGACTTAAAACTAGAGGTACTGGTTTCGTCAAAAAGTTCGCCAACACAGCTTATTTTCAATTTTTTATTTGTAAACTTCAGCCTGAAAGTAATCGAGCCGATACAATCTCATGTACAATATTATTATGAAATCAAAATTAAAAAGTTCTTCTTACATTTTTTTCAGCGTTCTTCTAGCAACAGGAATTTCATTTTTAATTTCGGGTTGCACTTTTTCAGGATTTAGATCCTCTTCCAGTTTAAGTCTCAAGCGAACGCTGGCAAGTACTGAAGCCATGTCGATAAATCGAACGCTGATTGCAGAATCAGCGAAAGATTCAGTTACGTTAAAAGGCACTTGCATAACTTCAAGTGAACTCAAGGTTCAAGTACAAGGCGCGCTGGCTATGCCCTTACCTTGTACCCAAGGAACATTTTTGATTACCGTGCCTCTGACTGGCTCGGACGGCGCGAAAGTGATTGTCTTTAGTCAGTTAGACGCGACTGGAAGACTATTGCAAGATAGCGTGACCATCACAAAAGATACCATCGCACCGGTAATTACTATATTAAATATTGCAAAAATGGCTAGCTCTATAACAATCAATGGAACTTGCGAAGGAACCACGCCTATCGTTTTAAGTGGGGATATTTCTTCAACAGCGGCCATTGGCTGTAAGAATAATATTTTTCAGGCTGTTGGAACGCCGTCAATGGGCGATGGTTTGAAAAATATCGAAGTTTCGCAAACTGATGTTGCGGGTAATAAAAGTATACTTAGACAAAATTTCAATTTTGATACCAAAGCTCCCATTGTCACAATCACGTCACCTGCATTTAACTCCCAATTTGAAAATACATTTCAACTACGAGGGACCTGTGAATCTGTATTTGACGTTATCGCTTCCGGAACCGGAATTGCTGAAAAAGTTTCTGCCCCGTGCATAAATGGCGCGTTTACAATGAGTGCAAATCTATCTTTGAATCTAGGAAATAAAGAAGTGATCGTATCTCAAACGGATGAAGGTGGAAACCGTGGCGACGCCTTCGTAACGGTTCGACGTATTGAGGCTACCGGCAACGCGCCCGTCATTGCCATCTTGCAACCTGCCGCGGGCTTAGTTACCAAGACAGGTATCACTTTATCTGGAACCTGTACGGTGGGATTAACTGTCAACTTCAGTGGAGCAGTCGCGGCAAATTCAACGACGACCTGCGCGAATGGAACTTTTTCGGCGGCCATCAATTTTTCGGCAAATGACGGAAATAAGACCGTCACGGCTAGTCAAACAAACGCACAAAACGTAATGGGCTCGGCTTCAAGAAATTTTATTCGCGATGCTACGAATCCGATTGTTACCATTGCAAACCCAATGGCGAATAGTTCATTTGGAGCTGTTGCCGTGACCGTATCTGGAGCCTGCGAAAGTGGACTTACCGTCGCTCTATATGGAGTTGGTATCGTTACGACAGCTTCAGCGAACTGCGTGAACGGAATATACTCTGGGCTAGTTAATTTAACCGCCGGCGATGGTGCAAAAGAAATTCGCGTAGGTCAGACAGATGCGGCACAAAATTTTGCTGTTGCCACTGTGACAGTAACTCGAGATGAAGTGGCACCTTTGGTTAGCATCAGTGAGCCCTTGGCTGGTACTGTTGCGACTAACGGAGTTTATCTTCGCGGCAGCTGCGAATCTGGATTACCTGTTAGTGTGACTGGTTCCGGTGTAGCAAGTTTAGCCCAAGCTCAGTGTAACGCCTCAACATTTGCCATCGACATCATTTTTTCCGCAATGGATGGAGCAAAAGAAGTCCTAGTTTCACAAGTAGACGGCGCTGGAAACCGAGGAAGCAATACCAGATCTTTTCAAAAAGCGGCGATGCCCGTACTTGATGGTGCTATGCTTTATGCTCAACATTGCGCGGGCTGCCACAGTGCTTTAGCCGATTCTACGAAATTAGATCGTACAGCAAGCCAAATTATATCGGCACGTACAAACGTGCAACTCATGTCATCAAGTCAAGGCCTGGCTATGCTTTCAACGGCGCAAATGGATGCGATTGCTTTGGCTTTAAAAACGGTGCCAGTCGATACGCAAGCTAATCCTTTCTTATGTCAATCGACTGTCCAACCCGCTGCGCACCGATTACAACGATTAGCGAAAAGTGAATACGTCAATACGATTCGTGATTTGTTTGTAGGCGTAGTCACCATTCCTGAATTGACGGTCGAAATTTCATTTTTTCCCGAAGAATTAAACTCTGATAATCCATTTGACCGTGGTGCAGATTCTTTAAATTTGGGATTGATTCAAGCGCATAATAGAATTTCGTCTAAAATTGCTAGCCTAATTACATCATCGACCACAAAAACAAATCAAATTTTCACCGAAACTTGTTTCGCGGGATTGACTGTTACGGATGCCTGCATAGTATCTTTTATCGATCGATTCGGGACGAAGGCTTACAGACGTCCCGTCAAGCCAGAAGAAAAACCTCCTCTAATTGCGGCGTATAAGATCGGCGCGAATAAAATTGAATCTACGGGATTTCTACTACGCGCGATATTAATGTCACCGAACTTTCTTTATCACCTTGAGTATGAAGGTATACCCACTGACTCTACAATCTCGTCATTAAAATTAAGTTCTTATGAATTGGCTTCAAGAATTTCATATTTAATTGTTAACTCGGCCCCCGATAGCGAACTGGCGGCGACCGCTGCAAATGGTACAATACTAAATGACGCAACTTTAGATATTCAATTAAAGCGCTTGATGGCGTTACCTGCAGCAAAAGCTAGTTTTAGACGATTCTTCAGTTCTTGGTTTACTCTTGATCACATGCGGGACCCTTCTTACACCGCAGCGTTCAAAGCAGGGATTGATACAACAAATTTAAATGCAGATGCCCTTGAAGAGTCATTATTATTTAGCGATCACGTGGTCTTTGAAGGCAAAAAATTAGCAGGCCTTTTAACGGATAATACTGCATTCATAAAATCGCAATCATTAGCGCAAATTTATGGAATCACAATGCCTAATACGGCCGATGGTAGAGTAACTTTAAATGGCGGCCAATATGCAGGTTTACTGACTCGCGCCGCGCGCACGATGTCTGGAACTGATGGCACGAGCCCCATCCTTCGCGGAGTGGCCATTAAACGTGCGCTTCTTTGCGATACATTAGGCTCACCGGACCCAAATTCATTACCGGCAGGCTCTTTAAATCCGCCTCCTGATGATCCTTTTTTAAGTACACGAAAAAGATATGAAAACAAAACATCCTCAACGACTTGTATGGCGTGTCACTCGCAAATCAATCCTTTCGGATTCGCACTTGAAAGGTATGATGCTTTAGGGCGTCACCGCACCATCGAAAAAGTCCTTGGACCAGCGGGTAACTTGGTGGCTGAGCATCCGGTCGATGCAAACGTGACAATCAATTTATCAGCTCCGCCCGATCCAATTGTAAATGGCGGAATTGAACTGAGTTCAACGATTGCAAACAGCCAAAAATTTCCGATGTGTTTTGCAAAGCGCTGGTTTCAGTTTTCAATTCGCCGATCATCTTCGGCGCTAGACAATTGCGCGTTGGCTTCGACCTACGAAAGCCTAAAAAATCCCAATGCTACTTTATTAGATACAATCAAAATGACTATCGTAAACCCAGAGTTTAAAATGCGAAGGATGAAGTAATATGAAATTTAATCCAGTAACCAGAAGATATTTTTTACAAGGACTTGGAGGCTCTATTTTAACGCTTCCATTTTTAGAATCACTTGTTCCTAGAGCTATGGCCGCCACAGCCCCCCTTAGCCCTCTGCGCCGCTTTATTACTTTATGTAATGCTAACGGGACATACCGCCCTGATTGGTATCCTCCAGATAGCAATTTAAGTCGCATGACGGCGGTGGGATCGACCCACCGTGAAATGAAACTGACCGATATCGCTGGACCCACGGCAAACGCAGTCTCGCATTTAATTGGTCCCGAATTTGGCAATGTTCGCTCGAAGATGTTAGTTTTAAAAAATTTAGGCTCGCTTTACCCAAGCTTGAACGGACACCAGATGGCAACCGTATTGGCGGGAAGCATGGGGCGCGGAGGTCCTATATTTTCAATTCAACCCGATCCGAAATACTTCGGACCAAGTATTGATCAAATTATGGCTTATTCAAGTAAAATTTATCCCACAGAGCCAATGATTAGAGCTTTGCATTTACGAACGAGTCTTCACGATCTTGAACCTGAAATTGATTTAAGTTGGGATTTTCGCAATGGAAAAATGGAATTCCCGACTCGTTTTACACAACCGTTGACTGCGTTCAACTCTGTTTTTAATATGACCAGTGCGCCTCCTGTCGGAAATAAAGAAAATCTTTTGGTCGATCAAGTGTTGGAACAGTACCGATCACTCAAAGCAAATCCACGGGCCACCATCCGCGACAAGTCTATCCTTGATGATCATATGTCGATGATCGCTCAGCTTCAGACCTCGGTTCAAAATATTTCGCAGACTTGTTCGGCGACGGCACCAACAAAATCTTATAATCGAGATTCTGCTACTGATCGTGGTCCTATGATAGATGTATATACACAACTTCTAGTGGCGGCCATCAAGTGCGGCGCCACCCGAATTGCAAGCTTAACTTTATCTCGTGGAGTGGACGATCTTAACTTTGATTCGCTTTTGGGAGTCAATGCTGGCATTTGGCACAACCATGGCCACTCGGCCGCGGGCGAAGCATCCTTAGATATGCGAAAAATTCACCAGTGGCATATGCAAAAGGCTGCGGCTTTAATTAATCAATTAGATGTACCTGAGCCAGGTACCAACGGGACTTATTTAGACAACTGCATTGTTTACGTGGGTAATGAACAAGCCACTCACGCGCATGATTATGTCGATCGACCTATTTTAATTGCGGGCAGCGGTGGTGGCGCATTGCAAACCAATAAATTTATTGATTACACCCCTTCTGCTCCAGCCAGCCGTAATTACAATCGAATGCTTGTGACATTTATGCAGTCAATGGGACTGGATCAATCAGACTACTATACGAGCCGAATTCAGGCTTTAGGCGTAAATCCTGGTTTTGGTGATGATCGCGGCTCTAATAGCGATCACGCGTTGCCATTGCCCGGAATGCAGGTTGGTGGTTAGCCAAAACGCCAGCCTGAGGATTTTTTTATTCTCACGTGTTCTTAGGTTACATTTTTTAAGTTCTAAATTAAAATTGCTGCGAAGCTTGCTGTCATATTTTTTGCTTTCAAAAGCCTTATCTTCTGCCGTAAAAAAATAATCGCATTTTTCATTTAATTTTAAATTTTCTTTTCCTACCCGATCTTGAAAAAATTCTTGGGCTCCGAGTCCTGGCAATAATGGATACATGCGAATCGAACAACTGCAGTGGATTATGTTAAATGCTTATTAGTAAAACAGCTCGCCTACTAAATCCTGCATCTATCTCGTTGTATTCAATCAATCAGCCCATTTAAGTGGCGCTTTCTAACCGGCGGGGTTGACTGAAAATAGTTTCTGTATAAGGTCTAGAGCTTCTTACAGAGGGGGATTTTTTGACTCAACCTGAGGCCAATTCTAAATTTTCGATTTTACGATTTATACTACAAAGTAGTCTTTGTTTTTCATTTTTATTTACCGTTACTGCGGGGCTACCTAAAGCGACTGCGGGAACCGTGCAAATTCATACCGACCAATTATGGATCGATGGTCAAGCGCAGCCGCAATTGTACGGTGCCGAGCTTCAGTATTTTCGTCTTCGCGGTGGCATGGAACGAAATATCCCACGCAGTCAGGTGATTGCATTATGGAATCAAGCTTTGGATCGCATGGTCGAAGCAAAAATGAATGTGATTAGCTTCTATATTCCTTGGGATTTTCACGAGTATGCCGAAGGCAAGTTTGATTTCACCGGAACTGCTGATGAAGATGGGGATGGAAATGCGGATTATCCTTCGCGGGATATCATTACCTTTATCAAGATGATTGAACAGCACGGCATCAAACATATTATGGCAAGGCCTGGTCCCTTTATTAATGCCGAGTGGGGATTTTTAGGCTTCGGGGCTATTCCACTTTGGTTTCATAAAAAATATTCTGATAGCCACTCTAGAAACCCCATGGGACAAAAGACGACCTTATTTAGTTATATCGATCCCGATTTTTTACGACATTCGGAAATTTGGCTAAAGACTGTTTATCAGCAAGTTCTAAAATCTGAAATTGGTCCGGGTCGACCCGTTTCGTTTATTCAAGTCGATAACGAAACTAATTTTATGTGGCAGTCGATCTACAGTCATGATTATGGCCCGCGCGCGACCAGTCAGTACCAGCAGTTTTTGAAAACGAATTATAAAACTTTAAGTATTCTAAATGCTAAGCACAATCGCCTATGGCAAAACTGGGAAGAAATTAAACCCCCGGTCAAGTATGGTCTTAACTTAGGTGAAGATCAAGACTGGTACCGATTTCAAGATTACTCGCTTGCCATCTACCTGCAGAAAATTAGAAGCATGTGGACCCGCATTGGCGTGCGCGAACCCAGCGTGCTATTTACTTTGGCTGAAAGTTACAATGCGACTGAAAACGGTCTGCTTCCGAATTATAAATTACGAAATTCAAAAAACATTGGGATGATGACCGTTAATCTTTATCCGAAGACTTACGAGACGAATGAAAAGACATTATTTAATTTACCGTTTAAGACCGATCACGATGTGAAAGCGGCAGATTCTGCATCCGATGCGTACTTAGGAAAACGTGAAGCTTGGGTCATGGGGCCCGAAATTCAAGGTGGCTGGTGGAAAGGGATTCACGTCTCTGAGGCATCCCGACAACAGACTTACTTGACTACGATTGGTCATGGCTTAAAGGCTTTATTCGTTTATTATTTTCACGAGGGTAACAACTGGCAGCCGCACTGGATGAAGGCCGCGATCACTCCGTACTTTAACAAGCTAAAAAATAGCGAGAAATACAAAGACGTTCAAGAAAATGAACTGACACATATTTTTTGGGGCGAACTAGACAGTATCGTCGCGAACGAATTTCTGGCCGTGGATACGCGCAATGTTTGGAAAAATAACGGCACTCACGGTGAAACTTTGTATTTTGATGCGGCTTTAGGGCCTGATGCCCAAGCGCGTGCTCCGTTTGAGTTACTTAAAAAAATTGGCGAAAAAATTGTCGGACCTTACGGGGATTTTTTAGGGAAAGCGCACGAGCTTGAAGATGCCGTATGTTTGGTTAAAGATTCGGACGCACATATTCCGACGGGTGCGCGAAACCTAAACTCAAGAATTGTACAATCTGATTGGGCTGGCGGCTTACTAGGATTATTAATGCATTCGGGGATTAACCCACGGATTCATCATTGGAACCTGAACCCAACGCGCGATTTGTTGGATTTGAATAAGTGCAAATTAGTCATTCATCAAGATACTGGATTAACACCTATTGAATTGAAGCAAACGCTGCTAAAAATTATTGATGGTGGTGGTTCCGTTCTTAGTTTGATCGATTCAGATACTGCCGACACAATCAAAGTGCAAAGACCACATGGGATTTGTGCAAGCATTCCGACTTCACCGATGGATGTACTGGGTTATCAGTGTCGAATCGGCACTGGCTTATTGTATTATGTGAAGGTGCCAATTTACGATGTTTTTAATACCGACTTTTACTTTCTGATTCACGATGCCCATGCGCGCCGATCCGTGATCGACAGGATTCTAGATGAAACAAAAATTATTCCGCACGTGAAGTTCAAAGATGGTGGAGACCGCGCCGTGATTTTTGCTCGCGCAAATCCAAATGAGGATTCACTGTGGATTACCACTAAGACGTCAAATCATGCGGGGTTCTTATCGCGAATTCAGTGGACGCGCGCAGATCGCAAAAAAATATATTCAGTGACGGATGTGCTGGCAGATAAAACTTTTGAAATGACCGGTGTTGATTTATCTGAGACTGGTTTTCAAAGTGAACTTCTAGGTAGCGAAAGTAAAGCGTACTTCGTAAAACCATTGCGCGACAGAAAGTAAGCTTGATGAAGGCAGCTCATCTTTTTTTAGTCGTAATTCTAAGTTTTTCTTTTGGGGCCTTGGCCTCCGTTGAAGATTTATCTTTAGAGGATTGGTTGCAGTCGCAAAAAAAGATTTCTGTCGATCGCATGATGAAAAATATTTCTTCCGAAGGCACTGCGCCCGGGACAGTGATTGCATCGCCTTCGAAAAACAATCCGAATTATTATTTTCATTGGATCAGGGATGCCGCCTTAACGATCGACCAAGTCATTCTACTTTATGCGAGCGAAAAGGAAGAAAATAATTCAATTTATCTTAAACGGATCCAAGAATTTATTCAGTTGTCAGAGCTTCAACAAAACGAACCAAGCCCGATGGGCTTAGGTGAACCTAGGTACTTAGTTAGCGGTCAAGTAGACACCACGCCGTGGTCGCGGCCGCAGTCAGATGGGCCAGCACTTCGAGCGCTAGCTTTAATGCGCTTTCTAAAATTGCGGCCCATGAACGATGTTTATTATTCGCGTACTGCAAAGGTTATAAAACGTGATCTTCAGTATGTTATTTTAAACTGGCAGCTACCCTGCTTTGATCTTTGGGAAGAGTTAAAGGGTTTACACTTCTACACGCAAGCGGCGCATCTAACGGCATTAGGGGAAGGCGCTGAATTTTTTAAAGCCGACCGGGAATTTTCAATCGAATTACTGAATGCTGCAGAACTTGCCAAAGTCGAGCTTGAAAAATATTGGGACAATAAGAATCTTATGATTGGAGCCAGTCGAAATCTAGAAGTGGCACCTGGTAGCCAGTATAAAATTTCAAATCTAGATACCGCAGTCATTTTGGCTTCTTTGCACAGTAATCACCTGACTGGCGATAACCATCAATTATTTTTTGGCCCGCAGCTAGATCGTTTTTTATCAACGGCCTATCTGCTAGAAAATGAATTTGAAAAAATTTATGTTGTGAATTTAAAAAATCAAGCACCTGCAATCGGTCGTTTTTCAGATGATGTTTATTTTGGTGGAAACCCCTGGTACATGACCACCTTAGCGTTTGCTGAATTTTATTTTAAGGTCGCAATTGCCATTCAAAATTCTGAATCAATTCTGATCACTGAACAGAACCTAAGATTTTTTCGAAGAATACTAGCGATGAACGATCCATCTTTACCGGATCATTCTTTGAACGAATTCGAAACAATTGCGGTTCAATCACCGATGGGTCGAAATTTAATTGCCAATCTAAAGCTGCGTGGCGATGAATACTTTGAAACTGTTCGATATTACACCGGTTCGCAAGGCGAAATGTCAGAGCAGTTTGATCGTCAAGCTGGTGTCCCCGTGTCAGCTTTAGACCTGACTTGGAGCTACGCTAGTTTTCTGTCGGCGCTTCACGCGCGAGACGCTTCATCTTCTACTGGCAGATAGTCGCAGCAGAAACACTCATCGTCGTGTTCGGATTAACGAAGTAACAACCGGAAGAATTATTCTTAAATACACTTGCTCTGGTCACTGTGTTGCCAGTGCACGGACTGGCAATATGAATCCCGTGCCCTTTCGATTCTTCGATAACGATATCGCGAAATTCATTATCGTTAGCACAAGTACCAGCATGCTCAGCTTCGGCCAAAAATACCCCGTGATTTCCGCTTTTGCTAATGGTCAATTTTTCGAAAACATTTCCACTTAAATTTCTGGCAAAAATTCCCACATCACCATTGCTAACAAGCTGTCCGCCAGAAAAGATATTTTTATCGAACTGAATATCAATTGAAATGCCGGCACCACGGTTACGTGACAAGTTTACATTTTCAAAACGACTATCCGTAGTCTGATAGCCCGCGAATCCGTCAAAATAATTTCCATACGAAGTGAAATCTTTAATGAGTAAGTGATCGCAATACTTTTCAGTCACTAAACCGCCCGAAATTGCACTGTGCGTAGTGATTCGATATAAACTTACATACGAGGCTCCACGAATCGTAATTGCATTGTTACGGATATTCGAAACATCTCCGTCACAAATACCTTCACCACATTCATTTCTTGGATCTTGGTTCAATAAATTACCGTCTACAGTGAGATCAGAAACTTCGATATTGTTCACTCGGGTCGCCGTAATAAAGTTGCCATTGGTATCTTGAATGACTTTTTCATCACCGATCACTAATACCGGGGCTGGTGTTTGATCAGCAAGGCGAAGTGTTGTTAACTTCATGCCCGCTCCACGTATTTTCACATTGCTTTTTTTAACGACGATCATCGCATTGCAATTAAAAATTCCCGCTGGAATGTCGACGGTTCCGCCAGATGCCGGAAGCGCCGAAAGCTTTTGACGTATAAATTCACATTGATCCACGCCTTTTGCTTTAAGTGTCGCTTTTTTTGGTGGATAAAACGCGGTCGTCTTGTATTTGAAATAGATTGATTGATTTACGTTTTTGGCTTTCATCACATCTTGTCGAATCGTTGACACTGCAACAATGTTGTCGCCGTATTCGCCGTCAGCCGCCAGTTGATAAAGGCTGACTCCGGTTTTAATATTACTTTTTAAAATATCGACTTTATAACTAGCGCGTAAGTCGTAATTGGTATTTCCTAAGGCCGGTTTAAAATCAGCGTAATGGGACGGGTCGCGGTCTTCATTAGCTAAAGTCCAACTTATAGGTTTGGAACTTCCGTCACTTAATTCTTGAATTTTTAAACCCGCCATCGGGGGATTGAGGGCGACTTTTTCTTGGCGGCCATCAGCAAAGCCCACCGACATCGTATCAGAATCATGAGCCGCGCTATGGAAAACGCCATTATGCACTTGCTGTCGTTTCCAAAACATACTGCTGTACGCGACAAGACCTGAATGTGGGTTTGCTTTCCAGTAAAAATCTTGACGTGTATACCAATGACTGTCGACCGTAATGATTGCGTTTTTTCGCGTTGGCGCCATTTCAAGTTTTAAAGCGCCGCAGAATAAATGACTATCAACTAACAAGTATGCAATGGCTTTATATTCGTCCGGCGCCGATATAAAAATAGTTCTTATAAACGGAAAGTCTTCAGCACTCGACTGAGCTTGTTCACCCTGTTTTTTCGCACCTTGACTAAAAATATTGTGAGCACCTAAGCGAAGTGAAGCTCCGGCAATCTGCGGTGGAAAGCCCGCGAAGCGCACATAGGCGCTAGAACGAATGTCGAATAATTGCGGGTAATCACCTTTCGGCGATCGGTGACCAATAATAATCTCGGTTAAAACCTTGCCCGCCTCCGGAATTTTATTTTTATCGATGGCCGGTCGAATCAGCGGCGAAGAATAATCTGGATCTGCATCAGCCCATGTTTTTAAGTCGTAATTTCCTGAATTTGTCGTATCGACATAGATATCCATCGGCAGATTGTTCACTGTTAATCTTGGGCGCGAAGAAAAATAAAACTGATTTGCATCTAAAAGATTCTTAGTTCGAACTTCAAGTTCTTCTTGATAGACCATTCCTTCAGCCTCAAGCCCGCCTGTTTTCGGCGGATCGAGCATTGGAATAGCAGCAATGATCGGTGTTTTAAAAGGCTGCTGGCAAAGCTCGAAGGCCTGCTGTTTTAAATAGTCCATATTCATTTGCACGGTGGCTGGTAACGGCTTAGCAATCGACTGCTGAAGCGGTAATACAAAAGTAGAAACCCCTAATAAGGACAAACAGATTTTTGATGATATCGATAAGAAACGTGAGCTTATTTTCATAGATGTACCTTTTTACGATTTTGGTGGCCGCTATCTCTTAAATAGCGAAGTGCGAAGATGATGCCCTCCTAAAGATTCGTAGGTTCGATTCTGCAGCTATAGATCGACTACTTGGCAAACAGTGAGCCGTTAAGTGACATCTCCAACCCTTAGGCCGTGGTGGGGTCGCTTAGCTGGTTAGAGCAACGGAATCATATCCGTAGGTTGGTGATTTGAACGTAAATTTACATCACCTTTTCAGGTTGATTAATCAGCTTACTTGCCTCTGTAAGTTCGAGTGATGGGTTGGCCCGTTCGAACAGAAATTCCTTCGATCGTTACAGAAACGACTTTAGGTCTTAATAAACCGCGTCCTTCTGTATAAATGGAATTTATTTTAACAACCGCATTGCCATCGGAAGGGCCCAAGGTCATAAAGCCTTCAACAACACAAGCTTGCCTTGAAGCGCGGCTTTTCACTGTCATTCGGGCGTCCTCTAAATCAGTATCAAGTTCTTTAAGATCATTAATGCTTGCCGAGAAGGTTCTGGCATCATGACTGCGGTCGAGTGTTAAACGACTGCGGATTTCATTTTTAATTCTTGGATGGACAGGCTTATAGTTCACGCCATCCATCAGCCAGTAAAAGTCAAAAAGCGGACTTTGATTTTGATCCAAAACAAATTCGCAAGCAGAATTGACCTTTGTGTAGGCGACCATTTGATTTTGAGGATTCACGTTTTTCTTAATTAGAATGATTGGATGGTGGGGTCCAATAGCCTCGGTGGGACTGGCAAAGGCAACGGCCACGAAGTTTAAACAAACCTGAAACAATACAACTAAAAGTAATTTCATTTTAAGCCCTCTCATAAGCTACGGATATCACAGATATCAGAATAGCATTTTCTATGCCTGGCAATATGGCTCTGCTTCCAGTCTAGCTCCAAAAGCCTGTGTAAGCCCTAGACACTGACTGAAAGAGGCCCGCCAAAAGCTATGCAAAAAGCTATGATAATTTTTTGAATGATTGATCGTTTCTGGATTTAAAAGCATTACTTTTTAAGTGCGCCCCTCTGGTCACCAAAGTTCGTAATGCTTACGGCACTGCATTTTAATTTATAAGCGGACACCGAGCAACGTAAGATTTGGTTCCACCAGTTTCTTGGGCGCACCGATCAAGAAGCGTAGGCTTTGCGCCAAAACAAGTTGAATAACCATTCTTAGCTCCCAAGTAAATTTGGTCTGCGGCATCGGCCGCATTCATGCAATAGGTCTTGAACTGGCATGTTCCGTCGATGACCGTTCCACCCTTTTTTGTACAAGCGTCGGGATCGTTAGCATACGGAAGATAGACATAACTTGATCCGATCCGACTGCCATTACAAAAGTAGCTTATGGTTCCTCTTCGTAAATCATCAATCGCTTCGCTGTATGTGGCTTTAAATGTAAATCTAGCTCTAACGCCTGCGCGAGGAAAAATATTCCATGTGTAACCTGACTGGCCAGTTTCAAAAGGTAGATTAATTCCTGCGTTAGTGGTCGCCATATCCCCGGCGGCGAATCCAATTGAAAATCCAAAAGCCGTCGGATCAAATGACAAAGGCTTCACCGCATCGGTTCGATCGTGGGTACTGCCATCGATATCAAAAACAAATGCGGTTGCCGTTCTAGAAACAGAAATCGATGGCTTACTTAAATTATCAATCCCGATTTGTGCAATGAGGCTATCACATGTTGTATGTGGGGTTGTAACCCCAGGCACTGGCGCCACTGGTGCCGGTGCAACGGGAGCTGGAACGACTGGTGCTGGCGTAACTGGTGCTGGTGCAACGGGAGCTGGAACGACTGGTGCTGGCGTAACTGGTGCTTGAGCAACGGGTGCGGGAGCAACGGGCCTTGGAGCTATCGGCGCCGGAGCAACGGGTGTTGTTATAACAGGTCTTGGTGCCACAGGGGTAGGTGCCGGTACACGGTTAGGTCCATTGCTCGCATATGTGGACTGCAATTTTTCAGACGACAGTTGTGAACTACCTAGCTTTGCTGGTGCGCAGTTTTGAAATATAATCACAAGGAGTCCAGTCAACACCGTGTAAAAACAAATAGTATTCATTTGCGGTTTTGAAAACTTCATAGATTCTCCCGTACTGGATAGAGCAAATATCGATCCGGCTAATAACGTCATCTAATCGGCTCAAACTGAACTTTGAGTTAGTAAAATAGGTGATATCTAATTTTTATTTACTATAAGCAGTTGAGATCAGAAGGGATTTAGGTTTAACGGCTACTATTTAGACGCTGACAACTTTGTTGTTAGTGATAGCGGATCACTAACGGGCGGCTGAACTTTACAAAGTAATCGGCCATCTCGTTTTGATGCACCCTCGTGTAAAATAAGTGGGCGGCTGTACAACAAATTTGACCCGCGCCCTATTTATTCCTAGCCAGCAAGCTGCTTACAATCGCTGCCAGGTCTATGTCTTGAAGTTAAATACAATATGAAGAAACTTATCTTTTTAATCTTTAGCTTATCGATATTTTTATCCGGCCAAGCGGAAAGCCAAGGAAACCGCTGCCAATCTTTATTTTCTGTAATAGCCACTACTCCTACTTTAGAAGTGCAGTGGACTCCCTATTCAAAAAACGTAAAAACCCCAACGGTGCTAGCTGATAAAGTTATTATTCATATTCTAAAAGATGAATCATTTCGCCTTTATTTGTTAAAACTAATTAAAAAGAACCAAAGTCCCATCACCGACTTCAAGCAGATTGCCGACGCAACACCACTTTATGACGTAAAGTCTGGCCCGACATACCCGCAGAAACTAAACCCAGTCGATCATGATGGTTCCCATTTTACCCACGCTCAACTAATTGCCTATGTCTTGAAAAATTATCGTTTAGGTCATCAGATTAAACCAGACGTCGCGCGTTTCTCTGAGGGCGATCAAGAAGCGCGAAAAATAAATCATCCACTACAAGCGGCTTTAATCCGCCAAGGGTTGATGCGCTCAACCGATAACTCAAACTTAGCAAATCACCTCATCGCCGATGCCTTGCATAAGCTGCATGAAAGCTGGGAAGTCTTATTGCGAAAGACTACGAAAGAAACCGATGACACTAAATTATTTATGCCCAATGCTTACGTGGTTGCCGGTGGACGCTTTCGAGAAAGCTACTTTTGGGATTCATTTTGGATCATGAAAGGTTTGATCGAAAGTGGCTATGGTCGCACCGCCCTCGGAATGCTTGAAAATTACGTTTATCTTTTTGAAAAATACGGAATTATTCCAAACGGTAATCGATTTTATTATTTAACTCGCACTCAATTTCCGGTTTTTTTAGAAATGGTCGCATTGCTAGATCAACATAAACTACTCAATTTTTCAAAAACACAAAAGTCACCTTCGCTCGAGAAACGAATTTTAAATGTCTCAGATTTATATTATACAAACATTTGGCGTGGTACCGATCGTTATGTATCTAGCCACGGACTTTTTCGTTATTCAGACGGTGCCGGCGGAAGTCACGACCCTCACAAGGTGGTTATCCGACCCGAAACCGGAATTGGCGAAGCTCGACCACATGAAAATCATGCTAAAAGAGTCTATGCTGAATCGGGCTGGGATTTTTCTTACACGCGATTCGCACAAGAGCCGCAAAATTACTTACCCGTCGACCTCAACTTTATGTTGATGGGCTACACCGAAAAATTAAGTGCTCTGTTAGAAAAAGCGGGTCAAACAGATCGCGCGCTTGTTTACAAAAATGAATCGCAAAGAATCAATCAGAAGCTAAATGAACACTTAAAAGATGATCGCACTGGTCTTTACGTCGATTATAAATTTGCCGGTGAGCAAACAGGACTATCAACAACCATCACGGCCGCTTCATTCTTCCCATTTTATTTTTCGGTTTACAAAGATCAGGCCCGCGCAAAAATCATTCTTAGAAATTTGCTATCGCATTTAAAACCGAAAGGCCATCTAGCAATACATACGACTGATAAAGAAGGCACCGGGCAATGGGATGGGTCTTGGAGTTGGGCCCCGCTGAACGAAATCGCATTTCAAAGCTTATTAAATTACGGCCTTGTTACTGAAGCAAAAAGACTAGCTTACGATTACAGTTTGATGGTCTTGGTTTCATATTATAAAAATGGCCAAAAATATTTCGAAAAATACCAAGCTAAAGATGGCTCGATTAAACTTCCCGAAGACACTGAAATCTATGGAAATGAAGATGGGTTCGGTTGGACCAATGGAACCACGGCCGTTTTTCTACGACACCTTTCTGAGTGGGGCCTACTACCTCAGCTAGAAGTCGATCTTGCAAATGCAATACGTAAACCCTGAATTCAATGTTACCACTGAGACCCCAAAGCCTTTGCTTTTTGCAATAGGATTGCATACGCTCGATTTACGGTAAGCCCCTGTGATTCAATGACTTTAGGGTAGCCCCACCAATTTTTATCTTGCTGAGGTCGAGACAATCATTTAAATGATCATGTGTTCTTTGGATGTTTCTGAAGAAAGTCTCAACGGAAATGAGCCTCTGGCGAGACACTAAACCTGCAGCGATGCAGGTTTTTTACTTTTTTGCCTGAGAATGACAGTTGGATTAAAAGCGCACATTCTAATATTGAATAATGATCGCGAGTCTATATGCAAAATTTACTTTTATCCCTGATGACGGCTTTATTTTTTTCGTCAAATTGGGCTGATGCCAGCATCGTAACTCGATTAGAAATAAATCAAACCGGCGATAAGCTTTTGATCGTCGCGGACGTTACTTCAAGCTATGCACAAACACTTCGACTACGAAAAGAAGCGCATGTCATTAGCTATGATGAAGAAACTAAAATTTCCGTAACCGACACCGCGACTGAATTTTTCATACCCGCGGTAAGAACTTCCCACATAACTTACGAACTGCCAGTCGAGTTGACCAAAGTAAATTATTTTATTGAAGAACAAAATTGGTATCCCCGTATTGAAACCGAAGACGCTCAAACATTTCAGGTCAGTACAAGCGCTGAGCCTAATTTTGAATTCATTCATTCGGCCGTCGGAAAATCACCTGCCGGAGTTTCATTGGTTTTCGGCGCATTTAAAAAATACGCTGGAAATTCTAATAAAATATTTATTTATTTGCAGAAATCAGATGACGTTTTGGCGGCTAAGTTAATTGCCGCACTTGAAAAGTATTTAATACTATTTGAAGAAAGAATTGGGCCCTATCCTTATCAAGACTTTTCGGTCGTCGAATCTTCAGACGAAATAGGCTACGCGTTTCCAAGAATGACTTGGATTGGCTCGAATTTGCTACGCTTTCCGTTCATCCTAACGACGTCTTTACCGCATGAGCTCCTACACTCTTGGTGGGGTAATGGAGTTTTTGTTGACCACGCAAGCGGAAATTGGTGCGAAGGGCTTACGACTTTCGGTGCTGATTACGGAATACTGAGCGAAAAAGAAAAGTTGGTTTACCGCCGCAAAATTCTAACCGAATACGCCGACTACGTTAAAAATGAATCAGAAATTTCTTTGCAACAGTTTACGTCCCGCGGGGAAGATAAATCGTTGCAAGCGATCGGCTACGGAAAAAGTGCAATGATGTTTATGATGCTTGAAGGCCTAGTCGGTACAAAAAGCTTTGATCAGGCAATAAAGTCTTTTTATAAAACTTTTAAATTTCAAAAAGCAACCTACCGCGATTTTTTCAATCAGGTTCAATTGCACTCACAAGTAAGCGCTAAGACATTAGACCATTTTTATACCGAATGGATCACAAAAACCGGAGCCGTGTCGTGGCAAACACTCACAGCTGACCTCACGCCCGCGAACGGTCCAAGCAAAGCAGCAGTCAAAGTGAATATGCCGATGTCCACGGTTGAACGCCTACGTGGTTTAACGGTCGCATTAAACTTTCAATTCAGTGATGGATCTGTTGTCAAAAACGAGTTGATGGCACAGACCGAATCGATCTTTCAGTTTGAAGAAGACCCGATTAGTTTTAGTCTAGATCCAGAGCTTAGAATTTTTAGATTTCTGGACGAAGCTGAGCGGCCTAGCACGTTTTCGAAATTTTTTGGTAGCGATACCGCCGAGGTTATTGCCACTGCTTCAACGAAACCTGTTTTGAATCAAGTCTTCTCGAAAATCAAAATGCAAACCCTAGAATCTGTCGAGCAAATCCGGTATCAGCAATCTGGCACTGTTTTGATTGAAAACTATCTTGGCGGAAACGCCAAGCTTGATGAGGTACTTCGCAAGTCTGAAGTCGAATTTAAGAGTGATATAATTTTAATCCAGGGTGTGGAAACATCATTAGTTAATAATGCTTACTTCATAGCAATCCCCGTTGAAAAAAAAATGATTGTATTTTTTAGTTTGAATTCAAGTTTGCCTTTGAATCGATGGTTCGAGCGTTGGGCTCGCTACGGCGGGCAAAGTTATGTGGTTTTAGCACCGACTGGTGCGCTGACTCAAGGTGTGATGACGGCTGAATTTGTAAAAAAATTCAGATGCGAGAGCGGCCATTCCATCCCCAAGCACGTTCACAAGTAGGCCTCCGCAGAGCATTCCATTAATGAATGATCAACGCCAAGCTCGGCCACCTTGCTCTGGTTTAACGGCTGCTGAGCACCCTTTATTGGGAAGATTATGATACGCCCTATACTTACCTATTGGCCCGCATAGTTGACCCCACTTGATCGACCGGAATTTTTAAATCACTGATTTTGTTAACAGAATTTATAATTAAATTATTTTTCTGATTCATTTTAAGAAGCTCCACGACTTCCTGGTCGGAAACTTGAGAGAAGTCGTCTTGCAACAGGAGCTATCACTGGTTCTGCGATTGCCGAGGCTACATTACTAATGTGGCCCATGTTAATTTATACCGCCAGTGAAGCTGGTAAAACTTGCGATCAAGATATCGAATATAAAAAAAAAGGCCGGGCCGATGCACAACCTTTATCTGACCGTCGATGAAAAGCCACTTGATGTTGAGGGCAACTGGGCCAAGCAAGAAGTCGCTAACATAGAAAATAAAATTGCTAGTGGCGCAAAAGATAATCCTGCAAAACCCGCCCTGAGCAAACGAGGATTTGAACTTGATTCGCCAGAGTGTCAAAAATTCAAAGATTTTAACAATGGTAAAGGCCGGGCAATTTATCACGAAAACTATTCTCCGTATGGAATAAGCGGAATGTTTGAACCTGACACTGGGAACCTCATTGTTACTTCGGATGCAATCTCTGTTGTTGAAACTTTCAAACATAAATTGTCGCACGCATGAACTTTTACAAAGCTCGGAAAGTTCAAGCAAGATAAAAAGACCGGAGCGATCACCAGTGAACCATTTGGTTTTGAAATTTCAGTTCCGAAACATGAAAAGTCCGGAAATAAACCTTACGAGCGTTTTTTTTCAACATGGTAGTGAAGCTTCTGCCTATAGGGCCGGCGCAAAAGCGGCCTCGTGCCTATTTGTCGCAAATGGCCTATAAAAGTTCGAATGAAATGGCCGAAAAAAATTTAATCGCCCTGAAATAAGCTCAAGATCAGGTTAAGAAAGACATTAAAGCTGGTAAGGCCGAGATCTTTGTTATCGGTAAAACCATTGATTTCAATGTCAACATGGGCAAAGGCTACAATCATGTTCTGAAAATTCAGCGACCGCCAGCGGATATGGTTGGCCGTAAGCCCAACGCCAAAAAAATCGAAGACTATCCAGGCTATCTAATGGGGGCCCAGCAACAAGTAATCGAAAGAAATAACACTGATATGCAAAAAATAATTGATGCTTCAAAGTGATACACTTTAGAGAGAACTACATCTTTTTATTTAAAAACCGATAAGCACTATGTCCAGGGGGTCGGATGAAATCGCAGACTACTATTTTCAAACGCTATTTTACTAGCGCGATGCTTGTCATCATTTCTTTATTTCTAGTCGCTTCATTTCAAAACTGTTCCAAAACCGCATTTACAGATGTCCGTTATCTTGAATTAGCTTCGACTTCTTCGGTGCAAAGTTTCAAAACGAATGAAGACACCGCCTTGGTAGCCCAACCAAAAACTTTTACAAGCATCAGTGGACGAGGCTCTGTCTTTACGATCACCCGTCACCCGACCCATGGCACGATTACTTCGTTTAACTCTGAAACGGGTGAGTTCACTTACCTACCGGCCCAAAAATTTTTTGGCGATGATGAATTTCAATATATTGAACAGGAAACTGGCGTCAAAGATCCACATCAAGTGCCGATTTATATTCAAGTCGTTAGAACCGGCCGCTTTCCGACGATTATAACAGATACGATTGGCTTTGAAATGAATACCGTAGCGACGCAGCTTGCGATCGTCGTTACCGATTATCACGATAAGTCTCCGAAAGCGCTATTATCACTGGATGAAAACATCCGCGAAGTTAAAACGGCCTTTGGGTTATTACGACAGGTGGGGATCAATCGCTTTGCTTACACGCCAAACACCAATTTTCGTGGCAATGATTCATTTGAATTTACCGCAAAAAATTCGTACGGCGAAACTAGCAAAAAAGTGGTTACATTTAACGTAGGTAATCCATTTCATAACCTAGAGCCTTCGCTAGCGGTTCGCGGCGTCGGTTGCGCCGCTTGTCACTTGAAATCAACTTCTAAATTAATCACAGATTTTGGTTTTGGTAGTGATTACTTTTTCGGAAAAAATGCGTTAGCAAATGTAAACGCTAATCCTTTCGAATCACCTTATTCATTTTATAACGATCACGCTGGTGCAGCGCTTTTGACCGCTGACTTAAAAGAAGTGATTGTTCCCGCGCAGAACCTTCCGTTTAAGCCAGCGACGTATTTAGTTGCGCCTTATCCTATACCGAATGCAGCTCAAGCTGCCGCAACGACGCTCGCACAGTACGTAAAAGCCGTGGTTCCTGCCGCCGTGGTATCGACGAAAACCGAAATCTATATTGGGGCGCCTAGCGCCGATGTTATGATCTCGCGCACGCGTGTTGGATCTGCCGAGATGACTTATTTTAAGAATCAAGATTCTTCGCCTGGTTTAAGTGGCCTGGTTAAAGCTGGAACTTACTTTACGGCTACTAACTTAACGTGCGACGGCGATCTGGTCATTAAAGGAACTTTATTCCTGAAAGATTTAACATTAACGACTCGAGACGGATGTCGCGTGCACGTAACCGGCCCGATATTTATCAATGGTAAAATTTCTTACGTGCAACAAGCCCCAAGCTCAACCAATAATACAAACTTACAACTAGTCAGTAGCACTTGGATTAATTTAGGAGTGGGTCAATCACACTGTGAAAATGATGTCGGCTATCCGACCAACGTTGATGCGTGGTACAAAGCAAATCCAAACTCAGGACTGACTCCGTTTACACATCGAATAACCAGCCACCCGACAAAAAGCCGTGATGATCAGCAAAATGCAGCAACACTTGCAGCGGCTCAAGGTACTATCGCAGGATTTCAAGATGCCTCGTGCAGAAAAAGTGTCGCGGGAGAACCTCCACGCGAAGTTCACTACGAAAGACTTCTAATGAATGCGCCAAGGATTGATTCGCGCTACACCGGAAAATACACCGGAGTTATCATCGGCGAAGCCGTACTGATGAGCTTATCGAGTTTTTCATTTACGTTTGATCCCGTTTTTAGCCGCGTGCCGATTCTGCCGTTGCTGCTACCTTCGGATTATTTGGTCGTAAAATAATAATGTGCACTGGTGCGTTTTTGATGAGCTTGGTGCATTATGGCCAATGATCTTCATCAATCATCACACTTCTTGTAAATCGGAAACTGACCCACAAGGTTGTACATAAAAGCCAAAACCCAAAGCAAAAATTCATCTGAAATCCGGAACTTAAGTCCTTTTCTAATAGCTAAAATCCCTGTACGCAGGGTTTTTCAAATTGCAACACTCATTTCCTATGAACTGCCCGCATTGCAACTCTTCTTCAATTCACAAAA